>NZ_CP033878.1:0-1314197 GCF_009690625.1 Halorhabdus sp. CBA1104 | reverse complement strand
AGCGGTACTACACGCCCGAACTCAAGGAACGCGAAGACGAGATTCTGCGGGCAGCGAGCCAGGCTGAGGACCTCGAATACGACCTGTTCGTCGCGGTTCGCGAGCAGGTCGCCGCCCACTCAGAGCGCGTCCAGGCGGTGGCCGACGCCGTGGCGACTCTGGACGTGCTCGTCTCGTTTGGGACCGTCGCGGCCGAACGCGATTACTGTCGGCCAACCTTCGACGGCGACGCTATCCACGTCGAGGGCGGTCGCCACCCGGTCGTCGAACGCGCCGAGGAGCAGTTCGTGCCCAACGACGTCCACCTCGACGACGATTCGTTCCTCGCGGTAATTACCGGGCCGAACATGAGCGGGAAGTCGACGTACATGCGCCAGGTTGGGCTGCTCACCGTCCTCGCCCAGGCCGGGAGCTTCGTGCCGGCAGCGTCCGCCAGCTTGCGGATCGTCGATCGGGTCTTCACCCGGGTCGGGGCCAGCGACGATATCGCTGGCGGCCGCTCGACGTTCATGGTCGAGATGAGTGAACTCGCGACGATCCTGGCGCAGGCTAGCCCGGACTCGCTGGTCTTGCTCGACGAGGTTGGCCGCGGAACCAGCACCTCGGACGGCCTGGCGATCGCTCGGGCCGTGACCGAACACATCCACGACGAGATCGGTGCGACCACGCTGTTTGCTACCCATCATCACGAGCTGACCGACGTCGCTACGAGCCTCCCGCAGGCGACGAATCTGCACTTCCGGACCGACCGCGACAGCGACGATGTCGCGTTCCCGTACGAGATCGCTCCCGGCCCCGCAGAGGCGTCCTACGGCGTGGAGGTCGCCGCGGTCGCGGGCGTGCCTGGGCCAGTCGTCGACCGGTCTCGGGAGCTGCTCGCTACGACGGACCGTCTCGACGAACCAGTGCCCCGTGAGGCGACCACTAGCGACCCCCCGGAACGAGAGACTGCAGCCGAGACGTTGTCCGCCGAGTTGCAATCGCTCACCGTCGCCGAATTGACGCCGCTCGAAGCACTCAACACGCTCGCGGACTTGCAACGGCTGGCTGGCGAGGGCGCGGACGGAGATTTATAATAGCACCGTCCGTAGCCACAGTCGATGGATATCCATGGCTGCATCGAGGCGATCAACAACCACGAGAAAGAGCTGGTCCTGTTCAACGTGGGCAACGAGGACCGTCTAGGCGAGCACCTGGCTGATTTCTTCGAGACCCAGAACGTCCGGATTTCGACGGCCCGGACGGCCTCCGGACGCCCGGCCGAGGTTGCGGTCCTCAGTGCTGTCGATGGTGTGTTGGCGGTTCTCGATGGATCACTCCTCCGGCAACTGGTGACGGAAACGAACGTGGGTGCCAACGGCGTCGGCTTCGCAGATACAGAATACGAGGCCATCCTCAAACACCTCAAAGAGACCACGTTCACGTCCACCGACCGATCCCAGTTGCATCACGCGTCCAGAGAGATCGAAGACCGGGCCCGGCGTGTCGGCTCTGGCACTTTGTATGCCGGCTTCCAGCGCTTTTCGCTCATGGCAGATCAATCGTCTATCTACGCCGATATCGCCCGCCGCGGGGTAACCGTCCACGCCTTCGGCGTGCCCGACGATCCGGCCCCTGATCTGGGTGGTGCCCAGGTTCATGCAGTCGAGACCGACGAGATTGCCACCACGTGGTTCGTCATCTTCGATGGCGGGGACGAGACGGCCCAAGAGACCGCCCTGCTGGCCGAACAGCGCGGTCCAGAGCAGTTCTACGGTGCCTGGACCTACGATGCGATGCTCGTCGATCGCGTCCGGGCCCATCTCGAAACCGAGTACGTGTGCGATAGTGATATCTCCACGTCAGGCCCACAGTCGAACGAGCCTGGTACCTGATGCATTCGTGGCGACTGTGTCGTTCTGTCTCGCCACGGGGCAGTGCCGAACCGAAAGACTCCCGGCGGTTGGGCTGTGAGGCAGTTACATGGGGAAGACGGGAGACGAGAGCCAACTCGACGATCGACGACGCGAGGAGTTACTCGAGCGTGTGACGCGCAAGTCGGCGACTGTTGGCCAACAGATCCCGACGGCGGTCCAGATCCAGGGCACGGAGATGAACCTCAAGGAATTCGTCTGGGAGACCAAACGCCAGGGCACGGTTCCTCCGGAGTTGCGCGACCGCGTCCGCGAGGTTCGGCGTAAACTCACCGCCGAGCGCGCGGCACGAAAGGAGCGGCTCGAATCGGCCACATTGACCGAATCCGAAGCCGAGGCACTGGCCGATTCGATCGTCGGGATCGATCGCGCCCTCGCAGCCCTACAGAATCTCCACGAACCGGATCTCGCCGAGCGTGCCCGCAAACAAGACGTCCAGAGCAATCGGCGGTGGGTGTCGTTCCTCGACACTATTTTGGAGTGAGGACGGCTCTCCCGTCACGTTCTAGCCGAACACGCGCGCCCAGCCACGGAGCGTCAGCGGCAACACCGTCACCGCCGTCAGATACGAGAGGAACGTACTGACACCGGTTAGCAGGCCGAACTGCCCCAAAATCGGGTTGACGGCGACGGTCATACAGACGACACTTCCCGAGGTCGTCAGCATGCTCGCGGTGATCCCGCCCCCAGTCCCGCTGAGCGTCACGAGCAGCGATTCGTGGACGTCCCCGTTGTCGTCGTATTCGTCGATGAACCGGTGGCTGACGTGGACGGCGTAGGCCACTCCGAGACCGATCGTGATCGCGAGGATCGTCGCCGTCAGCGCGTTGAACGTGATGCCGAGGATGGGCATCGACCCGACTAGCAACACGATCGCGACCGTGACCGGCGCCATCGTCGCCAGCCCAAGCGACCACCGCCCTTCGAGCAGGCCGAAGATCACGACCAGGAACGCCGCTGTCAGCAAGAACGCGACGGCGAAACTGATGATCGCAGAGCTCATCAGCGCCTCAGTCAGTGCCCGGAAGACGATGATGTCGCCCGTCACAACGGCGTCGAACCGGGCGTCGGCGGCGAGCGTGCGCGCGTCCTCGGTGACTTCCTTCTGGCTGGCGCTGGCTTGGACCTGGTAGACGACTTTCGTCGCTCGGCGATCCGCGGTCAGGTACTGGCGGGCCTGGTCCCCGTACTCAGAGGACAGCAACGCCTGATAGATCGCATCGAGGTTCCGATCGGGGACGCCGTTCTCCGAGAGGTCGTTGCGGTCGAGTAGGTCCGCAAATTCCCTGTCCTGTCGGGCAGCCCTCTCCATGACGTCCACGATGCTCTGTGAAACGGCGTGGCCGTCTTTGCGGACGAACGAGTCCGGTGGGTCCGAGCCGACGCGGGAGACGGCTTCGAGGGCGTGATCCCGCCGTAGCGGTCCCTCGACGTACAACGTCACCTGTTCGGTGTTGGTCGTCTCGAACGTGTCGGTGATATAATTCGACGTGGCCGTGATTTCGAACTCGGAGGGGGCAATCTGGTCGGGAATCGCATCGAGCTGTGGCGGGTGATCGGCGTACGGCAGGAAGTCCTCGGTCTCGAACTTCGATTCGACGTTCGTCGCGGACTGGGCGGCGGCTCCAGTTACCAGGAGGATGATCGCAAGCAGAATCAGCGGGTGACGTTTGGCGACGATTGCACTCGATCGGAGGATGTCGCCAAGCCGCGATTCCTCGCCACCGAGTGGCGTGATCGAAAACTGTCTGATGCCCCTCGAGTGCCGCCAGCGATCGACGACGACCTTCAGCGCGGGCAGAAAGACACCGAAGACGGCAAGCGTAAACACCATCCCGACCGCGACGACGAGCCCGAATTCCCGGACGGGTTCGAGGGCACTCGTCACGTTCGCCGAGAACCCGATGACGTTCGTCACCGAGACGATGAAAAAAGCCACCAGCAACTGCCGGTTGGCGATCGACATACTGTCCTCGACTGACTTCCCGGCGACTCGCTCCTCGCGATATCGGTTGACGGCGTGGATCCCGAAGTCGATCCCGACGCCCAGCAACAGGACCGGGACCGCGACCATCATGAGGTTGAAACTGATTCCGGCATAGCCCATGAAGCCGAACGTCCAGACGATAGCCAACAATAGACTCACGAGCGCCAGCACCAGATCGATCGGGTCCCGATAGGCGACGATCAGGAACACGAGAATCAGGACGGTCACCATTGGGACGATCAACGACAGTGACTCGAAGATCGCCCGATCGAAGCCAGCATCCTGGATCGCCGTCCCGAAGACACGAACGTCGCCGTGGCCCGTCTCCGCGACCTGCTTGACCCGCTCTTGGACGGTCTCTAAGGTCGAATCGTCCCCCTCCGGAATCGCGTGTGACACGAGCACGATCGTCGCTGAGGCGTGGGGCTCAGCCAGATTCTGGTCTTCACTCAGTAGCTGGGCGACCTGGGGCCGCCGATCGAGCAGCGTGTGGCTGGCCGCTCGAATCTCCGTTGGCGTTGCCGTCTCGATCGCCTGCCGCTGTGCTGTTGTCGTCGTCGCCAACGGGTCTAGGACTCTGGCGACCCCAGAGGCGAGTCCGGTTACGTCGCCCACCCGGAGCGACGGATCGGCTTCGAGGTCTTCTTGCAGTTCGAGCATCCGGAGCAAGGCCCGCTTCGAGAAGACGTTCTCGTCGCTGACGACGACTTGTGTCGAGTCCTCGCCCGCGTCGAACGTCGCGCCGAACTGGTCGTCGATGAACTGTTGGGTGTGATGCTCGGGGACACTCTCGAAGAACCGCTGGGTGCCGGCGTCGATACTCACGCCCGCCATGCCGCCGGCGAAGATACCACTCAACAGCAGGAAGACGATGATGACTCGGACGGAGTGGTCGACGATCTCTCTGTCGACCGCTCGGACGATATCTTCGTGGTCGATCGAAGGGAGCGGAGTCATTTCTAGAGGTCTGGCAGGGTCTCTCAGTGTGCTGTTACTCTTGGACGTCGGCGGGCCCGGCGCTGTCCGTCCGCCACTCGCCGATCCGATCTCGGAGGCGGTCGACCGCTCCGAACCGCCAGCCGGCGATGCCGACCACGATCACAACGCCGAGGCCACCGATGAGGACGGGCAGTCCCATGCCTGACTCGGGCTGTGCGACGACGACGGGTACGCGGTAGGTATCCGAGAGCGTACTCTCGCCGCGTGCGTTGTCGTAGCGGAAATCCATCGACGCCGAGTAGGTTTTCGCACTGGCCCCGCCGCCGACCGAGAGGTCGAGAGTGACCGTCGTCGATTCGCCCGGCGCGAGTTCCGGAACGAACGCCGAGTCGTCTTCACTGTCGAGCGGATCGTCGGTGAATAGCTTCGCTTGTACGTTCGAGAGCGTTTCGTTCCGGCGGTTCGTTACGGTCACGTCCAACGTTCCACTGGCACCTGGCTCGAAGGTCGCGTCGGTGTCGAGTCCGAACGCGTCCCGGTCCCGACCGAACGCGACGGTGAGGTCACGCGAGTCCGTCGTCTGGATGTCGCCCTGAGAGTCCCGATAGCGGGCCGAGACTTCGAACAACCGCGGTCCGTGCTCGGCTTCGTTCGTGATGCCGACCCGGTGTCGGAAACGCTCGGATTCGCCGGGTTCGAGCTCTCCAACGGCGTAGCGAGCGTTGTAGAAGTTGACAGTCTCGCGCTGTGTCTCGGCGGTGACGACCACGCCCTCGACTGACCGGTTCCCGACGTTCTCGATCTCGCCGACCAGATTACCCTCTTCGCCGACGTGGAGGTCACTTTCTACAGCTGCAAAGTCGAACAGCTGCTCGGCCAGCGGCTCGATCCCGACCATCTTCGTGCGGTCGGGCATGTCGTCGCCGTTTTCGTTCTCGTAACTGACCGAAAGCTCGGCGGCGTAGCGCCGGGTGATCGCGTTCTCGTCGAAGCCGACCCGGAAGGAGACGGTTTTGGTCTCGCCGACCGACCAGTTGCCGACGTGGCTCTGGGCCGTCGGCGTTCCAGTTCGGGGTGGTTCGAGGACGACCCCCTGGGCCTCGATCGGCTCGGGAGTCCCACCCGCGCCGAAGTACACCGCGTCCGTGTTGGAACCGATCGTCAGCGTCGTCTCACTGGCATTGACCGGTCCCTCGTTTCGTACGGTTAGCGTGACCTGGCCCGTGCTCCCGATCGGCACCTCGTGATCGATCGACTGGACGGTAAACTGCGGTTCGGACCGGGGCCGAAACTCGATGTCGTCGGTGTACTGGTTGTTGTTATCGGCCGCGTCGCTGTATTCGAACTCCAGATCGAGCGGGTAGGACCGATTCACTGCGTTGGCGCTGGTCCCGACCTGGAAGGTGATCGAACGAGCCTGGCCGGCCGCCCACTCACTCACCGTTGCGGTGCCCGACCGTGAGGATTCAGAGCCGATGTACACCTCTGAGTCCGGCGTCGACGCTGTCACCGAGAGATCCGAGAAATTCCGGTCTGCGGTGTTGTTCGCCAGGACCGTGACCTGGCCGACGCCGTCGATGGGGACGTTGTGTTCGACAGCGTGGATCGAGAGATGCTCTTTCGCTTGCGGGCGGATCTCGACTTGCTTGTTCCGGGAGTTTTGGTTGTCCGTCTCGTCGGTGTACTCGAATTGCAGATCGATCGGATAGGTTCTGTCAACAGCGTTTTCGGTCGTGCCGACGCGGAACGTGACGCGTTTTGTTTCGCTTGGATTCCACTCGTTGATGACAGTAGTCCCGGACTGAGACGCTTCTGCCCCGAGGTACATCTCTGAGTCTGTAGAGGATGCGGTTAACGAGACATCCTCCAGGGTCTTGCTTGCGGTGTTGACAATGATGAACGTCGCTGTCCCTTCGCCATCCCGTGGCACGTTGTGATTGACCTCTTCGACCGAGAGGTGATCTGCATCCTGTGGAATAAACTCAACACTTTTGGTCCGCTGATTGTCGGAGTTTTCTGAACCTGTATAGTCGATCGTGAGGTCTAATGTGTATGGGCGCTCAACAGCGGAATCACTTGTTCCGACACGGAACTGGATCTCCTCGTTCTCGTTTTCTTTGAGTGTACCGATCGTCGTCGTCGCAGACGCAGATGATTCAGTACCGAGGTAGGTTGTGGAGTCCGTTGTCCTTGCCGTCACTGAGACGTCTGATACGTCACTCGCTGCGATCCGATCTAGCTCGATAGTGACCGTTCCCTCGCCGCCCCGCGGGACATCATGATTGACAATCTCCGTTTCGAACCGGTCACGACTTTCGGGCGTGAAGTCGACAATTTTCGTCCGAGAGTTGTCGTTATCTTCTCCATCGGTGTACTCAAATTGCAGTTGAATGGGATACGCCTGCTCGACTGCCGCATCAGTCGTTCCGACACGGAAGGTAAATTCGTGAGCTGCCTTGTCACTCCATGTGTCGATAGTTGTCGTCGAAGACCGCGAGGACTGGGCCCCAAGATACACGTCCGGGGCCGTCGTCGAGGCAGTCACCGTCACGTCCTCGATGGTCTTATTCGTGATCTGTCGTGCAAGGATATCGATCGTCCCTTCTCCGTTTACTGGGATATCGTGGTTAATTCGTCCAATCTCGAACTGCTCACGGTCACCAGGCGTAAATTCGAGCTGTTTCGTCCGGGTGTTGTCATTGTCGTTGGCATCGGTAAAATCGAATTCGAGATCGATTGGATAGGGTCGATCGACGGCACTTTCGGTCGTTCCGACGCGGAACGTCAGCGTCTGTGTTCCGTTACGGTTCCACGTGTCGACAGTTGTCGTCGAAGACCGCGAGGACTGGGCCCCAAGATACACGTCCGGGGCCGTCGTCGAGGCAGTCACCATCACGTCCTCGAAAGACTTGTTGGCGACCTGTGTGACGTTGATTGAAAGGGTCCCTTCGCCGTTTTCCGGCACCGTATGCGAGATGCCATCGACGGCAAAGAAGTCACGTTTATCCGGGACAAATTCGAGGGTGTCTGTCTGAGAATTGTCGTTGTTCGCCGCGTCGGTGTACTCGATGGTTGCGTCGAGTGGGTATGCCCTCTCGACGGCGCTCTCAGCTGTTCCTACACGGGCAGTCACGGTCCGGCGTTCACCCGATTCCCACTGCTCGATCACTGTGGTCGCTGACTGCGAGGAACTCCCACCGACAGTGACTGTAGAATCACTGCTTGCCGTCGTTATTGTAACATCGGAAAAATTTTCTTTTCTGGTATTCCTAATGGAGAAGGTTACGATCCCCTCTCCATTTTGGGGCACGTCGTGATCAGCAATCGAGACGTTGAACGGATCGCTCTTTTCCGGCGTGAACTCAAGGAAAGAACTTCGAGCATTGTCGTTGTCGTCGGCGTCAGTGTACTCGAACTGGAGTTCGATCGGATAGGAACGGTTGATAGCGTTTTCAGTCGTACCGACACGGAACGTGAAGGTCGTCTCTTCCCCACCCTCCCAGTTGTCGAGGAACGTCCTCGATGACCGTGAGGATTCGCTCCCGAGATAGACTTCCGTGGCAGTCGTTGAGGCCGTCACTGCAACGTCTTCGATTGTTTTCCCTGCTGTCTGGTTGACCGTGACTGAGAGCGTCCCTTCCCCGCTCCGAGGCACGTCGTGTGTTACCGAAACAACGTTGAATCGCGTCCGATTCTGAGGGGTGACTCCGATCGGTTCGCTGCTCGACTGTTGGGTTCCATCACTATCCGTATATCTGACAGATACGTCGACCGGATACTCACGCTTGACGGCACTCTCGACGGTCCCAGCACGGAACTCGAGCTGTTTGGTCTCGCCGGCATCCCAATCGCCGACGTTTGCCTCGGACGTTGCCGTCCCCGAGCCAAAGTAGAAGTTCGAATCGCTCGAAGTCACTGAGACTGCCGTCTCGGTCACGTCTTCGTCACCGGTGTTCGTGATGTCCAGGATGACCGTCCCTTCACCGCCCAAGGGCACGTCGTGATCGACGTTGTCCACCTCGAAGCGGGCTTCTGGTTCGATCACCACTGTGATCGTATCTGTTTCCGTTCGGGTCACGACCGTCTCGTTGTACGCGTACTCGCCGTCCGCAACTTCTTCGTAGGTGACTTGTTCGGCGTGGCGATATTCGGTCGTCACCTCCATCTCGTAGGTCCCGGCCGCGGCGTCCTCGTCGACGACGACGTTGAACGAATGGGGGCCACTGGACTCGCCGTCCTGGACGGTGCCGATCGACTGTGAGCCAGTCTCGACCGACAACGGTGCCCCTCTCGTATCGGAGATGTCCAGGCTCACCGACCGCGCTTCACCCGCGCGTGAGCGCGCTTCCGACGGGTGGGTCGCGTTGTTGTCGTCGTAGGTCGCATCGTTCGTGATCGTGATCCCGACGGCCCCGTTCTGGCCGGGATTGAGCCGCGCGTCGGGTGCTGAGGCGTTCAACTGCGGTGTCCCTTCGATCGTCGACGAATTGGCCGCACTGACGACGCCGATTCCGCCTGGGAGGACGCCAGTGAGGCTACTGAGGACGACTAGCGTGGCGATACTGACTGCCCCTAGTTTCCGTCTCGGTCCGGCCCGGTCAGAACGGTCCATATTCTTACGTAGGCCCGCTTGCCCGGATAACGGTTGGCAAACTTGGAACAACTACATACCTGTTTCTTTATATTATTGTGTCTGCATATACGGAAAAATACGGCGCATGGGGGGAGAAATATCGACTGGCGATCGGGATAAACAAACTCACCGAAGTGTATTTCTATTCTCATCCCCAACGACGATCATGACAGATTTGCGTGATCTCGGTCTGTCCAGTTACGAAGACCGCGCCTATCGGAGTATGCTTGGGCTCGGCCCGGTTTCGGCGATGGAACTGGCCGAGGCCAGCGGCGTCCCGGAGGGGCGGATTTACGATGTCCTCGATAGTCTGGAAACGCGTGGCCTCGTGCGTGCTCAGACTCACAGCCGACCGAAACAGTATCTCGCTGTCGAACCGGCGGTCGCCATCGACCGACTGGTCGAGACTCGCAGCCGCGAATTGCGTGCGGAAATCGATCGGTACGAAGTTCTTGGCGACCAGCTCGTCGAGGAATTGTCGGCTGAAACGACCGTCGACGAGCGGTTCCTGACGACGGCGATCGGGACCGCAGACGCGACCGAGTTACTGCTCGAACGGATCGAGATGGCCGACGAAGAAGTAGTGATGGTCGCGGACGTGTTCACCTCGGAGTTCGACGTGGCAGAGATGGGACCGAACGTCCTCGATCACGTCGGTGCTGCCATCGAACGTGGCGTGGACATCTCGTTGTTAGTACCCCGCGATCTCGTCGCGGAGGTCCCCGGTGGCCTCCTCGAACGGATCGAACACCCGCCGTTCGACGACGATGCCTTTCGCGTTCGCTTCACTGACCGGCTCCACGGCGGGTTCTTCCTCATCGATCACGTCGAGCTGTGTTTCGAGGTGACCAACCCGATGGAGCCAGACGCTGTCGTCGGACTGCTCAACGTCAAAGATCCCTCGTTTGCTCTGGAGCTCGAATCACAGTTCCGGAAACACTGGGAGCAAGCCGAACGGTACGATCCAGGCGACGACCCATCCGGCAGCCACTGACGCGTTCGAGGGGCCGTGTCCCCTTACAGACTGGTCCAATCGCTGGGGTCGGCTGTGAGCCCCCGAACCTGTGCCTCCCGGGTCCCGTCGCGTTCCCGGATGTCGATCAGTCCATCGAAAGCCTGTTTGATGACCTGCAGGGTTTGCTCGTCGTGGGCGCTGGCATCGATCGTGAACAGACCGAGGTACTCGGTAGCATCGAGCCGCGACGAGAGGACGTGACAGAACTTGAAGACTGTCTTCCGGTCAGTGTAGGTCAGCATCGTCGACAGCGAGGACAGAGCGAGCCGTCCACTATCGACCCCCTGATCGTGGAGTGCCTCCAAGGCTTCGGTGAAGCCGATCCCGATCCCGGTCAGATCGCCCGGTGAGGCGACGTGGTGGACGAAGATACCGTCTTGGGGTCGTGACTCGGCACTACTTTGATCGCCAGCACAGTCGACGATTCCCAGGTTGTATGCTTCGCCACTGACACGCTCGTCGAACGTCTCGATGACTGTTTCGGCTCGGTCTCCCGTCGAGACGATCACCGCGCCCTGGCCGGAAGCGGCACCGTCCGCGAGAATATCGTAGGCCAACGCCTCCTTTCCGGTCATCGCCGGCCCCGAGACGAGGATACTGGTCCCTGGACGGACAGCTTCGAGTGCCTCCACGTCCAGTACTGATGAGAGGTCGTACATGGTCTCTGGGCTGTCAGTGTTCGTCGCCATTGCTCAACTCCCGCAATGTCGCGATGAAGTCTTCGTCGTTCTCGACGCCACCGAGCGTCTGTGAGAGGTCTCCCCGCAGATCTTCGACGCGCTCGGTCAGCGTCGCGTATTGTTCACTTTCGGCGAGTTCGGCGCTGCTCTTGGTCGCTTCTAGGGTTGCCTGCTTCTCGACGAGAGAGTAGTATTCCTGGAGGAGATCGTCGTATTCGGAGCGTTCGAGCAGGTTCGAGACCGTCTCGTGGAGTTCGTCACTCCGGATCGGCTTGGTCAGATACGAGTCGAATCCCATCTCCAGAATATCGAAATCGGGTTCGACCGCCGTCACCATCGCGACGCGACAGTCACTGTCACTGTCTCTGATGCGCTCTAAGACCTCGTCACCGGAGAGTCCCGGCATCATCCGGTCGAGCAAGACGACCGCAACGTCGTCGTCTAACAGTTCCAGTGCTTCGCTCCCGTCGCCGGCCATACGCACCTCGTATTGGTCCTGTAACCAGAGATTGTACGTTTCGGCCACGTCCGGTTCATCTTCGACGATGAGGACGGCTGGCGGTTCGGAATCAGACATCGGCCATCTACCGTGAGACAACTACCTCCTGCTACATATCACTGTGGGTCTGGTCGACTTCGACGCCCGCGGGGAGCCGGCCAAACCAGGGGCCGCCTTGCTGTTCAGGTCGGCACGGGACCGCGAGCGAACCCGACACTACAAAAGGTGGTCGCCACCTACTGTCCGACCATGATCGACAATCTCGCAACTGGTGTCGAGGGATTCACGAGTAACACGTTCCTGGTTCAGGGCGACCGTACCGTCTTGATCGACGCCGGCAACGGCTTCGACGTTGTCGATGCCATCAGCGCACACACTGACGATTTGGACGCCGTAGTGTTGACTCACACCCACCCCGATCACGTGGGCAACCTCGCGGCGGTCACGGACGCCTTCGACGTCGACGTCTGGGGATTCGATCCGACTGTCGAGGGCGTCGATCGGGAACTGGCCGACGAAGCGACGGTCACACTCGGCGACCACGAGTATACCGCCCTCCACACGCCGGGCCACAAGAACGACCACATCTGTTTGTACGGGGCTGACCCTGGCATCTTGTTCGCTGGTGACCTCGTCTTCGAGAACGGTGGCTTCGGGCGGACGGATCTCGAAGAGGGGGATCGCGACCTGCTGATCGAGAGTATCGATCGGGTCCTGGATGTCGTCTCTGCCGATCTCGGGCAACTCCACGTCGGGCACGGCCCGAGCGTGACAACTGATCCCTACGAGAGTATCAAACTCGCTTACCGAGCCGCCCGGATGTGAGGCGCTGTTTTCTCGGCTGTCACTCCAGTGCCGCGGCCACCAGCGCGTCGTAGGCTGGCTCGTAGGCGTCGGCGACGGCCGCCGGATCAGCGCGCTGGTCGCTGGTCAGGGCCGGCAGCGTCACCGAAGCGATCGGGTCGACGAGATCGACAACTGAGGGTACACGTTCTTCGAGACGCCCATGTGCGGCCGAACCCGAGGCAACCGTACAGGCCTTCGTATATCGTCGTCCCGGATAGATCCGTGCCCGCCGGGGCTCGACGACGGCGACGGCGTCGGGCTCGAAGTCAGTGAGTGGGCGTGCAACGTCCCCGTAGGACTCGACGACCGCGCGGTCGGCAGCCGCGATCGTCTCGGTAATTTCCGTCAGTGCTTGGAGGTGTCGTCGCTCGGTTGCCGCATCGAGTTCGTCGACTGACTTGACGACGGTTGCATCCTCGAGAGGGAGGTGCTCGCGGGCCGATTCGGGCACGTCGACGGTCCCATTCCGGAGGTACTGCCCACCGACTCGATCGAGCAGGAACTGTCGGTCCGGCCGCCCAACCAGCCCGGAACCACCCCCTGGGTCGGGTCGCCACAGCCGGTGGATCGGATTGATCGACTCGGGGCGACGATCGCCAGGGCTAGCTGTGGCTAGTCGCTTCGCGTCTTTCCCATAGAGGCGTCCGGCCTCGATCGCTCGTCGATAGTCGTCCTGATCGAACCAGTAGTCGTTGCCCGCCCGCGGTTTGAACCCGGCCGCACCCGTTCGTTCGATCAATCCGACCGAGAACGTCGTCTTGCCGGCGTCGACGCGATCGCCACCGGCCACCAGGAGCTTCATTCTTCAGCGGCCAGCCCGTAGTGACCCGGCTCCGCGTCGCTGTCTGGCTCCGCGAAGACGAACTCGTCGGCGTACTTCAGCATCCAGGGGATTGCCCAGTCGAGCAGGACGTTTTCGGTATCGACGTCGAGTTCGGCATCCGGGTCGACACCCTGGAGGAGACGCGCGACCTCGTAGATGGTGTACATCCGGTCTGAGTCCAGTACGTCCGCCGGTTCGCGAAAGGCAAGCGGCCGCAGATCGTCGAAGTCCGCTTTCGGTCGTGGCATAGCCCTGCGTACCCACTCTCTCGGGGTAAGTCCCTCGAAACGCTCGCCTGCATCGAGCCAAGCGAGTCGACGGATCCAGCGAACGACTCGCTAAAACTTTCCTGTCTGTGAGAGTGACGCGATCTACGTCGAGATTGCCCCGACCGTCAGAAAACTGCTCGCGCGTCGCTACTCGAAGTGCTCGACGGACTTCTGGTACTCTTCGGCGACTTTCTCCCAGTTGACGACCTCGAAGAAGGCATCGATAAAGCTCCCGCGATCGGGGCCGTAGTCGTAGTAGTAAGAGTGCTCCCAGACGTCAAGGGCCATGATCGGATGGGAGCCCCACAGCGCACCGTTGTCGTGTTTGTCGACCGCGACGTTGCGGAGTTGCTTGGCGACAGGATCGTATACGAGTAGTGCCCAGCCACCGGCAGCGCCCGCAGCGGCCTCGAATTCGGCCTTCCAGGCGTCGTAGGAGCCAAAGTCCTCCTCGATACGTGCCCGGAGGTCGCCGTCGGGCTCGCCGCCGCCGTTCGGGGACATGTTCTCCCAGAACAGCGTGTGTAGGTAGTGGCCCGAGCCGTTGTGCGTGACGTTACTCAGCGCACCACCAGTCGTCGAATGATCGCCTGCGGCGCGGTTCTCTTCGAGGGTCGCCTCGGCACTGTCGAGGCCGTTGACGTAGCCTTGATGGTGGGTATCGTGGTGCCACTCGAGGACCTGCTCTGAAATGTGGGGCTCGAGGGCATCGTACTCGTAGGGCAGGGGCGGCAATTCGGGATTGGAACGTTCTGGCATGTGATATTCCTCCAAATTTGATGACGGTCGGATGTCTGTTAAAGCTTGAGGAACCATTCGGTAACGTACCACATAGAGGCAAAGACGGCGATACGATTATCGCTCAGGTGGGTGTCGAGAAGTCCAACGCTTCGGCAGTCACGTCAAAAGCATCGAGCACCCATTCGCTCTCGGCAGGCGGATCGACCGTGGTCCCGGCGTCTTGGGCGAGTGCGACCGCCCTGAGGAACGATTCCAGCTGGTCGATCCGCGTCTCGACGGCTTCGACATCAAGCAACCGGGGGACCAGCGTGAGATACGTGGTTCCATCTACCGTCCGCGCATCGTCTTCGGTCAGGATTGGCACAGCCTCGTTGTCGTCGACGAACTGGTCTTTCCGCCGGATGGATCGGACCTCTATCGGTGACTCCACCGAGAACGACCCGTCGACAATCGCTTGCGGGAGCAGCACGTTGACATCTTCGAACGTGCTGTCGATGTAGGACTTGAACGTATAGCAGGTCGTCGATTCCATCCGGAGGCGCTGTTCGCCGACGACCGTCCCGATTACCGTACAGTTTTCGAGGATGGCTTCGCTCGCGACGACGTTCCCGACGACCGTTGTATCCACCAACCGCAGCCGAGATCCCATCACCGTCCCGCTGACGACCCCTGACTCGATCGAGACACTTCCGGGCGTTCCCACGTCGCCGTTGACGGACCCATCGTCGACTTCGACGCCTTCCTTTGCCATGACCGGACCGTCAATAGTCGCGCCGGGTTCGATGGTTACCGCCTGGCCATAGACACCATCTGTGACGGTCGCGTCTTCGTGGATCGTGACCGGCCGCTCAATCTCGGCCTGGCCAGTCGGAATCACCGCCCCTTCATATGTCTCTGCCTCGTCGACGATGGCTCGGGTTTCTTCGATTTTGCTCACGTCTGATCACCACCTTCGACAGCAATCGGGATGCTTTCACCGAGTGTGTCCTCAAGCGTATCAGCGAAGTCGATCTGCCCTGCGACGTCGCCCGTCGCGTACTGGCGAACAGTTGCCCCGATCGCGTCGCTCCGGATTGTCTTCGATGTCGTCTCAGCGTCCGAGGCGTCCGCGACTGTCCGAACCAGTGGGGCAAGGCCCTCTCGCTCACGCAGGCCGACTGGATACCACGCGTCGCTTTGACGGGTCAGATCTGCCGGCGCGTAGACATGCTGGTAGCGTTCCCCGTCTTGTTCGACGGTAACTGTCCAGAATGGTACTTGCACTCGATACGGCGACTCGACATGCTCGCCTGCCGGGACACGACTCTGCCGGATCTCCGTGAGGAACCGGTCGCGTCGCTCTAGCAGGTCGTCGATCGACTCATGGGTCGCGTCCAGTTCACTCTCTAAGGCCTCGATGTGCTCTTTTCCGATCTCGGCGTTGTCTCGTCGCATTTGGCGCCAGGTCTCGGTCACGTGCTCGTGGAACGGCTGTTCGATCTGGTCTTCGTACTCGTCTTCCTGAATCTCGAAGATATGGTCGCCGAGTTCTCGGATGCGGTCGTCGGCTTTCTCGTTGAGTTCTTGATGGCGCTGTGCGTACCGATCGTCGATGCGGTCGAGTTTCTCTTCGAGTTCTTTCTTTTCGGCCTCGACTTGCTCGCGCTCTGCCTCGATATGGGCCGGGATTGACCTGACGCTCGCGACTTTGTCCATCAGTTTCAGTTCCGCCTGGGCCTGAATGTTGTCGTTGATCGCCTCTAGAACCTTGTCGACGCCGTCCTGGATCGTTTCCTGCACCCCTTCGATCTTACCGATGATCGTCTTGAGGTCCTCACGGACACTGACGATCTTTCGCTGGATGTCCCGCAAGAGCGGGTGTAGGTCGTCGTTTGCCATTGTCAGTCCTCCTTCGAATAGCCGAACAGCTTCCCTTTCGCGAGGTGATACTTGTTGACTAGCCCGGATGCGCTCGTTCCCCCACGGGTCTCGAGAAGGACCTCGCGCTGGTGAACTTCCTCCTCGTGGTCGAGCCGTTCCTGGCTTACTTCTTCGATGCTTTCGAGTTTGGCCATCTTCTCTTGGTGCCGTTTGCGCTCCTCGGCTCTGATCACTTCGGCGCGCTCTTGGGCCTCCTCCTGGGCCTCTTCGATTTTCTCTTCCTCGTAATTGCGCATCTCGTCGATCGCCTCCTCCGTGGCGGTCTCGATCTCCGTCAGAGCCGCTTCTACGTCCGCCTCGAACGCTTCCCGTCGCTCGGCGGCGAGCCGATCGTATTTGGTCATGACGGCGCCGATCTCCGTGATCGCTCCTCGTTCGGCCTTGGCTTCCGTTTCGAGATCGCGAATCTTCGATCGGACTTCCTTGATCCGATCCCAGGCTGTCCGGATGGCCTCCTGTCGTTGTTCGAATTCACGTTCGGTGAGATCGGACTTCTGGTCCTCGATGTTCTCGTAGATCCGCCGTCGTTCGTCGTCCTTTTCGATCCACAGGCGGTCCCAAATCTCCTCGACGAGTTCGTCTTTCATGCGGTGTTTGGGCACCGGCTCGTCGTCGGCATCGAACCGTCCACGGCACGTCTCACAGAACCAGGTTGGTTCGCCCCCGTCGAATTCTACATCTAGCTCGGCGTACACGTCATCCTCGATGCAGTCCGGACAATAGAAGTTATAACTCGTCATCGAGGTGATGTCACTGGCGACATCGACGTGGTCATTCAGTCGCCTGATTGCGTCCGCTTTGGCCGTCGTGAGCGACTCGACGACGGTTTCACTTTCGTCTTTGACCGCTTGCAACGTTTCGTCAGGGTCAGTCTCGAAGGCCATCGTTTCCATTGTCTGCATTTGCTCGGCCTGCTCGGTCGCCGTTTCGAGCTCGAACTCCACAGCAGTAGATGGCACATCCGTCCCGATCCCTTCGTCCGGAATCGCCGTGACATTCTCGAGGACCGAACCAGATGTATCGGCGAGTGGGGCCTCGAAACTGACGGTCTCGGCGGCTTCGACTCGTGACCGCATCGTCTCGAGTCGCTGCTGGACCGTATTTTCGACGTCGTGGTTCGTATCCTGGACGATCGGGAACTCGGTATTTGCCCCGAAGGACGCGGTACTCGATTCGAGTCCGGCGAGGTCCTCGAACTGTTCGACTTCAAGTTCAGTTGGCACGACTGATCCGGTCGCGTCGTAGACCAGCGCACCGTCAGGCTGTGGGACCACGTGCCCGGTCCAGTAACGTTTCTCGGCCTGAACGACCGAGACGTTGGGCTCGGATTCGATAGAGAGATACGCGTATCCTGCCCCAACACCGACGCCGACGATACCCACAGCGATACCTGCGAGCAGTTCGATCGCGTAGGCGACGCCGAGTGCGAGAACGACACTCATCCCCGCGCCGAGGGCCGCGTACCGTACCCGGGTCCGTACGTCGTCCAGGTGCTCACGTATCGGATCGGCGACGGCGTCCGCGACGACGAGCGCTCCCTCCCGCTGTTCGTTGATCGGTGATCCGTCTGCGAAGATACCAGTTCGGATTCTCACACGTCTGTGCACCGTGTCCAGCAGTATAAAACCGCTTTCCACGGTATCAATTACCAAAAGTCGGTGAGGCTCTCCCTTATCAATCGCCAAGCAGACACTGGATACGGATCGACACTCCCTAGAAGCTTGGTGAGGTGGCCGGCTAACGTGTTTCCCTGACGACTCGGCTATTCTTCTCCCCGTGCCCGCTCGAACATCGCGAGTGCTTGCTCGCGGCGCTCGCTGTGATCGACGATCGGAGCGGGATACTCGGGCGCGTGCATCTCCCTGGCTCCTTGATCGAGTTCGTGCCAGCTGTGAATGACATCCGCCGGGACTCCCTCCAGTTCCGGCACGTACTCGCGGATGTACTCGCCGTCTGGATCGTAGCGTTCGCCCTGGGTCATCGGGTTGAAGATCCGGAAGTACGGTTGGGCGTCGGTCCCGGTCGAGGCCGCCCACTGCCAGCCGCCGTTGTCGTTTGCCGTGTCGTGATCGACCAGGCGCTGCCGGAACCACTCATAACCCTCTCGCCAGTCGATCAGCAGATCTTTTGTCAGGAACGCAGCGACGATCATCCGCACGCGATTGTGCATGTACGCCTCCGCTTGGAGCTGGCGCATTCCAGCGTCGACGATCGGATAGCCGGTCTCGCCTGCTTTCCAGGCAGCAAGTGCCGCCGGGTCCGCCCGCCATTCGATCGGCTGCTCGTAGGATTTGTAGTTCTCTTCGACGACCTCAGGGTTGAACCACAGTACTTGGGCGTAAAATTCGCGCCAGGCGAGTTGCGATTGGAACTCTTCGACAGACTCGCGTTCGGCGTCTGTGGTGGCCGCCTCCAGTGCCCGTTCGGTCGCTTCGTAGACCGTCCGGATGCCGATCGTTCCCCACTTCAGGTGCGCTGAGAGCCGTGATGTACAGTCATCGGCAGGGTAGTCCCGACGCTCCTCGTACCGGTAGATGTCCGCCTCGCAGAACGCTTCGAGCCGGTCGTGGGCGGCCGTGGTACTCGCTTCCGGGATCGTCGCGGTCGGCTGTTCGATGTCGAGGTCGGCCAGTGTCGGGATCGACGAGTCGGTCTCGATACTGACGAGATCGTCACTCGTGGGCGGGTCGACCGGCTCGTCTTTCGGGCGGTCGTGCCACTTGCGCCCGAAGTACGTAAACACCGAGTAGGGGTCGCCGTCGTTGGTGCGGATCGAGCCCGGCTCCTGAAGGACTGCCCCGTGGTCGGCGTCTCGGTCGATTCCGGCGTCTTCCAGTGCCTGCCTGACGGCGGTGTCCCGTTCGCGAGCCAACCCGGAGTAATCACGGTTCCAGGTGACCGTGGTCGCGTCCCGCTTTGTCGCGATTTCGGGGAGCGTCTCGACTGGATTGCCCTGGACGACGAGCAGATCACTGTCGAGCGAGCGGTAGGCCGACCGGAGGGCCTCGAGTGCCTCCAGCATGAACGCCACGCGGGGCGGTCCAGCGTGCTCGAGGACGGCCGAATCGAGCACGAACACCGGTAGTACTGGCTCTGTTGTGTCGGCGCCGCCCGAAGCCAGGGCCGGGTTGTCCTCGATCCGGAGGTCGCGTCGATGCCAGTGGATGCGCATAAGCCCACTCTCGTCTGGGAGCTACGTCAATGCACGGGCTCGGCCGCGCCGCGGTGTCATGGTGACCCGACTGGCCGTCCGGCTCCTCAATCCTTTTGGGGTCGACGGACCCACCTATCTTCAATGGCCACACCGGTACGCTCGGAGTTTGCCGACGACATTGCGACGGTGACGATCGACGCGGAAGCGACCCGCAACGTCTTGAACCCCGCTGTCGTCGCCGGCCTCGAAGACGCCCTGGATGACATCTCCGGAGCGCGCTGTCTCGTCGTCCAGGGAGCCGGTGAGACGTTCTGTGCGGGTGGGGACGTGACTGGCGTCATCAGGGAGGCGACCGGAGATCTTTCGGCAGATGCACTTCTGGACCGACTGGCGGCGATCGACGACATCATTCGTCGGATCGTCCACTTCCCAGCGCCAACGATCGCGGCGGTCGACGGGCCTGCCTTCGGGACAGGGGCGTCGCTTGCGCTGGCCTGTGATCTGATCGTCGCCAGCACGGCCGGCAAGATCGGATTCGGATTCCGGCGACTCGGCCTCGCTCCGGCCGGCGGCGCGACGTATCTCCTTCCCGAGGCCGTCGGACTGGCGACCGCAAAGGAGTTGCTCTTTACCGGGGCGTTACTCGACGCCACGCAGGCCGACCAGTACGGCCTGTTCGATCGCGTGTTCGGGGTCGAGGAGTTCCACCGCGGCCTCGCCCAACTCGTGGGTCGACTCGTCGATGCTCCCCGAGCCGTTCAGGCAGCGACCAAGCGCACACTCGGAGCTGATCGAGAACAGCTCGTGGCAGCCATGGCTGCGGAACGAGCGACACAGCGACACCTCCTCGGGACAGCTGCCCACCGTGAGTGTGTCCAGACCTTTCTCGACGGTGCCTAGCGTGTCGATACCGACTGACAGCTATAGCTTCGATTCGGCGTCTTCGGCGAGTTCTTTCATCCGCTTGCTCACGCGACCGGCATCGGAGAACTCGTCTTCGCTCATCGCGTTGGCCAGTGCGTTGCCCAGGACGAACACCGCATGTTTGTGTTCACTTTTTGACATGTGGACGTCCGCCGGGGTCACGTCGAGTTCTTCGTAGGGCTCGAAGAGGCTGTCATCGACAGCCTCCTGCTCGCGGAAGTAGTCTTTGATCGTCAACATCTGCTCGTGTAATTCGAGCAACTCGTCTTTGTGCATCCTTGTCTGAACTTACGGAGAATCCGGCTTAAGGATTGCCCGAGAAGCCCTACCAGACGATCGATCAGAAGACGTACTCGTCTTCGTGACCCATCATGCCGTCGTCCTCTAAGCCTGGTTCCTCCTCGTCGTCGATCGGCCCGCTTGTCTTGTAGGCCTTCAGGCCGGTCGAAAGGAGATCCTCGATCGCTTCCTCGCGGTTGAGAAACTCTCCTTCTTCGACCATCTGAGCGATCTGCATCTCGAGATGTTCCGGTACTGTGATCTCTACTTTCGCCATCGAGTCGTTGGGGGTTGCACGGAGGGGCATTTAAGCCTGACGGGCAGCATGCCACTCGTGGCACGATTCGTTCGTCGACTGAGAAATTTCTTTCCGGAAACTGGTCGGAAACGTTCACGTTCGGCCATCTCACGGCATATTTTGCGGTGTCCGCTTCCTCGCTCGTAATCGCCGATTTTGACGCGTCTGGCCCCTCTGTGCGTCCTGATTTCGAAATCTTCGCCGAGACAGGCTACCGTCAGCCCTTAATGGATTGTGCCCTAAGACGTGGTGAATGGAGTCAGCGCGTGCCAACGCGGTCGAATACGCTGGTGGAGACGGTTCGCTGGTCGTCGCTGGTCGGCCGATCGAGGCGTCGTCACTATCGCTGCTGGCTGATGGACGTGACGACGATCGGCCGTGGGTCGTCTGGCACGGTCCGGGTGAGCGAGTGACCGGTCTCGGCAGTGCGGCGACGATCACGGCGACTGGACCGGACCGCTTCGAGACAGTTCGCCACCGCGCACGCGAGTTGTTCGCCAATCGGACTGTCTCGGAGGCACTCCCGGCGTTCGCCACACCTCGCCTGTTCGGTGGCTTTGCCTTCCACGACGGCGGAGACGAGTCCCACGGTGAGCCAGACTGGGGCGGGTATCCCGATGCCAGGTTCGTGCTTCCATCGGTCGCAGTGATCGAACGTGACGGCGAGCAGTGGCTGACCGCCGCTGCCGTCGGTCCCGAGGCCGATGCCGACGTTGAACGGACACTCGACCGCTGGCAGACGACACTCGAGGCCGCCGAGCCGCCGACAGCAACCGGGTCACCCGGCATCCTGGCCCGGACCCAACTCCCGGACCGGGGTGCCTGGACGAAACAAGTCAGGTCGGCGGTCGAGCGCGTTGCCCGCGGCGATCTCAGGAAAGTCGTCCTCGCGGGCGCACAGTCGGTCCAATTGGCCGATACCCTGTCGGTGCCGGACGCGATTGATCGACTCGGATCGACGTATCCGGACTGTTATCGCTTTGCGCTCAGACCCGACGATTCCGATGCCGGGACGTTCTTCGGCGCGACACCGGAACGGCTGGTCGCTCGCCGCGGGCGGACCGTCGAGACGGCGGCATTGGCCGGGTCGACGGGCCGCGGCGAGACCAACGCCGAAGACGAGTGGCTGGCCGAGCAACTCCACGACAGCGAGAAAGACAGCCACGAGCACGCACTGGTCGTCGAAGCGATCCGCGAGCAACTCGACGGTGTCGCCGAGACCGTCGCGACGGGCGAGCGGTCGATCCGCCAGCTCGCAACCGTCCAGCACCTCCGGACCCCGATCCAGGCCACCCTCGCCGAGGACATCCACGTCCTCTCACTGGTCGCCCAACTCCACCCGACGCCGGCTGTCGGAGGGCTGCCGCCGAACGCGGCCCTCTCTGCGATCCGAGACGCCGAAGCCTTCGATCGTGGCTGGTATGCAGCCCCGATCGGGTGGTTCGACGCCGCGGGCGATGGGACCTTCGCCGTGGGCATCCGATCCGCCCTGGCGCGGGACCAGCAGGCGACGCTGTTTGCGGGCGCGGGGATCGTCGCCGATAGCGATCCAGACGAGGAGTGGGACGAGATACAACTGAAATACCAGCCGATCATCGACGCCTTACGATGACTGCGCCCAATCGGAGCGTCCTTTGGGCACAGACACTCGTCGCCGAACTAGCGGCCGCCGGGGTCAATCGAGCTGTCCTCGCACCAGGAAGCCGTTCGACGCCGCTGACGGTCGCATTCGCTGCCCACGAGGACGTCGAGGCCGTATCGTTGCTCGACGAACGGTCGGCTGGGTTCTACGCGCTGGGCCAGGCGGCACAGACCGGCGAGCCGACCGCAATCGTCACTACGTCAGGGACAGCGACGGCGAACCTGCACCCGGCCGTCATCGAAGCCGACGCTGCCCGCATCCCGCTCGTGGTTCTGACGGCGGATCGGCCCCCAGAACTCCACGACAGCGGTGCGAACCAGACGATCGATCAACAGCGGCTGTACGGCTCGGCCGTCCGACAGTCCCGGACACTGCCCGAACCAGCCCCTCGATCGCGGGCACTCCGCTCGCTCCGTGTGACGGCCGCCCGTGCGGTCCAATCGGCGACGGGCACGCCACCTGGACCCGTACATCTCAACGTTCCCTTCCGTAAACCGCTGGAGCCGACGCCGGTCGAAGGTGATGTGCCCGCCGATCTCGCCGATCGAGCACCGCTTGCCGTCGAGGGGCGCGAGGGGCCGTTCGTCGACGTCAGCACTGGCCGACCAACCCTCTCGGACGCGGCCCGCGACGACGTTGTCGACGCTATCGAGGACGCCGACCGCGGCTTGATCGTCGCTGGGCCGGCCAACCAGCCCTCACCGACGAGACCGGCACTCGCTGCCCTGGCCGAGGCGACCGGCTTTCCGGTGCTGGCTGATCCGCTCTCGGGACATCGGTTCGGCCACGACGGGGATGGCCCAGTCGTCTGTGGTGGCTACGATTCCTACCTTGGGGCCGCCGAGGCGTGGGACTGGCCCGACCCAGAGGTCGTCGTTCGGTTCGGTCGCTCGCCTACGTCGAAAGTCTGCCGACACTACTTACGGGACGCCCAGGCCCGCCAGTTCGTCGTCGACCCAGCCGGCCGATGGCCCGAAGCCGAATTCACGGCCACCGATCTGTTGGTCGCCGAGCCGACGGACCTCGCCGATGACCTGGCCACGCAGGTTTCGACACCCGGGAGCGAGGCGTGGCGAGCACGGTTCGCCGAGACCGAGCGCGCCTACTGGGCGCTGATCGAACAGCGCCGAGAGACAGCCGACTTCGAAGGGGCGATTCTGTCTCACATCGCGGCCGATGCCCCGGCTGGGGCGACGCTGGTCGTCTCGAATAGCATGCCGGTCCGTGATCTCGACCGGTTCGGCAAGCCCCGGGAGGCGTCCATCCGGGTCCTGGGCAATCGCGGGGCCAGTGGCATCGACGGTGTGACGAGTACGGCACTGGGGGCCGGAAGCGTCACCGACGGCCCGCTGGTCCTTGCGATCGGCGACCTGGCGTTCTATCACGACCTCACTGGCCTGTTGGCACTGGATCGTGGCGACGTCGAGGCGACGATCGTGCTGGTGAACAACGACGGCGGCGGCATTTTCCACATGCTGCCGATCGAAGCGTTCGACCCGCCCTTTAGGGACTTTTTCGAAACCCCTCACGGTCTCGATTTCTCGCCGGTCGCCGATCTCTTCGGCGCGACGTTCCTCAGCGTGGAGACGCCTGGGGCGTTTCCGGATCTCTATCGGGAGTCGTTGGCGTCCTCGGGGACCCAGATCATCGAGGTTCAGACGAATGCGACAGACAGCCACCGGACTCGCGAGGCGCTCGCCGACGACCTCGCTACGAGACTCCCATCACGGTCGGACGAGCGCGAACACGGCCAGTGAGAGGCCAAACGGGACCCACGTGACTGTCAACGTGAGGACCCCGGCCAACGTGAACGGATCGAGGCTTCCAAGCCCAACGGCTCCGACCGTGACAAGACTCCAGAAACCGAACGCGAGTGCCCCGACCTCGGGATGGAGACGAAATAGATCACGATGACGAGCGTACAGGCACCGACGACGAGATTGACGATCAACGAGAACGGCGGGTAGACACTCGATACGACGAGCATCGGATAGCAGATGAACGCTGCGAGCAAGAGCACGGCCGACTGACTGCCCGGAAACAGCCGGCTCCAGTTGAGCTCGTTCGAAGCGGTCGGTTGGCGGACGGCGTAGCCGGACCCGTTTGTCCAGCCGACGCCCTCGCCGTCGGCCTCGGCGACGTGTTCCCCGACAGTCCGGTCACTCGTTGTTTTCTGGCTCTCTGGCGGTTTGTCGGCGGGCTCTTCCCACCAGTCAGCTTCGGCTCTTCGGGTGTCTCTCGTCCACTCGCCGCGATTACGGCCTGTCGAAACAGTCTCTTCGCGGTTGTCGGGCGCTTGGTCGGCGGTGTTGTTGGCGTCTGTGGGCTCGTGTGCCGTCTGTTGGACGTAGGCTTCGTGGCCAAGCCGATCGTATTTGGCCCGTTCAGCCTCGTCCGCGAGGACGTCTCGCGCTTCGATGACGCGCTGGACGGTTTCGTGGGCGTCTTCCTCGTCGGTGACGTCCGGATGGGTCTCCTTGACACGCTCTCGGTACGCTGACTCGATTTCGTCGACGGTGGCGGATTCGGGGACGCCCAAGACGTCGTAGAACGTGCGGGCCATGTTCGCGGGGACTTTGGTGGACCCAGACAGTCACTGATAAAACATATACCGGTCTGTCCCTGGCCCCCATCCCGGGTGGAAATATTGCGGCTGTCAGTCGTATTTCTCGCGGAATTCCCCGATCAACTGCCCCATCTTCGCGTACCAATCGTTGAGTGTCCGCTGCATCTCGTCGGCGATCTCGTCTGGGTCTGTTGGATGGTAGACGTGATAGTACCCACCCTGTTCGTAGTTGACTTGCTCTTTCTGGATGAACCCGGATTGCAATAGCCGCTGGACCGACCGGTAGGCCGTCGAGCGCTCACGATCGACCGCGGCTGCGATCTCGTCGATCGTCTTTGGCTCCTCGGCGTCGGTCAAGGTGACGAACACTTCCCTGTCGAGGTCCTTGAGTCCGTGTACACACTCCAACAGTCCCTCACACTGCATGTCTTGATTGAGATATTCGACCATCGACGCTGACATTCTGTCTCAGTATTAGGCAGTTCCGTTCAAAAGTGTTGTGAGAGTTGTGCATCACTACCTTCGTGATTGGCGCTTTCGGCGTGGGCGGCACTTTCCGGTTGCTGACGTGGCTGTCATCGACGTGCGAATTCTGCCGGTTTCGATGACAGAGATCGTGACAGCCCCTCCGGAACAGTATTGTTTCGTTCGTTCAAAATACTTAACTTCGTACGGGGCGTACTCGTCGTCGAATGAGCGACGCAGAAGACATCGAACAGATCAAAGCCCAGAAAAAGAAGAGTTGCTGACGGACGAATCAACTGACGACACGACTGTCTCGCCCGACGAACCGGTTCACGTCGGCGGCGTCGGGGAGTTCGAGTCCGCAGTCGAGGAGTACGATACCGTCCTGGTCGACTTTTATGCGGACTGGTGTGGACCGTGCAAGATGCTCGAACCCGTTGTCGAGGAACTGGCGGCAGAGACCGACGCGGCAGTCCTGAAAGTCGATGTCGACGCCCATCAGGAACTCGCGAGCCAGCATCAGGTACGTGGTGTGCCGACAGTCGTCCTCTTTGCAGGCGGCGAGGTTGCCGAGCAGGTCGTCGGTGTTCGTGACAAGAGTCACTACGCCTCGTTGATCGAGCGCCACGGGGCCTGATTGTCGGCGCTGGTCACTGCTGAGACCATTCTCATCGTTGGCTGGCTAGCAGAGAGTTCCCGGATCAAGCCGCTTTTCGGCGGCCGATTTTCGGCCACGACGTGCCTTGTAGGTCCCGATAGGTGGAGCCCGGCCACCGAACGGCGGAAAGATGGTGACAAGGCTTATCATGGCTCGCCTGTCATGATAGCGCATAGATGGAAGAAGCGTACGTCCGTCTGTTGTGTCCCGACTGTGGCAAAGACTGGGAATCGACGCCTCGTGACCTTCCCGCGCCCGACGAGACGTTCGCCTGTCCGGCGTGTGACGAACAGCGACGCCTCTCTGAGTTCATGCGCACCGAGCACGACCTCGAAACCGTACGCGAGTTACAGTAAGGGACTACCCGCTGGTCGCTGACCGCGCGCCGCAGGCTTCACAGCGGAGCAACATGGCTCCTTGCTCGTTGACCAATCGTGTGTCCGGGAGGCCACACTCCGAGCAGAAGACGAACTCTTCGGTATAGGCGTCGATCGCGTTTGCAATCCGGCGCTCGCGGAACTCGCCAGTGAGGCGAGCGCGCCCGCTTTCGTCGATGTGACCACTGGTCCCCAACTCGTTTTGCAGGAACTTCATCACGTGATCGTCGTCCCGAGAGAGACGCCGCGTCGTCGCTTGGAAGTTCTCGTAGACTGTGACGTTGCCCTCCTGGCGGACGTCTGGATCGGGGACGTCGAACCGCTCGGAACTGGCGTCGATCTCGGGCGTCTCTTCGATGGCCCGATCGAGCATGTCGTCGTAGTCCATACTCCTTGGTTGCTAACCGGCGAGTAAAAACCTTTCAACCCACGTCGGTACTTCCTGGATGGTGCAGCCAATCCTCTCAGTTTAATGAATGGATTGGGCCGATTCGCAGAGATAAATATGGCAAATCAACCGTTAGGGACGCCGTGCTTTCCGGAGACGTTTGGTAACAGTACTCAGAGTAGTACTATAACCCTCGAATCATTACAGGCAAGTGACCATGAAAAAGCAGGAGCTCATTCATCTCCATGGGCTGCTCGCGCAGGTACGTGACCACTACGAAGAGAACAAAGGCGAGGAGGTCACACACGAGCGATACACTGACCTCGGCGTCAAGCCGACATCGATCCACAAGTCCAAAACAGACCACAAGGCGGCTGTGTTTGCACTTGCCGACGGCATCACTGACGAACTCGAGGCGACAGACGCCGAGCGCGTCTCCGCTGCTGCGGACTGAACACGACTTTTCGGCTGCGGTAGACTGGCCACCAGCGGCAGGGCTGTGGCCTGATCGGATCCGTCTCCCGCCGTCGCTGGCCACTGCAGTCTGTCGTGTCGATAGCACATTCGCAGACCTAGCGGTTGAGACCCACGGCGGGCTCTACAGTAATCCCCGAACGCAGATCCGCTACTGCAACTGGTTCGTTTAGGCAGTCCCGCTACGAAAACGTACTGGCGGCAAGTCCCCAGCTGGCCTGCCGTCGATGCCCGTCTCACTGGACCGACAGCGGTGGCCGGCTATTCGTCGATGAGTTCCTCGAACTCCGGGAGTACGTCGTCCTCACGTGAGTCGTCCGTTTGGTCGTCGGTCGTCGCCGTGGTTGTCTCCGCGTCGACATCATCGCTGGTGTCGTCTGAGGTCTCACTTTCGGCTTGGTCTTCATCGTCGTCTTCATCCTCGACTTCTTCGATTTCGAGGACATCCAGTGGGATGTTCTCTAAGCGCTGGCCGATCTCTTTGCGGGCGATGCGGGCGGCGTGTTCGTCGCGCTCGACGTTGAAGACCGTCATCTCCAGTTCCAGGGCGACCAGACTCTCGTCGGCAGCGAGAAACGCCGGTTCGAGGTCGTCGCCACAATGCGGACACCGGCGTTCGCCCATGTTGATCTCGACGTAATTGAGATCGGGATTCAGCATCTCGCCCGTTTTCGAGATCGCGATGCGGACCGCCTCGTCCGGTGTTTCGACGTCGTAGACGGGCACAGCCGCTTCGACGACAACTCGACAGTTCATACGAATTTGTTCTATCGCCTCCGATAAGAAGGTTAGCCCCTCGCGAGACACGAAACCGACAAAGGGGTCCGATTCCGAGAGTAATCGAATGCACGAGGGGACGCTGTCGGAGGCTGCTGTCGGCCCGTTCGACCTACAAGCGACCGTCGAGAGTGGCCAGTCGTATCTCTGGGATCGGGACGACGACCGGATGTACGAGGGCGAGGATCCCGACGGCGGTGAGGCCTGGTACGTCACCGTCGTCCGGCCCGAAACGGAACCGACACTCGATGACGCTCACTCCGGTCCCGAAGTCGTTCGCGTCCGCCAAACAGGGGGCGCTCTACAGTGGCAAGGGACCTTCGACGCAGACGCGACGCTTCGACATCGCCTGCGACTGGACGACGATCTTGCGGCGATCCGGGCGGCGACGCCGAACGAATCGCCCCTTACGGCTGCTTTCGATCGCTACTGGGGGATGCGGCTGGTCCGTGATCCTCCCTTCGAGACGCTGATCTCGTTTATCTGTTCGGCCCAGATGCGTGTGGGTCGGATCTTCGAGATGCAACGCGCGCTGGCCGACGCGTTCGGCGAGTCGGTCACCTTCGACGGCGACACGTATCACGCATATCCGACTCCAGAAGCGTTAGCGGGCGCCAGCGAAGCGGAACTACGGGACCTAGGTCTTGGGTATCGTGCCCCGTACGTCAAGCGAAGCGCGGAGATGGTCGCCGGCGGCGAAGCTCACCCGGCCGACGCGAGCGAGCGCCCCTACGAAGACGCCCGTGACTCACTCACACAGTTCGTCGGTGTCGGGGAGAAGGTCGCAGACTGTGTGGCGCTGTTCTCGCTTGGCTTCCTCGAAGCGGTACCCCTGGATACCTGGATCCAGACGACCATCGAGGAGTACTTCCCGGACTGTGACCGGGGCTCGTACGCCGAGACGTCCCGGGCGATTCGGCAACGGCTCGGGGGTGAGTACGCCGGGTACGCCCAGACGTACCTGTTTCATCATCTCCGGAACGGCGGCGGAACCTAGTGCTGTTTGGCGACTTCGAATCGACAGGAGCGTTTTTCCGATCGTCGCCCCAACAGTTGTCCATGAGCCAACGAGCGCGCGCACACGTTCTGGTTTCCGGCCGCGTTCAGGGCGTGTTCTTCCGGGCGACGACCCAGCAAACTGCCCGAGAACGGGGCGTCGACGGGTGGGTGACGAACCTCGCTGACGGGCGCGTCGAGGCTGTCTTCGAAGGCCCCCAAGCCGATGTCGAGGCGATGGTCGACTTCTGTCACGATGGGAGTCCCCAGGCCGCTGTCGAGGACGTGACTGTCGAATACGAGTCGCCAGTGGGACTGGACGGCTTCGAGATCAAACGCTGAGAACAGGGCGATCAGATCTCGGCAATCGAATCGTATTCCGCCCAACACTCACACTCCAGATCGTCCATCGAGGTCACTTCGTCCGGGAGATCA
The DNA here is from genome assembly GCF_009690625.1 of Halorhabdus sp. CBA1104. Classification (NCBI taxonomy): domain Archaea; kingdom Methanobacteriati; phylum Methanobacteriota; class Halobacteria; order Halobacteriales; family Haloarculaceae; genus Halorhabdus; species Halorhabdus sp. CBA1104. The sequence goes on along the minus strand of NZ_CP033878.1, from coordinate 1,284,499 downwards.
GACACGGGCATCCACCCGCTGTCCTGTTTCTCGCAGTCGTCGTCGTGAATAGAGAAGTCGTCGTCCGCCATCAGCGGCATGGTAACGGACGTTGGGTATCGATGCCCAAAAGCGGACGGTCCTGGTTTCAATATTTGAAATCTGAACAGTTAACCCGACTGCGAGTCAACGACGGCCCATGAGTTTCGGGACTGTCATCACCGGCGCGGAAATGGGTGTTATCGACGCCAACGCCACCGCCTTGGGGGTGTCACGAAAGCAGTTGATGGAATCGAGCGGTAACGCCGTCGCTGCGGCCGTGACGGACGTCGCAACACCGGACGATCGCGTCGAGATCGTCGCCGGACGTGGAAACAACGGTGGTGACGCGTTCGTCGCCGCTCGCTTTCTCGAGGCCTTTCCCGTTCGCGTCACGTTGCTGGGTCGTCCTGAATCGATCACGACTGACATCGCTCGCGAGAACTGGACGGCACTCGAACGGACCGACATCGAGACGCGCACTGTCACCGACTCGACGGCGTTCGATCTCGACGACCCCGACGTGATCGTCGATGCGATGCTCGGCACCGGTATCGCCGGCCCGGTACGTGAACCCGTCGCGACTGCGAGCGCGGCGATCAACGATGCCGAGGCAACCGTCGTCAGCGTCGATGTCCCGTCTGGACTCGACGCTGCCTCGGGGACGCTTGCCGAAAATGCCGTCGACCCGGATCACATCGTCACGTTTCACAAGCCCAAGCCCGGGCTTGCAGACGTAGACGCACCAGTTGAGGTCGCGGACATCGGTATCCCCGACGCTGCCGAGCGCGTCGTCGAACGTGGTGATCTCCGCCGCCTCTCCCGGCCGGCCAATAGCCACAAGGGTGCGTTCGGCGAGGTACTGATCGTCGGTGGCGGTCCCTACACCGGTGGGCCGGCTCTCGCGGCACAGTCGGCCCTCCGTGCGGGCGCTGATCTCGTCCGGGTGGCCTGTCCCGAGACGATCGCCCCGGAGATCCAGGGCTACAGCGAGAACCTGATCGTCCGCTCGTTCGACGGCGACCGACTCTCCCCCGAGAACGTCACGCGCGTTCTCGACCTGGCAGCCGACCACGATAGCGTCGTCGTTGGCCCCGGTCTCGGGCGAGCCGACGAAACGTTGCAAGCGGCCCGCGCGTTCCTCGAAGAGTACGAGGGACGGGCGATCGTCGACGCCGACCCGCTCGCGATCGTCTCGGCTGTCGAGACGGACGCCACACTGATCTGTACCCCACACGCCAGTGAGTTCGAGCGTATGGGCGGGCGCTCGATGGACGACCTGGCGGCACGGACGACAGCCGTCGCGGACCTGGCTGGCGATCTCGATGGAACAATCCTCCTGAAAGGACCCGACGATATCATCTCGGACGGCACGCAGACGCGCATCAACCGCACTGGGAACCCCGGCATGACCGTCGGCGGCACCGGCGACGTGCTGGCGGGGGTTACGGGAGCACTCGCGGCCACACTCGATCCTCACCCCGCCGCATCGCTCGGTGCGTTCGTCACCGGGCGGGCCGGTGATCTAGTCGTCGACGAGCAGGGCTACGGGCTCGTCGCGACGGATCTCCCGGATGCGGTGTCGCGTGTACTGTGGCGTGATCGGATCGAGTGAGCTCGACCGGGTGCAGTGCGTTCACGACGCGGCCGGTACAATCACAAGTACACGGGGCAATACCCGAACGATGCCGACGATCAGTGAGACGTATTTGGAGAACCGCTGGCGGGTCCAGCCCAACCACGCCAACAACTACGGCACCGTCCACGGTGGCAACGTCATGAAGTGGATGGACGAACTCGGCGCGATGTCGGCGATGCGGGCCTCGGGCGAGCCCTGCGTCACGGCTTCGATCGACGAGATGAACTTTCACCGTCCGGTGCCGACTGGCGATATCGTCGTCATCGAGTCTTATGCCTACGCGACCGGTCGCACGAGCGTCAAAGTCGCTCTGGAGGCTGCCCGCGAGGACCCAGCCACGGGTGATCGAGAAGTGACCACCGGATCCAGATTCGTCTTCGTGGCTATCGACGAGGACGGCTCGCCGATCAGCGTCCCTGACCTGACCGCTGAGGGCGATCGCTGTAAACAGTTACGTGAACGGGCGCTCGAACGGGAACGGGACGACGACTGATCGGCGCTGGCTCGCCGGCGGCTGGCACGCACTCCTCAGGCTGTGGCTTCGCCGAGGTTGCCTGCTTTCGACCGTGATTGCTCGATGATCGCCGGTCGGCCTTCGAACTCGACGACGATCTGCTCGCCGTACTCGACGCTTTCGACGTGCGCGTGGTCGTGAATCCAGGAGACGACGCTCATCGCATCGTTCGACATCGGCAAGACGAGTCGTTCGCGTTCGAGTGCTGGCAGTTCCGCGTCGATACGGTCCCGGAGCCCATCGACGTTCTCGCCCGTTCGCGCGCTGACGGCGACTGGGTTCGGGGCCAACGCGGAGAGTTGCTCGCGTTTGTGCTGTAGTTCGTCTGCCTCGACCGTATCGATCTTGTTGAGGACCGTGAGGATCGGGGCCTCGTTGCGTTCATACAGCGTGTCGTGAGACGTGACGAGTTTCTCACGGATCTGTTCGATCGGTTCGCTGACGTCGACGACCAGCAAGACGAGATCGGCCCGGTAGACCGAATCCAGCGTCGACTTGAACGATTCGACCAGCCAGTGGGGCAGATCCGAGATGAACCCGACGGTGTCGGTCACGAGCACGTCCCGTCGGTCGATATCTGCTCGCCGGGTCGTCGTGCCCAGTGTCGTAAACAGTCGATCCTCGGACTCGGCTGTCGGGTCCAAGTCCGGGTGGACGTCTTCGTTTTCCCCGACGTCGAGATCGGCAGCGAGTCGGCGCAACAGCGTCGACTTTCCGGCGTTCGTGTACCCTGCCAGCGCGACGAGATCGAAGCCCGATTCCCGGCGTTGTTCGCGACGATGCTGGTCGGTCTGTTCGATCTGTTCGAGTTCGTCTCGGATCCGCGAAATCTGGGCTTTGATGTCCTCTTCGCGGCTCTCGTCGTACTCGCCAAGACCCATAAACCCCGGTCGCTCGTCGCGTTTGGCCAAGCTGGCTTTTGCCTCGGCCCGCGGGAGTTCGTAGCGTAACTCCGCGAGTTCGACCTGGAGTTGGGCTTTGCGTGTCTGGGCACGCTGGCCGAAGATTTCCAGAATGAGTCGGAACCGATCGAGCAGCCGGACGCTCTCGGGGAGTTCGGTCCCGAGATTGAACGTCTGATACGGCCCGAGCTGGTTGTCGAAGATCACGAGACTCGCGTCGGCTTCTCGGACGCGCTCGGCGACCTCGCTGGCTTTGCCTTTCCCGATGTGGTAGGCCGGATCTTCGGTTCTGGTCTGTGTCACGACTCCGGCGACGCGATAGCCGGCAGCAGCAGTCAACCGCTCGATTTCGTCGGTGTTGGCACTCCCGTCTTCGACACGCTTGACGATGATCGCTGCGTCGGTATCTTCGGTTGTCCCAGTCACTCAACGGGGCCTACGTCGTGGGTGTTATTCAAGCCTCGGTCGGTGCGCTCGACGGAGCGATTGCAAAGGGGAACGAAGGGGGCAGTGCCCCCTGCGTGTGACAATACGGAGCCGGTTGGCTCCACGCTGGTGTACGTTCTAGAACAGCATAAGTCCTGAGACCGTTATCAGACGCTGAAAGGACAGGCCGACCCGTGGTTTCAGTCCTCGCCTGCCGGGTCGTCGAGGAGTGGGCTGACGTCGGCGTGGTCGTCGAGGAGTTCCTGCATCCGCTCGACGGTCCCCGGACTGCGCGTCGGCCCGGTCTTGAGGAAGTCCTCGGTGCGATCGATCACCATTCGGGTATCCGATTGCAAGAGGAGAACCGGTACCCCTTCCTCTTCGGCCCGCCCGACGATGGCACTCGACGGTCGGAACCCGCCACCGAGGACGATACACTTGATGCCGGACGCTTCCAGGGCCGCCGTGATGATTTCCGGCCGATCGCCGCTGGTGATCATCACCGCGTTTTGCATCCGGCGGAACTGCGTCAGTGCTGACTCACCGGACATCGCGCCGACGGTAAACCGTTCGACGAACAGATCCGTACCGGCGTTTTCAGTCAGTACTTCGGCACCGAGCCGTTCAGCCAAGTCGTCGACCGTCAGCCCGGCCAGTTCCTGGACGCGTGGGACGACGCCCAGAACCGGGATGTCACGATTTTCGAGGAACGGTACGACATCGGTCGTCAACTGATCGAACACCGAGTCGGGGACGGCGTTGAACAGGACGCCGGCCAGTGAATCACCGAGCGTCTCGGCGGCGGCCAGGATGTCGTCGACGTCTTCTGGTTCGTCGTATCGTGAGAGCAGCACAACCTTGGCATCGAGCATCTCGGCGATGTCGTTGTCCGTCAGATCGACGATACCGCCAGTGACGAGCCGGTCGGTGCCTTCGATGACCATCATGTCACGGTCGCTGGCCATCTTCTCGTAGTTCTCTAAGACTCGATCGCGCAGTTCCGCAGGCTTTTCCCGACCCTGGATGGCTTCCTGGACGAAGGTGGGCGTGTAGACGATCGGTTCCAGTTCGTGCATCTCGGCGTCCAGCCCCAGCAGTTGCCGCGCGAGCATCGGATCCTCGTCTCTGGTTTTCCCGGTTGCACTCTGGAGGCGGGTGCCTTTCGGCTTCATGTAGCCGACGCTATGGCCGGCTGCGTCGCCGAGCTTTGCAATCGCCAGAGAAACAGCGGTTTTCCCGGTCGCTTCTTCGGTTGAGGTAACCAGTATCGGGTCCATGTGAACCCTTACGATGCCGACTGATTTAAAGCTCCTCCCGATCGCCGTCCAGTCCGGGGGGACTTACAGCTCTTCCTGGTCGACTGTCAGGCGGATGTCGACTGCCGAGACACCGTCCGGTGTCGCGACGAGTGGGTTGATGTCGAGCTCGAGGATCGACGGGAAGTCGGTAACGAGCTGTGAGATGCGCTGGATGGTCTCGACGACAGCGGCTTCGTCCACTGGCTCCCGGCCACGCGCGCCACGAAGTAGTGGCGCGGACTCGATTTCGTCGATCATCTCTTCGGCTTCGGGTTCACTGACTGGTGCGACCCGGAACGTGGCGTCTTCGAGCACTTCCACGAAGATCCCGCCCAGTCCGAACATCACGAGTGGACCGAACTGCGGGTCGCGGTTGATGCCGACGATGGTTTCGGTACCGTCGTCGAGATCGGCCATCTCCTGAAGCTGGACGCCCAGAATCGTCGCGTCGGGCTGGTAGTTTCGTGCCCGGGCAATGAGATCGTCGTAGGTGTCGGCGACCTCGTCGTCGGGGACGCCGACTTCGACGCCGCCGATGTCTGATTTGTGGAGGATATCCGGGCTGACGATCTTCATCACGACGTTGCCGTCGATCTCGCCGGCCGCCTGGACAGCTTCGGTCTTGTTCGTCGCGATGGCACTGTCGGGCATCGGGATACCGTAGGCCTCGAGCAGTTCCATGGCTTCGACGCCGAGTTTGTTGGTGTCTCGCTCTTTGGTCCGTTCGAGGATCTCACGGGCACGCTCGCGGTCGACGTCGAAGTCGGTCGAGGCGACGTACTCGTGGCTCTGGATTTCGGCGTACTCCCAGAGGGCGTCCAGACTGTTGACACCACGTGCTGGATCGAAATACGAGGGGATCCCGGCCTTACCGAGCATCTCGGCTGGTTTTTCGGCAGTTTCGCCGCCCATCAGGCTGGCTGCCATCGGGACGCCGTATTCCTCGTGTTTGTCGATCATGACGTCTGCGAGTGCCTCGAAGTCGATCGACTGGGGCGAGGAGACGACGATGACCGAGCCGACGTTCGGATCGTCGAGGACGATATCGAGTGCCTGTTCGTAGGTTTCCGCGGAGGCGTCCCCGAGCACGTCGACCGGATTGAAGATGTTTGCTTCCTCGGGCATCGCTTCCTCGAGGCCTTCCAGGGTCTCGTCGGTGAACGATGCCATTTCGAGGCTCGAATCACCGATCGCGTCAGTGGCCATCACGCCGGGTCCGCCGGCGTTGGTGACGATCGCGATGTTGTTGCTCTCGGGCAGGGGCTGGTCGCCCAGAATCGTCGCGAAGTCGAACAGTTCTTGGACGCTGTTGGCCCGGATCACACCAGCCTGTTCGAGGCCGGCCTCGTAGGCACGCTCGCTGCCGGCGATCGCCCCGGTGTGAGAGGCCGCGGCGGAGGCACCGGCTTCCGTGCGACCGGACTTGACTGCGACGATCGGCGTCTCTTTGGTGACCTCTCTGGCGGTCTCGATGAACTCTCGACCGTTTTCGATGTCTTCGAGGTAGCCGAGGATCACGTCGGTATCGGGATCGTCGCCCCAGTAGTCGATGAACGACCCTTCGTCGAGGACAGCTTTGTTGCCAAGCGAGACGATGTCGTTGAACCCGACGTTGTGGTCGCCGGCCCAGTCGAGGACAGCCGAGATGAACGCCCCGGACTGGCTCATAAAGGAGATGTTGCCCTCTATGGCCGATTTCTCGGTGAACGTGGCGTTCATGCCGAGTGACGTCGAGATGACCCCCAGGCAGTTGGGGCCGACGAGGTTGATATCGTACTCGGTGGCGATCTCTCGCATCTCTTGTTCGCGCTTGACGCCCTCACTGCCGGACTCGCCGAACCCGGCTGTAATGACCGCGACGTCCTGGATCCCGGCTTCTCCGGCATCCTGCAGCACGCTGTTGACGATCTGTGGTGGGACGACCACGACGGCGAGATCGATACCGTCGACGTCGGTGAGAGTGTCGTAACACTCCAGTCCGAATACGTCCTCGGAACTGGGATTGATCGGCACGACGTCTCCGACGTAGCCGTCCAGAAGGTTCTCCATGATAGCCCGCCCGACGGAGCCGTCGCTTTCGGTGGCTCCGACCACTGCAACTCGCTCGGGCGCGAATAAGGTATCTAATTGGCCCATCGTATCCCTTGGAAGTCGGGCATCGCGGGGGAAATATTTACCTGAATCGTTGCCGTCTGGTACAGATTGACGTGCACATTCTTCGACCGGAGGGGCGTGAAAACGCCGGATTTCGAAAGCGGGGTGTGATACCGACTGTCGATTATTGTACTGATATTTCTACCTGTGGCCGGGGTTCGTGGCCCACCGCATCGACCGGCCTCGAAGCTCGCCTCGTTACTCGGATCTTTAAGGCTCGCTTTCGAAATACGGCTGATGAGTGACCAATCAGTGGATCCCGCGCCCCGGGAACTGGTGGCCGAACTCCTCGGCACGCTCCAGGAGCTACAGCGGACGGTCGGGGCCGGGTCACAGCACCGTCGTGGCCTCGACCGCCTGCGACGATTTACGACCGAGGTGACGATCCCGGCGACGATTCTGGTCCTCCAGACGAACATCAAGCTACTCCAATTGCTACAGCGAGCGCTCGAACTGGCCGACGATACTGACCGACCGGTCGAGGAGTCGACGGCCCCGGCAGTTGGCCGGTCCGTCGTCGATCGAATCGACGAGGCTCTTTCGGAGGTCCAGTCCAGAATCGATACCGAATCAGCCGACGAACGGACGACCGAACTGCTCTCGGACGCCCAGCGGCTCAACCGACGGCTCGAAGAGCAACTGCCCGAAAAGGCCCAAGACGACGCGGTGGCCGTCGACGTCGACGCGGAACTGGCCTCCCTCAAAGCGCAGTACGACGCCGGTCCCACAGACGGGCCAGACACCGACGAGCGAAACGGCGACGGCGAGTGATGGCCGCTGAGAGCGGGGTGGGCAAAATCAATCGTTTTCCGTTTCAGGCTCGATAGTTCCTGTCGATGAAGTCACTGGACGATCTCATCGACGGTGCCGAGGAACTCACTGGACTGGGCCTCTCGAAAGGCGAAATCGCGGACGAGTTGAACGTTTCCCGGGAGACTGCAAGCTGGCTGGTCGAGCAGACCGACGGTGGCGACGCCGCCGACAGCACTACCGAGAAACCCCACGACATCCACGTCGACTGGAGTGCAGTGGGCCGAGACAGCCAACGACTGTCCTACGTCGGTCGCGCGATGGCGGATCTCCTCTCGAAAGAAGGCGAAGCGGTCGACTTGACGATCGGGATCGGCAAATCTGGCGGACCGCTGGCGACGACCGTCGCGCGCGATCTCGAAACGGACCTGAGCGTCTATACGCCGAGCAAGCACCGCTGGGACGACGACGAACAGGAGGATGTTGGGTCGTTCTCGCGGAACTTCGCGTCGATCCGTGATCGGGACTGCTACATCGTCGACGACAACATCGACACGGGCAAGACGATGACAGAGACCATCCAGGTTGTCCGTGAACGCGGTGGTAATCCAGTCGCCGGTGTCGTTCTCACGGATAAACACGGCGACGATACGGTCGAAGGCGTGCCGATCTACTCGCTCATTCAGATCGTCCAGATGACCGACGCTTGAACGGTCGGCGACGCCATTCGTCGTTCATTGCCAACAGCTACGGCCGGGCATTCGGTGTCTCGTCTGAAGCGCTCATCAGAGCTAACCGAAAGTGGGAAACTGTTCGCTTCGGTATGGCGGAGCATGCTCTCACTCGCGCTTGCCGGCAAGCCAAACGCCGGCAAGTCCACCTTCTATCGCGCGGCGACGATGGCTGACGTCGACGTCGCTAACTACCCGTTTACGACGATCGACGCGAATCGCGGAGTGAGCCACGTCCGCACCGACTGTCCGTGTCTCGACCGCGAGCAGCGCTGTGACAGCGATCATTGTCACGACGGGAAACGGTACGTTCCCGTCGAGTTGCTCGATGTCGCCGGGTTAGTCCCAGGTGCCCACGAGGGGCGAGGACTGGGTAACCAGTTCCTCGACGAGTTGACCGACGCCGACGCGATCTTGCACGTCGTCGACGCGGCCGGGGCGACCGACGAAGAAGGCGAACCGGTCGGGGTCGGCGAACACGATCCCGTCGAGGATCTGGATTTCATCGAAGAAGAGATGGACCTCTGGCTGGCGAGCGTCGTCGAACGCAACTGGGAGACCGTCGAGCGCCAGTCCCGCTCGCCGGATTTCGATCTCGACGAGGCACTGACGGAGTTTCTGACGGGCGTGGGCGCGACGGAACTCGACGTCGCCCGGACGCTCCGGAGTGTGGAGTATCCCGCGGACCCGATCGCCTGGACCGACGATCACCGCGAGGCTCTGGCCCGGGAGATTCGCGAGCGGACCAAACCCATCGTCGTCGTCGCGAACAAGGCCGACGCCGCCAGCTCCGAGAACGTCCAGCGGCTCAAAGAGCGCAACGAGGCGACGATCCCGTCGACGGCCGATGGCGAACTCGCCCTCCGTCGGGCGAGCGAGGCAGACGCCCTCGCGTACGACCCGGGCGACGAGGATTTCGAGATCCACGGGGAGGTCAGCGACGACCAACGGCAGGGACTCGAACAGATCCGCGAGGTAATGGCCGATCACGGTGGGACGGGCGTCCAGACCGCACTGGACGAGGCGGCATACGACGTCCTCGATCACATCACTGTCTACCCGGTCCAAGACGAAACCCACTGGACCGACGGCCAGGGGAACATGCTACCCGACGCGTTCCTCCTCCCAGACGGATCGACGCCGCTGGATTTGGCCTACGCCGTCCACTCGGACATCGGTGACGGGTACCTCCACGCCGTCGACGCCCGCGAGAACAGACGGATCGCCGAGGACACGGAACTCGAAGAGGGAGACGTCATCAAGATCGTCTCGACAGCGAACTGACCGGCGAACACAATGACAGCAGATACCGTTCCAGTCGAGGCCCTCCGACCGACCCAGTGTTAAACGCCCCAAAAGTAGCAGCTGTCACCGATCGAATCGAGGGGGCCGTCTTCGAACCAGGTCCGCTCCCCGTCTACGAGTTCGACGGGGACTGGTACTTGACGGACGGACACACCCGGGCGTTCGTCGCGTTTCTCACCGGTTGCGATCGGATATCGGTCGTCGCGGACGAGGATCTCGAATCAGAGTACGATCTTTCGGTCTACCGGGCGTGCATCGAATGGTGTGCACAGGAGGGCATCGAGCGCGTCCCGGATCTGGCCGGCCGCGTCGTCGGACCGGAGACGTTCCAGACCGAGTGGATCGACCGCTGTCAGGCCATCGCGGACGGCTAGGTGGGCGCCAGCGATCTGCTCGGCGACGAGTAGTCACGCCACGGCGTTGCTCGCCTCGTGCATGACCTCGATCGCTTCTTTCAACTGCTCGAGGTCGGTCGCATAGGAGATCCGGGCGTACCCGTCACCCCCGTCGCCGAAGGCGTCGCCGGGGACGACCACGACGCCGCGGTCGATCACTTCCTCGACCCAGCCCTCGGGAACCGACGGCATCGCGTAGAACGCGCCACGTGGCTTTGGGGTTTCCAGGCCCATATCTTCGAGGCCGTCAAGCAACACGTCCCGGCGCTGCTGGAAGGCCGCGACCATCTCGGTGACGCGGTCCTGTGGCCCTGTGAGGGCGGCTTCGGCGGCGAACTGGGCGGGTGCGCTGGCGCAGGCCTGGCTGTACTGGTGGACGCGCAACATGCGCTCGATGCGCTCCTCGCTGCCGGTGACCCAGCCCAGTCGCCACCCGGTCATCGAGTAGGTTTTCGAGCAGGCGTTGACCACGACAACGTTGTCGCCGTCGGTGAACTCGGCCGGCGAGCGGTGTTCGCCCTCGAAGACGATGTGTTCGTACACCTCGTCGGAAATACAGAGCACATCGTGTTCGTCGGCGATGCGGGCGAACTCGCGCATGTCTTCTGGTGACTGAACTGCACCTGTCGGGTTGGCGGGACTGTTGACGACGAACGCCGCGGTGTCGTCGGTGAGTGCGGCCTCGACGGCGGCGGGATCGAGTGTCAGATCGTCCCGAAGGCCGATCGGTTTGGGCGTCCCGCCGGCGAGATGGGTCAACGCTTCGTAGGAGACAAAGCCCGGGTCAGGGTAGAGGACTTCCTCGCCTGCGTCGACGTGTGCCTCCAGGGCGAGATGCAGCGCTTCGCTGCCGCCAGACGTGGCGACTATGTGCTCGGGGTCGACCGCGAGGTCGTTGTCGCGGGCGTGCTTGTGGGCGATCGCTTCCCGCAACTCGCGCGTTCCCTTGTTCGAGGTGTAGGCATCAGCGTCGCCCGCTCGGATGGCCTCGACGGCTGCCTCGCGGGCGTGTTCCGGGGCCGGAAAGTCCGGCTGGCCGAGGCCTAAATTGATCGCGTCCTCGCCGGCCGCTTCGAAGACCTCGCGGATACCCGAGATCGACACTTGCTCGACGCGCTGTGAAAACCCAGTCATACTCGCTTGGCGGTTCGCGGGGGCGATAATCCTTGCTATGGCCCGCGGCTGGGCCGCACCGAGACGAGACTGCGATCACGCGAGCCGGCCTACGACGATGACTCGTTGTGGGCGGTCGGTTGGGTCTCGCCAGGACAGGCCATCAGTGTCGAGACCGTCGTCTTTTCGAGATGTCCGTCTGCATCGACCTCCACTTGCGTTGTGGAGACGTTACAGTCGAAGTCTGCGGCGGTAAGGCGGATCGTCTCCGTGGTGCCGGTTTCGAGCACGCGCACGTCGATATCGTAGGTCCCACTCTCGGTGAGGGTCAATCGAGTCTCCCCGTCAGGCTCGATCGTGTAGATACCATCGAGCTGGGGGGCCGTCTCGGAGGCGAGTATCACTCGGACCGTCCAGGCCTCGCCGGTCGGATTCCCTACCACGACGTTGTGGGCCGCGTCTCCACCCGCTGCTGGCGGGTCTTCATCGCCGAACGTCTTCGAGACGGTGCTCTCGGCTGGGACGGCTTCCGTGATCACTCCCGGACAGGCCATGCGTGTCGACAGACTCGTCGACTCGAAGGTCCCCTCGGCCGTGAACGCGATCGAGGTGCGGGTGACGTTGCAGGTGAACTGGGATGGTTCGATCGACAGCGACTCGGTTGCGTCTGCCTCCAGTCCCGTCGCCTGGACAGTGTACGTATCCAGATCGGTCAGCGCTATCGAGACCGTGGCCGACGGTTCGAGTACGTACTGGCCGTCGAAGGATGCCGTCTCGGTTCCCTGAACGGACAGCGAGACTGGTTGTGCTTCGTCGGTCTGGTTCGTCAGTGCGACCCGATGGGGCCTGCGAAGTCCTTCCTCTGTGAGCGAGCCGTCTCCGAGCACCTGGTCGCTCGAGCCACCGCGCTCGATACGAGTCCGTTCGTCTCCGGGCGTGCTCGTGTCCGTGGGGGTTGATTCGCCGGCACCGCTCGTGGTCCGTTGGCTGTCTTCATCGCCCTTAGAGCCGCTGGTCGCCGTCGAGGGCTTGCCTGACTGTGCCTTTGAGTTACAGCCCGCGACCGCCGTTGTGATGCCGACGCCAACCGTCGTGAGGAACGTTCTACGCCTCATACACTCACACACGGGGTAGATAAGTAAGGCACTGTGCCAGATTCAAAGACGCCTTTGAGTCCCGGGAAATCACGCGTGAGTGGCGACGAACACGCCTCCAGACGCTCCCGCCATCAGGACGGTCAAGCGTGCTCTCTGGCCGGCCGGTATCGGTGCCAGTACCACCGAACGGCGACCACCGCGATCAACACCAGCCAAGCCCCAAGAAGCACGCCGCCCGGCCCAGTGAGAAATTGCACAATCGATTCCTGGAGGGTCGGGTCCGCTGGTTGGGCGCCGATCGGCGCGACTCGCCGAGCCGGAGCGAACGGTCCGGATCGTGCCCATTGCAGATGGACGATCACGCTTACAGCCCCCAGGATACCGATTCCGCCGACAGTCCGCCCCAACGCGCGTTTCAGTGAGGGCGTGGTCGTCTCGGCACCGGCATAGAGGACGAGACCGCCGTTGGTCGGTCCGTAGACGTCCATCTCGCGACCCTGGGCCGAGTACCACGTATCGACGACTTCCACGAGGTCGGCGTCTTCGAGTCGTTCGAGATGATAGCTGACGTTCTGGACCGACGAGTCGAGTGCGGTCGCGATCTCGGATGTGGGACGGGGCTCGTCGTACAGGACATCGAGGATCCGCCGTGCGGTCATCGACGAGATCGCCGCGAGGATCTCGTCGGCTTGCTCCTCTGTGAGACCGAGAAGTTCCGGATCGAGATCCCGGTCTGCAGACGGGTCCGTCCCGGACTTCAACGGCAGCAGCGACGTCATACGTTCCCATTCTCGTCGCACAGTAAAACACATCGGGACACTCAAACGGGCCTTTTAGTCCCTAGTTTGTGCCTGGACGCGTCGTGAGGCGACACGAATCGCCAGTCGCTTTTCCGTCCCGAGTCGCCCACTGTTTTACCCGCTGAGCCAGTAGCCACGTTCGATGACTGACGACGAGGTCCACGAGGGGTTGGCGGACGTGACCGTCGCCCAGACGCGGTTGAGCGACATCGACGGCGAGGCCGGCCAGCTGTGGATCGCGGGCTATCCCGTCGCCGAGTTGGCAGCCAAGGCCACCTACCCCGAGACGGTGTTCCTGTTGTTGCACGATCGGCTACCCGATGCTGAGGAGCTCGAAGCGTTCGAGGATCGGCTCTGCTCGTATCGGACGCTTCCCGAACCGTGTCACGACGCCGTCGTGGCGGCCGCCCAGCGCGGCGCTGGGCCGATGGCCGCCCTCCGGATGGGGGCGGCGACTGCGACCGCTGTCGAACCGAACGATCCCGAGGCCGATGCGCTCCGGTTGATCGCCCGGCTCCCGACGATCACAGCCACCTACTGGCGTGTCCTCTCGGGCAAGGAACCGATCGAACCGCGCCTCGACCTCTCTCACGCGGCGAACTACCTCTATATGCTGACGGGCGAGGAGCCGACCGACGCTGCCGTTTCCGGGCTAGAGACGTACCTGACGACAGTTGTCGACCACGGTTTCAACGCCTCGACGTTTACCGCCCGGACGATCGTCTCGACTGAATCGGAACTCGTTTCGGCGATCACGGGTGCGATCGGTGCGCTTCGGGGTGATCTCCACGGCGGTGCGCCCGATCTTGTCTTGGAGATGCTCGAAGACCTCGAAGCGACCGACGACGTGCGGGCCGAACTCCAACGCCGTCTGGAACGTGGTGACCGCCTGATGGGCTTTGGCCACCGGGTCTACGAGGCGCGGGATCCGCGTGCCGCCGTGCTTGAAGACGCTGCGGCGGCGTTCTACGCGGGTGAGGATGACTTCTTCGCGGCGGCAAAGGAGATCGAGGGCGTCGCGACCGAGCTCCTGACCGAGTATCGGCCCGCGCTCGATCTCGAAACGAACGTCGAATTTTACACTGCTGTCCTCCTCCATGGGGTCGGCATCCCGCCGGAGTTGTTCACGCCGACGTTCGCGATCTCGCGGGTCGCCGGCTGGACGGCCCACTGTCTCGAACAGCGCGAGAACAATCGATTGATCCGCCCCCGAAGCACGTTCGTCGGCGACCGCGGGCGTGCGTGGACGCCGATCGACGAGCGGTGACCTGCACGGCCCCGATCTGACGCCCCGGACAACCGGCTGAACCTGCTTCATTCGGACTGGTTTTACTCGTCGTGGCCAAATCGGTCGGTATGAGTGTCGACACTGACAGTGGCGAGACAGCGATCGAGACGGTCGACCGACTCGCAAGCGAGTTGGGTGAGGCGATCGCCGATCTCCCGGAACACGAGGAGTTCCGGCAGGCAAAGGCTGCCGTCGAAGCCGACGAGGACGTCCAAGAACAGATTGCTACTTTCGAACGCAAACGCGAGGACTTCCAGCGCGCCAAACAACGTGGCGAGGCCACCGAACTCGATCGCCGCGAACTCGAAGCCGCCCATCAGGAACTGCAATCACTCCCGGTAATGGAAACGTACCTCCAGGCCCAAAGCGCCCTGGAACGACGCCTCGGGCGTGTCGACACGGCGATCTCGGCGGAGCTTGCGGTCGACTTCGGCGAGAAGGCCGGTGGCTGCTGTCAGCACTAACCTGACGCCGTCTCCGGAGGCCGATCTCGGCGACGGGCTGCTCTCGGTCGGACTCTCCGGCGATATCGACGTCGTGGCTCGCATAGCAACTGGGGAAGGCAGGCGTGAGATACTGCCCCCGGGCTGTCAGGACACGCGCGAGACCGCACGGTCGATCCGACAGTGCTGGCCCGTCACTTTCGGTCGTTCCCGCACCCACAGCGGCTCGCCGTCGTCGAAATCGGTGTCCACATCGACTTGCACTGAACCCGGGGGCCGCCGGAAGTAACTTTAATACCGTTCGTTCACCGACGTATGTCCATGAGCAACACGCAGACATACGAGCCGGTGAACGTCTCCGCGGACGGCATCACCGTCGTCAAGCGCTTCGAGGCCGACGAGTTCCCGGTGCCTGCGATCGCGTTCAACATCACGTCCCAGCGGACCGAACCGGTGACGGTCACGCTCACCGACGACGTGCCGGGCGACGTTACCGTCGAAGATCTCGGCTTTCACCCGGAATACGGCAGCGAACACTGGACGATCGACGAGGACACGATCAGCTTCGAGCGGGAGATCGATGCGGATTCGGCGTACACGACCGTCTATGGAATTCGCGCGACGGGGACCGACGACGTCGAGAAATTCTTGACCGAGCCGACGATCGAATCTGTCGATCCGCCCATGGAAGCCGAAGAGGATCTTGTCGAGGACGCGAGTAGTGACGTGGTTCGGGATGTCATCGCTGGCGAGAGCGACAGTGTTCCCGGGTTGGATGACGCTGACGACGAGGAGATCGAAACACTCGACCTGGCCGACCCCAACACCGATCGAGCGGGCAGTGAGGGTGCTGAAAGCGATGGGGACGGCACGATCGATGGCGTCCAGCCGGGCTCGGTCGCCAAGACTCTCGCCGCGGAAATCCGCCAAGACGCCGTCGACGACGCTACCTTGGCGGTACTCGAAGACGAACTCGACCTTGGTGGGGCGGGTGGCTCTGCGGGTAATACCAGCGGGGCCGTCGACGCGCGGATCCAGCAGCTCCAGAACGACGTCAGTGATCTCACCGCCTACACGTCTGCACTCGAGGAGTTCCTCGACGAGAACGGGCAAGGCGAAGAACTGATCGCGGATTTCCGTGACCGTCTCGAATCGTTCGAGGGCAATCTTTCCAGCGTCCAGAACGAACTCGAAGCCATCGAGGGCGAAGTCGGCTCGGTCCAGGAGACTGTCTCCTCTCACAGTGAGACTGTCGACGATCTCGAATCGACGGTCGCTGACCTCGAGAGCGAGATCGAAGCTGTCTCCGAGCAGGTCGGCGATACCGGCGAGATCGACGACCGGCTCGAAGATATCGAAGCGACGATCCAGGATCTCGAAGCCTGGCGCGAACAGCTCTCGTCGGTTATCGGCGGCGCGGAGTGACTGGAGCGGCCGTGGTGGCTGTTTTGTAATCGAGTTCGTTTTAGGCACGAGCCGCGAGTACCACGCAATGACAGTCGTGCGGATCGCCGTGCCCCGGAAAGGTCGGCCACTCGAAGCCGTCTTAGAGCGGATCGCGGCGAGGGCCAACCGGACGGCCCTCGCTGATGACATCGTCTCGACGCTTCGCTACGAAAAAGCCATCGCGAAAGGCGAGCAAGAAGCCGACCGCTCCGTCTACGAACGCCTGGCTCGCTACAGTGAGACGGCTGACCCGACCCACCCCGAATACACGCTCTTGCGTGACGATCGGGAGTCGATGCCCCGCCGGATCGTCTTCGATAGCGTGACGATCCCGACCGAGACCGTCGATCTGCACCTCGTGGGTCGGGAAGAACCGTTCCGAGCGTTGCGGAAACACGAGTTTGCCCTGGGGTTCGACAGTGCGGATCTCGTCTTAGAGGAGGTCGTGGGACTGAACCCGGATCCGCTGGCCGAGCTCTCGACAGTCAACGAACGTATCGATCCACGCGACACTGACGTGCGTCTCCAGGCTGGACTGGGCGATACAGTGTATCACACACTGCTCGCGACACCGGACACTGCGAACACGATCGACCGACCGCTCGATCGATCGTTCGTCGACGCCTACGAAGGCGACCTCTGTGTCTCACCCCGGTACGAACGCTTAGTCGAGGCCGTGTTGGGGACGACTGCAACTGAAAACGTTACGTTTCGACATCCCGACTGCGGCCAGACCGAGGAAGCGGCGATCGCGGCGACCGGACTGGGTGTCTACCTCACTGTCTCGGGGTCGACGGCCCGCGAGCACGGGCTCGTCGTGGGCCAACAGCTGTTCCCGAGTGAAACTGTCCTCCTCGAGAACGTCGCCGAACGGACGGCTGTGACTGACCGAGCCGCTACCGTCTTAGACGAGGTCGGTGTCGAGACGTCACTTCCCACGCAGTGAGCTAGACTCCCTCGCCTTCACAGTCGACGGCGACGCCGTTGTCCCCGAGATCGACGTGGATCTCTTCGATCCCGGCCGTATATTGCTGTGGGTGCTTGCCATCGTCTCTGACCCGCGTGCGTGGTTCCAAGAGTCCGGCATCGGTCAGCGTATCGACCTTCCGGTAGACGGTCGAAATCGGGATCTCACAGGCGTCTGCGATCTCCTGTGCTGTCAGTGGTTCCGTGCCGACGACCCGTAGGATGGCTCGACAGTCACTGTCTTCGAGCGCACCGAACAAGGCCTCGACGGGTGGCCGATCCTCGCCCCGGGCGTTCGCGGCCGGCGGCCGGCTCGATTGGGCTGTCATTGCCCGTAGGTGTGGCTCCCGAATAACAGACAGTGACCCACAATATTGAGGGTCTTTTATTACAAATTCCGGTACTCTTTAGGAGTCGCCGTTGGCACGTCCTGTCACTGATGGGAGCCGGTGTCCGGGCTGCACTCCGCGTCGAGGCGAGCGAGCACTGCCCGGTGGCACGTGCCTCGGCGACGACCGGCGCAGTGATCGAAACCGTCGATCGTATCCGCTCGCCGGACGGTCGCTTGGTCGCGGAGTTTACGTCGAGCGAACCGCCGGCGACACTGCCCGATGCGTTTCAGATAGTCTTCGAGTCCGGGTCCCGTCGTGTCTATCGTGCTGGACACGATCCAGCGTCAGCCTGTCCGTCTACCGTTCTGGACAGACACGACTGCCCGCCCCACGACCTCGTTGCACGCGATGGGTGGTTACAACTGGTTTTTCACGCCCGCTCGACGGATCGCGTCCAGTCGATCGTGACGGCGCTTCGAGACACCTTCGAGCGCGTCGAGATCCTTCGCCTGGTCCGTTCTCATCTCGACGTCACCGAGGAGGATTTCGTCGTCGTCGACCGGGCGGCGCTGACTGACCGCCAGCGGGAGTGTCTCCGGACAGCGTGCCGGATGGGCTACTTCGAGTACCCGCGGAACGCAAACGCGAGTGAAGTGGCCACAGAGATGGATATTTCGGCGGCGACGTTCGTGGAACACCTCGCTGTGGCCCAAGGACGGCTGTTTCAATCGATTCTCGACCCCTAACGTGGGTCGCGGTGGGGGTGTGGCGCTATCGCTGGACGGGAAAGCCACCGATTTGGACGGTTCCATCGGCGGTGGTCGTCTCGTTTCCGTATCGGGTTCTGGTTACGGTAAGCGACTGCGGTGTCTCCCCAGTCGGGAGCGACCACTGTACGAACACCGTCGTCGATCCGGCCGGCGCGATCTCGCCGCTCTCGGCGACGGTCTCTCCTACTGTCCCGTCGCCGGTCGTGAGTGGCCCGACACTGACGGCGACCGACTGGTTGCCACTGTTTCGGACTGCGATCTCTAGGGTGAACAACCAGGCGTCGCCGGTCGCCTGAATCGAGCCGTTTTCGATCGTCGCCGTCACGTTTTCTCCTCCGAAGTCCGTCAGGAGATCGTCGCCAACCGAGAGCGTCTCGGGGGCCGGCGTCTCCGTCCCGGCCGTGTCTTCACTCCCGAGGTGCTGATTGAAGAGACTGAGGAAGGTTGCACCCTCGATTACGAGCGGAATCCCGATCGCGACGACGAGCAGCACTTTCACGAGCGTCGCACGTTCCATCGGGTCGAGATTCACTTGCCGGCTACTTGGATGTGGCCCCGTCAGACGGGGAAGCCGGGACTGCCCGGATTCAAGATACCGTCACCGATCATGCTCGCGAGCGGTGGCCCGTAGGCGATCAGGATGAGGACGATCGCGATGGCCGTCCACAGGCGGAGATTATCCAGTACGCGCGGGGAGTGTTCGGGACCGGAGAGGGGGGCCGGCAGGTGGCTGTTGACCGATAGCGTCCCGCGGCCGCGCTCGGCGAGCCAGGTTCCCGTCATGACGACGAGGAACAGCCCGAGCCCGAGTAACAGCAACACACTCCCGAGCGCGATCTGGAGTTGCATCTCGCCCATGCCACCGAGTACTTCGGGGAACGTCGCGTCGACGACGTTGTACTCCGGCTCGGCCGTCCGTCGCGGCACACCGGCCAGTCCGGCACGGTGCATCGCGTTCGACATCAGCGTCATGCCGACGAACCAGACGTACGGCTGGACGATCGCAAGATTGCGATGTTGGAGTCGCTTGCCCGTGATCTGGGGCACCAGCCAGTAGGAGACGGCCATGAACGTCAACGCTGCTGCGGTCCCGACGGTGAGGTGGAAGTGGCCCGGCACCCACAGCGTGTTGTGGATGAGGTAGTTGATGTTCATGCCGGCGTTGATCATCCCGGAGAACCCACCGGCGGCGAACATGATGCCTGCGAGGGCGCTGCCGGCGAAAGCGGGGTTATCCCAGGGCAGATCCCACAGCCAGGAGAGATACCCCGTCCCGCCGCGTTGGCGAGCGCCGTGTTCCATGCTCGCGACGACCGTGAAGGCGGTTAGCAGACTCGGCAACAGCAAGAACATCGTGTTCGTCATCGCGATGAACTTAAAGCCCTCTGGGATGCCGGGATCGAGATACTGGTGGTGGAACCCGACGGGCGTCGAGAGGATGACGAACAGGACGAAGACGATCCGGGCCAGGGCGTCGCTGACGAGGCGACCGCCGGCCAACTTGGGCAAGATCGTATACCAGATGAAGTACGCTGGCATGAGCCAGAAGTAGACGACTGGGTGGCCGAAGTACCAGAACAGCGTCCGCGTCAGCAGCGGATCGACCTCGCTGATCAGGCCAAGCGACCACGGGATCAGGAAGACGACGACCTCGACGGCGACGCCGACCGTCGAGACGTACCACATGATCATCGTCGTCAGGACCATGAACGTCTGTAGGGGGATGCGCTCGTCGGGATTGTCTTTCCGCCAGGCCCAGAAGGTCCGGAACCAGTCGAACCCGGCGATCCAGGAGCCGACGATCAACAACGCCGCGCCGATATAGAAGACCGGACTGGCCTGCAGCGGCGGGTAGAACGTAAAGAGAACGTCCGCACTGAGCGGCAGTTCCGGGAAGAACCCGCCGACGATCGCGACCGCCGCCAGAACCGTCCCGACGAGCATCGTCCCGAACCACGCCCACGTGAGTCGTGGGTTCGGTAGTGACCGTTCTAAGCTGCTGGTGACGCCCCAGGTGAACAGCCCGGCGATGAAGAACGTCGTAAAGACCAGTGCCAACAGGACGCCGTGGCCAGTCAGGACCGTATAGTAGTCCGTCGAGTTGATCAGGCCACGGAAGACGCCGGTCCGGTGGAGGGCCTGGATCAGGCCGAACAGGCCACCGATCGCCAGCGCGGTAAAGGCCACGCCGAAGTTTGCGCGCACTACTTGCGCTGCGTCAGGATAGTCGTCGACGAATGCCATTCAGGCTCCCTCCGTGCTGTTGTATGCCGACTGGGGGAGGACTTCGAGCCGGCCTTCCATCGTGTGATGGCCGCCACCGCAGTACTCGTTACAGACGATGCCATACGAACCAGGTTCCTCGAAGTTGACGGTCAACTCGGCGACTTGGCCGGGAATGACCATCGTATTGACGTTCGTCCCGGCGATGTTGAACCCGTGGGTCACGTCGGTCGCCGTCACGTAGAAGGTGACCGTCGAGCCGGCCGGTAGTTCGATCGGTTGGCTGGTGCCGGGCACGAACTGGAACTGCTGGGCCTTCACGTAGACCTCGTACTCGTTCGGTCCCGTCTTGGTGACGCCCGGATCGTCGAAGCCAGTCCCCGACGTGCCAGCCTGGACCTCCCCGGCGTCGATGGTCCCGCCGGAGTTGTCGATCATCTTCACGCCCGGTCCCAGAGACCCGTAGGCGACCGTCGAAATGAACCCGATGATCAACAACAGTGCAATCCCGATCCACAGTTTTTCGAAGCGATGGATGTCCATACCTGTGTCCTCCTACCCGATCACCGTCGGGCCACGACCCAGGAACTCCACGAAGTACATGAACACCCACAGCGTGACCACCAGCACCAGGTAGCCGATGACCAGCGAGAGCGTTCCCCAAGGGTCGTACTCCTCGTGTTCGATCTTCCGCTTTGGTTCCTCGACGGGCGCCTCTTCGGCCACGGGCGGCCCATCGTGTTCCGCGACGCGCTGGAGTTGCTTTCGGGTCTCCTCCGATGGCCCGACTGCCTCCTCACTGCCGCGGAATCGGAGGAACGCCGCAAACAGGATCGGCGACGCGACGGCCAGCCCGAAGCTCCCGGCCAGCAACCACCCTTCCTGGCTGAGTTCGAGGCCACCGTCACTACCGCCGCCGTCGCCGCCTGCGCTGGCACCCATGTCGCCGACGACGATCGCCCCCTTCATACCGACGGCGAGGTGGGGGTCACAGTAGTACTTCGAGATGCCCGTCTCCTCGAAGGTCTGTTCGAACGTCGTGCCGGCTTGATCGACTGCCTCTCCGGAGGAGTAGCCGTCGTCGTTCTCGGCGACGACGTTGTGAGCTCCGCCTTTGCCGTTCCACTCCCAGACGACGGTCGTCCCGGGATCGACCCTGACTGCCGCAGGGCCAAAGCCCCAGTTGCTGCCGTTGGCTTGGACGCCGACGGTCACGGTCACCTCGTCTTGCCCGCGCCGGTCGACGATCCCGTCGTAGTTCGAGACGTCCGAAAACCAGCCGTCGAAGTCCACGCCCGCCTGCGCCGTGGCGCTGCCAGTTGTCGCCAGGCCGGCGGCGGCCGTGCCGGCGGCCGCTCCAGCGCGGAGTAGGTCCCGTCGAGTTCGCCCGTCCGTCGACGGTCCGCTCACGCTCGATCACCGCCCGTTCGAACGGTCCTGCCCGGTGCTGTCACGGCGGCGGATCGCGTGGCCCACGTCGCCCCAGACGCGACTCGGGAGCGTCCGCGCCGTGAGTGGCGCTGTACCATGCCCACAAGCTTTCCCTTCAGGCCTAAAAAACCAGCCATCTCTTGTAATCCCATGCAATGAGGGGTTGGTTTTTAAGCACTCGAACCCGAAGCGCCGCGCATGGAACTCGACGTTCGGGCGTACCCGTTGCTCGCGTTGCTCGCACTCCTCCCAGGCGTCGCGTTCGCCAGCGGTCGCTCGCTGCTGGCTATCCTCTCGCTGGTCAGCGTCCTGCTGATCGCCGGCTCGCTGTATCTCATGTTCGGCATCCACGAATCCAGGGAGGGCGAATCGACAGCGTGACGCCGCTTGCACGCCCCGCCCCCGTCGCGATAGCGTCTGTCGCGCCACGCTTACCGGCCCCGGGGCGACGATGAGCGCGGTACTTACCGACCCGAGTCTCGCCGTGCTGTTTGCCGTTGGGCTGTTCGGTGGCGCCCACTGTCTGGGGATGTGTGGCCCGCTGGTGACGCTGTACGGCGATCGGATGGCCGGCAAAGAGGCCCGTGGCCCGAGTTTCCACGCCCTCCGCCAGCACGGCCTGTTCAATCTCGGGCGGACGATCAGTTACACCGCGATCGGCGGCCTGCTGGGTGCGCTGGGCGCACTCGCGACCGGTGCCGTTGGCGGACTGCCGGTAGCAACGACGTTGCGTGGTGGGACTGGTGTCTTGGTCGGCGGAGCCATCGTCGTGCTCGGCCTGGGCTACGTCTTTACCGGCACGAGTCCGACCGGCAGGTCGCTGCCGCTGGTCGGCGGCGTCTTTCAGCGCGTGACCGGCGCGCTGACGGCCCGGGTCGATCGCTACGTCGACGGCCCGGGAATCCTCGCTCTCGGTGCTGTCCACGGACTGCTTCCCTGTCCGCTACTGTACCCGGCCTATCTGTACGCGCTGTCGTCCGGGTCGGCCCTGACTGGCGCACTTGCACTCGGCGTGCTCGGGATCGGGACGATTCCGGCGCTGTTCGCCTACGGGACGGCCTTCCAGTCGCTTTCGGTCGCCGCCCGTCGGCGGATCCACCGTGCCCTCGGCGTGGCCTTTGTCGTCCTCGGGACGATTCCACTCGCGAAGGGACTGTCACTGTTTGGCGTTGCCGTTCCCCATCTACCGCTGCCGATGCCGCCTGCCCTCTGAGTATGTCCGGCGCCTGTACACTCTGTGACCTGCCGACGCCCGATCCGCCCGTGACCGACGAGGATGTCCCGGGGACGTTCTGCTGTCAAGGGTGTCTCGAAGTCGCTCGCCAGGTCGAAGACGTCGATGCTACCGATGCGGAAGCCGCCCGCGAGTCAGTCCAGACTGGCGACGTCGAGGCGGCCGACGGCGAGACGGCCTATCTCTCGGTCGAGGGGATGCACTGTGCGACCTGCGAGGCGTTCGTCGAGTCCCAGGCGGTCGGTGACGGCGGCGTCCAGGCGGCCCAGGCCAGCTATCCCGCGAGCACGGTGAAAGTCGTCTACGATCCCGACCGGACCGAACCCGATGCCATCGCCGAAACGATCTCCGGCCTGGGATACGACGCGAGCGAACGCGAGCAGGGCGATCGTGACACAGCGACGATCCAGCAGGGCCGCCTGCTGATCGGCGGCTTCTTCGGCATGATGACGATGGTCTGGTACGTCCTCTTTCTGTACCCGACGTATCTGGGATTCGAGGGCGCAGCCCTGCTGAACGTCGACGGACCGGCCGGGGCCTATCTGTTGGCGAACGTCTGGGTCATGGCTACGATCGTCCTCGGATACACGGGCTTTCCGATCCTCCGGGGGGCGTACGTCAGCCTCCGGGCCGGCTACCCGAACATGGATCTGTTGGTGGCACTGGCGGCCTCGACGGCCTATCTCTACAGTGCGATCGCCTTCTTGCTGGGCCACACCGAGCTGTACTTCGACATCACTGTCGTGGTCGTTGTGGTCGTCTCACTCGGCAACTACTACGAACAGCGGATCAAACGCCGTGCGGCCGCGGGATTGAGCGAACTCACCGCCAGGCAAGTCGATCGCGCTCGTCGCCGCGGCCCCGACGGTATCGAAGACGTCAGCGTCGAGGCACTCGCCCCCGACGACGAGGTGATCGTCGAGAGCGGCGAGCGCGTCCCCGTCGACGGCACTGTCGTCGAAGGCAGCGCGGCCGTCGACGAGTCCCTGGTGACCGGTGAGTCTTTGCCCGAGCGGAAAGCGCCCGGCGATTCGGTCATCGGTGGCTCGATGGTGACCGACGGCGGCCTGGTCGTTTCGGTCGCGGCCGAGGCCACGAGCACGCTGGATCGCCTCGTCGACCACCTCTGGGCTATCCAGAGTTCCCGGCCTGGCGTCCAGCGATTGGCCGACCGGATCGCCGCCGTGTTCGTCCCAGGCGTCGTCGCACTCGCGATCGCTGCGTTCGTCGTTCACCTCGCACTCGGGGCCGCGCCGACGGCTGCGCTTCTGACGGGACTGGCGGTGTTGATCGTCTCCTGTCCGTGTGCGCTCGGCCTGGCAACGCCGCTTGCGGTCGCCTCGGGAATCCGCGCGGCGCTCGATCGGGGGATCGTCGTCACGGACGGCGCAGCCTTCGAACGCGCGGAGGCGGCTGACGTCGTCGTCTTCGACAAGACGGGGACGCTGACGACGGGTGAGCTTTCGCTGCTGGAGACACCCGATGAGGCCGCCTTGCGGCGAGCCGCGGCGCTCGAACAGTTCGCCGACCACCCCATCGCTTCCGCGATCGTCGACGCGGCGGCCGACCCGCTGCCCGAAGTCAGCGACGTCCAGACTCATCCAGGGCGAGGCGTCTCGGGGACAGTCGACGGCGAGGCCGTTCTCGTCGGTTCTGTCGCACTGTTCGAGGCCCGGGAGGCGTCGATCCCAATGGCGTTGCGCGATCGGGTTGAAGCGGCCCGCGAACGGGGAACGATCCCGGCACTGATCGGCTGGGACGGCCAGGCTCGCGGGTTCGTCGTCGCCGGCGATCAGCCCCGGCCCGGGTGGGAAGCGACCGTCGAGCAACTCGCGACCGATCACGAAATCGTCGTCCTCACCGGCGACAGCGAGCGAGCGGCCGCCCGGTTCCGCGACCACTCCGCGGTCGATTCTGTGTTTGCGGGCGTCCCGCCGGAAGGCAAGGCCGCAACCATTCGGCAGCTCGGAGTCGACCGGACCGTGGCCATGGTGGGCGATGGGAGTAACGACGCGCCCGCACTGGCCGAAGCAGACCTTGGTATCGCCGTCGCCACGGGGACCGAACTCGCCGCCGATGCCGCCGACGCCGTGGTGACGCACGACGATCTCTCCCTGGTCCCGGACGTCTTCAGGCTGCTGACTGCTGCGCGTCGCCGTATCAGACAGAATCTCGGGTGGGCGTTTCTCTACAACGCCGTTGCGCTCCCGGTCGCGGTCGCCGGCCTGTTGAATCCCCTCGTGGCTGCGGTGGCGATGGCGACCAGCAGTCTGCTGGTCGTCGCCAACTCCGCGCGGTCGCTGTCTTGATCAGCGAACGACCGTCACCGGGACACTCGACCGCCGCAGGACGCGCTCGGTGACGCTGCCCAGAATGTATCGAGACAGTCCTTGCCGGCCGTG
Source organism: Halorhabdus sp. CBA1104 (assembly GCF_009690625.1). NCBI lineage: Archaea > Methanobacteriati > Methanobacteriota > Halobacteria > Halobacteriales > Haloarculaceae > Halorhabdus > Halorhabdus sp. CBA1104. The sequence continues at coordinate 1,258,822 of NZ_CP033878.1, read as the reverse complement.
GGTCCCCATCACGATGAGGTGTATGTCGTGTTCCTCGCCGTATTCGACGATACGCGTGGCTGGACGCCCCACCAGGAGCTCGCGTTCGGCGACAGTCAGGCCAGCCCGCTGGGCGGCTTCCTCTGCGTCGTCGAGAATGGCCCGGCCACGGTCGGTCGCTTCCTGTGACCCGTTGTCCCAGTATCCAGGCAGTGACGTCCAATCGAACTCGTAGCTCGCTTCGACGTGATCGAGCACGTAGAGGAGATGGACTGCCGTCTCGGGGTGTTCCCGACCGACGTACTCGAGGGCTCGTTCGGACATCTGGGAGCCGTCGAACGGGACGAGGACCGTCTCGACCATACTGCATGTGATAGTGACTCACACATGAACGTTCGGGCATTCCGGTGGCTGGTGGCGACCGGAATAATCATTATCCGTCCAACCGGTCACTATCCCATATGGAACCCGACGAGTTACAGGCGGCCTTGGAGAACGCTGGCCTCACCGCCTATCAGGCCGAGGCGTATCTCACTGTCTTGGATCTCGGTATGACCCCTGCCGTCAAGGTCGCCCAGAACTCATCGATTCCAACGTCACAGATTTACAAGATTCTCCGCGACCTCGAACGCCAAGGGTACGTCGAGACGATCGACCGCGATCAGCTACACGTCCGGCCAACTGAACCCGAAGTCGTGCTCGACCAGCTACGGTCCCAGGGCCGGCGGCTTCAGGATGCAGCGGATGATATCGAGGATCGGTGGGAACGGCCCCACCTCACCGAGCACGGGATGAGCGTCGTCAAACATCAGGAGACGATCATCGAACGGGCCAGAGAAACGTTCGCAGACAGTGAGAGCTTGATCGAAGCCGTGCTGACCGGCAAACAGTTCGAGTCGCTGCTACCGGCCCTTCGAGAAGCCAAGTCTTCGGGTGTCGTCGTCCGCGCCAGTGTCTATGCCGATCCCGAAAGCAAGGCAGCCGTCGAAGAGCTACCTTACGAGGATGCGGTGACGGAACTACGTTGGTCGTACATCCCGGGGCCGTCTCTGGCTGTCGTCGACCGTCGCCACTGCTATTTTGCACCGAACACGCGTGCACCGGAGCAGTACGGCATCATGATCGACGACGACATTCTTTCGTTTATCTTCCACTGGTACTTCTATACGTGCAACTGGTCACTGAACGAACGGGCGTACGTCGACACGGACGAGGGCTGGTCGTTTGTCACCTTAGAGGAGTTCATCCAGGATTTCAGTCTACTGTTCGACGAACCCGTCGATGTCTCGATTGTCGCCACTGGATACGACAACCAGACGCACCAAGTCGAAACCGTCTCTGGCCAGGTCATCGACACCTTCTATCAGGACGATTTCCGGATCGAGGATCCGCCTTCGATCGATCAGCTTGCTTCGGGGCTTACCGTGACCATCGACAACGATGGGACGCCGTACACGATCGGGAGTTGGGGCTCAGTCTTCGAAGATATGGAGGCCTACCGGATTCATATCGACGAGATTTCGCTCGCTCCGCCATCCCAGACCCGACCGTCCAGGCTCAGTGACTTCCTCATCGACGATCCATCCCCCGAGTGACTGTCGGTCGCCACGACTGCCGTCCGTAGCGCGGAGATGGTGCGTCCAAGAGTGGGCTCCCCAGGCCTGCTTCGTTATCGGACGACAGTCACCGGCACGGGCGAACGGCGAAAGACCTTCTCTGCGACGTTTCCAACGAGTAACCGATCGACGAGCGACCCGCTGTGGGTACCGATCACGACGTGATCGAAGTCCGTGGCGCGATCGACGATCGCTCTTGCTGGGCTCCCCATCCCGATGTCGGTTCGGATCTCGCGACCGTTTTCGGCCCCGATCGCTTTGGCTGTCTCGAGAACGGACTCGGCATGGTCTCTCTTTGCGGTCTCGAGATCGTCGTCGATCGCGAGGCTCATGGCCGCGCCCATCCACGGCGAGGGTTCGCCGACGACGTGGAACGCCGTCACCTCGGCGTCCGGAAAGGCATCGAGGGCGTACCGAAGTGTCTGTGCGGCCATCTCCGAGTCGTCCATGGCAACGAGCAGGCGATCGACCATGTGTCTCGGTACGCGACCAGCCATGATAAGTGATGACACGACTGGCTAGGCGGCCACAGTCTTCACTGACATCATCACATATACGTTGCTGCTGGGCGACGCTGATGTATGATCAGTCTCTTGCTGGCACTTGGGGTTCTCGTTGCGACGTTCGTCGGCTTCAATATCGGTGGTTCTTCGACGGGTGTCGCCTGGGGGCCGGCCGTCGGTGCCGAAGTTGTCAACAAGACGGCTGCGGCCGGGTTGATGACGGTGTTCGTCTTCGTGGGTGGGTGGACGCTGGGCCGGAACGTCATCGATACGCTCGGTGGCGACCTCGTCCCGGGATTCTCCTTGACGGCTGCGACGGTCATCCTCTCGTTCATCGGGCTGGGCATGCTGGTCGCCAACATCTACGGTGTCCCCGTCTCCACGTCGATGACTGCCGTGGGTGCGATCTCCGGGTACGGCTTCGCGACGAATACGCTCGATCGGGCTGCTCTCGGTGGGATCGTCGTCTGGTGGCTTATCGCACCGATCGTCGGGTTCTGGCTGGGCAGTCTCATCGGCCGGTACATCTACCCGTATCTCGAGCAGCGCGTCTCGATTCCCGAGTCCGAGGGACCGCTTCTCACGTATCGCTGGGTGGCGATCGTTCCAATGCCACAACTCGGCCCCGGAACCACGAGCCGTGAACTGTACAGTGCCATTCTCGTGTTGCTCATCGCCTGCTACATGTCTTTCAGTGCCGGCGCGAGCAACGTGGCAAACGCCGTTGCACCGCTGGTCGGCGGCGGAAGTCTCGATATCGGAGTCGCTGTCCTCCTCGGGACCATAGCGATCGGCATTGGGGCCTTTACGATCGCCCGGCGGACGATGGAGTCGGTCGGCAACGACATTACCGACCTGCCGATGCTGGCCGCGATGGTTGTCATGGTCGTTGCCTCGACGATCACGACGTTCCTGTCCTGGATCGGAATCCCGATGAGCCTGGCCATGGCGACGATCATGACGATCGTCGGCCTCGGATGGGGCCGGGCGACGCGGACCGCGACTGTCCCGGAGCTCGTCACGGGCGAGGCAGAGACCAACATCTCCGTCGATACGCTCGCGGCTGAGACCGACGACGGTCCCGCCCCCATCGGCGAGGAAGACCCCGAAGATATCACAACGGCCACCCAGCTGTTCAATCCGGGGACGGTCGTCAGATTCGTCTCGTTTTGGATCCTCGGCCCCAGCATGGCGACGCTCCTGTCGTTTTCGTTTTTCACTGTCTTCTGAGCAATCCGTCCACAGTGGACGGGGCCCGACTCGACGGTCGATCGAGTCCGACCACTGAAGCGACTGGAAGCCATACGGGATCATCCCGAGGCATCGACGTGGGACGAACTGACAATTTGACGGCCGACGCATCGCTCGCAATTGCTCGTGAGGCCACCGAAGCCGGCGCTAAAATCGCCTGTCGATATTTCCGTGCGGGGATCGACAACGAGTTCAAGCGCGACCGGATGGATCCGGTTTCCAAAGCTGATCAGGAGGCTCAAGCGCGGATTATCGACGTGCTCGACGAGCGCGACCCGGCAGCTGCGATCGTCGGCGAAGAGAACGACGCCCGCAAGACCGTTCCCGAGTCGGGGGCGGCCTGGATCATCGATCCGATCGACGGGACGAACAACTTCGTCCGGGGCAATCGACTCTGGAGTGTCTCCCTCGCCCGGACAGTCGATGGCGAACCCGTCGCCGCCGCGACGACGTTGCCAGCCACTGACGATACCTATGCGGCCGGTGGGGACGTCGTCGAGCGCAACGGCGTCGACCACTCGGTCAGCGACCGGACCGATCCCGCCTCGCTGATCGTCGCGCCTATCTTCGGGCTGAAGCAGCGTGATCGAGACGAGTACGACCACGTGACGAGTTACATCCACCACGAATTGGGTGACTTGCGCCGACTGGGCAGCGGCCAGACCTCGCTTGCCATGGTCGCCTGCGGTGAGATCGACGCCGCGATCTCGACGGTCCACATGACGGCCTGGGATACCGTCGCCGGGGCGCACATGGTTCGGGCTGGCGGTGGCCGAGTCACTGACCTGTCCGGGGATCGCTGGCGACACGACAGCGACTCGTTGATCGCGACCAACGGGGCGGTTCACGAGGACGTAGTGGCTTCCCTTCGGGAACGTCTCGATCGCGAGTGATCGATCGGACCCGCAGATTTCGTTCGTTCCGATCCAGCCGACGACTCAGATTGTTCGCCGCGCGCTCGCGGTCGGTTCGTCCTCGAAGAACTGCTTGACGATCTTCTCTTCGGCGCGGTGGAGCGTCTCGCTGCAGGTCGATTTCGCCATGTCCATGTTCTCGGCGAGTTCGGTCAGCGTACACTCCCGCGGGGTGTCGTAGTAGCCGCGATCGATCGCTTCCCGGACGATCGTCGTCTGGCGATCGGTCAGTACTTGTTCGGGCTCGACGTGCTGGCGGAGTTGTTCGACCGTAAAGGAGATCCCAAGTGTCTCCAGTTGCTCGCCGAGTTCCGAGAGGCGATCTTGAGAGGCGGTCAACTCCCAGCGGGCTTGCCCATCGCGGATGTCGAATGGCAGCTCTAAGGGGATGCCCGAGCCGACGATCGGAAACAGCAACAGTGGGTCGGTCGTCTCGAATTGGACTAAGGCCTGGTCGTCGTGACGGCCCAACACTGCCAGATCCGTGACGGTCTCCTCGTCGTCGATCGCTCGCACGACTGCGGGGACATCCGGGCCGTCGACTTCCACGAGCCCGACGCCCGACTCGTCGCCTTTCGGAAACGCAGAGAGGACGCGAATTCGAGACTCCGGGTGATCCATCGAGAGCGCACCGATCCAGATTCGACGCGGGATCGACAACGTCAACGTCGCGTGTACCATGTCCTGCCCATGTTCGGCCCCATCCACGGTAGTTGTTTCGAACATGTTCGAACCGTCGGCCGATTCACCGACGAACGTGTTCGTCGGCAGGTTGTTCAGGCAGGGGGTCTACCTCCGGAGTATGCAAACAGTCACTGTCTCGCGGGACGTTCCCGCAGCTCCCGACGCGGTCAGCAACGGGTTCGACGACGTGGGGGCGTTCATGCGTGCAGCCGGCTTCGATTCGGTCACGGTCGAGGGCGATACCGTGACTGTCGGGCGGACGATCGGTCTGGCGGAGCTCGAACTGACACTCGAACTCGTCGAACGTGACGTGGATCTGGCGTACGAACAGGTCGAGGGGATGTTCGACGAAATGACGACGAGCTACCGGGTCGACGGCGACGGAGACGGAACGAGCGTCACAGCGACCACGGAGTTCGAACTCGGTGGGATGATCGGCTCGGCACTGGACGCGACGCTGATCAAACGCCAGCGGACACAGGAACTGCAAGACCAACTCGCCTATCTCGAAGAAGTCGCCACGACGGAGTAACCTTCTCACTCGGTCAGGAACCGGGCAAGATATCCCCGAGCGCGCCGCCAACGGCCATCGGCAGGATCGCGGTGGCGAGTTCCCCGGCTACGACTAACGGTTCGGACCACGTTAGGCGACCCCACAGCGTCATCAACACCAGTGCTGTCACGGATGCGATCACCAGGACGCCGGCGAACCGCTGGGGGATGAATCCGAAGTACGGGTCGACCACGCGAACGTCCTGAATCTCGGCGACGTAGAGGATCCCGGCCACGAGTGCGAACGTACATCCGACTGTTCCAACCAGAAAGTACGGGTGGGCCGCGAGATAGTTACCGACTTCGCTCGTCCCGCCTTCGACGAACATCGGGATGCCAAAGAGGACGCTGCCAAGTAGTGCTTCCGAGGCGTCCGCGCGGTCGAACCCGGAGATCACCCGGCCGAAGGGGCCACTGCTGCTGACCGAGAGTGCAGTTTCCCGCACGGACTCGACGCGCTCGCGTTCCTCCGGAGAGTCGACCGTTGCCTCGAGCTCGTCCAGTTCGTCGAGCAGATCGGCGACGTTGGGCTGGTCGGGTGGCCCGTCCGATGCCGGTCCGTCGAAGCTTCCCATACCTCACGTACCGAGCGCCCGGCACATGAACGTGACCCGCCTGGCCCACTCACTCCTGGCGGACGCGCCCGCCCATCGAGTCCAGAACGTCGAAGAAATTCGGGAACGACACGTCGACGTGTTCGCCACCCCGGACGGTCGTCTCGCCGTCGGCAACCAGCCCGGCGATCGCCAGGGACATCACGATCCGGTGGTCGGCCCGTCCGTCTACGTTCGCACCCGAGAGTTCGGTGTCGCCGCCGTGGATCGTCAGCACGTCCTGCTGTTCGGTGACGTTCGCCCCCATCGCACCGAGTTCCTCGGCCATCGCGCGAACGCGGTCGGTCTCCTTGAAGCGGACGTGTTCGCAGTCGACGATCCGTGTGTCGCCCTCGGCAACTGCACCGAGGACCGCGATCGTCGGCAGGAGGTCGGGCGTGTCCGCGACGCTGACTTCGATGCCCGTCAGATCGGACTGCTCGACGGTAATCTCGCCTGCCTCACGGTCCCACTCGATGTCGGCCCCCATGCGTTCGAGCACGTCCACGATCGCTGAGTCACCCTGTGCGCTCGGGTGGGCGCTCGTGACCGTCAGCCCGTCCGGTGCGGCGAGGGCGCCCGCTGCCAAGAGATAAGACATCGAGGAGAAGTCCCCCGGGACAGCGTACTCGCCGCCCGCAGGATCGTACGTCTGACCGCCCTCGACTTCGAATCCCTCAGCCGTCGATACTGTCTCGACGCCGAACGCCGCCAGAACCTCGATCGTGATGTCGACGTACGGTGCGGATTTCAATTCGGTCTCCAGATCGATCTCGATGCCGTCGTCGGTGACGGCACCGGCCATCAGCAGCGCTGTGATATACTGCGAGGAGACGTCCCCGGGGATCGACACTTCCCCGCCGTCGACAGGCCCCTTCACGACGAGTGGGGCCTGGCCGTTCCCACGCGTGCTCTCTGCGCGCCCATCGAGCTGTTCGATCCCGTCCAGTAGCGGCCCCTGCGGGCGCGATCTGAGCGAGTCATCCCCCGTCAGGACCGTGATCCCGTCGGCGAGGGCGGCCGTGGCTGTCACCAGGCGCATCGTCGTGCCGCTGTTTGCACACGTGACGATATCATCGGGTACCGACGGTTTCCCATCGAAACCGGTGATTTCGAGGGTGCCGTCACCGCGATCGACGCTGCCGCCGTAGGCCTCGACAGCCCCCATCGTCGCCTCCGTGTCGGCGCTGACGAGCGGATCTCGAACGGTTGCACCGTCGGCGTACCCCGCGGCGAGGATTGCACGGTGCGTATAACTCTTCGACGGCGGTGCCTGTACTGTCCCGTCGACCGTCGACTGGGAAACGTGGACATCCATGCGCGAGTGATCGGGAGGGGGCGACATGAGGGTACCGGTGCACCCCAGCTAGATCGTGGCCATCTGTCCGGAGATGTGCTTGACGACCCCGTGGCGTTTGACGTGTGACATTTCACCATACATTTTTCCGCTGAACCGTTCGATATCAGCACATGCGTGAGTCGATTCGGGTGCTTCACGTCGACGACGACCCGGACTTTCTCGAGCTGACCGCGACCATGCTCGATGCCGAGAGCGATCGACTCATCGTCGAGACCGCATCACGTGGGTCGAACGCGCTTGCGATGCTTCGGAACCAACAATTCGAATGTGTCGTGAGTGATTACGAAATGCCCGGGCGAGACGGGCTCGAACTCCTCGATGCGGTCCGCAGCGAGTATCCGGACCTTCCATTTATCCTCTATACTGCTCGAGGATCGGAAGACGTTGCCAGCGAGGCCATCTCGGCGGGTGTGACTGATTATCTGGAGAAATCCGGGGGCCCGGCACAGTATACTGTTCTCCGCAACCGGATCGAGAACGCCGTCGAGCAGTATCGGGCCAGCAAGCGCGCGGCCACGCTCGATCGCATCCGCAAGACTGTCCGTGACGTCAATCAGGAGTTGGTCCGCTCGCGAACCCGATCGGATCTCGAACAGCGAGTGTGTGCGGTCGTCGCCAGCGGGGCGCCCTACGAGTTCGCCTGGATCGGCCAGCGGGATACAGACGAGGGTATCGTTCGGCCACGAGCGAGCGCGGGAGACGGCCAGAACTACACATCGGAGATCACGATTACGCTCGAAGACGGGGCGAGTGCAGGTGGGCCGACCGTCCAGGCGCTCCGGGAAAACGACCTCGTTGTGACCCAATCGATCGCCGACGACGAGGCGTTTGCCCCTTGGCGGGAGGCAGCCCTCGACCGTGGGTTTCGATCGAGTGCGGCCGTGCCACTGTCCTTCGAGGACGAGCAGTACGGCGTGTTGAACGTTTACAGCACCGACCCGACCCCCTTCGACGAGACGGAGATGGACTTATTGGGCGAACTCGGCGGGGACATCGGACACGCGCTCCATCGTATCGAACGAGAGCGTCGCTATCGGCAGCTCTTCGAGGAGTCCATCAACGCGATCGCCGTCCACGAACTCCGGACCGACGAGAACGGCCAGCCGGTCGATTACGTCTTTCTGGACGTCAACGAGGCCTTCGAGCACACGACCGGGCTCGAACGAGCGGCGATCGTCGGCGAGCGTGCCACAGACGTCTTACCGGACCTCGATCCGACGTTCATCGACCGCTACGCGCAGGTCGTCCGCGAGGGCGAACCGGTCCGATTCGATCACTACGCGGAATCGCTTGAGGCACACTACGCAATTTCGGCGTTCCCACTCGATGGAGACCGTTTTGTCACGACATTCAACGATATTACGACGGTCGTCGAGCGCGACCAGGAGTTACTCGAGACCAACAGGCTCCTCTCGACGTTACTCGAGAACCTCCCGTTTGGCATCCTCGTCGAGGACCCTGACCGGGAGATCATGGCCGCGAACCCGAAACTCTGTGAGATCTTCGATTTCTCTGCCGACTGTGAGGAACTCGTCGGTACCGACTGTATGGCGCTCGCGGCCGACGTCAGTGACGATATCGCGGACGCGGACGGATTCCGCGACCGTCTCGAGGAGATTTTGGCTAGAAGACAACCGGTACTGAACGAACACGTCGAAATGGCAGACGGTCGAACCCTCTCTCGGAGCTACGTCCCGTTCTCGTTGCCAGACGGCGTGGGGAATCTCTGGCTCTATCGGGACGTCACCGACACGATCGAACGCGAACGCGAGCTACAGCGAACCAACGACCGACTCCAGTCAGTACGCGAGCAACTCGAACTCGCCTTGGAGACGACAAACGCCTATACGTTCGACTGGCACCCTGAAGACGAGGCGATCCGGCGCTACCCGACCTTCGAGGACGTCTTTGGGATCGACTCGACGACGGCCAAGCCGGTGTTCGATACCTTCTTCGAGATCATTCCGCCGGGCCACCGCGAGCGGGTCAAAGACACCATCCAGCGTGCGATCGACGAGGAAGCTAGCTACGATCTCACGTACCCGGTCGAACCGGACGACGAACGGATCTGGGTCCGCGAGCAGGCCGAAGTGTTGGACGACGGAGATGCGCCGCGTGTCGTCGGGACGGTCACCGACGTCACCGTCTTACGAGAGTACGAACAGGAACTGGAACGTCACAACGAACGCTTAGACGAGTTTGCGGAAGTCGTCGCCCACGATCTTCGGAACCCGCTGAACGTCGCGACCGGACGGGCAACGCTGCTCGATGAGGCGTGTGAGAGCGAACACACCCGTCCGTTGATCGACGCTCTCGAACGCATGGGTGATATCGTCGACAACACGCTGACTCTCGCCCGGCAAGGCGACACTGTCGGGGAAACTGAAGCCGTGGCCGTGCCGGCTGTCGCCCAGCAGTGTGCGGAGATGATCGATACCGAGGCGGTGTCGATCGATATTGCCGAGGAGTTTCGGATCCGGGGCGACCCCGATCGCGTTCGCCACGTTTTCGAGAATCTCTTTGGCAACGCGGTCGAGCACGCAACCGGAGAGCGGACGGTTTCGACCGCCGACGAATCGGCGCCACCAGCGGATGTGACGATCGCTATCGGACGAATCGGTGATCGCGGGTTTTACGTCGCCGACGATGGCCCTGGTATCCCCGAAGACGAACGGACAGCTGTCTTCGAGCCAGGGTACACCACGACAGCGGAGGGGACCGGATTCGGGCTGACGATCGTCGAACGGATCGCCGACGCCCACGACTGGGCTGTCACCGTGACCGAGAGCGAAGACGGCGGCGCGCGCTTCGAGTTTACCGACGTCGATCTCGTCTAGGCCGCCTCGAGATCACTGGACGCTCGCACTGGAGGCCCGATTGATCATGTAGACGGCGATTGCGCCCAGAATCACGTCGAGGACGACCAGCACCGCCAGTGCGGGGACGATCGTGTTCCAGATTCCACCGAAGGCAGTGATATCGAGCACTTCCATGACGTCGGCATCGAGCATGAGTGCCCGTGCGGCGTCGACGCCGTAGGTGATCGGGTTGTACGTCGCGACCGTCTGGACCCACCCCGGCATCGAACTCACCGGGAGGAAGGCACTGGAGACGAACAACAGCGGCAACTGAACCATGTTGGCGGCGATGATCGTCGACTCCTGGTCGCGCGTGATGAGCGCGACGACGTTCGAAAACGCCAGGAACCACAGTGCAAAGAGGATCGCAATCCCGATGATCGCCAGCGCCCCGGGCAGGCCGGTGGCGACCTCCGCGCCCAGAATGACGCCCAACACCAGGATGATGACGACCTGGATGACGATCCGGATCAGTTCAGAGAGGGTCTTCCCGAGGAAGATGGCGACCCGGTTCATCGGCGTGACCAGCGTCTTCTGGAAGACGCCGCTCTCGATGTCATCAACGAGCCCGATTCCCGACGAGGAGGCCACGATGAGTGCGATCTGGACGGCGATGGCCGGAACGAGATAGGACTCGTAACTGATTCCGCCAGGTAGCGTTCCCGTGACGACGTTCCCGAAGATCTGGGTAAAGAGGACGAGGAAGATGATCGGCTGGACGAGCGAGGAGACTACCACGAAGGGGTTGCGGATCGCGTTGATATTCCAGCGCATGAAGTTCGTCCAGATGTCCCGCAGAAACGTATTCGACGTCCGGACGACTTCTTCGTCGCCGACCGTATCAGTACTCATTGGCCACCCCCGTCGGTGGCAGTCGACTGGTCGGCCGCCGACGTGACGCGCTCGTCGTCCGTCGCGGCCTCGGCTTCGACGTGCTCGCCGGTAATCGCGAGGAAAACGTCGTCAAGCGTCGGCGAGCGGACGTTGAATCCCGTCACGGTGATCGCTGCGTCCCGGAGTGCAACCAGCAGATCCGGGCCGCGCTTTCGAGCCTCCCGCGAAGTCACCGAGATCCCGTCGTCGGTGACGTCGACGTTGGGATCGTCGCCAAAGAGATCGTCCGACTGGACGATTTCGGCGGCCCGCTCGCGCTCCTCGGCCCCGTCGTCGAGTTCGACGTCTAAGATCTCCCCGCCAACCTCTCGCTTGAGTGTCTCGGGCGAGCCGTCCGCGACGATTTCGCCGTCGAGAATGACCGAGAGCCGGTCACAGAGGTGGTCGGCCTCCTCCAGATACTGGGTCGTCAGAAAGATGGTCGTCCCGCGGTCGTTGATCTCCTCGAAGTAATCCCAGAGTCGGTTGCGTGCTTTCGGATCCAGGCCGGTGGTCGGTTCGTCCAGAAAGACCAGCGGTGGGCGATGGACGAGTGCCATCGCGGCATCGAGTCGCTTTTTCATCCCACCCGAGAAATCTTGGGCCTGCTTATCGGCGACGTCGGCCAGGTCGACGAGATCGAGTAGTTCGTCGATACGGCCACCTCGATCGCCGCGTGGTACGCCGTATGCGTCACAGGCAAATCGGAGGTTCTCCCGGGCGGTCATCTCGTTGATGACGCTGGTCTCTTGGGCCATGTAGCCGATCGACTCACGAACCTTCTGGGCCTCACGCTCGACATCGAAGCCGTTGACACGCACCGAGCCGCCAGTGGGGGCCAGCAACGTGGCCAGGACTTTGATCGTCGTCGTCTTCCCCGCACCGTTGGGGCCGAGAAAGCCGAAAAACTCCCCCTCAGGGACCGCAAGGGACACACCCGAGACTGCCTCTGTCCCGTCGGCGTAGGTGAGCTCTAGCCCGTCGGCTTCGATCGCCTGCCCAGCATCGGATCCGCCGGCGTCGTTGCTACTTGTACTCATCGCTCTGATCGTCGCAGCGACGCAGACTAAAATTTGTTGATTGAATATTTACTCAACACCGTTTTGGTCCTTCGGCTCTTTCGCGGTCGTATGCATAGCGACGGCAACCAGAGGGTCCCACGTAGGGCCACGGTGACAGCCGATTCAGGCGTCGACAAAACACCGCTCGACCGGGTGGTCACGGTCCAGTGGGACACACGTAGCCAAGATGGCGAGGCGGTCTCGGCTGCCGAGAGAACAGTCGGAATTTTCGCCCGCTTGCCCGCGGCTGTGCCCACACCGAACCGTGACGTCTTCGAGGGCGGAGTGTCAGGGTGGAACTAACGGAATGGCACCCGATCATCTCTTTCCGGACGCGCCCGAGGAGACTCGTATCGAGATCTTGCAAGCGACCTACGGGGCGCTGCGCGAACACGGATACGCGGACGTGACGATCGAACGCATCGGTGAACACTTCCCCAAGAGTACGTCGCTGGTCTACCATCACTACGACGGCAAGGACGAACTCCTGTTGGACTTTCTGTCCTACCTCCTCGAACACGCCGAGGCTGACCTCGGGATCGACAGTGATCTCGGTCCCGAGGCCCGCTTGCAGGTACTCTTCGACCGCGTATTCTCGCCCGACGACGACCCGGAGGCCGCCGCGTTCCGGCGGACGATGCTGGGATTGCGCGCCCAGGCGACGACCGACCCTGCCTATCAGGAACAGTTCAGCGAACACGACGCGTTCTTCCGGGATCGGCTCGCTGCGATCGTTCGCGAGGGGGTCGAGGATGGGACCTTTCGGGACGTCGATCCAGAGGCCGTGGCGACGATGTTGCACGCGACGATCACCGGCGCGATGACCCACCGGTCGACGGCCGCTGTCGATCTCTCGACGCTGCGAGCAGAAGCCGAGGCCTACGTCGAATCTCGACTGCTTGCCGAAGGGTAGCTTGCCGGCTGCCGTCGCACGCCGTTGGCCACCGCAGTCGGTACGCCTTTGGCCACCGCAGTCGGATGCGGTGGCATGGAGAAAGACTTCTCCCAACTGGAGGCCCGACTCGCCGAGTTGGAGGCCGACGGGTATCTGCTAGACGCCGATGGCACCGACCCGAACCAGCAGTACCTCTCGGGATTCGGTGCTCCCGACCCGTTTGTGACGCTGTATGCCGGTGACGTCCATCTGTTTTTCCCCCGGAGTCTCGAATACGGACGAGCCAAACGGGAATCCGACGCCGCAACCGTCGAGCGATACGTCGACTACGACTACGATCGATTGCGCGAGGAGTACGACCGGCGCGAGGCTGTCGATCGCGTCCGTGCGGCCTTCCTCGCCGAGCACGGCGTCGAATCCCTCGCTGTCCCACCGCGGTTCCCGACCGGGGCGGCCGATGGCCTCCGCGAGCAGGGCGTTACCGTCACCGTCGACTACGACAACGTGATCGAATCTGTCCGGGCGAGGAAGGCCGAGACGGAGATCGAACACGTCAGGACCGCCCAGCGGGCCAACGAGCAGGCGATGGCTGCCGCCGAGGAACTCATTCGCGGGGCGTCAGTCGACGACGAGGGACGCCTCCTGGTCGACGGCGACGTGCTGACGAGCGAACGCGTCAGCGAGGAAATCGAAGTCACGTTGCTCCGGAACGGCTGTGCACTCGACGAGACGATCGTCGCCTGTGGCGAGGATGCCGCCGACCCACACGATCGTGGGAGTGGACCACTCCGGGCCGACGAGCCGATCATCGTCGATATCTTCCCCCAGGACAAGGCGACCCAGTACCACGCCGACATGACGCGGACGTTCCTCGTCGGTGAGCCAAGTGAGACGATCCGGGAGTGGTTCGACCTGACTGACGAGGCCAGACAGGCGGCTATCGATGCAGTCGAACCGGGTGTCACCGGCGAGGACGTCCACGACGTCGTGTGTGATATCTACGAGGACGCGGGCCTGCCGACGCTCCGCAGCGACGGGAGCACCGAGACCGGCTTCATTCACACGACCGGTCACGGCGTCGGCCTCGCCGTCCACGAACAGCCGACTATCGGTCCGGGCGGCGGCGAACTCGAACCCGGCCACGTCATCACGATCGAACCGGGGCTGTACGACCCCGATGTGGGCGGTGTCCGTATCGAAGACTTTCTCGTCGTGACCGAGGACGGGGCCGAAAACCTGACCGAGTATCCAGTTTCACTCGCCGAGTAGAATCTATCATTTACAATCGTTATATTTATTAGCCCGGCTCACATCGGGTGCGATACGATGATCGAACTTCGTGTACGTGGCGCACCGTTCCGTTGAGTCCGGCCAGTACCGCTCGCCGACTACCTGCGATCCACGTCCCGATGAGTTCCAATCCGAACCACCGCCCGACCGAGACCGCGTATCGACCACCGACAACCCAACAGCCAGCGATCCCCGAGCGTGACCGCCTGTCCGACCCGGATTCGCCCGATGGCAATCCCTCGTCAGCACCGAGTATCTTCGCTCCGACCGAACGAGCGAGTCTGCCCGACATGTTCGAGACGGAGGCGGAGTATCACGAGCGGTAGTCCCAACTGACCACGCGACTCCCACGCGGACGCAACGCCTTTTTCGTCCGGTCACGACCATAGCGTATGACCGAGTACACAACCGTTTCAATTCCGAAGGACCTCGCCGATCGGGTCGAGGACACGATCGAAGGGACGAGTTTCTCATCGACCAGCGACCTCGTTCGCTTCTTGCTCCGGAGTATCGTGATCCAGCACCAGCAATCGGAGGCACTCACCGAAGCGGAGTTCGACGAGATTACGTCCCAACTTCAGGATCTGGGCTACCTGGAGTAACTGTCACGGGCCACTGCCGGCTATCGGTCGTGCCACGTGGTCACTCGTCGTCACTCTTCGAACACTTCTTCGGGCGGTTCGACGTCCAGCAGCCGTAGCTCCCGGCGCGTGTTGTCTCGATCGAACGCCACGATCGATTGCCGGTCCCACGGCGGGACGGCGACGAACAGCACCTCGTGAAAGTCGTCGGCCTGGGTTGGTTCGAGCGGCCCCTCGGGGTGGGAGACGAATCGGCCCTGGGTCTGGCCGACTGGCGTCCCGAGATCGACGCCGAAGACGAAGTTGACCGCGTTCCCGGCGTTGGGTAGATAAAAGTGTGTGAACACCGGCGTGTCCCCGTTTATGTCTAATTCCTTGAACTCGGCCGCTCGTGTGACCGACACCGAGATCGTCGTTGGATCGGGTGCTTGCTCTCCAGCACGTGCTAAGAGTACGTCGATGAGTCCTGTCGTCGCGTAGACTGGCTCTGTGGCCATCTGCTACCCGAACACGAAGTCCCGAAGGGACTCGGCGTACAGTCGCGGCGCCCGACGACGAGCCCCAGCCAGAGCGTCCTCGATCGTGGCTGCCACGTCTGTCGTTACCGGTGCCCCGTGACCGACGAGCAGCCGCTCGGGGTCGAACTGGCCGAGTCGGCGGGGTGGGCGGTGTCGGCGCATCGGGTGGACGCCGAGGTGTCGATCGCCCGTTGTGAAATACGACACTGTCCCGAGGGACTCCGCGACGACCAGCGTGCCGCTATCCTCGTCGTACAGTGCGGCTTCTTGCCAAAAGCGTGAGTCGACGATCGGGTAGACCCGATACGTGTCTGCCAGCGTCGTCCCGAAGCGCTCGATATCGGCGCCGATCTCGCTGGCGACCCCATCCATCCACTCCGGTACGTACACCGGAACATCGTGGCGCGTGGCGATCGCCCCGGCGTCGCGTTTGTGGCGGTCCAGCAGTATGACGACGCCGGCAACCTCTCCCAGGTCGGCCAGATGCTCGTCTAGCCCGTCGACGTCGACTGGATCGACGAGCCAGACCTCGCCGTCGATCCCGAGGGCGTGACTCGCCCGCTGCATCGTCTCGTCTGGCTGTGCGATCCACGTCGAGCCGTTCTCGCGGCCGTCGACCGGCTCGAACGTACCGGTGCCGGTTCCCTTCATTGGCATACCTCAGCCTACGATCCGGACTGGCATAAACCATCAGTCGACGGCTGATCTTGAGGGGGCGACGCCGATCACGTCCGGCCGTGTGCTCGACTGTCGCTCATTCGAGGCGATCGGTATCGATCTCTACGCGTGGGGGTGTCACGATCAGAAACCCACGAAAGTGAACGAGGCTCCCGCCGTTGTCCCGCACGTCGCGAGCGAACCCACCGGCCTGCTCGTTGACGTCTCCCTGGACGTCTAATACCAACACAGCCCCGTCTGTGGCGAGTTGCACCCACTCCTCGTCGGGGGTCGTCCCGTCGAGGATACCCAGAACGACGCGGTGGTCCCCCTCGTCGCCTTCTAGCTGGGACTCGACGGCCTGCAGATCCAGATCGAACTCGGACATACCCGCAATTGCGTTCGGTGAGATAAAAATCTACGCGACGCGTCCCGAATCAGTCCGGCTGTTGCCCGTCCCGCGGTCGGACCGGCACCCGGTACAGCCCCGCGACGGCAGGGACACAGTGGGGTTACCGTTCGTCGTGATCGGATTTCGACGCCGAGAGGTTCGCCGTTGATTTTCGCTGGTCGTCGACAGTGAACGCATCGAGCGTAGCGGCCAGCTCCGTCGCCCGGTCTTTGAGTTCGGTTGCGTTGTTTGCAATTTCCGTGACGGAGGCCGTTTGTTCCTCTGCGGCAGCCGACACCTGCTCGGCGTCTTCGGTGACGTTCTGGCTGATGTCGGAGACTTCATCGACACGGCTGACGACACGCTGTGTCGATTCGGCTTGCTCGTCGGTCGTCGTATTGATGTCTTGAATGCCCTGATTGGTGTCTTCGACAGCGTCGACGATTTCGTCGAGTGCGTTCGAGACTTCTCTGACTGTTTCGACACCGGTGGTGATCTGCTCGCTCGTCGTGCGGATGTCCGAAACTGTCTCGTCGGTCGCTGCCTGGAGTTGTTCGATCTGGGTTTCGATCTGTTCGGCCGACGTTCTGGTCTCCTCGGCGAGGTTCTTGACCTCGTTTGCGACGACGTCGAACCCATCGCCGCTGTCGTCGGCGTGGGCCGCTTCGATGTTCGCGTTGAGGGCGAGTAGGTTCGTCTGTTCGGCGATGTCGGTAATGAAGTCGACGACCTCCCCGATTTCGTCCATCTGGGATTGCAGTTCGAGGATCTGTTCGACGGCCGTCTCCGAGCGCGTTTCGATTTCGGCCATGTCGTCGATGGCAGATTGGGCCGCCTGCCGTCCTTCCCGGCCACGTTCGGCTGTTTCGTTTGCCGTCTCGGCGACTGATGCGGACGCAGACGCGATCTCTTCGATGCTCGCCGAGAGATCGTTCATCTCGCCTGCGGTTTCTTGCAGTGTCTCGTTTTGCTGGAGTGCACCGTCGGAGATCTGCTGGACGCGGGTCGCAACCGTCTGGCTCGTCGTCTCGATCTCGCCAGCACCGGATGCGACTTCTTCACTTGCCGTGGCGACCGATTCGGCGAAGGCCATCACGCCGCCGACAGTCTCTTCGAGTTGGTCGATCATCGCATTGAACTCGCGTGCGATCTCGGCCATCGCTTCCTGGTCGGCGTCGGGATCCATCCGTCGGGTGAGGTCGCCTTCGGCAACGGCACGCATGACGTCGCTGTAAGCCCCAGCACGCTGTTTGAGCTGTCTGCTGACCGCTTCAGCCTCTTGTTTTGCCGCTTCAGCTTCGCTTCGGGCGTTCTCTGCGTCTTCGAGGGCCTCTTCGGCCTCGGTGATGCGTTCCCGCAAGGAATTGCGCATCGCGTCGAAACTGTCGTACAGGCGCCCGATCTCGTCTTCGCGTTTGGTTTCTAAGTCCACGTCGAGTTCCCCCGCCTCCATCTGCTCGGCCCGTGACCGGAGCCGTGTCAAGGGCCTGATCGTCCGTTGGCCCAGGACGAGCCCGACGATGACGAGCGAGACCAGTCCGAGCACCACCAACAACAGCACTGACTGGGCGACGTCGTCACGGACAGCAAAGGCCGTCGACTTCTCGATATCGGTCATGGCCACCCAGTCGGTCCCCGGCACCGACGCGTAGGCAAAGACCTGATCGGCCCCGATCCGGGAGGTCGTTCCGTTTGCTGAGCCGTTACGGATGGTGTCGAACTGTGTGGCGTGGGTCGTCGCCGAGACCGTTCGATCGATATCGAGGACTGTCTCGCCGGCGTCGTTGACGATGGTCGTCCGCTGGTCAGTGTTTTCCCCTTGGACGCGCTCGAGTTGTGGCTGGATCCGACTCACGACCACGAGATAGGAGTTTGCCCGCTGTGGGACAGAGCTGGCAAAGGCCATGACCGGCCGGTCGTTCAAAACCGGCGAGCGATAGGATCGCGAGGACTGCCAGACGCGGCTGTTCTCTCCGGGACCTTCCGGCACCTCGGCGTCCGTCCAGGGGGCTGAGAGTTCATCGAGCGATCGCCCCTCGATCGGGAGTTCGGTACTCGCGATGACTTCGTTTTGGCTCGTGTTGACATAGTGCATGCTCACGATGTCTTCAGAGAGCAGCTGATCCTGGAGGAGAATATGTGCGGCGGCTGTGCGATCGGTCTGGAGTCCGTCACCGCTAGAGACCGATCTGGTACTCGTCCGCATCTCTTTGACCCACGAGCCAATCGACTGGCCCTGCAGGTTGCTGGTTTCCTCTAACTGCTGGGTCGTACTCGACTCGACGGTTTGCCCTGCCTGTACGTAGGTGAGGGCTCCGACACCCGCGATCACGAGGACGACGGCGAGAAACGCGATTGCGAACTGTGCGGCGTACCGCTGGCGGACGAAATCGGGGACGATGCGACGCCCGAACCGTGCGAGTCGCGTCCTGAGACTATCGGCCATTCGTGGTCACCCCTCGACCTCTGTCGGGACCGTAATATCTCCCGCGATGATGGCCTCTCTGGACGTCTGGATTGCTGTCTTGACGTCGTTCGGTATCGCTGGTTCGAGTGACGTCCCGTAGACCACATCGACGCCGTCCGCTTCAAGGCCGAGTGGGACGACGCTCCCACCCTGGAATCCTCCCTCGACGACGTTGCTGGTAGCGCTGTAGATAGCGT
Source organism: Halorhabdus sp. CBA1104 (assembly GCF_009690625.1). Lineage (NCBI taxonomy): Archaea > Methanobacteriati > Methanobacteriota > Halobacteria > Halobacteriales > Haloarculaceae > Halorhabdus > Halorhabdus sp. CBA1104. The sequence goes on along the minus strand of NZ_CP033878.1, from coordinate 1,239,582 downwards.
TGTCGACACGCTTGACCATACTTGCGAGGATGACGTCCGCGTATCGTGGATTACTTCGAGACTGGTCTGCGTCGACGCCGATCGCGTACCGATTCGCCGCCTGGGCCGCTTGAAAGACGCCCAGCCCGGCCCCGCCGGCTGCGTGATAGACGATATCCGCCCCGTCGTCGTACATTCCCTGTGCCATATCGAACGCCGTCTGCACGTCCGCGAAGTTTCCGACGTACGACGAACGGACGGTCACCTCGGAATCGGCGTACTTCACTCCTGCCCGATACCCCGCCTCGAACCGTTTGATCAGGTCGTTTTCGACGCCACCAACGAACCCGACGATTCGTTCATCGGGGTTGGTTGTCCCGGTTCCAAGCGTAATCTCTCTACTGGTCAACTCACCCGCGAGATGGCCCGACTGGAACGAGCCTTCGTGCTCCTTGAAGACGTAACTGGCGACGTTCTCGGCATCGACAGTCGCATCGACGATCATGAACTGCTGCTCCGGGTATTCGGACGCGATCTGTCCAAGTGAGTCCTGCTGGACGAAGCCGATACAACAGAGCAGATCGTACGTCGGTGTCTCACTGCGTGCAAGCTCTCGTTGTAGCCTCTCGATGTCTTTGGCCGCGTCCGGCTCGTGGTTCGAGAACGAAATGCCGTAGTCGAGTCGTGCTCGCTGGATCCCCCTGTTGGCCGCATCGTTGAACGACCGATCGTCGAGGCCGGCGAGGGCGTAGATCATGCCGACCTGCGTCGCGTCTTCGCCTGTCTGCTCGCCCGTCGAGGGGTCTGTTTCGGTTTCGGTGTCTGTACTGTCATCGCCGAGACAACCGGCGAGTCCAGCAATGCTGATGCCAGCAGTGGCACCGAGCAACTCCCGTCTACTGTATCGTTGTGGGCGCATTGATGGGTAGCTATCCGATACAGGTAGACTCGAAAGTATAAGCCTGTACCTCCTGATATCAGTAGTGATAATATTCACATCCAACACAATAGAAGAGGTCACTCTCGGTGAGTGGGCCGCCTGGGTTCGCCCGTCGAGAGGAGACAGAGTCCCGTTTGGCACCGCTCACGCCCAATTAGGCAACAATCGCGGGACTTTGGACGCCAGACTGGGCGATGACTTGACGTTTGCCCGATCTGGACTGTGGCTTCGAGAAGATTTAAATACGCCGACGCCGTGCCTCCGAACGCAAATGTCTAACACATCCGAGGTTGCGTCGGAATCCCCGGCGGATCGAGTTCTTCCAGGGCACACTCGATAGTACGTCCGAAATCACGGACGCACGGATTTTCGATACGACGCTTCGCGACGGGGAACAGACGCCGCGCACCTCGTTTTCTTACGAAGACAAACGAGAGATAGCGGCGCTACTCGACGAAATGGGCACCCACGTCATCGAGGCTGGGTTCCCCGTCAACTCCGACGCGGAGTTCGAGGCGGTTCGGGATATCGCCGAAAGTACCACGACGACCACCTGTGGACTCGCTCGCGTCGTCGACGCAGATATCGAAGCCGCCCTCGAGTCGGGCGTCGAACTCGTCCACGTGTTCGTCTCGACCAGTGACGTCCAACTGTCTGACTCGATGCATGCGACCCGTGAGGACGCCAAACGACGGGCTGTCGAGTCAGTCCAGCGCGTCACAGAGGCCGGTGTCGAGTGCATGTTCTCGCCCATGGACGCCACCCGGACCGACGAGGCGTTCCTGTTGGACGTCGTCGAGGCCGTTACCGGGGCCGGAGCCGACTGGATCAACATTCCCGACACGACGGGCGTTGCGACGCCCGGCCGCTTCCGGGAGATGGTTGCGAAAGTCGACGCTCACACGGACGCTCGCGTCGACGTGCACACGCACGACGACTTCGGGCTGGCGACGGCCAACGCCTTAGCGGGCTACGAGGCCGGCGGTGCTCAGGCCCAGGTATCGGTCAACGGCATCGGGGAGCGGGCCGGCAACGCCGCCTACGAGGAAGTTGTCATGGCCGCCGAGAGTCTGTACGACGTCGATACGGGTATCGATACGACTCGTATCACCGAGCTGTCCCGGCTAATCGAGGACAAAAGTGGTGTCGATACCCCGGGTAACAAGCCCGTCGTCGGCGAGAACGCCTTCTCCCACGAATCGGGCATCCACGCCGCCGGCGTCATCGAGAACAGCGAGACGTTCGAGCCTGGCGTCATGACTCCCGAGATGGTCGGTGCCGAGCGCGAACTGGTGCTTGGCAAACACACTGGCCAGCACTCGGTCCGCGAGCGACTCCGCGATGCCGGCTTCGCGCCGTCAGATTCGGAGGTACGGGAGGTCACCCGCCGGGTCAAGGCGTTCGGTGCCGAGGACAACCGCGTCACGATGGACGTCCTCGAACGGTTTGCCCGCGACGTGGGCGTCGAGGCACGTGAGGAGGTCAGTGCTTGAGATGACGTCCACGTCGCCCGCTCAGCCCGGCCAGCGACCGCTGTCTGCTGTCTTGGCAACCGTTCGTGGATCCATCTCACGGAACGTTTATAATGAACGACGACGACGTTCCGGTACCGATGTGCCCGCTGGTCTCGTCTGGAGTGCGATCCGGTGCCAGCGGCGCGTCCGACCTGCTTCTGAGCGGTATTGTAGGGGCACTATAGCCCCGATAGTACCACACTTCTCACGACGATCGTACGGCGCGTTGACTACCAGCGAGCAGACGCCAGCCATGACACATCAGCATTCACCGACGCCGCATCCGCGGGCAGCCAGTCCGCGAGCGGCACCCACAGCACGGAGGTATCGCCCATGAGCGAACGCGCGTTCCATCAAGATCCAGAGCCCGAACCGCCAGCTGACGACGAAGCGCAAGCCACTGACGACGCCCGTGAAGTGACGACAGGCGCGGAAGCCGCGATCATCGCCTTAGAGGAGGCCGGCGTCGACATGGCCTTTGGCGTCCAGGGCGGGGCGATCATGCCCGTCTACGACGCCCTCTATGACTCGGACATCGAGCACATCACGATGGCTCACGAGCAGGGTGCCGCCCACGCTGCCGACGCCTACGGCATCGTCTCGGGTGATCCCGGTGTCGCGATGGCGACCTCCGGGCCGGGCGCGACGAATCTCGTGACGGGCATCGCCGACGCCTCGATGGACTCGGATCCGATGATCGCGCTGACGGGCCAGGTCGCGACGGATTTCGTCGGCAACGACGCCTTTCAGGAGGTCGATACCGTCGGCATTACCCAACCGATCACCAAACAGAACTACTTCGCCGGCGACCCGGATACCCTCGGCGAGGACGTCAGCGAGGCGTTCGCACTGGCCGATGCTGGCCGACAAGGGCCGACCCTGGTCGATCTGCCCAAAGACGCCAGCAAGGCCGAGACTGACGTCCAGCCGGTCTCCCCCGAAACGCCAGAGACCTACCATCCGCCCGAGACCGCAGACGAGGTAGTCATCGAGGCGGCCGCCGAAGCCTTGGAAGCGGCCGATCGGCCGGCCATCCTCTCGGGTGGGGGCGTCATCAAGGGCGAAGCTCACGACGAACTGCGTGCGTTCGCCCGGGAGTACGAGATCCCGGTGATCACGACGATGCCTGGACTGGGCACGTTCCCCGAGACTGACGCCCTCTCGCTTGGCATGGCCGGGATGCACGGCACCGGCGCGGCCAATATGGCGATCACCAACTGCGACGTGTTGTTGGGTGTCGGGACGCGTTTCGACGACCGCCTGACTGGCGGCGTCGACACCTTCGCGCCCGACGCCGAGGTCATCCACGTCGAGATCGACCCCGCCGAGATCAACAAGAACATCTACGCCGATTACCCGTTGTTGGGCGACGCAGAGCGCGTCCTCGAACAGCTCGACGACGAACTGACGGACGCACCAGAGGCCGAGACGTGGCGCCAACAGTGCCAGACCTGGAAATCGGAATATCCGCTGGACTACGAGACGCCCGAGGACGAGCCGCTGAAACCGCAGTACGTCGTCGAACGCTTCGCCGAACTGGCAGACGACGATGCGATCGTCACCACCGGCGTCGGCCAACACCAGATGTGGGCCTGCCAGTTCTGGACGTACACCGAGCCCCGCACGTGGGTCTCTTCCAACGGGCTGGGAACGATGGGCTACGGCGTCCCGTCGGCCATCGGCGCGAAGCTGGGTGCGCCAGATCGGGAGGTCGTCACCTTCGACGGCGACGGGTCGTTCCTGATGACGATGCAGGAACTCTCGGTCGCGGTCAGGGAAGATCTGGACATCACGTACGTCATCCTCAACAACGAGGCGATCGGGATGGTCCGCCAGTGGCAGGACGGGTTCTACGAGGGTCGGCGGATGGCAAGCGAGTACCCGTGGATCCCCGAGTTCGACCTGCTGGCGGAATCCTTTGGCGCGCGTGGCTTCCGGCTCGAAGAGTACGACGAGGTCGACGACGTGATTCAGGAGGCTCGCGAGTACGACGGGCCGGCCGTCATCGACGCGATCATCGACCCCGGCGAGAACGTCTACCCGATGGTTCCGAGCGGCGGCGACAACGGACAGTTCGCCCTCTCGGAAGACCAACTGGACTCCCTCTAACAATGAGCAGTGGAGAACTCCCTGGGCCAGCCCCCGAGGAACGGATTCGACCCGAGGGCCGGCGCAACGAGCAAGGCATTCGTATCGACCCGAAAGCGGAAGCGACCCACCAGCCCCGCCACGCGGTGCTGTCGGCGCTGGTCAAACACGAGCCCGGCGTCCTCGCTGAAGTGTCCGGGCTCTTTAGCCGCCGGCAGTTCAACATCGAGAGCCTCACTGTCGGGCCGACGACCGACGACGGCGTTGCCCGGATGACGATCGTCATCGAGGAACCCGAGCCTGGCGTCGAGCAGGCCAAAAAACAGCTCCGGAAACTCATCCCGACGATCGCCGTCGAGGAACTCGAGCCCGAGGCGATGCGGCGGGAACTCGCCCTCGTGAAAGTTCGGGGCCAAAAGCCCGACGACGTCCAGTCGGTCGCGGAGATGTACAACGGCCAGGCGGTCGACGCCTCGCCCAACGCCGTGACCGTCGAGATCACGGGCAGCAAACAGAAGATCGACGCCGCCGTCGAGGCCTTCGAACAGTTCGAGGTCGAGGAAGTCGTCCGCACTGGTGCAGCAGCCCTCGAACGCGGCGCGGAGACGATGGACGCAAACGGGTACGCGAGCGGTGAGTAACGCCACCGCTCGCCTGGCCATGACGACACGATAGATTGACACCCACGCAACGCAGACACGGAGACGACAACCATGACCGAGGAATTCAACGCGACAGTATACTACGACGACGACGCAGACGAATCGTATCTCGCAGACACGACGGTAGCGGTCCTTGGCTTTGGCAGCCAGGGCCACGCTCACGCCCAGAACCTCGACGACAGCGGCGTCGACGTGGTCGTTGGCCTGCCGGAGGGCAACGAGGATCGCCCGGTCGCCGAAGACGCCGGTCTGACGGTCAAGACGCCGGCTGACGCCGCAGCGGACGGCGACATCGTCGTGATGCTCGTCCCCGATACGGTCCAGCCGGCCGTCTACGACGACATCGAGGACAGCCTGGAGCCGGGGGACACCCTCCAGTTCGCTCACGGCTTTAACATCCACTACGGCCAGATCGAACCGCCGGAGGGCGTCGACGTGACGATGGTCGCCCCGAAGTCCCCGGGCCACCTGGTCCGGCGGACCTACCAGCGCGGCGAGGGCACGCCCGGTCTGGTCGCGGTCTACCAGGACGAGAGCGGCCAGGCCAAGGAGGCGGCCCTCGCGTACGCGAAGGCGATCGGCTGTACGCGAGCTGGCGTCATCGAGACGACCTTCCGCGAGGAAACCGAGACCGACCTCTTTGGCGAGCAGGCCGTCCTCTGTGGCGGCGTCACCGAGATGATGAAGGTCGGCTACGAAACGCTGGTCGACGCCGGATACAGCCCGGAGATGGCCTACTTCGAGGTCATGAACGAGATGAAGCTGATCGTCGATCTGATCTACGAGGGCGGGCTGATGGAGATGTGGAACTCCGTCTCCGATACCGCCGAGTACGGTGGCCTCACCCGCGGGGAGTACGTCATCGACGATTCGGCCCGCGAGGGGATGGAGCAGATCCTCGAAGAGGTCCAGAACGGCGAGTTCGCCAAGGAGTGGATCGCCGAGAACCAGACCAACCGGCCGAGCTACAAGCAGTTGCGAGACGCAGAACAGAATCACGACATCGAAAACGTCGGCGAGTCCCTGCGGGACCTGTTCTCCTGGGACGAGCAGGCGGAGTGATCGACGCGACACAATGAACGCACGCTATCGAACGCAGACAACGGACGGACGAGTATGAGTCAGGGAACGCTGTACGACAAGGTGTGGGATCGCCACAAGGTAACGACCCTACCCAACGGGCAGGATCAGCTATTCGTCGGACTCCACCTCATCCACGAGGTTACCAGCCCACAGGCCTTCGGCATGCTTCGCGAGCGCGATATCGAGGTTGCCCGACCGGATCTGACTCACGCGACCGTCGATCACATCGTCCCGACGAGCGATCAGTCCCGGCCCTACAGCGACGACGCGGCCGAGGAAATGATGGGCGAGTTGGAGGCAAACGTCCGCGATGCGGGTATCGACTTTTCGGACCCGACGACGGGCGATCAGGGTATCGTCCACGTCATCGGCCCGGAGCAGGGCATCACCCAGCCCGGGAAGACGATCGTCTGTGGCGACAGCCACACCTCGACCCACGGCGCCTTCGGCGCACTGGCCTTCGGCATCGGCACCTCCCAGATTCGGGACGTGCTGGCGACCCAGTGCATCGCCATGGAGAAACAGAAGGTCCGCAAAATCGAAGTCGACGGTGAACTGGGTCCGGGCGTCGAGGCCAAGGACATCATCTTAGAGATCATCCGCCGACTGGGCACCGACGGCGGCGTCGGCTACGTCTACGAGTACGCCGGCGAGGCCATCGAGAACCTGGACATGGAAGGCCGGATGAGCATCTGTAACATGTCCATCGAGGGTGGCGCTCGCGCGGGCTACGTCAACCCCGATGAGACCACCTACGAATGGCTGAAAGAGACGGACTACTTCCAGGAGAATCCCGAGGCCTTCGACGAACTGAAACCCTACTGGGAGTCCATCCGGAGCGACGAGATGGCCGAGTACGACGACGTGGTTCACATCGACGCGAGCGAACTCGAACCGGTCGTCACCTGGGGCACGACCCCCGGTCAGGGCATCGGCATCACCGATCCGATTCCTGCGCCCGAGGACCTGAAAGAAGACAAGCAGGAGACCGCCCGGCGCGCCCAGGAACACATGCGCGTCGAGCCCGGCGAGACGATGGCGGGCTACGACATCGATGTCGTCTTCCTGGGCTCGTGTACGAACGCGCGCCTGCCCGACCTGCGTCGAGCCGCAGACATCATCGAGGGCCGGGAAGTCGACGACAGCGTCCGGGCGATGGTTGTCCCCGGGAGCCAGCGCGTCCAGCAGGCCGCCGAGGAGGAAGGCCTGGCCGAGACCTTCCGGGAGGCCGGCTTCGAGTGGCGCAACGCCGGCTGTTCGATGTGTCTGGGCATGAACGAGGATCAGCTGGAGGGTGACGAGGCCTCCGCATCCTCCTCGAACCGGAACTTCGTCGGCCGGCAGGGCAGCAAAGACGGGCGGACGGTGCTGATGAATCCCCAGATGGTCGCCGCCGCGGCGATCACCGGGGAAGTGACTGACGTGCGCGAACTGCCGGAGGTGACCCCCGCATGAGCGACTTCGACGCCGACATCCCCGAAGTCCGGGCAGTGAACGGCACCGGCGTGCCGATCCGGGGCAACGACATCGACACCGACCAGATCATCCCCGCGCGGTTCATGAAGGTCGTCACCTTCGATGGCCTGGGGCAGTTCGCCTTTTTCGACGTTCGGTACGACAGCGCGACTCCAGCTGAGTCGCGAGACGGAGACGGCGGAGCCGTCGAAGTGGACAACCAGAAAGAGCACCCGATGAACGAGGACCAGTTCCGGGACGCCTCAGTCATGGTCGTCAACGACAACTTCGGGTGTGGCTCCTCACGGGAGCACGCCCCCCAGGCGTTGATGCGCTGGGGGATCGACGCGTTCATCGGCGAGTCCTTCGCCGAAATCTTCGCGGGCAACTGCCTCGCGCTGGGCATGCCCACCGTGACGGCCGACCACGAGACGATCGCCGACTTACAGGAGTGGGTCGAGGAGAACCCCGACGGCGATATCGACATCGACGTTGCAAGCGAGACCGTTACCTACGGCGATCAGACCGTCGAGGTCAGCGTCGATGACGCCCAGCGACAGGCGTTAGTCGAGGGTATCTGGGACACCACCGCGTTGATGAGTGCAAACGAAACGAGATTGCGGCGACGGCCGACACGTTGCCATACCTGGAATAAGAGGCCCGTCGTCGCAGTCGGATTCGGGCCGTTTGACTTCTCAACGACTGGTTACTCGTCGAGTGCCACGTCGAACGCCTCGACGTCGTTTAACTCCGCTGTGAGTTCGTCCAGGTCGCGCTGTACCGATTCGAGTTCACGATCGCCCGCCGCGATATCTTCCGCCGACGCCGACTCATCCGCTTTCGCTTCGCTTCGCGCACGGGACAATTCGTAACACGTCGTGAGCAGTCGATCGTACCGCGCGCGTCGATGGAGTCGAGCGACGGTCTGTCGAAGCGCATCCGCTGAAACATCGTCAGCAAGCACGTTGCCGCCGCTGGCTGGGACCTCGGCCTCGCTGCTGGCGAGCCACAGTAATTGTATGTGATCGCACTCGCTGGGGCTGTTCGTGCGGGGGTCTTCGATACTGGTGCCGTCGGTCCCGACGACCACGGCGATCGTCTCGTCGAGACTGCTGGCGGCTGCCTCTGGCGTTGTGGCAGTTCGGACCGACCAGCGGTCTCGAAGGGCCGTCGTGATCGATCGACGCTTCGTCTCGTCGGGTGCGTATACCAACACGACGTCGGGCGGCGCGGCCATCGTACCGAAGCATACCCTGGCGAGGACAAAAATGATCGGGCACTTCGATCTGCGTGCGTGTGACAGAAACGTCCTCTCTTGACTGTGACTTACAGCGATTCGTTTCCCTGGATTGTGGTGTCGAACAGCGGCGTCAGCGTCTCGATCGTCGCGGCGGGGTGGCCTTCTGAATCGATATGGTAGTGGGCGATCGCGTCGGCCTCTCCAACCCGCGTCGTGATGACGTTGAGGAAGCGATGGATCGTCTGCTCGGATCCGAACTGTAACAGATCCGTCAGCGAGTCCAGACAGAGCACCACCGGCTCGGTTGTTGCTTCATCGAGCTGCGTTGTGATCTGGGTCCCGAGCTGCTGGAGGTCAACGCTGTCGATTTCGACCATGTTGACCATCGCGCCGTGCTGGCCGCCAAATCCGTCAGCCGACATGGCTGCCGACCGGCCGCCATCGGAGACGTTGATAAACGAGAGGTCGGTTTGCACGGGATCGATCACGCCACTCCACTCACTCATGCGCTCCCCGGGTGAGGAGGCGATCGTCACGCCAAGAATTGTCCCTGGCTGTCCGGACCGCGTCAGCAAGTCCCGGCAGTGATCGGATTTCGCGTTCCCGATGGCTGGGCACGCACAGAGCACATTTGCTGCCGTCCCGTCGCCACCCTTCGGCGCGTGATCGTCGCTCACGTGTGCCCCTCTCGTCTTCGAATTGCGCGTTTTTCGGTCATCCCTGGTCCTTGCGATCGATTACATTACTAACAATTAAGAACCTTTCGGCACCCCCCATTTCGCTCTTATATAATTGAAAATAGTAGGGATACTGTCACATTGGGTGGATTAGCTGGATATCCTATACGAATCTTGCATTTATATTAATTATATTAGTATTAAATACCTTTAGAAATACACTATGACTTTTGGAAAAACCCGTAGGCGGCCATGAGCCAATCAGAATCGGCGGAAACGGCCTTCCTGGCAAAGCACCCGCGACTAATCGGCGTCCTGTTCATGCTGCTCGTGTTGTTGACACAGATGGGCGCGGCCTCGGCCGACTTCGCAGATGTTACTTTAGGCCCTTAAATTCGACCGTTTAGGAACTCGGTACTCCACACCAATTCACTGTCAAAAATTAGTGGAGAATCATTTTTTTCGCAGATACGTCTAAATTTCTCTTTTGTAATCTCAATATCCGTAATATACATCGGGCTGATACAATTTCCAACGGGGAGATCAACATTCCAGGTTCTTAATCCACCCACCGAGTGGTTGGGAGATGGAAACCCCCTGATATCGTAATTGATCGTTTCATCCGATGTTGCAGTAATCTGCATAAGAACAGGACTTCCAATCTTACTCTTCACGATATTCGCATTTCCGTCACCTATTACTAAATATCGGTTTGCTAACTTTTCATCTTCCCCCAGTACTGAACGCGCATTCGCGATCGAGAACCCAGTATTCAACAACCGCGCCAGGTTCTTTCCGATCTCGGTGGCCGTGGGGTTGGGCACGTTCGCCAGCGTGACGATGCCGCCGAGCGCGCCGGCGTCGACGAGCGCCCGTCCCTGGTCGTAGGACCTGCAGGCGTTGAGCAGGAACGCCCCGACGTCTATGTCGGACAGCGTTTCCGCATCCAAGTGGCCGTCCGCACAGCGAAAGCCCTCGTCCTCGACGTGACCGATGTAGTGGAAGAAGTCCGTCTCGGTTTCGAGGACCTCGGTGAGTTCCGCTTTCGTCAGTTCCGTGTGGACAGAAATGTCGAAGTCGATCCACTCGCGGGTCCCGTAAACGTCAGAGACGGCCGACTCCTCGCTCATCGCTGTCTCGTTGTTCACGACGTCGATCTGGATCCGCCCAGGTTCGGCTGGTTCGTACGCCAGCCGTCGGCGAAACGCCGTGGGGGTCATCTTCGTCGCGCCCACCGGGATCCCCTCACCGACGAACGTCTGTATCAGGCTGTCGGTGGGCTCCGGGTGGAACACCCGATCCGAGATTGACGCGCCCTCGGGCGTGGCGCTCGAGCGGTCGACACTCGTCTGTCCACGGACCAAGACTGGATCTTCCCGGAAGAACGTCTCGATGTCCGGCGACGTGTCTTCGATGGTGCGAGATTCGATGTCGTCGCTTTCTGGCACTCGGATAACGGCGAGATCAGAGGCCAGGAACGGCAATACCGGGATATTGTCTGGATCGGGCTCGACATCGGCTGTCAGTTTCCACTCGGGGACTGCCGGTGCAACGACGTCGAAGGGAACGTCCATGTACGCCGAGATTCGGTCGGCGATCGGGGCGTCGTACAGTTCGGCAAAGTCGAGGGTAACCCGGTCTTCGATGAGTGAGCGTTCGTGCAACTCGACGTCGTACAGACCTTCGGTGCGCGTGATGCAATCGAGCGCGAAGACGTGTTTGAGAATGGCTTCGACGCGTTGTTCGAATCCCGCCGGACCACTGAGGGGAAACGTCTCACCATCGACAACCAGTCGCGGCTCCCGGCCGGGAACTACTGCCCCATCCAAATAATACGCCAGCGACGTGACGGGCAATATGCGATCCCATCTGACTGGTACTTCGATAAAGGCCGATGGCTCCGAGAGGGCCGAACCGGCCGGGATGGATAGTTCTTCGCCGAGTTCGAGCAACGGTGGGTGCCCACGTAAGGTCGGGAACGAACGTTCGGGACTCCTGGTCAGCAACGACGCACGAAATTGCGAGATTGCGTGCATCAGGTCACGCGGATCCGTTGTCGTCGTGATCGTACGGGCTGGCTGCTCGTGATACGAGCGAACGCCCAGAACCACCTCAGACGCCTGCTCGAACGAAAACGTCACTGCCTCGCCGGTCGCATCGATCTCGAAGGGACCCTCGACCCCGAGATACACCTTCAACTGGACGGCCGAGAACTCGACGATATACTCCCCGTGCTCCAGGGAAACGGTCTCACCACCCGTACACTGATCGACGAGCGTAAACTCACTGTCCCGAACCCAGACGCCGACGAGATACGGCGTCTGAAGCGTCGGTGTACCGATCTCGATGGCTGTGTCGATCGGTATCGGGAGGGCGTCCGTCGATCGCTCGACTGGCTCACACGGCGCTTGGGTAAACAGTGAGAACTGGCCGCCATCGATCGGATCGACGAATCGGATACCCGGGGGTCCGTCGAGCAATTCGTATCGCGGCTGTGGCAACGATGCGTCGGCGTCCATGCTTTCTGGAGGGCACAACTGGCTTCGAGGGCCGTAATCTGGAACACTGTTCGACAAGAGCAATCAAAAGCGTTCCCTTACTCTTCGCACGGCTGAACGCAGCGACGGTGAGTTTCGTCGATCGGCACGGTCTCAGAACGAAGGGAAGGGGAGCGTGTGACGTTTCGGGTGCCCCCGTCACATCGTCGCTGTGGACTGCATATAAATCACCGTCAGACTTGGGTCGGACAATCGGCAGACTGGAGACGAATGTCCGGCGGTGAGTCGTCTCCCTCGTGGCCACGAGCGGGTCGTCGCTGCCGGCATGGTGATTTTACGTTTCGGGTGGCTACTGGTGGGACAGACGAATGGATGTCACCGTACGAGCGGCCGAGCGTGGGGACGTGCCCGGACTTCGGATCCTTCGCAGTCAGGCAATCGAGGCCAGCTGTAGCGACGTCTACGATCGTGACGTCTACGCTGATTTAGTCGTTGGGACCGACGACCCCCTCGAGGCCTGGATCGACGAAGACGCGACGACAGTGCTCGTCGCTGAGACGCCCATCACGCCAGTGAGCTACGCCGTCTTCTCCGCCGATGCGGGGGTCGTTCGGGGGATCTTCACGAGCCCCGAGTACGAGCGCGAAGGCTTCGGGACCGTCCTCCTGCAGCGGATCGAAGCGCAGATGGGGCAGGCTGGCGCCCAGTCCGTTCGGGCTGCAGTACCGACGATTGCCTTCGAGTTCTTCGAAGCGAACGGCTACGAACACTCATCGGCCACGGAGTGGCGCGGCCTGCCTGCCGAGACGATGACGAAATCACTGGACCGTTGAGTGGCCGAGTGTTGGGGATTTTCCCGGTTGATAATGCTGTTTTCTCCGCAGCGAGAATGTTTCTGGACAATCCAGCGAGAGCCACGATCGAAACGGGACGATCGGTGGACTCCCGACGAGAAACTAGGGCACACGTCCGAGTACGTGAGATGGGCGCGCAATTCCTGCACGCAACCCGATTGTTTATGCGTATATCCACGAACTAGGTCCACAATGAGCGATCCAAACGCATCTGTCTCCGAGCGGGGGCTTGCCGACGCCACCGCCCAGAAGGCAAACTGTGGCGTCGGCGTCCTCCTCAACCTCTCAGGTGAGAAGGAACACGAAATCATCTCGGATGGCCTCTCGCTGCTGGAGAACCTCGACCACCGGGGCGCACGGGGGGCAGAGGAAAACACCGGTGACGGGGCCGGGATCATGATTCAAAAGCCACATGGCTTCTTCGCTGAGGAGATCGATGGGCTCGGCGACTTCGACGACTACGGTGTCGGGCAGGTGTTCTTTCCCAAGGACCGTTCGACCGACGAGCTCCGAGCGACCATCGAGGCTGCCGTCGTCGACGAGGGGTTCGAGGTCGTCGCCTGGCGCTCGGTGCCGACCGACAACGAAGGACTCGGGGAAACAGCGCTGGACAGTGAACCAGACGTCCAGCAGTTTTTCGTTCGACCGCAAGCGAATCTCTCCACTGAGGAACTCGATACGGCGCTGTACGTGCTCCGGAACGTCATCGAGAACCGGGTCGAATCGACCGAACCTGCCGGCCACGACCGGTTCTATATCTGCTCGCTCGATCGCCAGAAGCTCGTCTACAAGGGGCTGTTGACCAACGCGCAGGTTCGGACCTACTACGAAGATCTCTCCGATGAGCGCGTCGAGACCAGCCTCGTCTTCGTCCACTCGCGGTTTTCGACGAACACCCTGGGTGCCTGGGAGCTCGCCCATCCCTATCGGAACATCATCCACAACGGCGAGATCAACACCCTTCGCGGGAACCTCAACTGGATGCAGGCTCGGGAAGCCGATCTGGAAAGCCCGGTGTTTGGCGACGACATCGAGAAGCTCAAACCGATTACTGAAGAGGGCCAGAGTGACACGGCCGTCCTCGACAACGTTCTCGAATTGCTCGTCGAAGGTGGCCGGTCGCTGCCCCACGCCTTGCGGATGCTCGTACCCGAGGCCTGGGAGGAGTCGCCGACACTCGCGGCCGACCGCGAAGACTTCTATCAGTATCACTCGACCATCAACGAGCCCTGGGACGGCCCCGCGCTCGTGGCCGTTACCGACGGGCAAAACGTCGGTGCGATTCTCGATCGGAACGGCCTGCGTCCCTGTCGGTACCTCGTCACCGAGGACGATCGGCTGGTTATGTCCAGCGAGACCGGTGCGATCGAGGTCGACCCCTCGCGGGTCGAGCGCAAAGATCGCCTCGAACCGGGTCAGATGTTCTACGCCGACACCGAGGAAGGGCGGATCGTCCCCGACGACGAGATCTTCGATCGCTTGACCGACGACCGATACGGCGACTGGCTCGAAGCGAACCGCGTCACGCTCGCGGACGTCGACCCCGGCGACGTCGAGCCGCCAAGCTACGTCGAGGAAGACATTACCACCTACCAGCGTGCCTTCGGGTACACGCTCGATCACGTCGAGCGCTTGATCGAGCCGATGGCTGCCGAAGGCAAAGACCCGATCGGCGCGATGGGTAACGACACCCCGCTGTCGGTCCTTTCGAGTCGGAACAAGACCCTCTTTACGTACTTCAAGCAACTGTTCGCCCAGGTGTCGAACCCGCCGATCGACTACATCCGCGAGGAGACGGTCACCTCGCTCCAACAACACATTGGCCGCCAGAACAACCTGCTCGCCGAGACACCCGAGCACTGCCGGCAGCTGGCGTTGGATTCGCCGATTCTCTCACGGGACGAACACGCCAAAATCGCCGACATCGAGGCAAACGGTATCCGGTCCGAATCGGTCGACATCACCTACGATCCCGACGAGACTGACTTGCAAGCGGCCGTCGAAGATGTCCGCACCGCCGCTCGCGAGGCGATCGAAGACGGGGCCGAAATCGTCATCCTCTCGGACGCAGCGACCGGCCCGGATCGGGTCCCGATCCCGAGCCTGCTCGCGGTCGGCGGCGTCCACCACCACCTGGTCCGTGAGGGGCTCCGAACGCACGCTGGCATCGTCCTCGAAAGCGGCCAACCAAACGCCGTCCACCACTTTGCGACGCTGGTGGGATACGGTGCCGACGCCGTGACGCCGTACCTGGCCTACGAATCGATCGCGGAACTCGTCTACGACGGCACGCTCGAGGTCGACCGAGAGACGGCCTTAGCGCAGTACCGCCACGCCATCGAAGACGGTATCCAGAAGGTCATGGCCAAGATGGGCATTTCGACCCTGGAGAGTTACAAGGGTGCCCAAATCTTCGAAGCTGTCGGCCTGGACAGCGATTTCGTCGCCGAATACTTCGAGGGAACGGAAAATCGGACCGACGGTATCGGCCTCGAACAACTGGAAGCAGACGTCCTCGAACGCCACCAGAACGGCTTCGAGGCGTCGGTGGCTGGCAATCTCGAACTCGAGCAGGGTGGGGAACTGTACTGGCGACGGGACGGGGAGTTCCACCAGTGGAACCCCAACACGATCGGCAAACTCCAGTACGCCACCAATCACGGCGACTACGAGGCCTACCAGGAGTTTGCGGGGATGATCAACGAGCAAAACGAGCGCCTCCAGACCCTGCGGGGCTTGCTCGACTTTGACACCGACCACCGGGAGTCGATCCCGATCGAAGACGTCGAACCCGTCGAGGAGATCACCCAACGGTTTTTCAGTTCCTCGATGTCCTTCGGGTCGATCAGCCCGGAGGCCCACGAGACCCTCGCCGCGGGCATGAACCGCGTCGGCGGGTTCGCCTCGACGGGCGAGGGCGGGGAACCGACCGACCGGTTCGGGACCGAACGCGAGTGTGCGGACAAGCAAGTCGCTTCCGGCCGCTTTGGTGTCGACTCGAACTACCTCGTCAACGCCGAGCACTTAGAGATCAAGATGGCCCAGGGCTCAAAGCCCGGCGAGGGCGGCCACCTACCCGGCGAGAAGGTCAGCGAGTTGATCGCCGAGACACGCTCGACGACGCCCGGCGTCCCGCTCATCTCGCCGCCGCCCCATCACGATATCTACTCGATCGAAGATCTCGCCCAGCTCATCCACGACCTGAAGTGCGCGAATCGCGACGCGGACGTCCACGTCAAGCTCGTCAGTGAGGCCGGTGTGGGGATCATCGCCGCGGGCGTCGCCAAAGGCAAGGCTGACGCCGTTCTGATTTCGGGCCAGTCGGGCGGGACCGGGGCTTCGCCAAAGACCTCGATCAAGAACGCCGGCCTCCCCTGGGAACTTGGCATCGCCGAGGCCAACCAGATCCTGCTGGACAACGACCTTCGGTCGCGTATCCGCGTCCGGGTCGACGGCGGGCTCAAGACCGGCCGCGATGTCGCGATTGCGGCACTGCTCGGGGCCGAGGAGTACGGCTTCGGGACGGCACCGCTGATCACCTGTGGCTGTGTGATGCTCCGGAAGTGCCACTGCAACACCTGCTCGGTCGGCGTCGCGACCCAGGACGAGGAGCTGCGAGACAACTTCCCGGGTGACCCCGAATTCGTCGCCAACTACATGCGCTTTATCGCCCGGGAAGTGCGGGAGATCATGGCCGAACTCGGTGTCGAGACGATGGACGAGTTGATCGGTCAGACCGACTTCCTTCAACAGAAAGACGTCGATCACCCGCGCGCCCAGCACGTCGACCTCTCGGAACTGCTCTGGCGACCCGACAGCGAGGACGACCGCCGGAAGACGCGGGGGCAAAATCACAAGCTCGCCGACAAGATCGACAACGACTTCATCGCCCAGGCACAGCCGGCCGTCAAGCGTGGCGACGACGTCGACATCGAGGCGCGTGTCACCAACGAGGATCGCACCGTCGGTACGATGTTGAGTGCCGAACTCTCGAAGGCCCACGGCGAAGACGGACTGGAAGACGATACCGTCAGGCTCGATCTCGACGGCACCGGTGGCCAATCGTTCGGCGCGTTCTTGGCCCCCGGCGTGACGATCGATATGACGGGAGACGTCAACGACTACGCCGGGAAGGGGCTCTCGGGCGGGAAACTGATCGTCGAGACGCCGGCCGAAGCCGGCTACGCGGCCAGTGAGAACATTCTCGCCGGCAACGTTGCGCTGTACGGCGCAACCGACGGCGAGGCTTACTTCAACGGCCAGGCCGGCGAGCGCTTTGCCGTCCGCAACTCCGGCGTCAAGACCGTCGTCGAGGGTGTCGGCGATCACGGTTGTGAGTACATGACCGGCGGCGTCGCCGTGATCCTCGGCGAGACGGGCAAGAACTTCGGGGCCGGGATGTCCGGCGGCGAGGCTTACGTCTTAGACGAGGCTGGTGACTTCGACCAACGCGTCAATCACGATATGGTCCACCTTGCGGAACTAGACGAGCGCGACCGCCAGATGGTTCGGCGGCTGGTCGAAAATCACGCCCGCTACACCGACAGCGAGCGCGCCGAGGAGATCTTGGCCGACTGGGACACCTACGTCTCCCAGTTCGTGAAGGTAATGCCCGACGCCTTCGCCGCCGTCGTCGAGGAACAGCTCGAAGACGGCGAGGACGTGCGGGCGTCGCCGCCGCCGAAACCATCGACCCCTTCGTTCCCAACGGAGGGTGATGACTGATGGCCGAACGCCATCCCGGCGGGTACCGTCGCCACCGTCGCCAACCGATCGGCAAGCGCGACCCCGAGGAACGCAAGCAGGACTACGAGGAAGTGTGGGAATCGGAGTGGGACGAAGACCACCTCAAAGAGCAGGGCGAACGCTGCATGGACTGCGGGACGCCGACCTGTATGAGTGGCTGTCCGATCGGGAACATCATTCCCGACTGGAACGACCTCGTCCACCGCTCGGATTGGAAGGAAGCACTCGAACGCCTGCACGCGACCAACAACTTCCCGGAGTTTACGGGCTACAACTGTCCGGCACCGTGTGAGAACTCCTGCGTGCTCGCGTACAACGACGACCCGGTGACGATCAAGTCCATCGAGCGGGCGATCGTCGATCGAGGCTGGGAGGAAGGCTGGATCGAACCCGAACCGCCCCAGACTCGGAGCGACTACGCGGTCGCGGTCGTGGGGAGCGGTCCGGCCGGTCTCTCGGCCGCCCAGCAACTCAACCGTGCGGGCCATCACGTGACGGTCTTCGAGCGTGCCGACGAAGTCGGTGGGTTGATGCGCTACGGTATCCCCGACCAGAAGTTCGAAAAACACCGCGTACAGCGCCGTGTCGACCAACTTCGTGCGGAAGGGATCACCTTCGAGACGAACGCCGAGGTCGGCGGGAACGTGCCGGTCGAGCGTTTGGAAGACGACTTCGACGCTTCGGTCGTCGCCGTCGGCTCTCAGAAACCGATCGATCTCGACCTGCCGGGCCGGGATCTGGACGGGATCCACTTCGCGATGGACTACTTGACCCAGCAGAACCGCCGCAACGCCCGGAAAGACGTGCCGGGTCCGGACATCGACGCCGAGGGGAAAAACGTCGTCGTGCTCGGCGGTGGCGACACTGGTGCCGACTGTGTTGCGACCGCCCACCGACAGGGTGCCAAGCAGGTTGTCCAGATCGAACTGCTGCCCAAACCGCCAGTCGAGCGGCCGCCTGACAACCCCTGGCCGGACCAGCCCCAGACCTACAAGAAGACCTACGCCCAACAAGAGGGTGCCGTCGAAGAGTACTGCGTCGATACCAACGAGTTCGTCGATCAGGACGGCGATGGAAGCGTCGATGCGATCCTCGCCGACCGCATCATGTGGGAAGAAGGCGGGGCCGGCCCGCCACAGAAGACTGTCACGCAGTCAAACGTCCAGATCGACGCCGATCTCGTCGTGCTGGCAGTCGGGTTCGAAGCCCCCGAATCTAGCCCGTTCGAACCGCTCGGCGTGGCTATCAACGACGACGGCACGCTCGCAACTGACGAGACGATGATGACCAACGTCGATGGTGTCTTCGCGGCCGGTGACGCCGAGATGGGCCCATCCCTGATCGTCTGGGCGATCGGCAGCGGGCGAGACGTCGCCCGCCACGTCGACCTGCATCTGACCGGTGAGACCGACTTGCCTCCGAGTCTGGAGACATCGAACGAACCCATCGTCTCGATGTGAGGGCAGTGGTCCAATCGCGGTCCCGCTGGTGAGGGGAACGACACGGGTTTGTCTGGCCCGGCCCAGCAGTGAGCCATGGACGACGTACTCGTCATCGGTGGCACGCGATTTATCGGCCGCCATACCGTCACGGAATTTCTCGATCACGATTACGACGTGACGCTGTTCAACCGGGGGAGCCACGCGAACCCCTTCGAGGGGGACGATCGCGTCAGGCACGTCCAGGGCGATCGGACCGACGACGACGCCCTCGAAGCCGCCCGAGAACAGATCGATCCCGACGTCGTCATCGACTGCGTGGCCTACCACCCGCGAGACGTCCGCGTCGCGACCGACGTCTTCGCCGACGCCAAAGCCTACGTCTACGTCTCCAGTGGGTCGGCCTACGGCCAAGAGCGGGTCCCGAAACGGGAAGCCGAGACGCCCCTTTCGCCGTGTACCGACGAGCAGGCGACCGACGACTCCGCACGCACCTACGGCAACCGCAAAGCCGAGGGCGACCGTGCGGTTTTCGCTGCCGCCGAGGATGGCGTCAGGGCACTGAGCGTCCGCCCGACGGTCGTCTACGGGCCGTACGATTATACCGAGCGATTCGACTACTGGTTGCATCGCGTCGATTCCTACGATCGGGTCGCCGTGCCGGGCGATGGCCTCAGTCTCTGGCAGTTCGCCTACGTCGAGGACGTCGCAAGCGCACTCCGGATCGTCGCCGAACGCGGCGAGGCGGGCGAGGCTTACAACGTCGGTGATCGCCACGCTCCGACGCTGGGTCAGTGGGTCGAGTTGATCGCCGATGCGATGGACCGCAACGCCCGCCCGGTCGGCGTGAGCGGGAACGAACTCGCCGCGGGAATGGTCGCCCCCGAGGACTTCCCACTGTATCGCGACCAGCCACATCTGCTCTCGACGGCAAAACTTCAGGCTCTGGGGTGGGAGTCGACGCCACACGAGCAGGCGCTTGCGGCGACCGTCGCCGAGCACCGCGAGAGCGATCGAACGGGACAGGCCGAGGGTCCGGATCGCGAATCCATCGAGATGGTCATCGGCTCTCGATGAGTGATCGCGAGCGACCGAAAACCCGTCCACGCGACGGACGCCCCGTGATAGCATAAGGTACGTCGGCTGGCTTTTGTCCTCCAGTCTCCCGGAGACGTGCATGGCCGATCGTGGGTTCGCCTGGGATGACTGGGCGCAGAGAGCGCTCGACACGATGACCGAGCGGGCCGACGTGGCCAAGTGACAGTCCGGGCCGGATCGTCTCGTGACGGCAAAGGATTATGAGCACCGGCGGCGACGGTCGGGACATGTTCGAGAAGTCGATCTGGATTCGCCTGCCCCGGAACGTCCTCGTGGGTCACGACGTCCTCGGACGGACCGCAGAAGCTGTCGAGGAGCTTCACCTCTCCGGTCGGCCGCTGATCGTGACCGGCGAGATTCCCAACGAAGTCGCCGGTCAGACGGTCCGCAAACAGTTCGAACAGCGAGGTCACGACCCCGCAGTGACGATCATCGAGGAGGCGAGTTTCGAGGCCGTCCAGCGAGTCATCGACGCTGCCGAAGACGCCGAGGCCGATTACCTGATCGGCGTCGGCGGGGGCAAGCCGATCGACATCACGAAGATGGCTGCCGACGAACTCGGAACGGGCTTCGTTTCAGTGCCCACTGCAGCCAGCCACGATGGCATCGTCAGCGGCCGCGCCTCGGTTCCGGAAGATGGGACGCGCCACAGTGTCGCAGCGAATCCCCCAGTCGCTGTCGTGGCTGATACCGGTATTCTCGCGGATGCCCCCTGGCGTCTCACGACGGCCGGCTGTGCCGACATCATCTCTAATTACACGGCCGTCAAGGACTGGCAACTCGCCCAACGCCTCCAGAACGTAACCTATTCGGAGTACTCCGGTGCTCTCTCCCGGATGACTGCCGAGCTACTGGTCGATCAAGCCGGTTCGATCAAACAGGGTCTCGAAGAATCCGCCTGGGTGGTCCTCAAGGCCTTAGTCTCCTCAGGGGTTGCGATGTCCATCGCGGGTAGCTCCCGGCCGGCATCGGGGGCCGAACACCTGTTCTCTCACCAGCTTGACCGCCTCGTTCCAGACGCGGCCTTGCACGGCCATCAGGTCGGCGTCGGCTCGATCATGGTCGAATACCTCCACAGCGGCGAGCATGGAGAATGGCGGGACATTCGGGATGCACTGGTCCACATCGGTGCGCCGACGACTGCCGCAGAATTGGGTATCGACGACGCGACGGTCATCGAGGCGTTGACCACCGCCCACGAGATCCGTGACCGCTATACGATCCTCGGGAACGGGATGAGCGAGCCCGCTGCACGGGAAGCCGCCGAAGTGACCGGCGTTATCTGAGCGGAGCGCCAGTCTGTCCGGGCTCCGATCTCGGCCCCGAAACTACCCGAGCTGAGCCCTCGAAAACCGCCAGTTGGCCAGTACGAGGGGGACGACGATCCAGGCGGCCAGAATGACGACCATGAACCAGCCCTGGATGTAAAACGGCGGGTCACTGAGTACGACGTTGCCGACCCCTTCGAGGAACCGGTTTGGCATGTAGAGCTTGGTCGCGTTCAGGTAGGCCCCGGTCGGGCTGAGGCTGAAGACCAGTTCGAGCACTTCCTCGGGTGCCGTCATCCCGAACTGATCGAGGACGAACTCGATCATCTGCATCGGGTTGACCGGGAGGAAGTTCCAGCCGATGTTGAACACGAAGAAGAACCCGATCCCGGCGGCCATCGCCCGCGATCGACTGGCCGTGACCGCCGAGATTCCGACGGCCACCGAGACGTACGCCAGCGCGTACGCGAGTGTCATGGCTGCAAAGACCAGATAATCGCCGTATTCGATCGTCATCTCGGGAACGAAGACCATCGCGATCGGCACGACCAGCGCCAGCGAGACAGCGAGCCCGAGCAAGACGACGGCCCCACGGGCCAGCAGCTTCCCCCCGATGACCGCCGTCCGACTGACGGGAACGCCGAGCGTGAACTTGATCCGCCCGGACTCCCGTTCCCCAGCGATCGAGAGGTACGCGGCGACCAGCGCGATCAATGGCACGAGCAGGACGCCACCGAGACCGACGAGGCCCCAGATAATCGGATAAAAGTCCGGGTCAGCGGAGGTACTCTGGCCCCAGAAGAACAGCAGCATGAACGCGGTGTACAGCGCGACCGGGGCCCAGACGAGTTTGGCCCGTCGGACGTCAAGGAAGTCCCGTCGCGCGACGGCGAGGAGACTCATTGGCTTGCCCCCGTGGCCTCGGCCGGCGTCTCCGGCGTCTTTGCTGGCTGCTCGTTCGTGGGATCCTCCCCGGTATACCGGTGGAAGAGTTCTTCCAGAGACGTGTCCTCGGAGATGATGTCCGTCACCGTTGTCCGTTCGTCCAGCCAGCGCACGACGTCGACTTTGGCTGTCGTGTCCGCACAGACTGCGATCACGGTGTCCCCATCGGTGTTGACGCGCTGTACGCCGTCGAACTCGTCTATCCCTTCCGTCTCCGGGACCGTTTCGACCGTCACTTCGATCGTTTCGACGCCGCTGTCACGCTCTTGGAGGGCTTCGATCGTATCCAGAGCGACGAGTTCGCCCTGATTGAGGATGCCGACGCGATCACAGACTGCCTCGACTTCGGCGAGGATGTGACTCGAGAAGAAGACGGTCGTCCCCTGCTCTGCGAGGTCGAGGATGATATTCCGAACGTCTTGCATCCCCGTCGGATCCAGCCCCGAGGACGGTTCGTCCAGAATTAGCAAATCTGGATCGCCGACCAGTGCCATCCCGAGGGCCAGCCGCTGGCCCATGCCCTTCGAGAAGCCACCGGCCTGCCGATCGACAGCATCGCTGAGCCCGACCGTTTCGAGAATTGCGTCGGCGTCGTCCTCGACACCCTTGGCGTCCATCACCCACTCCAGATGTTCCCGAGCCGTGAGCCGGTCGAACACCTCGAATCCCTCCGGCAGGACGCCGGTCTTCGATCGAACGGCCATGGACTCCTCGCCGACGTCGTGGCCGAAGACGGTCGCCGTTCCGTCCGTCGCATCGATGAAGTGCAGCAGAATGTTGATGGTCGTGGACTTTCCAGCCCCGTTCGGGCCGAGAAAGCCAAACACTTCGCCTTCCCGGACGGTGAGGTCCAGTCCGTCCAGTGCTTGGACGGCATCGGGTTCCGATCCATACCGTTTCGTGAGATTTTCAATTTCGATGGCGGTCATACCGGAAACTCTCCGTCGAGATGAAAATACTTCCCCTCGATGTTCACAGTGTGAAACTGACCAGTGTGTCCTCTCCAGTGGCCTGACAGCGCCTCGCCCGTGGGGAAGACGGGGGGTTTTTGAGAGCCGGCGTTCTCACGGCGAGTATGCGGGTCGCTTTCGTGTCGATGACGACGACCCGTCATCGGGACACCGAGGGAACACGTCGCCTCGAGCGCGTCGCTCACCAGCTGGCCGATCGCGGCCACGACGTCACCGTCTATTGTGCCGCCTGGTGGGACGAGTACGACGACCAGCGGACGATCGACGGCGTGACCTATCACGGGGTGACGGTCTCGCCGGCCCGGACGTCGTTTGCGGCCCGGCTCCCAGTATTGCTGGCTCGGCATCGCCCGGACGTGATCCACGTCGCCCCGCGCCCGCCAGCAGCGGTCTTCGGGGCCTCGACCGGTGGGACGCTCGCCCGTGCGTCGCTGATCGTCGAGTGGTACGGCGACGAGGGGCTGGCCGACTCACGGACCGTCACTCAGTCACTCCGGGAAGCGGCAGCGGTGATCACGCCATCGGAACTCGTCCGGACCCAGGTCCGTGAGCGCGGGATCGACGACGGCCGGACCGAACAGATCCCCAACGGGATCGACCTCTCGCTGGTGCAATCGGTCGACCCAGCCGAGCCAGTCGAAGTCGCCTTCGCCCATCGGCTCGACGAGAGTGCCAACGTCGACAGTCTCTTGTTGGCCTTAGCGGAGTTGCGCGACCGGGACTGGTCGGCAACGATCGTCGGCGACGGGCCGCTCCGGGACGACTACGAGCGCCAGGCCACAGACCTGCGGATCGACGACCGGATCACCTTCGTCGGGGAGGTCTCTCGGGAGGAACGCGTCGCGATCTATCGAGGAGCCCACACCTTCGTCCACACTGCTTACCGGGAGTACTTCGCCACCGAGTTGCTCTGGGCGCTTGGGGCCGGGTCCGTTGGCATCGTCGAGTACCAGGCCAACTCCAGCGCCCACGAACTCATCGAGAACCACCACCGCAGCTTCCGGGTGACCGACCCACAGGAACTGGCCGACGCGATCGTCGAGTCGGGGAGTCTCGAACGCTGGTCGTTCGACGACTCGTTTGCATCCTACGACCACGCGGCTGTCGTCGACGCGTATCTCGACGTCTACCGCGACGTCATCGCCGCACACGGCTTGTTTTGAGCGCCGACGGAGAGGGCGCTTTTCACTCCGAAAACGCGTCGGGATCGGCCGCAGCCTCGACGACGTCGACGGCAGCAACCCCGGCTGCTGGGTCGTGGACACGGATCACGTCCGCGCCACGCTCGGTTGCGACGGCCGTCCCAGCGACTGTCGGATCGTACCGCTCGTCGGCGTCCCGGCCGACGAGGCCGAACATCGACTTATGAGAGTGCCCGACTAGGATCGGACAGCCCAGGGCCTCGAGTTCTCCCAGCCGATCGAGGATTTCGAAGTCCTCGGCGGGCGTCTTGCCGAACCCGAGCCCGGGATCGACGAGGATCTGGGATCGATCCAGACCCGCCCTCTCGGCTTGGAGGATGCGTTCGGTCACTTCGTCGATCACATCCTCGACCACGTCGTCGTAATGGACCTCGTGGTCCGGATCGACCGGCGTATCGATACTGTGCATCACGACCACCGGCGCGTCGTGTTCGGCAGCCAGCTCGGCCATGCCAGGATCGTCCAGCCCGGAGACGTCGTTGAGGATGTCGGCCCCCGCTTCGAGGGCAGCCGCTGCGACGTCGACTTTCCGGGTATCGACCGAGACGGACACGTCCCGTTCGGCGAGCGCCTCGATCACGGGGACGACGCGATCGCGCTCGGTCTCGACGGCGACCGGCTCGGCCCCCGGACGCGTACTCTCACCGCCCACGTCGACGATATCGACGCCTGCCTCGATCATCTCCTCGGCGCGGGCCAGTGCGTCCTCGACGGCGTTGTACTCCCCGCCGTCGTGGAAGCTGTCCGGCGTGACGTTGAGAATCCCCATGACTGCCGTCCCGTCACTCCATGGATACTCGGCGGTGTCGTCCGCGGGGCCGAACCCGAGCGTGTCCCGGAGCTGGTCGGCAAGCGGCCCGAGCCCGTCGGGCTGGTCGGCCAGCCTCGCCGTCAGTCGCTGGAACTGTTCGAGTGTGCCCATCATCACAACGTCTGCACGCTCTTGCTCCTGCTCGGCCAGGCCGGAAATCGCACACTCCCCGCCCACGGCCAGTAGCGCTTCCTTGAGAGACTGGGCCTGTCGGGGCTGGACCCGCGTCTTGAGCACTCGATGGGCTGCCTTCCCGCGCATGTGACGGACGCCTGCCTCGGTGACATGGGCGTCTTCGAGGGTCTTTGCCCCTGCCGAAAGCGATTCGACCCGCTTTGGGATCGTCGAGCGCGTCCAGCGAGTCCGTGCCTCCCTGACGGCGTACAGCGAGCCGACGACGAGGACGGCGTCGTCGGGGTCGGCCCCCTCGATGGCGTCGTCGAGCGCTCCAGCCACGTCAGACCGGGTCCGGACGGTCGCGTCTGTCTGCTCACTGAAGGCCCGCGCAAGGACAGCCTCGTCTTCCGCACGATCGATCGCGGGTTCACAGGCCGTCACCTGATCGGCGGCTGGGAGCGCGGTGGCCATTCCACGGTGGTCTTTCTCACACATCGCGCCGACGACGAGGTGCAGATCGTCGTACTCGAAGTCCTCGAGGGTTTCAGCGACGCGTTCACACCCGCCGGGATTGTGTGCGCCGTCGAGGACGACCAGCGGTTCCTGGCCGAGTACTTCGAAGCGACCGGGCCAGGTGGCACGGCCGAGCCCAGCGGCCAACGCTGTCTCTGTCACGTCGGCAACCTGGCGGGCGAGCGTTGCGGCGACACCGGCGTTTTGGGCCTGATGGGCACCCAGCAGTGGGAGACGCGTCTCGACCGACCAGTCCGGTCCCGACAGGGAGACGACGCTTCGGAGTCCCTCACGACCATCGTACTCGACTGTGATCGCTGCGTCGTCGTCCCTGCCGACGCGACACACGTCGTCGACTTCGGTTTCGATCGTCGCCAGTGCCTCGCCGGTGGCGGCCGTCACGAGGGCCGCATCGTCCGGGGCGACGGCGGCCTTGTCCCGGGCGATCTCGGGAATGGTCTCGCCCAAGAAGTCAGTGTGTTCGAGCGTGACGCTGGTGAGGGCACTCCCGACGGGATCGACGACGCTGGTGGCGTCGTGACGCCCGCCGATACCGACCTCTAAGATGGCAACGTCGACGTCCCGGCGGCTAAACTCCCACACCGCCAGGGCTGTCATCGTCTCGAAGAACGTCGGTGCGTCGCCGGACGCCGCGTGTTCGGTCACGTACGGCTCGACGGCTTCGACGAACGTACTGATCGCTGCCGTCGAGATCTTTCGTCCGTTGACCGTGATCCGCTCACGAACGTCTTCGAGGTGTGGCGACGTGTAGAGCCCCACGTCGAGGCCAGCTTCGCGCAGGATCGATTCGAGCATCCGGGCAGTAGAGCCTTTCCCGTTCGAGCCAGCAATCTGGACGGCAGTCAGCGACTCCTGGGGGTCACCCAGGTGGGCGAGCAACTCCCGAGTCGCTTCGGTCCCCGGCCGCGGCGAGAACCGGCGAAGGTCGAAAAGAAAGTTCGCCGCTTCGTGATAGGGCATGCTTGTTGGCATCGGCCGGGCGCGCTTTAGCCTATCGGAGTCGTCTCTCGGCCGTCGCGTGGGTCCGTCGGATTGTCCGCTCACTGACTGGCTTCCCCATCAACGCTCGGTTTCTCCGGGAGGCCGATGTGCACCTGGCCCTGTCCTGTCGCGGTACTCTCCGTTTCGGATACGAGAGACCGGTTCCCGAACAGGAGGACCGTCGTCCGATCGGTCGGTTCTCGGACGGATGCGAAGGTGTTGGCGAGCTTCCAGCCCGTTTCGTGCCTGTCGGCGCGTTCCTCGAAATACACCTCGACCGTGCGCTCGAACGCACTGGCATTGGCCGCGTCGTCCCACCGGAAGGTCCAAGCGTAGGACGTATTGCCGCCGCTCGCGGGCCTGAGATAGTACAACCGATCGACGCCCCACCCGGCCGCGGCATCGGCCGCCCGTTGGCTGTCCACGCCGTTCTCTAAGGCGTACCGGACGAAGGCTTCGCCAAGGCGATCGGTCCCACTGACGCCCCATGTCTCAGTCGCTTCGACTGTCACGTTCAATTCTGCGGGCGGTTCCTCGCCGGGAGCATACCCGTGTAGCAGTTGTTCGCTGGTCGTGGGCGGCTGTTCGAAGACGTTATCGAGTCCACTCGGGTCCTCGACCCGACTCGACACGTATCGATAGCCGTGGACGTACTTGCTGAGACCGAATCGGGCATACTCTCCGGCCGGAAGGGTCCCGATGAGCCGTTCGTACATCGGGGCTGTCGGCTCGGTGCGGTTACCATAGCGTTTCAGGTACGTGTCCGTCGTGAAGACGGTCGCCCCTTCTCTGATTGCCCTGGCGACGTAGGCTTCGTCCGCCGAAGACCCCAGTTTGGCACCGAGATCGCCCACGCGACCGAGTTGCAGATTGACGTAGTGGCCGAACTCGTGGGCCAGCACCCACTCGGTGCTCCCGGGATCGCCATCCGGTGCTGGGAGGATGTAGATCAGTCCCGTATTATAGGTTGCACCGTTCTCCATTCGATCGAGCGTCGAGCCATCGGGGACCGTTGTGTTGTGGAAGCCAACGACCTCGTAGAACCGAGGGAGACGTCCAGCACTGAACCCCGGCAGTGATCGAAACGCCGATGCGTTCGGGAGAACGCTGATGCGCGCTGGCGGCGTGACATCGGCGTCTGCGACAGCCCGAACGCCGGCATAGACCGATTCGGGTGCCACTGAGATGTTCTCACCCGCGATGGCAATCGAGCCATCCAGTTGTGGCTCGGCCATCGGCGCCTGACAGCCGGCCACCGCGAGGACCGCCAGGAGGGCAACGACGAGTCGAATGGCTGTCATCGCTGGGTATTCGCTCGAACTGCCCCCGTGCTGATAAAATTAGGCGCTTTAGTGGGCAGCAAGCACGAACGCCGCAGGTGCGCCCGATTCAGCCCTCAGGTGCTGCCAACTGCCGGTCACTGGTCGCCGATCGCCTGGGCGTTCTCGGCGGCATCAGGAAGCGACACGGAGACAGTGCCGTAGGCGAGGCTCGTCTTTACGTCTCGCGTGACCCGAACCGTCTCCCCGTCGTTCGTTCGTGTCTCAGTGAGTGTTCGCTCGACTTGGACCGGCCGATACGTATCCGTATCGATCCAGAACGTCGCTTCGAGGCTCACGTTGCCCTCCGATGTGAGCGCGACTCCCGGCGGGAGATCGAGTGACTCTCTGAGTGCGGTGTTCAGCTCGTCCGTGTCGACGCTGGCCGTGACGACGTACGTCTCCCTCCCGTCGACGGTCGCCGTGCTGACGTTCGAGAGCGTGGCGTTGCCCATCGTAAACTGGTAGCGCCACAGTTGATCGGACAGTTCCCAGTACCGAGTCGGGTTATCCGAAAGGTCGCGACTGATCCAGGCCGTGCCGTACTCCGCAGTGAATGTCTCGCTGTGTTGGTAGAGTGTTTCGTCGACCAGATAGCGAGTTTCGGTCGCTGTTCCGTCGGGGCCGGTCGTCGACCGGTTCGAAACGAGGGCTTGCTCGCTCCGGTTGACGGCATAGCTGACCGACACGGTTGTCGTTTGATTTGCCCCGTCCGTTTGCCGGACGATCGTCGTGGTCTGGTTGGCTGTGTACCCATCGACGCTACTCATTGCGGAGAGGGCCGCTGTCTGTACGTCACCCGCCGCGGGGACTGTCCCGTTTTCGGCCGTGACTGGTGGCCCCTCGGTCGTCGCGGAGTTGCCGGCACAACCAGAGAGGACGACCAGCACTGCCACCGCGAGGCCCACCCATCGTGACTTCCTCATTGTCGTCGCATTCACAGCTACGTGAATAAAAACGCGGCTGTTCGCGGGTAACTCTGAGCCACCCTCTGTGGACGACCCTCGCTTGAAAATAAACTCAATTTCAGTCGCTGGTCGCGGTCAGCTACTGATTGGCGATATCGACTGCGTCCTCAGCCCCGTCTGGTAGAGTAATCGAGACCGAACGCTCGTAGTCGAAAGTCATCGTGGCCTGCATCGACTGATTGATGGACTGGCCGGCCATCCTCACAGTGTAGTCCATTTCTGTGACGGTCTTGATCGGTCGATTTGTCTCCGGGTTGACCCAGAGTCGCTGGGTCACGTCACTGACGTTTAGTTCGGTGTTTCCGGGCACTTGCTGTTGGAGTTGGGCTTGCAACGCCGCCTGGGCCGAGTCAATGTCGACATCAGCCTCAAGTACGTGTGTTTCGGTTCCCTTGACCGTTTCAGTGCCGTTCCGGGTAACTGTCGCGTTCGCGAGCAGGGATCGCTGACGGCTCAGCGAGTCAATTTGGGAAAAGACGCCAGTGGTCTGATTGCTCTGGACCCACTCGGAACCGTACTGAGCGGTGTAGGCGGCGCCGTGCTGGTAGAGAGTTCCGTCAATCAGGTAGATACCGATCTTTTGAGTCGCCCCCCTCGCCTCTACTGTCTGGTTAATCTGCAATTCTTCGGTGGCTCGATCCAACTGCCCCGAAAGCAAGACCGTCTGGGTCTGGGTCCTCCCGTTGGCGTTCGTCTCCGTCGTCGTATTGGAGTCGACGTGGAACGTCTCGGTCGACTCCATCGCCGACAGCACGTCCGCCTTCGTTATCTGGTCTGACCCTGTGTCTGTCGTCGTAGCCCCACTACTACACCCCGCGAGAAGTAACAGTCCTGCGAGGGCTATCAGGGCGAACGATTTCCGTCTCATGCGTGCGTAAAGCGGTTCCGTCCGCTTATATAAAACGACTTCATTTTGCTGCCGTCTCAGCGCGAGGGGCAGTCCCGTTCCGAGACTCAATCGTGGCGGAAGGCGCGCGATCCCGTAAACACCATTGCCATATCGAGTTCGTCGGCTTTCGCGATCACGTCGTCGTCGTTGACGCTCCCGCCGGGTTGGATGATCGCCTCGATACCTGCCTCGGCGGCCGCCTCGATCCCGTCCGGGAACGGGAAGAAGGCATCGGAGGCCATCACGGCACCCTCGGCGTCCTTGCCTTCGGCGTCGCTGTCGGCTTTCATCTTCGCGATTTCGACCGCATCGACCCGCGAGACCTGGCCCGCGCCGACGCCGACTGTCTCGGTGCCTTTCGCGAAGAGGATCGCGTTCGATTTGACGTGTTTGATGGTCTGCCAGGCAAAGCGGAGCGACTCGATCTGCTCGTCGGTCGGCTCGCGCTCGGTGACAACCTCCAGATCGTCCGCGGTGACCGTCTGCAGGTCCCGATCCTGGACGAGCCGCCCGCCCACGATCGGCTTCTCGGTCAGGGCTTCGGTGGGGTCGAACTGCTCTGTGACGTCCAGGACTCGGAGGTTGTCCTTCTCGAAGAGAACGTCCAGTGCATCGTCAGTGTAGCCAGGCGCGACGACGACTTCCTTGAACGAGTCGATGATCTGCTCGGCCGTCGCCGCGTCACACTCCCGATTCAGGGCGACGATCCCGCCAAAGGCGCTCTTGGGGTCGGTCGAAAGGGCGTCGGCGTAGGCTTGGCTGATCGAGTCGGCGACCGCACAACCCGCCGGGTTGGTGTGTTTGATGACCGCACAGGCCGGCTCGTCGAACTCCTTGACGATGTTCAGCGCGGCGTCGGCGTCGTTGTAGTTGTTATAGCCCATGCCCTTGGCGCCCTCGTTGCGCTGGGGGGCGTGGACGACACTGGCCTCGTCGCAGGTGCGATCAGCGTAGAGGGCGGCGTTCTGGTGGGGGTTCTCGCCGTACCGGAGCTGACGGACGCGGTCGTCGCTATCGAGCCGCCGTGTGGGATAGGCCCCGCCGTCGTCGCCCTCGACGGCGACCGTGCCTGCATCCCAGTCGATCTCGACGCGATCCTCGGCGAACCACTCGATCACGCGCGGATAGGCTTTGAACTCGGCCTCATAGAGGACTCGGTTCTTGAGATCGTCGACGGAGTCGCCCTCGTGGACGGGCACGGGTTCCTGGGTGACGATTGGGCCATCGTCGACAGAATCGTCCACGACGTGGACGGTACAGCCGGTCGTCTTGACGCCCGCATCGAGGACGTCCTCGTGGGGACTCATGCCCTTGAATGCCGGCAAGAGTGCGGGGTGGACGTTCAACGTCGTCGGCGCGCCCTCAAGGAATGTCTCGCTGAGGATGCGCATGTAGCCGTCCAGGGCCACGAGATCGAACTCGTAGTCGGCCAGCGCATCCAGAACGCGCTGTTCGTGGTCCGCCCGACTTTCGTCCTCGCCCTGTTCGACGACTTCGGTCGGGATACCACGGTCGGCGGCTTCCTCCAGGACCGGCGCGTCGGCATCGTTGGTCAGGATGACGGCGAACTCCGCTCCACCCGGCGCGCAGTCGGCGATATTCAGCAGGTTGCGCCCCCTGTTCGAGGCCATTCCGGCGAGCTTCATGTGCGATGGGGCGCGGGCCGCCAGCAAAGTAGTTGCGAATCGCCAAGGCCACTCCCGAGATGTTTTGGGGCTGGGCGCGCACGCTCAGACGATGGCCGACGCCGAACCGGTCTACTATGCGATCAGCGACCTCCATATCGGTGGCGACGAACAGTTAGAACACGTCGAGTTTCTCGACGAGCTGCTCGCCTTCCTCGAACGCTTAGAAGAGACCGACGAGAACGCCGAATTACTCATCAACGGGGACGCCTTCGGGCTCTGGGAGTTCACCACGATCGAGGGTATCGAGAAGTTCGACGCCCTGGTCGAGCGGTATCCGGAGCTGTTCGAACAACTGCGCGCGACGGGCGAAAACATTCAAATCACGCTCCTGCCGGGCAACCACGATCACGAACTCGCCGCTTACGACGCCTACGTCGAGCGATTTGCCGCCTACAACGTCGATCTCGCCCAGGACCAGTCCCTCACGCGCTCGATCGATGACCGCCTGCTATACTTCGAACACGGCAACCAACGCGACCCGAACAACCGATTCGAAGACTTTGGCAATCCCCACGAGAAGCCCTTAGGCTACTATTACAACACGCTGGTGACAAGTCGTGCCGGGCAGGTGTCCGACCGCGGACGAGGCAACTGGCTGAAAGATATCCAGGCAGTGACCCCGACCGAGCGCGTCCCGGTCTGGTTCCTCTCGAAGTACTTCTACAACGAGATGCATCCCCTCCTCCGGTACGCTGCTGTCCCCTTTCTCTTGTTGTTCAACTTGAGCGCGCTGGTCGCGATCGCCGCCGGCCTCGATCTGGTCGGCGTCTGGTCGCTACCGACCCAGACGATCGAGGGTACCTTCGGCCGCTTGGGGTCGGCCGGAACGCTCGCACTCGCCGTGCTGGCCATCAACGTGGCTATCGTGGGCGTGTTGGTTCTCGTTTGGATTCCCTCGCGGTTCATCCTTCAGGACTTCAAGCGGACGATCGACCGGTTTGGCCTCGTCGAGACGGAGTTCACCGTCGACCCGAGCGAGCCCTACGTCGACGCGGCGACTGACCTCTTCGAGGCAAACCCGGAGATCGCGGTCTTCTGCTACGGGCACACCCATCGACCCTCGGTCGAGACGGTCGACGGCCGGGCGATCGTCAACACTGGTTCGTGGCTCAAACGCTTCCATCGCCGTCCCGTCATTGCGGGGCTGCTCCCGCCGGTGTTTCACCCGTCGTTCCGGTTGAGTATCGCTCGCTTCGCTTCGACCGAGGAGGGGATAGCTGTCGAGTACGAGACGATGGAGAAACCAGACCCCGCAAAGGCAGATCTGACCCTCACCGAGCGATTGCTGACCGTCGGCCGCGAGCCCGATCCCGACATCCCTGATCGAGTCGTTGTCGGTGAGTCCTCGACGGACAACGGGCCAGCGAACGACACTTGATCAGGCTAGATACCAGACGGTCGTTCCGACAAGAAGCGTGGCGACCACGCCGGCAGCCACGCCGAAGACCGCAGCGACTCCAAAACCGGCGGCGACGGGACCGAACAGTACCGGCGAGAGGAACTGTCCCACGTAGCCGAACATGGCGATGTAGGAGCTGAACTGCCCCTTCCGGTCGGGTGGGACCAGTTCTTCAACCCAGAGCATCGCCGTCGGAAAGACCAGTCCCTGGCCGAGTCCGAACAGGACGACCGGGAGAATAGCGACGAGTGGTGATTCCGCGATCGGCACGATCGCAAAGCCGATCGTCCAGAGGACCAGCGCGATTCGCGCCAATTGCCCGTATGAGAACCGTTGCCGGACCCGATCGTACAGCGCGGCACTGACGCCGCCGGCGACGCCCATCGCCGAGAGATACAGGCTGATCTGGAAGGACGACTCGATGCCGAAGGTCGCCAGGACGCCCGGATAGAACACGATGATCGAATACAGCAGGACGTTCGCCAGGAAGTACAGCAGGTACACGAAAACGAGCAGCGGCGTCCCCGTGATCACGTCCACGAGCGCTCCGAGACTACTGCTTGACTCGTCCGTTTCCGAACTGGTCGACGCCATCGCCGGCTCGGGGACGAAGAGGAACGCTAACACGCCGAGTGGCAGGCCGATGAGATAGACGCCGAAGGGTACTTGCCAGGAGAGCGTCCCGAGGATCCCGCCGACGAGCGGCCAGACCGACGCGCCGACGCTGTTGGCACTCGCGCGAAGCCCCATCGCGCGGTCTTTCCGTCTCCCCTCGTAGAGATTGTAGATGAGAACGGTCACGCCCGTGTAGACGAAGGCGACGGCGACGCCCAAGGCTGCCCGCGTGACGAGCAAGACAGGGAACGATGTGACGACGAGTCCGGCACCGCCGGCGACGGCGTAGACGATCAGCCCGAGGATGTACGGTTTTCGCGGACCGTATCGATCGATGAGGACGCCGGCGATCGGACTCGTGAGGACGATAAACAGCCCGTGGGTCGTGATGATGAGCCCGGCCAGGGACTGACTGACGCCAAGCCCGGACTGGATTTGGTTGACCACCGGGCCGAGGATCGCCCCCGCCATCACCGTCAGCGTCCCCGAGGCGACGATCACCCAGAGCGCAGCGCCTGCCGAGGGCGACAGCGAGATGCGGTCCCGGAGACGACGCCGTATGGATTTCGTGGTCACGATTCATCCTCCGGCAACGCTACGTCCAGATTCCGACACACCGTCCGCAGGTACTCGACGAGCCTGGTTTCTTCAGTCGGCGACAGCCCGTCGGTTAGCTGTGAGTCGACGCGATCCTTCACCGCCGTGACCTCCTCGCGAAGATCACGGCCGGCTTCTGTCAGGTAGAGTCGCTTTCGGCGACGATCCTCGGGGTCCGGCCGTGTCTCGACGTAGCCCTTCGACTCGAGTTGGGCGACGACCCGGGCGATCGAACTCTTCTCCAGATGGTGTTTCTCGACGAGATCTGTCTGCGTAACTCCCTCGCGCTCGGTGAGCGCGAACAGGACGCGGTACTCGCCGCGGCCCAGATCGTATGCCGACAGTTCGTCTTCGATCGTCCGGCTGAGGGCTCGCCCCGCCAGGGACACGTGCCAGGCGATGAACTCACGATCGGACATGGCCAAAATAGTTGTATACACAACTTAATTGTCACGGAAGCGTCCACTGATCGGTTGCCGTCTCAACATCCCACCACGAGGCTGTCGCTCGCTACGTAGTCTTTCTGAAGTAATGGATCGCAATCACAGTGCTGCCATCAGGCAGCGGCGTGATGAGTTATGCGCGGACGACGTTCGTCGCGCGGGGCCCTTTGGGGGCCTGTTCGATATCGAACTCAATCGATTGTCCTTCTTCGAGGTCCGGGCCGCCAACGTCCTCCATGTGGAAGAAAACGTCATCCTCGGCGTCCTCAGTCGTAATGAAACCGTAACCGCCAGTGTCGTGGAAGAAATCCACCTTTCCGTCTGCCATTGCAAACAATTGTAGGGCTGATAGGCGGATAACCCTTCCGAGAGCCGTGATACCACGACCACTGGGTGTACAATCAAGAAATTCAGGCTACCAGGGGCGCGACATCTTCCTCGTAACAGGACTGACAGACGTAGTAATCGATCGCTCCCCCCTCGTCGTGAGTATGGACGAGCAGATGTACCGTGCTGTCGAACGGGACTGTCCCGCCACAGACGGCACAGGTTTCGGGAGACATCCCTAACTCATGGTGTTTGTTCACGCACTACAAAGTTCTTGCTATCGTTGACTCGGTTGCTGTCTGTGGCACTCCGGGTCAGCTCACGTCAAAAACGGCATCTTGCCGAGCATAGCGAGGCAATCTTCGAGCGACGAGAGTAACAAGTCGATCAAGACTTGAACCCGATGGCAAACGTGCTCACTTCGTTAGGCGCGTCTGCCGTACTTCAAATCCCAGTTGACGGATTTGACGCTCGCGGATTGCTCGCGTCAAAATACGGTGTCCTGGCGAGCCTTGCGAGGCAGGACTCGTCAGACGACGAGAGCAGTCTGACGGTGGGGCTGGGATTTGAACCACGCGAAGGTGGTCGTTCGCTACGCTCACGCTCCACCTTCTCTACTTCAAATCCAGTTGCACCCCTGTTCGGTCACGTTCGTTCCCACACAAGCGGTGGGGCTGGGATTTGAACCGGAGCCAGACGTTCCGGGCATGCGGCCTCGCGTTGCTCGGCCGTTCCGGGACTGCGACTGGCAGGGCGCAACCCCAGTTGCACCGCTGTTCAGTCACGTTCGTTGCCTCACAAGCGGTGGGGCTGGGATTTGAACCCAGGAATCCGTGAGGATACCTGCTTTCAAGGCAGGCGCAATAGGCCGCTCTGCCACCCCACCGGGCATCAGGTCGTTTTCAGTGGGTGCAGTAAATCCTGTCGATCGAAACTCCGGACCGGCAACCTTAATCGCCCACTGGCCACACCCTGAGCTATGACCGACCGCGACCCCCTCTCGGCCGTCTCGCCACTCGATGGCCGGTATGCACGCTACACGGAACCGTTGGTTCCCTACGCCAGCGAGTCCGCGCTCATCCGCGCTCGCGTCCGCGTCGAAGTCGAGTACCTGATCGCCCTCGCGGACCTGGACGCAACGCCACTCGAAATCGACGCCGACCAGCGCGAGGCGCTCCGGGCCATCTACGAGGATTTCAACGATGAGGATGCAGCGTTCGTCAAACAGATCGAGACGGCGGGCACCGAAACCTACGACGCCACCAATCACGACGTCAAGGCCGTCGAGTACTTCCTTCGAGAACGCCAGCCGGCGGGCCTCGAGGCCGATCAGTGGCTGCATTTCGGTCTCACCAGCGAGGACGTGAACAATCTCGCCCACCGATTGCTCCTCAAACCGGCCGTCGAGGCGGTCCTCTTGCCCGCATTGCGGGACGTCCGGGACGCACTGGTCGAGCTCGCACAGGAGTACCGCGAGACGCCAATGCTGGCTCGCACGCACGGCCAACCGGCCACGCCGACCACCTTTGGCAAGGAGATGGCCGTCTACGCGTCTCGATTGGGGCGTGCGATCGGCCGGATCGAAGCCAGTGACGACCTCGCGGGCAAACTCGCCGGCGCGTCCGGCACGTACGCAGCCCACCACGTTGCCTACCCCGATGTCGATTGGCCGAGCTTCGCCGAGTCGTTCGTCAAGTCGCTGGGCCTCGAACACGAACCCCTCACGACGCAGGTTAACCCGTGTGACGACCTCGCGGCGCTGTTCGACGCCCTACAGGGAGCCAATCGTGTCCTGCTCGACCTCGACTTGGATGCCTGGCTGTACGTCTCCGATCGCTACCTTGGCCAGCAATCGGCCGATGGCGAGACGGGCTCTTCGACGATGCCCCACAAAGTCAACCCGATCGACTTCGAGAACAGCGAGGGCAACCTCTCGAAGGCCAACAGCGACCTCGACTTCCTGGCCGGCTACGTCACCAACTCCCGGCTCCAGCGGGACCTCTCGGACTCGACGGTCAAGCGGAACATGGGCGTCGCCCTGGCCCACTGCCTGATCGGCTATCGCAAACTCGAAAGCGGCCTGGGCAAGGTCGTTCCCAACGAGCAGGTGATGCGAGACGAACTCGAGGCAACGCCGGCAGTCATCGGCGAGGCCGTCCAGACGATCCTCCGTCGGGAGGGCCACGGTGACGCCTACGAACAGGTCAAGGCGCTCACTCGCGGCGAGGACGTCACGCTCGCGGACTTCCGGGCGTTGTTCGCGGAGTTGGATATCGATCCCGCTGTCGCAGAAGAACTGGCCGCGCTGACGCCGGCCGCCTACACGGGGCTGGGTGCGGAGTTGGCCGACGAAACCTGATTGCCCAACCACGCAACGACGGAACGCTCGATGAGCGTCCTGTGCTCGGGTCCTGATTTTGCGGCTCGTGTAGTTCTCCCGGGCGGATCGTGCGACGGATCGACACCCTCTTTTCGTCCCCACTGAGAGGTATCGCCATGACGAAAGAGATCGCTGCCATCCCTGGCGACGGCATCGGACAGGAAGTGCTGCCGGCCGCATTGGACGTTCTGAAGGCGCTCGATCGAGACTTCGAGTTCGTGGAAGGTCGGGCCGGCAACGCAGTCTACGAACGAGAGGGGACGCCCCTGCCCGAGGAGACACGCGAACTGGCCCGCGAGGCCGACGCGACACTGTTCGGCGCGGCGGGCGAACTCGCTGCCGACATCATCCTCCCCTTGCGCGAGGATGTCGGCTCGTTCGCGAACGTTCGTCCCGCCCGGGCCTACCCTGGCGTCGACGCCGTCAAGCCCGAAACCGACCTCGTGTTCATCCGGGAAAACACTCAGGGTGTCTACGCCGGTATCGAATCGGATCTCACCGACGACGTGGCGACGCTGACCCGCCTCATCACGGAAGACGCCTCGGAAAAGATCGCCGAGTACGGCTTCGAGTATGCCGACGAACACGATGCCGATCACGTGACGCTCGCCCACAAAGCAAACGTCATGCGCAAGACCGACGGGCTGTTCGTCGACACTGCCACAGAGGTTGCCGAGGAGATGGACGCCGAGTACGACGAGGCACTCATCGACGCCCTGGCGATGCACTTGGTGATGCACCCCGAGGACTACGACGTGATCATCACGCCGAACCTCGCCGGCGACGTGCTCTCGGATCTCGCTGCCGGCCTCGTCGGTGGGCTTGGCATGCTCCCAAGCGCCAACATTGGCGAGGACAACGCGCTGTTCGAACCGGTCCACGGCTCGGCACCGGACATCGCTGGCGAGGGCGTCGCCAACCCCAGCGCGATGATCCTCTCTGCGGCAATGATGCTGGAGTACTTCGAGTACGACGCCGACGCGGCTCGGGTCCGACAGGCAGTGCTGGAGACGCTCGAAGGCGGGCCACGAACCGCTGATCTCGGCGGGGAGGCCTCGACGACGGAATTCACCGAGGCTGTACTCGATCGGCTGTAAGCTGTCTCGATCAGTTCCTCTCCCGCGTTCGTCGGACGGTTCTGGGGCGCTCGGAAAGACCGACTGTCTTAAGGGACAGTAGCGTAATTTTTCGAGGGACAGGAAACGTCGGGCCGAGACCGACGTTTCGGAGACGAACGAACCATGATACTGACAGTTACACCGAATCCGGCGGTCGACCAGACGATCGTTATCGACGAAGCACTCGAAGCGAACACGGTACAACGCTCGAGTGATGCCCAGTTCGACTCGGGGGGCAACGGCATCAACGTTTCACAGTTCCTCCGGGCACTGGACTCCGAGACGGTCGCGACGGGTATCGTCGGTGGATTCACCGGTTATTTCATCGAACAGGACCTCGAGACCTACGACGTCCCGACGGACTTCGTCGACGTCGAGGATCCGACCCGGATGAACACGACGGTTCTCCCGCCCGAGAACGAGTACAAGCTCAACCAGTCCGGGCCGGAAGTCCCAGAAGCGAAAGTCGACGAGTTGATCGAAACACTCAAAGAACACGATCCGTCGCTGATCAACGTCGGTGGGAGTCTGCCGCCAGGCATGGATGCCGAAGACGTCGATCGACTCGCCGAAGCCGGCGACTGGGAGACGGCCTTAGACATCCACGGCGAGTTGATGCCCGAGCTGGAACACACCTACGAATACTGTAAGCCAAACCGGGAGGAGCTGGCAAACGCGACCGGCATCGAGATCGAGACGATCGACGACTGTGCGGAAGCCGCCCAGGAACTCCAGTCGTGGGGCTACGAGCGCGTGCTCGCATCGATGGGGGCCGAAGGGGCCGTCCTCGTCACGCCCGAGGAGACGCTGTATGCGCCCTCCTTAGACGTCGATGTCGTCGATACGGTCGGAGCTGGGGACTCGATGTTCGCCGGTGCGCTGTGGGCCTACGAACAGGGCTGGGACGACGAAGATGCCCTGCGTTCGGGCGTCGCAACCTCCGCCCACCTCGTGCAAGTCAAGGGGCCGAGTATCCGGGAACTCGATCCGGAAGCACTGATGGACGACGTTCGCGTGTGGTCGATGCGCGGGTAACTCCTGTCTCACGCATCCCGATTTGAACCCACGGTCGCGGCGATTTTCGCATATGTTTTAACGCCGGCAGCGAAAGGTCTCGATGGTGACCTACTGATGGCGTTTTACGGCGGAGACGAACTCGCGGACGTGTACGACGAGGCCCTAGACGGAGGGTTCGGACTCGTCGCAAGTAACGTCGCGGAACCGAACACGATGATGGGACTCATGGAGGGGGCCGAACAGGCCGACTCCGACCTCCTCATCCAGATGAGCGCCGGCGCGTGCCGGTTTGCCGGCAACGGCGACGCCGAGGCGGGGCTACGCGCGATGGGGAACTACATCGACGTCATCGCCCAACAGTACGACGTCGGCGTGTTCCTCAACATGGACCACCAGACGGATATGGACTTCATCGACATGCAAGTCGAGACGGCCATTCCGTCCTCGATCATGATCGACGCTTCCCACGAGGACTTCGAGGAGAACATCGCCCGCTCGAAAGCAGTCGTCGAAAAGACCGAGCAGGCCGACGAAGAGATCCTCGTCGAGGCCGAACTCGGCCAGATCAAAGGCGTCGAAGACGAGATCGTCGCCGAGGAAGCCTTCTATACCGATCCCGAGCAGGCCGTCGAGTTCGTCGACCGGACCGGCACGGACCTGCTGGCGATCTCCGTGGGCACCCAGCACGGCGTCGCCAAGGGCAAAGACCTCGATCTCAAGCCCGACCTCGCGACCGAGATCCACGAGACACTCGCCGATCACGGTCTTGAGACGCCGCTGGTCCTGCACGGTTCCTCGGGTCTCCAGCCCGACCAGCTGTCGGACTTCATGAACCGTGGCATCTGTAAGGTGAACAAGGACACACGCTACCAGTACGAGTACACGCGAACGCTGTTCGACCTCTACCGGGAGGAAGCGAACGATATTGTCCCGCCGGAGGGCGTCGAAGACCAGCGCGATTCGTTCTTCAACGACGTCGAGTGGTCGCCGAACAAGGACCGCTTCGACCCGCGCGTCGGCGGTCGTGACGTCCGCGAGCGCATCGCCGAGGTCTACGCCGGCCTGGCTGACGTCGCCGGCAGTGCCGGACAGAGCCTTTATAAGTAACGACCGTCGCCTTTTCGTCGGTCGGTTACGTTTCCCGTTCGTTGCCTGCGGATAGTTCGGCAATCATGTCGGCGACGAACGCCCGTTCGTCTTCGTTGATTCCGTGGCCCATGCCCTCGTAGAGCCGCTTGGTCACGTCACCATCCAGTCGTTCAAAGACCGTCGCCGTCTCGTGGACGCGCTCGGCGGGGATGTGTGGATCGACGTCACTACAGCCCAGAAAGACCGGCGTCCCATCTAGATCGCCCTCGTAGCTTTCGGGCTCGATGGTTTCGCCGATGAGCCCGCCGCTGAGTGCCGCGAGGCCCCCGTACCGTCGTGGTTCGCGTGCGACGAATTCACTGGCGAGACACGCGCCCTGTGAGAAGCCCACGAGAGCGATCGCGCTCCGTGGGATCTCCGCGTTTGCAGCCCTGTCGATCGCTGCTCGGATCGCTTGCAGGCCCGAGGTCCGTCCCGGCTCGTTAGTATCGACCGGCGCGGTGAACGGGTTGGGATACCAGGTGCTTCGGGCCGCTTGTGGGGCGAGATACGCCACACCGTCGGTCGGCAACTCGGTGGTCATTTGCAAGATGCTCCCCGCTGTCGCGCCCCGGCCGTGGACGAGGACGACCGCGGCAGCCGCCGCATCGATAGACGTCCCGGCGGTTTCGAGTGGCTGTCCCTGGTGTGGACCGGTCACCAGCGGTCACCTCGGCTCGTTCTCTGCTGTCGTACGCGTCCCTCGCTACTTGTTGCCATTCAGCACGTTCGTACTGCTCCCTCGCTTAAGACGATTGCCGTCAAAAATACGACCTGTGTGCCAACCGTCGAACTCGACGAGGAGCCCATCGCGCGTCTCGACGGGCTCCGGGTAGACGGGAAGTCTTCCGACGGACTGGTCACCGAGTTGCTTACTATTTACGAGGCCGAGGAGCTACCCTTGTTTCGCGCCGGAGACGAGGGTTAAGATTCTTGGGCCTGCTCACAGACCTCTGCCCATCGACCGCGCTCATCGAGACGTGACTGTAACCGGTCGGTGTACTTTCCGACCAACTCCTCGGCTGCCGCCTGAAGTGCGTCGGATTGGCCGCCTCCGAGCCCGAGAGCACCTTTGATACCGTCGAGCAGCCCGCCGCTACTGGCCGCTGTGCCAGCGTTGTCGGCCGAAATCCCGCCGCCCCCACGATCTTCCATTCGCCGGAGTTCCGGCATTACGCTCGAAAGTTTCCCCGTGTCGGCAACGAGTTGGGCTGTCTCTGGTTGTGCCGCCCCATCGATCTGAAACTCGACAGCAGTCATGACGAGGCCCCACTGCTGGCTGGACAGCGGCGATGTTGCCACTTCTTCCGTGAATTCCTGGTCGGTTTGCATCCGTTCGGCGGCAATCTGGTCGACCCAAGCGTTCTCGCTCATGTGGCCCCGTTCTCACCCGACCACTATCAGCGTTGTCGCTCGACACCTCCTTCGTTACGTTTCTATCGCTGGGACAGCAACCGTCATCAGCATGACCCAAACAGTCGGAGTCATCGGTCTCGGTGCGATGGGCGCGCCGATGGCCCAGAACGTTAGCGACGCTGGCTATCCGCTGTGCGTGTACAATCGGACGCGCGAGCGGACCGAACCGTTCGCCGATGCCGGCCACGACGTGGCTGATTCCCCCGCCGAAGTCGCCCAACGAGCCGACGTCGTGATCGTGATGGTTACTGACGACGAGGCCTTAGAGGCCGTTCTGGAGGGAGAAGACGGCGTTCTCGACGGCTTAACAGATGGAACGATCGTCCTCCAGATGAGTACCGTTACCCCGGCAGCGACTGCAGCCGCGGCCGAAGCTGTCCACAACGTCGGCGGCCGCTACGTCGACGCACCGGTTTCGGGGACGGTCGGCCCGGCCAAAAAAGGGACGCTTACCGTCCTCGCTGCCGGTCCTGATACCCTCATCGCGGAGGTCGAGGGTATTCTCTCAGCTATCGGCGAGCCTGTCGTCGACTGTGGCGCGGTCGGAGACGGAACCCGTATGAAACTGTTCGTCAATCTCCTGCTCGGGGACATGATGAGTGCGTTCGCGGAAGCCCTGGCCTTTGGGACTGCCCAGGGACTCGCCTACGACGACATGCTGACCGTCGTCGAAGCAGGAGCCGTCGATTCGCCGCTGTTCTCGATCAAGGGTGAAAACATCGCTGCGGACGATTTCGAGCCCCGGTTCCCGATCGACCTCCAGTTCAAAGATCTCCGATACGCCGTCGATGAAGCCAACGAGAGTGGTGTTCCCCTGCCACAGACCGCTGCCGCCCGCGAAACGTTCAGCGCCGCGAGCGGGATGGGCCACGGCGGCCAAGACATGGCTGCGGTCGTGAAGTTCTTCGAGCAGGTGGCCGGGGTGTCGATCGGCGATCGCGACCAATAACGAGTGGTCGGTCACCGAGCTGTCCCGCGGTCGGTCAAACCAGCGCGTAGGTCATCAACAACAGGAAGTAGAGGACGATCAGCGCGAGCAAGGCCTCGAGACGGAAGACCGCAAGCTGGTCGTTCTCGGATTCGTAGGCTTCCTCGAAGGCCGCTGTTGCTGTTTCTTCCAGAGCGTCTGGATGCTCGTAGCCGCGATGGAGGGCCAACAACTCCTCGCGGACGAACGGGCGGCCACACTCTGGACACCGGTGGGCCTC
This sequence comes from Halorhabdus sp. CBA1104, assembly GCF_009690625.1. Lineage (NCBI taxonomy): Archaea > Methanobacteriati > Methanobacteriota > Halobacteria > Halobacteriales > Haloarculaceae > Halorhabdus > Halorhabdus sp. CBA1104. Next base: position 1,195,968 of record NZ_CP033878.1, on the reverse strand, counting down.
AGCGTCTTCGGGCACGTCGAACGCTATCTCGTCGATATTGGTGGTGGACATGATCAGAGGAACGGCGGCTGGATGGACGGTTGGGTGACGATCCAGAGGCTGGTCATCGTATACAGCACCATCACCGCGATGAAGGGGTACTGGCTTCGGATCGCCTGCAAGCGGCCCGGGAATAACTCGAAGGCGGTCGCGTGGGCGATCCAGATCGCAAGCAGGTGGCCCGCAAGGACGCTCGCGACCGGGACCGCGCCGAACCACCCCGGCAGCGAGAGGACGGGCACGGTCGCGGGGGCCGATAGCGGCGAACCGAGGACCGTCACCAGCACGGGCACCAGTGAGAGGAAGTAGCCCAGGTAGTGGGCGAGATGGTACCCGGCCGCGATCGCGACCAGCGGCGGAGCAAATCGCCTGGCAAGAGTTCGCGCGGACGTGTACGTCTCGCCGGTCTGCCGGGCGTATTGGGCGGCGAGGCGGTAGATTGCAAGGAAGAACACGAACCCTGCGACGAGGACGAGCGGATACAAGAGGTGAGCCGGGATACCCACCTCGACCAGTGGACGCGCCATCGCCCGCCAGGCGGGCGTCGTCACGAACCCGTCGTAGGTCGTCGACCACAGTAGCGCGACGACGAAGGCGACCTCACTGGTGTCCCCGACCAGGTTGGCTCGCGTCAGCCCGATGCCTGGCCCCCGGACCGAGAGCCGGCCCCCCTCAAGGGTCGCTCGATCAGTGGCCGTTGCCGTCTGCCCGGTCGCGATCGGCGCGACGTGGCCGTAGTAGTGGAACACGCGGGTCACCGGGTCGACACGCTCGAACCACGTTTCAGAGCTAAAGACGACAGCCCCGCCAAGTGTCACGGCGGAGTATCCCAAGACCACGGTCGAGAGCAACGCGGGCGCGTCCGCAAGCGGACTCACTACTTCGATCCAGATGAGCGTGAGGAGGCCGACGACGCTCGGCCAGGCCCCCACGTTCGGCAGCGATCGATCGAGGGACGGCAGCCAGGTCGCGATCGTCCGCCAGGGGTTGAGAACGTGCCAGGTGCCACCCAGCAGGTATGTCGTGGCCGTATAGCCCGCCCACCAGCCGACCCAGACGGCGAGGACGGCGAGATTACCCAGTCCCTGGGTCGGTCCCAGGTAGCCGATCGCCACGATGCCAACGAGGCCCAGGACGCCCACGATGCGGACCAGGGCAATGGGCAAGCCTGAGCGGGGAACCGGGATCGCCACTTGCCAGTCGTGCAGCGCATCGATCAGGCGTCGGTCGGTGACGAACGAGGCCAACAAGAACGACGCCCCGACGGCCGCCCCGCCGGTGAGCAAAAACAGCCACGTCGGGACGGTGACTGACTCCCGTGCGGCCGCCCCCAGGCTGCCGCCGTGAGCGCGCCCCGATCCAGTGACGACGAGGAACGCGACGACCCACCCACCTGCCGACGCTGATCGGGCCAGCACACGTCCAGGGCGCCAGTCCATTGCCAGCGCCTACGGCGGTCGGGGACCTGTAAGTTCCGAACGGTGGCGTCCGGGAGCGCCCTCACAGGCCGGACGCCGGCAAAAGGGTCCCCCGAAGGTGGCTTTTTAGCCGTCGGTTGGGTAGCAGTTCCCATGAGCATCGTAGAGGATTCAGACGGACACGACGGCCATCACCTCCCCGCCGAGGAGGACTGGCCCCGCGGGTTCGGCGAGGCCAGCTGGTGGCCCTTCATCACCGCTGTCGGCGGGGCGGGCTTCTACGTCGGGGTCGCGTTGTGGGTACTCGGCATGGGCGAAGACGCGCTGGTTGGCTCGATCGTCGGGCCGGCGACGATCGCAGGCAGCGTCCTGCTGTTGTTGGTCGGGATGTACGGCTGGTTGTATCACGCCTTCGTCGCCGACTTCTGGGAGCGAGGGACCGCGACGCGTTCATCCAGTGCGCTCCGGTTTGGGATGTTGCTGTTCCTGGGTTCGGAGATCGCCACCTTCGGCGCCGGGTTCGTCTATTACTTTTTCATTCGGGCTGGCGCGTGGCCGCCCCAGGAACTGCCCCACCTGCTTGGCAGTCTCGTCTTGATCAACACTACAATCCTGATCGCCAGCAGTGTGACGCTACACTTCGCCCACGTCTATCTCCGCCGAGGGAATCGCAAACGCTTCATGCAGTTGCTCGGCGTGACGTTGGCCCTGGGAGTCGTATTCATCGCCGGCCAAGCCTACGAGTACTACGAGTTCATCATCGGCGAGGGCTTTTCGATCACTGAAGGGACGTTCGGGAGCGCCTTCTACGGGTTGACAGGCCTCCACGGTGCCCACGTGACGCTCGGGGCCATTCTGTTGGGAATTATCTACGCTCGCGGCCTCGCTGGCCAGTACACCGAGCACCGTCACACGTCCGTGAGCACAGTCTCTATGTACTGGCACTTCGTCGATGCCGTCTGGATCTTCTTGGTCGTCGCGCTGTACGTCGGCGCGGCAGCCTGAGGACGACTGGATTGAAGGCGCTCGTTTTCCTACAGCACGTATGGAACAGCTGGACGTGAACGGCGGCTTCGACGTCCACGAGTATCGACACGGACTGAAACTGCTGAGCGAGGACCGAGAAACCATGTATCTGGCCAACCGCGAAGGGTTTGCTTGCCCGGCCTGTTCGAAGCCCTTCGAGAAACTCCTCATCTCTGAGAAACAGACACACACGTTCAACTCGCCGCCAGGTCCGTTTTGCCTCGTCAGGGCTGACGACAAACTACTCGTATTGACTCACTGAACACACTCGACGGCCATTCTGATCACGTTGGTTGCCCGGGCAGTCGGCCGCCAAACCCTCAAAAATCGAGTGACTGCCACTCTTCGACGTGCGTGTTTGTCTCTCCACCACGGTCGACGGTGACTTCGATAACGTCGTCGTCGAGTTGGACTTCGATCGCTTCGAAATCCGGCTCGTAGACGCTGTGATGGTGTCCGTCTTGGTCGATCCGGATCTCCTTTTCGAGCAAGTCATATTCGGACAGAATATCGAGACGGCGATAGATCGAGGAGAGACTTCCATCGCAGATATCGGAGATATCTTGGGCCGATCGTTGGGCGTCGTTGGTCGCGACGAGGATCTGACGCGCACGATCATCTGACAACACCTCGTATATATTAGCCGGTTGCCATTCATTCGACATCTATCAACATCCCATTACCACATATCAGATTCTGTATCCTCGCCAAAACCCATCGCATTAACACACTTTTGGTGTATATCCGTCGAAAATTTAGTAGATGATATCTTTCCAGCATATACTGGAATTCTCGCCACCATTATGATGGGAGTCTCTACATTTCCCGGGCTTGCCGTTCCAGGGCCACTGTTGATGTCCCGGGCGCGATTGGAGGCGACTTCCAGTCCGCTAGATGGCAGTCTACTCGTTTGAGCTTATTCCGTCGGGAATTGGCACGATAGGATCCTTCAAGCTACTGGTTTCCGGATTCGAGGCGCTTCGGTATTGCCGTCCGGAACGCAAACTGTTAGGAGGCCAGCCGTCGAGTGTACGCGTATGGCTGACGCGACTGACCTCCTCGAGCGTCTCCGGAGCGGTGAACTTCGTCTGCACGAACTCGACGAGTACGCGCCTGCCGACGAGGCAGCGAGTGCACGTAGAGCCTACATCGAATCCGAGACGGAGGCGGATTTGGAGACGGTCGGCTCGTATTCGATCGATGCTGCCGACGCCGAGCCCAATATCGAGAACATGATCGGCGCGATCCAGGTACCACTCGGCGTTGCGGGACCGCTCCCGGTCGATGGCGACGTAGCCGACGACGACTATCGGGTCCCGTTGGCGACGACCGAAGGTGCGCTCGTGGCGAGTGTCAACCGTGGTATGACTGCGATCCGAGAGGCGGGTGGTGCGACGACGTCGATCGCGAAGTCGGGAATTACCCGCGCGCCGGTATTTACCGTCGACAACGTTGCCGAGGCTACCGCGGTCGCTGACTGGGTCCGCGACCACGAGGCCGAGATCGAATCCGTCGCCGAGGAGACCGACCCCCACATTGCCTTCGAGGACGTGACGCCGTACGTCGTCGGTGACTCGGTGTTTCTCCGATTCCGCTACGATACGGGTGACGCGATGGGGATGAACATGGTCACGATCGCGAGCCGCGCAGCGAGTGAACTCGTCGAAGACGAGACACCGGCAGAGCTAGTGGCGCTGTCGGGCAACCTCTGTTCGGACAAGAAACCCGCGGCTATCAATGCTGTCGAGGGCCGGGGATACACGGTCGGTGCGGACGTCTTCATTCCGGACGCGGTCGTCGCGGACCGCTTTCACGCGACCAGCGAAGATATCGCGGCGGTCAACACCCGGAAAAACCTCGTTGGGAGTGCCAAAGCCGGCAGTCTGGGCTTTAACGCCCACGTGGCGAACATCGTCGGGGCCGCGTTCCTCGCGCTGGGCCAAGACGAAGCGCAAGTAGTCGAGGGATCGAACGCGATTACGAGTCTGGAAGCCCGTGAGGACGGGTTGTACGCCAGCGTGACGCTGGCGTCGCTCGAAGTGGGGACCGTCGGTGGTGGGACCGCACTGCCAACCCAGTCCGAAGCGTTGTCGATCCTCGGCGTCGCGGGTGGTGGCGATCCGGTCGGTTCGAACGCCGACGAACTCGCCGAGGTCATTGCCGCCGCGTCGCTTGCGGGTGAACTGTCTCTGCTGGGTGCACTCGCCTCCCGACACCTTTCGAGTGCCCACGAAGAACTCGGCCGCTAATCAGGCGTCCATCTCTGACTCTTGGGCTGTACTCGATTCACCATCCTCGTCATCGTCGACCGCGACGAGTTCGTATCCAAGCCCTTCCGCGATCATAAACAGTCCACTGAGAACCAGTATCATGGCGCCAGTCCCGACGAACAGGGGGCCAGAGCGGGCCTGTGGAGCCAGAAAGACCATCGCCATGCCCGCCGACCCCGACAGTGCGCCCACACCCCGTCTGTAGGCCCCCGAGTCGCAGCGAGCAAGCCCCAGACACCGAGACCGACTGCCAGTGTGCCTGCTGTGAGGGCGATCACGTCGTAGCCGCTGATTCGAACGGTCACGCCGGCAGCCGTCCGGCCGGCAAAGACGACGCTGGTCGCCACGAGACCGAGGCCAGCGACGATCGGCACCGAGACGGTCGAATCGTCGAGGTCTCCTTGGGTCACGCTTCCAGAGTTTGCTCTCGTCCCCCTTCAAACTGTGCGATACACGGGACGGCTATGCCGGGATCGCTCACGGCACTTTCACTCAGCCCGCGCTGTGGCCGGAGTGTTCGTGTGGTGACAGCCGTGCGATTGTGGGCAGCCGGACTCGCCTGTCGGCCGTCACAGTAGCCGGTACGTCCCGCGTTCTTCGGTCACCTGGCCCGACCTGACCAGCGACTGGAGTGCCTGTCGCACGTACGATTCTGACACGCCGTGCTCGCTCGCGTACCGACACACCCTATCTTCGTCCGGTTCGTCGAGACGTTCGAGCGCTTCCACGACGACCTCCCGGCGGCTTGGGCCCGTCGTCGCTCCCGCACTCGCCCGGTCGGCAGCCGCGTTTACCTGCTCGCTATCGACCCCTTTCGATTCGAGATACGTCTCGTCGTCGATCACGTCCTCGTGGACGCGGTCGTCCATCTCCGCGTACGAATCCAGTCCATCGAAGGCATCACCCAGGTCCTGGCGCTCGGCGAGCATCGCCGCCCTGACCTCTCTGGCTGCATCGGCCTCTGCTGTCTCGACGAACTTCTTGAGCCTGTCGAATTGCCGTCGTTTCCCACAGCGCGGACACTGTGTCGTCTCGGGGCGTCCTTCGACCACCCACAGTGCACTGCAAGCCGAACACCCGACGACCGCGTACATACACGCCCCTGTCTTGGGAGCGACTTGAACGCTCTGGCTACGCCTCGAGTGACTTCGTCATCTCGACGTGGGGAATCCCGGCCTCCATGAACTCCTCACTGGCGCGCTCGTAGCCCAGATACTCGTAGAATTCGGCGACACGCAATTGGCCATGGAGGGTCAGCGTCGTGAGGGCACGATCACGGGCCTCGCGCTCGACGGCGTTCATGAGGGCTTTGCCCAGTCCGTTCCCCCGATGGGATTGCAGGACGGCAAGGCGTTCGACCTTCCCGACGCCGGCCTCGGGTTCACGCAGTCGGGCGGCCCCGACAGGCTCGTCGTCCGCGTAGGCCACGAAGTGGATCGCCTCGTCTTCGTGCTCGTCGACCTCGATATCGGGGTCGACGCCCTGCTCCTCGACGAAGACCGCAAAGCGAACCTCGTAGGCGTCCTCGCGGTCGCCGCTACCTTCGATGCGATAGTCGGAATCGTCCATCGTCGTGACTGGCGAGAATTCTCGATCGACAGCAAAGGGCGTTGCGTTTACACGAGTGCGAAAAAATCGAATAAACTGTCCGTCTTACGCGAGTTCCTCGATATTCGCGACGATTTCCTCGGCGTACTCCTCGGTGCCGAGCTTCTCGGCGTCCTCCAGTTGGCGTTCGAGGTCGTAGGTGACCTTGCCCGCGGAGATCGTTTCCTCGACGGCGTCACGCACGAGGTCAGCGGCCTCGTCCCAGCCCATGTAATCGAACATGAGGCGACCGGAGAGAATCATCGCGGTCGGATTGGCCATGTTCTGGCCAGCGCGTTTGGGCGCGGACCCGTGGACCGGCTCGGCCAGCACGCGGGCGTCGCCGAAGTTCGCACCCGGCGCGATGCCGAGCCCGCCGATCTGAGCCCCGGCGGCATCTGAGAGGTAGTCGCCGTTGAGGTTCGGCATCGCAAGGACGTCGAACTCGTCGGTGCGCAGTTGCATCCACTGCAACATTGCGTCGGCCAGCCGTTCTTCGACCATGACGGCATCCTCGGGGATGTCGACCTCGTCCTGGGTCTCCCACAGCGAGTCCGGCGCGGCGAAGACTTCCTCGTCGGGGTACTCCTCCTCGGCGACCTCCATGCCCCACTCGCCGAACTGCCCTTCGGTGAACTTCATGATGTTGCCCTTGTGGACGAGCGTGACCTTCTCGCGGTCGTGTTCGAGGGCGTAGTCGATGGCCTTCCGGACGAGTCGCTTCGAGCCGTGCTCGGTGATGGGCTTGATGCCAATGCCGATCGGGCCGTCGTGCATCGTCTCGTCGTAGCCCATCTCGCTCTCGACGAACTCCCGGACTTGCTCGACTTCCTCGGTGCCTTCCTCCCACTCGATGCCGGCGTAGACGTCCTCGGTGTTCTCCCGGAAAGTCACCATGTCCATCTCCTCGGGGGCTTTCATCGGCGAGGGAACGCCGTCGAGATAGTAGGTCGGCCGAACGTTCGCATAGAAGTCGAGCGTCTGTCGGAGCGCGACGTTCAGCGACCGGAAGCCCGCGCCAACGGGCGTCGTCAGCGGCCCCTTGATCGCGACGCGGAATTCGTCGATCGCGTTGACGGTGTCGTCGGGCAGGTTCTCGTCGTAGCGTTCGCGGCCGGACTCGCCGGCGTAGACGCGCATCCAGGCGATCTCGCGGCCGGTGGCCTCGGCGGCAGCGTCCAGGACTTTCTGGGCGGCCGGGCCGACGTCTTTCCCGATCCCGTCACCGTGAATGATCGGCACGATCGGATTTTCCGGAATGTCGAGTTCGTCTGCCTCTTCGTCGAGGACTTCGATGGGCTGTCCCTCCTCGGGGACTGAAACCGTGTCGTAACTGTCAGCCATGTTCCGATCCTCGCCCGTGGCCCACAAAGGCTTGCCGCTTTCCGCGAAGGGTGCCTGCTGACTGCCTCGTTGGGCCTTTGAGCCCTCGACGTCTGGGGTTTCTTTTCCGAACGAATCCTTCCGCCACTCAGGTGTCGCCTCGCCGATCGACCACACGGCAGTCTTCCCATCCACGCCGTAGTGGACACACCCGGCGGCAAAGAGAGCCAACGCAGATTTTCCTGACTTCGAGGAGCACTCTCTACCGCGTGTCTTTTTCGAATGGGCTGACACTCGATGACGGTGTTGGGCTGGGCGTTTACTCCAGTGACTCGGCAAATCGGTAATCGGCCTCGCTCGCAGTTGGTTGCCCGCCATCGAGAGAGATCGCCCATCCGTCCAGCGATGCTGGCGCATCCAGCGCCTGCGTGAGTACGGTCCGAACTGCAAGGACGTCCACGCCGTAGTAGTCTCGTGGGACATCGCTGAGATACTGCAGGGCCGTTTCGAAGAGGCTCGCCATCCCCGCGTCGTTGTCGAAGTCGTGATACTTGTACGCCCCGGCAGCGACTTGCACCATCCCGTGGAGGAACGCACTCTCGGTCGAGCCACGTCCGTAATTGTACCACTCGGCTTCGAAGCAGTCGTGAGACTCGTGATACGCTCCCGAATTGTACAGGGCGACGCCGTGACAGACCGATCGCCGAAGGGTCGCGTGCGTCCACTGGTCTCCATCGGGATCCCAGCCCGCGGGTGTGCCGTGTTGGGGCGGCTCGACCGAGTTATCGCGGGTGTGCTCGTCCATCACGCCCAGAAAGGAGACCAGGCCGGGTAAGTCCACGGTGGCGGGTGACTATTGCCGCCGCCGGTCGCTACCTTGCGGATTGTTGGGGTGCTGTGACTGGTGCGGTTGCTGTCTCTGGTGGTGGGATCGCTGGTTTGGGTGGGCTTGCCGCTGCTGGTTCCCATCTCCCGTTCCCCCAGCAGGGGTCGCTGTAGGCCCCACCACCGGCCTGGGTCTTGATGCCATATCCGACGACCATGATGGTCACGCCGACCACCAACACGCCGAGGATAGAGCCCATCAATCGGAATCCGTACGTGATGCCGTCGAAGATAGTGACTGCGGTCCGGGGTTTTTGCTCCCAGGGGCCACAAAAGTAGCTGGCGGTCGGTGCGACGTTTGCCTCTCGCCGCCGATCGAAACCGCGTGATTTAACCCCACGAACGAAGTTCTCTCCTATGCGTGCGAGGGTAGCCAAGCCTGGAAACGGCGGCGGACTCAAGATCCGCTCCCGTAGGGGTCCATGCGTTCAAATCGCATCCCTCGCACTGCTGGGCCCACGCGGCCCCTCGCAAGTGCAGGAAGGTCGGCGAGGTCGCGACGCGACCTCGAAGCGAACGGCGCGCCGCGCCGTGAGCTGGAGCGGTCTTCCCTCGCAACAACTTCTCTGAAAGCATGGTTAGGTAGTCAATTCTAGCAGGTATATCACCGTCATATTGGCTCACATACCTATTTAACTCCAGAATATATTCGTGAAATATAGATAGTGTATACAGCAAACTGTTGCTAAAGAGGTAAAGATCCTCGAAGAGGGCAACACTTGGGAAATCGGCTACTGGTTCTCCCAAGGATCCTCATATAGGTCCGAGGATTGCACGTCCGAACAGCTCATATTTAGGTCGTATGCGTTCGATAGCGTTGCCTTCACTGAGTCAACGACCCATCCGGGTGCATCTGGGGCGACATGGACCTTCTCAACCATTTGATCCACATCAATGTCGACGTTGAATCCATTGCCATCCGGCACTGTATCATAGATTGAATAATTATCTGATTCTTCAATTCCTAAAGGCGGTTCGTAGTCACGCAACTGCTCCATTTCGAAGAGTTCGTTGTCCAGATATTCAGAAAAATATCCGTATATCCTGAACTCGCGTTCGTGCCTGAAACTGTCTCTCTTCAAGTGAAATAGGTCTTTGAAGTTGATACTGTCTTGGAAAACTACTTCGTTCAACGCTTTCTTTGACCACTGGTCCAATTCTTCCCAGGAAGAGTCGTAGTCAGCATATCTGATGTGTCCTGCACCTATCGGGTAAGCAGTTCTTGTTTCAAGAGCTTCATCAAGGTTCCCGACAGTGGATTCAATCGCTATAGAACGATTTGACCGTCCGTACAGATCCCACATCCCAGCAGATTCGCCGTCGTTGATATGCCAACAGTTGAGGAAGGTAATTTCCCTTGAGTGTTCAGCAACTTCCTTGTATTCATCAAACGAGAACTTTGTTTCCTCGGCCTCCCTGTACTTTTCCTCTACAGCTTTCGGGATGCCGCCTTCGTAAGGATCCTTTTGGTCAGCAGCTTGATGGAAGTGTAGCTGTCTTGTCTGGAGGATCCAGTTGAACTGTGGATAACCCACGTACCTCCAGATAGGAGTGTCCGAGTCTGGGTATTTGAGTCGAGAGTTCTCACTGAACGTCATTGATACTTATTATGGGAGTTCAGGATACACGGTTAAAGAGGCATGGCTATGCCATTAGATTGATTTGCAAATATGTGCGGTATCCTCGCATGCCGATTTCAGTATTTTAAAAATTTGAACCGTCGAGAAGCAAAAATTCCGCCAATTCAAATAATCCACCATGAAAACGGCAGCGGACGCAATATCCGCTCCCGTAGGGTCCTCGTGAGTGAGCATCGCGAACGAACGAGGGCTCGGAAGACGCAAGACCGAACGGAGTGAGGTCATCGTTTTCCGGTGGTCCATGCGTTCAAATCGCATCCCTCGCACTGCTGGGCCCACGCGGCCCGCCCAAACAGTGTAAGAGGATTCTCCCTTTGGGGGCATCTGCCCTCGCAAAACTTCTGAGAGAACGTAGCCGAGCATCACAGCCGTACACAGCTCGCACCTTCGTTCATCTATCTGGCGATGAAATCAATATTGCCTTGAGTCACTCATCTACGCTGTCACACGCAGCTACCACCGCGGCATAGCTGTCCTGTAGCTCCTCGTGAAGGCGTTCCTCGCCAATATAAGGCTCGGACCGATCGATGAAAGACGCCAGCTTCTCGACGAGATTCGCTCTCGATTCCTTCGAGTCGGCGAGGTGGTAGTAGGAACTATTATCGAGGGTATCCGCCGCTTTCACGAGTACTGGTGGGCGCCCCATCTCGACGCACCTGTCGAACGTGTCTCGGTATCTCTCTGTGTAGTCCTCGATCGCTCTGTCGAAGCTCGTTGCGGCTACGATCGCTGCGACTTCCGCCCCGAAATGGGCCGCAATATCGTCTCTCGTCACGTCGGTGTCTTCGATCAGATCGTGGAGGAAGCCAGCGATCACGATCTGTTTTTCGTACCCCCGGTTGTAGAGATCCATGCCAACGCGAACGCTGTGCAGGACAACGGGCTTTGGATTCGCTCCAGACGCTTCGAAAGACGTGACCAGATAGACGATTGCCCGCTCAATATCCGTGTCTTCTTGCCGGTCTCTCATTTACGCGTTCGATGGCTGGTGCGGTCTTAAATGTATTAATTCGACAGCTTCAGTGCGGTGGACACCGCAGTACAGCAGTACCGTGATCGAGGCAATTTGTGACCGTGCATCTGCGTACCCGTGTTGTGCTAAATACTAGAAGAACGATTTCACTAATTACTAAGGTCCCGGAGAGTGAAGCAGAAACACGAAGGGGCGTCAGCCTGATCGCCAGTGGTCGTTGCGATTCCAGCACGGTCACGCTATTTCGGTGGGCCGGCCCGACGCCCGACCAGAGCTCATCCATGACTGAAACGGATTCACCCGACGGCCGGATCGCTTCGCTGATCGAGAAGCTCACTCTACAGGAGAAAATCGACCTCGTGCACGGCGACCGCGACCCGGCCGAGTTGGCGACGGGCTACCTGCCAGCCAACGATCGCGTCGGGATTCCGTCGCTCTCGTTGGTCGACGGCCCGATGGGCGTCCGGGCGGTCACCGCGACGGCGTTCCCCGCCTCGATCGCACTGGCAGCCGCCTGGGATACTGATCTGGCTCGCGAGCAGGGCGAGGCCCTCGGCACGGAAGTCCGCGGGGCCGATCAGGACGTCCTGTTGGCTCCCGGGTGCAACATCATTCGGGTTCCCGAGTGCGGTCGTGCCTTCGAGTACTACAGTGAGGACCCACACCTTTCGAGTCGACTCGCTGTCGCGACCATCGAGAGCGTCCAGTCGGCCGGCGCGATGGCGACGGCGAAACACTACGTGGCCAACAATCAGGAACGTCAGCGACACGCTGTCAGCGCCGAGATCGACGAGCGGACGCTGCGAGAGATCTATCTCCCGGCTTTCGAAGCCGCAGTCAAAGAAGCCGACGTCGCCTCGGTGATGGCATCGTACAACCGGATCAACGGTACCTACGCCACCGAACACGAACGATTACTCACGGATATCCTCAAAGACGAGTGGGGCTTCGACGGTTTCGTCGTCTCGGACTGGTGGGCGACGACCGACGCCGTGGCGGCTGCTCACGGCGGACTGGATCTGGACATGCCCGGCGTGCCGGTCCACGAGTGGCAGGAAAGCGAGAGTCGGATCCACGAGGCGATCGGTGCGTTGCCGGATGCCGCACCAAAAGGGACACTCGCCGAACTCGCTGCGAAACCGTGGCTTCCCGACGGGGCAAACCCGAATCTCTTCGAGGGCAGCGTCTTCGAGGACCCGCTCCGAGAAGCCATCGAGGGCGGCAAAGTCCCCGAAACCGCCATAGACGAGAAGATCGCCCGCACGCTCTCCCAGATGGACCGCTTTGGTATGTTCGACGACGAGCAACCAGCGGGCTCGGTCAACGACCCTGCCCACGAGACGATCGCTCGTCGCGTCGCCCAGCGTGGGACAGTCCTCCTCCAGAACGACGGCGTCCTGCCCCTAGACGAGGACCTCGATTCGATCGCTGTCCTCGGACCGAACGCCGAGACGGCCAAGATCGGTGGCGGTGGGAGCTCCGAGGTCGATCCCACTGCTGCCATCAGCCCGCTCGATGGGATCCGTGAGCGCACCGACAGCGGGACGACCGTCACCTTCGAGCGTGGCGTCGAACGGATCGAGGAGCCCCACGACGAAGACGACGGGGCCCTCGGGTTTTCGGTTCCAGACGCGATCGACGATGCACTGTCGGGTGACGACGAGGAGCCGTCGATCGACGCGGCGGCTCGCGCTGCTGGGTCTGCCGACGTCGCCGTGGTCGTCGTCCAGGACAACGCTTCCGAAAGCGAGGACCGCTCGCTGTGGCTCCCAAACGAGCAAGATCGACTAGTGGCCGCTGTGGCCGACGTGGCCGAGAAGACGGTCGTCGTCTGCAACACGGCTGGCCCGGTCCGGATGCCCTGGGCCGGTGCGGTCGACGCGATCGTCGAGACCTGGTACCCCGGCCAGGAGGACGGCCACGTCACGGCCTCGGTCTTGTTCGGCGACGTCGATCCCAGCGGCCGCCTGCCGGTCACCTTCGCCCGCCGGACCGACCACTACCCAGCGAGCACGGAGGCTCAGTACCCCGGCATCGACTTCGAGGCGGAGTACTCCGAAGGCGTGTTCGTCGGTTACCGACACTTCGACAACGCGGACATCGAGCCGCTGTTTCCGTTCGGCCACGGCCTGAGTTACACCGACTTCGAATACACGGACGTGTCCGTCGAGTCGGGCGATGGCCCCGAAGCCAGCGTCCAGGTGACCGTCGAGAACGTCGGCGATCGGGACGGCTACGAGGTCGTCCAGGCGTATCTCGGCCAGGACGATCCCTCCGTCGAGCGGCCGCCCAAGGAACTCGCGGCCTTCGAGTCGGTCGAACTCGCCGCTGGCGAAGAAACGACTGTCACGCTCGACATCGATCAGCGGGATGTCGCTTACTACGACGAAGACGGCGCGGCCTGGACGGTCGACGATGGCGAGTACACGGTATCTATCGGTAGATCTTCACGAAATATCGTCGCCACCGAGACGATCACTGTCGCGGACTCGACGATCGTCGAATAATCGCTCCTGGGACGAGCGGCTTTTGCCCCCATTCTGAACTCCTGGCCAAGAAACGGACGAAATGGAACGCTGTCTGTGCCTGAGAACCGGCGAAGCGTTACCTGGGGACAACAACTATCATGGTCCGGTCCGTCGCTTGTGCGTATGGCACAAACGTACGACCGTGGGGCCGTCGAGGACGTCGGTCGCTGGCGGGAGTTTTCCGCCGGGATGTGGGCGTGGGTCCTCCACAAGTTCACCGGCTGGGTGCTCGTCGGCTACCTGTTTACACACATCGCCGTGTTGAGTACTGCTATCGGCGCTGACCCGGCTGCCGCGCCCCAGGATCTGTACACCACGACGCTCTCGGGGCTCGAAGACCTCTTGATCGTGCGACTGCTCGAAGTCGGGTTGCTCGCCGTTGCGGTCTTTCACATGCTCAACGGCATTCGACTCTTGTTCATCGACTTGGGGCTCGGACTCGAGCGCCAGGATCTGAGCTTCTACGTCTCGTTGATCGTCACGGGTGCAATCGCCGTCGCCAGTGTCCCAACGTTCCTTGCGGGGGTGTGATCGATGGCGGAATACTACTCTTCGTTCGAATCCGGTGGGTGGAGTTGGTTCCTCCAACGGATCACGGCTGTCGTCTTGATCGGCACGCTTGCCTTTCACTTCTTCCTGTTGCACTTCGTCAACCACGCTGCCGAGATCACGCTTGCAGGTACCCAAGCCCGGATGAGTCAGTTCGGGTACTTCCTGACGATGATCGTGTTTCTCATCACTGCGACGTTCCACGGCGTCAATGGCGTGTACAACGCGCTGGTCAACCAGGGCATCTCGGGAACACAAAAGCGCGTCGCCCGCTTTGGCCTCTCGCTTGCTGGTCTGCTGTTGATCGTCCAGGGATTCCGCGTGGCAATCGCAATGGCGGGGATTAGCCTATGAGTACCGACAGTGACGCCGAACCGGACCCACAAGCAGCGGCCGACGTAGAGACAGAGACGCCACCGGCCACCGATACCGACCCGGAACCGTCGGTGCCAGACACGGGAGAAAAATCTCACCAGGAGCGACGGCTCCGAGAGAAAGGCCAACGGGCGACCGCCCGCGAGGAGCAAGCGGCGGACGCGGCGGCCGAAGATGTCGAGACGGTCGAGATCCTGGTCTACCGGTACGATCCAGAGGTCGAAGGCAAGACGACGCCACGCTTTGATGCTTTCCACGTGCCTCTCGAAGAAGGCATGACGGTGCTCGATGCGTTGATCTACGCCCGCGACGAGTTCGATTCGAGTCTCACCTTCCGTCACTCCTGTCGGCAGGGTGTCTGTGGATCGGACGCGCTGTTCGTCAACGGTTCCCAACGGCTCGGGTGTCAGACCCAGATTTCCGACCTCGATGTGCCGGTCCAGATCGAACCGCTGCCCCATCAGGAAGTCGTCAAGGACCTCGTGGTTGACATGCAGCACTTCTACGAGCAGATGGACGCTGTCGAGCCGTATTTCGACCCCGACGAGGAACCCGAAGACGCCCTCGACGAACAGCGACAGACCAGAGAGAACCGCGAGAAGATCAAACTCTCGACACGGTGTATCCAGTGTGGCGCGTGTACCTCGTCGTGTAACGTCGCTGCGGGCGACAACCAGTATCTCGGCCCGGCGGCGATCAACAAGGCCTACCGGTTCGTCATGGACAACCGCGAGGGCGAGGACCGACGCAAAGAGCGACTCGAGATCGTCGAACAGGAACACGGCGTCTGGCGGTGTCAGACCCAGTTCTCCTGTACGGAGGTCTGTCCGAAGGACATCCCCCTGACCGAGCACATTCAGGAACTGAAACGCGAAGCGATCAAAGAAGACATCAAATTCTGGTGATTACAATGCATGAACACGACGTCATCGTCGTCGGTGCGGGCGGCGCGGGGTTACGAGCAGCGATCGCGGCCAGAGAGGAAGGGGCTGACGTAGCCATCGTGACGAAACTCCACCCAGTCCGCAGCCACACAGGCGCGGCCGAGGGTGGGATCAACGCCGCTCTCCAGGACGAGGACTCCTGGCAGGATCACGCCTACGACACCATGAAAGGGTCTGACTTCCTGGGGGACGCCCCGGCGATCGAGACCCTGACGAAAGACGCCCGGGAGGACGTGATCCAACTCGAACACTGGGGGATGCCCTTTTCCCGCGAGGAGGATGGGACGGTCTCACAGCGTCCGTTCGGTGGCCTCTCGTATCCACGGACGACCTACGCCGGTGCGGAGACGGGCCATCACCTGCTGCACACGATGTACGAGCAGGTGGTAAAGCGCGGGATCGAGGTCTACGAGGAGTGGTACGTCACCGATCTCGCGGTGACTGACGAAGACGATCCCGAGGACCGGACCTGTCACGGTGTCGCCGCCTACGATATCAAGACCGGCGCAGTCGAGGGATTCCGTGCTCGCGATGGCGTCATCCTGGCGACCGGTGGACTCGGGCAGGTGTTCGACCACACGACCAACGCCGTCGCCAACACTGGCGACGGCCAGGCGATGGCCTACCGTGCCGGCGTGCCCTTAGAAGACATGGAATTCGTGCAGTTCCATCCCACATCTCTCCCGTCGACGGGCGTCCTCATCTCCGAGGCCGTCCGCGGGGAGGGTGGGATCCTCTACAATTCGGAGGGTGAACGATTCATGTTCGAGCGCGGTTACGCCAACAACGAGGGTGAACTCGCCTCGCGTGACGTGGTTTCGCGGGCAGAACTCACCGAGATCAACGAGGGTCGCGGTGTCGAGGACGAATACGTCCACCTCGACATGCGCCATCTGGGTGAAGAGCGGATCATGGATCGCTTAGAGAACATCCTCCACCTCGCGGCGGACTTCGAGGGCGTCGATGGTTTAGAAGAGCCCATGCCGGTCAAACCCGGCCAGCACTACCAGATGGGCGGCATCGAGACCGACGAGAACGGCGAGACGTGCATCGACGGGCTGTACGCCGCCGGTGAGTGTGCCTGCGTCTCGGTTCACGGTGCGAATCGGTTAGGTGGCAACGCCCTGCCCGAACTGTTCGTCTTCGGGAAGCGCGCGGGCTATCACGCCGCCGGCCGAGACATGAAGACGGCAGAGATCCCGACCGGCCACTCGGCCCGGAGCGAGGCCGGTGACGTGAGTCCAGCGGTCGAGCCTGGTGCAGTCGACACGCCGATCGACGGGGCCGACGAGGACGCGGTTGCCGATGGCGGTTCGCTCGCCGATCCGACGGCTGTCGTCGAGCACGAAGTCAAGACCCAACGCGAGCGGATCGAGGCCCTGCTCGAAGACGATGGGACAAACCACGCCGATATCCGGGCAGCGGTCCAAGAGACGATGACAGCAAACGTCAACGTCTTCCGGACCGAAGAGGGCCTCGAAACGGCCCTCGAAGACTTACAGGATGCCCGGCGGGACTACCAAGACGTGGCCGTCGAGGATCCGTCCCGGACGTTCAACACCGACCTCATTCACACCTTAGAGACGCGCAATATCATCGACCTCGCCGAGACGATCGCGCTGGGAGCACTCGCTCGAACTGAGTTCCGCGGGGCTCATTGGCGGGCCGAACACCAGACCCGCAAAGACGACGAGTGGCTCAAACACACGATGATCGCCTGGAACGACGGCGACCTGGATCTGTATTACGTGCCGGTTATCCTCGACGGTGAGAGCAAATCCTACGAACCGGTCGATCGAAGTTACTGACCCGAGGTACTGTCGACCGGCGCTGTTTGGTTCGTTCTCCGCTGAGCCGGACACTGAGCGACTGGTCTGGCTCTGACAGACTACCAGCCCAGTCAGTACAGAGCGAGCGGAAAGTAAAGTGGGGTGGGGGGTGGGGGTGGGGGGAAAGTGGGCACCTTGCGGTGCCACATATCCAGCGTGGGTGATTTCGGTAAAAAGGTTGTCGGCCAGATTATCACGAGTGATTTTGCGCGCGTGATCGACAGACGGTATCGGGATCGCACAGCTCCAGATTCGATAGGGCACCGCGTCGATATCTCGACATGGCGGTCGATTTGGAAGGCCCACTGACACGCATAGTCAGCCACTCCACTTGTCTGGCGGACGCACAGTCATCACTGGAACCGTCGCTGTGCGGACCAGTGCCTCTGTGGTACTCCCGAAGAGATATCGGTCCAATCCGGTCCGACCGTGGGTGCCAAGCACGACCAGATCACTGTGTTGGTCTGAGACGTACGACCGGATCGTCTCGGGGATCGACCGGCCCGTTACGACGGCTGTCGAGATATCCGAAACGCCTGCGGATCGTGCCGTCTCCGTCGCTTCTTTGACGGCTGTTCGCGAGCGATCTTCCATGTGCTCGCGACTCGTCGTCGAACGAACGGTGGCTCCGAGCTGTGTCTGTTCGACGACCGACAGCACTGCCAACGGGACAGCCGCGACGCGAGCGAGTGTCGCCCCCACTTCGACCGCTGCTTGGGCGGCCTGGCTTCCGTCGGTCGGGACGAGAATCCGTCGGTACGGGTAGCGCAGTTCCGCATCCGGCGTCGCCGTCAGCACCGGGATGTCCGCGAGACGCATGATCCGGGCCGTGACGCTGCCAAGCAACAGTCGTTCGAGTCCCGATCGGCCGTGGGTCGGCATCACGATCGCGTCGACGGCTGCCTCTTGTGCATACGCGAGAATTTCCTGATAGACTTCTCCCTCTCGACGAACTGTTTCGGGCTCGAGTCCACGTTCCCGCGCGCGGTCGCCGGCGAGGGCAAGTAGTTCCGCAGAGTCGAATCCCGACTCGTCGACGGTCAACAGGTGGACGCTCGCCTCGTGGTCGGTTGCGAGGTCGAGGGCGTGTTCGAGCACTGCCATCGCCCCCGCGCTGCCATCCGTCGGAAACAAGATCCGGTCGACCATGCCGGCGATGATGACCGCCGTTGGCAAAAGACTATCTCAGAACGCCCGGTCGTACTGCGGTGGCACCCTGACGCGATCGAGGGCATCGAGTTCGTCGGCGGCCCGAATGGTGAAATACGGATCGCGGAGGTGCTCACGCCCGACGATCGCCAGGCCGGCCCGTCCGTTCTCGATCAACTGGGTGGCTTGTTGTGGCGTCTTGACATCCTCCCCGCCCTAAAGGGCGAGGATTCCCCGAAGGGGATATTCAGGTTGCGCGTTTCCTCGGTTCTCAAGTACGCTTTCGCGTGGAACGTCAGCGGTAGCCGTCCAGTTGTGACCAAGGACGTGCTTTCCAGCGCGTGTAGCCCTGTCAATGGGGCCTTCCTCCCCGCATACAGCGAGCGTCGAAGACGGCTGGCTATTCAACCAGCGAGGTAGCACGGTTCGCGTCAGCCGAACTGTTACGCCGTGCATGGTTCTCCCTCCCGTTGTGCGATATTCTCCGAAGCGTTCAGGTCAGCGTGTCGTCCACGGTCGCACTCCGAACACGAAAAGTAGTCGCCGTCACGGGTTCCCATCGACCCACACTCCGAACACCGCTGGCTCGTATGGTACGCATCGACCGCCTCGACGCGGATACCAGCGCGTTCGGCTTTGTACGTGATGAACTGTTGGAGTTTGTGGAAATGCCACGAGTGGACGCCCGACCATGAACTGTCTTCGCGGATGCCTTCGAGGTCTTCCATCCGAATAACGGGATTCTCGAACTGCTCCGTGAACTCGATGAGGCGACGGGAGAGTTTGTGATTCAAGTCTTTGATTCGACGCCGTTCTTTGTCACCCACGCGGTTTCGTGCGCGAAGCGCACCCGCTTCCGATAGCGAATCGCGTAGGGAACGATATTTGCGCCGAACGTACTTCGCCTCACCACCAGACACCAGCATCGACTCGTCTTCGCCGTAGGCCGTCACAGCGAGGATATGCCGTTCGCCAATATCGACACCGATTGGCGTCTCGCCCGACGTGTCGGCGTCGTATTCGATATTGAACGTACAGTACCAGTCGTCCCCGCGACGGTAGACCTGTAGGCGGGTCTTCTTTGCATCACCCTCGACCAGTCGGTCTACTGGGTCGGCAATGTCGTCGTACACCTCTATCGGGGTGTACCACCACTGGGAAACACACGGGAAGCCGACGACGACCGTGCCGTTATCGGTCGTGTCAATTTCCCAGTTCTGGTTGTTGACGGCGAACGGTTGACTCTCTCGGTAGCGAACCTCTCCGTCCTTGCTGTGGTCGGATTTCGCCTCTCGAATGGCTTGGTTCTGAATAGCCGAGTAGAGGTCGTTGTCGATGCTGGCCGTGGTCACGGACTTGCCGAAGTCGCCACTCTCCCATCCGTCGATACAGAACTGTTTGGTGTCACGGTAGAGTCGAGAGGCGTGTTGCCACTCTTTGCGCCGTGAGAGGGATGGGTTGTGGAACTTCGCGGTGACAGTCACCGTGACCATTACAAATGTAATTGAATGGGCTGTAATAAGTATCTGTTGGAATATCAGGCCGTGCTGTCAACGGGGTTTGTGTCGTTGAGTGTCGGATTCATCCCCGCGCTAAAGCACGGGGCTTTCTCCTCGCACTTCCGTAATTGCGCCGACGGCACCGACTACCAGGGACTCGGGTGTCCCCTCGTCGATGCGCTCGGCAAAGCTGACTTGATAGCCGGGGCCGGCGTCGTCGGGGTGAGACGCCGGCGCGATGCCGCCGGAACTCACGTCGATAAGATCGACGCCGCGATCGGCGAGGTCGCCCGCCAGTCGAACGGACTGATCGACTGTCCAAGAGTCCCGATCCGAGAGCCAGTCGGTCGCCGAAATGCGCACGAAGATAGGGTTTTCCTCCGGCCAGACGTCACGGACAGCCGTGACGACCTCTCTGAGCAGTCGCGTCCGGGACTCGAAGTCACCGCCGTACGCGTCGTCGCGGTCGTTGGTGACTGGTGAGAGAAATTCGTGGAGTAGATAGCCGTGGGCAGCGTGCACCTCGGCGATCTCGAAGCCGGCTTCGAGAGCGTTTTCGGCACCCGTCCGGAACGCATCGATCACGTCCTCGATGGCTGCTTGGTCCAGCCGCTGATGTGGCGGGGCTTTCTGGTCGTACGGCCAAGCTTGTCCGCTCGGCCCGATCGTCTCCCAGCCGCCGTCCGCGGGCTGGACTGGTTCGCTGCCGTCCCACGGACGGCTCTTCGAGGCCTTCCGACCGGCGTGGGCGAGTTGGATCGCCGGGACGGACCCCTGTTCGGTGATGAAGTCGGTGATCGGTCGCCACGCCTCGATCTGTTCGGCCGACCAGATGCCGGTGTCTTCAGGTGAGATCCGCCCGCGGGGCTCGACACCCGTCGCTTCGGACATGACGATTCCGGCACCGCCGACAGCTCGACTCCCGAGGTGAGTTTGGTGCCAGTCGGTTGGGACCCCATCGCGGTCCTCACACGAGTACTGGCACATCGGCGAGACCATCACGCGGTTAGAAGCCGTCACGTCACGCAGTTCGAGCGGTGAGAAGAGATCTGCTGTCATCCCGATTGCTTTCGGTCGGCGGACGCAAGAACGTCTCGACTACTGTTGAGCACTTTGTTTGTCAACAGTTAGCATCCAAGGAAGATTTACAAGGGCTCGACCGTGACCGATAGACATGGCCGCATATGGCCGGCCGACACTCCGTGACCTGTTCGACGATTCTCCGACGCCACACATCGCTCACCCGCCACGGACCCATCACCGGGACTTCTATCTCGCGACCGATGGGTCGTTTCGCGAGTCCGAAGGTGGCCTCGGTGTCGTGATCGAAACGCGAGACGGCGAGTGTGTCGCTCGCCTCTCGGTGCCGGACGTGGTGCCGGACAACAACGTCGCGGAGTATCGAGCCCTCCATTTGGGCCTCGATGTCCTCGCAGCCAGGGCACCGAACCGAGCACAGATCGGTGTTCTCATCGATCACGACGACCTCGCCGGCAACGTCAACGCCGCGATGCTCGCCTTCGAGGATCCGGTCGCCGAGTCCCCACACACGCTGTCGATCCCGCCGGCCTCTCGACACCACTGGCGCGGTATCCGGGCACGAATGCGCGAGTTCGATTCCCTCCGGGCCGCCCGTATCGCCTCGGACGTCAATCCGGCCCACCCGCTGGCCAACGCGCCCGAGGAGTACGCCCACGTCAACGACGAGCGTGAGCGCTGTCTGCGTCCGGAACCGCCCACGGCAACCGACCAGCGTGTCCCTCCCCCCTCACGATCTGACCGGGCGGCTGACGATTGATTCGGGTTCCGGTGGCCGTCACTTCTGTCGGTGCTTGGCTGCCTGTGCGTCGACGACGGCGACGCCAGCCAGGTTCACGATATCCTCGACGTCGTCACCACGCTGGACGACGTGGACTGGCCGATTCATGCCTGCAAGCATCGGCCCCACGGTGCCCGCACCGCCGAGCGTCTGCAGGAGTTTGTAGGCGATATTGCCAGCCTCCAAATTCGGGAAGAGCAACACGTTGGCCGGATCGTCGAGAGCGGAGAATTCGTACGTTCCTGTGAGGATTTCCCTGAGGACGGCCGTATCCGCCTGCATCTCGCCGTCGACGGGGAACTGGACTTCCGGGTCAGCCCTGAGCCGGCGGGCGGCCTCCCGCGGGGCGTGTGTGCGTTCGTCATCGACACTCCCGAAGTCGCTGTAGGAGAGTAGTGCGGCGCGCGGATCGACGTTGAACCGCCGGGCGAGTGTGGCAGTGTGGCGCGTAATCTCTGTCAGCACCTCGGCGTCTGGGTCCGGATTAACAGTTGTATCGGCCAGGAACAGCACCTGATTGCGGAACGTGAGCATGTAGACGCCTGCGGCGTACTCGGCGTCGGGTGCCGTGCCGATGACTTCCAGTGGCGGCCGAAGGGCCGACGGATAGTGGTTGGTCGCGCCAGTCAGCATCGCGTCGGCGTCGCCCACTTCGACCATGACGCTGGCGAGGTAGTCGCCATTGGCGAGCAAATCACGGGCTTCCCGGCGTGTCACCCCCTTTCGCTTGCGGAGCTCGTAGAGCCGATCGGCGTATCGCTCGACGTCTTCGTCGTCGAGATCGACCACCTCCGGGGTAAACGAGAGCCCGAGCCGTTCGGCGCTCGATCGGATCCACTCTCGGTCTCCGACCAGCACTGGGTCGGCGATCGAGCGGTCCGCCAGTTGGTAGGCCGCCCGGAGCATCGCGTCGTCGTTGCCCTCCGCGAGGACGACCCGCTTTGGATCGCTCTTGGCTTTGTTGAGGACGACCCGCATCATCTCGCGGGATTTCCCGAGACGAGCTTCCAGCCCCTCGACGTAAGTGTCCAGATCTGGCTGTTGTCGCGCCGTGCCGGACTCGATGGCTGCTCGTGCCACGGCGGGGGCGACCTCGAAGAGCACGCGTGGATCCAGCGGCTTCGGAATGACGTACTCCGGGCCGAACTGGATCGCCTCGCCGCCGTAGGCTTTCACGACCGCATCCGGGACGTCTTCGCGGGCGAGGGCGGCAAGGGCCTGGGCGGCGGCGACTTTCATCTCCTCGTTGATCGTCCTGGCCCGTGCATCGAGTGCCCCACGGAAGATGAAGGGAAAGCCCAGGACGTTGTTGACCTGGTTGGGATAGTCAGACCGGCCCGTCGCGACGACCGTAGTCCCCTCGCCGGCCGCCTTGGCCGCGGGATAGTCGATCTCGGGGTCGGGGTTGGCCATCGGGAAGACGATCGGGTCTTCGGCCATCGCGGCCACCATCTCCGGATCGACGATGCCGCCGACCGACAGGCCAACGAAGACGTCCGCCCCGACCATCGCCTCGGCCAGGTCCCCGGCCGGTCGATCGCTCGCGAATTCGGCCTTGTACTCGTTGACGTCCCCGGCCGCCGCTCGATCCGCGGTGACGATCCCGCCCGAGTCGACCATCGTGATTCCGGACGCGGGAACACCGAGTGACTCGAAAAATCGAGCTGTGGCGATCGCACTCGCCCCGGCACCCGAAAACACGACTTCGAGGTCGTCGATGGCTTTGCCGAGGATATCTGTGGCGTTCAGCAGTGCCGCCCCGCTGATGATCGCGGTCCCGTGCTGGTCGTCGTGGAAGACGGGGATCGACAGCGAGTCCTTGAGGTGTTCTTCGACCCGGAAACACGCCGGGGCAGCGATGTCTTCGAGGTTCACGCCGCCGAAGGTCGGTTCCAGTGCCTCGACGACGCCGATCATCTCCTCGGCGGAGCCGACGTCGACTTCCAGATCGAAGACGTCGATATCGGCGAATCGCTTGAACAACACGCCCTTGCCTTCCATGACCGGCTTCGAGGCGAGTGGCCCGATGTCCCCCAGTCCGAGCGTGGCGCTGCCATCGGAGACGACGGCGACGAGGTTCCCTTTCGAGGTGTACTCGAAGGCATCGGTCGGATCGGCGTCGATCTCCCGGCAGGGACCGGCAACGCCCGGCGAGTACGCCAGGCTGAGATCCCGCTGGGTGTTGGTCGGCTTGGTCGTGGCGATCTCGAGTTTCCCGGGCGGGTCGCGCCGGTGATATTCCAGGGCGTCGTCTTCGAGTCCCATGCGAGATGCCTGTTAGCCAGTACCAAAAAGGATTGCCTGCCGGCCAGTGTCGAACCGACCGATCGGCCGGAATGCGGGAGGCTAAGTGGGACCCGACCGAACGGTCGCGCATGGACCGGCGGTTTCGCTCTCTCGTTGCTGTCACGACAGCGTTCGTCTTCGCGACGATCCTTCTCGGAGTCGCAACGAAGTCCTACGGCGCTGGGCTGGCCTGTCAGGCTCGCTGGCCGGTCTGTGACGGCGGCATCCTGAACCTCTTTCCCGAATCGTTCCCGAGTTTCTTCGAGTGGATCCACCGGGTCGTCGCTGGCGTCGGTGGCCTGTTCATCGTCGGGACGGCACTCGAAGCCTGGCGACGAGACGTGGCACCGAAGATCCGGAACGCGTTGATCGTCGGGGCGCTGTTGACGCCGCTGCAAGTCCTGCTCGGCCAGCAGACAGTCGTCAACTTCACGTTTCCAATCTTGACGGCGCACTTCTGGACGGCCTTTACGATCTTTGGGGCCTTTGCCTTCGCGCTGGTCGCGTCCTGGGCTGATGCAATCCACACTCCGCAGCTGAAAGGTGCTGCCGTCCTCGCTCTCCTGCTTTTTCCCGTGCAAGTCCTGTTGACGCCGCCGTTCATCAGCAGTTACACGCCAGTCCTCCAGACGCTGCAGTACGCTGTCCTGCTCGTGTTGGTACTCTCGGTGATCGCCCTGGTGGTCGTCGGTCGCCGGGCGTTTCCGGCGGCCTACCGGACTGCGCCCGTCGTCGCGATCGTCGCGCTGGTGCCGACGGTTTATCTGGGCCGGCACCTGCTTGCCGGGTCGACCATCCATCGGATCGTCTATCTGCTCGCTGGACTCGTCGTCTTCGGCGCACTCGTCGGGAGTGCGATCGGGACCTGGCGGAGTGCGGATCCGGCACACTAGGCTCCGCTCTTAGCACGTTCAGAAGGGTAGCGACAATGAAATCGTCCAGCCATCAGCTACTCGAACCACCGGAGCTGTTCCGGATCGGCCGGGCAACGTTCAGCCTCAGACGAAATCGCCGAGGCCGGTCTGCTGGTCGTCTTCGTTCTCTTGGGCATCTCTCTGACCGGAATCGCTCGCGTCGTCACGCTCGACACTCGTCGATGTATCGTCCTCGTCCGCGGCTGTCACTCTGGTGTCTCCCTCGGCGGCACTCTCGGCCTCGTCGCTTGGATCGCCTTCATCTGAACCAGGCTCGAACGCCCCTTCAGAGCCCTCGACGGCAGCTTCCTCGCGCAATTGGTGGGCGTCTTCGACGATCGACTGGACCTTGTTCGTGTCTTCGCCGCTCCCGGTGACGAAAGCCACGTGTTCGGCCGACAGATCGTAGGCGGCGGCCATCGCGACCGTCGCCTCGCGGTTCTTGCAGTGATGGGTGATGACTTCCAGATGTGGAAGGATCTTCCGGCGGGCCGTACTCATGCTGACGCCGCTGGTTTGGGCGATCGCCCGCGCCACGTCGTCGCGGGTCCCGCGTGCCCCCTTTGTCCGGCCGAGTTTCGACCAGTAACTCGGTGGCCCATAGCGCGTCCACCCGCTTTTCTTGCCGTCACGGGCGGCCGCCACGCCGGCCGTCATGTTGTCGGCGGCGTACCGCCAGAAGGAGTAGTTCTGGGTGGCCCGAACCCGGCCGAGCCAGCGATCTGCAGTCGATAGCGACCGATACGCCCGCGCCAGTTCCGCGCCCTCGTACTCCTTTGGCATGTTGTCTTCGATCCAGGAGATGAGGTCGTCGGGCGTCTCGTCGACGTCGTAGGATCCCTCCAGGGCTTGCTGGGCATCGGCTTCCTTGAGAACGGCGTCCAGATAGTCGAAGATACCCGTCGTCCGGTCACGATCGCCAGTGACGACGCCCTCGGCAGTTATCGTCTCCCGACCGTCCGCGGCCGCCTGTAAGTCCTTGATCGCTCCCCGGAGGTCGCCGTCGTTGGCCTCGGCGATCTTCTGCAGGGCGTCGTCCTCGAAGCCGACATCTTCCTGGCGACAGATATCTCGCAACACAGGGACGATCGAGCGTGTCGAAACGTCCCGAAATTCGATGTCGCGGCAGGCGTTCCGGAGGCCATTTGACATCTCGTAGAACTCGTTTGCGATCAGCACCATCGGCTGGCTGGCCTCGTTGACCACGCCGGTGATCGCCCGTGCCCCTCCGCGATCGGCGTTCCCATGGAGGTTGTCCGCCTCGTCGAGGATGAGGAGGCGTCGACCAGCCCCGCCTTCGGTCAGCGTCCCGCTTTTGGCCGCTTCGCCGGCGACGCGCTCGATGACGGCTTTCGTCCGGGCGTCGCTTGCGTTCAACTCGATGGTCGGCCAGTCTAAATCGGCTGCAAGGGCGTGGGCTGCAGAGGTCTTTCCGACGCCCGGCGAGCCATGGAGAATGACGGCTTCGCGGTGGTCGGGCCAGGTTTCGGCCCACTCGGCGAGTGCGTCGCGGGCCTTGTCGTTGCCCCGCACCTCCGCGAGCGTCGATGGGCGGTGTTTTTCCGTCCAGTCAGTCATTGCCGAACCCTGGAGCGAACGGCGGTTAGATGTTGCGGAGCGGATCTCCTCGGAACCGGTCTGCATCTAGTTTTAAGGTTTACCGGCAATAGTGACAGACGATTACGGATGTCAGCGTGCCAAGAGCGTGCGATCCAATGACTGTACCAGAGAGTCCAACCGCTGGGGCGGTCATCACCGTCACAGACTTACAGAAAACATACGGAGAGACAACAGCCGTCGACGGTGTTAGCTTCGAGGTCCGCGAGGAGGAGATTTTCGCCCTCGTCGGACCCAACGGCGCGGGCAAGACGACGACCGTCGAGATGCTCGAATGTCTCCGGACGCCAAGCGGTGGGTCGGCCACGGTCTTGGGGAACGACGTTGGAACTGCTGGCCGTGCGATCAAAGCCGAGATCGGCGTCGTCCCCCAGTCGTTTCACACCTTCGAGCGACTGACGGTCCGGGAGAACGTCACACTCATCGCGCAACTGTACACCGACAGTCTCGCTGTCGAGACAGTCCTCTCCGAACTCGATTTGGCGGAGTGGGCCGACCGTCGATTCGAGGCCCTCTCTGGCGGGCTACAGCGTCGGACGGGAATCGCGATGGCGCTCGTCGGGGACCCGTCCGTGCTGTTCCTCGACGAACCGACGACCGGCCTGGATCCGGACGCGCGCCGCCAGACCTGGGACCGGATCGAGGCGCTGGCCGACCGCGGGACGACGGTCGTTCTGACGACTCACTACATGGAGGAAGTCGAACAACTCGCCGACCGGGCTGCCCTGTTGCTCGAAGGCACGATCGAGGCTGTCGACACCGTTCCGCACCTGATCGAACGCTACGGCGGTGCGATCAAAGTCGTCGTCAGGGCCGACGGCCGCCGAGACGAACCGACTGACGACGACACGATCGAGGAGATCCTCGCGGCGGATGCAACCGACACGTACCGGACTGACGAGGGCGACGTGGTTGGCCTCTTCGAGGACCGCGAGCGAGCACAGGAGACGTTCAGTCGCCTCCATCGTGAAGGCGACGACCGGGCGATCGATCTGGTGAGTGCGGGCATGGAGGACGTGTTCTTGCGATTGGCCGGTTCGACGCCGGAGCCAGGCGGTGAGCTGTCGTGACGCGCATTTTCGCCCTCTTGATCGCACTCCTGAAAGACTGGTCGCGTTCCCGGGAGACTGTCTTCTTCGTCGTCCTCTTTCCTATTATCCTGTTGGTGATCTTCAGCAGCGTCTTCGCTGCCAGCGCGCCCGCGTTCGGCATTGCCGTGCACAATCAGGATCTCGGTCCCGACGGCGAACCCACGGAACTGTCCGCACAGTTCGCCGAGAGCATAGAGAGCGTCGATCCGTTGTCAGTCACGCATGTCAACGCGTCCCAAAATGTTACTGAGAGTGACGACACTCGTCGCGTGCTGGTGATTCCTGATGGCTTTGGCGAGGATGTCCGCGAGCAGGCCGGGCGTGCCCGGATGGTGATCGTCAGAGACACCGTTGCAGCCGTCCAGGGACAGTTGAACGCGAGTCAGCGACAGTCGATTCAACGCGGCCTCGCGACGGCCGGAGAACAGATGAATGGGACCAACGCGACCGGTGCCACGGTGCAATTGTACGCGCCGCCTGACGATGAATCGGCACCTGTCGTCCGAGGAATCCTCGCACAGGTCGTCGCGGAGTTCAATCAGGCGGCGATCGGAGTCGAGGAGCCGCCTGTCACGATGGCCTCGGCCACGAGGGGACCGGGTGGGCTGGATGCCGTCGAGTACTACCTGCCGGCGTTTATCGCCACGCTAGTGTTGATCAACGGCGTGATGACTGTCCCGAGTATGATCGCGGGCTTCACCGACGACGGTACGCTCAAACGACTCGCCGCGACGCCGTTACGGAAGCGCGACTGGATCCTCGCGAACGTTATCCAGCAGTCGCTTTTGGCCCTCGTCCTGACGGGGGTGATGCTGGTCGTCGCGGCGGTCGTCTTCGGCGTCACGGTCGTGCCAGGGCCGCTTTCGATCGCGCTCTTGCTGGTCGGGGCCGTTGGCTTCTCGGCGCTCGGGATGGCCCTGGGGAGTCTCCTGCCGGATCCCGATGCCGCGACGAGCCTGGGCGGGATCGTCGCGTTCCCGATGATGTTCCTCTCGGGGGTCTTCTGGGAGATGGACATCATGCCCGAGACGCTGCAAACGATCGGCCGATTGTTGCCACTCTATCAGTTCCACCGCGGGTTGCGCCGGCTCATGATCGACGGGACGACTGAGGACGTCTGGCCGGCATTTCTCTCCCTTGGCGCCCTGGCCGTGGTCTTTCTCGCCGTGGCGATTGGGCTGACTCGCTGGCGGGACTTCGCCCAGTAGCCGTCCCGTCCGCTCGGTCACCGTCGTTCACCGCTCGCCGGCGACGCGTTGCTCGATCAGCCGGCCACCGACGACTACCGCGCTCGTCACAACGAGCAGGAGTTGCTGGCCCGACCGGACGACGGGGACAGTCCGTTCGACGTTCGCCGGCTCCTCCCCTTCCCAGGGATCGACGCCCGAACTGTAGAACGTCTCGTCCGTCGAGCCGACGGCGACCTCGCCGCCGCTCCCGCCGCCACTGCTGGCACCGTCGGCCGTCGATTGTGAAAGGTCGACGAACGTCTGGACGATCCCGTCGTGGGTCGAGAGCAGTATTTCGCCGTCGAGCTGGTAGAACTGGTCGTGGACCGGGTAGAAGACGTTGACCCCGTTGGTAAACATGTCTAGCCCGATGCCTGCGATCGCAAGCGAGAGGAGACTCACCCAGGCGACACGAACGCCTGTGTGGTCCCAGCGGGCCCGGACGAACGACGTCTCCCGGTAGCGAGTATCGTACCAGAGGACGAGCCCGATTGCCATCGGTAACAGGAACGTGTGCAGGACGGCACGGTGTGCACTCTCGACCACGAGGCTTGCGAACGCGTCGAGGTCGGGAATCGCCGCCGCCACGAATACGACGGCAAGCGCCCGGAGATCGAACGCTGCCCCGAGCAGTCCTGCCGCGAGCAAGCCTGCAAGTGCGAGATGGACCACCGTCGAGGGCATGGTGTTTGGTACTGAGTGACGGATAGGCAAGTTTTTTCGGGGCGATCGTCGGACATCTGCCCAGACGAGTGGTTCCGTCCAGAGGGCTGGTTCGACGGGAGTCGAGTAACAATTCGACAGGAGTTATATCCGCAGGTCACCGACGACAACCCATGAGTCAGGGCGAACGTGCACAGCTGGCCGAACGCATCGCCGGCGAAATTGCCTGTAGCGAGCGCTCAGGGGAGACGATCCGGAAATGGCGGACCGACTTCGAAGTCTCCCAGACCGAACTCGCAGACCGACTGGACGTCTCGCCGTCCGTCGTCTCCGATTACGAGAGCGGCCGGCGGGACAATCCGGGGATCGCGGTCGTCAGACGCACGGTCGAGGCACTGCTCGATATCGACGAAGGGCGCGGCGGGAGACACATCCGCCAGCACGCACGGGTCATCTCTGCAGGCTACGACAGAGACAGTGTGCTCGACCTCCGGGAGTTCTCGGCTGCGGTCCCTATCGAGCGCTATTTCGATGCGATCGATGCAACCCAACTGGCGGCTGGGACTCAGGAGACCGTCGTCGGCCAGACGGTTATCGACTCTATTGCGGCGATCAGACGCCTCTCTAGTGAGGAATTCTATCGCCTGTACGGCCAGAGTTCCAACCGGGTGCTCGTGTTCACGAACGTCTCTCGGGGCGAGTCACCGCTCGTGGCGATGCGCGTGGTCAATCCCACCCCGAACGCGGTTGTCCTCCACGGGATCGAGAACGCGGACGTCTGGGAGCACGCAGCCGATCTGGCACGCGTCGATGGCTTCGCGCTTGCGACGACGACGACCGAGCTTTCGGCCGTACTCGACGCTGGTGACGAACAGTTTTGAGAAAGACGGCGAGGGGATGCGGCCGCGATACGATGGGCCAGGGCGACCACATCCCGGTCCCGCCGTCCGGGCGGTAGACCCCAACCGGCGGCGTCCCGGCGTGAAAATCGACGACGTTACTCGACGTAGGTGTACTTGCGCTCGCCCATTCGACCCCAACCGTCGAAGACGAACTCTTCTTCGGGCGTGGTGAAGGCGTCGATATCGGTGCTTTCGTCGTAATTGTGGACGTCGTGGATCTGCTCGTACTCGGTGAAGCTCAGATCGTAGCGCTCGCGCAGTTGCTCCTCGACGTTGAGCTGGGCGATCTCTTCTTCCCAACCAGGCTGGACGGTCTCGATGTGGACCTCGGCCTGTGCACCACTGCCATACGAACAGACGAGCATCTGCTGTTCGTCCAGGTCGCGGCCGTTCTCGCGGGCGTCCCGGAGCGCGGCGGCCCGTGCGAGATGGACCGAGCCGGTGTACCAGTTGCCAACGTATCGGGAGATCCCAAGCGTCGGTTCCACCGTCAGATCGTACCACTCCTGGTAGCGATCGGTCTCGGTCAAGTCGTCGGTGTATTCTGAGAGTGCATCCCGGAACGCCTCGTCGTCCTCGAAGTCGTCGGGTCGGGGCTGTGGTCCGATTTCCTCTGCCAGCGCATCCTCGACGTCCGTCCCGCGCGAAATGTGGCGATAGCCGAGTGCGGCGCCTTTCCGGACCATCCCGGGGAAGGGGATGTGGAAGGGTACGACGGCGAAGTCATCGGGGTGGAGGTCACGTTGCTCTTCGAGATCGCGGAGTGCCTCGCGCATCCGGGCGAGGTAGACTTGCATCGAGCGCTTGCCGTCGACGCTGGGGAACTGCTGGTTCGGTTTGAGGAAGTCCGTCTCGTCGGCACTGCCAAAGCCCTGGAGGGGTTCGACCACTGTGAGATCGGGATCCTCGTCGATCAGCATGGCGACCGCACCAGCGCCCTGGGTGGCCTCACCGGAGTCGCCGCGCTCGTACAGTGCCGTGTCCGTCGCGATGACGAGTGCGGCCCGACCACGGTTCTTCCCGGATGTGACCCAGTTGACGGCGTCGTCGATCGCCTGGGTCCCGGCCAGACAGGCGAACTTCCGCTCGCCCTTGTTCGCGTGGTGGAAGTCGTCCTCGAAGACGTCCTCCAGGCAGCCGGCGATGTACGTCGACACCGGTTTGGAGTGGTCGAACGCGCTCTCGGTGGCGACATCGATCCGGCCGATGTCCTCGGGAGTGAGTCCCTTTCGATCCATCAGCCGCTTGGCTGCGTTTGCCCCCATCGTGACGATATCCTCGTAGGCGTCGGGGAACGAACTGGCGTGCAACCCCAGCCCCTTCGTGTACTTTGCGGGGTCCTCGTCTTTGACGGGCGCAAACGTCTCAGCGAGGTCGAGTTTCAGATTGCCGGTACGGATTTCCACGGCGTCGATGCCGGCGGTAGTCATGGTTCAGTTTCACTGACGGCGAAGTGACTTATGTTTCTGTCGATCAATACTTCGTCGATTGTCGAAAAATCTGACGACCGTCAGTCGCCTTCGAGAGTGCCACCACCGAATCGGGGTCCGGTCGTCAGCGAATCTGTTGCCAGAGTGACGACGAGTCGATAGTGACGACTCGGGGTTGACAGGCCCGTCACGTCGTAGGAATCACTCCCGTCGAGACTGATCACGTCACTCTGGGTGAACGACCCGTTGTCGCCGGGGTCGGATTCGACGGTCACGGTGACAGTGGTTCCCGTTGGAATCGTCGCCTCGACGTCTGTCAGCGATAGGTTCGATGGATCGACGTTCCGCTCGAACCGTTTGACGCCGCTGGTCAGGTTCCCCTGCCAGGCCTCTGACGCTGCCGGCGAGGTGCCGCTGTAGAGCCGGGCCACCTCCGTCGCGGTGAGCTGCTGGTCGTAGACCCGGAGCTCCTCGATGGAGCCGTCCCAGCGGTCGTCCTTCGTGCCCTGGCCGACCAGGAGCTGGGTGACAGCGCTGGTGGTGCCCGTCGGGAAGCCGCTGTCGTAGGCGTTCTCGTTGCCATCGCCGTCGCCGAGGTAGCTGAGTCCGTCCTCGCTGCCGTTCAGGTAGAGGCGCGGGCGCTCCCCGCTCTCCCACGTCAGCACGACGTGCTGCCAGTCCGTGGTCTGGACGTTGCTCGAACTCTCGAACTGGACCACTCGGCCATCGACCGAAACGGCCCCCTTTATTAGGTCGTCTCCACCCCCAGCCCACCCATCTTCGTCGTACCGCAGTCCAAGGTAGTCGTCGGTGCTATCGGGCGCGGCCGTGGTCAGGATACCGTGGTCAGTACCCGTGACGTTCGATCGCACCCAGACAGAGATCGTGACCGCGGACCGCCCGTTGAGGTATTCGTCGGCGTTTTGATCTTCGAGCTGGTCCGTGGTGCCGTCGAACTGCACGGCAGAGGTGTTCAACAGCCCCGGCCGGTCGAGCGCCGGGTCGCCGGTGACGGTGAGGTCCCGATCGTTCCCCGCGGCGTTGGCGATTGGGTCGGTCGGATCGTCCAGCGGCCAGTACGCGATCAGGGCATCATCAGTCGCCGGCGTGCCGAGGTCAATGCGGTCGGCGCTGTGATCGCCGAAGTCCGCATGGACCACCCCGCCCTCGCTGACAGCCCTATCCCAGTCGCCGGCACTTGCCCAGACGAGTGGGCCACTCGACTCGGGAAGATCGAAGGCCTTGTCGTAGAGAACCGTGTTCGACGGGTCGTGGACGACGAGCACGCGAACGCTGTCGGTGAGTCCGTGCGTGTAGAAGAGTTGTTCGCCGGGGCTAAACGAGTCGTCTCCATCACCGCCCGTGAACGATGTTAAGGTGAGTCGCTGTGTGTTCCCGTCTCGGAGGACGATCGAGATGTCCCCACGCGCGAACGAGGTCCCCCCGAGGTGACTGATCGTCAGTTCGGTTCCATTGACGTCAACTCCCAGATTCGCTGCCGGATTGTCTGTCGTATCGACAGTACCCAAGATTACGACGCCGACGAGGACCGAGAGAATGACGATGACGGCTGTGAGCAGAATTGTCCCGATGACTTCGGATTGGGCGCGACCATCGCTACCGAACTGAGGTTCGGACTTCTCACGTTCAGATGCCGGGATATTCGAGGCATCCATTCGTGTTCCAGCTTGCGGCTCCGTCACGAGACTTTCACCTGGGAGTTACGGCACGTTCACTCGAACTTGCTTCGTGTGGGCGGTGCCGTCGGCCGTTTCGTAGTAGACTGTGAGTGTAAACGCTTCCCCGGACATATCGACTGCGTTGCCGCCGTTGTTTTCGAATTCGTAGAGATAGATCCGTGCGTCAG
This sequence comes from Halorhabdus sp. CBA1104, assembly GCF_009690625.1. Classification (NCBI taxonomy): domain Archaea; kingdom Methanobacteriati; phylum Methanobacteriota; class Halobacteria; order Halobacteriales; family Haloarculaceae; genus Halorhabdus; species Halorhabdus sp. CBA1104. The sequence goes on along the minus strand of NZ_CP033878.1, from coordinate 1,162,116 downwards.
TACCCCTTGACAGTCGCGGATTCCCGTCGTTGTTGAACCCGTCGGTATCGAGGTCGAATTGATATGGTAGTGTGACACCGCCATTGATGTCGACCCACCCGCTGTTCTGATCGGCTTCGACGTATAATTCCGTGCGTTGCGGTTCATCGTTCGGTGAGCCGACGTCATCACTCAACGCTGCGATGTTCCCGCCCGACGTCTCGTTTACTTTTATTTCGTTGATGATCACGTCCTGTCCGTAGGCGTTCGTCATGGTTAACTCGACTCCACCAGTCGTCCCATCGCCGTCCGGTCCGTTCACAGCGATGGCATCGTCGTTGTACACGAGGTCAGTAATCGTGTTAATCACTTCCAAGAGGATCGTATCCCCGTCGGACCCGCTCGTGGCGTAGACGTTGACAAAGCCATCCTTGAGGGCAGTGACGTCCGTTGCATTGTTCCCTGTGTTGTTCGTGCTACCAGTCGCTCGACTTAGCTCGACAATCGACGTGTCGTTGAGCGCGTATTCGACAGCGGCATCCTGGGCAACGGGAGTCGTCTCCATCGCAAGTGTCGCTGTCAGATCCTGGCCGGCATCGAACGTACAGACCTCGTCTGGGCCGTTCGGGCAGTCGATTGCCGCTTGGCCGCTCGGGTCGAGCCAATCGACCGCGTACGCACCGGCCCCGTTCCCGCCACCCGTGTTCAGGCCACTCCCGTCCGTGTTCTGGACCGTAACACTCATCGAGACGTTCTCAGACCCCTGTGGATCGAACGCGCTGGTTGGTTGCCCATCGAGGCTGACGTTGATCCGGACCGTTCGGCTGGCTTGGCCCGTAATATCGTCGGCCAGATACTCAAACTCGGCGCGGCCGTCGGCGCCAGTAACCACCGTCGAATTGACGAGACTCCCGTTTTCGGGGCCTGCATCGACGCTTGCAGACAGTTCCACCCCTGAGACGGGATTGTTGAACTGATCGCGGGTCTCGACGATCAGCGACCGTCCACTCCCTTCTTCGATCGAAGCTCCGTCACCGGCAACGTCTGTGATATATCGGGCCGATTCCGACTCGGTGTTCGTTCCGACACCCACCTTCGCCATCCGAAGCGTGTACGTCTCCGATTGCTCGAATGCGATCGAGACCAGATCGAACGATTCCTCAGGAAGCGAAGTTCCATCGACGCTGACGACATATCCGCTCTGGTCGGTAAATTGCCCGGAGTCACGCAACAGTGACCGCCAGTCGCTCGCGTTGCGCATCGACGCAAACTCGATCGTGACGTTCTCACCTGTTTCGTTCGTGACCGCGACGTCAGTCTGGGAGGCACTGAGGGCTTCGAGATCGAGCGAAATCGATTGACTCGACCGCCGGTCGTAGGACCCCTCGATCGCCACGAGCGTTATCTCACGGCCATCGACGAGCGTCTGTCCCGACGACCACAAGCTTGCGTCGTCGAACTGCCTGAACAGTGCTGTGGTATCGTAGCCGATCGTGGGTGGATCGATAAATTCGCTGTAGTCCGGCGTATAGGCGATCGCTCCCGAATACCGGGTCTGGTTCGTCCCGGTCCAGAAATCGTCCGTTTCCTCGTCGGTTGCGCGTGCATTCGCGACTGTCACGTTGATCGTGTCGTCGTTCGTCCCGACTGTATGCAGGCGACCGCCCGGCGGCGGCGGATTCAACGCGACCAGTCGTGCCGGATAACTCGTACCCAGGGCGATCCCGACCGATCGTCCCTCCCCCGTCCTCGGGATAGAGATGATCCCATTCCGCAGGTCCTGCATGTCGCCTGCGACTGTCTGTAAGTGATTTGCTTCGACCTGCTGGTTCTGATTTGGGACGACAAACGCCTGAAACAGCGAGAAGGCAATCACCAGTACGGCAAACAGTAAGACGGCTCCGATCTGGATCGCTTGGGCGCGGTCGTCGTCCCGGAACGGCATTAAGTGACCTTTCGTCGTCGTCGATAAAAATGTGTGTGCCGCTTGCCGGACGGCGTCCGACGATCAGTCTTCGTCTTCTTCGACGACTTCCGGATCGCTCAGTGCCGTCTGGAGGCTGTCGAGGCCGTTGACCCACTCGGCGACGAGTCCGAATTCGAGTTCGTCGACGACATCCATCGACAATTCGTCTTCGTCAGCGAAGATTCGCGTCCCGGCCTGGACACAGTAGCCGAGCGCGGCGTCCATATCTTCGCTCGCTTCGGCGTCGCCCGCTGCCTCGATGAGATCGTCGATCGATGCTTCGGCGACATCACCGGCGACATACTCCTCGGCTGCATAGAAGACACAGACCAGCGACGTCTGGACGCCGTCGACGACCATCAGTTTCTCCTCGTCGTCCATCTCGACTTCTTTGAGCACGATGTCGCGGACGGACCCGATTTCTTCCAGGGCCGTCTCGGTGTCGAGTTCGCCGTCCTCGTAATCGGTGACGATCTTGGCGACGGCGATCGCGGCATCGTCCTGGAGGTTCAACAACAGACGGGCCGAATCTTCTTCTTCGGGATCGATACTTTCGGCTTCGATTCGTTCGATCCAGTTTTTCCAGCGTTCCTCTGTGTAGTATTCTCCCGGTGGTGCGCTCATACCACTCCGTTCGTGCCTCCGGGGTTATGGCTTTCGCTCGGCTACGATACCGCCAGGTGCTCGGCCCTGCTGGATTGTCTGTACGCTGGGACAGCTCACGACCGAATTCCGAGACAGCTGACTCTACTCCGGGAAGCGAAACGTTGAGGATCGGTGACGAACTACCTCCCGGTGATGTCGACCGTCCTGGCTCCTGTTCGCTATCCTCTCTCCGATCACTCCCGGGCGACACTTTCACGGGCAATCGAAGTCGCCCACGAGGAAGATGCTGACCTGGCCGTATTACACGTCAACCTCCACCAGACCAACGGTCACATAGCGCGACCGGAACTCAAGTCTGCGGTGGAAGAGACCTTCGGGAAGCTGCCAAAGACGCGGTACGTCGTCCGGTCGGGCTTGCTCGTCGAGGAGACGATCCTCGAAGAAGTGGCGGCTATGGATGCTGACGTCGTCGTTATCGGTCGGAAACAAGTCAGCCGCTGGCGGGAGATGGTTCGCCGACTCGCCGACGATCCGGATATCGCCACCTATCTCGACGGGGAACTAGATTGTCGTGTCGTCACGGCCTCGGTCGATTAGTCTGACGACGAGTCAGCCGGTGACTCTCGGTTCGTATCGGGTCGCATCGATTCTGTGTCGGCTCGACGTTCGCTGTGTCTCTCTTGCCGGACCGGTAACTCGCCGCTAGTTTCGTCGAAGACGAGATGGGAGTGTGGGTAGGCGATCTCGACGTCGATGTCTTCGAGTGTCTCCCAGATCGCCGTCTGGACGCGTGATCGCGTCGCCAAGAGTTTGTACGGTTCCTTGATCCAGAATCGCAGGGTCAATGTAATCCCGTGATCGCCGAACTCGTTGATATAACAGGTCGGCCCGGCCGGGTATCGGGCGGCGCCGACGCGAATATCTGGTCCGCCACCGATAACGCCGTCGACGGAGCGGGCCGCTCGTTCGAAGCGATCCCGGGCGGTGTCGAGATCTCCTTCGTAGGTGACGACGATATCGATTGACTGTCGGGTTCGTGGGTCCTCGGCCGAATAGTTCACGACGTCGCGGTCGCGGATGGCTCCGTTCGGGATGACCAAAAACGTATTATCGAGCGTGAAAATCTTCGTGTACCGGAGCGTAATATCTTCGACGAACCCTCGGCGATTCGTATCGGCGAGTTCCACCATATCGCCGATTTCGTAGGGCTGGTCGGCCAGCAAGAAGATCCCGCTGATGACGCTGCCGACGATCGGTGCGAGGACGACACCGACCACGGCCGAGAAGACGGTCACTGAGAGCGCAATATCACCCAGTTTCAAGCCAAAGATTCGCAGGATCACCAGCAACGCGAGGACAGACACACCGGCTCGAATCCCGCTGAGAAACGTCCGGGTGAGGCTCGGTCGGCGAAAGTGTCTGGCAATGCGTCGGCCAAAAAGGGTCACCAGCCCCCGAGAAAGGAGCCAGGCACCAACCAACACGACTACCACGGCGACGAGATCGATCGCCCAGCTCGGGACCCAGGTCGGTACCACTTCAGCGGCGCGTGTCACGCCCGACCCCTCGGTGGGTGGCGTCGCAAAAACCGACGAGGGGGCAACGACGGGCGATTGCATGCAAGCAGGGACACTCCCGGTAGAAAAAAGGGTTGTGACCGCCCACCGCAACTCCAGTCAGTCCCGTCTCGTCTGTGATTCGATTGTCCCATCTCGGGGGGTGATAGGGCGTGTGATCTTTTAGTGACGCAGCCAAATCGACTCGCATGGGCGCGCCCGAATCCGATGACCGTGCGATATCCGAGATGCTGGCCGTCGTCACGCTCGTCGGGATGGCCTTGTTACTCGTTGTCGGGATCGGTCTGAACGTCCTTTTGCTCGCGCCCAGCGATTCCAGTGGTCCCAATGCTAACTTCACGTTCCGGTACGTCGAGCAGACCAGTGCGTTGATCGTGACACACGAAGAGGGCGACGCCCTTCCGGCCGGAGACGTCTACGTCGACGGTCAAGAGGGGAACGTAACGTGGGCGGCCCTCGCCGGATGGGAGGACTCGAGACTGATCGAAGAAGGCGACATCGTCCAGGTCGCCGAGGGCGGGGCCTACGGCGCGCCGATCCAGCAGAGCGATCAGCTCAGTATCGTCTGGTGGAACGCCTCGGCGAACGGAACCGCGGAACTGGACCGTTGGACGGGCACAGACGGTGTGTGACGACAGCTCAGCCCTTAATGTTACAGACCGGGAACGTTCGGGCGACCCGATCCCCGATGCCGAGTTCGTCCGAGATCCGAACCACCCCGTCGACATCCTTGTAGACGCCTGGGGCCTCTTCGGCGACGGTCGCACCGCTCTGGGCTCTGACGTAGATCTGCTGGTGGTCCTGTAGCTCGTCTTGGACGTCTTCGCCCCAGTAGGTGTCTTTCGCTTCCGTCCGGGACATCAGCCGGCCCGCTCCGTGAGCTGTCGAGCCGAACGTCTCCTCCATGGAATTCTGGCCACCACGGAGGACGTAACTTCCCGATCCCATGCTTCCCGGAATGATGATCGGCTGACCGACGTCGCGATACGCGGCCGGCACTTCGGGATGGCCGGCCGGGAACGCCCGTGTCGCCCCCTTGCGGTGGACGAACAGCTCACGCTCTGTGCTTTCGACGGCGCCACCGCTGTTTTCTGGGTCGCCCCTGTCGACGCTGTGGGTCTCCTTTTTGGCGATGTTGTGGGCGACGTCGTACAGTAATTCCATCTCCATGTCTCGCCAGTCCCGATCGAAGACATCCGCAAAGACCTCCCGCGTCCGATGCATGATGAGCTGGCGGTTGACCCACGCGAAGTTGATCGCCGCGTTCATCGCGGCGTAGTACTCCTCGGCGAGGTGACTCCCGGCGGGGGCGGCCGCGAGTTCCTTGTTCGGCAGTTGCTCTAGCAAGCCCTGGTGGGTCTGTTCGATCTCTCGCAGGTAGTCGGTACAGATCTGGTGGCCCAGTCCCCGCGAGCCACAGTGGATCAGTACTACGATCTGGTCGTCTTCGAGTCCGAAGCTCTCGGCGACATCTGCACGGTAGACGTCCGTGACGCGCTGGACTTCGAGGAAGTGGTTCCCGCTGCCCAGACTCCCGAGTTGTTGTCGCCCCCTGTCTTTGGCCTTCTTCGAAACCGCCTCGGCGTCTGCCTCCGGACGGACCCCCTCGTCTTCACAGTGGGCCAGATCGCCTTCGACGGCGTAACCCTCTTGCAGTGCCCAGTCGACGCCGCGTTCGAGCACTGCTTCGAGCGTGTCGACGTCAGTCTGGACGACGCCGCCGCCGCCGAGACCGGTCGGAATCGCCTCGAACAGTGCGTCGACGAGTGCCTCCTCGCGACCCTGAACGTCGCTGTAGGTGAGATTCGTTTTCAACATTCTCACTCCGCAGTTCGACACGACAAACCCGTCTGCGAGGAAGTTGTGAGCGTCGTGTTCGACACCGATGTCGTAGACCGGTTTCTCGCCGGCATGTTCGATCGATTCGATGGTTGTCGTGACGGTCAAGTTTTCCCGAACCTCGAAGTCCTCAACGAAGTCTTCGAAGTCGGGGAACCGCTCGCCCGGTCGCGGTCGGCCTTCGCGACCGCTCCAAACGCTCCGCTCGATGAATCGGTCGTTGATGTCGTACTCGTCTTTTAGCTCTCGGACAGGCCCTCCACCATCGGCTCGGGCTCGCACCTCACTGGCGGTCCGTTCCCGTCGCTCGATCTCGCGCTCCTTTCGTTCGAGATATTCGATAGCCTTGATCGCCCGTCGCTGTTTGTCCAGGTTGTACCGATATCCCACGGTCGAGAAAAAACGGATCAGGTTCTTGGAGTCGTTTTTGATTCCCAGACGTAGCCGGATCGTGTCGTGATCGCGGTTCGAATCCGTCTCGAACGATTCGATTTCGTTCGTTTCGATCCCAACATCGGCGAGGAACGCCGCCATGTCTTCGAAGAACGCTCGACCTGCCTCAGCCGTCTCGACCGTCCTGTTCTGGGAGACTTTCGGACAGTAGAGGTTCTTGTCGTGTTGGGCGGTCGGCGCGTTCATCTCCGCACCGAAGAACGCGCTGTAGAACAGCGCGCGTTGCCAGTCGGTCAAGCGATCGAGATACCACGGCGTCGAGAACCCGGACGAAATCTTCGACCCGTTTGGAAGGCCGAGTTCAATGAGCAATCGTCTGAGTGCTTTCGACGTCGTCTTGAAACTGTGCTCGGTTGCCTCGAATGACGATCCGTCGATTTCGTGCTGGCGATCCCGCGAGTAGACTTTCGACGGTTTGAAACCGATCGCCCTGACGTCCTCGCGGATCGATTCGAGATCCTCCGGCTCGCCGTAGAACCACAGTTGACCCTCTCCCCCGAGCGATCCGTCGCCGAGGTGGAATCCGATGATCTTCAGGAGATGGTTCAGTTCCTCGTCGGTCGATCGAAGCGGCAGCAAGTCCCGATCCTTCAGCACTCGCGTCAACTGCGGATTTGTGTCAGCGAAATCGTCTTCGGTGAGGATTGTGAACGCTTCGGGTTCCTCGTGTTCCAGCCCCCGAAACGGCTGGACGATCGTTTCGTCCCCGGATTCAAGATCTCCGAGTTCGACCATCCCGTCCGGCGTTAGAAACGGATGGTCATCCGTTGCCTCGATCGAACGCCCCTCCGTCGTTTCCACGCGGTATACCGGTTTCGTGCCGGACTCCGTGAACAGCCGAATCGGCGAGTCCGTCAGTTCGTTTCCGGCGACGATCGCTCGCTCGTCCTCGAAGCGTTCCCGAAGGTCTTCCAGTTGTATTCGCCGCCCGAACGACAGCCGGACGTCTGTCGAGCCCGGCAAGCAGTTGATGTCGTAACCAACTGCTCCGGGCGAAATCACCCCGTTTTCGGCATCGATGCCAGCGACACCGCCGACGGGGAAGCCATAGCCCTGGTGTGCGTCCGGCATCGCCAAGGCATACTCCTGAATTCCTGGGAGGTGGGCCGTCTGCTGCAGCTGTTTGAGCGAACGGTCATCGCTGATTTCATCGAGGAGGTCCTCGCTGGCGAGCACACGCGCCGGGACACGCATGTCGCCCTCCTGGGGAATCTCCCAGACGTACTCCCGGACTTTCTCTAAGGTGAACTCGCCGGCATCGTAGGTAGTCATACCCGACACTTCGCACCCGGAGACAAAGTAAGGTTCGAACTGCGAGACGACGTCCGCACGCGGTTCGACGATTAGTTCGAGTGGGTCAGGTCGAAGCGGTCGAGTCGCATGACTTTGCTCCAGGCCTCGACGAAGTCGGAGACGAACTTCTCCTCGCCATCGTCGGCCCCGTAGACCTGGGAGACTGCGCGAAGGCGAGCGTTCGAACCGAAGATGAGATCGACGCGCGAGCCAGTCCACTCGACGGCACCCGTCTCGCGGTCCCGGATCTCGTAGCCGTTCCCGTCGTCGGCTTTCGCCCACTCGTAGTCCATATCCAGCAGGTTCTCGAAGAAGTCATTCGAGAGCGTTCCGGGCTCGTCGGTGAACACTCCCCGCTCGGTCTCGCCATAGGTCGCCCCGAGCTGGCGCATTCCGCCGACGAGCACCGTCAGCTCTGGGACGGTCAGATTCAGTAACTCGGCCTGATCGAGGAGAATCTCCTCGGGTTTGCGCTCGGCCTCCTCGCCGACGTAGTTGCGAAAGCCATCGGCCGCGGGCTTCAGTGCCTGGAAGGACTCGACGTCGGTCTGTTCGGCTGTGGCATCCGTCCGGCCAGGCTCGAAGGGGACTGTCACGTCGTAGCCGGCGTCAGCCGCCGCCTGTTCGACTGCCGCGTTGCCGCCAAGGACGATCAAATCAGCCAGCGAGACGCGCACATCGTCGGACCGGGCGTCGTTGAACGCGGCCTGAATATCCTCGTAGGTGTCCAGTACCGCCTCCAGTTCCGCGGGTTCGTTGACTTCCCAGCTCCGCTGGGGCTCTAGCCGGATCCGAGCGCCGTTGGCGCCGCCCCGTTTGTCGCTGTCGCGGTAGGTCGAGGCCGACGCCCAGGCAGTCTTGACCAGCTGTGAGCGGGACAGCTCGGCGTCGAGGATCTGCTCTTTGAGGGCCGCGACGTCGGTATCGTCGATTAGGTCATAATCGGCAGCTGGCAGCGGATCCTGCCAGATCATGTCTTCTTCTGGTACTTCCGGGCCGAGGAACCGCTCTGGCGGTCCCATATCGCGGTGGATCAGCTTGTACCAGGCTTTCGCGAAGTTGATCCCGAACGCCATCATGTTGTCCTGATAGCGTTCGAGGATCTCTCGGTAGTCCGGATCCCGTTTGAGGGCGATGTCCGTCGTGAGCATCATCACGTCCTCTTTCTCCTCGGGATCCTCGACACCGGGCGCGGATTCGTCGAGTTCACCGTTCTGGGTCGTCCACTGCCACGCGCCGCCGGGACCCTTCTCGGGCCACCACTGGTACTCCAGCAGGTTGTCGATGTAACCCATGTCCCACTCGGTCGGCGTCGTGTTCCATGGACCCTCGATCCCGCTGGTGATCGTGTCTTTGCCCTTGCCCGAGCCGTGCTCGTTGTCCCAGCCAAGACCCTGCTGTTCGAGCGGGGCCTCGGCAGGCTCGGGACCCAGGTTGTCGTCGGTGTCGGCACCGTGAACTTTTCCAAACGTGTGACCGCCGGCGATGAGGGCGACCGTTTCCTCGTCGTTCATCGCCATCCGGCTGAACGACTCGCGGATGTTCTCCGCCGATTCTTCGGGAGCCGGCTCGCCGTCCGGGCCTTCCGGATTCACGTAGATCAGGCCCATGACAGTGGCACCGAGCGGGTTTTCGAGGTCTCCATCCTCACCGAAGCGTTCGGAAGACTCCATCTCCATTTCCGGCCCCCAGTCGACAGCTTCGTCGGGGGCAAAGTCGTCTTCCCGTCCACCGGCAAAGCCGAAGGTTTCGAAGCCCATCGACTCCATAGCGACGTTACCGGCCAAGACGATCAGATCAGCCCAGGAGAGCTTGCGTCCGTACTTCTGTTTGATCGGCCAAAGGAGGCGTCGTGCCTTATCGAGGTTCGCGTTGTCCGGCCAACTGTCAAGCGGCGGCAAGCGCTGGGTACCGCCTGCGGCCCCGCCCCGGCCGTCCGTGGTTCGATACGTCCCAGCGCTGTGCCAGGCCATCCGGATAAACAGCGGTCCGTAGTGCCCGTAGTCCGCAGGCCACCAGTCTTTCGAATCGGTCATCAGCTCTTCGAGATCGGCCTTCACGGCGTCGAGATCGAGCTTTCGGAACTCCGCAGCATAATCGAAATCGTCTCCGTAGGGATTGTCGTCCCGGGCATTCTGGTCGAGAATCCCGAGATCCAACTGGTTTGGCCACCAGTTTTGGTTGCGTTCTCGCATCACCAGAGGAAGGGGCCATTCACACATTAATTTTGCCTTCGGGGAAATCGTCTTCGCTGAGTGCCAAAGTAGATATACGGATCAGACAACTACAGACAGTAGCCGAGTCGCCACTCTCCGGAAACGCTGCTCCGCTGAGGGCCGGTGTTTCGACGTCTTGGGTTCGATTCGGCGTCGCTCAGACGTCGACGACGACGTACGTGTACCAGCCCTCCGGGACTTCTTCGACGACCATCTCTGAATACGTCACCGCCTTGACCTCACGGGCCGTGATCGAGGCAAGGGGGACACCGCGTGTACTGCCATCGAGCTGCCATTCGCCTGCAGACTGGCTGACAGTCGCGCGATTATCGACTGGTAAGACACCCCGCACGTCTCGCTGGTAGATGAGCTCGTCGAGATAATCGAACAGGAGTGCATCCCGACTTTCGGCAGTGACGGTACAACGAAACCGGTCGCCAGTTGTCGGGACCGTCTCACACATCGCTGCAGCCATGCCGTCGGCTGTCGCTGCAAATGCGTCTCCGAGTGTCTCTCCCGTCGCCTCGACAGCCACGTCTGCCGTGTGCTCTCGCAGTTCGAAGCTCACTGGCTGTCACCCGTCGTCGAGTCGTCGTCTTCGTCGGTCATCGGCAAGTCGACGGGGAAATCCTCGGCGTCGGGGAGCACGGTTTCGATCTCCTCGGCTGTCGTTCCCTCACCGATCGAGACGCCGCTGGTCATAATCGACTTGATCCCTGCTTCGACGCTCATATCGACGTCCACACAGCGGTCTTTCGGGACATAGATGACGTAGCCACCCATGACGGGGTTCGGCGACATCGGCACGTACAGGGTCAGCATCTCGCCGTCGTCGATCCGTTCTTCGAAGCGAGTTGGCGTCTCCGCAGTGACGAATCCCAACGCATAGGAGTTCGGCGTCGGGAACTCGACGAGTTTCACTTCCTTGAAACTGGCCGTATCGGCATCCATGACCATCTCGCTCATCTCGTCGAACGTCCGATAGACGGTTCCGACGCCGGGAATGTTCCCCATTGCTCGGTCGAACCGGGCTTCGAGATGGCCGTCTCCTTGCCGGCTCTCGGCGGCAAATCCGATCAGAAAGATCACGAATAAGATGAGGACGATCGCCAGTAGCTCCAGGAGGATCCGGGGCGTTCCGTTCTCTTCGCCCGCGATGTCTTCGAGCACCCCGACCAGTGGATCCAGTTGGCCGAAGACGAACCCGGCGACGAGACTGAGCACGACCAGCGTGATCAACAGCGGCACAGTGATCGTAAGTCCGGTAAACAGCGACTGTTTGATGCGCTCGCGCAGCTCGGTGGCGCGATCCCGGGATCGATCGGACAACGACATACAGACACTGTTTGGCGGCACTCCCGAAAGCATTGTGGGACGATCCACTGCCCGGCAAATCCTCCGTCGGGCGGTGGAATTATAGGCTGGAACGTACTATGGTCGATAGTGAGCGTCACCGTCGAGTCAACGTGCGTCGAACGTGGCGACGACGATTTCGTCGAGGCCGCGTGGCAGCTCAAAGAACGCATCCGTGAGGCAGATGGCGTTCTCCGCCAGCGACGTCGATTCTTCGAAAACGCCTATCGCCGATCGACCGTTTACGTCTACTATGATGGCGGGCGGCGCTCGACGCTGCTCGGATTCGCGGCGGTCCGTCGAGACGGCTACATGCTCTTTTTGGCAGTCGATCCGGACTACCGTGGCCAGGGCCTCGGGCAGCGCCTCGTCGCCCGGGTCGTCGAAGACTACCGGAACGTCTCCTGTCACGCCCGGACGACCAACCGCGAAGCGATGCAGTTCTACCAGCACATCGGTTTCGAAATCGTCCGTCGCATCGACGGCTATTACGAGGACGGTGGCGACGCTTACTACCTCAAACTCGGCGACGACGAGAGTATCTTCGATCGACTCCAGTCGCTGCTTCGCCGATAACATCTACCAGATCGGAGCCGCTCAATCTGAGGCTCCCGTCGCGACGTCCAAGCACTCACAGACGTCGTTTTCGGCGTCGAAGCAGTCCGGACACTCCGATTTGCGTTCGACGATCGTATCGAGGCGTTCGGCGACCGTCTCGTCGATGACGCTCTCTAGTTGCCGGGCTTCGGTCCGGAATTCTTCGACTTCGAGAACCTGAAAGAGGAACCGTTCGATGATACAATACGTCTCGAGCGCGTCTCTGGCCTGGATGATGCCCTCGTCAGTCAACGTTACGCCGTTGTACTTCTCGTGATCGGCCAGCCCGCGGTCCTCGAGTTTGCCGACCATTTCGTTGGCGCTGGCTGGACTCACACCCAGTCGATCCGCGATCCGGCCGGTCGAGGCCGGTTCGTCTGTCTGTTGTTGGACGAGGTAGATGGCCTTGAGATATTGGTCTGCAGTGTTCACGTCGCTCCCCTCCGTCTCGTGTTTCCGATCGTGGCTGCCCCAGTGTTCATGCTCGTTCCTCCATGACGTCCGTTACTGCCTCGACGCCCCGGGCTTCGGCCTCGCGTAGGTCCTCGAGCGTCCGTCCCAGGTCGTCGCTATCGATCCCAACGGTCGCCTCGCTTTCGGCGAGTGCATCGAGGAGGTCGTCGAAGAACTTGTAGGCCGTTTCGGCGTTACAGAGCTGGTCGTACACGATATCGTCGAAGTCTTGGTCGGCCTGATACTGGGCTTCGACCAGTGGTTCGATGTCCTCGTAAGCCACACTGTCTGCGTCGAGATCGCCGATCAGTGTCTCCAAGCGTTGCCGATGGGCATTCGCCTGCTCGATCGCGTCTTCGAGGAGCCCGTGCAGTTCTCCATCGAGGTCGTCGTTCGACTCGATATGCTTGCTCGACCTGGCTTCGATGACTTCCTGTAAGACGACGCCGATCTGTAAGAGGCGAGCGAGCTGGTGGTCCGAGGCGATGGGCTCTCTGAGGCTCACTGGCTCACCTCCGGTATGCGATTGGGGCCACGAGTCATGCGTGGGGATCCGTGTGGCACGCCCTTAAACTCGTTCCCGGATCCCACTCTCCGAAGTTACGCGTCCAGGCGTTCGAGGACCAGCGCATCCAGGTCCTCACGAAGTTCGTCGACTTCGACTTCTTCTAATACCGGCACGAAGAAGCCCTCGACGAGCATGTTCGTCGCTCGCTCTTCGTCGACGCCACGGGAGGTCATGTAGAACAGGTCTTCCTGATCGACCTGTCCGACCGTCGCGGAGTGGCTGGCTTCGGTGTCGTGGTTGTTGATGATCAGCTTCGGCGAGGCGTCGGCCTCACTGTCGTCGCTCAACAGTAGTGTGTTTTCCCGCTGGTAGGAGTTGGTATCCCACGCATCCTCGCCGACGTCTTGGACACCCTCGTAGACCGACCGAGCGGTGTCATCGAGGACGCCTCGCGTGACGAGATCGGCCGTCGTGTGTTCGGCCTCGTGCCAGACGCGGGAGGCAAGATCGAAGTGCTGGTCGCCGTGACCGAAGAAGGCCCCGACGATCTTCGACTCCGAGCTGTCGCCGAGCAAGCGAGTCTCGACGCTGGTCTTCGTGAGTCGCGAACCGAGATTCCCTTCGATCCAGTTGATCGTGCCGTAGGTATCGGCGTGGCCACGCTTGACCGAGAAGTTGTACGTGTCCTCGGCGAGGTTCTGTAACGCCCCGTACTGGACGGTGGCGTTCTCGCCGGCAGTGACTTCGACGACGCCCGAATAGTACTGATCGCCTTCGACGTGTTCGCCCGTGCGCTGGCGTTCCAGGATCGTCACCGACGACGACTCCTCGGCGACGACCAGGGTGTAGTTGAACAGCGACCGAGAGTGCATCGTCGTTCGGATCTTGACGTCCTCGGCGTCGACGCCCTCGGGAACGTAGACGACTGTCCCGGCACTGAACAGTGCCGTCGACAGCGCCGTCAGATAGTCCCGCTGGGGATCGACGACGTTCCCGAAGTGCTCCTCGATGAGGTCGCCGTGGTCTTCTAAGGCTTCTGCCCAAGAGAGCACTTCGACGCCTTCGGCTTCGACGCGGTCTTTCTCTTCGGCCCACTCCAGGGGGTCGACGAGTGCCTCGTAGTCCAGTGCATCGAGGTTCGTCCAGTCGCGGCCGGGCGTACGGATGACCGACGGCATCGGCAGGTCTTCGAGTGCCTCGAAGGCTTCGAGGCGTGTCTCTGTCAGCCAGTCCGGTTCGCCCAGCTCCGCGGAGATCTGCTCGACGTCCGCTTCGGTGACGGTTGCGTGTACCTGCGTGCTCATCCGAGACTCCCCTCCATCTCCAGTTCGATGAGACGGTTGAGTTCGACTGCGTACTCGATGGGCAGTTCTTCCGTGATCGGCTCGATGAAGCCGGCGACGATCATCTGCTTTGCGTCGTCGTCGTCCAGGCCGCGCGATTGGAGGTAGAAGATGTCCTCGTCGCCGATCTTGCCGACCGTCGCCTCGTGGGCGACGTCGACTTCGTTCTCCTGGATCTCCATGTACGGCATGGTGTCGCTCGTCGACTCGTTGTCGAACATCAGCGCGTCACACTCGACGTTCGTCTGGGAGCCTTTCGCGCCGTTGGCGATGTGGACCAGGCCGCGATAGTTCGTCCGCCCACCGTCTTTGGCGATGGACTTCGATTCGATGGTTGACTTCGTGTTCGGCGCGTTGTGGTAGACCTTCGCGCCGGTGTCGATGTCTTGGCCCTCGCCCGCGAAGGCGATGGTGATGTGATTGTCGCTTGCGCCGGGGCCTTTGAGGATGGAACTCGGGTACAGCATGGTGGCCTTCGAGCCCATCGATCCGGAGATCCACTCCATGCGGCCGTCGGCTTCGACGATGGCGCGCTTGGTGTTGAGGTTGTAGGTGTTCTTCGACCAGTTTTGGACGGTCGAGTACTGGACGTGAGCGCCTTCCTTGACGAAGACCTCGACGCCACCACTGTGGAGGTTGTGGCGGGCGTATTGGGGGGCCGAACACCCTTCGATGTAGTGGACTTCCGAGTTCTCCTCGGCGATGATGAGGGTGTGTTCGAACTGGCCCATGCCCTCCGAATTCATCCGGAAATAGGCCTGAATGGGCATCTGAACGGTGACGCCCTCGGGGATGTAGACGAAGCTCCCGCCCGACCAGACTGCGCCGTGCAGCGCCGCGAACTTGTTGTCGCTTGGCGGGACGGCCTTCGTCATGAAGTGCTCGCGGACGAGTTCGGGGTGTTCCTGGACAGCCTTGTCCATGTCCATGAACACGACGCCCTTCTCCTCCCACTGCTCTTGCATGTTCTGGTAGACGATCTCGGATTCGTACTGGGCACCGACACCCGAAAGCGCCTGCTGTTCGGCCTCGGGGATACCCAGCTTGTCGAAGGTGTCTTGAATCTCGTCGGGGAGATCGTCCCAGTCGTCCTCGCCGCCGCGGGTCTCGATGTCCGGTCGGATGTAGGGTACGATCTCGTCGATGTTGACCTCCGAAAGGTCCGGTTGGCCGGGCCAGTCGGTCGGCATCGGCATCTCCTTGTACTGCTCTAAGGCGCGGAGACGCCGTTCGAGCATCCACTCGGGCTCGTCTTTGTCCTCGCTGATCTTCCGGACAGTCTCCTCTGTGAGGCCTACCTCAGCTTCGTAGGCCGACTTCTGTTCTTTCTTGAATTCGAATCGAGCCTCCGTGTCGGTCGATTCGAGGTCGTTGTCTGAACTCATGTGATGGTCACCTCAGGCCGCCTCGTAGACCTGCTCGCGAACCCAGTCGTAGCCCTCGTCCTCGAGTTTCTCGGCGAGTTCCGGCCCGCCGCTCTTGGCGATTTTCCCGTCGAGCATCACGTGGACGTGATCGGGCTCGACGTAATCGAGGATACGCTGGTAGTGGGTAATCTGGAGGACACCCGTCCCCTGGTCGTCTCGTAGGGAGTTGATCCCCTTCGAAACGTCCTGGAGGCGGTCGATGTCCAGCCCGGAGTCGATCTCGTCGAGGACGGCGATCTCGGGCTCGAGGATCGCTGCTTGCAGAACCTCGTTCTGTTTTTTCTCGCCCCCGGAGAACCCGACGTTGAGATACCGCTCGGCGAAAGACTCGGCCATGTCCAGTTGCTCCATTTTCTCTTTGAGGAGCTGCTGGAACTCGGCGACGCTGACCTCGCCCTCGTCTGCGGGGCCTTCCATCGGCGAGGTTTCGTAGCCGGCCTCTTCGTTGTCTTCCTCAGCATCTGCTTTCTCCTCGTCTTCGAAGAGTTCCTCGCGCTCTTCGAGCTTGGCGTTCAATGCCGTCCGGAGGAAGTTCACCATCGTGACGCCCTCGATTTCCGCAGGATACTGGAAGCCGAGGAAGATCCCGAGGGCTGCTCGCTCGTTCGGTTCCAAATCGAGTAGATCCCACGTCTGTAAGTCCTCGGGAATCTCCTCGTCGTATTCGTCTCCGTCGAGATGCAACAGTACGTCACCGTCGGTTACCTCGTAGGCAGGGTGCCCGGCGATGATCTTCGCCGTCGTCGACTTCCCACTGCCGTTGGGTCCCATCAGTGCGTGAATCTCGCCGGACTCGACCGTCAACTCGACCCCTTCGAGAATCCGCTCGCCACCCTCTTCAGCTACCTTCGCGTGGAGATTGTTGATTTCGAGTGTTGCCATGTTCTAGGTCAACCGAAAACAGGAGTGTGTCGTTCATGAAGCTTTCGCACTCGGCAGAATCGGATTTAGAATATGCAAAAATTAGTTTGTATTTTGCGGACTTCCCCGGCCGACGGGCGCTACATGAAACTCTCGAGGCCCGTCTGCTCTTGGCCGCTTTTGACCTCTTGCCAGGTGACGTCGAGTGCCTCGATGACGCGGGCGATCGGGCCTTTGAGCGTCTTTGCCAGCATCTTCTCCCAATCGACCTCGAACTCTGCGGGGATTTGTTCGGCGACGTCGAAGCAGATGACGTCCGGATCGCGTTTGAACTCACCATAGATGAGGTCTCGGGAAGGATCGAGACCGCGTTCGTCTTCGATCCGTCGGAAGTAGTCCGGATGCACCTTCTTCAAATACAGGCGCTTGGGCTTGCTCCCGCGATCGAAGTTCGTCCCGAGCAACTCGTTTGCGTACTTCGCCCCGCGGACGTGAGCGGTGTCAGTGTCGTAGTTATCCAATCGCTTGCCGATGCCACCAGGGATGCCCACGTCTTCTATATTGACGTTTCCAGCCTGGAAGTCTTCGATCACGTCGTGGAGGTACTCCGTCACGGCGTCGACGTCGCCCTCGGTGACGATCAGATCGAGGACCTCTTTCTGGACGCGCTTGGTGATCGGGGCGATGTCCGAGCGCTGGTACTCGAAGCCCGTGATGTCGATGTCGTCGACGTCTTTGCCCTCCTTCCAGACGATGTGGCCCGCGTAGCGCTTCTTCTTGCCCGCCTGGAAAAAGCGCCGGTAGAGTTTCTCGAACTCGATCTGGAAACGGTGTTCGTCGGCCTGCAACGTCTCCCGGGCGAACTCGTCGTAGGAGGCGTTGATCGCTTCCTCGATCTCGAAGGAACGGTCGATGGCGTCCTCGATCGACATATCCGTTCCCATGCTGATCATCACGCTGTCAGTATTGTGGAGGACGATCCCGCCGACTGCGTCGACGAAGTTGTCGTTTTCGGCGACGCTCAGGTCGTAGACGTACCCATCGTGGGATTGCTCTTCGAGAACGGGATCTCGACCGGATCGGTAGTACTGACACGTCCGGATCGTGTAGGAGCCCTTCTCGTCGCGGTACTTGAGTGAATGTTTCTGCTCGCGCTGGGTGAGTAGCATCGAGAGCCCGGCTCCAAGTTCGCGGCTGGTCGTCTCGTAATCGAAGTTCTCGGTGGCGTACTCCTCACTGTACCGCGGGAACTCTCGAGACCCATCCCCTTCGACCAGCACGTCGAGGAAGAGTTGTTGCTCCGCATCGGGCAGGCGATAGACGAACGAGGGAATCCGCTTTCCGTGGGATGTCTGGCCGGCGAACTCGCGGAAGAAGACTGCCGCGAGTTCGTTCATCATCTGGAGTTTCTTCGTCGTGTCGTCGTAGGTGGCCGATCCATCACCCGACTGGGTCTCGTACTCGACTGTTCGTTGATCGGATCGATCCGAATCGATGATCGAAGTCTTCGCCCCGTCGAACAGTCGATGATAGTCGTCCTGGAGCCGTTCGAGCCACTCCCGACGCGATTCGGAAATACTCGCGCCGAAGCGGCTGTTCGTCGTTTCGACCGTCGACGCACTTCCCTCGGCGAGGTAGGCCGCAAGCAAACGAATCAATGCCCGCCCGTCCTCGCTCTCGATATCGACGTGCCGTTTGACCGTGACCGTCTTCTCGAGGTCGTCGTGGTGTTCGTGACCGAACCAGACCCGGTCGTCGTCAGCGTGTACCCGCTTTGTCTTCGTTCGAGCGTGTTCCCCACCCACACTTCGACCGTCTTCGTACGTCCGTGTGTAACCGTTCAAAACCTCGTAAATATCAATTTCTTCGATTCGCTGTTCGACCGGCATCCCGGAAATCCGGAGCGGTTCAGTGACGTCAGCCGGACCCCTCTCGACGTACTCGCTGTCTTCCTCGACGACGTAGGAGTGATCACGAGTCGTCCGCGACTCGCCGAACTTGTGCTGGAGTCGGACGACATCTTCATCCGTTTCGTGTCGGATCACGGCCTCGATCGGTTGCCACTCGGCTTGGCCGTCTTCACTGAGCGAAAGCGCATCCCAACCGTCGAGCTCTCGGCGGTCTTTTTCGGGTTCGATCGAGACACGGTCCCCGCCGTCCGCGGTGACGTGAACGCTTCCGTTCGACCGTGCTGTCGCTTTCTCGAAAATGTCCTCGATCGGGCGAATCCGAATCGTGTCCGAGGAATCGCGAACGACGACCGGACGGTCGCCAGTGACGCTGTCCCCATATGTCACGTCGTAGCCGAGATCGTTGACGGCCGATTCGGTGTACTCGATCACCGACCGCCCCGTCGCGGTCACGGCCGCCGCATTGTCCTTGTCGTAGAGCCGGAATCGATCCCATCCCGAAACGCCGTATAGGGACTGACCGACCCACTGGAACTTGCCGTTTCGACCCGCAAGGACAGTGTGATTGTCCGCGACAGTGACCGAATAGACGCCGTTTTCGGCAGTACTGGACGAGCCACTTCGATGCATCCGAACGGTGTTTTTCGCGTTTTCGGTCACGTAGATCCGGTAGGTACCGCTATCCTCGTTGTAACTTGCGGTCAGCCCGAGGTGCGCACAGAGCCGCAGAACGTCATCTCTGAGTCGCTCGCTGGCGGTGCTGTATCGCCAGGAGTTGGGCTGGCGGTCCCCGTCACCATCGATGAGTGTCTCCAGGAACTGCCGTTTCTGGGCCCTGCTCGCATCGAAAACGAACTCCGGAATCCGCTTTTCGAAACTGTTCTCGCCGGCGATCTCCTCCAGTAGCGAGCCGAGTAACCGCGAGGTGAACTGGAATCCCTGCCCATCAACGTAGTAGTCAAGTCCCATCCGGTCAAGCAGAGAACCGATAGCGGCGTGGTCGCTCTCCCCGCCATCAGCGAGTGGGGCGTCCTGCGCGATCTGGATCGTCGTTGCCGACCCGCGGAAGTTGTCCCCGAACTGTTTGTCCTCCGATGTGTAGATCGATCCCTCCGTGACGTACCAGGCCAGCAATTCGAGGAAATCGTCACCGTCGTACCGGCGCGGTATCCACTTCCGGTTCGGTTCGGTGTGGATGTAGAAAGCCGAACAGACCTCCTCCAGGTATTCCCTGTGTTCTTCGAACGTCTCAGGATCAAAGACGTATCCAGTCGTGTTTTCGTCGGCTTTCTGTACCTTGTCGGGATAGAACCCGACTTCGGCAGCGAGCGTATGCCCATGAACCTCGTTGTCCGCCCAGACCTCGTATTCGCCGCTGCTGTAGAGATCCGTGAGATCCACCTCGTCGATCCGCTCGCCGTCCGGACCGTCCCAGTCGTGCGGGAGTTGGTAGTTCGTCGCGTCGTCGAGATCGCCAGCCTCGATGAATCTATAGTCGTCTTCGTCCCACGAGATCCCGTTCGTCTCGTCCTTTCGGACGAGCATCCGGTGGTTCGGCGTCACGCTGAAGTCGATCTTGCTCGTTTCGATGTCGACGAGTTCCCCATCGTAGTCCGGATACTCCCACGTATCGGTGACCGGCTTGACTTCCATCTCCAGCGTGTCCGGATCGATCGAGTACACGTCGTCGCCAACTTCCACGTCCCGGATGTTTCGAACGCCACCGGGCGTCAGCACGTCCGTATCCGGCGTGAAACAGTTCATAATAACCTTTACAGCTCCTTGCTGGCGGTCATAGAGCTCGTACGGTTCGCTCCCGGGTTCGTGATCGTTTCGGAGACCCTTCTTCTCTTCTCGTTCCGACAGCAATTCTTCGACCATCTCCCGGACGATCCCGTCGGGTTCCTTCCGGTAATGCTGGCCGCTGGGGTCCGGTGCACGGAACGTCTCCCCATCGAAGGTGTCGGGATCGACCTTCGTCTCCGGGGATGCGTTAATTGTTACCATGCACATCGGATATAGAGATTTCAGATCGTGGACACTTACCATCTCCTTGATCCCGCTGATCGGCTCGAAGACGGCTCCGCCCTCGAACTCCTCGCCGGACTCGACGGTGCCCTTCGACGGCAGGACGAAGTTCCCGAAGGCCTTGTGCAGGACGTACATGTCGACGGCATCGCCGGGCGTCGGGGCGTCTTCGAGTTTGCAGCCGACGAAAGAGGCTACCTCCTCGAAGAACGCGATGATGTCTTGTTTACGATCGAGTTCGACGCACAACTCGACGTCACGAAGGTTGTACTCGAGTAAGCGCTCGGGATCTTCCTCCCAGAGTGTCCCGATGTCACCGGTATAGGTCTCCTTGCCAGCCCCGAGTTCGGCCTGGCCGACGTCTTCCAGCCGGTAGGAATCGAGTTCGGTGAACTGTGTCCGCTTGTAGGCCCGCAGGAGGTCGAAAACGACCCGGCCCTTGATGTCCGGCCCCTGCCAGTCCGATCGCCAGACTTCGTTGACGCGGGACAGTCGGTTCATGTCTAGGTTCTCTTCGGCGTGGCCGTCCAGCACGTCCAGTCTGTCGATGAAATACGGTGCGTCGAAGTCCCCGAAGTTCCAGCCCGTGAGGATGTCCGGATCCGTCTCCTCGATATACTCCAGAAAGGCCCCGAGCATCGCTTCTTCTTCCTCGAAAACCCGCACGTCTGCCTCGAAGTCGTCTTCGAGTGGCTCGTACCGGTCGAGCGCCTCGGGCGGATCGATCCCGACCGGCGAGTCGTACAGCCAGACGATGTACTCGTCCCGGTAGGAGTCGTGACTTGTCAGACAGATGATCGGCTCTTCGCCGTCCTCCGGGAAGCCCGAGCGGTCCTCAACCTCGATGTCGAAGGTGTTGACCCGCGCTTGGGCGTCGTAATCGATTGCCTCGATCTCGTCGTGTGGGATGCGAAGCGAGCCGTCGTCCGTGCGTCGCTCGGGGACGCGGACGCCGCTGGTGATGTCCTTGTCGATGAGCAGGCGATTCGGGAAGAGAATGTCCGCCTCGTAGTGGTCGAACTCGTCCCGGATCTGACCGACGTCACGCGGTGTCCGACCGAAGATTTTCAGCAACGCTTGGCCACGAATCGACTCGTAGGGCTCGTCGCTGTCGTCGGTGCTCTCCCAGCCAGTGATCGCGTCGTAACTTGCGAGTCGCTCCTCGTCGACGGCCGCTGCTGGCGCATAGAAGTACGGTTTGAACTCGTAGACGCGGATATGTTCTAGCTCGTGGTCGCTGGTGCGGCCAAAGACGTGCAAGACCGGATACTCGTCGTCACCACTGCCCTCGATCGTATAGTCGACCTGCGTAACGAAGATCTCGATAGTCCCGTCGGCCTCGGGATACCGCCACTCGCTGGTCTCGACGACGCCAGCGTGGTGGCCGCCGTTGCCGGCGACGGCATGGGCCTCTTCGTCCGGTCTGTCGACCCCGCCGTCGAAATCGTCTAGGCCGATCTGTTCCCCGGAATCTACCATTGGCGTAGCGTTCGCCTGGCCGTCCTAAAACTCCCCGGTCGGCTGCCGAGGAACAATGCTTATGTCATGGCATGCCATACCAGGTATCGTTGCCATGTCGAATCCTGCCGATGGAAGCCGGAGCGATGGCGTGCCAAGCGGGGAGCACCAGCTCCCTGAACCGTCCGAGACGGCACCGATCGTCGAGTTCTACGAGACTGACGACGAAACTGTACTCTACGATGCGGACAATCCCTTAGCGTGGGTGTGCAGCGACGACGCCATCGAGCTCTCTGCGTACCGATAGCCTCATCGCGTGCACGCCTATCCCGAAGCCGATATGACGGCGCGGCCCCGAATCCAGAGCGTGTCCGATCGCGACCCGGTCGACGATCTCGTCGGCGAAAACGACGACCAGGCTGCCGATCTCGTGCCAACAGTCGACGTACCCGAACCGGAACCTGGCGAAGACGATCTTGACTCGGCGGTCGCCGCGCTGTTTTGGCGCCTCGTCCTGTTGTTCAACGTGGCGCTGTTGGGCGTCACTGTCGGGCCGATGGTGCTCTATTTCGAGGGCAATATCCGGGCGGGGGCTGCGTTGCTGGTAATCGGACTCCTGGCTGGCGGGGTCGGACTTGCTCGATACGTGGCGTTCAAACGCCAGCGGCGTGCGGACTAGCGGCCTCCGGTAGCCGTCACAAGTGCTATGGCGATGGGAGCGAAAGGGCGCCCATGCGGACGGTTCGTGACGAGCATGGACGGACGTATCTCCTCGAGAAGCGCTCGGGATCGGAGTGGCTCGTCCGCGATCCCGAGACCGGCCAGGAAACGTATCGACCCGAATCGGCTCTCGAACCGGTCGAGGCGTCCCCACTGGAAGCGGTCGCAACAGCTGTTTCCGATCCCGTCCGGACGGTTCTGACCGCGGTCCGGACCGAGCAGGCACTCGGCTTACTCCTCGAGATCGACCGCGACGGGCCGGTTGCTGTCACGACGTTGCTCGATCGCTACGAATATTGTGAGAGCGACTTGCACGGCCAACTGGCCGAGTTCCGGGCCGCCGAGTTGATCGCGGAAGCGTCGGTTGCCGGACAACGGGGCTACGAAACGACAGCCGTAGCGACGGACGCGCTTGCGACGATTCTCGACGCGGATTGAACCAATCTTCCGTCCGTCTGTGACGCTGCCGAAGGAACAATCAATCCATCGGCAGGGCAGTCGCCTCGCGGCGGCTCACAGTCGAGCGGTTGGTCGTGGCGTCCTTGCTGACGTGGACGAGGTCGTCGGCCGCATCCACGAGTTCCTCGTCGTGGCTGACGACGACGATCTGTTCGACACCGATTTCCTCGCGCATGTACGCGACGAGTTCGAGCAGTTGTGAGACGTGCCCCGAGTCCAGGAAGACGGTCGGCTCGTCAAGAATTAGTGGCGGGGTCGGTGCCGTCCCCTCGATCCCTTCGGCTAAGAGCCGATAGATCGCGGCCCGGAGACTCAGGTTGAACAGTGCTCGCTCCCCGCCCGAGAGCTGTTCGGGATCGAGGGCCTGTCCGTCTTTCTGGTAGATCGTCAGGTGGTAGTCTTCGTCGAGCTCGATCCGAGCGTAGGAGTCGTTCCGGTAAACGAGATCGAACGTGTCGTTGAGCATCCGCTCTAACGTTTCGACGTTTCGCTGCCGGAGGTCCGCCCGGAGTTGGCCGTACATCTCCTGTAGCTGCTCGGCCTCCTCGTAGAGGGTGTCGAGCCGGTCGACCGTCGCGGCGAGGTCCTCGCGACGGTCCCTGAGTGACTGTAACTCCTCGATCTCGTTTTCGATGGCACCCTTCTTTGCCTGCAGGTCGTCGCGGCGGCTTTCGAGGCGCTCGATTTCCTCGCTGACTTCTTCGAGATACGTCTCCGCTCGGTCCTTGTCTTCCCGGGCTTCTTCGAGGCGCTCCTCGTCGATCGCTGCTTCGAGTTCGGCGCGTCGCTCCCGGAGCGCCGTCAGTCGCTCGCGTCGCTCGTCGTTCATCTCGGCCAGTTGCTCGCGTCGCTCCCGTCGTTGCTCGATCGCGTCCTCGACGTCGTCGCGTTCGTCCAGCCACTCCAAAATCTCCTCGATGGTGTCGATCCGATCCGACAGCGCCGCGCGGCGCTCGTTGCACTCCGCGATCGCTTGCCGGGCTTGCTCGGCGGCAGCTGTTGCCTCCTCGGCCTGTTCACGCTGTTTTTCGGCCTGTTCGTCCAGTTGGGCGGCTTCGTCCCGAAGCGTCTCGATTCGCTCGTTCGTTTCCTCGATCGTCGTCTCCCGATCGCCGATCAATTCGGCGAGTGTCTCCCGTTTCTCGTTGAGGCGGTCGTACTCGCTCTCCCGATCGTGGAGCTCGTTGGCGCGTTCGAGCTCGTCTTCGAGCGTCGCCCGCTCGTCTTCGAGGGCTTCGCGTTCGGATTGCAGCTCTTGGCGTCGCTCGCGATCGTCTTCGAGGGTGTCGACACGCGGCGCGCCCTCGATTGACTGGCCACATTCCGGGCACTTGCCAGCCTCAAGCAGTTCTTCTGCCTCCTCAATCGTCGCTTCCAGGCGCTCGATTTCTGCACGAACCGACATGAGGTCGTCGTCGATGTCGTCTAGGTTCGCCTGGACCTCTTTGCGGAACGTGTCTGCCTCGCCGCGGGCGACCGGCGCGTCCTCGAACGTCACCTCGATCGCAGCGATCTGGTCGTCGATGTCCGAAAGTGTCTCGCGTCGGTCGGCCAGATCCTCCCGTGTGTCTTCGAGGTCGGATTCGAGTTCGTCGGCGCGTTCGCGTTGCTCGGCGGCCCGCGTCCCGCACTCGTCGGCTTCTTCGCGGTGTGATTCGGCCTCGTCGCGGTGGCGCTGGGCAGCGAGTCTGTGACTCTCGATGTCGTCGCGGAGGTCCTCGTCCTGTGATCGCAGTGCTTCGCGATGATTTTCCAGCGTCTCGCGGTCGGCATCCCCAGCCAGTTCCGTCGCCTCGACCGCGGACTCGATGGTTTCCTGTAACTCATCGCGGCGCTCGCGGTGCTCGCGGATCTCCGTCTGTAGCTGCTCGCGTTTCGATGCTGTCGTTTCGACTGTCTCGGTCAGGTCGTCGATCTCGGCTGTGACGTCCTGGAGGTCCTCGCGTCGCTGTTCGCCTTCCTCTAAGACCGCTTCGGCGTCAGCGAGTGTCTCCCTTGCAGTTTCGCGTTGCTGTTCGTAGTTTTCGAGTTCCTCGCTGACGGACGTAAGGTCCGTCTCGGTGGCGTTGAGCTGCTCGTGGAGGTCTTTGGCTTCCTTTTCGTCGATTTGTTCTGCAAGCTGTGAGAGCGAGCCGTCCTTGTCCTGCAGGACGCGGCCGACCCCGACGCGCGCGTCACTGGCCCGTTGGCGGTACTCTTCCAGACGACCCAACTGGAGGAGGTCGTCGATCATGTCCTGGCGTTCCCTCGGCGTCGCGTTGATGAGCTTGTTGACCTCGCCCTGACGGACGTACGCACAGTTGACGAACGCGGCGTGATCCATCCGCAACAGCGTCGCGACCCGCTCGCGGACGTCGCGTGCACCT
Organism: Halorhabdus sp. CBA1104; assembly: GCF_009690625.1. Classification (NCBI taxonomy): domain Archaea; kingdom Methanobacteriati; phylum Methanobacteriota; class Halobacteria; order Halobacteriales; family Haloarculaceae; genus Halorhabdus; species Halorhabdus sp. CBA1104. Next base: position 1,136,704 of record NZ_CP033878.1, on the reverse strand, counting down.
TCGACCGTCCCGTCCGGTTCGTCGAGGACACATTCGACTGTCGTCGCCCGATCGTCCCGGACCCGGAGGCGTCGCTTGATGTGGTAGGACTCGCCGCCGTGGGCGAACCACAGCTCGATCGTCGCTTCTTCGGCCCCGATCGTCACCAGGTCTTCGAGCGTCCGGTCGAGCGCTCGCGCCCCGTACAGGGCGAAAAAGGCGGCTTCGAGCAACGATGACTTTCCGCTGCCGTTGACGCCGTGAATGACCGTCACGCCGCGATCCAGTCGCAGATCGGCGTCGGCGTAGCACTTGAAGTTCTCCAGATGGATCCGCTCGAACCTCATAGGTACTCCCCCATCGTGGCCTGATCCTCGCCGTCTGCCTCCGGCTGGGGCTGTTCCCCATCGGTGTCGTCCTCGTCAGTGCCGGACGACTCGTCGCTTACTTCAGCGTCGTCGGCTTCCTCGTGAGGGTGCGTCTCGGAATCTTCCGTAGCCACGCCAGCTGCGTCGACGGCGCTCTCGTCGGCCACGTCTGATGGGTCGGCCTCACTCTCGTCGTTGTCGTCCGGGGAGTCGTCTGTCTGTTGCTCGTCCGAATCAGTCTCGGGCGGGGCTGGTTCGAAGGCGTCCTCGTCGGCCTCGGCGACCAGTTCGCGAACGCGATCCTCGACGGAATCGTCGACGTTCGAGTCGGCAACCTTGCTCGCCCGGACAACTTCGTCGAGTTCCTGGGCGGCGGGGCTGAGGCCGAGTTGCTGGATACGCTCGTGAACCGCGTCGTCGGGATCGGCGAAACTCACCTCGTAGGCGGATTCCTCGTCGATCTCGCGGCGATCGTTGACGCGGGCGATCAGGGCCCCGCGATCGCGGGCGAACTCCTCGATCCTTGCTGGGGGAACTGGCTCGCCCGCCCCTTCGATCGTGACGATGACGACCGCCTCGGTAAGATCGTGCTGGCCGACTCGTTCGCGCACTCGTGTTGGGCCTTCTCCTTCGGCGAGTTCGACGTCGACGAAGACGAACTCGCGAGTCTCGATCGAGCGTCGCCGGATGTCCACCTCGTCTTCGAAGGTGACGATGTTGTATCCCCGTGCCTCGCGTTCGTCCGCACTCGCCCGCTCGGTCGAGCCACAGTAGGTGAGCCAGGTGCCCTCGACCTCGCGCTTTGCCGGGGTGTGATCGTCACCGAGTAGCATGGCGTCGAAGGTCACATCAGACTCACTGAGAATTTCGCGGGCGTCCCAGTCGCCGTGCTCGAACGGTTCGAACAGACCGTGTGAGACGAGCCCAGCGTGAGCAGCGTCGTGAGGTTCGAAGTCGTATTCGTAGGCGTCTCGCTGGGCACGCCCAACGAAGTCCAGGCCGTAGAAGGCGGTATCGCCGATCACGGTCGGTGTCTCGTCCAGTCGTGTCGCCAGATCGAGTGACTCGAACAGATCGAGCCACTGGGCGTCGCGTTTGCCTTCGTGGTTGCCGACGACGGCCAAGAACGGAATTGCAGCCTCTGCAAGCTCACGAAGGATCGACATCGCCCCCATGATGTCTTGCAGCCTGGGGCGACGGTCGTGAAACAGATCGCCGGCGTGCACGACTGCGTCGACGTCCGCCTCGATGGCGTCGGTCACGACGTTGTCAAACCCATCCAAGAAGTCAGACTGGCGCTGGGCGGAATGATATTGCCGATAGCCCAGGTGGGTGTCGCCGGTGTGTATCACCTGCGTCATTGCCGGCGGCTACGCGACCGGATCCTAAAGTCGTTCCGCGAGCGCGGTGAACGTGATCGGGTAGCTCGCGATCACTCGATCGACAACGTGTAGACGCGCTTGCGGGCGTCGGCAAACGAGAACCGCGAGTCGACGACGCCGACGTCTTCGAGCCGGTTCAGCGCGTACCGGACCGTCCGTGCCGGCAGCAGCGTCTCGTCGGCGAGTTGGCTCTGTGTGAGACTGTCGTTGTATTCCAGCGACTTGGCAACGAGTTTCGCACTCGGTGGCAACTCTTCGACGGCTTCCCAGCCGGGCTCCTGTGCTGGCTCGACCTGTGGTGAGTCCGTGACGCTCATCGTATCCCGTCGTAACGCATACGGGGTAATAATATTTTCTATTCCTATTAATAACTCAAAGTTATCTCTCGGTCCACCGTCTCGCCTCGTCGGCCTGGCTGGAGAGCGGTCAGGATTTGCCTCAACTGCCGGATTGGGCGAGTTTTCGTCGTGACCCGAAGCCTCTTACTGGCAGATCCCTTAGGCGGGTTCAATGACGGATACGGTGGACGACGTCGAGCAACCGTACGACGAAGACGCGTCCCAGCAAGAGAAACTGGAAGCGCTCGAAGAACAGCTCGAAATCCTCGAAGACCAAAACGAGGAGATGCGAGACAAATTGCTGGACGCCAACGCCGAGAACAACAAGTACCAGCAGAAACTCGAACGACTCACCCACGAGAACAAGAAACTCAAGCAGTCGCCGCTGTTCGTGGCGACGGTCCAAGAGCTGACCGAGGAGGGCGTCATCATCAAACAGCACGGTAACAATCAGGAAGCCCTCACCGAGGTCACCGACGAGATGCGCGAGGAGATCGAACCCGACGAACGCGTCGCGGTCAACAACTCCTTGTCGATCGTCAAAACCTTAGACGACGAGACGGACGTCCGTGCTCGCGTGATGCAGGTCGATCAGAGCCCGCAGGTGACCTACCAGGATATCGGTGGCCTCGACGACCAGGTGTCGGAGGTCCGCGAGACCGTCGAGATGCCCCTGAAGAATCCGGGAATGTTCGACGAGGTCGGGATCGATCCGCCCAGTGGCGTTCTCTTGCACGGCCCGCCGGGAACCGGGAAGACGATGCTGGCCAAAGCAGTCGCCAACCAGACCGACGCTACCTTCATCAAGATGGCCGGCTCGGAACTGGTCCACAAATTCATCGGCGAGGGCGCGAAGCTCGTCCGTGATCTGTTCGAACTCGCCCGCCAGCACGAACCCGCGGTCATCTTCATCGACGAGATCGACGCCATCGCCTCGAAGCGAACGGACTCGAAGACCTCCGGGGACGCCGAAGTCCAGCGGACGATGATGCAACTCCTCAGCGAAATGGATGGCTTTGACGACCGCGGGGAGATCCGCATCATCGCCGCCACCAATCGCTTCGACATGCTCGATCGCGCCATCCTCCGGCCCGGTCGCTTCGACCGTCTCATCGAAGTGCCAAAACCGGAAATCCAGGGTCGCGAGCAGATCTTCGAGATCCACACCCGCGAGATGAACCTCGCCGAAGACGTCGACTTCGCTCGCCTGGCCGAAGAAGCGACCGAAGCCAGCGGGGCCGACGTCAAGGCGATCTGTACCGAGGCAGGGATGTTGGCCATCCGCGACGACCGTACCGAGGTCACCGAAGCCGACTTCGTCGACGCCTGGGAGAAGATCCAGGCCGAAGAGGAAGACGACGAAGTCTCGAAGACGTTCGCCTGAGTGGGGTCTGTTTTCTCGATTCGAAGCCCCGTAGCGACAGGTATGCACGCTTAAGAGTACCCGCCTCTCACCCTTCGGGTATGAACCCACGGGACCTCTCGGCCCACACTGTCTATCGTGCCGGGCGCGGGATCGAAGAGACTGCCCGCGAACTCGGCGTCGATCCCGACGATCTGATCAAACTCTCCTCGAACGAGAACGCCATCGGCCCGAGTCCGGATGCCGTCGCGGCGATCCGCGAGCACGCCGAACGGATTCACGCCTATCCGAAAGCCTCTCGGGCCGATCTCGTCGACCGGCTCGCCGAGCGCTGGGGCGTCGAACCGGCCCAGATCTGGCCGGCAAACGGCGGCGACGGCGCGATGGATGCGCTGGCTCGCGCACTGCTCGAGCCCGGCCAGGCCGCGCTGGTCCCCGACCCGGACTTTACCTATCACTCGATGAGCGTCCGGTACCACCACGGTGAGATCCACACCTATCCCTTGGAGGAGGCCGACGGCTTCAGCCAATCTCCCGATCGCGTCCTCGATGGCTACGATGGCGAGCGAATGGTCTACTTGACGAGTCCACACAACCCCACCGGATCGCAGGTCTCCCTCGACGAGATCGAGGCGATTGCCGAACGGACCGACGAGGAGACGCTCGTGGTCGTCGACGAGGCCTACAACGAGTTCGCCGACCGACCGAGTGCCGTTCGGTTGCTCGATGATCGTGACGACGTGGCTATCATCCGAACCTTCTCGAAAGCATACGGTCTCGCGGGGCTCCGACTCGGCTACGCGATCACACCCGTGGAGTGGGCCGACGCCTACGATCGAATCAACACGCCCTTTTCGGCGAGTGAGATCGCGTGCCGGGCCGGACTGGCCGCACTGGACGACGAGGGGCACGTCCAGCAGATCCGCGAGCTCGTCGAGTGGAGTCGAGAGTACTATCACGACAATCTCGCGGCCAAAACCTACGAAAGCGGCGGGAACTTCGTCCTCGCGGCGGTCGGTGACGCGACACGCCTCGCCCAGGCGAGCAAAGAGAACGGCGTGATCATCCGGGACTGTTCGAGCTTCGGCTTGCCCGAACACGTCCGGATCACCTGCGGGACCCGTGAGGAAACGAAGACGGCTGTCGAGACCATCAACGAGGTGCTCGAATCGTGAGAGTCGCGGTGACCGGAACGCCCGGCACTGGCAAAACGAGCGCCACCGAACACCTGGAGTCAGACTTCGACGTCGTTCACCTCAACGAGGTCATCACACAGGAGGGACTTTCACAGGGTACCGACGACGAACGTGACTCCACGATCGCCGATCTCGATGCCATCAGAGAGTGGTTCGATGGCCGCGACGACGATCTCGTCGAGTCTCACCTCGCCCACCACCTCTCAGTCGATCGTGTCGTCGTGCTTCGCTGTCACCCAGAGACAATCGAACAGCGCCTGGACGACCGTGGCGAAAGCGAAGCCAGCGCACAGGAAAACGCCGAGAGCGAGGCCCTGGACGTCATCCTCGTCGAGGCCATCGAGGAACACGGCGAGGAGTCCGTCTACGAGATCGAGACCACGGACCGCTCGCCCGAGGCAGTCGCCACGGAGATCGAAGCCGTCCTCGAAGGCGAACGCGAACCTGGGGCCGGAGCAGTCTCGTATATCGACTACCTATGACACTCGATCGACTGCGGCCACTGACGGATCGACTCCTGGAGCCGTTCGTGACGGCAAGTGTCCGACTCGGGCTGACGCCAAACAGCGTTAGCGTGCTGGCGTTGCTCGTCGCCGGTGGGGCGGCCGGCGCGTTCTCGATCGGTCCATCGACGCCGGTCTGGTATCTTGCGGGTGCGTTCCTCGTGTTTCTCAACGGCCTCCTCGACCTGCTCGACGGCGCGATCGCGCGGGAACTGGGGACCGAATCGGCGGCGGGTGATCTCCTCGATCACGTCTTCGATCGCTATGCCGACCTACTGTTGCTCGTCGGACTCGCCGGCGGTATCGACCGCTGGGACCTCGGCGTTGCGGCGATCACGGGCGTGTTGATGACTTCCTATCTGGGCACTCAGGCCCAGGCGGTCGGGCTGGATCGGGTCTATGGCGGACTTCTCGGCCGGGCCGACCGACTCGCCTTGACCGGTGTCGCCGGTGTTGCCGTGTTCGTCTACACCGAGCCGATCCGGGGTCTCACCGTGATCGGCTGGTTGCTGGTCTTCTTTGCCGTCGTCGGCCATTTCACGGCGATCCAGCGACTCGTCAGCTCGCTTCGGAATCTGGATTGAGTCCTCTCAGACAGTTCGAAGGCCTTGGCGACGTGCCACGAAACAACGGGCCGTGACCGTTAGTTCTCGGGTGCGACCAACTCGACCGGGTGAGTTGCCGGTCGGTCGAGTAGATCGGTCAGTTGATCGTGACAGGAGGTTCCGCTTGCCACGACCCGACGATCCGCGGTCTCGGGGGTCGTAAACTGCTCGGCCAGGTCGTCGCCGACGGCCATGCTGACGTCGTAATACTGCTGTTTGAAGCCAAAGGAGCCGGCCATCCCACAGCACTCGACCTCCGAGGTCACCATGTCGTAGCCCACTTCGTCGAGGATCGCTTCAGTGTGGGCCGCCAACCCGAGGGTTCGTTGCTGGCAGTGGCTGTGGTACGCGATTTCTTCGCCCTCGCCGTCGGCCAGGGCATCGATGTCGGCCCCGTTTTCGAGGAGGCCATAGACGTACTCCAAGATCTCGTAACTGTTCGTCGAGAGACGATCGAACGTTTCCTCGGGGAGCAGCCGGCGGTAATCGTCCCGGAGCATCGCGAGGTCGGACGGCTCAACCATGACGACGTCTCGCCCAGCGTCGAGGTGGGGCTCCAGGGCGTCGGCCACGTCTTCGGCGTGGTCACGAGCCGTCTCGACCATCCCCTGAGAGAGGGCTGCCCGGCCGCTTTCGGTCACGTCTGCGACGTGGACGTCCACGTCGAGGGCTTCGAGCGTCCGGATCGCGGCCTTGCCCCGCTCGACGTGCATGTAGTTGGTGTAGGTGTCTGCAAGCAAGACGACTTCCCGTTCGGGATCTGCCGGTGACTCTCGGCCCTTGGCCCACTTGCGGAGGGTCCCGCGCGTGAATGTCGGCATCTCACGGCGGCGATCGACCCCGAGCAGTTTCTCAGCGATCCACCGGGATGGCGGGGCCGCGGCGGCCCAGTTCGACACCGGTGTGAACGCGCTGCCGAGTTTTGCGACGGTCGCGAAGTTCCCGAAGAAGCGCTTCTGGAGGTCCAGGCCCGCCGGCTCCTCGTCTGGCGTCAATCCGGTGACGAGGTGATCGAACGCGCCCGGATCATCCCCACGGTTGAGTCGATCCCGGACGACGGTGTTGATCCACGGGATATCGATTTTGACGGGACACGCCTCGGTACAGCGACTGCAGCCGGTACAGAGGTCGTTGAACTCGTCGGCAGCCTCCTCGCCGCCGATGCCGGCCTCCCAACCGGTGGCGATCCCGCCAGTGTAGGTCTCCCCGCCGAAAGCGTGGCCGCCGACCTGTTGGAAGTTCGCACACGAGTTAGCACACGCCGAACACCGGATGCAGTACAGCGTCTCCCGGAGGTCGTCGTCCTCGCGCATCGCCATGCGGCCGTTGTCGACGAGGACGAGGTGGAACTCCCGGTCGTCTGGGTCGCCCAAGTGGTCGCCGTCGAAGGTGGGTGCGTCGATGGGCGGTGTCAACAGCGAAATGTAGGACGTGATGTCCTGGCCGGTTCCAGAGCGTCCGATCAACTCGACGAACGGCTGGAGGTCCTCGACGCTAGGGAGTATCTTTTCGACACCTGCGACCGCGATGTGGGTATCCGCGCTGGCGACGGTCTTGCGAGCGTTGCCTTCGCTGGTCACGAGCGCCATCGTCCCCGAGTCGGCCGTCAGGAAGTTCGCACCCGTCATGCCGACGTCGGCGGCGGCGATCTGATCGGCCAGTTGCTCGCGGGCGAAGTTCGTGAGGTCCTCGGCCGTCTCCAAGGGGACGTCGGGGTCGAAGTGGTCCTCGAACAGTTCAGCGATTTCCGCCCGTGACTTGTGGATCGCGGGGGCGACGAGGTGGGACGGGGCCTCCTCGGCCACCTGCAACACCCACTCGCCCAGGTCGGTTTCGACGACATCGACACCAGCGCGTTCGAGGTGTTCGTTGACGCCGAGTTCCTCGGTCGTCATCGACTTGCTCTTTGCCACGTTGTCGGCGTCTGCGTCGTCGAGGAGTGATTCGATGTGCGCGTTTGCGTCTGCGGCGTCGTCGGCCAGATAGACTGTGCCGCCGTTTTCCTCGATTGTGGCCGTGAGTTTGTCGATCAACTCGGGCAGTCGCTCGATGGCGTCTTCCTTGATCGTGCGTGCCTCGTCTTTCAGGGCCTCGTAATTCTCTAGGTCGGCGACGGACTCGTAGCGACCGTCGTTGAACCCCTGGGTGTTTGACTCGATGGCGGCACCCTCAGTGTCGAGGACGTCGCGGATTTTGGCCGCTTTGGCACGTTTCGAGGTTTTCCCGCTCATGATTCGACGATGACGACGTGGACATCTTTCGGCCCGTGGACGCCACGGACGAGTGCACCCATATCAGACGTTGCGCTGGCTCCCGTCGCCACGATGGCGTCGCCGCGATCCTCACGCAACCGCGGGCCGAGCTCCCCGAAGGCGTCGGCCATCGATCCAACGATATCCGACTGCTCGAGGACGACGATGTGCGTTCCCGAAAAGAGACTCAGCAGCTCGGAGCCGTCGGGATCGGATTCGAGGACGACGCTGCCGTACTCGGCAATAGCGAGGCTCGCCGGAGTGATCCCGGTCGCGGCCGTTCGGATCGTCTCCGGATCCGGCTCAGTTTCGACAACCTCCGGGAGTGTCGCGCCGTCGATCGACATGTCGACGCCGACTGCTGGCGACTCGATACGTCCCGTAAGTGTCGATTCGAGGCTGTCTGGGCCGGTCGTCGTCCAGTCGGCCTCGATCTCTCCCAGCGAGGTGGTAAACTGGTCGAGTGGCGACTTATTCATCGACTGTGACATTGCTCAGCTTCAGTCCTAAATTGCCATGAGGATACGGAAACCGGCAGGATCCGCGGGCACTCGATGGGTCGAGTGTGTCACTTTCGCTGGAATCCCCTCGCCACCCAGGTAGGCGTACGATTTATGCCCCGGCGAAGGCAAGGGGACCACATGGTACAGTGTGAGATGTGCGGGGCGGAGACCCAGTCGCCTAACACGATCAAAGTGGAGGGTGCGGAACTGGACGTCTGTGATGAGTGTACTGACTTCGGGACTGAAGTCACGACTGCGGACTCGGGGTCGGCGTCGACGAAGTACTCGACGGGAAGTTCTTCGAGTTCGAGCGCCTCGGACGCTGGCGGCTCGGCAACGTCGAGTTCGTCGAGTCAATCCAGCGGCGGCCGTCGACAGGATATGTTCGACGAGATGGACGAGCTCGTCCAAGACTTCGACGATCGTATCCGGTCTGCCCGCGAATCAGCTGGACTCAGCCAGAGCGACCTTGCCGACCAGCTCAACGAGAAAGCGAGTCTCATCCGGAAGCTCGAACACGGTGATCACCTGCCCAGCGACGACGTTCAGGGAAAACTCGAACACGCGCTCGATATCACGCTGACTGAGAGCGGTGATGAGAGTGACACTGACTGGGATGGCGGCTCAGATGTCGGCGAATACACGCTTGGCGACGTTGTCGAGCGCAAGGATTCCTGAAACGGCGGGGCGATCAACTGCCCCGCGTAACCTGGCGTTCTTCGAGTGACTCGGCGAGTTCTTCGACGTCGGCTTCGAGCCGTTCGATATCCGCTTCGAGGGCGGCAAATCGATCGCTATCTGCCAGCTCCGAGCGTGTCTTCTCGACTTCGAGGACGTTCCGTTTGAGCGTCTTGGCTGTGAGCTTGCGGCGCTGCTCGTTGTATTGTGAAATCGTCTCCAGGCGGTCGACGATGTCACGAAGAGTGCCCTTACTGACTGGCTTGACGACGTAATCGTCGACACCCAAGTCGATGATGTCGAAGTCGGGATCGACAGCCGTCACCATCGCCACCTGGACGTCCAGTCCGCGCTGTTCGATAGTTGCCAGTACTTCGTTCCCCGAGACGACGGGCATCCGACGATCGAGGAGGACCACATCGACTGTCGCATCGAGTGTGTCGATCGCTTGCTGGCCACCGTAGGCTGTCCGAACGTCGTATTGATCGGTGAGATACTCCGCGTATAGGTCTGCCAGGTGCTGTTCGTCTTCGACGATGAGGACAGTTGTCGCCTCGCTCCGGTCGGTCACGGCGTACGATTGCGCCGAGTGTGCCTTAACCGTCACTGTTTGGCTGTGCCCCGGTGCTGTCACGGACGCGGCGGTTCGAAACCTATTTTCGCCCGGTCGACACAATTGGAAACGCAATGTTCGTTCTCGTCAACCTCAAGACCTACCCCTGTGACCCGGTCGCAGTCGCCGAGGCCGCACGGGACGTAAGCGACGAATCGGGCGTCCGTATCGGCGTCGCCGCACAGGCAGCCGACCTCAAAGCAGTCGCCGACACTGGCGTCGAAACCTGGGCCCAACACGTCGACCCGATCGAGTATGGTTCGAACACTGGCCACACGCTCGCAGAAAGTGTCGCTGATGCCGGTGCCGTGGGAACGCTCATCAACCACTCCGAGCACCGACTCAAGCTCTCGGACATCGATGGATCGGTTGGGGCTGCCAAACGAGCCGGACTGGAAACCTGCGTCTGTGCAAACAACCCTGCACAGATCGGTGCCGTAACCGCCCTACAACCGGACTCCGTCGCTGTCGAACCGCCGGAACTCATCGGTGGCGACGTCTCCGTGGCGAGTGCCGACCCCGACATCGTCACTGATGCTGTCGAGGCCGCTGGGGCTGTCGACGCCGACGTCGACGTCTACTGTGGGGCCGGGATCTCGACCGGCGAAGACGTCGAGTCTGCCGGTGACCTCGGTGCGACCGGTGTCCTCCTGGCAAGTGGTGTTGCGAAAGCCGACGATCCGCGCGCTGCCCTCGAAGACCTCGTCGAACCGCTTTCCTGATCACGTCGCCAGCGATCGATCCGGCGGCTGCTCCCATTTTGCGCCCCGACTGTCTCAGTCGTGTCTCCGCCCTCCCGCCAGAGTGGTCCGTCGGTGTCTCAGTGTCGGACAGGCGGGGAAACCGTTAAGTGTGTCACTGTGTAACATCAACATGGAACCTCGCTGTGGGTTCCCGACGGGAACCACCGTCGTGAACGTCCGGGAGACGAACCGTGCGCAAGCGACGCCTCGACCGCCGGCACGCGACCCCGGCGGGTTTTTGCGTATTTCACTGGCCAGCCATGCGGTGGCCTGGCATCCGTGCCGGAGCAGCAACTTCCTTATCGGCGCGGGCGAACCAGTGTGTATGGCGCGGCCGAGCACGCTCCCTATCGATGCGCCCACTGACGAGCAGATCGTCTGCCACGTCGATGCGGACTGCTTTTATGTCGCCTGCGAGCGGTTGCGCGAACCGACACTGCGGGGTGAGCCAGTCATCGTTGGCATGGGCTACGAAGCAGGGGAGTCACACGGGGCCGTCGCGACGGCGAGTTACGAGGCCCGCGAGCACGGTGTCCAGAGCGCCCAGTCGATCGATGCAGCACTGGAAACGCTGCCTCGCCGAGGTGACGCTGACACCGACGAGCCTACGGCCTACTATCGGCCAGTCGATATGGACTTCTATGAGTCAGTGAGCGACGACATCCGAACTGTCCTCGAGGCGTCCGCTGACGTGGTGCGTCCGGTGAGCATCGACGAGGCGTATCTGGACGTCACTGACCGAACGGACTGGGAAACTGTGGCGTCGTTCGGCGCCGAGCTCAAGGCCACGATTCGAGAGCGTGCGGGGATCGTCGTCAGCGTGGGTATCGCCCCGACGATGAGTGCCGCCAAGATCGCCAGTGATGCCCAAAAGCCGGACGGACTGACGCTCGTCGAGCCCGGTGAGGTCCGATCGTTCCTCGCCCCGCTGGATGTCGAAGCGATTCACAACGTCGGCCCGGCGACTGCACGGAAACTCCGGGGACTGGGTATCGAAACGGCGGCGGATCTCGCGAGTGCAGATCCCGACCGACTCACAGCGCAGTTCGGCGAGCGCGGCCGGGCGATCTATCGGTATGCTCGCGGTGAGGACGGACGCGACGTGACGCCCAGAGACGACCCCAAGAGCTTCTCGCGGGAATCTGCCTTTTCCCAACCAGTCGCTGATCACGACCAACTCAAAGAGCGTGTCCAGACACTCGCGTCGGCTGTCGCTGACCGGGCCGCTCGAAACGGAGCACTCTATCAGACCATCGGCATCAAAGTCGTCGAACCGCCCTACGATGTCCACACCCGCGCCCGCTCGCTGTCAGGTCCGGTCGCCGATCCAGCGCTCCTCGAAGACGTTGCCCGTGACTTGCTCACCGAGTTCGAAGGGACACGCGTCCGGAAAGTTGGCGTCCGCGTCTCGAAGCTGTCGTTCACCGACCGCGAGCAGGTTGCCCTCAGCGGGTTCGACACGGGGGCGGCGAGTGACGATACGGAAACGACGGCAACCGAGAGAACCCCGCCCGGCGAGCACAGCGACGGCGTCGCCGCGACCGAGGCCACGCCTGCCGACGCCGACGAGGGCGCGACCTCGCCGGAGCCCACGGACAGCCCGCATTTGAGCGGACAGACGACGTTGTCCGATTTCGGCTAGAGTGGCTGTGGTCTCGGGCTTGCCGAAACTACCCGTTCTCAATCGAGACCACTGTCGAGGTTCTCCAGTAGTTTCCCGGCAAACAGACCCAGACGAGGCGCGATCGCGTCGGGATCGCCACCAGGTGGATCGGCCGGCTGGGCGGCGAGTGCGGTGACGAATTGCTCGCCGTGGGTCATCGCTTGCATCATGTCGACGACGTCGACAGTGAGGCCCTCGTCGGCGGTATCCAGTTCCGGATGGCGGGTTTTCTCTTCGTCAGTGTACCGAATCGTCCAGGACGGCCCGCCGACTACTGCAAGCACGTCTTGGACAGTCCCGATTTCGAGTCGATCTGCATCGCTGGCCACGTAGACCGTTCCGTCTTCGACGATCGTCTCGTATCGTGGCATTGTCTCGGCGACTGCTATAAGTGTCTTCACACGGCCGTGCGATATATACCCACGGGCACCTGCCGCGTCGGACCACTGTCTGACGGAGAGTTATGGGCGTTGGGCTCTATGTATCCACAAGAGACGCATGGGCGAAGACGACACGCGGACGATCACGGTCGCCGAAACCTCCGACGGCCACGGAGGGACGACCGAACCGGGCCAGTCGGTTTCGCTACCAGTCGTCGAACTGCTGACCGGACGCGGATTTATCACTGGCAAGAGCGGGAGTGGGAAGAGTAACTCCGCGTCCGTGATCGCCGAAAAATTGCTGGACGAAGGATTTGGTCTCCTCATCGTCGACATCGACGGCGAATACTACGGTCTCAAAGAAGAATACGAGATACTCCACGCCGGCGGCGACGAGGAGTGTGACATCCAGGTCACGACCGATCACGCCGAGAAACTCGCATCGCTTGCCTTAGAGCAGAACGTCCCGATCATTCTGGACGTTTCGAGCTTTCTCGACGAGACGACGGCCCAGGAGTTGCTGACGGCCGTTTCCCGCCAACTGTTCGCAAAAGCCAAAAAGTGCAAACAGCCGTTCCTCATGCTCGTCGAGGAAATCCACGAGTACATCCCCGAGAAAGGGGGCGTCGACGAGTGTGGGCAAATGCTCATCAAGATCGGCAAGCGGGGGCGCAAACACGGTCTCGGGATCGCGGGAATCAGCCAGCGGCCCGCCGACGTCAAAAAGGACTTTATCACGCAGTGTGACTGGCTCGTCTGGCACCGCCTCACCTGGAACAACGACACGAAAGTCGTCCGCCGGATTCTCGATGCCGGCTACGCCGACGCCGTCGAATCGCTCGATGACGGCGAAGCGTTCATGATGAACGACTGGAACGAACGCGTCCAGCGCGTTCAGTTTCACCGCAAGCAGACGTTCGACGCCGGGGCGACGCCCGGTCTCGACGACTTCGAGCGGCCCGATCTCAAGTCAGTCAGCGACGATCTGGTCTCGGAACTCCAGTCGATCAGCGACCACCAGCAAGAGACCGAAGACCGCATCGCGGAGCTGAAAGAACAACTCGACCGCAAAAACTCTCGGATCGCCGAACTCGAACGCGAGCTACAGGACGCCCGGGACATGAGTCGGATGGCAGACCAGTTCGTCGATGCACTCGTCGATCACGTCGACGGGGCAAATCCCGGACGGACTGAACAACAGAAGCTACGCGCCAGCCACTCACGGACAACCGAAAGTGACGCCGGCGAGGACCCGGTTCAACGGGAACTGGTGGCCGACGGCGACGCGACAACCGCGGATTCGAACGGTGCCGATTCAGCGGACGTGGTGGCCGATGCAATCGAATCCTTCGAGGAATTCGACCCTGCAAGCGCTGGTGGCGCTGAAACAGACTCCGACGGGTCAGAGACCGTTACTGCGTCCCAAGCCCCCAGCGATCACACGACACCGTCGATCGAGGAACTGCCGGAGTTCGTCGGCCGCGTCCGGGCCGAGATTCGCACACTCGAACCGAAGACACAGAAGATGCTCGATTACTACCGCGAACAGGGACCGGCCTCGCCGCTGGACGCCCACTTTGTCGCCGGGGGCTCGGGCGACCGGACCCACGCCTACGCCCGGAATCGAACGCTCCGGACGAAAGACCTCATCGAGCACGTCGGCCAGGGCGCTTACGATTACCGGTTAGAAACGCTGTTGGAAAAACGGGGTCCCGAAGACCTCGATCCCGACGACCTCGAAACGTACGTCCGCGCCGTCGAGGACTCCTTCGTCGAGGCGAGTGAGTGAGTGCTCGACGCGGGCTCGAACCGTCGACGTAGTGCCAGTAGTCAGTACGTGCCTTCAGCGGTTGGCGTTCACCACAATCGGGTCTGTTCCAACTCGATTTGCTTCTCTTGTTGGGTGGTCTGTGAGAGCGCCCAGTCATTCGACACGGGACAGTCAAACACCCGGTCTACATGTCACGCTGCGATTGAAACGGATTCATTCGAGCAAATCGCCCCCAAGCGAAGCTTTTTCTGACTGTGAAAAGACCATTCAGGCCTGAACTGTCCGCAATCATTAAAGTGTACTCTCACAATGAATCGATTGCAGCATGGATCTGAAACGACTATTCGACGCGGACGATCGAGGCGTTTCGCCGGTCATCGGGGTTATCCTGATGGTCGCGATTACAGTAATTCTGGCTGCCGTCATTGCAACCTTCGTGATGAACATGGGGCCGCCCGAGGATCAGGCACCCCAGGCCAGCTGGTCGATCGACTACGAGAACGACAACGTGACCATTTCGCACGATAACGGGGAGGCGGCTCAGGCAAAAGAACTGAGTGTCAAACTCGCAGTGAATGGTTCTGTTGTGGACACATACGAGTACTCAAATAGCTCTGGTGCCCCCTTCGCCGAAGATGCTGAAATCTCAGCATCGTCGACGGACTTTTCGATCGGCGATGGCGATGCTGTGACTTCCAAGAACAAAACCAGTCCGGGACTGGACATGGGCAACGTCACCTCGGTCGAACTCATCTGGGAGTCCAGCAGCGCGGACAAGTCCAGTACGCTGAAGAAGTGGGAAAACTGACGTAGCGACGAGGCGACGACTCGCGTTTTTCGTTTCTCGATCGGTACCCGACAGCGCCAGTTGAACGAACGGGTGAGATTAGCCCACGATTTCTCTGCAGTCAGGCCACACTCGTCGAAGAGATGGTGATGCTCACGCGAATCGGCAGCGGTCAAGTACAACTCCACACGAGAGTTCCGTAGTCACGTCACGGTGGCAGATCCGCGCGTCGTCTGTGGGGCTTCGATCGACGTGGACGGATTAGTCAAGGTCTCGCCATCCCTCACGCGGACGGTGATGAACGGCGGTTGTCTCCAAGAAAACATCGTACGGGGCAGGGCCACGAGCGATCGCACACAACTGGTGGCCGCAGACGGTCTCGTCGTCGCCGTCGAACCGTGAACGTGTGTCTGCCGACCCGTGACCAGTGAAGCCCACCGAGGGAACGTCTCGGTGGCACGTGCGGGTGATCATATCGACCTTCCCCCAGAAAAATAAGATTTCTTCGATATTTCTGAAAGCACCGAAAACCGGTCGCTCAATACTCGAACGTAAATAAAATTGGAGGTTAGTATGGGGTCGGAGGGATTTGAACCCCCGATCGACTGATATCTCCGGTTGCGCCTCGGAACTCCAGAGGGTCATCAAAGCGCCGGTGATCAGCCGGTCGCTCAGTATATCAGTCTGGAGTGTCGTCCCGGGCGCGATAGCCTCTGGAGTCAGTCGCCATGCCGGACTTGGCCACGACCCCGCGCTCCGGCGTAGGACGATTCGCCGTAAATGGATTTCGATTCAGTCTCTGTCGGTCGCTTGCCAGGCACACTCCTGGCACTTATACCCAGTGACGAATTCGGTGACTGAGGGCATGTATCCGACTTCCAGGACGTCACCGCCACAATCGGGGCAGTCTCGGTCGGCATCGGCTATCGATTCGGCGTCCATGACGTCCTCGCCTTCGACAATTTCGGCCAGACTGACAGCGGTAACCATCCGGCCCTCGACGACGCGGTTTTCAGCCATACGAACGCCTGGAGGTCGATGATCCTAAACCTTCTCGTCAGCGCCGACCAGCAGTGGTCTCGTTTGTGCGTTCGATCACAGCCACGGGGCCTGTCGAGAACGCGACTCATCGTCATCAGAGACGTCCGGGACTCCCGGCGACGAATCGGCCGCGGGCGGTTTCGAGTCGCCTTCATCGTCTCTGTGGACTGTCGGCTGACCGCCGTCAGTGGCTGGCTCGGACCGGCGTGGTTCCGGATCCGAACCGGGGTCCAGGGACAGGAGGACAGCGATCACCAGTACTGCAAGCGGGAGGGGGGCGTCCGTCGGGATCAGCCCGTAGATCGACAGTACCAGCACGCCCAGTGCGACGGCGCTACCGAATCGGAAGCGGTCGATGTCGATGGTCGTTCGCAGCCACGGGCCGAATATCGCGACCAACAGGGCGAACCCGACGCCAACACCCGCCGCGGCCGTCCCGCGCGCGATCAGCCCTATGTCGGTCGTGACGGCCAGTTGTGCCCCGGAGAGATCGAGGCTCGCTACCAATCCAAGGGCAACGACGACTCCCGGCCGGGGGAGCCAGTCACCGATGCGGGCACTCGCGGTTTTGGCGGCAATCGCGAGGATGACCAGTCCGGCAAATCGCTCGAAGATCGCCAGATCGAGCATACTCTTGATCGCTGGGGCGAGGGCGGCTTCGATCGCCGCGACGGGAAGTACGATCGCCCCGACACCTAGAACGGTCAAGACTTGTTCACGGGGCGTTCCATCGAAATCAGCGAGGATGACGGCCACGGTCGCACTGCCGCCGAAGACGAGCAAGCCGACTTCGAGAATGCCGGCCGCGTTGCTCACAGCACCGGCAAGTATCAGTGCCGGGAAGACGCCGTCAACCAGAGGGAGACACATGACAGTCGCGAGTAATCGACCGGCGCCACCGACCCGTCGCTCGATGGCCAGCGCGATCGGATGTCTGGAGCTACTCATCACCTAGGGGCGGCCGTCTCCCGTGGCCCGTGGGTGATAGCGCCTGCCCCGATAGCGTCGCCGGTCGGGGTGGGCATGCTCCGCCTCGCGTCCGGATCGGGGGACGTGCCAGTGTCCTGTATTTGTTTTGTCCCCGCGTGTGAACGCATTCCCCATCGATTTCGAAAATGTATTCTGTCGGGAAGAGTCGCCGCGCAGCTTGCAGGCGGTCCGCGTTCGGATGGGGATGGCGGAAGCCATGTGCGAAACAATGAAGGATGGGGGTAAAAACGTTGCGTGAGAAGCGCCCGCAAAGATATCGATTCCCAAGACAATTCCGGGACAGCTCGCCCGGACTGTTCGTCTCACTCCGCAAATCCCACTCATTCGTCTACTTTCTTCGAGGCTCTGTGACGAAGTAGCAAGGCGCGATTCCATCGTGACTCGCAACGTTTTTGGTGTGAGTGTTCCGACGGTTTACATGGCGAACAACGAGCGACAGTTTTCGGCGAAACTGGACGAACCGGAAGCGTTGACTTTCGACGACGTACTTTTGCGACCCAAAGAGAGTCGCGTCGAGCCCGACGACGCGGCGACGGAGACGCGGGTCTCGAAAACCGTCTCACTGAACGTCCCGGTCCTCTCGGCGGCGATGGATACCGTCACCACGGGCGATATGGCGATTGCGATGGCACGCCATGGGGGCCTGGGCGTTATCCACCGGAATATGGATGTCGACCGGATGGCCGCCGAAATCGAGCGTGTCAAGCAGGCTGACGAGCTGATCATCCGGGATGTCGTGACGGCTAGCCCGGACCAGACAGTTCGGGAGGTCGACGCGCTGATGGATCAGAGGGGTGTCAGTGGCGCACCTGTTATCGACGACGACGACGAAGTGCTGGGCATCATTTCGGCGACTGACATCCGACCGTACCTGGAAGTCGGCGAATCGGATGCGGTCCGTGAGGCGATGACCGGCGAGGTTATCACTGCGAGCGAGGACATCACGCCCCGAGATGCCCTCGAACTGATGTACGATCACAAGATCGAGCGCGTGCCGATCGTCGACGACGAGGAGCGCCTCATCGGCCTCGTGACGATGCAGGGGATCCTCCAGCGCCGCGAGTACGATCAGGCTGCCCGGGACGAAAACGGCCGCCTTCTCTGTGGGGTCGCGGTCGGACCCTTCGAACAGGACCGTGCTGTCGCCGCCGACGAGGCCGGCGCGGACGTTCTCTTCATCGACTGTGCCCACGCGCACAACTTGGATGTCGTCGAGAGCGCTCGGGAGATCAAATCCCAGGTCGAAGCCGACGTCGTGGTCGGCAACATCGGGACGCGGGAGGCCGCCGAGGATCTCGTCGACTTCGCCGACGGGCTCAAGGTCGGTATTGGCCCGGGCAGCATCTGTACGACCCGAATCGTCTCGGGTGCAGGGATGCCACAGCTGACGGCGACCGCCGAGGTCGCAGATGTGGCTGCCGATCACGATGTGCCGGTGATCGCCGACGGTGGGATTCGATACTCCGGTGACGCGATCAAGGCCATCGCCGCCGGTGCCGACGCGGTGATGCTCGGGTCCTATTTCGCGGGGACCGACGAGGCACCCGGCCGCGTCATCACGATGAACGGCAAGAAGTACAAACAGTACCGCGGGATGGGCTCTGTCGGTGCGATGAAATCCGGCGGCGGCGACCGCTACCTGAAAGACGTCGAGGAGGGACAAGACGACGAGGAGTACGTCCCGGAAGGCGTCGAGGCCGCGACGCCCTACAAGGGGCCCGTCGAGGACGAACTCCACCAGCTCGTCGGCGGCATGAAGTCAGGGATGGGCTATGTCGGTGCCGAGTCGATCCCGGCGTTCAAAGAGCGAGCCGAGTTCGTCCGGGTCTCCGGGGCGGGTCAACAGGAGAATCACCCCCACGACGTCGTCATTACCGACGAAGCGCCCAATTACCGGCCCGACGAGTAGCGCTGTCAGCCAATATCTCGCCGACTATTGGATGGTTCTGTAGAGCGAGAACAGCGTGTGATCAAGATCACGCTGGTGGTTGGAATGCCCGGAGCTTTCCGTCCCGACTCGTCACGAGGATACTTTGACCTGCAACAGCGTGAGACGAGTGGACTATAGAGGATTCCGCGACCGACCACCGTTCGGTCTGCAGGTCGGTATCGAACGCCGCCACGTCCGTATCGATCGAACCGGCGATGACAGTGTCGCCGACGACGATCGGCGACGAGTAGATGTCGCCCTGGAGTGATCGCTTCGCACTGCCTTCGCCACTCTCGCGATCCAGTTTGACGAGATCGAACCCGTCGGTCGCGTAGAGTGCGGTCTCCGTTACCGCTGGAGATGTCCACGACGTGAGGTCGCTCCGTCGCCACCGCTGCTGGCCGCTCTCGACGTCCACGGCCACGATACCTCCTTTCACGCTCGACAGTACTGCTATTTGGCCGGCTACGGTGGGCCCAGCTCGCACCTTCTGTAAGGGGACTCTCCACCGACGCTCGTTCGAGTCTCGGTCGATAGCCCAGACCTCGTTCTCGCTCGGGACGCACACTGTGTTCTCGATCACCGCCGGCGCGATGTCCATCCGTGCCTGCAACGTGTCGACCTCGAAGGTCGGCAGACGCCGGGAACGCGAGATCTCTCCCGATTCAGCGTCGACGGTCAGCAGCCGGTCTGTCGTGCGCAGGAACACCGTCTCGTCGGCGACCGTCGGCGAGAACAACTGCTCGCCCTGTACGTCGACAGTCCACAGCCGTTCACCGTCGGTCGTTCGAAAGGCCAGCAGCCGGCCGCCACCGGACGTTTCAGTCGGGACGTAGACCACCTGGCCGTGTCCAACTGGACTCGCGCTGACGGGTCCCGGGAGTTCGTTCTTCCATCGTAACCCGCCGTTCAATTCGTACTGGGCGACACCGTGATACTGGGTGGCAACGTCGCCCGTCGCCACGAGGACGCCGTCGTCGACGACGATGGAGGAGACGCCTTCACCGCCGGTCTCTTTCAGCCACTGGCGTTCGATCTCGCGTGGGACTGTGCCCGACACGGTGCCCGTGTTCTGTGGATCGAACTGGACTGACGGCCAATCCTCCGTATATGATGCTTCTAGGTGCTGTTCTGCAGAGAAGATCGGTTGCGTACAGCCCGCGAGAGCGAGCCCACAACAGGTACCAAGTACTTCGCGCCGATAGTAGTGGAGACGCAATTTGGACATACTGGCAGAATGTATAAACATATTTAAATACTACGATTAAAATAAGTTTCGCAGATGTGTTTCATGTACTCCCTTTCCAGTGGATGAGGTCCGCGATGGCTGAAAGTGTCCAGACGGTGTGCTCGTCGAAAAGCGGGTCCGTTCTATATGCGGCGGTACTGGGCCTCGCTCGAAAAGCCAACTGCCCCAGTAGGAGTTGTGGTTTCCTGAAGTGCTAGTCAGCGTTAGCACACGCGGGACTACAGTAGCCCGTCTCGGCGGCGTTCGAATCGGGGTGTGCGTTGAACGATTCGCCACAACCGTTGCAGGTGTACGTTTCGAAGTCCGACATCCCATTCGGTGGGTGACGGCCCAGAGACCAAGATTGTTATGGAGCGGTCAGTTTCTCACCGGAGCGCGCGACCGGCTTCGAGGCCACTCCGAAGAGCGGCCCGCGTCCGTCCGATTCCTTCGACCCAGTCCCCAGCAAGCGCGAGGTCCGCGTCGAGGGCGTCTTCGACCAGCGATTCGTCCGGTCCACGCGTCGGGACCGCGGCCCCCCAGCGCTGATACTCCCACCAGGTCGGCTCTTCGAGTCGGTCGTCATCGAGCAGTTCCACGGCCCGCTGGGTCGCCGCCTCGGCAGCGGCCGCCGGTGACGTCTGGGGATGGGTTACTGCCCACCCCGGGCCGAACTGGACGATGACTATTCCTTCGCCGTCCGGCACGTGACCCGGTTTGTGCCCTTCGTTCGAGATCCACGCGACGTCGTAGACGCCCTCCTCGCTGACGAGCCCGAAGAACTCGGTCTCGATTTCGAAGGGATAGTGCAGCGCGACGGTGTCCATCGTCCGGTACGGAATCTCGTCTGCGGTCGTGGCCAATCGCTCCCGGAGCGGATCGTCCCAGTCAGCCGTCTCGAACAGCACTGACGCCGATGCGCCGGGGACTGCCAACACGACCGAATCGAAGTCTTCTTGTCCCTCGTCGGTCGTCACTCGCCAGCCATCGGCGAGTCGTTCGAGACGGGTGACACCAACGCCGACTTCGAGAGTGGCGTCACTCGCTTCGATCATGCCACGGACGATCCCATCGAGGCCCTCACGGGTCGTCCACCGGGGATTTTGCGGCGTCTGTCCGGGTGCCACCTCGCCGTCGGCGTCGAAGCGCCAGACTGGGGTCTCGATCTCGACGAGGACGTCGCTTGCTGCGGTCTCGATGACGGCCTGTAAGTCCTCGTCACCGACTTCGAGGTAGTTGGCACCGAAGTCGAAGATACAGCCGCTCCGGCGCCGACTCGCCATGCGACCTCCAACAGTGTCCATCTCGTAGACTGTCGTGTCGGCGTCATCGAGTGCGTGGGCCGCTCCAGCCCCGGCGATGCCGCCGCCGACGATACAGATGCGTTCGGTCATGCCAGCCCTTCGGCGGGCGGCACCTAAAGAGCCGCCTTGGAGGCAGGTTCTGTAACAACTTCCCAAGCGGTCTCGCATGGGCAGGTGAGCGCCGTGGTCCCAGTTGGAATTACCCCGCCAGTCTGCCGGTCCCGGTCATCTCAGTCCTCGCATCTTCTGTGGGTCCCGATACAGGCTTGGTGGTGCCGCCGGGAGTTCCCAGTCAGTCCCGTAATTATATCTAATTACTTTTTTCCGTCTCCGGTGTCGAGGTGGCCAGTACATGCCGCCGCTCGAACGACTGTGGTCGAGACTCCGGGCGGGCACGCGAACGGATGCCGTGCTCGTCGGGTTGCCCCTCGCGTTTATCGGGATATTTGCCGTTTCAAACGGCGTGTGGGTGTCGAACGATCGTGCGCTCATACTGGCGTCGATCGCTTGCGCGGTACTCATCGCCGACCGCCTGTTCGTCCATCCGCCGACCGAATCGGAGTGAGCCTGCCGTGTCGGTCCTTGTGGCTTGCGTGGATAGATCGACCGGACAACTGCGGTTCGCATTGACGAATCATCGTCAGTAATGGGCAATTGTGCCGACGAATGATTCGGTACCGTGGTGTTGTGACGTGGAGTGTCCAGCGATGACTAAAACTAACTCAACGTTCAAGGGAGAGAAGGCCTAATCTCTACGTATTCAAATGACGGAGACGATCACAGTCATGTTGGTCGACGAGGATCAGGATATCCTCGATATTACCTCGACGTTTCTCGAACGGGAAGACGACGCGTTGGACGTACTGACGGTGACCGAGACGGCAACGGCCCTCGAAACCATCCAAGCGGAGCCGGCGGCTGTCGATTGTGTAATCAGTGATTACAGCATGCCGGAGATGACCGGCGTCGAGTTTTTCCACGCTGTCCGTGACGTTGCTCCTACCGTTCCGTTTTTCTTTTTCACCGGTCGTGACCGCCAACAGATCGACGCCGAACTCGGCGAGCAGTCAGTCACCGGCTACGTCCAGAAGGGGACCGGTACCGACCGGTATGCCGACCTGGCGACGGAGATCCGTGACGCGGTCGAAGCCTGAGCAGACAGACAGACGTGGAGTCCGTTCGCACTCTTGATGCCCGTCGGTGTGGGTGAGCCAGCGAAAAATAAACACCGGCTGTTCTAAAACCCGGTCGGTGCGCTCTCTACAGTTTAGGTGCCGTCGAACGTGGGCGTGCGATCGTCCTGGAACGCGTCGATTCCTTCCATGAGGTCGTCTGTGTCTCGGAGCAACCCGAACGCGCGCGATTCGATTTCCAGCCCCGCTTCGATGTCGTCTTGGCCCTTGTGCATCGCTCGCTTGGTCAGGCCCTGAGCGATCGGTGGTCCGGCAGCGAGGTCGGTCGCGAGTTCCTCGACGCGCTCGTCGAATTCCTCGGGATCGAGGACCTCGTTGACGAATCCGTACTCGGCCATCGATTCGGCATCGAAGTGATCGGCCGTGAAGATGATCTCTTTGGCCCGCCCTTCGCCGACGATTCGCTGGAGACGTTGGGTTCCGCCCCAGCCAGGCATGAGGCCCAGATTGTGCTCGGTCTGTCCGAACACGGCGTCACTCGTCGCAATCCGGAGGTCAGCGTGGGTCGCCAGTTCCATGCCGCCCCCGAGACAGAAGCCGTCGATGGCCGCGACGACCGGCATCGAACACGCTTTGACCGCGCCGAAGGTTTCCTGTCCCGTCTGAGAGAGTTCCGCGACGTCGACCGCATTCCCGTCGGTGATCGACGAGAGGTCCGCGCCTGCCGAGAACGCTCGATCGCCCGCTCCCCTGAGGACGACCACGCGAACTGCGTCGGCAGCGTCGAGCGTTTCGAACACGTCGGCCAGTTCTTCGAGGAACGTCGGGCTAATCGCGTTCATCCGCTCTGGCCGGTCGATCGTGACGTGAGCGATGCCGTCCTCGCGATCGACGAGTAGCGTCTCGTAATCACTCATACGTCGCCGAACCCCCCGGCGTCGGCTGCAGTCCGCAGATAGTCAGCCACGTTGTACCGCTCTGTATCAGACGCCTCGTCGGCTGTATCGAGTGTCTCGACGAGTGTTTCCAGGCCGCCCGCATCCGCCAGGGCGACGGCCCCCTCGGGGAACCCGGCTCCGAGTTGCATCGCCTGGTCGATCGCCTCGACCGTGGCGACGTCCTCGGCACGTAGCTTCGCCGTTTCGTTCGCTATCACACCCAGCAGACGGTGTTCGACTTCGGTGCTGACGTCGGCCCCCTCGTAGTCCGTGCCGCCGTCGTCGTAGTCGTAGAAGCCCTCGCCGGTCTTGCGGCCGAGGCGGTCCTCGTCGACGACTGTCTCGAGGAGGGGTGCCGGTTCGTACGCATCGCCCAGCACCTCGTGGAGGTACTCCATGATGTGTAGCGTGACGTCGTTGCCGATCTGGTCGCTCAACTCGAAGGCCCCCATTGGCAGGCCGATCGATTCCGTCGTGGTTGCGTCGACTTCTTCGACGGTTGCAACCTCCTCGTCGACCAGCCAGGCGGCCTCGTTGAGCATCGGGATAAGGATCCGGTTGACGATGAAGCCCGGACTATCCTTCTGTACTCGGACGGGCGTTTTCCCGAGATCTTCGGCGAGTGCTTCGACCGTCTCGAGGGTCTCCTCGTCAGTGTGAGCCCCGCGAATGACCTCGACGAGGTCCATCCGGGTCGGCGGGTTGAAAAAGTGCATCCCACAGAACTGGCCGGGACGCTCGGTCAACTCTGAGAGATCGGTAATCGAGAGGCTGGAGGTGTTCGTCCCGTATATCGCCTGTTCGGGGGCGTGTTGGTCGACTTCAGTGTAGACGTCTTCTTTGATGGCCATGTCCTCCGGGACGGCCTCGATAACGACATCGGCACCAGTCACAGCGTCCTCGACCGGGACGACCGGATCGATCCGGTCGCGGGCGGCGTCGGCCTCGTCCTCGGTGATGTACCCTCGCTCGGCGGTCTTCCCCAGGCTCGCGTCGATCTGGTCGTAGCCCTCAGCGACGAGTTCCTCGTTGATGTCGCGTAATCGAACCTCGTAGCCCGACAGGGCCGCGACTTGGGCGATGCCGTGGCCCATCGTTCCCGCTCCCAGTACTGCGATCGTATCGATAGCGTCAACGGTCATGTGTTCGTCCGGGGAGACGACTGGAAGGCAGTTTAAACTTCGCTTCCGACAACAATTCGTCAACTCACTCGGCTGTCTCTCGGTAGCGGTGTTCGCACGGGTTTAAAGACGAAACTCGCTTAGTCGACGTATTCACGGTCAACCGTCCGTCCGGTGGCTATGGCTGCCCGACCAGTAGGACGGTGGCCCGCTTTGGCCGATCCATGATTGTCCACATTCGCGAGGACGTTCACACAGCGAAAGCAAAAGATCCGGCAGCCCAATCCACACTGGCGGTAGTTCTCACTGACCCAGGGCTGCACGCAATCTGGCTGTATCGCCTGGCGCATGTCCGCTGGATGGGTGGGTATCGACTCACGGCCCGTCTTCTCTCTTAGGTGAGTCGGTTACTGACCGCCATCGAAATACGTCCGGTTGCTGACATCGGCGACCGGCTGTGTATCCACCACGGCATGGGTGTCGTCATCGGTGAGACGGCCGATATCGGTGACGACGTGATGATGTATCACGGCGAGACGCTCGGCGGCAACTCCATGCGGCGGAGCAAGCGCCATCCGACAGTCGAAGACGGCACGACAGTGGGCGTCAATGCGACACTGATCGGCACTGTTACGATCGGCGAAAACGCTACCGTGGGTGCAGGCGAGCCGATCATCGACGACGTGCCCGCAGGTGAGACGGTCGCTGGCGTCCCTGCCGAACCGATCAACGGAACGACACCGATGGCAGCCCCAGTCGCCGGGAACGACGGCGACTAACGAGTCTCGACGACCCCCGACACACGATGACTGACGCATACAACCACCTCCGGACCGACCCCCGATTGGCATCGCTGATAGACGAACACGGCGAATTGACCGTCGAACCCGCCGAAAACTGCTTTGCACGACTGGTCGTCTCGATCGTTCGCCAACAGCTCTCGATCGAATCAGCTTCGGTGATTCGTCAGCGGCTGTTCGACCACTTCGAAGTCACCCCGACGAACTTACAGCACGTCCCCGCCGCAGACCTCGCCGATGTGGGGCTGTCCCGCCAGAAAGCCGAGACCATCACTCGTGTCGCCACTGTGTTCGACGAACGCGACTATTCGGTCTCCTCTTTCGACGCCATGGACGACGAGCAGGTGCTCGAAGAACTGACCAAGATATCCGGCATCGGCCCGTGGACCGCCAAAATGTTCTTGCTGTACGCCCTCGGTCGTGAGGACGTGTTTCCGGTCGAAGACCTCGGCATCCGCCGCGGGATGCAGGCCCTCTACGACACTGATATGACCCGCACAGAGATGGTCGACCACGCCGAGTCGTGGCGTCCCTATCGGTCGATCGCGTCGCTGTACCTCTGGCGGGTCGTCGACTGAGCCAGCCTGCTTGCGGGCGAGGCTCTCCACTTCGTTGAAATATATGATGCATCTTTTCAGCAACGGTTATTACGGTAGCGGGTGACGGTCGGATCGAGGCTGGCCTGCACGTGAAGATTGGCTGCCCGTCACAGGTTGTATCGTCCGGCCGGCGCGGCCGTTCGGTACCCGCCGGGGATCGGTTCGACGGGTACCCGTGACGTGGGGTCCAGCAACGATTGAGGGATCTATCATGACATCCGAACAGATGACGACTGACTCGGGCACTGACGTGGCCAGTGATCGAGTCGACGGTCTGGTGAATCGGCTGACGCTCGAAGAGAAGATCGATCTCGTCCACGGAGACGTGGATCCGGACGGGATCGCGACGGGGTACGTCCCGCCGAACGAACGACTCGACATTCCGTCACTGTCGCTGATCGACGGCCCGCTTGGCGTCCGTGCCGGCGACGGGACGCCGGCGACGGGGTTCCCCGCATCGATCGCGCTGGCGTCGGCCTGGGATCCAGCTCTCGCCCGGGAGATGGGCGAGACGATGGCAGCCGAGGCGCGTGCATTGGATCAGGACGTCCTGTTGGCCCCCGGGTTCAACATCGTGCGGGTGCCCCAGTGTGGTCGACTCTTCGAATACTACTCCGAAGACCCGCACCTGAACAGTCGGATCGCGGTCGGCTCCGTCGAGGGGATCCAGGCGGGCGATGTCGCTGCCTGTGCGAAACACTACGTGGCGAACAACCAGGAGACGGCCCGGATGGAGATGAACGCCAACGTCGGCGACCGGGCGCTCCGGGAGCTGTATCTGCGCGCCTTCGAGGCCGTCGTCGAAGAGGCCGACGTCGCCTCGATCATGGCTGCCTACAATCACGTCAACGGAACACACGCAACCGAGAACCGGCGACTCCTCACTGACATTCTCAAAGACGAGTTCGGGTTCGATGGCTTTGTCGTCTCGGACTGGTGGGCGACCACGGACGGTCCCGCAGCTGCCAGGGCAGGACTCGATCTCGATATGCCGGGCGCGACGCTCCCTGAGATGGCTCCCGAGACGAACGTCCTCTATCGAACGATCGACACCCTCTCGACGTTCGAGTGGTTATCACCGGACGACGCGACGGAACTGGTCACTTCGATCGTCGGCCTGGAATCGAGCGAGTGCCGCGTCCATCGCTCCGAGAAGTTCGACGACGATCTTTTGCAAGCGGTCGAAGACGGTCGAGTCGACGAGTCGGTCCTCGACGAGAAGGTTCGCCGCATCCTCGGGCAGATGGACCGGTTCGGGCTGCTCGAGGGCGAACAGCCCGACGGCGAGATCGACGTCCCGGCCCACCACGAACGATCCCGCCATATCGCCCAGCGCGGGACTGTCCTCCTGCAAAACGAGGACGACGTCTTACCGCTCTCGACCGAGGACCTCGATTCGATGGCGCTGGTCGGTCCCCACGCCGACGAACCGAAAGTCGGTGGCGGCGGGAGTTCGGAGGTCGATCCCTCTTCGAAGATCGGTCCGCTCGACGGCATCAAGTACCGCGTCGATGGGGACGTCGACGTGTCCTTCGAGCGCGGTGGCCCGCCCGTCCAGGGTGGCGACGACCGGGATGTCACCGTCTGGAATCTCTCCGCGGAGACCGTCGCCGATTCGGTGTTCGGTGACGACGACGACCCAGCAGACGTCTCCGTCGCCCCGGCCGTCGAGGCCGCCGAGGACGCAGATGTCGCCGTCGTTGTGGTTCAAGACGCCGCAACCGAGGACTTCGACCGGCCGCTTTCGCTGCCCAACAATCAGGACGAACTCGTCTCGGCGGTCGCCGAGGTCGCCGAGGAAACCGTCGTCGTCCTGCGGACGGCTGGCCCCGTCGAAATGCCCTGGGCCGACGAGGTCGAGGCCATCGTCGAGGCCTGGTATCCCGGCCAAGAGGACGGACGCGTCGTCGCGTCGATCCTATTCGGCGACGCCGAGCCCTCGGGTCGACTGCCGGTCACGTTCGGCGAGCGCCCCGGCGATTACTCCGTGAACACCCGCCGACAACACCCCGGCATCGACTTCGAGGCGGAGTACTCCGAAGGCGTGTTCGTCGGTTACCGACACTTCGACAACGCGGATATCGAGCCGCTGTTTCCGTTCGGCCACGGTTTGAGTTACACCGACTTCGAATACACGGACGTGTCCGTCGAGTCGGGCGATGGCCCCACAGCGACCGTCGAGGTGACCGTCGAGAACGTCGGCGGTCGGGACGGCTACGAGGTCGTCCAGGCGTATCTCGGCCAGGACGATCCCTCCGTCGAGCGGCCGCCCAAGGAACTCGCGGCCTTCGAGTCGGTCGAACTCGCCGCTGGCGAAGAAACGACTATCACGCTGTCCATCGAGGAACGGGACTTCGCTTACTACGACGAAGACGGCGCGGCCTGGACGGTCGACGATGGCGAGTACACGGTATCTGTCGGTCGATCCTCACGAAATATCGTCGCCATCGAGACGATCACTGTCGAGTAAGTCTCGCTGGTTTGTGCACGGAGATTGGATTTTGTCGCCGTCGTGGCACCGACGTCGCCGTTACAGCGAACTTTTCAGCCGATCGAAAAAGCCCTGCTCGACGTCGATTTCTTCGCCGCTGGCTTCGGCGAACTGTTCGAGTGCGTCGCGCTGTTCGTCAGAGAGTGATTCGGGCGTATAGACCTGCACTGTCACGAGCAAGTCGCCGTGGCCGCGACGGCGGAGTCGTGGCATGCCTTTGCCCTGCAGGCGGAACGTCTCGCCGCTTTGGGTGCCTGCTGGGACATCGAGTTCGACCGGCCCGTCCAGGGTCGGGACTTCGATCGTATCCCCGAGTGCAGCCTGTGGGAACGTGATCGGAGCCGTGTGGTGCAGGTCCGCGCCATCGCGTTCGAACTCGTCGTGGTCGTCGATCTCGATTTCGATCAGCAGATCGCCGTTCGGGCCACCGTTCTCGCCGGGCGCGCCTTCCCGTTCCATGCGGAGGGTCTGGCCAGTCTGGATTCCGGCCGGCACCTCGACGGACAGTGTTGCTTCGTTGCGAACCTGGCCGTCGCCGTTACAGGTCGAGCACGTTTCGGTGTGAAGTGAGCCTTCGCCGTCACAGCGCGGACAGGTCGTCGTCTGCTGGACCCGACCCATCGGCGTCCGCTGGACGCGGGTCACCTGGCCACGTCCCTCACATTCGGGACATTGCCGGCTGTCCGCACTCGGCGGGTGCCCGTTGCCGCCACAGTCCGAACACGTCTCCGGTCGCGTGACGCTGAACTGTTTTTCGACCCCTTCGTGGGCTTCCTCGAGGTCGATCGCCAATCGGGTCTTGAGATCCTGGCCCTGCTGTGGGCGGTCAGCCCGCTGGCGGCCACCGCCACCGAAGAACTGGTCGAAAATATCGCCCATGTCGCCGAAGGGACCGCCACCGCCGAAGGGATTACCGCCGGCGCGTCCGCCCCGCCCGGCCCGGCCCCCGCCACGGCCGCTGTCGTCGAAGCCACCTCGCTTTTCGGCCTGCTCGAAGCGGTCGTGGCCCAGGCGATCGTAGGCCTGCCGTTTCTCGTCGTCGGTCAGGACCTCTTTTGCCTTTTTGACCTGCTTGAACTTCTCTTCGGCGTCCGGATCGTCGCTGACGTCGGGATGGTACTCGCGTGCCTTCTCGCGATAGGCTTCCTGGATCTCCTCCTCGCCCGCGTCCCGAGAGACCCCCAGTACGTCGTAGAAATCCTCGCTCATTCGTTATCGGGAGGTAGGCGATTGAGACACTTCAAAAGCCCGGGTCGACGACGGCCGCCAGTAACTGCCTTCTCCCACCATCCACACTGTGGTGGCCCCACTCCGTTCTGCGGGACGATGATTTAAGCCCGATGGCACCGATCAAAGACGTATGCTCATTCCACTGGCAGCCGGCGTCAACACGGCAGTGATCAACGCGGCCGGTGCCGTCGTGACTATCGGCAGTATCGTCCTCGCGGTGGCCTGGTGGCTGCACCTCGCACGCTGAGTCTCGGTGTCGGTCACTCTTTGGCTTCCGGGCGGTCGACGCGCTCGCGGAGCCACGCTGCGGCCGCCTCGACTTCCCCAGCATTCGAACCGGAGAGTTTGAGTCGGACAGTCTCGCCGGGATAACTCCCGATCGTCACGTCGAATTGTGTGCCCACCGCTTCGATACGATCGAGGAGTGCACTCTCGGGCTCGGCCGCGTGAATCGTCTCGACGTGGATGGTCTCGCCGGTGAACGCCGCCTTGACTTCCCCAAACATTGCTTTCATCTCTGCGGGCACCCCCGGCAGGACGTAGACGTTCGCCAGCACGCACCCCGGGGCGACCCCCTCGTGGTTCGGGATCATCCGCGCCCCCTCGGGGATCTTTGCGGTTCCTTCCGTGAGATCGTCACGGGCGTACCCGTGGTGAGTCTCGATCCATTCGAGGGCGTCCTGGCTCTCTTCGAGTTCGACATCGAAGGCTTCAGCCACGGCGTCCATCGTCATGTCGTCGTGGGTCGGACCGACGCCCCCGGTCGTGATCACGGCATCGTAGCGTCTGCGGTAGTCGTCGACAACAGTGGCGATTTCATCGATCCGGTCGTGAATGACCGTCACCCGTTCGAGCCGAACGCCACGGTCGGCCAACTGGCGGCCGAGCCAGGCGGCGTTCGTGTTGACCGTCTCCCCGGCCAGCAACTCGTCGCCGATCGTGACCAGCGCGACGCGCATACGCGTCCTCGGGTCTTGATAGACATAGCAGTGACGCACTCGGCGGGACGTGCCCTCGGGCTAACCCATCCCTGGGGGCGGGCCACGATCACGAGGATCGTCGTCCTCGGTATCGACGTCGAGGCCCAGTTGCTCCCGCTGGGCTTCGAGCCTCGAAATCTGCCGGCGATGGTACGCCAGACCGACCAGCCCGATCGCCACCACGACCCCGGCCAAGCCACCGAACAGCAACACGTCGCGATTCCGGTAGAACGACAGGAGGATCGTCTCCCGTTCGACCGACCCCCACTTGACGACGACGCGGTCGTCTACCGTTTGCGTGGTGTAATTTCCGGGGACGGCACGCGAGATGAACGGGAGGGAGATCGCTCGTCCGGGTGGCAGGTGCACCTCGTGGGACCCGGACACGACGACGGGCGTCCGGAAATCAGGGCCCGAGCGCGCGACCGTAAACGCCGCAGTGCCGTTTCGTGCCGGCGGTTCGAGCGTCACCTTCGATCGACCTGTCTCGACCGAGAAGGCCGTATTGTTGACGACGGTTCCGTTCGGATAGCGAAACTGCAACGCGGAGATGGGCAACGCCTGGTTCGAGCCGAAGGCGTCTTCGAGGAACAACTCGATCGACGAGCGGTTGTTCACGTCCAGTACCGCCGTGTAGTTGTTCGTATACAGGGTGTAGCTCGCTGAGGCGTTTGATTCCCAGTTGTAGGTTGCATTCTCCTTCAGGTCGGCGTCGCTGACTGGCGAAAGACACCCCGAAATCGCCAGCAGCGCGAACAGACCGGCAACCGCGAGTGCGAGACGTCGCCGCCCGGTCATGGCACGACGGCTAGTAGCTCTGATGGGAGATACTGCCCGATACTGGCGAGTAACCCCGGCGGATCTGTCGCTTCCCGGCAGACGATACTCTGTTCGAGCAGCCCCAGTCGCTCGACGGTCACGATATCTTCGGCGTGACCGGCGCGGTTGACCGTCGCGCGCACTTCCGCCCGCGTGGCGCTGTTGACGTTCACACGCCCCTCGCCTCGCGTCCACTCGTAGAGGCGGTCGCGCTCTCCGTCCGCCAGCCGGCCTGTTGCGGTGCCGTCCTCAGCGTCGCCTTCGTAGACGAACGCGATGGGTAAGTGCTGGACGAGGCCGAACCGCGTCCGGAGCTGTCCTGGAGTTCCCTGTCCGAGCCCAATAGAGTCGGCCGGAATCCGAACTTGCCGGCCGGCATCGAGGACGAACCCCTCGCCGTCCCAGGCTTCGAGCGTCCCCACGTACTCATCACCGGCTTCGAGGTGTGGGGTGATTGTCCCCCAGCGATCGGCCAGCACGTTCCGGGCGACCGTGGCGTCATCGCCGCTGATCGTCACCGAGGGAAAGTCGTCGTCGCGGACGCCGACATCGTACGTGACGTCGAGTTCACCGAGGGCGTCCGCCAGCAGCGATGCGAGGGAATCGAGCGTTCGCTCGCGGGCCTCACCGTCGACGTAGCACTTGGTAGCGAGAACGACCATTAGGCGTCGACGTCGATGTTGAGTTCGTCTTCGAGCGCGTCGATGCGGTCGTCCATCGCATCGACCAGCGCCGTGTTCTCCATGGACTCGAGTTGTGACCCACAGTCGGGACACTCGAAGCCAAAGTCCATCGCCTCCTCGAACTCGAAGCGGATACCACAGGTCTCACACAGGTAGAACTGGTGATCGAGTTCGTACTCGCGGCGATCGACCAGTCCCTCGTAGAGTTCGTACATTTCGCCTTCGAGTTGTTCGGGGATGTTGTCGTACTCGAACGTCCAGAGGTAGGTCAGCCAGCCCGAATCCTCGTCACGGAGCCGGCGATAACTCGCCAGGTCGTTCTCGTAGAGAATGAACAGCGCCCGGCGGACGTCGTTGAGTTCCAACCCGAGTTCCTCGGCGAGTTCCTCGTCGGTCACCTCGCCATCCGGCGGCGCAGCGGCGACGGGCATGCCTTTCGGTCCCACCAGTTCGTGGAGGTATTTCTGGATGACGGGATCCTCGAGGTATTCCTCAAAAGCCATTATCTACCTTTGGGGCGGTGAGTCGTTTAAATTCACCGAACGATGCTCGGGGGACCGCCGGGCAGCACTCGGCGGCCGCCGTCAGTCTTCGGCGGCATCGGCATCGTCACCGTCGACGACGCGCTTGCCCGTCTCCTGTGGGACGACACGTTGTGTTGCGTTCTCGAAGTCGCGATCGAGTTCGGCCCCGTCGAAGAGCCGATCGAGAAATACTGCGAGCGCGGCGATCTCGGAGTGGGGCTGGTTGGTCACGCCCACGTTCCAGTCGGCGTGTTCGTAGACCTCGAAGGGGACCTTCTCGGCCCCGACGACGACCAGCAGTGGCTCCTGACGATGCCGGGCCTGGATCTCTTCGCCGACGGCTTGGACTGGCTCGCCGTACATCGTAAGGTGGGCAATCGCCCCATCCCAGGCGCGGATCTGGCCGAGTGGCCCGTCCGTTACCGTCACCTCGAAGGGGCCACCAAAACGGTCGGTGATATCCTCGACTGTCCCTCGGCGGCCTTCTGCGACGTCTTCGAGGATGAGTCGGTCCGCACCCAGGGCACGGGCCGTCAACCCGACGTGCGTGGTCGTCCGTTCGTCCCGGCCCGGTCGATGTCCGAGGCGTAACACGGCGACTTCAGCGTACTCGTGCATCGCTACTCACCTGGTCAGGCGTTGGCCTCGGGTTTGGCGTCCTCGATTGCCGCCGAAACCGTCTCGAAGTCGTATCCGTCCGTCACTGTGTCCACAACGAAGGCCGTCGGCGTCGCGTCCACGCCGAGTTCCTCGGCGAAGGCGACGTCCGCGCTCACTGCCGCTTCGTAGCGGCGGTTGGCCGCGGCACTTCGGGCGTCGTCCGGGTCGGCACCGACCTGTTTGGCCAACCGTGCGTACGTCTCTGGTCCCAGTGTGTCCTGGTTGGCGAACAACTTCTGAGAGTACTCCCAGAAGGCAGTGTGGCCTGCGTCCTCCCAGACGGCCCGGGCGGCGTGTGGAGCGCGTCTGGACGCTTCCCACCCGTCTCTGGAAAACGGCAGGTCGTGCATGGCATAGCGTATCGTTCCAGTTTCGATATATTCCTCGCGAATGGCCGGAAAGTGGTTCAGCGAGTATCTGGCACAGTGCCCACATTGGTAGTTCTCGAACACCCGGACCGTTATGTCGGCGTCTAGATCGCCAATGATCGGCGTCCGACGGTCGCCGTCGAGTTCGACGGCTGTCTCCGGGAACCCGTTCTGGCTCGCTGTCTCGGTCAACGTGCCGATGGCCGAGGGTGAGACGCTACTCGTCGTTGTCTCTCCCGAGCTACACCCCGCAACCCCGGAGACGGCCGCGACCGATCCGGCAGCCAGCAATCGGCGCCGCGTCAGCGCCGTCGTCTGTCTATTATCATCCATGAAGGGTGTTGGCGGGTCGACGTTCATAAACCGTCGGTTCCGACGCTGACAGCGCCCCGAACCCGGGGGTCCCGGACGATGCTAACGGTAAAGATCCTCTCGATCGAAGACCCGCCCGTGCAGATTGTCGGCTACAGTACTCGCGCTGGCGAATCCGACCCAGCGCTGTTGCTCGCCCGAGACGGCCAGATCGATCGCGAAGGGCTCACCCCCGGAACGGGGGTGACCTACACGCTTGAGGCCCGCCACTGTGCTGGGACGATCGACGACGGTCGTCACCTGGCTTGCAACGCGCCAGAAGCGCCATCCTGTCCACAACACACCGATCGCTGGCCCTGTGCCCGCTGTCGGGGTGACTGTGACCTCCCACGCGAGAGTTGCCGCGAGGAACACGCGATCTATCTGGCGGCCTTTGCCCCCGACATCTTCAAAGTCGGTGTGACGCGATCCTGGCGGCTGGACACCCGGCTTCGCGAGCAGGGGGCCGATCGGGCGGCACACGTTCGGACCGTCGAGAACGGCCGGATCGCCCGCCAGATCGAAGCAGAGATCGCCGAGACAGTCGGCGATCGCGTTCGCGTCGATCGCAAGCGAGCTGGGCTCCATCGCAGCGTCGATCGGGATGCCTGGGAGCAGCTTCTGGCTGATTTCGACGTCCGCGAGCAATTCGCCTTCGATTACGGCCTGGAACTGACAGGCCAACCCATCGCGGAGACGCTGTTGACGGGCTCCGTTCGTGGGACGAAGGGGCGAGTGCTTGTCCTTCAACGCCACGGCACCGTCTACGCCGTCGACATGCGCGATCTCGTGGGCTATGGGGTCACTTCGACGGAACCGGACCGGGAGGTCCAGGCGAGTCTCGGGTCGTTCGACTGAGAGTTGTCGAGTGAATTCATCACATAATACAATTATGTAAATCCATACCAAAAAACACTTAGCAGTCACCGACGCGCCAGACAGTATGCGACGCGAAGGGTATCTCGCTGCCGCGACCGCGCTCCTGTGTGTCCTCGCTGTGGCCACGTTCCTCCTCGTCCCGGGTGCCGTTGCCACACACGACATTGACGCGCCCAGTCATCTCGATATCGACGAGGTGACTGTCGCTCCGGGGGCAGTGACCGGCAACGCCGTGACCGTTCAGTTTGGGGTGGCCCTCGATCATCGGGGTGGGCCAGCCGACAACGTCTCGCTCACGATTCGGGCCGTCGATGCCGAGTCCGGGCTGGTCGCCGCCGAAACGTCGACCCAAGTCGGCGAGATCGCCGGCGATCGCGAACACCGGTCGAGGACGAATCTGACGGTTGCTCGCGAGGGTGGCTACGATCTCGTGGCGATTCTCTACAGCGATGGGGAACGAATCGACGTCGAACGCGGCTCGATCCACGGCGTCGCCGGACTCTCCCCGACGACGATCGAATTCAAGCGTTTCGAGACGGCGATCCCGACTATCGACTATACGATCGAAGCGGCTGGAGACGAGCAGGCCACCCTGGCCGTCCGGACACACCTCTGGAATGCGGGTGTCGACCCTGCCGAGGGCGCGACGCTGGAGTTGGTCGCTCGACAGTCTGACTCGAATGTCGTCGCGGACCGGACGACGATCGACGTCGATCGACTCGACTCCGGACAGGCTGTCGCGCCGGACGCACAGTTGACAGTCCCCAGCGGCTACGGGTATCATCTGGATGCAATCTTGAAACACGACGGCGTGATCGTCAGTTCCGCGTCTTCGATCGCGGATCTGGACCCGGATAGAGAGATCGAGGCCGATACCACCTTCGAGAGCGTGCCTTTCGAGGCCGAGGACTTCACGGAGGCCGAGGACGTGGGCGAGACGGACGGCCCGACGCGTCCCACGGCGACATCCGGCCCTGGACTGGGAGTTATTTCTGCCCTGCTTGCCCTCGCTGGGATCGGTCTCGTCTCGCGGTTAGGAGGTCGACAATGACAACGGACTC
This sequence comes from Halorhabdus sp. CBA1104, assembly GCF_009690625.1. Lineage (NCBI taxonomy): Archaea > Methanobacteriati > Methanobacteriota > Halobacteria > Halobacteriales > Haloarculaceae > Halorhabdus > Halorhabdus sp. CBA1104. Next base: position 1,100,450 of record NZ_CP033878.1, on the reverse strand, counting down.
AACGGGCGAATCCAACGGCACCGACGGCGAAGCTGAGCGAGCGACTGACAGCGACGCGGCCGACGATCCTGGCCGGGCGGTCACTGATGATCGCGCTGGCAAGATCGTCGAGTATCTCGAACTCGGCGCGGTCGCGGTCCTTGCACTGCTCGGTATCATCGCCGTCTTTGGGGCGTACACGAGCGCGATGGGCGCGATCGATACCTGGGTGGCCAGAGAATACGAGTCGATCTTCAGGGCGGTCTTTAACCTCGTCGTGCTCGGGCTGGTCGCGATCGGGCTCTCTGTACTCGTCCGTCGTCGATTCGAATCCTGAATTGTTCGGAACGCTTTTCCACCGCGCGACGTTTCTCGGCCACATGGCAGACGACAACGAAAGCGAGCACGGCGAGCCATCGACAGACGCTGAGAACGGCGACGACGAGGAACAATCGTTCCGCGAGCGCGTCGAGGAGATCCGACAGGAACGCGCCGAAGAGGGCGAGGATCGGGATATGGAGGATCGCCGCGAGCGTATGGAAGAAGCCATGGGTGGCGGCCCGGGCATGGGTGGCGGTGGCAACCCCTTCGCCCAGATGATGAGTGGGATGATGGGCGGCGGCCCGGGCGGACCGGGTGGTCGCGGTCCCGGACAGATGGGTCCCGAAGGCGAGGAAAGCGACAGCGGCAACGAGGAACTCACCCGCGAGATGCGAAAGCTTCGTGACGAAGTTCACGACGTGCGACGCGAACTCGAACGGATCGCCGACGCCCTCGAACAGTAAGTTCGGATCGAATCCCGGCGTGTTGTGGGGCTACCGAAACACCTATCATCGTCTCAATGGTTTTCCCGCACAGTTGGATGGATCGACTGCGTTCGAGGCCCACGGTGCAGATCGTTGCGGTGGTCAGCGTGGTCTTTCTCGCGAGTCTCGCGGTCGGCGTCTGGGTCGCTGCCGAGCCACCCGACGCCGTCCCAGCGTTCGACGACGTCGACGAACAGCGGGCTAGCCTCGATGGGCTCGTCGGTCTCAGAAAGACGGTCTACGAGCGGGGCAACACGACGAGTGAGTCGGTCGAACGCGTCTGGGTACGCCCAGGTACCGGTCAGTATCGCATCGAGGATCTCCACGACGACCCGCGGTGGCCTGAACGGAAAGTGGCAAACGGGACCGAGCTTTGGCTGTACGACGACGATGCCCAAACGGCAATCCAGATCGATATTTCCCAGACGGACCACTCGTCGAGCGGCGATCGGATTAGCCGGCTCCTCGCCGTCGTGAGAGCGGCAGATGGCCCAGCGACCGCAGGGAGTGTCGATCCACTTCCCGTCGTCCCTGTCGCCAGCGAGCGTGATGGGACCACCAGCGGAATCGCCGGGCAAATCACTGTCACGTACAATGGTACGGCGACTGTCGCTGGCCGGGAGACGTACGTCCTCTCCCTTCGGTCGACGACGAACGCGACCGGGGTCGTCTCGGACTTCTCACAGCGTGTCTGGCTCGACCAAGAGTGGTACGTGCCGCTGAAACGAACGACTACGTACAACCGTGATGGGACACCTGTCACGATAACGGTCAACTACGAGAACGTTACGTTTAATCCCGGACTGTCGTCCGAGCGGTTCCAATTCGATCCGCCGGCGGAGGCGACTATCAAAACGGATGAGTCGCCGACACAGAGCCACTTCGTCGATATCGCACAGCTACAGGCTGTCACAAACTACTCCGTTCCGGAGCCGACGCTCCCGGATTCGTTCGACCTTCGCGAGGCGACTCGAACAGTCGGGAACGTCCGGAGTATCGGCCTGCGCTACGCAAACGAGACGGCGACCGTGGCCGTCTCGAAGAGCAACCTCACCTGGTACCAGCCCCGTACGGAGGGCCGGAACGTAACTCTCGGATCGGAAACCGCAACCCTTCGGAATATCGGTACCGAACTCCGCATCTCTTGGACGTGTGCGGACGCTCGCTACTCCGTCGCTGCAACTGGCCTCTCTGCGGCTCCGTTGATCGAGATCGCCCGGTCAGTCGCGTGCCGCTGATCGGCGATTCGAAGAGATGCCGCTCCCGATAGCTGATTGCTTGTTTACTCCCAGTTGCGGGTCGACGGTTACTCTTCGTAGGCGAGGTTCATCAACCACTGCGTGAACTGGTCGCTGTGCACGTTGACTTCCTCGTCGCCGACGAACGGCGAGAGCATGTCGCCGGCCATCAGCAACGAGAAATCGAGATCTTTCGCAGTCGGTGTCAGCAGGTACGTGTTGTGCCCCTCGTAGACGGCCTCATCACGATTGATGAGGTCTTGTTCGGCCAGGGAGTCGACGATGCGCGATCCCTTGCGTGAACTCACGTCCAGTTCTTTCCAGAAGTCACTCTGATGGATGCCGCCCGACTCTCGGACGAGTTCGAGGCCCCGGCGTTCGTCCTCCGAGAGATCCGGCTCCGACTCGGCGCTCATACAATCACTTCGGGCAGGTTGCCGCTTAAACTTGACCTTCGACGCGTTCGTACTCGGTCTCGCAGGGTGGGCCATCGGCATACCAGTACGCCCGGTCGTCGTCACCGAACCGAACCAGTGACGACGACTGGGTACCAAAGCCGTCTCCGTGCACGCAGGCGCCGTACTCGTGATCGGCGATGGTCCTTGCTGCCCGATCGAGCCAATCGTCACCGGACTCGCCGGGGCCTGGTTGCAGTGTGGTTCGTAGCTGCGTCGCCGTTTCGGCCTGTTCAGGCCCAACGGTCGACCGAGACGTCGGTATTCGATAGCGACCGTCGGCCCCGACGTTGACGACGACGTGGACGCCGGGTTCAAGAGACCTGACCGAGAGCGTCCCGTCCCATTCGAGCAGTAGCGCCGCCTGCTCGTCGGCGACGACGAGGTTGAACCCAGCGTGGCTGGTTCGATCGACGGCGGTCTCGACTGTTCTGGCCGCTTTCTGCGCGGTCTCGGCGTCGAGCGCCGCCCTGACAACCAGCCCACGCGAACGGTCGGCTGCCGGCGGATCGTCGAGCCACCGGTTCGTAATCGCTACGAGAACGCCACACTCGTTGTATCCAATCCACGTCCCGCCTGCAGACTCGTCTCGCGGTGCGAGGATCGCTGGGTCGCTGTTCCAGACGGTGGGTGCCCGAGAGGGCCGATCAGTGGCTTCGTCGCGGTTCGCGGCGACTGCAACTGGCACGTCGGCAAAGACTTGCCAGGCCAGGATCAGAGTACACACGGATTCGAATTCGGACGCGATCGGCCTAAACTCTCGGCCATTCAGCTGTTCTGTATGGTTTCGATGACGGCTGCCCGGTCGACGGTTCCCGAGACCGTTCGCGGGATAGACTCACCAATCTCGATCGACTTGGGAACTTTGTAGGGCGCCAACTCGTCACGACAGGCCGCTTCGATCCGCTCGGCAGACAGCTCTGTGGTCCCGTTTGGCACGACCAGCGCGGCCACGCGCTCGCCCCAGTCGTCGTCCGGGACTCCGACGACCACGGCCTCTGCGACGTCAGGGCACGACTCGATCGCGTCGACGACCGCTCCTGGCTCGACGTTTTCACCGCCGGTGACGATGCGATCGTCTTGCCGTCCGACAACGTACAAGCGGCCGTCGGCGTCGCGATAGCCCAGGTCGCCGGTATGTAGGCCCCGCTGATCGAACACCGCCTCGGTTTCCTCCTCGTCGAGGTACCCCGGTGTGACTGTCGGCCCCTCGATGACGATCTCGCCGGTCTCTCCGGGTGGGACTGACTCCCCGTCGTCGATGACGGCCACCTGCGTAAAGAGGAGTGGCTGACCGACCGTCCCCGGGTTGTCGAAGGCCTGGCTTGGGGTCGCGGTGGCGACCTGTGAGGCCGTTTCGGTCATGCCGTAGGTCGGGTAGACGGGAACGTTCTCTCGCTGACAGCGGTCGATGAGATCCCGGGATGCAGATGCGCCGCCCAGCAACACGAACCGAAGCGCGTCCGGCCGGTCCCAGCCAGCATCGAGGAGGCGTGATAACATCGTCGGGACAAACGAAACCCCGGTTACGTCGTAGTCAGCCATCGCCGCGGCGGCCCGGGCCGGTTCGAAATCCTGTTGGAGGATCACTGTCGTGCCGTAGAGCGTCGACCTGACGAGGGGCGCAAAGCCGCCCATGTGTGCCATCGGAATCGAGACCAGCCAGCGGTCGGAACGGGTGACCCCGAGTCGGAATGCAGATGCAATCGCACTCGCAAACAGATTCGTCAACGTCAGTTGCACGCCCGCCGGCTCACCTGTCGATCCGGAGGTAAACATCACGAGATGTGTCTCTGATGGGTACCGGGCTCTGGGTGTGATGCCGCCGGTCGCCGAGGGTAGCGTCGGCACTGTCTCGGTGGGGGACGTGTCGACGCTGAACAGCGCCCGGTCGCCGAGATCGCTGACTGGCCCTGCCGTCTGTTCGGTACAGAGGATGACATCGACCTCGGCTTTGGTGGCGAGCGTTTCTAGTTGGTCGGTCGGCTCGCGGACGTCGAGTGGGACGACCGCTGCTCCCAGTCGCCAGGCAGCGTGGGTCGCCCGGACGAAGTCGATGCTCGTCTCCATAGCGATTCCGACTCGCTGGGGGCGTCCATCACAGGCCGCCTGGAGACGCCCGGCGAGTCGATCGGCCTCGTCGAATAGCGCTTCGTACGTCCAGCTAGCCCCCGTTTCCGCCTCGACGACCGCCGTGCTGTCGGGCGTCGAACTCGCTCTGGCGGTCAGCGGATCGATCTGGGGCCAGGCGTCGAGTGTTCGCATTGGGGAAAATTCGGTCCGGCCCCTACTTGAGTGGCCCCCCGATTCTCACCAACTTGCAGGCCCCCAATCACGGCCTTTCGAGGGCTACACCGATCCCTGAAGCGTCCGGGACCGTCATGTACCCGTCTCGGACCGGCGCGGGATCGCCAGCTAGATCCTCGGCCAGTCGGTCAGCGGTCGCCAACCCGCAGGCCCGATCGATCCCGAGGCTCGCGGCGAGGTGCAGCGCGGCCGTTCGGGCAACGACGCCATCGATCGTCGTCGTCACGATCGGCTCCATCCCGTGTTGACGTGCTGTTCGGGCCAGGGCCGCTGCTCGGTCGAGGCCGCCGAGTACCATCGGCTTGAGCACGACCACATCCGCCGTGTCGGCGCTTTTGATGGCGTCGATTCCGTGTTCCCTGAGTGACTCGTCGAGGGCGATGTCGACGCCACGACCTTGCAGTTGTTCGTGCCCGTCTAGATCGTCCGGAGGTAACGGTTGTTCGATGAGGGTGACGTTCAGGTCGGAAATTTCCTTCAGGGCGTCTTCAGCGACTGTGCGAGTCCAACTGCCGTTGGCATCGAGGCGGATCGTCACGTCACGTTCCTCGCGTCGGATCGCTCGCAGTCGGTCGAGGTCGGCCCCGAGCGGCCTGGCACCGACTTTGACTTTGAGACACCGGAATCCTGCTTCGACAGCCGCTGTTGCCGCTCGCGCAGTCGCATCCGGATCGGCGTCACCGATCGTCGCGTTCACCGGAACCGAACCGGCGGTGTCCGCGGTGTCGGCCGCGAGCCACTGCGCAAGGGGAACGCCGGCTGCTCGGGCAGTCGCGTCGGCTTCAGCCAGCGTGAGTCCGTGTCTGGCTGCCGGCCTCTCGGCTGGGTCGACCGACGCGGGCGGTCGCTCGCCAGCGGCGACGGCACGGAGCACCGCCCGACACGCATCGAGTGATTCCGTCCAGCCCGGCAGCGGGGTCGCCTCGCCGACGCCACGGACGCCATCGCGTTCGACGACGATCAGAGCGCCCTCGCGGGACTCGATCCGGTCGGTGGCCGTCCCGAGTGGCGAGGCGAGTGGCAAACTGAACGGTTCGATCTCCATCAGAGCACCGCCGGGAGCGCCAGCCCGATTGTAAACAGCAGTCCGTGAGCACCCATCAGTTTGCCAGTGCGTTCCAGTGCCGGGTTCAACGCCGCGCCACTCTGTTCGGTGAGAACCGTCCGCGTCACCGAGATAGCAAGCGGGATCGTCACCAGCGGCAACAGGACGAACAGGCCGAACTCGTCCATCCGCCACAGCACGACTGGGACGAGATACGCGAGCGCAACGAGGGCTACGTACTCGGCGCGACTCCACCGGTAGCCCAGCATGACAGCCAGCGTTCGCTTACCGGCTTCGCGGTCGCTCTCGATGTCCCGAATATTGTTCACGACGAGGATGGCTGTCGAGAGCCCTGCCGCGGCCAGACTGGCGATAACGACCGCGCTCGGAACGGTTCCCGCTGGCACCCACGTCGGAAACAGGCCACCGTCGAGGGTAGCAACGGCCTGGACGTAGTAGGTCCCGGTCACTGCGATCACGCCGAAGTAGACGAACACGAACAGGTCACCCAGGCCGTAGTAGCCATAGGGGTACGGCCCGCCCGTGTAGAGCAATCCGGCGACGATACTCGAGAGGCCGATGACGAGGATCGGGACGCCGCCGATCGCCACGAGATAGAGGCCCACGACGAGCGCGAGCGTGTAGGTTCCTGCCATCGCTGCCTTGACCTGCCTCGGTGGGATCAATCCGCCGGCAGTGACGCGCGTGAATCCTTCGCGATCGGCGTCGTCGGTCCCTTTCATCGCGTCGAAATAATCGTTAGCGAAGTTCGTCCCGATCTGAATGAGGAGTGCGCCAACGAAGGCTGCAAGCGCTGGGAGTACCGCGAGAACGCCGTCGTGGACTGCCAGGCCGACGCCGACGATCACTGGGGCCGAGCCAGCCGGAAGCGTCTGTGGCCGTGCGGCCATCACCCAGGCTTTCGTCTTTGAAACGTCCGCTGCTGCCGAACTCATTAGGATCTGTTCGGGGCCGGATCCGTGTTAAGCTACCGGAGCAAGGCAGCCGGGACAGCGATCGATCGTATAACCGACACTCGTGTCCACCGCCAGGGACACGATACCTGGCCGGTAGCTTCCGATCTACGAGGCGGGGTGACCACTCATGCTTTTGAAGCTACCTCACCAACGTTGACGAACAGTGACTGTCGTCAGACCGCCTCCCATCGCGAAAGTGAGTCCCTGCTTTCGTGAGCGCAGTTGTTCTCTCTCCGCGAGGGAATCTCGCCCTGCTGTGGGGAAAAGCGGCACACAGTTTGCCACTGGGAGATGATCTAGCATGGGACGAGACGAGGCGATACAGATTCTCGCCGTGACGCCACAACCAGACAGTGACGACCTTCTGGCTCCTCTCCTGGGCCGGGACGAGCTACGAGTAGTAACGGCACAGACTGTCCAAGCGGCGGCCCAACACGTCCGGACGGCGACTGTCGACTGTCTCGTCTGTGATGCCGAGATGCCGGATTTCGACGGGATTGCGTTTCTCGAAGCGCTCCGTGCCCGAGACCCTTTTCTCCCGGTGATCGTGCGCGCTGTTGATCGAAACGCCGAGACGATCGACCGGGCAAGTGCGGCCCGGGTAACGGACATCCTCACGCCCGGAGAGACGGACGAAAGCGTCGCAGCGCTCATCGAAACTGTCGCTCGACGCTATCGGTCTCGGTCCGGTCCACGACCGGACCCGAAAGCGGTTCTGGACGGTACTCTGGACCCGATTTTCGTCTTACGGGACGGGGAGCTTGCGTGGGCCAACGGCGCTGCTGTGAGTCAGTTTGACCCAGAAGGGACCGACGGGCTGACCGAAGCCGCGTTCCTCACCAGGGTTGGGTTGGACGCTGGTGACCTTGCAGCGTGGACGGAACGATTTGCGACCGGTGAGTGTACCTTCGATTTCGGTACTGCGTCGATCACGATGGGAAACGCTCGGGAGTGGACCGGCCAGTACATCGCCACCAGCAGCAACTGGCAAGACGACGTTGCGGTGGCACTCGTCCTAACGGAGGGTCACCTTGAGAAATCGGGGACACCACACACAGCTACCGGAGAGAGCCAGCGCGACGGCGGAGTACTTGACGATTCGGCGTATCGACGGCTATTCCGGGATGCGATCAACGGCATCGCGATCCAACGGATCGTCACCGACGAGCACGGACGAGCCCTAGACTACGTGTTCGAGGACGTGAACGAGGCCTTCGAGCGAATTACCGGGCTTGACGCCGAGGAAATCCAGGGCAAGCGAGGCAGTACAGTCTTCGACCTGCCGGACGATCCGACTGACGATCCGTTCATCTCTCGGTACGGCGATGTCGCGCTGAAGGGAAACCGAATCGAGTTCGAAGCCTATTCCGAGCCGCTAGATCAGCACCACCGCGTGACCGCCTATCCCCTGGATGGCGATCGGATCGCTGCGGTGTTCATCGATATCACCGATCGTGTCGAAGCGACCGACGAACTTGCAACCTACGAGCAGATCGTTCAGCGAGTCGACGATCCCATCATGTTTCAGGATCGTGACGGGGCGTTTCAGGTCGTCAACGATGCACTCGTCGAGTACGCCGGAGTTCCCCGTTCGGAGCTGCTCGGCACAGACGAGTTTGCGTTCATGGACGAGCCAACGGCCACACGCGTCCAGGAGAAGAAAGCGTTGGTTCTCGAGCACGCAGAGCCGATCAGCTACACGATCTCGCCGTCATTGCGGGGACGCGGCGACCGCTCTTTCGCAACGACACGGTACCCGCACTACGACGAGACGGGAACGATCGTGGGATCGATCGCTATCTGTCGGGACATCACTGATCTCAAAGATAGAGAACGGCAGCTACAGGTTCTCAGCCGGGTCCTGCGCCACAACCTCCGAAACGATCTCAACGTCATTACCGGCAGCGCCGAGGTGCTTCGAGAACAGACCCAAGAGCCACTGGCGAGTGCTGCCGATCGGATTCTCTCGACCGGGACCGACATGATCGAACTCGTCGACACCGAACGTCAAATCGTCGAGCTACTCACTGGGAACGCACGCACGACGAGCGTCTCGATCGCGCCGCTGCTCTCGGCGGCTGTCGAAACCGCCCGAGCGTCCTTTCCCGATGGGGAAATCACACTCCACTGTCCGATCGACGCCCGGATCGAGGCAGTCCCGGTTCTGGAGAATGCCTTCGCCGAACTCATCGAAAACGGCATCGAACACAACGACAACGACCCGCCACGCGTGAGTGTCGAAGCGACTCGCGATGGCGACGTGCTACGGATCGACATTCAGGATAACGGGCCAGGGATTCCAGCCGAAGAGCAGGCCGTGTTGCGCCCCCAGGCTGACCGCTCTCCACTCTTGCACGGAACCGGGCTCGGGCTCTGGCTCGCACGGTACAGTATTACCCACGTCGGTGGCAGCCTGCGGTTTGTTGACGCCGACCGAGGGACACACATCGTCGTCACAGTTCCACTGACCACCGACTGACTGGAGCGCCCGGAGCGATCCTCCGTCGCACGCGCTCGCTCAGTAGTGCCAGGGGTAGTCGTCGAAATCCGGCTCCCGTCCCTCGGTAAAGGCATCTCGGCCTTCGTGAGCTTCGTCGGTCATGTAGGCCAGACGAGTCGCTTCCCCGGAGAAGACCTGCTGGCCGACCATGCCGTCTTCGGGGAGATTGAACGCGTATTTGAGCATTCGCATCGCAGTCGGGGATTTGTCGTTGATGCGTTCGGCCCACTCTAAGGCCGTCTGTTCAAGTTGCTCGTGAGGGACAGCTTCGTTGACCATCCCCATGTCTGTGGCTTCCTCGGCATCGTAGGTTTTCCCGAGGAAGAACACTTCGCGGGCCTTCTTCTGGCCGATCTGGCGGGCGAGATACGCCGAGCCAAAGCCACCGTCGAAACTCCCGACATCGGGGTCGGTCTGGAGGAACTTCGCGTGCTCTTGGCTGGCGAGGGTCAGATCACAGATCACGTGCAGTGAGTGGCCGCCGCCGACGGCCCATCCAGGGACGACCGCGATGACGGGCTTTGGCATGTGGCGGATCTGGCGCTGGACTTCCAGGATGTGGAGTCGCGGGCCTTCTCCTTGGTCGTCCTCGTCTTCGCTTTCGTACTCGTAGCCGGCATCGCCGCGGATCGACTGGTCGCCCCCGGCCGAAAAGGCCCAGCCGCCGTCTTTCGAGGACGGGCCGTTCCCAGTCAAGAGGACACAGCCGACGTCCGTCTGGCGCTTGGCGTGATCGAGTGCGGCCGAAAGCTCGTCGACAGTTTCCGGTCGGAAGGCGTTGCGAACGTCGGGCCGGTCGATAGCGATCCGGACGGCCCCGACGTCCGTTGCTCGGTGATACGTGACATCCGCGAAGTCGACTGATTCGATCGGTTCCCAGCGTTCAGCATCGAAAACCTCTGAAACCATACTGGTGGTCCGGCCGCCCGGTAGAAAAATATCTCGCAGTCGGTGGGCCACAGCGAACGTCTGACGCTCTGCCAAGAATTAAGGCGACCCCTCTCCAGGGATCCAGTATGGCAATTGATCGTGACGCGAGCCCCCAGGAAATTACGTCACTGGTGGGTCGGGAAGTGTACTCGAACAACGGTGTCTACGTTGGTGAAGTCGAAGATCTGCGGCTCAATCTCGATGCTGAGGGCGTGACCGGCCTGGCGCTTCATCAACTCAACACGGAACTGTTCGACGCCGAGACGGCCAGTGCACGCGGTGTTATCGTCCCGTATCGGTGGGTCCAGGCCGTCGGTGATATCGTGCTCATCAACGATATCGTCGAGCGTCTACACGAGGACAACGGCGAGGTCACAGAAGACGACGTTGTAGCTTAACTGCCGTTGCTGTCGGAATTCTCGACGCCCATCGCTGTGAACAACTTCGAGCGAACGGCTTCTTCGGTCAATTCGAGCAGCGTATCGCGGTTGTCATCGCTCGTCTCGATGCCGGTGAAGATGCCGAGTGGAATCTCGACGCTGGCGTCCGTCGAGTGGCCGGCCGTCTCGCCGATCCCTCCGAAGGCTTCTTCGAGGACGTTGCCGATGTTCATCCGGATGTCTTTCGACCGGGCTGCCAGATAGATCGTATCGTCGGCGATCGCAAACACAGCCGTCGTGGTGATACCTTCGAGATTGAGCAATTGTTGGGCTGCCTGGGCCAGGGCGTCCCGGTCGCGGATGAACCCTGCATTCGAGACGAGGTGGCTGCCCCGGACCTGGCGGTTACGGATCGCCTCGGCGAGGACATCCAGCGTCTCGGGGCTCATACTCGGCGACTCGACCTGTTCGAGCGTGTCGTGATCCGCGAACGGATAGAGATAGGCTGCAGCCGTGAGATCGGCGGGTGTCGTATCCCGCTTGAAGTCGAGCGTTTCCGCCCGGATTCCATAGAGGAGTGCAGTCGCAACCTCGTGATCGAGGCTGAGATCCAGTTCCTGGATGTACTTCGTCAGGATCGTCGAAGTCGCCGAGACGTTCGGTCTGACGTCGGTGAACTCCGCCTCCGAGCCCATCTCGACCTCGTAGTGGTCGATGACGATATCGATGCGGTCTTCGACGTCTTCGGCCGGTGGCCCGCCGCTCTTGGCGAAGTCGACCAGCGCGAACGTATCGTAGTCGTCCAGGTCGACTGCAGACCGGGACGTCAATTCGAGGCCGAGAAGGTTGACGAACGCGCGATTCTCGTGGTGACCGATGTCCCCCTCGTAGATGATATCCGCGTCGATATCGCGACTGTCGGCGATCGCCCGGAGTGCCGCGGCACTGGCGATCGAGTCGGGGTCGGGTCCACGGTGAATGAGAATCGCCAGTCGCTCGTCGGTCCCGTCGACGACGGCGGCAAGCTGATTGGCCTTGTGCTCGAGTTCGCCAGTTTCGAGCGCCCGAAGCGCCGAATCGGCGATGACGGCGGAGGGATTGATCACGACGTTCGCCCCGAGTTCGGAGAGCTCGTCCGCCGAAACGGGATCGGATGCGCGCGCGACGATGAACTGATCTTCGTCGCGATCCCGAAGGTGTTCGACGGCGGCGGCATTGGCCTCGACATCCGGCGAGAGGATCAAGACGACGTCCCGGTCGTCGAGTTCAGCGGCGACGGATTCTTCGCGGATATCCGCCGTTCGCGCATTGAGGTCTTGATCCCGTAAGGCCTCGACGCGTCCTTCGTCCTTGTCGAGGATGAGCACGTCTTTGTCTTCCTCGACGAGTGCCTCTGCGACGGCATGGCCCACGCTTCCACACCCCAAAATAGCGTACGTAGACATCGAGGCCATCGTGATGTCGCTGCTCATAGTGTCGACAACGTTGGCGCGCCAACCCTTATAACATCGCGGTTGTTGCCAGGGACTGAACAGACGGCTCGCGATCGAAAGGAAACGTATTTGAATCGCCCGACGTAACTACAGATCGCGTGGGCCGGTAGCTCAGTCCGGCAGAGCGTCTGACTCTTAATCAGACGGTCAGGGGTTCAAATCCCTTCCGGCCCGTGCAGTGAACCGGTGAGCGACGCGAACCGGTGAACGAACCGGACGGAAGGTTTGAATCAGGAAAGTCGCAGGACCGAGCGAAGCGAGGTCATCGTCTTTCCGTGGTTCAAATCCCTTCCGGCCCGTGGCATTTTGCTGCGAGCAAGCCGCGAGCGCCTGCTGTGCGCCGGACTGTCGTCGAACTAGCCGTTCCCGGCAGACTTTTTCCGGGGGACAGCCGAAATCGACCCAGTGGCTCCGGTCACGCTGACCTACGCGGACGGGACCGTTCGCATCGAGGGCGACCTCCCCGAGCGAGTCGCGGGCCTCTCGTACGTCGAGCGTGACGAGCGGACGAAGACGTGGCGGATGCCGGCATATCAGTACGATACGTTCCGGCGAGCACTGGCCGAATCGACAGTCACTTTCGACGATCGTGTGCTTGACGCCCCGACGACCGACGTGACCTCGACGTATCGGCTTCGAGACTACCAGCGAGAGGCACTCGACGCCTGGCAGGACGCAGGCGAGCGCGGTGTCCTCGAACTCCCGACCGGCAGCGGCAAAACCGTACTCGGGATCGCCGCTATCGAGGCTCTGGAGACGGCGACGCTGGTCGTCGTCCCGACGATCGACCTCCTCGAACAGTGGCGAGGCGAACTCCAGACGGAGTTCGGCGTGCCGATCGGGCAACTCGGCGGGGGCACACAGCGCATCGAGGCGATCACCGTCTCGACGTACGACTCGGCCTACTTGCGGGCCGAGGAGATCGGGAACCGCTTTGGCCTCGTGATATTCGACGAGTGTCACCACCTCGGCGGAGAGGGGTATCGGGACATCGCTCGCTTGCTCGCCGCGCCGGCCCGCTTGGGCTTGACAGCGACGTTCGAACGCCCGGACGACGCTCACGAGGCCGTCTCGGAACTGGTGGGCGATCCAGTGTATCGACTCGGCCCCGACGACCTGGCTGGCGAGTATCTCGCGGCCTACGATATCAAGCGCCTCGACGTCGATCTCACGGCCGAAGAGCGGGCCGAATACGAGCACAACCAAGAGACGTTCACGGAGTATCTGGCGACCTCGGATCTCCGTCTCACTAGCGGAGCCGACTACCAGAAGTTGGTCATCCGCTCGGGGTCTGATCCGCGAGCCCGCGATGCCTTACTCGCGAAAGAGCGTGCCCGCGAGATCGTCCGCACGGCTGACCGAAAGGTCGAGACTCTCGCCACGTTGCTCGAGCGCCACGCGGCCGACCGCGTCATCGTCTTCGCCGCGACGACGGATTTCGTCTATCGCCTCTCCGAGCGGTTCCTTTGCCCGGCGATCACCCACGAGACAGGGGCTGCCCAACGGCGAGAGATCCTGCGTGGCTTCCGGTCGGGCACCTACTCGACTGTCATGACGGCGAACGTCCTCGATGAGGGCATCGACGTTCCCGACGCCAACGTGGCGGTCGTCCTCGCCGGCAGCGGGAGCGAGCGCGAGTTCACCCAGCGATTGGGTCGCATCTTGCGACCAAGCAACGATGGGGGCCGAGCGTTACTCTACGAGGTCGTCTGCACCGATACGGCCGAACAAGGCGTCGCTCGACGGCGACGATAACGAGGCTGGCACGGGGGGCTGTGATCAAGTCGCCGTCTCGAAGTCGATCCCCTGCAGATTCCGGTCCGCATAGGCAATCGGGAGCTTCACGCGGACCGTCGTCTCGTCTTTTCCCTGTAGGTCGATCGATTCGGTGACGGATTTCGTCGTGCCGTCATCGGCATAGCGGACGACCATCTCGCCCTGCTGGGGGTCGTCCCGGGTGTTCTCGACGGTTGCGACGAGCACTGCATCGCCACCCGTCCCTTCCTCGAACGCGAATTCCGGGACCACAAAGACGTCTTCGGGCGTTGTCGTCGTCTCGGTTTGGGCCTGGTCGGTCGTGTCTCCGGGTGGTGTCTGGGGGCCAGACTCGTACTCTCCACAACCTGCGATTGCGACGAGTCCAACGGCCCCGAGTCGACGTAGTAGCGCCCGACGGTGCATGGTAGAGGCCTTCGGCCCCCGCGTCAAGAATCTTCCCGTCGCTACCCGTTTGTCTCTCAACTTCGCCCCGCAGTTTTTCGGTTCTCCGGTGTTGAGAGACGACTGTGCTGAAGAAGGACCTGCTGCGCGTCTCGCGGGCTGGCGATGGCTACCAGCCACAGTTCACTGACGACCGGGACCGCGAAACGGCAGCCAGGGTGATCGGTGTCTACCAGGGCCACGTCGGTGAATCTCGCGAGTCACTACAGGGGGCACTGTCCGATCTCGAACGGGCAGCCTCGGATTTCAAGCTCGTGCGCGGGTTCGCAAAGCTGCTCGACCGCGACGCGACGTTCGAGACACACGCCCCGCTGCCACCAGCCCGTACTCGTCGAGTTGCCTTCGAGGCGGCTGAGGCTGTCGGCGTGGTCACGACGGCCGATCGACAGCAGGCGATCGAGCAGGCGGCCGATCGACTTGGTGCCGACCCGGAGGCAGTCGAGACGTCGCTGTACGCAGACCTGGATGACCGGCAGGTGCTGGCGAGTCTCGACCGGCGATGGACGCCTTCGGAACTGCTCGTACAGTACGATCTGTCGCTGGCCCAGACTGCACTGTTCGACGCGACGGAAGTCCGCGTTCGATCGAGCGATCCGCGGCGACTGATCGATGCGGTCAAGCGACTCCGGTTGCTCTATGAAGTCGTTCACACAGACCCAGGGCGAGAACTCGTCGTCACCGGACCGGACGCGCTCTTCGAGAACACGCGCCGCTACGGCACGCGATTTGCCCGCCTGCTCCGAACCGTTGCCGGAACGGAATCTTGGCAGGTGACGGCCACGATCGACGACGACGGCACGGAGCGAACGATGACGCTCTCGGACGTGGACCTCCCGGTACCTGACGCCGAGCCTGTCGTCGAGATGTCCTTCGACAGCGGCGTCGAAGCCGACTTTGCGACGCGCTTGCAGTCGCTCGATCTCCCGTGGGCGTTAGTGCGTGAACCGGAACCGCTCGAAGCCGGGACAAGCGTCGCGATCCCGGATTTTGCCTTCGACTATCGCTACGCGGAGTTTCGGGTGTTCTTCGAGATAATGGGCTTTTGGACGCCGGAATACGTCCAGAAGAAACTCGACCAGTTCGAAGCCATCGACGATGCCGAATTGCTCGTCGCCTACGACGAAAGTCTGGGCGTGGGGGACGCCATCGAAGCGCGCAACCAGCGAGCGATCCCCTACTCAAAGACAGTGAGCCTCAAAGCCGTCCGGGACGCACTCAGACGGTACGAAGCCGATCTGGTCAACGAGGCGGCTACCGCTCTCCCCGACGAACTCACACCACAATCTGACGTCATTACACTGACAGCACTGGCCGACGACCACGCTGTCAGCGAAGACGCCATCGAGCGGGCAACGTTCCCCGACCACGAGCGCGTTGGACGCACACTCATCAGGCCAGCCGTTCTCGAGGCCCTGGAGCAGGAAATCGCGGACGGCATGACGCTCGACGACGCGGAAGCGGCCTTCGAAGCGTACGGGATCGACGACGCGAGTGCTGTCCTCTCGCGACTGGGCTATCGCGTCGAGTGGGACGGACTCAGCGGCGGCACAGTTCGCAAGACGGCATAACCCCTGTCCGCGGCCTCCTGGTCAACGCCGGCAAACGGGTCCCTAGCCCATCGTCAGCAAATGAGTACGCACCACACGACAACACGGAGATGTGGGGACGCAACGCTCAAGTGGTGTCAGAAGAAATTAATTAGTCACATGGCAGAGAAAACGCGGTTCGATAAGGCGTTCGACGACCATCTCCTCCTCCGGGATGTGGTACTCGTCGTGTTCTTGATCCTTGGGTTCGGAGTTCCGATGGGGTATTTCCTGGAGTTTGGCGTCTTCCAGGCTATCGCCTCGGGTATTGCCTTCGCTGGGCCCTATCTCGCTGTCATGGAACTCATCGCTCGCCGAAACGGCGACTCGATGTTTCGGTATCTTTTGGGCGGAGATTCGCTGGCAGTAGAGTAGATCACCGGTCTCTCTCATGGTGGACGCTGATTCAAGGCGACAGAGCCGGGACGACTCTCTGTTCGCCAGGTCAGCGTGGCACAGAATCCGTCATAGCCGATTCACTGCAGCGCAACCGGCGAGAAAGTCTTGAGTGAACCATCGTTACAGACGGTAGTACAAGATACAGCGGGTCTGTGCCACAGAGGAGGGCAGTTTATGGCTCTTGTCTACCCGTAAGTCAGCCGATAGGATGTACCTGCACAGCCAATTCTATCAATAATATCGCTCTGGGTGACGTTTATATGACAGCAAAATGCTGAAGGCCAGCAATTAACAGAATTGCACCAACCAGTACGAGTTTCATGACCCAAGATGGAACATCTTTCCGGATCCGAAATCCCCAGTCCATACGTCCCACGTACTTGTCGTCGTACTACAATCACCTAGCAGGACTTCTGGGTTCGAAACAGGAGTGAATCATCTGCTCCGTGATTATTTCTGAATGGTGGGTGGGCCTCTTTCGTTGTCCGAGAATCCTGCATCGATCAATTATATTTCTCCGATCGATGAATTCTTCTTCGTGAGATACGCGCCATACATCATTTACGGAGTGTTTTCTCGATCCTTCGGCCGGTACTATGTCACTGCGTTCGGTAAGAGGAAATTTCAATATCAATCCCCACGCAGCGGCCTCAAAGCCCACAGACGGAGACTCACGGCAGTTGCGATCACTCACCGCTCGGCTGTGGGAGGTTGTTCAGGTCACTCTCGCTGTCGGTATGGCGCCGATAGCCGTGACCCGAAGTCACCGTTCCGGAGAGCAACGTATCCGACAGTGAGTACAGCGACACAGAGCACCGCCGCGCCGTTGACTAGCCCGTACACCCCTACGAACTGTGCCGGACCGGTGAACCTCGGTCGGATCAGCATCGCTGTTTCCGTAGCCTCAAGAAAGTTCGACAGGCCGTAGATGTTGTTCATCGCGAAGTTGACCAGAAAGTGAAGGCCGATCGGCAGCGCCAGTGAGTCGGTCCACACGTACGCGGCACCGAGGAGGAGCCCTAAAGCTAGCCGGAATCCAAACGTTCCTAGCGTACCCGGGAAGTGCCCGAGAGTGAATATCACCGAGGACGCCACCACTCCTGTCACGATCGCGCCACGGTCGGACAGCCACCGGCTCCGGAGTCCTTCGACGGCGTTCGTCAGAATGAGGCCCCGAAAGACCAGTTCTTCCCAGACGGCTGTAAACGCCCACTGGATGGTGTACACTCCAAACGCGGCGGCGAACGGTAACACGTTCGTGCCAACGCCACCCGAGAACACCTCGGAGACGGTCGCCCACCCAGCGAGCAGACTCGCGGGGAGTGCCACACCCATCCCCGCCAGGGCCGCGACGCTGCCAGCACCAAAGTCCCTCAGGAACGACGGGCCGAACGCGAGTCCGTAGTCGGCTATCAGGCGACGGTCGACGTACTTCGCGACGGCAATCGCCAGGACGAACCCAACGAGCGCACCGATCAGGCTGGTCGCGGCTCCGTTGACAGACGGTGGGAGTTCGGTCCCCGCGAGTGCCAGCGCCGGGAGTACGAAAATCCCCACGAGCGCGGCGACGTACACGCCAAGGATCCGCCAGAGAGCGCGCGGGCGATCTTCGGCTCGATTCCACAGCACGGAGACGACACGTCCCGTGATTCCACCGCGATTGGCTCCCCGGTCGTCATCGGCCAACTGGGATGGGGTTCGTTCGAAGTTGGTGTCGGCATCTGCTTCGGTCATCTCATGTGTACCAATAGGCCGGTGTCAAAAGGCCGATTTTCCTGGCTTCACTCGCTGAAACTAACGTCGTAGTGAGCCTGTCGGACGTATTCCCCAAGTATTTCGACACCCACCAGATGGGGAAATCTACACGAATCCGGTATGAACTCAAGGCCAGCGTTGATATCGCTGCCGTCTTCTGGCCTGCTCGCGCCTCGACCGGGCTACACACGCGGATGTATCCGAGAGAATCGCGATCAGTGTTCGTTCGGCTGGCATGGACACCGATGTGAGCCGCCGAGTCAGTCCCGACGCGGCACCCACAGCCCGTAGAGGATCAGTCCCAGACCGACGAACTCGGGGATCTGAACAATGGTGTTGAGAACCGGCGTTGGAAAATCCAACAGATAGAGAAGTATCAGGCTCAGCGGAAGCTGAACAAACAGTACCAAGACGAATCCAACGGCAATGTACAGCATCGGACGGCTCTGGTTTTGCCGGTATGCAGTATAGGCGAAGTAACTGATTGCCAATCCGAGGAGCATGGGGATCACCTCGCTCACCTGCCGAACGATTCGCAACGTTTCGAGATCGATCAATTGGAGCGGTGTATCGAGCATGTTAGGTACCCTCTACGAACTGTGTGAAGCGGTCGGCTATCCGTTCCCGACGTGAGACCGTAATCTCGAAGCCGTCTTCGCCGAGATCGAGTTCGATACCGTCGAGTTCTGTCCGATAGAGCTTGTAATTCTTTCCGTCGGTGACTGGCTGGATGTCTTCGGTAACCAAATCGTACTCACGGAGGCGTTCGAGTCGACGGTAGACCGTCGGCTCCGAGACCCCGGCGCAGTCGCTGAGTTCTGCCGCCGAGCGGGGCTCTTTTTTCGCCTCGACGAGAATCGTACGCGCACACTCGTCACCGAGTAGGTCTGCGAGTGCTTCAGGATCTCGCACGTCGGACACTGTAAACGGACCGTCTCCTGGTTCGTCAATATAGGTTGTGCCGTTGTGGGCGTTCTGTCTGACTTCAGTCAGAGAAGTCACGAGAAACTATCATCCATATCTACGCTCATCTCTCGCGTACGGATGTCGAACAGACAGACACACACGCCAACGAGCGTCCTCCTCCCGACGGTGTCTTGGACGGCCGCCTGCGACGACGTCGCTACACAGTTGGGGCCTGAAGACGAACTGCTCATCATCCACGACAGCGAGGACGACCCGGTTGCGGACCGAAAACCGCTCCCCGAGAACGTCCGGTTGCTCCCCGCCGGCGACCCTCTCGGGTGTTCCGGGAAAGCAAACGCAATCGCAGCTGGGATGGAAGCCGCCAGTCACGACCGTCTCGTCTGGACCGACGATGACTTTCATCATCCCTCGGGTTGGCTTGACCGCCTCCACGAGGACTACGCCGAATACGGTCCGACAACGGAGCTACCGGCGTTCGTCGGCCAAGATCCGCTTGCAGTCCTGCTAGAGCCTGTTTATGCCCTTGGGGGCACGCTCGGGACGTACGTGGGCGACCACGCCTGGGGCGGGGCTGTCATATTCGACAGAAGTGATCTCGACGAGGCACGGTTCCGTTCGGAGCTCCGCCAGACTATCAGCGACGATGGTCTCCTCGGAGAACACGTCGATGTGACGTCAGTTCGACGCGTACGCCGGGTACCGATGGGTGGAAGTCTCCGGCAGACGCTTGAACGACATATCCGGTTTAACAAGATTTTCACAACACACGATCCGACGGTAGCGAAACTCTCGTTTGGTGTGTTGGTCGCCGTTCTCATTGGCTGTGTCCGCTTTCCGCCCCTCGCGGTGGCACTAACAGTACTGACAGCCGGCGTCAGCGCCAGCTTCGGGGTCCGACGAATCTCGCTACTGCTCACGGTACCAGCACTTACGGCCGCTGTCTCCCTGGGGCTGTATGCTTTTGCCCGGGACACATTTGTTTGGGGAGGACGACGGTACCGTTGGCACTCGAAGTTTGACGTTAGGGTACTGCATGAGTAGCGTTCGTTGAGCCACTGTCTGCGTACTGTGGGAGCAAATCAGCCCGACCGCGTGAGAGCCCAATTCCACCCTTTGATTTACCATCGTACAGGCATATTCGCTTCGTATGCCCGGAGCAGGTCGTTCAGATTCATCCGCGATGAGAACAGTCGGGGCTATTGTCGCGTTGATTGCTGTCGTCGGTTACCTGACTTTCGGCTGGTCGTTCAACGGCTCTGCGAACACCATCCCGACAGTTATTGGCATTATCGTCGCGGTTTCGGCTATTGGATGGACGTTATACCGCCGCGTCTATTCAGATAGGGGACCGTGATAATGACTGCGTTGCGTAGTGATGAGATCGTAAGCATCGTAGTCATCGGCATTACCGTCGCCGTGTTCGCTTGGTATCGAACCGACTTGACCGGAATACAGCGATGGACGAATACGAGTCTTGTAGTAGTCGTAAGTATCTCTGTGGCAACGGCTACGACGATTGTGCTGAAAAAGTGGAATCCTATCTGGTATCGTTCGTCGTAGAAAGAGCGCTTCTGTCGGATCCCTCAGAACTTGAAAGCAATCCTGTGCTGCATACGGGGGTTCCATACAGTACGAAGGCTTACACATTCGTGTAGGTACACCCGACACATACAATTTCAGCGTCGGTAGGGCACATATACTCTCCACCGATTCGTAACCCGGACGAGGGAGTCCAAAATGCGGTGTAACCATCATCAGTGTCCTCGCTACTGGCACTCTCGTGGCTCATAGCGCGGTCACGCAATCTGGTCCAATAGTCGATGAGAGTCTATTTGTTGGGTTAGTTCCCACTGTTCCTGTTATCGTCGCTTACGCGCTTGCTCGTCGGTGGTCATAACCGATACGCGCCCTGTCTCTTGCACTTGGTTTGCTACGCACACCCAGGCAGTAACACGATCAGCGCAGTATCGATCCATTCAGAGCCGACGTGGGGCAGTGCAACCCGAGAACGAGCGGGGTCCCATGGATCGGGCGTCTGCTGTCTGTGGTGCTGTCAGCCCAAAGTGGACAAGATGTAGGGTCAGGATTCGCGCCACTTGTGGCCACACTCGACGCAGGTGAACAGCCGCACTTCGTAGGAGCCACCCGGTTTTGGCAGCATTTCGTAGTAGGCCTGGTCGCTGTCACAGTCCTCGGCCGGACAGGACTCTTCCATTGTCTCGGCTGAGTCCTGGGTCGCGTCGGCCACGTCGGGTGTACCATCGTCTCGCTGTCCGTCCTGGGTCGTCATCGCCGCTTCTGCGTTCGAGTCCCGCGGCGCCTCGTTTTCACAGGAGCGACACACCCACGTTTCTCCGTCCGTGTGCATCATCGAACCGCACTCGTCACAAAATTGCATATTGCGTAGGACTACACGGGTGTGGGTATATGTGTTAACTTCTGCTCGATGCGTGGTTACAGGTACCTGCGTACGCTGATTGTCTTGTGGTATCGAAGCGCCAACGGACAGCGTTTGATCTCGCTCGACAGTCATCGTATCTGACGAAACGTTTTCCGGGGCGCACCGCTTTACGGTCGATATGGCCACGACTGTATCGACGCCGACAACGGATGAAGTCTGTGCGTACTGTGAATCGCGGATCTTCGAACACGACCCAATCTGTGTTCGTGACTGTGACGACGACTGTGGCTCTCCCGAGTACTTCTGTAACTACGCGTGTCTCTCGGCACATATCGACGAACACAACCTGACGACGGGGAATGCGTGTGCGTGGAATCCCGAGGGAAACGACTGCTGTTAATCGACCTTCTCGAGACGAGAGACTATTCCCGAGGTCCACTACATCGTGTAGCTTGCTAGATCGCGACCTATCGCCCTATCCGCTCCCCCAGTTGCATTGCAGTAAATCGGCTGTCCAAGCTTCCATCAGCCACTCACACGATATTACCGTCCGACCGAGAGAGTGAAACGCCAGTCCCGAACCGTCACTCCCGGAGGTCCCGCCGCCGACCCTTTGGGACCTGTGAACGGAGTTCACCGTAGACGTACAGGCCGACGCCGAGCGGTTCGCGTCTCCCGGCCAGTTCGTGCGTGACGATCAGATACCCCCAGTCGCCGTCCCACGCCAGTTCCTGATCTTCGCCGGCGAGAAACGTCTGGGCTTGCTCGCGGGTGAGATCGAGCACGTTCTCACTCGCCCGGTCACCGAACCGCTGGACGGCCGACAGCGTTGGCTTCCAGTGTTCCTGGCGCGTCCGTAGGAACGTCAGCCCCAGCGCTTCGATCTCGACCGGCGAAGGCAACTCACCGCGGAACGCCCAGATCTTTCCCGACCCTCGCTCCCAGAACGTGTAGTCCGCGAACGTTTCCGGCGGGACGCCAAAGCGGTCCGTCCAGAACTCGAGAACGGCTTCCCGGCTCGGTCGATCAGCCACCTCGCGATCGGCCGCTGTCGCCGGGAGGCGGCCGAACCGCTGGCCGTCGTTGTCCCGGTGGGTCTCATCACTGTTGGTAGGCTGGTCCGTCATGCCGTCACCTCCAGTTTCGCGACGAAAAAGCCGCCAGTGTCGTTGACGTGTGGATAGATCCGCCTGGCCTTCCGGACACTGGGATCGAATGAGTCGCCCTCCCACTCCGTGATACCGGGCCGACTGTCGAGGGGCAAGTCGACCTCAACCAGCCGGGCAGTTGTCTCTTCGATCGCGTAATCGAGGATCGCCTCGTTCTCTTCCGGGGCGAACGTACACGTCGAGTAGACGACAGTGCCACCCTCACGGGTCGCCTCGATCGCGCGCCGAAGGATGCTCTTCTGGACGCCGGCGACCCCCTGGACGTGTTCGAAAGTCCACTCTGCCAGGGCATCCGGGTTCTTCCGGATCGTCCCCTCACACGAGCAGGGGACGTCGACCAGTGCCCGATCGTATTCCGCCCCGTCGAAGGGTTTCAGTGAGTGGTTGCGTGCGTCCTCGTTGGTCACTGCAAGATTCGTCACGCCGAGCCGTTCGGCGTTCGACCGGAGTGCGGACAGTCGCCCCAGATTGTTGTCCGTCGCCACGAGCAGTCCCTCGTCGTCCATGAGTGCCGCCAGTTGCGTCGTCTTGCTGCCCGGTGCAGCAGCCGCGTCCCAGACACGCTCGCCGGGCTGGGGGTCGAGGACGAGCGGCGGCAGTGCCGAGACTTCTTCCTGGCCGTGCAGCCAGCCCTGGACGTACGGCCAGTTCGATCCGGGATCGCCATCGGGCAGCGCCAGCAACCCGTCGTGCCAGCCGACCGGCTCGTATGCAATCCCTGCCTCGTCGAGGGCCTGCGTTGCCCGACTGATCGACGTTTTGAGCGTATTCACGCGAACGACCGACGGTAGTGGGCGCTCACATGCCGCAACGAACGCCTCGAAGTCGTCGACGATCGATTCGTACCGGTCTAGAACCTCCATTGGCCCCGGATTCGCGAGACAGGGCTTTGTCGGTTTCGAACGGCTGCGCCGGGGGCGGCCCGCACGCTTATTGTGGTAGCATGTCACGGTCACGTATGGCACATATTGCAGTTCACGATGCGGAGCTGACGCTCGAGGACCCGATGCTCGTCGAGGGATTCCCGGGTGCCGGCCTCGTCGGGAAAATCGCTGCCGATCACCTGGTCGATAGCTACGAGATGACTCACTACGCGACCTGCCATTGTGAGGGCCTGCCCGAAGTTGCGGTCTACCACGAGAACGAGACCTCGATCGCCGGGCCGGTCAGGATCTACGCCGACGAGGCACGTGAGTTGCTCGTCCTCCAGAGCGACGTGCCCGTCTCTCCAGAAGCTGCCGAGGAGTTCGCCGGCTGTGTGACGGTCTGGCTCGACGAGCAAGACGCCTTGCCGATCTACCTCAGTGGCATCCCTGTCGATCCGGACGGCAATCGTGAGCTGTATGGTGTTGCAACCGGGCGAGCTGAGGCCCAACTGCGCGATCACGACATTGCCACGCCCGACGAACGCGGCGCGATCAGCGGGCCAACGGGGGCGCTCCTGTACGAAGCCACTCGCGAGGACCTCGACAGCATCGGGCTGCTCGTCGAGGCGTCTTCGCAGTTTCCAGATCCAGCCGCCGCCAAGATCTTACTTGAGAAGGGAATCGCCACACTTGCCCAGATCGACGTCACGACCGAGACGCTCGTCGAACAGGCCGAGGAAATCCGCATCGCGCGCAAGAAACTGGCAAAGCAGATGCAACAGGCAAGCGACGAGAGCTCGAAGGCCGAGCCAGTCGGGATGTACCAGTAGCAGCGTCTCGACACGTTTTTCGCAGGCTGACGGCTAATCGTATTCGATGGCCATTGTCGACGTTCTCGTCACCGGACTGGCCGGTGGGCTGTTTGGGCTCGCGCTTGCAGCGCCGCCAGGACCGATGAACGCCGTCATTGCCGAAGAGAGTGTCGTCGGCGGGTTTCGGGCGGGCGCCATCGCCGGCTGTGGCGCGATGGTGGCCGATGTGACCTTTTTGCTCCTTGCGGCCCTCGGCGCGGTGTCTGTCGTCAAACAAATGGCGTACGTACAGGGGGCGATGGTCGCCATCGGCGGTCTCCTCATGCTGTATTTCGCTGTCGACGCCGTTCGGGAGTTAGATCAGGGATTCACCGAGTTCGAGTCCGGTAGGACGCGGACGGACGCCCGGGGATTCCGTCGAGCCTTTCTCCTGGCGCTGACCAACCCCTACCAGATCATCTTCTGGTTGACGGTCGGCGTCGGGTTGTTGAGCCCGGGGACTGTCGATGTTCTCTCACACACGCCGTATTTTGGGGAGAACCTGGCTGGACTGATCGTCGTCCATACGGGGGGTCCGTCGCTGATCGTCGGCCTGTTCGGTGGAATCGTCGTCTGGGTCGTCGGCTTTCCGGCGCTGCTCGTCGGGGCCGGTCGGCGAATCGACCGGTTTGCTCCCGCCGTCGCGGTCACGAGTGCGCTCTTTTTGGCCGGATTCGGCGTCCTCTTTCTCACGGACGCCCTCACGACGTTCGGGGTGCTCTAGCCCGTTGTCGCGCGAAGGAATCGGTCGGTTACTCCGTCGGCTCGGGATCGATGGCCGCGATTTCTTCCTGTAGCCACTCTTTGAACCAGCGGACACGTTTGAGTCGCCGGTGAAGGTGGCTCTCAGCCGTCTCAGAGGCGATCCGCTCTCGTGCGTCTTCGCCCCGCTCGATTACGCGCTCGACCATTTCACCGGCATCCGTATGATCGCGTGATTCATAGCCCATTCGTAACAACAGCAGCGCCGTGCCGTTGGCCCCAACCTTGTCGAGGACGTCCGCTTCGATGAGACATTGTGTCTCCAGCGGGAGGTCCGTCACGTCACCTTGATAGGAGTGGTCGCGGATCGACCCGATGACAGCATCGACGAACGATTGGGGGAAGTCCCCATGCGTCGTCAGGTACTCTTTGGCGATTCGAGCCCCGGCCTCGGCGTGTTCGTCCTGTTCGGCTTCGAGTTTGGCGACGTCGTGAAACACTGCTGCGACACGAGTGACTTCGACGTCAGCACCCTCCTTGTGGGCTATCTCGGAGGCGAGTTCGACTACGTTCAGGATGTGGTTGTACCGGTACTCAGCCGAGTGCCAAGGGTACCACCGCATTCGGCCGCCTGCTTCCTCGTTTTCGACGCTGGCACTCAGGTAGTCGTGCACGAACCGCTTCATCTCCGCGAATTCCGCGTCGGAAACCGGCGACTCCTGGATCTCAACACCCACAGAACCACCTCCGAAACTGATGCGTAACGTTCATCTTGTCCGGAAAGACGTGGTTTCGACTCTTTAGCGTTACGACACCGACAGGAGCGTGCGAACACTCCTGTCGTCACTTCGGTCCCAACGCCACTCTGGTCTGATAGTTGATGGTTCGCTGTGAGCCGATCTATCTCGTGTCTTGTCGCGCCGGTTGGCTTAAGAGGGAACGTCCCACAAGGACTACCATGGAGATACGTACCGCGAGAGAAGCTGACAAACCAGCGATCCGAGACGTCGCACGCCGATCGTTGCAGGCGTCGTATTCGTTGAGTCCCCAGACGATCACGAGTGGCATCGAGGAGTGGTACGACGAAGCCCAATTAACCACGAGCATCACGTCTGACGAGCGACTGTTGTTGGTCGCCGACCGAGATGGTCAGATCGTCGGGTTTTCCGAGAGCACGTTGACTGCAGACCGGCCCTGGGTCACGGACAAGGAAGATCACGGCCGTGACGCGCTGTTGCTCTGGCTACACGTCGATCCGGAGTACCGGGGAGAAGGCATCGGCTCTGGGCTGTTCGAAACGACGCTCGATCGCCTCGATGCAGCCGACGCCGCCAGTGTTCAGGGGCGCGTGCTGGCGAACAACCAGGACGGGACGCAGTTTTTCGAATCACACGGGTTCGAACGAGTCGGCCGAACCGAAATCGAGATCGGGGGCCGCAGTCACGTCGAATACCGGTACGTCGCCGAGGCAACTGGCCTGGAACCGCTCGAATCCGGCGAGCAGACGGTCTACGTCGATCACGACGAATCGGAAGGCGGTTCGGAAGCACCGTTCCACATCGTCTACTCCGATCCAGATCGGTCGGCCCGATACGGCTACTACTGCGACAACTGTGGTCGCCTCGCCAACGCGATGGACGCGATGGGGCGCATCGAGTGTGAGGCCTGTGGGAATACACGAAAACCGACCCGGTGGGACGCAGCCTACCTTTGAGTGCCCTCAGTAGTGTTGGGACGGAGTTGAACCGCCTGAACGTCACTCGCGACGCTCGCTCCGTAGTTCAAATCCGTATCACCGCAGTTACCACTCACAGATATGTTCGCCAGAAAAGTGGGTTGGGGCGGATTCGAACCGCCGACTTCCTCCGTGTGAAGGAGGTATCATAACCGGACTAGATCACCAACCCGCACCCCGGTCTTTTCGAGGCGCGGACTTAAGAATTGCTTTCGGCGCTCAGTCCGTCCGCTCGTCTCGATACGCCGCGATGGTTTCTCGGGCCTCCGTGATCGCTTCTTTGGCTTCCCCTTCGGCAGTCGCCTGAAGCGTCTCGAGATCGTTCCGAACCGCCTGTACGCGACTTGGCTCCGGCTCCGATTCGCCTCCAATCATCTCGTCGAACCGCTCTCGAACCTCGTCGAGTTCCTCCTCGACGCCTTTCTTTGCCGTCTCACCGGCACGCTTGAGATAATACTGTGCATCTTCGAAGTGCTTGTTCATATCTGTCCTTACGAGAACAACGGATATAACCGTTGTGCCGGCACCGATCAGTAGGTCGGTGCAGATTCGGCCACGCCATCCCGGTGGTTGACCAGGCGACCGAGCGTAAACAGCAGGTCTGAGAGGCGATTGAGGTACGTTACCGCCTCGCTACGGACGGGTTGGGGATCCCCAGTCAGTGCCACGGTGCGTCGCTCGGCTCGTCGGCAGATGGTGCGGGCGTGATGTAAGGCGCTCCCGGCCGATGACCCGCCGGGCAGGACGAACGACTCGAGCGGTGGCAGTTCGTCGTCGGCTGCATCGATTTCGGTTTCGAGTGCCGTTACGTGCTCGGCTTGGATCGTCGGATCATCGGCCGCAGCCTCGGGGTTTGCGAGTTCAGCCTGGAGGACGTGGAGGTGATTTTGCACGTCAGCGAGCGTCTCGTCGACGTCATCGTAGCCGGTCGGGCGGATGGTGCCAAGGGTCGCGTTGAGCTCGTCGACGGTTCCGTAGGCTTCGATGCGTGGATCGGCCTTCGAGACGCGCTCGCCGGTTTGCAAGTCGGTATCGCCGTCGTCGCCGCGGCCCGTATATAGTGACATGAGTGGAGCCACGAGTCCCGTCGTCATTAACGTCAGGGCGAAGATGGCCGCTGTCAAATCGTCGTGCAGATTAGGGGCCAAAGAGAGGGTCTGCCAGAGGCGGCCGAGCAATGGTGTCCGCGCTGTCGTAGATTCGCTCGTTCCGGCGGGGTCCCATACGGTCGTCGATTTCGGGACCAAGACGAAATGGCGTTGTCAGGACGGTGGCTTCAGCGTCGTGCACATCACGACAGACGACGAATCAGCACGATCGTCTTCGCCCAACCAGTCCCACCAAGGACGAAAATCTGCCCGGTTCAGCGCCCGCCACGGTACTGTCGAGACGACCCCCGAGCGGATCGCTGGGAGGCCGGAATTCTCAACCCTTTTATCCGACGACGGGCACGTCTTTGACATGACTGACAGCGAGCAGGACCAAGACGCAGAGACGACCGAAGGTGCCGAATCCGTCGGTGAGGCAAGCGAGGAGAGCAGCCAGACGGCGGCTGAACAGTCGGTCGCTGCGCTTCGAGAGGAACTGCTCGAGGACGTACAGGACGCGACTGCAGAACAATTGGCAGACGAGCTTGCGGCGTCTCGGCTTACGATCGAAACGCTCCGTGAAGAGAACGACGCGTTGACGGAAACGGTCGAAGAACAGGAGGCAGAGATCGAGGATCTCACCGCACGCCTCAAGCGCAAGCAGGCGGACTTCCAGAACTTCAAGAAGCGCATGGAGCGCAAACGCGAGGAGGAAACACAGCGGGCGACCGAGGATCTCGTCGATCGATTGCTCGACGTTCGTGATAACCTGCAGCGCGCACTCGGCCAAGACGACGCCGAAGCCCTTCGAGACGGCGTCAATTCGACGCTCAAGCAGTTCGAGACCGAACTCGATCGGGAAAACGTCGAACCGATCGAACCCGAACCCGGCGACGAAGTCGACCCCGAACACCACGAAGTGCTGGCCCGGATCGACACAGACCATCCCGAAGGGACGATCGCAGACGTCCATCGGCCCGGGTATCTGATGGCCGAGAAAGTCCTGCGGCCGGCCCAGGTGGCCGTCAGCGATGGGACGGATGACAGCGAGTCTACTGACAGCGGGGAGTAGATCGGCACTTCTGTATAAATTCCTCGACTGTGATTTTGCCGTCGTGATCAAAATCGCCAGACGAGAGTGGATCGAGTGGTGGTGGCGTCTCGGCGCGTCTAGTAATGTTTAACCGGCGCTAACCGGTAACTGTGGATAACATGGCGAGCAACAAGATCCTCGGTATCGACCTGGGGACGACGAACAGTGCGTTCGCAGTGATGGAGGGTGGCGACCCGGAGATCATCGTCAACAGCGAGGGCGATCGGACGACAGCCTCGGTCGTCGCGTTCGACGACGGTGAGCAACTGGTCGGTAAGCCGGCGAAAAACCAGGCCGTCAAGAATCCCGACGAGACCATCCAGTCCATCAAGCGCCACATGGGCGAGGAAGACTATACGGTCACGCTGGAGGGCGAAGAGTACACGCCCGAGCAGGTGTCGGCGATGATCCTCCAGAAGATCAAACGCGACGCCGAAGAGTACCTCGGTGAGGACGTCGAGAAGGCGGTCATCACGGTGCCGGCGTACTTCAACGATCGCCAACGCCAGGCGACGAAAGACGCCGGCGAGATCGCCGGCTTCGAGGTCGAGCGGATCATCAACGAGCCGACGGCGGCCTCGATGGCTTACGGCCTGGACGACGAATCCGACCAGACCGTCCTCGTCTACGACCTCGGTGGCGGGACCTTCGACGTCTCGATCCTCGATCTGGGCGGTGGCGTCTACGAGGTCGTCGCGACCAACGGTGACAACAACCTGGGTGGCGACGACTGGGACCAGGCGGTCATCGACTGGCTGGCCGAAGACTTCGAAGACGAACACGGGATCGATCTTCGTGAGGACCGCCAGGCCCTCCAGCGTCTCAAGGACGCCGCCGAAGAAGCCAAGATCGAGCTCTCCTCCCGGAAGGAGACCGAGATCAATCTGCCGTTTATCACGGCGACTGACGACGGGCCGGTCCACCTGGAGACGGACATCACCCGGGCGAAATTCGAGAGCCTCACGGCCGACCTCATCGAACGGACCGTCGAACCGACCGAGCAGGCGCTGGCCGACGCCGGCTACTCGAAATCGGACATCGACGAAGTACTGCTCGTGGGCGGGTCGACCCGGATGCCCCAGGTCCAAGAGCAAGTCGAGGAACTCACTGGCAAGGAACCGAAGAAGAACGTCAACCCGGACGAGGCCGTCGCGCTGGGCGCGGCGATCCAGGGTGGCGTCCTCTCGGGTGACGTCGACGACATCGTGTTGCTCGACGTCACGCCGCTCTCGCTGGGTGTCGAGGTCAAGGGTGGCCTCTTCGAGCGACTCATCGAGAAGAACACGACGATCCCGACCGAGGAGTCGAAGATTTTCACCACGGCAGCGGCCAACCAGACGTCGGTCCAGATCCGCGTCTTCCAGGGCGAGCGTGAAATTGCCGAAGAGAACGAACTCCTGGGTGAGTTCATGCTCTCGGGCATCCCCCCGGCACCGGCTGGGACGCCCCAGATCGAAGTCACGTTCTCCATCGACGAGAACGGCATCGTCAACGTGAGTGCCGAAGACCAGGGCTCGGGTAACTCCGAGGAGATCACGATCGAAGGTGGCGTCGGTCTCTCAGACGAGGAGATCGAAGCGATGCAGGAAGAGGCCGAGGAACACGCCGAGGAAGACGAAAAGCGGCGTGAGCGAATCGAGGCCCGCAACGAAGCCGAGGCCGCGATCCGCCGGGCCGAGACGCTGCTGGGAGAAAACGAGGACGATATCGACGAGGACCTCCGTGAGGACATCGAGACCGAGATCGAGGCCGTCCAACAGACCCTCGAAGACGAGGACGCGACGAAAGACGACTACGAGAGCGCTACCGAACAATTGACCGAAGCGCTCCAGGAAATCGGCAAACAGATGTACCAGGAGCAGGCCGCTGAAGGCGCTGCTGGTGGCCCGGGCGGCGCGGCCGGCCCCGGTGGTATGGGCGGCATGGGTGGTGCCGCTGGCGGCCCCGCTGGTGCGGGCGGTCCCGCCGGCGCAGGTGCCGGTGACGACGAGGAGTACGTCGACGCCGACTTCGAAGAGGTCCAAGACGAAGACGACGAAGACGAGTAAACCGAGTGCGAGTCGTCTTCGTCTCGGGCTCGCGAATCTCCGACTTGCGGTGTCTCGGCGTCCGAGCATAGCGAGGACTTCGATAGGCGAAGACGCCTAACCCGAATCTGGCGACCTTTTGGCGGCTCGGAAGACGGCCGAACTGATACCGACTGCAGCGAGACTTCGATGGGAACGGAAAACAAAGTGATCCGTGAGCGAAGCGAGCGAGTCTTCCAGTGTCTCGATGTCCGAGCACAGCATGGACTTCGAGTTTGACCAAGCCCACGAAGACGAGTAACGCGTTCGCTTCGCCGAATGTGGCACAGCAGGCAATTTGTGACGTAATTTCTCGCCGTAGATAGAAACACCCAAACCGTCCCCCGACCATGCGTGAGACATGACGGAACTACCAGACATCGGACTCGGGACCTGGCAGAACGAGGATCCCGCCCAGTGTGCAGAGAGTGTCCGGACGGCCCTGGAAACGGGGTATCGGCACATCGACACGGCCGAGATCTACGGCAACGAGGAAGCCGTCGGTGAGGGGATCGCACAAGCTGCCGTCGACCGGGAGGAGATCTTCCTGGCGACGAAAGTCCACGCTTCCTCGACGAGTCTGAGCTACGACGGCGTCATCGAGACGGCACACAATAGCCTCGACCGGCTCGGCGTCGAGTACGTCGACCTGCTGTACGTCCACTGGCCGACCGGCGACTACGATCCCGCGGACACGCTGCCCGCCTACGACGAGCTGTACGACGAGGGTCTCATCCGGAACGTCGGCGTCTCAAACTTCGAGCCGTTCAACGTCGAGACGGCCCTGGAAGTCCTCGATGCGCCACTGTTCGCGAACCAAGTCGAGATGCACCCACTGCTCCAGCAGGATGCGCTCCGCGCCCACGCCGACGAACACGATTACACGCTCGTCGCCTACTCCCCGCTGGCTCGGGGCGACGTCTTCGACGTGCCGGAAGTCGTCGAGGTGGCCGAGAAACACGACGTCAGTCCGGCCCAGGTCAGTCTCGCGTGGCTGCGCGAGAAGGGTGTGTCCACGATCCCGAAAGCCACCAGTGAGGGCCACATCCGCGACAATTTCGAGAGTCTCGCTCTCGAACTCGACGACGAAGACGTCGCGACGATCGACGGAATCGAGCGCGAGGATCGCCACCTCGACTTCGACGTGGCCCCCTGGAACGAGTAACCGCCGGTAACCCCCGTGCTTTTCTGACTGATTGCCGTACGTCTACTCGATGCGACGCGTCGGCTTCCTGATCAACCCGATCGCCGGCTTGGGTGGCCGTGTCGGGTTGAAAGGGACCGACGGGAAAGTCGCCGACGCCCGCGAACGCGGCGCCACACCTCGGGCACCGGATCGTGCCCGGCGAGCACTCGACGGACTGGCTGCTCACGAGGTGGACGTGATCACTGTCGGAGGGGTGATGGGGGCCGACGTGGCACGCAAAGCCGGCTTCGAGCCAGTCGTCGCCTCCCGCCCAGCAGCAGGCCCGTCGGCAGACATCAGCGCGACGTCAGTGGCGGATACACGCCGAGCCGTGGCAGCGTTTGTGGCTGCCGGGGTCGACGTAATCCTCTTTGTCGGTGGTGACGGCACTGCCGTCGACGTGGCCCAGACCCTCGCAGGGCTCGAAGCCGACGTGCCGATGCTCGGCGTTCCGGCTGGAGTGAAAGTCTACTCGGGGGTCTTCGCCGTCGATCCCGAGGCCGCCGGCGAGATTGCAGCGACTTTCCAGCGGGTCGAGCGAGCCGACCTGCAAGATCTCGACGAGGACGCTTTCCGAGACGGGGCTGTCGTCCCCGAACTGCAGACCACCGCGTTGACGCCGGTCGCGGAGTTGCGCCAGTCACCGAAAGAACGAGCCGGCGGGAGCGTCGAAACGCTTGCAGCGGGCGTCGCCCAGGAAGTCGACTCGGGGACCACGTACGTCTTCGGGCCTGGCAGCACCGTCGGGGAAATCGAACGACAGCTTGGGATCGACCCGTCACCACTCGGCGTCGATGTCTGGCGGGACGGCGAGGTACTCGTTGCCGATGGCGGCCAGTCGGCAATCCTCGATGCACTCGGGGATCGCAACGTCGTGATCGTCTCACCGATCGGCGGCCAGGGATTCGTCTTCGGACGAGGAAACCAACAGCTCTCGCCGGCTGTCCTTCGAGAGTGTGACGTCGAGATCGTTGCCTCGCGCCGGAAGCTGGACGGGCTGGGCGTGCTACGCGTCGACACGGGCGATCCGGACCTCGACGAGACGCTTCGTGGCTGGCAGCGCGTCCGCGTCGGGCGACGCGAACGTCGGTTTCTGCAGCTCGTCTGAGCGTGGCTCAGGCCTCCGTGCTCGGCCGGACCGAGCACGGTCGGAAACTGGGTCTACTCTTCGAGTCAGCAGGGGCGGTCCCTAATAGATCTCAGATCGTACTTTAGGACATCCGGATGCTACTCACAAACTTAAGGCCATAGGGATGCCTACACCGAGTATGGATACACGGAAAGTCCAGCAACTCGGTCCATCGACGCTGGCGATGACACTTCCGGCGGCCTGGACGAGCGACACCGACGTCCAGAAAGGTGACGAGCTGTCGCTTCGTGTCGGTGATAACGGAACCCTGACCGTGCTTCCGGATTCCGTTTCCTCGGGAGACTCAGAGGCCACGATTGCTGCCTCGTCGCTGGACGCTGATGCGGTCGAGCGGGCGATCGTCGCCCAGTACGTCCTCGGTCGCCGGGTCATCAACGTCGAGGCCGACGAGGGCGAGACGTTGGCCAGTTCCCACATCAACGCCGTCTACACCGCCGAGACACAGCTGATGGGCCTTGGCGTGATCGAGGAGACGCCCGAGCGCATCTCGATTCGCTGCTCGGTCGACCCGAGTGACTTCACGCTGGATACCCTGCTCGAACGCCTAGAGAGTACGGGCTCGACGATGCGAAACGAGGCCGTCAAAGCCCTCGCCCACGGGAATCCGGATCTTGCCCAGCGGGCGCTCAACCGGGAACGACAGGCCAACAAGATTTTCGTCCTCGTGTTGCGACTGATCTTTACCGCCTACCAGAATCCGAACTTTGCTCAGGCGATCGGCCTGGACGATAGCTTCCCGCTGATCGGGTACCGGTCGATCGCGAAGAATCTGGAACTGATCGCGGACAACGCTGAAGACATCGCAGATATCGCAATGGAAGCAGAAGGGCACAGTCTCAGCGTCGATGCCGACACCATGGAGCGGATTCGGGATCTCACCGAGCAGGTCGACGACCTGACTGAACTGGCCGTGCAGGCGGCGATCGATCGCGACCACACGACGGCTATCGACGTCCGCGAACAGTTTCGTGAGATCGATGCCCTCGAAGACGACTTGCTCGATGGCCTGGCCGAGATGAGCAACGAGGATCTACTCGCCGTTCGAGAAGTGCTCGTTGCACTCCAAGAGACGGCCCAGTATGCCGTCCGGAACGCCGAAATTGCCACGAACCTCGCGTTGAAAGACCAGTCCGAGCACGTGACCATCGGGTGAACGGCCCCCTCGCCGGCAGGCAAACTTACAAGCCAGTTCCGGACGATCGAACGGATATGGCCGCGTCCAACGCGTCTGAGAAAGGCATCGGGTTGACGGTTCTGTTCGTCGTTCTCGCATTGGCGGGCGCACTGACGATGGGACTCGGTGCCGAAGATCATCTCCTCGCCGGCCTGGGCTTTGCCGTAGCCGTCGGGGCCGGCTCACTGGCGGTCGCCGCTGGGCACGTCTACGCCTGAACGGACGAGCTTTTATCGCTGGACGGCCTATTCTCTTCTATGGCGGAGTTTAGTGACGAAGAACGCGCTATCCTCGAGTACCTTCGGGACCGTGTCGGCGGTGGCGAAGGGTACTTCCGGGCGAAAGGAATCGCCGAGAGTATCGGCCTCTCGGCTAAACAGGTGGGCGTCCGGCTCCCGACACTCGCCGAAAAGGCCGACGAGGTCGATATCGAGAAGTGGGGGCGTACCCGTTCGACAACCTGGCGCGTCACTCGCAGCTAGCGGCGGGTTTTGCCGTCCGCGCCCGGACTAGGCCTATGGCGATTCGCCTGGAGCGGGTGCTCGATGTGCCAGCCAAGCCGGCGGACGTGTGGACATTCATCGCCGATCCGAAATACCGCGCACGTCACGTGAGTGTCGTCGATGACTTCGAAGTCGATGGTGATGGGAGTGCTACGTGGCATCTCTCGTTGCCGATCCCGGTGATCGATCAGACCATCGCTATCGAGACTGAAGATGTCGAACGACGACCACCGGAGTTTGTCAAGTTCATCGGCCGCTCACGAGCGATGCGCGTGGTGGGCGAACACGAACTCGAAGCGACCGAGACCGGGACCCGACTCACCAACCACTTCACGGTCGAAGGCCGGATCCCCGGCATCGAACGGTTCTTCCGGGACAACCTCGAAGCGGAGTTCGACAATCTCGAAGCCGGGCTCCGTGCGTATCTCGACGGCGAGTCATAATCCGGCCACCCATTCGACTCGGCAGCGAGCCGGGAGTCGTCGAGAGTCACAATCTACGCGATATCGGTCGGGTCAGCGCGCCTTTCCCACGTTTGCAGACTGCGGGCCGTGGTACACACCTGAGTCAAGACTGTCCGTCATACGGGGATTTATATTCGACAGTGACAAATGTCTCACTGCCGGCACGACGCTTTTCTCGTCATCCCGGCACAAAGATCCGACCACGCAACCGGCCTGAAGCTCCCGTCCGGACGACTGATCCCACGTCCTGGACATCCAGTCCCGTCCTCTCTTCGTCGCCGCGCTGGCCTACCCCCAACGTCGTCTTTCCGCGCCGCTATGTGACGTCTCACAGCTGTCTGTGCCGTAGTCACTGGCCAGACGGATCGACGTGATCACACGCTGTCTGAAGGTGGGCTTGGGTAATCGTCACGTCGTCAGCCAAGTCGTTGCCAGCGTCTGGGTCGTGGTCGTCGGCTATTTCCCGGATCGCTGTGAGTGAGGCCTCGCGGAGAACGGCTGCCAGATCGGCACCCGAGTACCCGTCTGTCCCGGTGGCGATCTCCTCGAGGTCGACCGATTCGCCGAGTGGCTTCCCCTCGGCGTGGACGGTGAGAATTGCGTGCCTGGCCTCGGTATCCGGTGGTGGTACTTCGACGTGAGACTCCAGTCGCCCGGGACGCAACAGTGCGGAATCGAGCGCGTCGCGCCGATTCGTCGCCGCGAGGACGACGAGATTCGGGTCTTCGGCGGCGGTGTCAAGTTCCGTCAGCAACTGAGAGACGACACGCTCGGTCACCTCGTGGCCGCCACCACGTTGGGACGCGATCGCGTCGATTTCGTCGAGGAAGACGATCGCGGGTGCGGTCTGGCGCGCTCGCTCGAAGACTTCACGGACGGCTTGCTCACTCTCGCCGACGTATCGATCCAGTAGTTCGGGGCCAGCAACCCGAATAAAGTTGACACCAGTTTCGCCGGCGAGTGCCCGCGAAAGTAGCGTCTTGCCCGTCCCTGGCGGCCCATACAGGAGGATCCCCGACGGCGGGTCGGTGTTGGTCGCCTCGAACAGCGGGCCGTACTTTAGGGGCCACTCGGCGGCCTCTTCGAGCGTCGCCTTCGCGTCTTCGAGGCCGCCCACGTCACTGAAGTCGACTGTCGGTGACTCGGCGACGTATTCGCGCATCCCAGAGGGGTCGACGCTGGCCAGCGCACGGTCGAAGTCCGCGCGCCTGACTTCGGGCTCGTCTCGTTGTCGCCGGAGCGCAGCCATCGCGGCCTCAGTTGCGACCGCCGCGACGTCGGCTCCGACGAACCCGTGCATCGTCCCTGCAAGTGTGTCCAGATCTACGTCTTCACCCAGGGGCATGCCGCGGGTGTGAACCTCCAGAATCTCGCGGCGACCGGGTTGGTCTGGGACGCCGATCTCGATTTCCCGGTCGAAGCGCCCGCCACGCCGGAGGGCTGGATCGACGGTATCGACGCGATTTGTCGCACCGACGACTGCGACCCGGCCGCGCTCTTCGAGGCCGTCAAGTAACGTGAGCAACTGTGCGACGACACGATTCTCCATGTCGCTGTCTTCGTCGCGCGTGCCGGCGATCGAGTCGATTTCGTCGACAAACAGGATCGAAGGGGCGTTGGCCTCGGCCCGCTCGAAGGCTTCTCTCAGTTGCTGTTCGCTCTCGCCTTTGTACTTCGAGACGATTTCCGGCCCGGAGATGGATTCGAAGTACGCATCGACCTCGTTGGCGACTGCTTTCGCGATCAGCGTTTTGCCGGTCCCGGGCAGCCCATACAGGAGGACGCCCTTCGGCGGCGTGATGCCGAGACGATCGAAGACGTCCGGGTCGGACAGCGGCAGTTCGATCATCTCTCTGATCCGGTCGAGTTCGTCGTCGAGGCCACCGATGTCCTCGTAGGTGACGCCCTGGGATCCAGTCGACTCTGCCGCCGTCGATTGCTCGTCGTTACTTGATTCGGTTGGATCGGATTCGACCGGTTGGCCGATGCGGACGGTGGTGTCGGCTTCGATTCTGACCGTTCCGGCCGGATCGACGTCGGCCACACTGAAAGAGCCGAGTTCGGGCACGGTGACCCGATCACCGTCACTAACTGGCTTGTTTCTGAGTCGCTCACCGATCGATCCGCCAGCGTTCCCCTCGACGCTCGCATCGATCGGCCGAAGCTTCACCCGGTTTGCCGCGTCGAGATCGGCTGCCCGGAGTGTGACCGTCGAGCCGATCGTGACCTCGGCGTTCTGTCTGGTGTCGGCGTCGATCCGCACGTATTCGCCGTCACTATCCGCCGGCCAGACTTTCGCGACCGTCGTCCGTTCGCCCTCGATGAGGACTGAATCCCCGCTCAACACACTCAGTCGATCCCGAACGGACTCGGGGAGTCGGGCGATTCCACGGCCGGCATCGCGCTTGTGTGCCCCCTCGACACTGACGTCGATCCCCTGCTCAACAGCGACCATAGCGCCAGTAGCACCGTCCTGCCCTTGAGAATTCTCCCCGTCCCGGCTGCTCAGCACCGTCTTGTGGCACGGTAGGCCATGGCACGAAAACGCATTTATTCACGGCCCTCGGACGATCATACATGGTCCAGACAACCCAACGCGATGATATGACGTGGTATCAATGCGAGCAGTGTGGGATGTTGTTCGACGAGCAGGCAGACGCTCGCCAGCACGAGGACACGTGCGACGCCGAGGAGCCGTCGTATATCCAGTAACTTACTCGCCAGGGGTGACTTCGAAGGCACGTTCGCCCATTTCGTCCTCCTCGAAGACGAACACGCGCCCATCGACGGTCTCGAAGTCTACATCGACGTGGACGCGATGGGCCTCACTCGTCGCTTTGACGCCTGGGAAGACCGTCGTCGTTTCGCCCGGATCGAGCAGGACGCGACCGACACCGCTCGATTCGAGGATGTCTTCGTGCGTGACGCGATCGTTGACGTAGACGAGGACGCCCTGACTTTCGGACTCGTCGGTCACGAGGACGTGGGCCTGCTTGCCTGGAGCAGTCGTGACTGACGCCTCTTTGCGAGTGGGAACGCCGTGATAGAACGCCTCCCGGCCGTCGAGATACTCGACGACGACCCCCTCCTCGGTCAGTTCGACGCCGATGGTATCCGGTGGGACGTCCTCGCGAATGCTCATACCGCGTTGTTCGGCCGAACAGGGGAAAAACACCGCGCTTGCACGGCGGCGTAACCACCACATCTATATGCGCCCTCGGCCACCCTCGCGCCATGAACGGAACGGCTGTAGCCCCCGCCGCAGGGACCGTCTTGAACGCCCTCGCGACGGGGACTGGCTCGGCGTTCGCCATCGACACCGAGCTTCGCGCGGAGGTACAGCTCACCGCCGAGGACGGCATCACGGGGACAATTGCCGACGATCCCGACGCCGAGACGGCCCTCATCGAGCGGTGTGTCGAACTCGTCACCGAGCGCTTTGGCGACGGCGAGGGCGGGACCGTCCGCACCGAGAGTGACATTCCACTCGCCTCCGGGCTGAAGAGTTCGAGCGCTGCCGCGAACGCGACCGTGCTGGCGACGCTTTCCGCACTCAATGTGGCCGAAGAGGTGTCGAAGGCTGACGCCGCACGTATCGGCGTCCAGGCAGCCAGAGACGTCGGTGTGACGGTTACCGGCGCGTTCGACGACGCCAGCGCCAGCATGCTCGGCGGCGTCACGGTGACGGACAATACGGCGGACGAACTGTTGGCCCACGAGGCCGTCGAGTGGGACGTCCTCGTCTGGACGCCGCCCGAACGGGCCTACAGCGCCGCGGCCGACGTCGAGCGCTGCCAGCAGATCGCCCCGATGGCCGAACTGGTGGCCGAGATGGCTATGGAGGGCGAGTACGGTCGCGCGATGACCGTCAACGGGCTGGCCTTTGCCGCCGCGCTCGGCTTCTCGCCGGATCCACTTCTCGAGGCGATGGCCCACGTCGAGGGTGTTTCTCTCTCCGGGACTGGACCGAGCGTCACGGCAATCGGGAACCGGGAGGATTTAGAGCGCGTGCGTGAAAGCTGGGCCCAACGAGAGGGTCGCACATGGTTCACAACGACACAAAACACGGGGGCGACGACATGACTCGCGAGAACGTGACCGAACAGACGCCCGAGGAAATGGATCTCGACGAGCTCCGGGAGGAAATCCGCTCGATCGACGAGCAACTCGTGGAACTGATCGCCCGACGAACCTACGTCGCCGACACGATCGCGGCCGTCAAAGACGAGCAAGGACTGCCAACGACCGACCAACAGCAGGAACAGCGCGTGATGGATCGGGCCGGCGAGAACGCCGAGCAGTTCGACGTCGACGCCAACCTCGTGAAGGCAATCTTCCGACTCCTGATCGAGTTGAACAAGGTCGAACAGCGAGAACAACGCTAATTCGGATCGTCGCCGTCAGTACGTCCACAATCGCCGAATTCGTGACTCGATGGCCGGCTGCGCGTCCCGGAGTGTCTCGGGGTCGGTCTCGCCGTCGACGTTGATAACCTGTAGCTCCCCACGGCGATCGGTGTAGACATCTTGGAAGTCGTAGACGACACCGATCAGGTCCGTTTCAGCGGGCACGTGCTCGCTCGATTCGAGATACTCGATTTGCCGGTCGACGTTGTACTCGACGAGACGGTTGATCGCTTCTTCGCGATCGATATCGTCGGGCAACGCGTCGACGCCAGCTTCGAGGTGGTCGGCTAAGAGATCGACGCAGTGGTCGATCCCCGGCGGTTCGGAGAGGCCGTCCGTGAGGTGGTCGTACGTCGCGGTGACCGCGCCACAGCCGGTGTGCCCGACGACCACCGCGACGTCGGTGCCCGTGTGTGCCAGCGGATAGAGGACGTCCCCGGAGACGACTGTTTCACCGGCAGTTCGCTGGACGACGCGGTTCCCGATGTTCCCACACGTAAAGAGGTGACCAGGGTCGTCGTTGGAAAAGAGGTGATCTTGCAGCACCCGCGAGTCCGAACAGCACACCGTGACGGCTTCGGGGGCCTGTCCGTCCTGAAGCTCCTCAAACGACGCATCGATCGTCGCTACGTGCTGTTCGTTCCCATCGAGTAACGCCTGGACGACATCGTGCATGGCTGTGGTCAGCGCCCTCGTCGGTTTAGCTTTTGACGTTCGGGCGGATTTCGCCACCACGACGACGGATGGGTCCCCTCTTGACGAAGGCACCCGCGACTTTCTTGGTCGGTCGCGCCGAACGACAGCGCGTGAAGCACGGGCCATCTCGAGGTCCCGACTCGGAGACCTCGCGACACGACCGGCTGGAGCGCCACACAGTGTCCGGACCGCGTAACTCGCTTCGCTACTGGATCCGCACGCGAAACCCGATCTGGATGCTGGTCGTGCCGGCGATCATCTGGGCGCTCGGACTCGTCCCGAGTGTGCGCCTGAAAAACGTCGTTTTGCGCGCCCTCGGTGCTGACGTGGGCGAGGGTGTCGCGCTGGCGTTCGGGGCCACGCCAGACATGCTCTGGCCGGACCGGCTCGTCATCGAGGACGACGCCATCGTCGGCTACGACGCGACGCTGCTCTGTCACGAATATCTACAAGACGAGTACCGCACGGGTGAAGTCGTAGTCGGCGAGCGCGCGATGGTCGGCGCGGGGGCGGTCGTTTTACCTGGTGTCCGCATCGGGGCCGATGCGCAAGTTTCGGCGAACTCGCTGGTGACCGAAGACGTCCCACCCGGTGCGACAGTAGCCGGGGTACCTGCTGAAGTCGTCTCGGCGCCAGAGTGAGTGTCTCCTCAGCGGAAGCGAGTGATCCCGGACCGTACGACGCGCTGGTTCGGAATGATGAACTCCGCTTCGTCGCTCTCGACGTGCGTCACGAACACGTCGATCTCCTGGACGACGCCGCGTCGATCGTCGATCTCGACCTCGTCGCCGATACTGTACGGTTCAGTCAACAACAGGTAGGTCCCGGCCGCCGCCGCCGTCAGCAAGTCTTTGAACGCAAGCGCACTCAGGAACAACAGACCGAACGCGTAGGCGGCCAGCAACACGACGAGCGCGGTCGTCGCGACGCCTAGTTGACCCAGGGCGATCAACGCAGCCACGTAAAAGATACTGTACTTGGCGAGCTTGGGCAACAGCGTTACCTCTGGCAGTTTGACACTCTTGAGGCGCTCACTGATCGCCAGGGAGACCTTATCGCCGATCACTAACCCGACGATGACCACAACGGCGGCGATGAACAACTGGGGCAGATACTGGGGGAAGCGCTGCCAGAACAGATCCGCGTCGAGGATTTCTGCAACCTGTAACGCGACGAATACCGCAAGCACGTAGACGAACAGCGCCGCCATCTGTGACAGCACACCCACTGTCGAGAGACCGAAGTTCTGGATGGTCCGTTCGAAAGCTGTCCCTTCGACTGCCTCCGGAACGTTGAGGTGAGTGAGCACGTTCCGCGTCGTTCGCCACACCAGATAGCCGGCGACCGCCCCGATGAACAGCACACCGATCGCCACGGTCACGGCTGTCTCTTCGGAGAACAGCGTCCGGACAATATCTGCCAGCTCGACCATCAATACTCCTCCGGATCGAGTTCGAAGATCAGTTCACCGCCCTTGAATGCCCTGACGAGCCCGTCGCTCTCGCTGAGAACGATCGCGATGGCGTTGGTATCCCGCGTGATCGCCCCGGCTGCCATGTGCCGGGCTCCCAGGCCCTTTGGAATGTCGACGCCCTCCGCGGAGGGTTCGAGATACCGGTAGGCCGAGACGATTTTCCCCCCGTCGGAGATAACGAACGCCCCGTCAAGCCGCGAGAATTCCTTGAGCATCACGTTGACGATCGGATCGCCCACGTGGACGTGGCTCTTCTCGAAGGGGTTGTAGCTGAGTGGGCGGGACTTGTTCATGACCTTCCCCGCGTCGCCGACGACGAACAGTGCCCCGACCGGCTTGCCCTTCTGACCTTTCTTGCCCAACTCGACGGCCACATCGACGACGTTCCGGATAACTCCCGGTTCGGCCCTGGAGTTGACGAACAGATCGTAGACCCCCGTCTCGGTGAACTCCCCGGCCCGGACGCGCACCGCCGTATCCAGGCTGTCGCCGTACGTCGTCGCCAGACAGAGTACCTGATCGTTTTCGCCGAGGTACTCCTGGGCGAGTGCGCCTTCGATCCCAAAGCGCACTCGATCGCTCAATTCCGAAAACTCGACCGGCAACTCCACGAACCGGTCGGCCTCCCGCTCGTTTTCCGCGCCGATTACGATGACCTCGTAATCCGCGGTGAGCCCCTCGTACAACTCGGCATCCGGACTGAAAAGCACAACTCCATCCAGGTCGGCCGCCAGAGAATCCAGCACGTCTTCGATATGGCTCATTGTCCTATCAGATCATCGGACAGGAAAAAAGCTTTGCGGCCCACCTTTTTACTGCGGTGGGTTCGCTCTGCGAACCCACCTTGCAAAAAGCTGTCCTGCTGAGCGAAGCGAAGCAGGGCTCGGTAGAGCTTGCTCTACCGGTGGACCAAAAACACCCGCTCGCTCGGGCGCGCCCTGCCGGGTCGCGCCCTCGTTCGCGGTGAACCGCGTCGCGCCTTCGGCGCTCCGCGGATGCTACTCTCCCACTGCTTCCTCGACAATCTCGATTTCCTCGTCAGTCAGCCCATACAACTCGTACACAATTTCGTCGATCAGATCGTCGGTGCGCTCGATCTTCGCTTCCAGTTCCGCGGCGCGTTCCTTGGTCTCGACGTAGCTCTCAAGCCCCTCTCGGACGTCATCGACGGCGGGCAGCGTCAGCTTTCGCAGGCGATCCACAAGCGAGTTCGTCTTCGTGGCGGTCTCGCGGAAGTCCGCGAACCCACCGGCCTCCGCGACGGCGACGGGCACGAAGTGCTCGATCAGGTCCGCCTCCGCGTCGGTGAGGTCCGAAATCCGCAACGCCGCCAATGGCTCGGTCTCAGTGTAGCCCCACTGGTCGGTCTCGTGATCGTCTGGATCATCGGGTTTGTACCGCGCGGTGAGGCGGATCTCGACCGCCGTGGGCGACTCCCGGACGACCGTGGCCTCGCCGACGCGGAGGTTCGGGCGCTCCTCGGTGGTCTGGGTGAGGATGGAGTCCGCCGCGCCCTCCGGCGGCTGGGTGAGGCCCACGTCCGCGAGGGTCGGGCCATCCGAGTAGGAGCCGAGGTGGTCAAATATATCTAAATTGAGGTTGGCTCTACTTTCCTCATAGTCAACAATTTTATCCACTATTCCATTTAAGCGACTTTCTTCTTTTTGAGGGATTGGCACCTCATCTAAATACTGGCAGGAATAACTGTAATATCCTCCTGACTTTAAGGGTGCGATGGTATGTAAATAAAACTCTACGACTTTAGAGTTCAAAACGCCTAATAGATATTTGATTGGGACTTGACGTGGGATAATGGAAAAGATGCGGGCATTGCTATAAGCTGCACCAGAATCGTCAATACAAAACTTATTCCTTTTTGACTCGCCCGGAGTCACGATCTTTTTCGAATTAAACACTGAAATTTGTCCTGGCCGGGTCAATTTATACCAGTCTTCGTTGTTGATGTTTTCCCGAGAATCTTGACGTTTCTTAAGCTCAGATTCGTTTTCTTTTATGTATTCGTATGCAGCTGGATACTCTTGCTTTAATTTCGACTCCGAATACAATACCGTATCTCCAGATTCTTCATAATATGGATAAATGGACTTTTTGCTTACGTTTTTAAATACCATCTATCGGGATCAGACCCCCTAATTACATCGATGAATATATCGTCTTCAATTTCTGATGAATTTGCATTTTCGGGCTCAAACAATAAGATCTCATCACGTCCTGTAAACATCCCAGTATGTGATGTTGCAATCTCACTGAGTTTTTGAAAATCATCAAGCCCATTTATTAGGTTTTGTTGAGCCTCATCTGTGAAGTCCCAGTTCTTACCCTTCTCAATTTTTGTTGTATACGATTTTGCTTTCTCGTGGGTTCTT
This sequence comes from Halorhabdus sp. CBA1104, assembly GCF_009690625.1. Taxonomy (NCBI): domain Archaea; kingdom Methanobacteriati; phylum Methanobacteriota; class Halobacteria; order Halobacteriales; family Haloarculaceae; genus Halorhabdus; species Halorhabdus sp. CBA1104. The sequence goes on along the minus strand of NZ_CP033878.1, from coordinate 1,056,042 downwards.
TCTGTCCTAAGTGCGGTTTCCTCTAACTCTAATACCTCTGTATAATCAACCTTCGAATCGCTGTTGATTTCGGGACTCCAAATAATGATACCGGGGTACGTTGTAATATTCCCAAATACCGGCAAGTCTCCAAAATTGACTATCTTTTGGAGATTTCTTTCAGCTAGGAAATCCCTGATTTTCTCCCCGTATTTTGCGTTTCGGAATTGGAGAGAGGTTATAAACCCTACATTTCCATCTGAATTTGAGATATTTGAAGCAAATTCACAGAATAATATCGATATATCGATCCTCCTGTATGCAGTTTCATAATCTTCCTTCAGATAATCAATGAAATCATGGGGTATTTTCTGCACACGAATATACGGCGGATTCCCGATCACGGCGTCAAACCCGGCATCTTCACGTTCTTCCCCGTCTTCGTCGAAGAACACGCCGGGGTACTCCAGTTCCCAGTGGAAGAACGTCTGCTCGTCGGCCAGCGCCTGGGCGTCCGCGAACCAGTTCTCCCCCTGAATCGCGGCCCACTCGCTTTCGTCCTCGATGGCGTCGGCCATCTGCTCGTAGGCGTCCTCGGGCACGCTCACCCCGAACTGCTCGGCGGTGTGGACGTTCGTCAACTCGAACAGCCGCCGGTAGAGTGGGTCGTCCTGGATCTCCGCGTAGAGGTCCTCCATCGAGTGGACGTCTTCCAGGGTCTCGTTGTCCATCGCCAGCAAGTCCGCCATCAGGTCCATCACGTGATCCAGGGTGTCCCGACGCACGCGACCGAAGGCCTGCGTCAGCGTCAACTGCCCGCCGTCCTCCTCGTCGTCCTCGCTGAGCACGTCCGTCACGTCCGAGCCCACCAGCGAGTTCCCGGCCTTGAGGTGGTGATCGAGAAAGGCCAGCGGCTGGTCGGCCGCCAGCGTCTCCAGCCACATCGACAGCTTCGCCAGTTCGACAGCCATGCCGTTGATGTCCACGCCATAGATGCACTCTTTGGCGATCTGGCGGCGAACGTGCTGTTCGTCCCAATATCCTGCAACCCCCTCCTCGACTTCCCGGACGTCCTCCATAACCTCGTTGGCGAGGTACTCCGTCGCCCGCGTCAGAAAGTGCCCGCTCCCCATCGCTGGATCGAGGATCTGCAAATCACGGACACGCCGGAGGAACGGCCCAAGATACTCCTGGGTCCCCGGCTCGAAACCCTGCTCGACTAGCTCTTCGCGGATCTCCTCGACCAGCGGCCCGACAGTCTCCTCGACGATGTACGTCACCACGTAGTCGGGCGTGTAGTACGCCCCCGTCGCCTTGCGCTCGCCCTCGTCGTTGACGACGTACAGCCCACCCTCGGGGACCGTCTCTACCGCACCGTCGTCGGTCACCTCGTCGGCCGGCTTCCAGACCTGGCCACCGTCCTCGGCGACGGCGGCGTATTGCTCTGGTGCGATCTTAAATTGGTGCTCTAACAGCCCCTCGTAGACGCTGCCGAGGTGTCGCGTGTCCAGGTCTGCGTAGTCAGCCAGCACGTACCGTCCCTCGTCGTTTTCCGTCGTCGAAAGCCGGTAGATAACCTCCGCGAGATACCGATTGCTCACCGCGTGCTCGGTCAAGAAATCGTGCTTGTCGTGATCGAACAGGCCACCGTTGTACGGTGGAATCCCGAGATCCTCCTCACCTTCGTCGATCAGCCCGAACAAATCCTCAAGGCGATTCCAGTACGTCGTCGAGTACTCGCTGAACCCCTCAAAGCCTTCGTCAACCTCCCCGATCTCCTCGTGAATCTCAAGTCGCAGCGCGTCGAGACTGAAGTTCTCCTCGTATTCGGATTGTTCTGAAGGGTCCTCTGGATGGATCAGTCCCCGAGCTTCGGCGTACAGGACAAACATCAACCGGTAGAGCAACACCAGCGATTGCTCTTTGAGTTCGTCTAAGGCCTCCTCGTCGTCGGGATCGATGTCCATATCGTTCGTTTCAACGAATCCACGGCCGAGGACTCGCAGCGCCGTGAAGACGTTATCTTGCAGATCCTCCCCGAGTTCCTGGGACGCGGTTTCACTTTCGGACCGCACCTCGTCCAAAAACGTAGTCCCGGCTGACTCCCGAAACGCTTCGGGGCGGAAAAAGACGTAGAAATATTTGAACGCGTCAAGATCCCCGCGCTCGATTAGCTCCGGCAGGTCGATTTCGAAATACGTCTGTGTCTCGTAGTCTTTCGTCCCGTAGAGTCGCCACTTGCGCCCGTTCGTCAGGATGCCCCACTGGATGTTCGAGGGCGTCTTTTCCAGATAGTGCTTGATCTGGTGGGACGCATTGCGATACTGGCGACGTTCGCTGAACTCTGCCGTGAAATCAGCGTCCCACTGCTTGGCTTCGACGAGGCCGAGGCCACCCTCGAATAGATCTGTGGTGTCTTCGCTCTTCAGATACACCTCTGCTGCGTCACGACGAGTCTCCCCGTCCGCAAACAGCAACTCGTCGACGTACCCACCGCCATCGGGCAGCGTCACCTCCTTTTGGGTCCCGTATCCGAGCACGTCGAGTACGCCGTCGATCCAGTTGTCAACGAGGGCGTCCTCACCGTAGCCGTCGACCAGCGTTCCTTCCATCTCGTACAGCGACTCCAATTCCGCCAGCGCGTCCTGAGCGGCTTCGTCACACTCCCACTCCTCGCGTTCTTGTACACGCTCGTCGAGATAGTGCCCCGAGAACAGATTCGAATTGACGTACGGTCGCTGAGTGAGCGTAGCCTGACTCATCGGAGATACTCACACTGCACTCCGGCGACTACTAATAAATGACGCAGGGTATCGAACTAATCGGTACTCGCACTCTCCACTCACGAAATTGTTCGTGCTCGACTCACGACTCGCTTCGATCGCTTCTGATTATAATTGAGACACTTTCGACAGTCGTGTCTCGCGCGGGACCGGATTTGAGCCGGACCGAGACATACTCGCTCGCGGTTTCACCGCTCGCAATCCGAGATGCTCCCACAGGTCGGGTCTCGCACTCGCTGTGCCTTCCTCGCAGGGTTCAAATCCCAATCTCGATTGCAGTCGATCGCGAATTTGTTCGCGATCGACTCACGGTTCGCTCCGCTCACCGTTCGTCGTTTTCGAGGCGCTCACTCCGTTCGCGCCTCGCTATGCGCGGGACCGGATTTGAACTACGCCCGAGAACCTGCGCCTTCGGCGCAGAACCTCGGTCTACCACAAATCCGCTCCTGCTCTTCGCTCACTTCGTTCGCTCATGCGCGGGACCGGATTTGAACCGAAGGAAGACATTCCGGCTCGCCTCGCTTTGCTCGGCTTCGCGGGCTGTGACTTCCAGGGTTCAAATCCTCATTCGGCATTTGCGGCTCACGTATTGTTCGCCGCAAAATGCGCGGGACCGGATTTGAACCGGCGGACCCCTACGGGACAGCGTCCTAAGCGCTGCGCCGTTTCCTGGCTTGGCTACCCGCGCTCAGCGTACAATTCCCGCCCCGGAAAATGAACCTGACGCTTTGCCCCACAGGGATTTAAGCCGGCGACCACCCTACGCCCGTCCATGTACCGCGCTCGCGATCAGGTCGAAAACGAGGAGTGGATCGAGGCTATCGAGGACGCGGCCGAGACACTCGACCTGACCGAGACCGCCACGTCGCGAGCGACCGACGTCTTTCTCACTAACGTCCCGGACGAAGACCGCTCGAAACAGGCGATCCTCGCGGCCAGTATCTACGTCGGCGCACTGGTCGCCGGCGATCAACGATCCCAGGGCCAGGTCGCCGAGGCGACCGACGTCTCACGACTCACTGTCCAGCAGCACTGGAAAGAACTGCTCGAAACGGCGGGCTTTGACGCCCCCGACTGGTAGTTACTCTTCGACAGCGGGCTCGCGGCCGTCCCGATCGGGCGTCAGATTCCCGTGTTCGTCGATCTCGCCGCGGACGATCCGCGTCGACGAGATCGGCTTGCCGTCTTCGGCCGTGACGTGATCGACGACATCGATTTCTAAGACTTCGCGGCCGTTCTCCTGGCGGATCTCGTTGATGCGCTTGCCACCGGTCTCGGTCTCGGGCGAGACGACGAGCACGTCGAATTGGGCCTCGGTCGCGATGCCGGTCGGGGCCTCCAGTTTCCGGATCTCGTAGTCTCGGTCGTAGTCCTCGGCAAAAGCCGACAACTCCGCCCGGAGGTCGGCAAGTCGGTCGGTGTAGTCCCGGATCGGCCGTCCTTCCTGACGGGTGTCGGGGGCGAGCTCGTCGCTCGTCAGTCCGACAGTGACGTCGCCGCGTTCGAATGCGCGTTCGAAGAGTGCGCGATGGCCGTCGTGGATCGGATCGAACGTGCCCCCCAGCGCGATCTGCATGTCTCAGTCCACGGCGGCGGGCGATTTAGTGCCTTCGGAACGGCCACTCCCAGTTACGTTTCCGCGTCGGTTTCCCCGGCTTCCTCGACGGTAATCGTGATCGGCTCCTCGGTGTCTGTCTCTTCAGCGTGCAGGTGTGAATCGAGGTTGACCACCGTATTCAACTGCTCTTGGACGTCGCCGACCACGTCACCGACGAGCTCGCTTGGCGCGATCGCACTGTACTCGTAGGGATTGTTTCCGGCCCCATCGTGTTCGCGCTTTGCGCGAGTGACGACTTCTTCCTCGTGTAACTCCGCCAGCGCCTCCCGAACGGTACTCGGGTACAACCCGGTCCCGTCAGCGATCTCCTCGCTGGTGCTCTCTGCCGTCGATCGCAGATAGATGTAGATCCGCGCTCGGGTCTCCGTATCCAGCAGCCACGACAGCAGATCGATCAGTCGCTCGTCGAACTCTTCGACCGCGCGATCGGCCCCCTCCTGAAGCCGCTCGCGGACGTCCTCGCCCTCGGTCGGCTCGTCCGTTGGTGACTCGTCAGTCATGTCCTTTCTACGGGGACAGAAGCCGTGCCGAGCTAAAAATGCTTGGCTACTGCGGATCGGCCACCACTACCGACTCACAGAGGGCGTCGACTCCCGCTTCGGCACGGAGCCGGCGCTGGCGCTCGGCCCCGCTCTCGGTGTCGACCAGCGCATCGATCCGCGAGACGTCTAGTCGGTCACGATCGCGCTGGATCACGGTCTCCAGAGCCACAGTGCCCTCCCCATCGCGCGCAATAAACGAGGCCTCGCGGCCGTACCGGATCGCTCGCCACTTGTTCTCATCGAGCAGTTCCCGCCGAATGGTCGTCCCAGTCTCTCCGTCTTCGTACCGGGCGGCCAGGTCTACGACCAGTTCCCGGATATACTCGACCAGCGCCAGGACGCGATCGATCGACGCCTGGCTGTCGGGTGTCCGTATTTCGACAGTCCCATAGCCCGTGTGCGGGCGAACGTCGAACCACAGCTCTCCGCGATCGTCGACCGAATCCGTCTCGATCATCCGGCGTTCGTACTGCTGAAAGGACTCGAAGGAGTCGAAGGCAGAGGGCATCCCGGTGTTCGGTAGCCCCTCGAAGATCTTTGCGCGGGCAGATTGCAGTCCTGTATCGAAGCCATTCCAGTACGGAGAGTTCGCCGACAGCGCCAGCAAGACGGGGAGATGCCAGCGGATCTCGTTTGCGATCCAGACGGCCTTGTCGGGATCGTCGACGCCGACGTGGACGTGCAGTCCGGCCGTCGTATTGCGGTGCTGGGGATACTGGATGCGATCGAGTTGAGCCTGATACCGCGGCTTTTCGGCGTGTTCCAACTCGCGCCACTTGGCTGCCGGATGCAAGCCTGCGGCGGCGATCCTGTAGCCGTGATTCCGGGCGTGTTCTACTAACGCGCTGCGAACGGCAGCCAGTTCGTCCTGCGCAGTCGCCGGATCGGCGATCACTGGCGTCTGGGTCTCGATGACCGTTTTGAACAGCTCGTGATCCAGCCGCTCTTCGAGAATCTCGGGGGGATCAGTTTCGTAGACGAGCGTGTCGGTCCCGGACACCGGTCGACCGTGATCGTCGACGACGTAGAATTCCTCTTCGATGCCCAGCGTCCCCTGACGGTCGAACACATCTTCCGGAGCCGTCGCCATCGCCTCGTTCGTTGGATTCGGTCGGGCTAAAGGGTTCTGTTCGTCACACTCACCGCGGCCGGGCGACCACCGCGAGGTGGTCGTCGTGGTACGGTTCCAGTCGGGTGCGATCGAGTATCTCGTAGCCCGTCGAGAGGGAATCGAGCACGTCCTCGAAAACGGTCTCTGGTGATTGTGTGACGTCCTCGCTGCGGGCCTTGATCGCCATGTACAACCGGCCATCGTCCCGCAAGAACCGGCGGTTGGCCAGTGCCACCGCGGCCTGTCCACGAGTCGCGACGTCCTGGACGATCACGTCGACTGGTTCGACGACGTGTGCGTAGGTTTCGGGCGCTCGTGCGTCTTTCAACAGCGGAAACAGCCGCTCACGGTCGCGAGCTACCGCGACCAAATCCCGCATCGGTCGGGCCGCGAATTCGACGGCGTAAGTCGGGCCGGCGAAGTCAGCGACGTGGCTCACTGTCGTCCCACTGGCCGCACCGAGGTACAGCACCGTCTCGCCGCCGTCGAAGTCGGTGTGGATGTCCGTCTGTAACATCGCACCGAGCTTCGATCGGTTCGGATCCCAGCGACGCCACCCCTCGACCACCGGCTCGCCGTAGACCGGCGGCCCCTGCGTTGCCAGTCCCGATTGCCCGTCGAACTCACGCCGTTCGACGCCCGCGGGGAGGCTCATTCGCTCTCACCCCGCGACTGGATCGCCTCGATGCGCTCGTCGAGTTCTGCCGCCAGTTCCGGGCGGCGATCCCCACTGTAGTGATCGATCCGTGCGGCGATCGAGAGCTTTCCCGCGAGCGCCCGGGCAGCCGATCCCCGATGCTCGGGGTCTGTCCCTCGGACGTACTCGTGAGTGTAGATAACTCCGTGCTTCGGCGACGGGGCCGATCCCTGCAAGTGGGCAAAGAGGGCGTCCTCCGCACCTAGGACCTGCACCGTCCCGCTGGGCTTTTTCGCCAGCGTCTCTAGCCCCCCGGCCAAGGATAGCAGCCTGGCTGCAAGGACAGGCCCCGCAAGCGCTGCGAGGTTGGGCGCGACATCCGGCGTCGTCGTCTCGACGTACTGTCGCAACGTGGCTGCCTCCTCGGCGAGCCCCGCGACGCGACTGGCCAGTTCGACGAGTCGCGCTTGGGCTGGATCGTCCGGCTCGCGTTCGGCCAGCTCCCGCGCGTACTCGACTCCCGTGCCGGCGTCGTCGAACCGAGTGCCCGCCCACTCGGCGACGCGTTCTGCTAGTTCGTTTGCGGTCCGTTCACAATCATCGAGCGAGCGGATCGCGTGGACCAACTGTTGATCGTCGGCCTGTTCGCGTTCGGTCACTCCGGTCTTTGCCGCTTCGATCGTGGCTGTCCGGAGTCGCTCGTAGTAGGTCGCTTCCGCCGGTGCGAACCCCGATTCGACCGCGGTAGCCGGCCACGCAGCCGGCTCCTCCGCCCGTCCGTCCGCGATGGCTGTCGCGGCCGCCCTCTCATCGTCAGGATCGACCCCCCGAAACCAGCCGTCGTCGCTGTCCATGTAGGGAGGTCGGTACCCACGTCGATAAAAGTCCCCAAAGTGAGACCACCAGTCGGATCAACTCGTCTGGACGCGCAGTGTCCGGGTACGCGGCCCGTCACATTCGACGAACAGGATCGACTGCCAGGTTCCCAACTCGAGTTGTCCGTCCGCGACCGGGACGGTCACGCTCGGGCCGATCAACATCGATCGCACGTGTGCGTCTGCATTGTCGTCGATCCGGTCGTGGTCCCAGCCATCATCCGGGACCAGATCTGCCAGCGCCGTCTCGAAATCAGCCAGCAACCGCTGTTCGCCTTCGTTGATCGTAACACCAGCCGTCGTGTGTGGCACGAAAATGGTGCACGTCCCGGTTGCCTCGGGTGGCACAATATCTTGGACACGACTCGTTACGTCGATGACCGACAGCCGCCCGTCAGTGTTGACAGATAGCGTCTCGGACATAGTTCCACTTCCATCGGGTGTCTGTATAAGCGCTCGGTCGAATGTGGGACTCGAAACGTGACTGATTGTCGGCGTTGGGGTCGTCGCTCCCCGCCCGTCCAAAGTGAGGACTCACGATCAGCGATAGGCGACGCTCCCGGATGAACGTCGCCGGACTTCGCGTAGGTGTCCAGTGTGCCTATCGCACGGACCGGCACCGACCGAGAAGTTCTTTGGACCGTGGTTCGTGGTCCGACCGTGCCAATCGATTCGGTGCCCGATGGATGGTCCGTCTGGAGCGAGGAGCCGACCACACTGGTCTTGGTCTACCGACCGGATGTCTTCGATTCCGAGGCGTTTCCGGCTCCGTGTCTCCCGACGCTGTACGTCACCCGCGGTCGGCGACAGCGACGCCCGGGCCGGCCTGAACCCGATCCCGACGACCCGTGGCGTGTGACGCTGTTTCTGGAGCCGGAGATCGAGGGCGAGACTCGTGAGTACGACGACCGGGACGCGGCGCTGGACGGCGCACTCGAACTGGCTCGTGCGTTCACGGCCGGCGAGATCGACTATCGGACACTGTACCAGCAGCCACGGGCGGCGTACCTCGACCGACTCGATACGCTGACCGGTCGGGAGACTTAATCGGCGCGGCCGCTTATGCCGGTCTAATGACAGAGATCACCTTACTCGGGACGCGGTTGGCCGATCCCGGCAGCGAGTTCGTCTACCAGGGGGAATCGGCCGCCTGTGAGGGTTGTCCCTATCGTGACCAGTGTCTGAACCTCACGGAGGGCCGGCGCTATCGCGTCACCGAGGTCCGGGACAACGCAAACACGTTGGAGTGTGCGGTTCACGACGTCGGCGTCACAGCCGTCGAAGTCGAACCTGCCCCGATCCAGGCGAACGTCGCTGCCCAGAGTGCCTACGCCGGGAGCAAGGTCGATCTCGAAGGCCCCTGTCCACACGAGGAGTGCCCGAGTCACGCCCTCTGTGAACCGGCTGGCGCTGACTTCGAGACGACCTACCGGATCGATAGTGTCGTCGGCGAACCGCCCCACGACTACTGTATGCTGGAGCGAGACCTCACGCAGGTCGAACTCGCCCCGCCCGAGGAGTGACCACGGCCGTGCGCATCATCGCTCACGGCGGCGCTGGGTCGCCACCCGAGCAGCCACCAGAAAGACAGCAGCGAATCGAGAACGCAATCGAGGCAGGCCTCGCCCAGGAGACGCCCCTCGAAGCGGTCTGTGAGACGATCACCGCCCTCGAAGCTGATCCGTGGTTCAACGCCGGGGTTGGCAGCGCCGTCCAGACTGACGGGGCGGTTCGGACCGACGCCGGGCTGATGACCGACGACCGGGAGTGTGGGGCCGTCGCCGGGCTCGAAGGCGTCGCCAATGCGATCGACGTCGCCCGGGCGGTTCTCGAAGAGACGCCCCACGTCATGCTCGCTGGCGAACCGGCGATCGACTTCGCTGGGGCCAACGGCGTCGAAACCGACGTCGATTGCTGGGCAGATCGGACCCGGGAGCGCTGGAACGAAACCACGCCGCCTGGGGATGCTGTGGCCGAGCAACTCGACTGGCTGGCTGAGAACTTCGGGGGCAACGATACAGTCGGTGCGGTCGCGACTGACGGCGACCGGATCGTCACCGGCACGTCGACCGGCGGACGGTGGGCGGCACTTGCCGGGCGGGTCGGCGACGTCCCACAGGTCGGTGCTGGCTTCTATGCCACCAAGGCTGGCGGCGCAAGCGCGACCGGTGCGGGCGAGGACATCGCGAAAGAGGCTCTGGCCCGCCGGGCCGTCAGGTGCCTCGAAGACGGCGATTCACCCGAGCGAGCGGCGACGCGGGCGATCGATCGGTTCGACGATCGAGTCGAGGGGACGGCCGGGGTTATCGTCCTCGATCGAGACGGCAGCGCCGGCAGCGCGTACAACAGCGCGGCGATGCAGACGGCCCGTGGCGAGCGATAAGCCCGCTCTGTGCGGCGTACCGCGGGGCGATCACTCGGCCAGTTGCAAAACGTCGTCGAAGAACGACAACGAGTCGTGCGGGCCGGGATTGGCTTCCGGGTGGTACTGGCGCGTGATGATTTCTAGCTCGTCGTTCTCTAAGCCCTCTGGCGTGTCGTCGTTGACGTTGATCTGAGTCACATCGAGGTTCTCGCCCGGCTCGGCGACCGTGTAGCCGTGATTCTGGGTCGTCATGACGACCTGATCGGTCCGGAGGTCACGAACGGGCTGGTTGACGCCGCGGTGGCCAAACTCCATCTTCTCGGTTTCCCCGCCCAGAGCGTTGGCGACGACTTGCTGACCGAGACAGATACCTGCCAGGGGAATCTCACCGACGTATTCGTCGACCAGATCGGCGGTGGCCTCGAAGTTCTCCGGATCGCCCGGGCCATTGGAGACAAACAAGAGGTCCGGATCGAGGGCCGCGATCTCGGCCGGTGTCGTGTCGTACGGGAGGACGTGGACGACAGCGTCACGCTCGACCAGTGACTCCTGGATCGAACCCTTCGCGCCACAATCGATGAGTGCGACGTCGGGGCCATCGCCGTCTTCGTTGTAGACGACTGGCTCGCTCACACTGACCTGACTGCCGATATCGGTGTGTTCGCTCATGTGCTTGCACTGCCGGAGTTCGGCCAGTGCGTCCTCTTCGGTGACGTCCTCGCCGGCGGCGATCCCACACTTCATCGCACCTTCGTCACGGATCTCGGTGACGAGTTCGCGCGTGTCGATGTGATCGACGGCCGGCCGGCCTTCCGCTTGCAGCCACTCGGCGACGTCGTCGGTCAGCTCGCGAGCGACGACCCCGCGCGGGTGGACGCGATCGGACTCGAATCGTTCCTCGCGGACGCCGTAGTTCCCGATCAACGGGTACGAGAACGTCAGGATCTGCTCCTCGTAGGAGGGGTCGGTGAGGCTCTCCTCGTAGCCGGTGTATGCTGTCGTAAAGACCAGTTCCCCGCGGGTCGTGCCCGGCGAGCGAGCGCGTGCTTCGACGATGCGCTCACCCTCCAGGGCTACATAGGCGTCCGTCATTACGAGATCCGTACGGAAGGTCGGGTGATAAGCGTTGCTTTCGAAACAGAGTTACGAAATTCGTAATCCTCAAGTGTGGACCTGCGGTAACCACACACCTCGATGGATGATCTGGACCGCGAGATACTGAGTATTCTCCGGCGGGACGCCCGCACTCCCTACACGGAGATCGCCGACCGTGTCGAGACGTCGGAAGGGACTGTCCGTAACCGCGTCGAGCAACTCGTCGAAGCGGGGATTATCGAGCGGTTTACGGTCGCGACCCGGACGGGAAACGTCAAGGCCATGATCGAGATCGGTATCGACGTCAACGTCGACCACAGTGCCCTCGCGGACGCGTTCGCCGAGTGGCCCGAGGTCGATTTCGTTTGGGAGGTCAGCGGCGAGGAAGACGTCGTGTTGATCGTCGATTGTGCCGACACGAGCGAAGTCAACGAACTGATCACACGGGCCCGCGAACGTGACGAAGTTGTCGGGACGAAGACGAGGCTGATTCTCGAAGAACGGGTTGGGTGATGGAGTCGTGTCGGTACTGGCGAGAGGAGTTCGTGGGGTAAGAGCAACTGGGAAGTCGCCCCTTCCCGGGGCGGTATCTTCCGCGAGTCGAAGACTGTTTGAACCCGCTCACCGAGAATTCGAGTATGAGCACGAGCGAGGAGTCGGAGAGTGCGTCCGACCCTGCAGAAGCCGAACTGCGGCACGAAAACGAACGACAAGACGTTATCGCTGTCGATGCTGAGGACACCAAACTGGAACTGGTCAATCGACTGGACGCCCACACCGGCGAGGGGATCCGACACCGGGCGTTTACAGCACTGCTGTTCGACGAAGACGACAACATCTTACTCGCCCAGCGGTCGCCGGACAAGCGCCTCTGGGCAACGCACTGGGACGGCACGGTCGCGTCCCACCCCGTCGAGGGCCAATCCCAGGAAGAAGCCACACGCCAGCGGCTCGAAGAGGAACTTGGCATCACGCCCGATCAGTACGACGACCTGCAGGTCACGGACAAGTTCGAGTACAAACGGTACTTCGAAAACGCTGGCGTCGAACACGAGGTCTGTTCGGTCCTACAGGCGACGCTGACCGACCGGACACTCGATCCCGACCCCGAAGAGGTAGCGGGATTCATGTGGGTTCCCTACGAGCGGTTGCACGAACATCCCGAGTGGTATCGCCAGCTCAGACTCTGTCCCTGGTTCGAGATTGCGATGCGGCGCGACGTCGAGTGAGCGACAGTCCCGTTGACAATCCGGACTTCGGTGGCGCTGTGACTTTCGATTCTGAGGCGAAATCCCGAAAAACACTGCTCCCCTACAGTCGTCCATGTCACGCACGATCACGGTCACTGGGATGAGTTGTGAACACTGTGAACAAAGCGTCGTCGAGGCCCTCGAAGCACTGGACGGCGTCGCGGCCGCGAGTGCCGATCACGACGCCGACGAAGCGACCATCGAGGGTGAGGCCGACCCTGGCACACTGGTCGCTGCCGTCGAAGACGCAGGATACGAGGCCAGTCCCTGAGGGTCGTAGACCCTGGACGGCAAGCGGTTCGTTATGGCTCGCTTTTGGGCAGTTGCACGACCACAGTCGTCCCGACGTCGGCCTCGGCAAAGGACAGGGTGCCTCCGTAGGTCCGGACGATCCAGGCGACCAGCCAGAGCCCGATCCCGCTGCCGTGTTCGAGCGCCGTTTCTCGGCCACGCTCGATGACGGCGCGCTCCTGGCGGTTGATTCCCGGTCCATTGTCGCTGATCCGGACCGTCACGTCGGCTCCTGATGGGGGAGCCGCGGTGACTGTTACTGTCACCTGTGGGTGGTCGCTGTCGTTGTGTTCGACTGCGTTGTGCAGCAACTCCTCGAACGCGACGCCGAGTGACGCCGCACCCTCGACGCAGTGGTCCGGATCGCCGTCGAGAGCGATCGTTGCTGCCGGATACTTGGCCGTGACCGCGCCGATCGCGTCTCGCAAGACTGCTTCGAGGTCGATCGAGGCCGGCTCGTCCTCGAAGGCCCGCGTGAGGGTCCCGACTTTGTTACTCCGCTCGGTTACGGTATCGACCGTCTCGACGATTCGATCGACGCGTGAGTGCTGGGATTCTGTCTCGATCGACTCGCGGAGCAGTTCTGCCTGCCCGCGAACGACGTTCATCTCGTTGCGGATATTGTGCCTGAGTAACCGATTGAGGACGTCGAGTTGTTGTTCCCGTCTGGTCTGTTCGGTCACGTCACGCACGCTCACGATGGTGCCGGAACGCTCACCGAAGGGGCTGTCGAGTGGCGATAGCCGACAGTCGTAGGTTCGAACGGAGCCACTCCGTTCGATTGTGACGATCTGGTTGTCTGGGATGTCTTCGATGGGGAACACAGACGAAAGCGCCGGGAGGAGATCGACGAGCGATTGGCCTACCACCCTGTCGGTCGTCTCGTCGACGAGAGTGGCACCAGCGGGGTTGCAGTCGTTGACGACACCGTTGCTGTCGAGGATGAACACTGCGTCGTCGAGCTGATCGACGATCTCGTCGCGGCCGATCTCGCGCGTCCCAGCTGCGACGCTCAGCAACTGTCGGCGAAGGATTGCGGCCGTGATGACAGTCCCCGAGGCGACGAAGGCAATACTCGTCATGTCGATTCCATCCGGGGAGAGTCCAAAGAGTGCCGCCGTATTGGCGACGAGCGGAATTACGATCGCCACGAGCAATGCGGTACTCTGTGTGCGATAGAGCTCGTTCGCACGGAGGATGACACGGACCAAGAGGAGGGCACCGAGTGCAATCAGCCCGTAGGAGTAGACGACGTGCCCCCAGTAAGCGAGTCCGCGTGTCGCGACGACCGTCGTGTAGGGTCCGATTGCGGTGGGTTGCAGATTCGACCAGACGAGGCCGTGACTCCCGGTTGTCCAGACGAGCCCGGTAAAGACCAGCGGTTCGACGAGCAACCCGAGTAAGTGCCTCGAGGTAAGGACGCGATCGTAGCCGGTGTATTCGACGGCCGTCAGCAGCCAGGCCAGGGGCACGACAGCGGTAATGGCGAGCCCGAGCTTGGCCCAGAACAGCGTCTCCGAAGCGCCGAAGGTAGCCAGACTCAGGCCGTCAGTCGTCGCCCACATCGCGGCCCCCAGCAACAGCAGTGCCAGCGGACCGGCACCAGGTGTCTCCTGGTGCAAGAGCGTGTACAGCGAGAGTGCAGTGCCAAAGACCGCGGCGAAAAACACCACAGCGAGATACAGGCGCCACATTGGCAATCACTTTCGGCGACTGGGTGAAAAAGGGTCGGCCAGGCTACGGGCCTCCTGAGCGAAGGGCTGTCCAGACTGCGAGTGCGCCCAGGCCGAGTGCGGGGACGAGTGGCACGACGAGATACGCGTCTCGGAAGGAGAGCCCGATCCCGCCCACAACGCCCCGGACACTTGGCAAGAGTATCAACGCCCACGGAATGGCGATCAGCGCAACGAACAACCCCCGAGCAACACCCAGTGTGCCGGATCGGCTCTCTCGCTATCGTCGTCTACAGCACTCGCCATACATCGCGGATCGGGGCCGGCGAACTAAACCGTGCCGCTCCACCCCAGGTGCTTTCCCACCCTCCTGGCGGTCGGCCGAACTGACGGTCTATTTGAGGGTAGAAGCGCAACGGAGAGTCATGGTCGACTTTCAATCCCGAGACACACGTCGAGGGCGGTCGGACGACGAAGCCGAGACACGGACCGGAGACGAGCGCGACGAGCAGTCAAACGGGTCTTCGAGTGACCCAGCGACTGCGAAGCCGGACGAGCAGCCACGCAGTGTCGAGACCGGAGTGTTCGTGCTCCGTATCGGCGATGGCGCAGACGAGATGGCTGCCGATCCAGTGGCCGTCGTCATCGACGCGCTCGACGGTGACGGCCGAACCGTCGCCGGGCAGGATACCGTCGAATCCGGATTCGACGCCGTCCAGACGGCAATCGACCGGGTTGTCTCCCGTCGGGACGTCGACGTCGTCCTCACTGTCGGTGGCACGGGCGTCGGTCCATCGGACGTAACTGTCGAAGCCATCGAACCGCTCTGCGAGAAAGCGATGCCGGGGTTCGGTGAGCTCTTTAGGGTGAGCTATCACGAACAGGTCGGCCCTGAGGTTATCAGCATGCGGCCAACGGCAGGTATTATCGACGACGTCCCCGTATTCTGTGTCCCCGGCGAGGCCGACGCCGCTCGCTTTACCGTCTCCGAGATCGTCCTCGAAACGCTCGATGGACTCCTCGAAGACGTGGCTGACCCATCGTAGCGACGCCGACACTTTTGGCTACCCCGGTCCTCCCGTCTCCCATGGCCACCGAACTCGACGACGGAATCTGGTGGTTCGACCTTCGCGGCGTCAACGCCTACCTGCTGGTCGCGGACGGTTCCTCGGCCGACGAGACACACCGAAGCGACGACGTGACGGTGATCGACGCGGGCGCTCCCTGGACACGCCGGGCGCTGTGTCGACAGCTCACCGAGGCCGGGTTCGATCCGCGTGACGTCGATCGGATCGCACTCACCCACTACGACCTCGATCACGTCGGCGGTCTCGGCGCGCTGGGATTCGACTGTCCAATCTATGCCGGCCAGCCGGACGCTGCGATCGTTCGGGGCGATCGCTCACCCGGCTGGAGCGACCGGAAAGCGGCCTTTCAGTCGCTTGCCCATCCGCTCACGACGGTGCCAGACCACCCTGTCGAAACGATAACAGAGGGGGACACGGTGGGCACACTCGATGTGTACACGACGCCTGGACACACCCGCGGCCACGTCACGTACGTCGATGCGTCCCGATCGGTCGCCTTCATCGGCGACCTCGTCAGGGAATCGGGCGGCCGACTCGAAGCGTCACCGTGGGCACTGAGTTACGACACGTCGGCACTCGCGGACAGCATTCGTCGGCTGGCCGAACTGGACCTCGACGTTGACGTTCTGGCGATGGGACACGGCACACCGTTCGTCGAAGGGGCCAGTGAGCGGCTGGCAGACCTTGCCGCGCGGCTATAACTGCGCGGCATGGCCGGCTACGAACTCCACACACGCGTTTGCTCTCGAAAACGAGCGGTGGGATCCGTCCACCGTACCAGTCAAAACGAGTCTGTCCGCCAGGAGACGTTACTCCAATTCCTCGGCGACGGCCTCGGGATCGAGCAGCCGCGGATCGACGACCAGATCAGCCTGTCGAGTGGCAAACTCAGGCAACGACCCCTCCGCGTAGACGACGACTCGGACGTCCGGATTGTGGTCTTTCGCGACCGCAATCGAAGTGGCCTGGTTCATCTCGGTCAGGACGTACGTCTCAGCCTCGGCGATCCCTGCGTCCGCGAGAGACTCGCCAGTCCCGACGTCGACAGTCGTCACGTCGTGGCCTTCTTCCTCGATAGCACTGGCGATCTCGGTGTCGTCCACACCGGCGACGATTACCTTCATCTTACTCGTACTCGATTGTCGCGGGCGGTTTGTGTGTTACGTCGTAGACGACACGCGCGACCGACTCGTTTTCGCCAGTGATACGACTCTGGATGCGCTGGAGGGTCTCCCAGTCGATCTCCTGGGCGCGGGCGGTCATGCCGTCGCGGGACTCGACGGAGCGAACGGCCACAACCCAGCCGTGGACGCGGTTGTCGCCTTTGACGCCAGTGGCCTTGCCGATGACCGCTGCCAGCGCCTGCCAGGGGTCGTATTCTTCGAGTTCTTCCTCGACGACGTGGTTGGCCTCGCGGGCCACCGCGAGTTTCTCCTCGGTCACCTCGCCGATGATCCGGACGGCCAGTCCCGGCCCGGGGAACGGCATTCGCTCGCTGATGATCGCCTCTAAATCGAGTTCCCGAGCGACTTCCCGAACCTCGTCTTTGTAGAGGTCAGCCATTGGTTCGACGATGCCGTCGAAATCGATGCGTTCGGGCAGGCCGCCGACGTTGTGATGGGACTTGATCGTCCCTTCACTCTCGATGCGGTCGGGGTAGATCGTCCCCTGGACGAGGTGGTCGGCGTCGACCTCCTCGGCGACTTCCTCGAACTCGCGGATGAACTGCTCGCCGATCGCGTGGCGTTTCTCTTCGGGGTCGGTGACGCCCGCGAGTTCATCGAGAAAGCGGTCTTTGGCGTCGACGATCCGAAGACTGTCCATGTAGTCGAAGGTCTCGCGGATCTGGTCGGTCTCGCCTTTCCGCATGAGGCCGGTGTCGACGTAGACTGGCGTGAGTTGATCGCCGACGGCCTCGTAGGCCAGCGCGGCAGCAGTCGAGGAGTCGACGCCACCGGAAAGGGCAATGACGGCCTCGTCGGCACCGATTGCTTCGGCGATCTCGGCTTTTGCCTCGGGGATGAACGACTCGACGTCGACCATCAGTGTTCGACCTCCGCTGGCGCGTGTTCACGCTGGTCGAGTACTGCTTCGACGAGTCCGACGAACGGTGGCGACGCGCGGGTCGGCCGCGACCGGAACTCGGGGTGGAACTGGGTCCCGAGGAAGTACGGGTGCTCGTCGGTCGCGAGTTCGAGAATCTCCATGCGTCGGCCCGAGACGCCCGAGAAGGTCATGCCGGCCGCTTCGAGGTCCTCGATGTACTCAGGGTTGACCTCGTAGCGATGGCGGTGGCGTTCCCGACAGGTGGTGTCGTCGTACAGGTCAGCAGCGAGTGTGTCCGGGTCGATTTCGGTCTCTTGGGTCCCCAAGCGCATCGTCCCGCCCATATCTTCGACACCCTCCTGTTCGGGCAGGATGTCGATGACGGGGTGGGGTGTCTGTTCGTCCATCTCCGCCGAGTGGGCACCGTCCAGATCGAGGACGTTGCGTGCGAACTCGACGACAGCCATCTGGAAGCCAAGACAGAGCCCGAGGAAGGGGATATCGTTCTCGCGGGCGTAGCGGATCGCCTCGACCTTGCCTTCGGTCCCGCGAGCGCCGAACCCGCCAGGAACGACGACGGCATCCACGTCCGCAAGTTGGCCGTCGTGGCCGTCCGCCAGATCCTCCGAATGGATCCACGTCGTCTCGACGTCGACGTTGGTCTCTAAGCCAGCGTGCTTCAGCGATTCGTGGATCGAGAGATACGCGTCTTCCAGCCCGTACTTACCGACGAGAGCAACGTCGATCGATCCGTCTTTCCCCTGGGTTACCAGTTCGCGCCAGCCGTTCTTCCGTTCGTCTTTCGGGAGGGCCTCCTCGGCCAGGTTGAGTTGCTCCATGACGTACTCGTCGAGTCCCTCGTCCTCGACGACCAGCGGGACGCGATAGATGTCCTCGACGTCGGGATTCGAGAAGACGGCATCCGTCGGCACGTCACAGAACAGGGCGATCTTCTCTTTGACGTCCGGGTCGAGTTTGTCCTCACACCGGCCAACGAGAATGTCCGGCTGGAGGCCGATCGATCGGAGTTCCTTGACGCTGTGTTGGGTTGGTTTCGTTTTCTGTTCGCCGTTTTTCGAGTAGGGCACCAGCGTGACGTGGGTAAAGAGAATATCGTCGTCGTCTTCCTCGTGGGCGAACTGCCGCAGGGCTTCGAGATAGGGCATGCCCTCGATGTCGCCGACGGTGCCCCCGACTTCGATGAGACAGACGTCGCTTCCCTCCGCGACCTCCCGGATGCGACGCTTGATGTCGTCGGTGATGTGCGGGATGATCTGGACGGTGCGACCGAGATAGTCGCCGGCGCGTTCTTTCTCGATGACCTCTCGGTAGACCTTCCCCGTGGTGACGTTGTGATCGGAGGTCATGTCGATGTCGAGGAACCGTTCGTAGTTCCCCAGGTCCAGATCGACTTCGCCCCCGTCTTTCAGGACGTACACCTCGCCGTGCTGGTAGGGGTTCATCGTCCCGGCGTCGACGTTGAGATACGGGTCGATCTTGACCGCAGTGACGTCGAAGCCGGCGTTGGCGAGCAAGCGGCCAGTACTCGCGGCGGTAATGCCTTTCCCCAGGCCTGACATTACCCCGCCGGTGACGAAAATGAACTTCCGTCCCAGCTCCTGATCGTAGTCGGTTTCGGGCTCGTTCGGCATACCGACGGTGGGCGTGCCCGGACCTAAACCGTTTCGGGAACGGCCGGGTTCGGTGGTCACTGGCACGGATAAGCGATGGACCAACGAGTGCGACTTTTAAGACGGCCCATCCCTAACAGACGCCCATGGGAATCCTCTCGCGCGCCTCCTACGTCATCCGGTCGAAGGTCAACACCCTTCTGAATCGGGCCGAAGACCCCTCCGAAACGCTCGATTACTCCTACGAGCAATTACGGGACGAACTCCAAGACGTCAAACAGGGGATTGCGGATCTGACGACCCAGAAAAAGCGCTTAGAGATCCAGAAACGCCGGCTCGAAGAGAACGTCGAGAAACACAACGACCAGGCTCGGGAAGCGGTCAAGCAGGATCGTGAGGATCTGGCCAGGCGAGCCTTAGAGAAGAAAAAGCAGAAGATGAACGAGATCGAGGAGTTGGAGAGTCAGATCGCCGACTTACAGGCCCAACAGGACCAGCTCGTCGAGCAGAAAAGCGAGCTCCAGGCCCAAGTCGAGCAGTTCCGGACCAAAAAGGAGACGATGAAAGCTCGCTACGAGGCTGCAGAGGCCTCCGCCCGTGTCTCCGAGGCGATGTCGGGTGCCGGCGACGAATTCGAGGACGTCGGCCGGGCAATCGATCGGGCACAGGAACGAACCGAAGAGATGGAAGCCCGTGCGTCCGCGATGGACGAACTACGCGACAGCGGTGCCTTCGACGACGCGATTACCGACCAGGACCAACTCGACCGCGAACTGGCTGATTTACAGTCCGACAGTGAAGTCGAATCCGAACTAGAGACCCTCCAGGCAGAGATGGGCGCAGAGACTGGAGCAACTGAGGCGACGACGGCCGACGAATCAACGACGACACAAGCAGCTGGCGACGTCGACGGTGAGGGAGAAGCAGTCGATACGGACGCCATCGACGAGGAGCTAGAGACACTCAAAGACGAAGAAGCGTAGCGGAATAGTTCGGCATCGTGCCACACGGAATCTGGGTTCGTCGTGGCTCGCTGGCACGAGCGTCGACGGTTGTGTGATCGCATTCGGCACGCTTTTTACCGGCCGTCGGGAGTCTATGCCTATGCGACTACTGTTCATCCACTCGGACCATCTGGAGTTCGAGACGACCGACAAGGCAGGCGGCGGTGACCTCGCCGAAACCGAGGGCGTCCCGATGGAGGGACGCATGGAAGACTGCGTGACGGTGTTCATCAGCGTCGAGAGCGACGACGAGGGCGACATCGAGGGCGTCGTCGAGAACGCACTGACGGAACTACAAGACGTCACCGACCAGCTCAACACGACTGACGTCGTGCTGTATCCCTACGCCCACCTCAGTGACGACCTGGCCGCGCCGGACGCTGCAAAGGACGTCATGCAACGGCTCGAAACGGAGATGGAAGCCGCTGGCTACACCATCCTCCGTGCGCCGTTTGGCTGGTACAAATCCTTCGAGGTCTCCTGTAAGGGCCACCCGCTCTCGGAACTGTCCCGCCACGTCGCTTCCCATCGCGACGAGGACGAGGGAGGCAAAGCCGATGGCGAACCCGACCGTGAGCCAAGTGACTGGAAGGTAATGACGCCCGAGGGAGACGTTCAAGACGCCGTTGCGGCGAAGGATTCGGTTGGCGAGGACCTCACGGCGTTCATCGAAGACGAAGTAGAGGGCATCCTCAGCAACGAGGGCGAGGAACCACCACACGTCGACCTGATGCAGGAGAAGGGCCTGGTCGGCTACGACGAACTCTCAGACGTCGGTAACCTGCGATGGTATCCCCGTGGGAAACTCATCCGGGACGCTCTCATGGAGTACGTCAACGATCTGGTCGTCGAGTACGGCGGGATGCCCGTCGAGACGCCGATCATGTACGACCTGGGCGCCCGTTCGATCGACGAACACGCCGGGAAGTTCGGCGAGCGCCAGTACCGCTTTGAGTCGGGCGATCGCCGGATGATGCTGCGCTTTGCGGCCTGTTTCGGCCAGTTCTCGATCATGCGAGACATGCACATCTCGGTCAACGATCTGCCGATGCGGATCTACGAGATGTCGACCTACTCGTTCCGTCGTGAACAGAAAGGCGAGGTGACCGGCCTCAAGCGTCTGCGCGCGTTCACGATGCCGGATATGCACACGGCCACGGAGGACATGGACCAGGCACGGGAAGAACTGCGCAAGCAAGCCGAACTCGCCCTCCAGACCTCCGATGACCTCGGTATCAACTACGAACCCGCCCTCCGGATGACTCGCGAGTTCTACGAGGAAAACGAGGCGTGGGTCGAAGATGTCGTCGCCGAGCTCGGGAAGCCATCGCTCGTCGAGATCATTCCCGAACGCCACCACTACTGGTCGGCGAAAATCGACTTCGCCGCCATCGACGGCCTGGGCCGGCCCATCGAGAATCCGACGGTCCAGATCGACGTCGAGAGCGCAGACCGGTTCGACATCGAGTACACCGACGGCACCAATACGCACAATCCACCGATCCTCCACTACTCGCCGTCGGGCGGGATCGAGCGCGTGCTGGCTGCTCTCTTAGAGGACACCGCATCGATGGAGACACCCCAGTTGCCGACGTGGCTCTCGCCGACGCAAGTTCGGTTCATCCCGGTCAATCCCGATTCACACTTGGACTATTGTGAGGGCCTCGTCGACGACCTCGAAGCTGCAGACGTGCGGGCCGACGTCGACGACCGCGACGAGTCGGTCGGCAAACGGATCGCTCGGGCCGAGACCGACTGGGTACCCTACTACGTCGTCGTCGGCGATCGAGAGATCGAAAGCGACGAACTCGGCGTCAACGTCCGACTCGACGACGACGAGATCGATATGACGCCCGCGGAACTGCGCGAGCGCGTCCTCAACGATGTCGAAGGGCTCCCACAGCAACACCGCTACCTGCCCCGCCACGTCAGCGATCACCCGAACTTCACCGGTCGATAACCCGCTCGCTCTCGCGATTTTCGCCGTTCGACTCCGCGAGGGCTCCCTCTCGAAAGCGTAACTTTCGTCGCGTGGTACCGTGGCACGTACAACTATTTACTAGGCCCGTGAAGATCTAGGTGGTCATGTACGATACGATCCTGGCGCCGACCGACGGCAGCAGCGGGACCGCGGCAACGCTCGAACACGCCATCTCGATTGGGGCGGACAACGATGCGACGATTCACGGACTGTACGTGCTCGACCGGCGGATGTACCTCGCCGCCGAGAAGGAAGCCCAGGACGAAGTGATCGACTCACTCCGGGAAGACGGCGAGGCCGCGCTCGATCGTCTCCGGACGCAAGTGGCAGACGCCGACGTTCCGATCGAGACGGCGCTTCGGAAAGGGATCCCACATCGAGATATTCTCCGATACGGCGAGGAGATCGGCGCGGATCTGATCGTCATGGGTACGCACGGTCGCACCGGTCGAGACAGACTTACCAATCTCGGCAGTGTGACCGAACGCGTCGTCGAGAACGCGACCACGCCAGTGCTGGTCGTCGACATCGCCGAGGAGTGAACGCGGTGGAGCCGGGCGGGTCAGTGCCGCTGTACGTACGTATTTGTGGGGGCCGGCGAACGGACCCACAATGACTGGGCCGATCGACCTCGCTGCCCGCTCGCTGCGGACCGAAACGACAGCCCCCTTTCGTGAACGACTCCACGAGCAAGCGGCGTTCCTGCGAGAACAACTCGATGCCGGCAGACTGGAGACGGCGGACTTTGCGATCGGTCTCGAAATGGAAGTCTATGCGGTTGGGGCTGGTGACGATGGCCACGCTCTGGCCACGATCCCGGCCGATTTCTTCGGCGTCGACGACCGCATCAGCAAGGAATTGGGTCTTCACAACGCCGAGATCAACACCGACCCCGTGGCTCTCCGGCCCGGCGGGTTCGAGCGCCAGTCGACGGCCGCAGCAACTGGCCTCGAACGGGGACGTGAGGCAATCGGAGACGACAGGACGCTCGTGACGGACGCCATGTGGACGATCCCGCCTGCACGCGGGAGCGATGCGTACCTTTCGGCCCACGAAACGCGTGACGGACTCACGATCGCGACGCACATGCGGTCGAATCCACGCTACTACGCGATCGACAACGAGGTCCTTGACCTGACCGACGGCGCGGTGCCGTTGGACGTACCCGGTGTCTCCCGCTCGTTTCCCAGTATCCTCTTTGAATCTCTCGCCACGTCGATCCAGCCACACCTCCAGATCCCCGACGTTGGGGCGTTTCCAGCGTATTTCAACGCCGCAATCCGGACGCTCGGGCCAGTCCTTGCGCTGTCGACGAACGCGCCGTTCATGCCACCGGATCTGTACGACGACGGTATCGATCCGTGGGACTTACTCGAAGAGACACCACACGAACTGCGCATCGCCGTCTTCGAGCAGTCGGTCAACCACAGCGAGCACCCGAAAGTCCGCGTTCCCGACGACATTGCCACGACAGCGGACGGTATCGATCGCGTCGTGGCCGACGATCTCTATGCCCCCTTCCTCGCTGACTGGGCCAACGGCCACGACGACGAAACCTTCAGCGCCCAGTTTCCCGAATTCGAACACAAGCGGGGGACCTACTGGCGCTGGGTCCGAGCCGTTATCGGTGGCGATCCAGTCCCCGAGGCCGGCGACGAGCGCTCGATCCGTCTCGAATACCGTCCGCTTCCGACTCAGCCGACGGTTGCCGACAATATCAGCCTGCAGGCCCTGACGGCTGGCTTACTGCTCGGCCTCGTGGATGCTGAACATCCCGTGACAGAACTTCCCTGGACGGACGCTCGGGACAGTTTCTATGCCGCCGCCGAAGATGGCCTGGGAGCCGACCTGCAGTGGGTGGACGCTGACGGGGAACGAACGACAGACAGCGAGACGATCTTTGCAGAAGTATTCGAGTACGCGCGCCGTGGCTTGGCCGTCCAGGGCTTTGCCGACAGCCGGATCGACGAGGTGCTCGGCCCGATCGAAGCGCGGTGGACCCAGCAATCGACGCCGAGCCAGTGGAAGCGTGAGACGGTTCGACGCCGGCTTGCCGACGGGGCGACATTGGAGAGAGCGATTCGGGAGATGCAACGGGAGTACGTGCGCCACAGTCAGCGGACGGACTCTTTCGCCGAGTGGCTGGACTAAATCGCGTACAGCGTCGTCGTCCAGAAGTCCCAGAAGGCATCTTCGAGGGCGTCCTCGGGATCGCCGGTCGCGTCGACAGCTGCTGTGGCGTTTGCCTCGGCGGCGACGTCACCCAGCACCGAGCGTTCACCGACGACATAGAGGCGGTCTGTCGTCCGCTCGTCGAGTGCGGCCCGGCAACGA
Source organism: Halorhabdus sp. CBA1104 (assembly GCF_009690625.1). Taxonomy (NCBI): domain Archaea; kingdom Methanobacteriati; phylum Methanobacteriota; class Halobacteria; order Halobacteriales; family Haloarculaceae; genus Halorhabdus; species Halorhabdus sp. CBA1104. The sequence goes on along the minus strand of NZ_CP033878.1, from coordinate 1,031,739 downwards.
TCGAGGTGATTGTCGATCTGTTCGTCACGCAGGCGCTCGAAACGGGCCTGTGAGAAGCCCCCCTTCGAGTGGTTGCGCCCGAGGTCGCTGTCGAACCCGTGAAACGCGACCCGTTCTCGACCACGATATTCCCCCATCGCGAACAGATCGGACCGGACCAGCGCCAGGGTAAACTCGCCAGTCGGCTCGAACAGTGAGCGATCGATGTCGAATCCAGATCCCCACTCGACGAACGGCATCGGTGTGATCGGCGGATCGAGTGCGACACTGCAAACGCCTGCATCGTCAGTGAGTGCAAAACAGGGGCTTTTCTCGGCGATGAGTGGAGCTCGGTCACCGAAGGCCTCACGAACGTGGGCCGGAACGGCTCCGTTGCCGATGAACGCTGTGAGCGCTCTGTCTGGGCCGGCGTCGATGGATTCGAGTCGATCCAAGACGTCGGTAAGGCGCTCTCCCTGAAGACGCTCGCGGTGCCGAACGGAGAGGTCACGATCCGTGTTCTGTAAGCGCTCGATCCGGTCTTGCAGTTGGGCAACTTTGTCTTCGAGCTCGTTGACGCGGCGCTGGGCCGCTTGGCGCTCCGTCACCGCGTCTGCCCGTCGGTCCGATTCGGCCGCTAGTTGCTGCTGTAGATCTTCTTTCTCGGATTCGAGTGCCTCGATCCGTGTTTTGAGGCTCTCTCTCCCGAGTAGCTTATCGAGCATTACTTCGATCCGACAGCCCGAGCGGCTTAAATCCCAGCAGGCTCGTTGGCGACGCCGACCAGCGCAAGGAGTTGCTCTGCCCGGTCTTCGGTCGCCAGGAGCACCTCCCGTAGCGCCGGTGGGTGCTCGACGGGTGTATCTGTCAGCACGTCTGGCGGTACGGCAAGCGTGTCACTGGGGACCGATCGCGCACCGGTCACGGGAAAGTGTCGCGATCCGAGTTTCATCACGAGCGGGTGTCCGTCCGAAGCGGGTGGGGACTGGCCGTACAATTGCGTGTGGACGTGCTGGTATTGCTGGTCGCACATGACTGCAGTCTCTCGTTTGCCGGACTGGACGTACAACCGGCCGAGATAGTACGACCGTGAGAACTGTTCAAACATGCGGTACACTAACATACATCATACCAAGTCGAAAAAGCGTTTTGACTGCGGCGGTCATTGCCGCCCGCGGGCACGACGCTACGTCAGCCCCATCAAGGGCGCTTTCGACACATTCCCGCAGTCACGAGATCCATCGAGACAGCGCTATAAACGCTACTGGACAATTAGCACGTGTTACGTTGATGAATGAACAGCACGAACGAAGCTCTGGGTTTTAGTAGATACCGGTGGGACGATTGGGTATGACCGTCCGAGCCAGCGTGTTCGTCACACTCGTCGTCGCGTCACTTGTCGTTGCCCCGGCGCTGGCGTTTACGGGTGGGGGATCGCTTACCGCGGTGTCACAGTCAGCCGATGCGCCATCGGACGCAACACCATCGACAGAGGCGAACACGACGGCGACCAACGAAAGTTCGCCATCACTTGGCAGCCAGCTAAGTGCCTTCATGCAATCGAACGCCGTCGAGGCGAACGCATCCGTCGAAACCGGGATGTGGGCTGCCAGTGTTCGGGCTAATGCATCCGCGGCGAATCGCTCCGTGTCGAACCGCATTCGCACGCTCGAAGGCCGTCTAAACCGACTCCAGACTCGTTTGGATCGCTTCGAGAACGGCAGTTCCGATGTCGCTGGACCGGCCAAGGCCGCCCAGGTGTCGAGACTCGCAGCCCAAATCCGGACACTACAGTCCGCAATCAACGAGACTGATCGGGTCGCAACGCAGACAGGTGTCAACACCACACGACTCGAGTCGCTACGAACGCAGGCCGCAAACATGACTGGCCGAGAGGTCGCCTCCATGGCCCGGAATCTCTCCGCTGGGCCGCCTGATGCCGTTCCCGGTGGCCCGCCCGCCGGTGCCGAACGCGGCCCACCGAACGGGACCGCTGGGCCACCAACCACTGACGAGCAAGGCCCACCGAACGGGACTGCCGGGCCACCAGCCACTGACGAGCAAGGCCCACCGAACGGGACCGCTGGGCCGCCAACCACTGACGAGCAAGGCCCACCGAACGGGACCGCTGGGCCGCCAACCACTGACGAGCAAGGCCCACCGAACGGGACTGCCGGGCCGTCATCCGGGCCGGGAGACGAGACGACTGAAACCGATCATCCGACAAACGGGGCCGACGATGCTGCGGAAACTGGGGATACTGGACAGTCGAGCGACGATACTGGGTCGTCGAAAGACTCCGGCGGGAAAGACAGCAAAGATACCGATACTCCAGGCGGGAGTAGCCAGGGTTCGAGCGGTTCGAGTGGTAGCCAGGGTTCGAGCGGTGGATCGGATTCGAACGGGGCGGCGACAGGATCTGACGACCACGGTGGCGACCGACCGAACTGAGCGGTTCTACGCGCCGGGGCGTTCGCGTGGAGACATCCCTCACATCGCCTGTTGTCGCGTCAATACGGTTTCGACCACGTAGGAAAGAGTTATCAAGGGTAAGAGGTAACGTCACGTAAATGGACTCCGCGGAGTTGCTCGATTTATTGGGGAATGCAAATCGGCGACGGATCCTCCGTCTGCTGGCGCGCAAACCCTGCTTCGTCACCGAAATCAGCGACTACCTCGGTGTCAGTCCAAAAGCCGTCATCGACCATCTTAGACAGCTCGAAGAGGCGGGGTTAGTCGAGAGCCGAACCGACGATCGGCGCCGCAAGTACTTTTATATCTCTCGGGGGTTCCGGCTCGAAGTCTCGGCATCTCCCTACAGTTTCGGGACGAAAACGGCCTATCCCGCGAGTTCGGGCTTGGATATGGCCTCTTGCAGACATCTCTCGATCGATGTCGATCCCGATGGGGCCGGAAATCTCTCTGAGCTAGCGATCGAACTCCGACGACTACGGCGACTCCAGAACGAACTTTCGTTGGCACAGCGATGGGTCCAGGGCCGACTAACCGATGTCATGGAAGGGATCGGCGATCATATCGACGACGACAGTCGGATCGTCGTCGAAGTGATGGCAGCATTGGCTGACCAGCCAACTGACATCGAAGATATCAGTCGCGAAGTCGAAGTACCACCCTCGGTCGTCGAAGACGTGTTACACACTCTAGAGTCACGTGGTGTCGTCGAGCAGGATGGCCAGCAGTGGCAACTCGACGGGTGAGGCCGTCACTGGCCCTCGATATCTGTCGTCATGCCGGTTCGGAGGTCACGCCCGAAGTAGTGGCCAAGCAGTGCCGCGATCGCACCGCTTCCGGCGCCGAAAATCGCGAGCAATTCGCCTTGTCCCACGACGGCGACGACCATGAACTTCGAGACCGTCCCCAGCGCTGCCGTCGCCGCACCGGCGAGTGTAAATTCGAGATACGATCGACGTGAGCCAAACACGCCCGCGACGAATGCGGCGGTAAAGATCCCGCCAAGCGCCGCGAGCGAATCGAAAAACGGGATCGCAATGCCAAACCCAATTGCCCCCAAGACGCTCCCCGCGAGCGCGAGCAGAAACGAGCGAATCGAGAAGATGCGACCGAGCTGGGGGCGAACCGAGACCAGCCCGCCCAGCCGTGCGCGAATGCGGGCGAGACGACCGCCCGATGGCCCAGTCGCGTCTTTGGCCGCGTCCTCGGGCGTGTCCAGTAACTCTTCGAGGTCAGTGTCCCCCATGGATTCCTCGCCACGCGAGAGCTGATCGGACCGCTCTGCCATACTATCTCTCAGTTCCTGGGAGACTTGGACTTTGCCCCCGGGCGAGAAAGATGGTTTCAAGTCGCCTGCCCCGGTAGCCGGCCTACATGAACCCAGGAGATCGCGTGCAGGTCGATCGCGACGACCAGACCTTCGAGGGGGTCTTGTTGCCGTCCTCGAACGACCAACGACTCGTCGTGAAACTGGAGAGTGGCTACAACGTTGGCCTCGATCGCGAGGCGGCCGAGGCGACGGTCCTCGAAGCCGACGTCTACGATATCGAATCCGGTGACGCCAGCGACCAGTCGACCGTCGAGTTCGACGACGACCTCCCGACGATTTCGCTCATCTCGACGGGCGGGACGATCGCCTCGACCGTCGACTACCGGACCGGTGCTGTCACTGCTCAGTTCGACGCCGAAGACGTCCTCCGGGCCGTCCCTGAACTGGCTGGTCTGGCGAACTACCGCGGCCGTGTCGTCGCGAATATCCTCTCTGAGAACATGACGCCGGACGTCTGGCAGGATCTCGCCGAGGCGATCCACGACGAAATCGAAGCGGGCGCCGACGGCGTCGTCGTCATGCACGGAACGGACACGATGCAGTTTACGGCCAGCGCGATTTCGTTCATGCTCGAGACACCGGTCCCGATCGTCTTCACCGGCAGCCAGCGCTCGGCTGACCGGCCATCGTCGGACAACGTGATGAACGCTGTCGCTGCCGTCGCAGCCGCCAAAAGCGACGCCGCAGAGGTGATGATCTGCATGCACGCTGCCGAGAGCGACGACGTCTGTGCTCTCCACCGAGGGACGCGAGCCCGCAAGAACCACACGTCCCGTCGGGACGCGTTCGAGACGATCGGTCGTGAGCCCCTGGGCACAGTCGAGTACGAGACCCGCGACGTCACGTTCAGACGGGACTACGCCGAACGTGGTGAGACAGAACTCGCCTTCCAGGCCGATCTCGAAACGGACGTCGATCTCGTGAAGTTCGCCCCGGGAGCCGGACCGTCGATGCTCGATCCGGTTGCGGGATCGGCCGGACTCGTGATCGAAGGGACCGGATTGGGTCACGTCAACACCGACTGGATCGACCGCATCGAAGCCCTGGTCGAGGACGGGACGACGGTCGTGATGACCAGCCAGTGTCTCGACGGCCGGATCTGTGATCGCGTCTACGACACCGGGCGTGACTTGCTCGATGCGGGCGTCATCGAAGGTGAAGACATGCTCCCGGGCACGGCGATGGTCAAACTCATGTGGGTACTGGCAAACCGTGACGACCCTGCGGAGGCGATGCAGGAACCACTGGCCGGTGAAATCACCGACCGGTCGACACCCTGGGAGTGACGACACCAATCAGCCTGTTCGTGTAACTGATTTTCTGGTCTCGACTTGCGTTGCCAGCAGTTGGAACAACCACGCCGACCCAGAACGCCTTTGCTCGATCGCTGCGGGCGTCGATGCTGACGTCTGCTACCCAGCGCTCGCTCACCCGCCACTGACCGGCGGAAACAGCGCGAGCTCGTCTCCGCGTGTAACCTCGCGCTCGGATTGTAGCGGCTCTTCGACGTCTTCGCCGTCGTGGAGCGTTCGAACGTGTTCGTAGACACCCTGCTCGTCGTCACGAGCTTCCTCGGCGACGGCGGGATACGCTTCAAAGAGAGCCTCGATCGCGGTAGCAACAGTCGGGTCTCCCGAAACGTCGACGGACACCTCGTTGTCACCGGCCGCTTCGCCCAGCGTGGCAAAGAGTCGCCAGGTTACGTGCATAGGTAATCTGGGGACCGCCGACGGAATGAACGTTCCGGGCTGCACTCACTCCGGTCTCGGTCTGCTTGTATCAGTCGTTTCGGTCACTGTGCCCCAATTCGAGCGTGGTCGAGACGAGAGCTCCCAGGGGAGACCAGTCTCAGGTCAGTGTCGGCGATCGCAGGCGACGGATTTTATTCGCTCCCAGTCGGAACTCTGGGTATGGACGAGCTACGGGACTGGCTCGGTCCCAGGCCGGCGATCTACCTGACGGCTGCTGTCGCCGTCCTCTCGGTAGCCACTGGTCTGATCAACGTCGGCGCACAGTCCATCTCCGGGCCGCTTTCCGCTATCGTGCCGCCGACGATTCAGCGGACGGCCGGCTTTACCGGCGCACTCACGGGCTTTCTGATGCTCGGTTCGGCATATGGCCTGCGCCATCGGCTTCGCTCGGCGTGGTTCTCGACGATGATCCTCTTGCCGGTGACGGCTCTGCAGGGGCTCGTCCAGACGAACGTCGCGTCGCTCCCGTTGATCGGGCTATCAATACTTTCGATGCCGACGGTGCTGGTGAGCTACCGACGATTCGATCGGACGATCGACCTCTCGACGGCCCAACTCGCTGCCCTGGCTGCCCTCGTCGGGACTCTGTCCTACGGGACGATCGGGACCTACACCCTCCGAGACAGCTTCGAGGGTGTCCAGACGCTGACGGACGCCCTCTACTATACGATCGTGACGGCCTCGACAGTTGGGTACGGTGACGCGATCCCGTCGGGGAGCGACGGTGTGCGACTGTTTGCACTGTCGGTGGTCCTGCTCGGGACGGCATCGTTTGCCCTCGCACTGGGCTCGCTTATCGGCCCACTCATCCAGGCACGACTCGCAGCAGCACTCGGTACGATGACCCGCTCACAACTCGACCAACTCGAGGATCACGTCCTCGTGCTTGGCTACGGCGATCTCACGGAACCGATTCTCGAAGAACTGCAGGCAACGGTCAACTTCATCGTCGTCACACCCGACGAGGAGACCGCGACGATGCTCGGAAATCGCGACATCAACGCCATCGTCGGCGATCCAAGCGACGAAGAGCCGCTCCAACGCGCTGGGATCGAACGCGCACGCGCCGTCTTGGTGGCAACGAACGACGACGCTCAAGACGCACTCGGCATCTTGACAGCGAGCCAACTCAACCCGGACGCACGGATCGTCGCTGCCGCCACTGATCGAGAGAACATCGAGAAACTCCGTCGGGCCGGTGCACACTCGGTCATCAGCCCCGCTGTTATCGGTGGCCACCTCCTCGTGCAGTCGGCTATGGGCGGGATGGGGATGGAAGCGATTGCCGATCGATTACTCGAAGTCGAAGACGAATCCGAGATCTGACCGAACCGACGTGCATACTGCTGTAGCCCTTCGAGCCCACGGCCGCAGCGGAGACCGTCAGAGTCTGAATTCGTCCAGTCGCTCGAAATTTACTCGCCATTGTGTGTGATTGCTTCGGCCACTGTACACTGGCTGATCTTGGCGACGCACCCGCGACCATCCGGAACCAATGCAGTCTGAGGGCGGTCGCCGGGTTCGACCAGTGTGGCTGTTTTGCCATCGCCGAACTTCCACACCCGAGAGTAACAGGAACGAACAGTCTGGCTCGACGGTTGCTGTGGGTCAGGTCACCCGAGCGTGAAGATGACGAAGTTGTTCGCGGCCGGCCCCAGACCGACCGCCGTGACGAACACCAACAGGAGACTCCCCTGTATGGGGTGTTCATCGAGCGTGTCCGCGATTGCGACCACGATGAGACCGGCCACCACCAGTTTCACGAGGACGAACAACCAGCCAGAGCCGAGATACTCCGCCGTCGGTAACGACGCCGCAAAGTCCATGATCGCTTCGGGAAGGGGGCTTCGCTCGGTCACATCCAAAATGTCTGTGCCGATCGCTGTCGTGATGCCGTCGAAGGCGTGTGCGAAGACGACACTGCCACCGGCCAATCCGGCACGGGCGGCCTGTGTCGTCCACCGAATACTAACCAGTGCGTACGTGATGCCAGACAGTGGCACGGCGATGATGAAGCCGACGATCGGCCACAGGGGCGAAAAGTCGAGAGCGTCACCGAGTCCTTGCCAGACGATCGCCCCGAGGAAGACGAGCAACACGCCAGTCCCGACAGCACCCAGGTACGTCCCCACACGATCGAGACGGCCGCTCAAGGCCCCAACCATGGTCAGTGCGAGCCAAACGCCACCGACGACAACGTAGATCGTCACGTACACTGCCGGTGCTGAGAACAATGGCGCGACCCACTCCGGATACAGCCCCGGTGGACTGGTTACCGTCGGCGGCACCGATAGTTGATACAACGCGTGGCTGATACCCCCCACTGCGATCCAGGGGACGAACGCGACCACGTGGCCTTTCCTCACGGGCGGTTCGATCCCCACGAGAAAGACTGTTGTCAGCAACCCGCCCAACCCGAGCGCGAGGAGGTACGGCAGATCCGGCACAACGAGTCCGCTTGGCAATAGCGGCATATGTCATATCCCTTTTGGCTCTGTGGAAAACGTTCCGGTCTCATCGACAAGAGACTGTCAAGGCCACACACTGGCCACGGCCCACTGTTTGCTATCGGATCGTCCCGCGGCTATCGGCGCTCAGAGGGCTTTGGGCCAATTACTGTGGACATGGCGAACAAAAAATATTTTCCGTCGATAGCGCCGACTCGCCGGGTCAGCCACTCACCGCCGCCAGACGTAGACGACCGCGCCTGCGGCCAGCACCGCGACACCGGCGCCGCCGCCCAGCAAGGGCAGCGGGAGGTCGCCCGACTCAGAAGCTGCGGCGTTGGGGACGTACGAACGCACTGACTGGGCGTCCATCGTCGGGAACGACGCCGACTCCTGGTCCCATTCGTCCGATGAGTGAACCGTCGTTTCTTCTGAGACCATTTCCAACTGGCGAACAGCAGACTCGTTGGACTCACTATCGACGGCGTTGGCCATCCGGAGATAGGCCGTCGTCCCGTTGTCGGCCTGTTCGACGTACGCTCGCTCGATGGTCCCGTTGCCTGTTCGGTCCGCGACCTGACTCGTGATCGCCGAGAGATTCTCGAAGGCCATACCTCCTTCGAGGACAGCACCAGATCGATTCACCGACGCATCGAGGCGTGCCCCCTTGAATCCAGCCGCTTCGAGGTCACCGAGCCACTCGACGGGTGCCGTCGTCGACTGTGCTACGGACTGTTGATAGCTCTCCATCGTCCGATTGTAGAGGTTCGCCTGCTGGACCCAAAACGAGCCGTTCCCGTCGATCCGATCGTCAGTGGCTGCCATCTGGAGCGAAAACCGCTGGGTACCGATCGGCGGCAGATCGTGGTCTTGTCGCTCAGTGACCAACGTCTCCCAGTTTGTCGTTCGCGTCTTGGCGTCGAGGTCGAGTTCGATCGTTCCCTCGTCTGTCGACTCGACCGTACTGTTCCAAGAGAGGGTCCGCGAGAATTCTGCGGCCGCCATGGCGTCGAGTTGGGAACGGAAGTTGTCGATGCGGTCTGAGACGTTCCCCTCGACGGACGCTTCCATGGCCGTGAAATACGCCCGTGCGAGACCGTCGTAGTTGTCGACCGTCAGGTTCCAACTCACATTGCCACCGCTCGATCCCAGGTCGGCAGTGACGACGGCTCGATCGATCGAAACGTTCGCCAGGCTGTCGCTGATCGCGTCAGTCGTCGGCCCGAAAGACTGGTCAGCACCTCCTGTCTGAGTGGCCAACCCGTCCGTGACGGCCTGTTGCAGCATCTCGTTGAGGCCTTCGATTTCGACCGTGTACGCAAGTTCTAGAGTCGCTCCATCGTTCGTTCGCTCGAAGGCATAGGTATCGAGGGAGACCGCACTCGATGTCCCGTCCATCGAGGAAATGCTTTCGAACTGTCGGCGGAGCCGGTCGGCAGCCCGCTCGCGGGTCGCCCACCGATCGGCGTTCCGTCCGGTGACGTGACTCTCGCGGGCGACCTCGAGGACGTGGCCGTCCTCGGTGGCACGCAATCGATAGTCGACGCTGGTCGAAGACGTACCGGGTAGCATCATCGAGAGGTTCGCTGTCCCCGCAGTCGAGAGTCGCGTGCCGCTCGTGTAGATCTCACCACTCGTTTGGGCCTGACTGAAAATGGCGGCGAGCATCTTGCTGTCGTCCGGGAGCGCGATGGTTGCGTCCACCGTCGCGTCACTCTTGGCGACATCTTCGGTCTGGCGACTCTGGACGTCGACGTCGAGCTCTTCGAGGGCGTCCGGCCGCGGGGCGGAGATCGTTCCCGACCCGTTGAGCCGCGAGCGATTGGCGGCCATCGTCATCGACCCGGTGACGTTCGATTCGACCGCCGCCCACTCGTAGATTCCATAGGCGAGGCCTTTCTCGACGTTCATGCCGAGGTGCCCGTTCCCGGGGGTCGAATCATTCTCTTCGAAGACCAGCACGACGTCCCCGTCGTCGGCGACGTACGCGTCTTGGGCACCACTCGTTTCGTTTGCTATCGGTTCTCCGCGTTCTGCAATCCCGATCGCCCCAACTGTCGAACTCCCCACCAATCCAAGGAGGACTACAATCAGGACGGCTCGCTGCAGTCGTGACATGCAAGTGGATGATTTGGTGAGCGACAGTTAACTGTTTTGAGAAGCGATTGCGGCCTCGATTGCCGCTATTCTGGCTTCTGACGGGCTGCACTGGCGATTGAGTCGCCTTCGATGCGTCGCCCTTTTGTTCGCGTACCCGTAGACATGGATAGCGGATGGCCCGATATCACATCGAGACGTACGGCTGTACGTCAAATCGTGGCGAGAGCCAGGCGATCGAGCGGTCGCTCCGCGATGGGGGCCACCACCCGGTCGACGATCCATCTCAGGCGGACGTCGCGATTCTCAACACCTGTACCGTCGTCGAGAAGACGGAGCGCAATATGCTCCGGCGGGCCGCGGAACTCGACGAACAGACGCCCGCGGATCTCGTCATCACGGGCTGTATGGCCCTGGCCCAGGACGAGGCCTTTCGGGACGCCGGCATCGATGCCGAGATCCTCCACTGGGATGACGTCCCCGAGTACGTTCGCAACGGCGAGTGTCCGACAGTGACGCCCGATACTGACGTCCTCCTGGATGGTGTGACCGGGATCCTCCCGATCGCTCGTGGCTGTCTCTCGGATTGTTCCTATTGCATCACGAAACACGCGACCGGGACGATCGATTCCCCGCCCGTCGCCCACAACGTCGAGAAAGCCCGCCAACTGCTCGACGCCGGCGCACGGGAGCTTCGGATCACGGGCCAAGACACCGGCGTCTATGGATTGGAAGACGGTGAACGGAAACTCCCAGAGCTGCTTGGGCGGATCTGTGAACTGCCCGGGGAGTTCCGTGTCCGGGTCGGCATGGCGAACCCGAAAGGCGTCTATGGGATGGCCGACGAACTCGCTGCCGTCTTCGCCGAGTACGACGAACTGTACAACTTCCTGCACGCGCCCGTCCAGTCGGGCAGTGACGACGTGCTCTCGGATATGCGACGCCGACATCGCCGCCCGCAATTCGAAGAGATCGTCGCCGCGTTCGACGAACACCTGGACTACTGGACGCTCGCGACCGACTTCATCGTCGGCTTCCCGACCGAGAGCGACGCCGATTTCCAAGCGAGTTTGGATCTCCTCCGGGCGGTCGAACCCGAGAAGCTCAACGTCACCCGGTTCTCGAAGCGACCGGGCACCGATGCCGCCCAGTTGGACGGTCTGGGCGGCACGGTGAAAAAAGAGCGCTCGAAAGCTATGACCGAGGTGAAAATGGATGTCGTCGGCGCGGCCCACGAGGCGATGGTCGGTGAGAACCAGCGACTCCTCCTCGTCGAAGACGGGACCGAGGAGTCACTGGTGGGCTACGACGAAGCTCACCGACAGGTCGCCGTCCCGAAAGCGGAAACGATGGGGCTGTCGCTCGGTGATTTTGTCACCGTCGAAATCACCGGCCACAACACAGTGTACGCGCTCGGCGAGCCAGTGTAGACAGCGCCGGGCTGCTCAGGACTCGATTGCGACGGCGCCGTATCCGACGACTTCTGCCATCGAACCGGCCGTCTCTCCGCTACTCGCGTGGGCGAGAACGTCGACGCTTCCCTCGAGGGCATACAGCAGTGTCGCGATCGCCCCGTACCCACAGACAGAGAGGGCTTCGCGCTCGACTGTCTCGATCAGTGCGTCCGGGTCGTGCTCGCGGATCGGGTCTAACGCCAGTTCGTCACGTGCCATCGCGACGTCGTGGGGTTCGTAGTGCGTGAAATCCGACGACGCGATCAGGACTGTTCGTTCGGTGAGTGTCTCGGCGATTGCACTCCCCAGCTCTCGGGCCGTGGCTTCGTCCTGTTGCCGGAGGCTGATCGGGAGGACCGAGACGGAATCGTACAGCTCTTGGAGGAAGGGGAGTTGGACTTCGGTCGCGTGCTCTCGGGCGTGTGCTCGATCATCGACCGTCGCGTCAGTCGTCTCGACGAGCTGCTCGCGAACTGTCCCGTCGATTGGGACCGTGCCCAGCGGCGTTTGCCACGCGTCGTGCCCTGGGATCGCGATGTTCGCACCGATCCCGGTGTGATTCGGGCCGATGACGACGACCGTCTCCGGTGTCCCTCCGGTACCAAGGGCGGCGTAGGCATGGGCGGCGACAGGCCCCGAAAACGGCAGCCCAGCGTGGGGTGTGAGAAGGCCCGCGACAGCCGGTGTCCCCGCTGGTGGGGATGGACGAGTCCCTGGACCGATTTGGTGATCGTAGCAGGCGCGCAATTGCTCCTGTAGCGCCTCTGCCTGGCTGGCGTAGAACCGGCCGGCGACTGCCGGCTCTCGCACGCCAGCCATTATGCACCCTCCCGAACCCGAGCTGCATCCGCCTGCACTTTCGGCTGTGTGTCCATATCTGAGTGGTGGAACGCCTGCTGTTCAATAGTTGTGGCTGTGTTTGTCCATCGCATGGCCTTGCGGACAATCGTACTCACTCTCTGGGTGCCCGGGCCTTCGATCGGTTCCGATCGGGCCCGCGCACGATATTCCTGATATGCTACACGTGGGGGAGGATTAACGTGGCCCGACGCGGAACGGTTGGGCACTGTGGAGTTCGCGTATCACTATTTGAACCAAGAGCCCACTGTTTTGCTCGTCGGTGCGAGCGACGAAGCGGCGCCGCTCACTCGGGCGCTGTCGCCGGACGACAATTTCTATCGAGTCGAACACGTCGAGACGGGACGCCAGGCACGTCGCGCCGTCGACGAGTCCGTCTGTTGTGTCGTGGCGGACCAAGAGTTGCCCGCATCACGGGGCGTTGATCTTGCTCGGAAACTCGCCGAGACTGCGATCGAGCCACCAGTCGTTATCAACGCCGAGACTCTCGACCCCGAGCTCGTTGCAGCGACCGGCGGGCCCGTCACCGCGGTCGTCCCGCCGTCCCATCGAGAGACGCTTCCCGAGACGGTCCGCACGCAGGTCGAGGCGCACTTACAATCTTTCGAAGAGACTCTCAAGACAGATGCCATCGAAACGCTGTTCGAGAACCTCGAGTACACGGTCATGGTCAAAGACGACCAAGCTCGCTTCCTGCAGTTGTTTTCGGGGTTGACTGGGCCAAGCGACCAGGAGGCACGCGGTCGGACGGACCGTGAACTGTACGCTGGGCGGTTCAACCTCGGCGAGCAGTGGTATGCCGACGATATGCAGGTTCTCGGAGGCGACCCGATCCACCAGGAGGTCAAACAATACGGCGAGGAGAGCCCGTTCTGGATCGAATACACGAAGCTCCCCTGGCGGGACGAAACCGGTGATATACGCGGACTCGTCGGGTTCTCCCAGCAAGTCACCGACCGGGTGAGACTCAAACAGCAGCTAGCCAGACAATCCAAGCGACTCGAAGCGTTTTCGGACTACATCGCACACGACCTCAAAAGCCCGCTGCAGGTCGCCAGTGGTCACCTTGACCTTGCGCGGGACGGCCAGGAAGCGAGTTTCGCGGAGGTGCAAGGCGCCCTCGATCGCATGGACCGCATGATCGACGATATCAAGATTCTGGCTCGGCGGGAGCGAGAAGACCAGCTACGGCTTCACGAAGTCCCGATCGTCGAACCCATCCGGACGATCTGGGAGAACCTCGAGACAGGCGAGGCCACTCTCGAACTCGAACTCCCTCAAGATATGTACATCAATGCGGCCAAAGGCGAGTTTCGCCCTCTCTTGGAGAACCTGCTTCGAAACGCTATCGATCACGGGGGCTCTGACGTGACCGTGACGGTCGGGCCGCTCAATGCAGGCTTCTTTCTCGAAGATGACGGGCCTGGGATCCCGCCCGACGATCGGGACGCTATCTTCGAACACGGCCACACCACGGCCGACGATGGAAGCGGTATCGGTCTGGCGATGGTCCAAGACGTCGTCGATTCACACGATTGGACCATCGAAGTCTGCGACAGTTCCGAGGGCGGCGCACGATTCGAAATTACGAACGTCCTCTCGGTAACCGAGCCGGATCGGAACGTCCAGACTGGCGAATCCGTCTCGCTCACCACTGCGACTGATGTCGGCAACCCGGTCAGCGCAGGTGACGCGATATACGATCCGAATGCCCAAACGTGGTCGATCACGGGCGCTGGAGCGGACATCTCGGGCCCGGAAAACGAGTTTCACTACGTCTTCACGCGAGTTGCCGGTGACGCGCGAATCCAAGCCCACGTTGCCGATCTCGAGGCCGTCGGTCCGTACAGTAAGGGCGGGGTCATGGTCCGTAACTCGCTCGATGAAGACTCGCTGCATGGGTTCGTTGGGCGGACAGCCGAACACGGGACTGAACTGCTCTGGTGTGATCGACCAGGAACCAAAACGACATCCCAGCACCTCGAGGAGGCCAACGACGACTACGAATGGCTCCGAATCGACCGAGAGGGCGACGTGCTCACCTGCTCGGTATCACGGGACGGAGCCACTTGGAATCTGATCGACCAGCGACACGTCCCGCTGGCCAAAGAAGTCTTGGTCGGATTGGCAACTTGCAGTGCTGTCGCCCGACGAGCCACGACAGCTACATTTGAAGACGTTACTGTCCGACGAATCGACACTGACGCCCCTTCGTAGATCTGTGTTCTATGGATCTCACGTCTCACGAGTTGAATCGCGTGTATCCGTAACTCGTCAGTCGGTCGCTCGGACTCGGATGGAGCTGTGCTATATTCGATCACCCTGATCGATCACGTTCCGACGTCGAATTCGATCTGTGGTGGCCGATTGTACACGCCTGTCCGCGAATACTGAGCGAGGAACTGCTCTCTCCGTGCCTGATCGGCGTTGACGCCAGCACCGATCGATTCGCGGCCACAGGCTACACGTTCGGCGATTCGTGCTGTGTACAGTCCCAAACGAAAGCCCGCGTCACACCCTTCAGTCAATATATCGTTATTTGGTTTATGTCTCGACCATGAAACGAGAGCACTGGCACCACTTTGCAGTTGTATGAACGGCCCTCCTTGGGGTAGTGTACAGGCGGCCAGAAACGAGGTCACGGTTAGACAGCCAGCGAGGGAAGACACGTCGATTACACTTGGGTAGCAGTGCAGTCGAGCCAGTCGGGGGCCAACGACATTGCCTCTCCTCCCAGTTGGATTGTCGACGAGACCGAGAACGAATCGCAATCGTGAATCGGCTCGCTCGGGCGAGCGGTGGATTCACCGGTCGTGGGATTGCGCCGAGAGCGGTCGCTCACCTAGTATACGCACTACGATTTCGAGAAGCTCGAAGTACGCACGATATACGCTCAGGGGCAGCATGTGGGGCTCGGACGGCGACACTATTACCGTAGGGCAAGCGGTGGAAACGTAGTGACAGCCACTCGAAACACACGTACGGGAGGATCTGCCCAAGTCAAAACCACGGCCAGAGGAAAAGTTCTGTCTCCACGAACGATTGTAAACTCCAACGCTCCCAGGGCCTCAGTAATGGTCGTGGTAGACGTAGTACCGATTGCGGGCAGCTAGCCCAGCCAGACACAGGGAAACATGTGACTACCGGGGTAGGGCTATCTTCCGTGGACCAGCCCAATTCGAGGAGAGGCCCAGACTACCGAGAGACGAACACGGCAATCGTACCAGTGGTGCCCAGCAGCAGGAAGTGATACTGGGTGTCGACTCAGCGTTACGGATTCGACACTGCGCGTCGTGGCGATACTCCAAACGTCGCCAGACTGTCTCTGTCCAGGAACTCCCCGCTGGTCGGACCGGCCGATAGCTATCCTCCTCGCGCTCGTGATTCGAGAACTGGGACAGGCCCTCGAACGTCGCTGGGCATCGCTTCGTGGGACACTGGATCGCGTTTCACCATACCAACTACTCGTGCTGGCGGTCCGTGTCGAAATCGTTTTGTGGCCAGTTGTGAGCTATCGGCCCTCGGTGATCGCGATATTGGGATATGGCCGAGAAATGGCATTCGTGGGGTGTGGCCCCTGGGGTCGAAGCACCGAGATGCCCTCTCCTCGAACGGGTGGCCCGACTGATACTCCGAGAGAGGGGAACCGTGCTGTGCACTTGACGTTTGACTTTTATTTGGTTACATAGGCACAATAGGCAGATTATGGGCTCAGATATGCACCTAATATTTGCATATCGGCCGAATAGAGAGTTACACAATTACAGATAACTCCTCTTATCTGGGTTTGTGGGGATAGATTGAAGGACATCACAATCCAAGCACCGACAATGGCCGACGAGACGCCTACATCTCGAAAATCAGTAAAAACGTACATCCCGGCGTATCAAAAAGAGGCCTGGCAGGACCACGCGGACGATCTCGACATGAGTCAGAGTGAGTTTGTCCGGACCATGGTCCAGGCCGGTCGTCGACACTTTTCGGACGAAGACCTCTCTGAACAACCGGCGTCAGAGTCACAGTCAGCATCGTCCGCCAGCGAGCAGATCGAACTGACCGAACAAATTCGTCAATTACTGGAGCCCCACCAGGTACTGACGTGGGAGGAGTTGGTCGAAGAAGTGATCGGCGACCTCGAACGGGATCTCGAAGAAAGTCTCGACGAGCTCCAGGAAGCAAACGTCGTCAAATACAGCGGTCGTGACGGTGGCTACCGCCTGGTCGATACATGAGTAGTGCAAACGTCGATCCGGAGACAGTAGAAGATCCCATCGAATACTTCCTGACAGATATTTCCTACCAGGGTAAAAGTGAACGGACGCGAGACGCCTACGAGCGTGTCCTCCGTGACTTCGAGCAGTTTTTGACAGCCAACATGGGGAGTATCAAAGAGGCTTCACATCGAGATTGCATGGCGTGGATTCACGAGCAACGTGCCGGCAGCGCCGAGAGTACCGTCGCGACCTACGCGTCGTACTTACACCGATTTTACTCCTATATGACCCAGGTCGGCGTCTTCGATTCGAACCCGATGGCGATCGTCATGGAAGAACTCGATGAGAGTATCGAGACTGACCCGGCACGACGAGATCTCTCGATCGCCGATATGCGGGGTCTCGTCGATACCGTGACTCATCCGCTCGAACACGCACTCGTCCTCACACTCCTCAAAACAGGGATGCGTGTCGGGGAGCTCTGTAATCTCGATCAACGGGATTTGCACCTCGCGGACGATCCTCGCGACGACGTGGCACTTCGGCCAAGCCTCGAACAACGGCCGGATTCGCTGTACGTCTCGAGTGAACCACAACGCGGTAGCGTCGTCAACGGTGACCGCCGGTCAGCTTCGAACAAACGCCGACGTGATACCGTCATTCCCGTCGATGGGGAACTGGCAGCGGCGCTGCGTGCCTGGCTCGATATTCGCCCGGATCCGGTCTCGGACGCACGGCCACTGTTTACCCGGACAGCAGATAACTGGGGTGAGCGCGTGACAACTGACGCGGTCCATCATATCGTGACCACCCGTGCGAGAGACCGAGGGTGGTACGATAGCGGGAGCAACGCTGCCGAAAACGTCACCCCCCACTACTTCCGGCACTTTTTCACCACCCATCTCCGGGATCGAACCGGCGATCGTGGCATCGTGAAGTACCTGCGGGGCGACGTCGCCGAAGATATCATCGACACGTACACCCACGATTGGGGCGACCGCGTCCGGACCGTCTACGAGGCGAACATCTACCAACTGCGCTGAATAGTTATCGGGTGACTGGCTCGTTGCTCGCGTATGGCCACAGGACTCTGTTCGACCACCGACTGGTATATCATATATCGCTATATAAATAGTGTGGCTGTGAAGTTGAGACTACAGCCGGTATAGCGGGTCTATAATGCGTGGCATCGACCGAATCGGAGAGCGAAATCTGCGTCAGATTGCTTTCTGACGACCGTTCTTGTTTTCAAGCCAACTAATCCAGAGGATTTCCGAGACTCTGGATAGTGTCGCCACTCAGACGCTGCGCTCTCACGAAGAGAGACCCTCGCTATCCAATTCCCGTTTCCTTCTTCACCAGCGTCAGCGTGTTGTCGGCTGTCACAATGGGCGAGCGTTCGTACTCACCGGTCAACTGTACCTGTACGAGCAAATCAACCGCTTCCATTCATACTGGCAGGGCAGTCAAGCCAGCGCAAAACGTTGACTGCGGCGGTTCAGATACTACTACAACCGCCAACGCCCGAGTCAAGCAGTAGACGGTCGCACTCTCGTTACGGGGGTACTCAACTGGACAATACTAGTCATAATCCTATCTCATTGATGTGGGATTAAATTTCCATCCCTTAGAAGAGGGGAATCGTTAGATGCCCCGACTCCAGAAGGTGGTCGTCCAGCGATCTTAGAGTATTACTTAAATCCGAAATAGTATTATTCCGGCAGAGACTACCGGGGCATAGCCAATGCAATCGCGACGGTCCGTACTCAGGGCGCTCGGTGTCAGCACTGTCTTCGGCGCTTCGGGGTGTCTGGACGCGATTTCGGCGTCCGGGGAGGGACCGAAGAATACGTCACGAGAGATCATCGACGGCTTCGGGCGGGAAGTCCCGGTCCCGGAACGCGCCGAGCGGGTCGTTGGGGTGGGGCCGGGTTCGCTCCGGCAGATCGCCTATCTCGGCGCCACCGATCGCGTCGTCGGCGTCGAAGATGCGGACCCCTCGATACTGTGGGCCCCGTACAATCTGGCGAACCGCGAACTCCGCGAGAACCGAGTGATCGGCTCAGCCGGCCCCAACGCTGGTGGCAATAGTGAGGAGATCCTCGCCGTCGATCCGGACGTGATCCTCTATTACGGGGATAGCTCCCGGGCCGAGTCGCTGCAATCCCAGACGGACACGCCGGTCGTCGGCCTCGAGATCGTCGATTTCGTCGACCGCCAGGCGCGTGAGACGATGTTCGACACCTGGCGGCTCGTCGGTGACGTGCTGGGCAAGGAAGACCGCGCCGAGACACTGATCGGGTTCGTCAGAGAGACGATCGAGGATCTCCGGACGCGGGCGGACGGAATCGCGGCCGGCGAGCGAACCCGGGCGTACGTCGGGGCGATCAGCTACAAGGGCGCTCACGGCATTGCGACGACGCGAAAGCGGTTCGCGCCGTTCCACTGGACAGGCGTCGAGAACGTCGCAGGCGGGATCGACACCGACGCCCCGTCGGTACAGGTGAGCGACGAACAGCTACTCGCGTGGGATCCAGAGACGATGTTCGTCAGCGCATCGAACCTCGGGCGTGCTCGCGAGGACGCGGCCTTAAGTCCCGAGTACGACTCGATCCGGGCGGTCGAGACCGGCGAAACCTACTCGATCCTGCCACACGCGACGTACCACCACAACTACGGATCGATCCTCGCAAACGCCTACTTCGTCGGGAAAACGGTCTATCCCGACCGCTTCGACGACGTAAACGTCGAAGCAACGACGAACGAGATTTTCGAGACCATGCTCGGCACGGGCCTGTACGCGGAGTTGCTCGAAACGTACGACGCTTTCCAACGACTCGAGTTCAGATGACAGACACCGTCACGACTAGTCACCGGGGAGCAACCCGGCGTCGAGTCGGGTTTCTCGGCAGCGTTTTAGCCTTGCTCGTCGTCACAGTCTTGCTTGCGCTCGCGATCGGTTCCGTGCAAGTACCGCTGGCCGACTTGCTCGCGGCCCTCGTCGGCGGTGGCACGGAACTCCACCGGAATATTGTCTGGCGCAATCGCCTGCCACGGGTGCTTGCCGCCGTCGCGGCCGGCGGTGGCCTCGCCGTGGCCGGAGCGGCGATGCAGACCGTCCTCCGGAATCCCCTGGGCGCGCCGTACACGCTCGGCATCTCCCAGGCGGCGGCCTTCGGTGCGGCGCTGGCCATACTCCTCACTGGCGTTGGTACGGGGGCAACAGCCGGTGGATTTCTCGCCACGTCGCTGACGCCGATCGCCGCGTTCCTGGCGGGAATGGTCTCGACTGGGGTGATTCTGTTGCTGGTGACCTATCGGCGGGCCACGCCCGAGACGATGATTCTGACTGGCGTCGCGCTCGGCTCGCTGTTCCAGGCCGGCTTGACGCTGTTGCAGTACTTCGCCAGCGACACGGAAGTTGCGGCGATCGTCTACTGGACGTTCGGCGACGTCGGCCGCGTGGGCTGGCCGAAAGTGCTCGTGCTGCTCGCTGTCGTTCTCGCCGCGACGGCGTACTTCGTCCACCACGGCTGGGACTACGACGTCCTCGACGCTGGAACGGACACGGCAAAAAGTCTCGGCATGAACGTCGAGTCGCTACGGATTCGCGGGATGGCAGTCGCCTCGCTCGTGACCGCGCTAATTGTTTCTTTCGTCGGAATAATTGGGTTCGTCGGGTTGGTCGCCCCGCACATCGTGCGAATGGTCATCGGCGGCACGGAGCGATACCTCATGCCGGCGTCGGCACTGGTCGGCGCGACGCTACTCGTCGCGGCCGATACAGTCGCCCGGACGGTGCTGGCACCGGTCGTGTTGCCGGTCGGGATCCTCACGTCGTTCATTGGCGCGCCGCTGTTCATCTATCTCGTCGTCGAAGGGAGGGACTACTGGTGAGTCTCGAAATTCAGCATCTCAGGTTCGCGTACAGTGACGAACCTGTCCTGGATGGGATCGACCTTACCGCTGAGTCGGGCGAACTGCTCGGCCTCCTCGGCCCGAATGGCTCGGGCAAGAGTACACTGTTGCAGTGCTGTAATCGGCTGCTGGAGCCAGACGCGGGACACGTCTCTCTCGAGGGCGACCCGGTGGGCGACCTCGCGGCCGACGAGCGGGCTCGCCGGATCGGCTACGTCCCGCAGGCCGAATCACAGGCGTTCCCGGCCTCGGTCTTCGAGACGATCCTTCAGGGGCGACGGCCCCACGGCGGGTGGACGCCAAGCGACCGCGATCGAGAGGCCGTCCAGGTCACGATTGAACGGCTTGGACTCGACGGCCTCGTGTCCCGGAACGTGGGCGACCTCTCGGGTGGGCAACGCCAGAAGGTCCGGCTGGGTCGCGCCCTCGTGGGCGATCCCTCGGTACTGTTGCTCGACGAACCGACGAGTGCACTGGACCTGAAACACCGCCTCGAGATGATGGATCTCGTCGTCGAACACGTCCGCCAGCGCGACATGACGGGGGTTGTCGCGATCCACGACCTCAACCTCGCCGCTCGCTATTGCGATCGGGTCGCGCTGCTGGCTGACGGGGCCGTTCACGCTGTCGGGATGCCGGACGTCCTGACGCCCGAGACAGTCCGGGAAGTCTACGGTGTCGAGGCGTCTGTCCGCGAGCACCGCAATCGGCGACTGGTCGTTCCGGAAGCGCCAGTCGGAACGGAACCGGTCGACAGCGGAACCGCGATGGATCGTTCAGTACGGGAACCGCAAGCGCCCGATCGAACGACGACTGACGATTGACAGAGCGTGATACGATGGATTTCAACGTAACCCAAATTGGAACGGTAGACAGCGAGTTCGAACAACCGACCGGTCCGGACGAGATGCGAGACGCCGAGTGTACGATCGTCGTGGACGATGCATACGAAGACGCATTGTACCGAATCGAGGACAACGACCACTTCAAGATCGTCTTCTACATCCACGAGGCCGACGAGCCGACGCTCAGAGGGCCGCGACGGTACGGTGTCGAGCGCGGCACCTTCGCCTGTCGGAGCCCCAACCGACCGAGTCCGATCGGGACCACTACTGTCGAACTGCTCGAACGCGACGGGCTAGAGCTGCGCGTCCGGGGACTCGACGCGATTGACGGGACACCCGTGCTGGACATCAAGCCCTACGCCCCGAGTCTCGACCAGCCTGACGAACAAGACGAGGACCGCTGTGAAGCGCCGCGGGGACGGATCGAACGCGCGATCCGGAATCGGGAACGCGAGGAACTGCTCTTGCGGACGGGCGAGATTCACGGCCACTTCTGTCCATATCTTGCCCTCGGTGTGATGGCCGGTGTCCACGCGATGCGGGAACTCAAGACGGAAAGCGAAGGCATGGAGGACATCGTGGCCATCGTCGAGACGAATAGCTGCTTTGCCGATGGCGTCCAGATCGTGACGGGCTGTACGTTCGGAAACAACGCCCTGATCTATCGCGATTTCGGCAAGACAGCTGTGACGCTCGTCTCCCGTGATAATCCGGACGAGGGCGTCCGGGTCCACGTCAAAGAGCGCGAGGAGATCATCGAACGGGACTACCCGGCGGCGAGGGAGCTATTCGATCGCGTGATCGGCGAGGGCAAGGGAACGCCCGCGGACCGGGAACGTCTGACCGAGCGCTGGGCCGAGGTAGCCTTCGACCTGATTGAGCGGCCGATCCACGACCTCTGTGACGTCGAGTCAGGCGTCGCCGTTGATCTCCCCGATCGTGCGCCGGTCTTCGAGGACGCGATCTGTGCCGACTGTGGCGAGTCGGTTATGGCACCGAAAGCGGTCGAACGCGACGGCGAGAGGTACTGTCGGGACTGCGTGGACGGGTCGTTTCTGCAACTCGACGGGCGTGGACTGGGTCGGATCGAACCGTCGGAGTGACACCTCCTACTCCGGCGTAAAAGCGTGACCGCGGAGCACCATCCGGCCCGTGAGGGCGGTCGTGACCGTCCAGACGATCACGAGCAGGCCAGTGACGCCGGCCAGGATCGCTTCGAAGGCCGCGACGTCTAAGAGGTGGCCCATCACGCCCGCGGAAATGGCAAAAGCACCTGTCGGAAACGTGTAGGCCCACCAGGTGAAGAAGAACGGATGATCGCGGCGAGTCACATAGTATGCCACGACAGCCACCGTCAGCAGGAACCACCAGGCCGAAAAGCCCCACAGGACAATCGCGAGCAGTTTCATGCCCGCGACGATCGGCTCGACAGCGAGGTCGAATCCGACGCCCGCCTCTAGGGCACGGACGAACCGACCGATCGCGATGACGAGCACGGCCGTCGGGGCGAGTCCGATCACGAACGTCGGCGCGAGTTTCTCCCGGGGGAGGGATTCGTAGGCGTAGCGATGGAGAATGATCGAGCCGAAGAACAGGAACATGAAGCTGCCGACGCCCAGTGCCATCATCGAGACGACGAAGATGAACTGTCCCACTGCGGTTCCGGCGTAGACGTTCTCGACCAACCAGAATCCGAGGAGGGGGATCACCAGGTGCGAGACCGGCGGGATGTACCAGGCGAAGACGCCGTGCTCGGTCGCGATGCCGTCGTTTACGAACATGATCGTGACCAACAGGAGTCCGAACCAGAAGATGCCGACGCTCCCAGTCACGAACAGCCCGACCAATAGCGGTTCGAGGACCGTAGCCGGAAGGGTGTCTCCCATCGTCCGGGCGATGCCGACACCGAGTACGATCAACGTGATCGGCATCGTCGGAAAGAACTGACTCCGGATCGGATGGGTCAAATCCGTCCGGACCTGGGCCGGGTGCGTCACGATTCGCACGAACCAGGGAACGGTGAAAACGGTCGTCAAAATGGCAGTCAACGTGACGAAGAACTGTGCGAGTGTGGCGACTGCTGGGAGGGAGTACTCGGCAGCGACCAGCGCCAGGGCGACGCCCAGCGCACCGGTCCCCATCGTCGAACCGAACCACTGCGGGCCGAAATACTCCACGACACCGTCCAGCCGCGACTCCGTCCGTCCCATCCGTGTCGTCGTTCCGCTCATAGTATTGTGTGTCTACCCAAATTCTATCCAATAATACGGATAAGAATTGCGATCAGGAGATCGACAATAAATGATGGGAGAGAATGAGTGACAACTGAGACAGACGCGTTGGGGCCGAGTGTGTTTCACACGGTTGAACGGCGTCTGTCGATCGCCAGTCAAGGCGGGTTTGCTTGCGCCTCGAAGGCCGCCCGACATTCCTCGATCGACGTACTGCACTTTTCAAACATCTCTTCGATTTCCTGTTCCATTCGGTCGGCGACGAACTCCGGGGAGTTCGCCACGTAGGCCGACCGGCCGGTGTCCTCGTAGTTCTCGTTCACCTGGCGAAAGAGCCCTTTCCTTTCGAGCGTGTCGACGTAGCGGTACGCGGACGTACTTGCACACTTCATCTCCGTCGCGATCTCGGCCACCGTCACCGGTCCATCGACCTCCAGGATCGCCTTGTAGGTCTGGCGCTCGGCGTGGGTGAGGTCGAAGATCGCCTCAAGTGCACGATCGGCGCTCGATTCGGACCGAAGTTGCTCTTTCAGACTCACGGTTCGTCCTGATTTTGCGTCCCGACTCCCATATATCTGGTTATCCGAATATTCGAATGATCCCGAAAGCGTTTCACTGGTGCGGCCGTTATCTGGACTGTGAACGGGGACATCTACGAGCGTCAGGCGGACCTCTGTTCGGTATTTTCGAATCCGAAGCGACTGCAGATTCTCGACGTGTTACAGGACGGCGAGGAACAGACGGTCTCTGCGATCCAGGACGCAACGGGAATCCCTCAGTCGACCGTCTCCAGACACCTCAAACTGATGCGCGACCGAGGAGTCCTCAAGAAGCGCGAGGACGGCGTGTATAACTATTACGTCCTCACTGACGAGCGGATTGCGGACGGAATGAACACCATGCGTGATGTCCTGGTTGACCAACTCGAACGCGACACCGACCTCCTCGCGTCCGAGCGGTGACTGGTACGGATCGTTATCATTGATCATCACTGCGGGGAACCAAATGCGACGTTTCGATGGGCGAGCGGGCGATATTTTCATCCCGTATCACGTTCACGATAGCGTCGGCACCGTCAGGCCCTTGGCCTCCGGACTTGTATGAAGTGTGCAATGATACGATCGACTTTCGAGCCGGGTCACGAGTGGTTCGAAGAGGTACTACCCGAAGGCGTTGCGGTGGGAGAGACGACTGTCATCACGGGGCCAGGCGGTTCAGGCAAGCCCCTCGTCGGGTTCGCAGTCGTCGAGTCCTGGCTCGCGGCCGGCGGTAGCGTCGTCTTCCTGCTGACGAACTCGGGGCGAGAGTTCGTCGCCGAGACGATGGCCGAGCTGTACGACGTTGGCGTTGCGGACTACGACGACCAGTTGTCGTTCGTCGATTTCGATCCGGAGCTGGAGCCGACCGTCGAGGCGATCGAAACGTCGGACGAGGGGATAATCCGGGCGAATCTGCTCGACGGTGACGTCTGGACCGACGCGATCGACGGAGCGGCCGAGGGCCTCACGGATGATGGTCCGGGAACGCTCGTGTTCGCAACGGCACTGAACCTCTTCCTGTTCTCGCCGACATACCGTGAAGAGAGCCTCGAGACCTTCCTCGAGACCGTCGAACGTGAAGACGATCGGACGTACCTCTTTACGGTGAGTACCTCGGCGTTCGAGGACGACATCGCACGCG
The DNA here is from genome assembly GCF_009690625.1 of Halorhabdus sp. CBA1104. Lineage (NCBI taxonomy): Archaea > Methanobacteriati > Methanobacteriota > Halobacteria > Halobacteriales > Haloarculaceae > Halorhabdus > Halorhabdus sp. CBA1104. The sequence goes on along the minus strand of NZ_CP033878.1, from coordinate 1,006,463 downwards.
TCGAGTCAGCAGCGGATACGGTACTGCTCACCGAGATGGAAAGCCAGCGCCTTCGCTTGCGGGGCGAGCGCTCCGCGTCCGTCGAGGTCTCGACGGCATTCGTAGACGTTCCCTTCAGCCCCGAACAGATCGGGACGATTAAGTCGGTCTCCGAGGAAACTCGGACGAGCCTGATCCCGACGCTCAAGGAGATCTAACAACCCCGCAGTGAGTGGCCCGCCGACGGGATCGTCGCCGTTTTCGTCGTCCATGATGATGATTTTCTCATGGAAGCGCATCTCGAGTGTGGGCCGTGTGTCCTGAACCAGGTTCTCGATGCAGCGAGCCGCACCGGGGCCGACGAGACGACCCGAGAGCGCGTGCTCCGTCGGGCAGCCAGCGAGATTAGCGAGATGTCCGTTACGGACTCTCCCCTGGCGATTGCCACTCGTTCCCAGTCGATCGTTCGCGAGGAGACCGGCGAAGACGATCCCTTTGCTGACGCCAAGCGGCGGGCAAACGAGACGGTCGAGGATCTCCGACCGGCCCTGAAGTATCGCCTCGAAGAAGCCGACGACCGTTTCGAACGTGCCGTCCGGCTCGCGATCGCGGGCAATGTCATCGACGTGGGTCCCGGCCACGACATCGATATCGAATCGACGATCGACGACGTGCTCGAACAATCGTTCGCCATCGATCGACTCGCGGAACTGCGAACCGAACTCGCCGAGGCCGAAGACGTGCTCTACCTGCTCGATAACGCCGGCGAGGTCGTTCTCGATCGGCTGTTGATCGAAGAGATCGACGCCGACGTGGAGGTCGTCGCCAAGAAACGGCCGTTCCTCAACGACGTGACGGCACAGGAAGCCCGCGCCGTTGGCCTCCACGAGGTGGCCGACCTCTCGACACGCGGCGAGGAGGGCGTTGGCACGATCACCGACGCCTTCGCCAAGCGACTCAAAGACGCCGATGTCGTCATCAGCAAGGGACAGGGTAACTACGAACTGTTCAGCGACGTCGGGGCTCCGATCTACTTCCTGTTCATGGTCAAGTGCGAGGTCGTCGCCGACAGTGTCGGGGCGCCCGAGGGCGGGATCGTCATCGCATAACTCCGTCACTATCGCGTGAACGCCGCGTCATCATCGATAGCGGACACAGCGGCGAGTACGTCCGCCCCGGGCGAGGGACGGAGATGCTGACCCGGCGATTGCCGGAGGATTTTATTGCTTCTTCGAGAGCAGTGAAACTACAGTGAAGATGGACCGGGCCGGCCATCGTGGGTAGCTCAATGTCGGGGAGCAGCGGGACGCTTCTGGTAAGTGTCGCGGCTGGCGGTTCCTCACACTCGGATTGCGGTTCGTCCTGCCGGGCATTCTGCCGACGATCACGGCGTCGTTCCCCTCGACGACCGAGACGGGGCCGGAATCGCAGTCACAGTGCTTTGGGCCGCCGACGGCGTCTTGCAGTTCCTGGCGGGCATTACCGCCGACCGGATCGGAGAGAGACGCGTCCTCCTGCTCGCTGGCCTACTGCCGTGGCGGCGGGAATCTCCCTCGCATTGCCATATTGTCAGTTTTCACGACGGTTCTTGCAGTCTTGAACAGTTGCTCTTGGCCTAGATTTGTGCAGTATATTCATATTCGAAAGTGGCTGTTACTCCAGTTGTCGTAAAACATCTATCTAGTTGACTAGCGCCATCATTCCACAAAGTTAGCACAACTTCGCTCGGAAACGGTTGACCACAAAATGCGGAAGCTATCGAATTGAGCCACGTACAGCCGGATTCGTGCAATACTAGGATGGAGTTTTGTGTGCAATATTTACAATAACAATCCGTGCTGTATCACTATTATCAATTATTACTCAATCTTCGTGGTATTTATTACACATAGGTTTATCTGTATACAATCCATAGTAATGGATGAAAAGGACAATACTGGCGCGGTGACGGAGACGTCGCCCGCGGCCTCCCGGAACCACTACCTATGACACCACACACCCTCCGAGACGGCAGCGACAATTCGTACGTCATTGTCGGCGACGGCATCGCTGGAAGTGCGGCAGCGGAGACCCTCGCCGAGCGGACGAACGACGCCTCGATCACCGTACTGACCGCCGAGTCCGAACCATTGTACAATCGGATTCTGATCAAGGAGTACGCTAAGGGCACGCTCGACGCTGATGCGGTCCGGATGCACGACCAGGCATGGTACGACGAGCGTGACATCGATCTCCGGCTGGAGAGCCGCGTCGAGACGGTCGATACGACGGCAAAGACAGTCCTGACCATGGGCGGTGAATCGGTCTCCTACGACGACCTGTTGATCGCGACTGGCGTGACGCCACGCTCGCTTCCCGTCGAGAACGCCGACGCTGACGGCGTCACATCCTTTTGGACGATCGAAGACGCCGAACGAATCCGCAAGAAAGCCAAAGCAGCCGAGACGGGGACGATCGTCGGTGGCGGGTTGCTCGGCATCGATTACGCTGCGATCGCCGCCGCCCAGGACGTCGAGGCCCACTATCTCATCCGCGGGGACCGTTGGTTCTCCCGGGCGATGTCACCAATCGGTGCCGAAATCGTCCACGATGCACTGCGGGAAATGGGCGTAACGCCAGTCACCGAGACCGAAGTCGAGCGCTTCCAGACTGACGAAGACGGTCACGTCCGCGCCACGGAAGCAGACGATGGCACGGTCTACGACAGCGATTGCATCGGCATCGCCATCGGGACCGAACCAAACACGGGACTCCTCGAGGAAACGTCGATCGACCTCGACGGTGGTGTACTGGTCGATGAATATCTCCGGACGACGGACTCCTCGGTCTGGGCGGCGGGCGACGTTGCACGGTACAACGACCCGCTTCTCGACCAGCCGGTCAGCAACGGATCGTGGGGCAGTGCGAGTGCCCAGGGCGAATTGGCTGCCGAGAACATGCTCGCCGATGGAGGGGGAATGGAAGCGTTCGAGTACGTCCCCTCCTATACCGTTTCGCACTTTGAGTTCCCGCTGGCCTCCTTTGGCCACCCGGGGCTCGGCGAGACGTATCACGAGCGCCAGTACGGCGACCAGGAGTGGCGTCGCCTCGCCTTCAGGGACGGAATGCTCGTCGGTGGCGTGTTGATCGGGGACCTCTCGCCGCTGTCGGCCTACACGGAGCTGACTGCTTCCGGACACCCTGTCCAGCAACATGTCCAGCAGTTGCTCGCCCAGTCTTTCGACGGGACTATCGCTGCCCAGCAGTCTTCGCCCGTCGTTTCGGACTGATTCAGTCGGATTTGTTGGGGTTTCGCCCCCGCAAAACCGATCCAATAACGTCGGCTGACAGGTCGCGATTCGACTCGAGGATCCGGGCGACGTCCGGAATCCCGGGGTTTAGCCACAGCTAAAAACAGGTCTTAGAGAATCTGTATCGCCTATTTTCCGGGTATTTATGCCGCTAGAGACGAACAGTAAACTGATGTCGAAATCCAACGAACTTGCCGAAATGAAGCAGAGCCTGCACGAACTCGTCGGCGAAGCTGAGAACCTCGAGGGGTTCGCCGGCTACGTCGAAGCCGCCGAGAGCCCCGGAGCGCTCGACACGAAGACAAAAGAGCTCATGTCCCTGGCTGTCGGGTGTGCCGCGCGGTGTGAACACTGCGTCCTCTGGCACTTAGACGGCGCGCTCGAGGCGGGTGCGACGCGCGAAGAAGTCATCGAGACCCTCGAGGTCGCCGTCCTGATGGGCGGCGGTCCGGCCATGACCTACGCCATCGAGGCCTACGAGATCCTCGAGGAACTGGACGCCGAGAAGGACGCCTGAGGGGCTCTTCTGAGGCTATTTCAGATGTCAACAGCCTTTGTAGTCCCCGATCTCGGTGATGGGGCCTCGGAGGGCCGACTCGTCGCCCTCGAGGTCGAAAACGGCGAGACAGTCGCCGAGGACACGCTCGTCGCCGAGGTCGAGACCGACAAGTCGATCGTCGAAGTGACCGCGCCTGAAGCACTCACGATCGTCGAGATCGTCGCCGAGGAGGGCGAGGATGTCGAAGTCGGCGAGACGTTGTTCACCTACGAGTCGGCGGACCCGTCGGATATCGGCCCAGAGACAAACGCCGAAGGGGGCGGCCCGGAACAGCCAGCCGAAGGGACGGGATCTGGCGAGGAAACGAGCGACGATTCAGCCGGGGCCGACCGCCAGCCGACCGCCAGCGCGTCCGATCGGACGGTCAGACCAGTTGGTGAGGATATCTCGATGGACATCCCGAGTCCGGGAAGCGTCGAAGGCGTCCCTGAACGGACTGACGTACTCATTATCGGTGCCGGCCCCGGTGGCTACGTCGCCGCCATTCGCGCCGGACAACTCGGCCTGGACGTGACCCTAGTCGAAGACGACGCCGTCGGTGGCACCTGCCTCAACTACGGATGTATACCTTCGAAGGCACTCATCCACGGGGCCGATATCGCTTACGAGGCCGCCAATGCCGAACACCTCGGCGTCAGTGCCGATCCGACCGTCGACATCGATCAGTTGACCGGCTGGAAAGACGACGTGGTCGAGCAGTTGACCGGCGGCGTCGAGCAGTTGTGTAACGCACAGGGAGTCACAGTGGTCGATGGTATCGCCGAGTTCGTCAACAACCGACGGGCGAAAATCACGACCGACAAGGGCGAAACGGCGATCGACTTCGGGAACGCCATCGTCGCGACGGGAAGTCGACCGATCGAGATCCCGGACTTCCCGTTCGACAGCGAGTACGTACTGAACTCGCGTGATGCTCTCGCTCTGGACGAACGGCCCGACTCGCTGGTCGTCATCGGTGCGGGCTACATCGGCATGGAGCTGTCGACGGTGTTTCAGAAGCTCGGGACTGACGTCACCGTCGTCGAGATGTTCGACGACGTCCTCAGCGGCTACGATGACGACGTCTCTCGACTCGTCCGGGAGCGCGCCGAAGATTTCGGTATCGACTTCCGGTTCGACGAGATAGCCAACCGCTGGGAGGAGACTGACGACGGTATCGTCGTCTACACGGAAGACGAAGACGGCGATCGCCACTCCTTCGAAGCCGAGAAGGTGTTTGTCGTCGGTGGACGTGAGCCGGTCACAGACACGGCTAACCTGGCAGCCGCGGGGATCGAACTCGATGACGACGGGTTCGTCAAGACCGACGCACAGGGACGGACGACCTGCGAGCGGATCTTCGCGATCGGCGACGTCGTCGGCGAGCCGATGCTGGCCCACAAGGCCAGCCGCGAGGGCGAAGTCGCCGCCGAAGCCATCGCCGGCGAACCCTCCGTGTTGGACTATCAGTCGATGCCCGCCGTCGTCTTCACCGACCCCGAGGTCGCGACCGTCGGTATGAACGAAGACCAGGCCCGCGAGGCAGGCTACTACCCGGTCGTCGGTCGGATGCCCCTCGCGAGTAACGGGCGGGCGCTGACATTGGGTGAGACAGATGGGTTCGTCCGAATCATCGCCGACAGTCGAACGGAACTCGTCCTCGGCGCACAGATCGTCGGGCCGAACGCTTCGGAAATGATCGCCGAGGTCGCCCTCGCCATCGAGATGGACGCTCGACTGTCCGACATCGCCGAGACCGTCCACACCCACCCGACGCTCTCGGAGGCCGTCATGGAAGCCGCCGCGAACGCCCGCGGCGAGGCGATTCACACTGCAAACTGAGTCGTCGTTTCTACGTCACTATGCCCACACGAACCTCGAAAAACGTACCCGACGGCAAACTCGTCCGCGTCGATATCGAGGCCGATGACCGGATCGACGACGTGAGGATTACTGGCGACTTCTTCGTCGAACCCCCGCAAGCGCGTCGCGACCTCGAGAGCGAACTCGAGGGCCACGACGCAGACGCCGACCGCGAGACGATCATCGCCGCCCTCGAAACGGTCGAGGCCACCCTGATCGGCTTCTCGATCGACGATCTCGCCGACCTGACGATGGAGGCCCTCGATGAGTGAAGGCTCTCCGGGTGGGCCGTTCCGGACTGATGACTCCTGGACGATCGTCGATTCAGGGACCTACAGCGAGGCCACCCAACAGGCACTCGAACGCGTCCTCCTCGATCGCGTCGCGAGCGGTGAGATCGGCCCGACATTGCGGATCTGGTACCGCGAGTCGCCGGCAATCGCGCTCGGTCGGTTTCAGGCCTACGCCGACGAGGTCGCCGCCGAGTACGTCGAACGCGAAGGTATCGACGTCGTCCGGCGGATTACGGGCGGCGGCGCGATGTTCGTCCAGCCGGGGGCGGTCATTACCTACTCGCTGTACCTCCCTGCCGACCTGGTGAGCGACGACATCCGGGGGAGCTACGCCGACCTCGATGGGTGGGCCATCGAGGCACTTCAGGAACTGGGTGTTGACGCGTATCACGAACCACTGAACGACATCGCCCACGCCGAGGGCAAGATCGGCGGGTCGGCCCAGCGTCGAACCGACGGCGCCGTCCTGCATCACACGACGATGAGTTTCGATCTCGACATCGCGGAAATGCTACGCGTCCTGCGCGTCGGCGAAGAGAAAGTCTCGGACAAGGCGATCGCCTCCGCCGAGAAGCGCGTCGCCAAAATCGCCGATCACATTGAGATCCCGCGATCGGCCGTGATCGACGCGCTGAAACGTGGGGTTCGGGAGCGAGAGGGTGCGAGAGAGCGATCACTTACTAATGAGGAACTCACGAGCGCACAGGAACTCGTCGAAGAGCAATTCGACACTGCCGAGTGGAACCGACAGCTCTGAAGAAATCTACTCGTTCGAGGCGGAGAGTTTCGGATCGTGTACACTGCTATTATCGAGATATCTGCGTTTGATGACCGGCAGACAATTGTTGGCGTCCATCCCACGACCGTCGACGGTCTCTGCTGCGGTTGGCGAAGGGAGTGTTACCTTGCCGGGCAGGTCGTCGTGTGCGGACGGCGAGATAGTCAGCCGTCGTCACTCGACGAGCAGGTCGTCGTCCATCGGGACGACCGAATAGCTGACCGTCTGGACGCCTTTTGTCGCCCGGATCGTCCCGACGACCGTCGAGATCGCTTCGAGTGATCCTTCGAGGACAAATAATTCGAGACAGAAATTGTCGCCGACGTGAGTGTGGAAGTTCGATTCGACGACGCCGTCGAACTCGTGGCGGATCTCCATCATCTCCCGCTCGACGCTGCCGGTCTGGTAATCGAACATGACCGTGACCGTCGCCATCAACTGCCGCCCTTCCAGGGACTGGTCGTCGAACTCGTCGAGCAACTCGCGGCTGGCGTCGCGAATTACCTCGCTGCGCCCGCTGTAGCCGTTCTCCTCGGCGAACTGGTCTAAGCATTCGACCAGCTCTTCCGGCATCGAGACGCTGACGATAGGCATACTGAAAGGCACGTCCCTCAGATATTAACGGTTGGCATCGGGGGCTATGCTCTCGCCATGATGAGCCCGCTCGTCAGCGACTCGCGGTCGTCCGTTCCTCGATCACGGCGTCGAGTTCCGCAGTTGCTTCGGCGAGCAGCGAGTCGAGAATTTCGGGCGTCGTCGGGTGATAGGCCCGGTCGGGGATCTCCCGGACGTCCAGCTCCATCTCGACGGCCAGTTGCATCGTCTTTGCCATCACGTCGGCGTGGTAGTGCAGTCCCTGGTACCCCAAGACGGTGCCGTCGGTCCCGACGACGAGCCGTGCCCGTCCCTCGGGCGCGTCTTTGGCCTTGAACACGCCGTCCCCGGCGGCCTCGGCGTCGACGGTGACGTGCTCCAGGTCGGCGGCCTCGGCAGACTCGACGGAGTGGCCCACGCGGACGAACGGGAGCCGACCGAGTCCCGAGAAGATGACGTGGTGGTGGGTGGGCTGGTAGCTCTCGAGGGTGTCCTCGTTGCGGTCGGCCAGAAGGTTGGACGCGGCCGTCGCGGCCTGCTTCTTCGAGACGTGCAAGATAGGTTCGCGACCGTTGGCGTCGCCGACGACGAAGACTCGATCGTCGCCCTCGGCCTGCATCGTGTCGGCGACCCACTCCTCGCCCGGCTCCAGTGCCGTGTTCTCGAGACCGAGTCCATCGAGTGCCGGCTTGCGGCCGGTGAACGCGTACAACTCCTCGGCTTCGATCGTCTCTGCCTCGCCACCCTGCTCGACGGTCACCCGAACGCCGCCGTCATCTGTCGGTTCGATCCGGCGCGACTCGGCGTTCGTCCGGACATCCATGTCGAAAGCCTCACGATAGTACGCGGCCAGATCCTCGCCGAATCCGGAGTCGGCTTCCAAGAGGAGTTCCGGCAGCATTTCGAGTGCCGTCACGTCCATCCCGGCGGCCTCGCTGAGGTACGGCGCGAGTTCCAGGCCAACGTACCCGAGTCCGAGCACGATCGCGGAGTCACCGAACTCGGTGGCGTCGAAGACATCGGCACTCGTCCGGACGGTAACGTCCTCGATGCCCGGAACCGGTGGCACGTCGAGCGTCGAGCCCGTCGCGATCACGACGTAGTCGGGCTCGATCGTCCGATCGCCGATTTCGATGACGCGGTCGTCGACGAAGCGTGCGGTCTCGTGGACGAACTCCACGCCGTCGCGCTCGGCGAGGCCCTCGATCGCGCTCCGTCGCCGGGCCGCCCAGTTGGACGTGTGTTCGTCCTTCTGTTCGATGACGGCCTCGAGGTCGACCGCCGACAGCGATCCATCGAGGCGGTCGTCGTTGCGCGCGGCAAAGCGGTGTTCGGCCGCCGATAGGAGTTCCTTCGAAGGCATACACCCGGCCTGGATACACAGTCCACCGCCCGGATCGCCGTCGTCGATCAGTGTCAGTTCGGCGTCGGGCTCGTCGGCGAGCTGTCTGGCGACCGCACCGCCGGCACTCCCGTAGGCACCGATCACGGCAACGTGTGTGCTCATACCATTTCGAGAGTGACTGCACAACATAATAGTTTGGGAATTCTACAATACTATAGAAAAGATGATGAATGTTTCGAGCTTAGATAGAGTGTATATACCCTATAGACCGCTTTTATCTTGAGAGGCCCCGTATTATCCGCATATAGTATTTTATTTTCCCCACATGTCTAGTTATTGGATGTCGGCATCTCTGAGGGCGGAGTTGACATACGGAAGGCAGCCAAGAACCAACGAACGAGCGATGGGCGGACTGTCCACGTCGAGTCTCCTGGCGATCGCCTTCCTCGTCGAAAGTGGGGTCGTCGCGTTGATGGTGAATGTCGTCCGTGATGAGTGCTGCGTCTGGCCCCCGGCATCACCTGGCGGATCCGGTTCTATCAGTGGTGATTGACCAGGACCAATATTGTTTTATCAGTCCAATATACCCCACAGCACGAGCGTCCCTGGTAGTCAGTAAAACGTGATAAATATATTCCAAGTCGGTCAAAACGGGGCGCCAGATCCGCTGTCGTCGGCCTCGCCGACTGGTTTGTCCGGGCCGTCCTCGCCGTCGAGACCGCTCCAGTTGTCTTCTTCCATCTCGAAGAAGTTCTCGCGAGTCTCCTCGTCCATCAGGACGAACTGGACGGTGAGTTCGACGTCCATCGAATCGAGTGCGTCGGCAAGACGACGGGCCAGAAGTTGTTTGATCGCGTCGGGGATCCCGGCCATCGGAATCGCCACGTCGATCGTGACTTCCTCGCCCCCGGTTCGAACATCGTCGATCATTCCCAGTTCGAGAAGCGTCGCGTCGATCTCAGGGTGCGTTATGTCGGCGATCGTCGACTCGACATTGTCGGTGGAGACCCCCTCGGTCATACGGCTCCGCTTGTCAGTCGGCAGGCAAAGTCGTTCCGATAGTATTCTAAATTCGCACAATATCGGTGGTGGGACCGATCCCTAGCGCTCGGTCAGTTGTTCGCTCGAGCGTTCGTCTCCAAGTAGCGCTCGCCCGTCGGCCGAGACGACGTACTGGGCCGTCTGGCTCGTCGGCGTCGGGCACGCATCCGCCATCGGGCAGGCCGAACAGCCAGTTTCGCTGCAGTCGATCCGGCGGACGTGGCCTTCCCGGCGCATTGATTCGAGGATGGCCCGGACGGCGTCCTCGCGCCGGTCGAGGTCGTCGGCGATTCGCTCGGGGGAGGCCCCCGCATCGAGTCGAGCGAGGACGGCACGATACGTCCTCATTGGTCGTCACCGTCCGACGAGTGCCTGTATCGCAGCGCGACAAGCGCGAGCGGGGCGAAAAGCAGCGCTGGCCCGTACGGTGGCCCGAGCGCGGCGACGACCTCGACCGGCCCGGCGAGCCAGACGTCCGAGCCGCCAGGGATCGCCCCGAGGACCCGAGAAAGCAGGTCGGCCCCGGCGACGATCCAGAGCATCAGGCTTGCCATGACGACCGTCGCCTGATTCTCTCGGTCGTCGAGGCCGTCGGTCACATTTGAGAGGAACAACCACCCGACCAGCAGCAGGATGATCCCGCGCCACACCAGAAAGGTCCCGGCGACGGTCACGAGCGGAACGATTGCGTTCGGGTCTGTGACACTGACGCCGACGCCCCGAAGGACGGCGACGACCCCAGACAGGGCAACGGCGAGGCCGAGTGCGCCGAAGTAGACGTCGTCGCGGCGCATGGTCAGGCTACCCCCAGTGCGATCCCGATCAGGCGAAGCAGCCCGCCCCAGAGGAACAGTGCGGCGACGAGGGTCGCGAGCGCGCCGCCGAGTACTTTCAGTGCGCCACCGCTCTCCCGGCCTTCCTTGAGTAACATCGCGAACGTCGCCACGCAGGGGAAGTAGATGCTCACCATCACCACGGACATGATCGTCTGGAAAGGCGTCATCGAGACAGCACTCAACTGTGCGACTGCGAGGTCCTTGCGCATGAAGCCGGCGACCAACGCGGGTACGGTCTCGCCGGGCACGCCGAACCAGCCCGAAAGCACCGGCTGGAGCGCGGTTGCGAGCCATTCGATGGCTCCGCCGAGATAGAGGACGTTGACGACGGCGACGCCGAACAGCACGAAGGGAATAGCCGTCGTCACGAACCCACGCAGGCGCAGCCAGAGCTTCGTCGCGACGTTGTCGAGGCGGGGCTGTCGCATCGGTGGGATGTCGATGGCGACTTCCGGCGAAGAACCTGGCACAAGGCGGTTCAAAATCGCCCCGAAGACGAAAAAGCCAGCCAGCAAGTACAGCAGGATGTAGCCGGTGTACTGCGGGATGAGCGAGAGCATCACGCCCAGTTGGGCACCACACGGTATGAACACCGAAAGGAGCGTCATCGTCATGAATCGCTGTTTGTCGGTCTCGAGGGTCCGAGTCGCCGCGACGCCTGGCACGTTACAGCCAAAGGAGAGGACCATCGGGACGATCGCGAAACCGTGGAGACCGATCCGGTGAAAGACCGTGTCGAGCAGGACAGCGAGTCGGGCGACGTACCCGGAATCCTCTAAGATCGCCAGTAGCAGATACAGCGCGAGGATTGCCGGCAAGACGACGCCGACGGCGACGAACAACCCACTGGTGAGGATGCCGAAGGCCTCGAAGCTGTTGGTTGCCGCAGGGTCACCGACGATCAGGAAGTACAGCCAGCTTCCTTCCATCGGGAAGATGTCCTGGAGCCAGGGCAGCCAGACGTCGTCGAACAGCGGCACGAAGTAGCCGTCGGTGAAGAAACCGGTGACGGTACCGAAAAACGACCACATGCCATAGAGCACGGCGACGGCAAATGGTAGCCCCGTCTTGGGTGCGACGGCGAGGCGACCGAGCAACTCCGCAAGCGACAGCTCGGTGTCGTGGTAGGTCACGCACTCCTCGACGATGGCGTCGACGAGATCCCAGCGCGCGCCCGGTGTGAGGATGTCTTCGTCCGGCGCCGCGGCTCCCAGTTCGTCCCGAGTCGAGGCCGCCACCGATTCGTCGTCGACCGCCTCCGGGACCGTCGGGAGCCGCTCCCAGATCGTCTCCGTCGAGGTCGTCGGCGCACTGGCGATCTCGGTCCGGAGATCGTCTGTACCGACACCCTCAGTCGCGACCGTGGGGACGACTGGGACGCCGAGCAGCGCGGAGAGCGCGTCAACGTCCACGTCGACGCCCTTCTCGCGTGTCTCGTCCCACATGTTCAGGGCGACGACGGCGGGATGACCGCGTTCGAGCACCTCGAGGACGAGATTGAGACCGCGTTCGATCCAGGTGGCATCGAGGACACAGACGGTCACGGCCTCGGGATTCGAATCGAGGAACTCCACTGCAACAGCCTCGGCTCGGTCTTTCGGGTCGAGCGAGAACGTCCCCGGGACGTCGACGAGTCGGGCGGCCTCGCCGTCGAGACGCAACTCACTTTCGGTATAATCGACGGTGGTTCCCGGGTAGTTCGACTCGGTGATGTTCGCCCCGGCCAGACGGTTGAACAGTGCGCTCTTCCCGACGTTTGGGTGGCCGACCAGCAGTACCGTCGATTGGCCGGTAATTCTTCGAGAACGATCTCGAGTTCTCGTGCCTGGGACCGACTCAACGAGACGGTCGATCGGCCGATCGAGACGACGACTGGGCCCTCGAAGGGCTGTTTCGAGCAGACCGTGATCTCCTTGCCCGGCCGGATACCCATCGAGCGAAGGTATTCCCGGAAGCGATCGCTTATCTGTTCGACAGTCCCCGCTTTGCCGCACTCGACGTCAGCGAGGCGCTTGCGCTGTTGGCGTCGCCTGCCTCGATTTCGTCCGTCTCCCGTGTTCTTCCTCCCGGAGCGGCCGTCCCATCGGAGCGAGTTTTCGTTACTTAGTCTCACCTAATTTTGGCGTGCCGAAAAATTTCGGGGAGATAGAAGTAAATATTGCGCTTTCGTCGGCGTGGCATCGCGTCGATCGACGCCTGGCCCCCCTGGGACGCGGGCTCCCGCCGGAAACCAGGGCGAATTACTAATGAGAAGGTCGTAGATAGCAATTCTTATTAAGATTAAGTAGTGAGTTATTATTGGCTTGCCGAACCAACCATCAATAGACGTCGCGATCGAGACGGACACACCATGACACCAACCAAAACCGAGGAACCACGACGGGATCGCATCGCAAAGGTAGTCAGCGCTGTCACCGCGATCCTCTTCGTCAGCGTGCTGGCGGCCGGCATCGTAACCGAACGCACTACACTCGTCGTCGTTGTCGTCTTCGGCTTCCTCGCGATGGCCGCGGGCGTGACGATCAGTCTCTTCGTTGACTTCAGCACACCCAACCGCCAGGTCTGGGCCTACGGTCTCGCCAGTGGCGCAATGCTCGCGAGCGCCGCGGCACTGCTGGCGCCGAAAGCCATCGGTCGTCACCCGGAGTACGGCGGGTTCGCCATCGCGCTGGGGTACTTGCTGGGGTACGCCGGCCACGAACTCGGTCACCTCGTCAGCCACTACGACCTCCCGCTGAACGCCGCCGTCAGCGAACTCACGCTGCATGCCCTCGCCGCCGGATCGATCATGGGGGTCGTCTACGGGTCGCTGCCCGACCTCTCGGCGCTGTTTGGCTTTGGCATTCTCGCCCACAAGTTCCCGGCCGGCTTCACGGGGTCTGAGGCGCTCAGACAGTCCGGTATCCCGCGGACGGTGATGATCGTCCCGGCGGCGGCGGTCGCGCTCGCGGCGATCCCGCTGTCGATTCTGACGCCGGACCTCTCGGCGACTGTCCAGGCGGTCTTTTACGGCGTCTCGACGGGCGTGTTCGCACACGTGGCGATCGACATGCTGCCGGAGTGTTCACACGTCGGCTCTCACGCCGATTCCAGCGGGCATGGAACCATCGAGTGCTCGCGCAATATTCATCGCGTTCGACAGTACGCGGTGGCGAGCACCCTCGCCGGAGCCGGCGCGATTTTCGTGCTATGGCAGGCTCTCGCGATGGGGTAGTACGGTATCGGAGTTTACATACATCACCTTTACTTTCCCAATTTGAAAATCGAAGTTTCCATATCGACATCGAAGTTTTTAATATTGGAAAGATAGTACAAGACAATGCAATGGAATCCGAGACAGACGACGCGAGCGGTATCCCGCTGATCGGCGATGAATTCCCCGACCTTGCCGTCGAGACGACTCACGGCGAGATCTCCCTGCCCGACGATTACGCGAGCGAGTGGGTCGTGCTGTTCAGCCATCCGGGCGACTTCACGCCGGTCTGTACGACCGAGTTCGTCGCCTTCGAGGACCGACGCGAGGAGTTCGAGCAGCGTAACGCCAACCTGATCGGGCTCTCGGTCGACCGGGTCCACTCTCACCTCAAGTGGGTCGACTGGATCGAGGAAGAGATCGGTGTCGAGATCGGCTTTCCCATCATCGCCGACGAGAGCGGCCGGGTCGGCGAGCAACTCGGGATGATCCAGTCCGGTGCGGGCACGAGTACTGTCCGGGCCGTGTTCATCGTCGATCCCGAGGGCGTCGTCCGGCAGGTGCTGTACTACCCCGAGGAGATCGGCCGCAACATCGACGAGATCCTGCGCTCGCTGGACGCGCTGAAGAAGAGTGACGACGAGGGTGTCGCGACGCCGGCAAACTGGCCCGAGAACGAGCGGTTCGGCGATCGCGTCCTTCTGCCGCCGCCGGGCACCCGCGACGATGTCGACGCCCGGGAAGCCGAGGCTGACGACGAGGGGTACGAGCAGTACGACTGGTGGTTTACCCTCTCCGAACAGTAAGGTAGTACGTCACTGCAACACGACCCACTGTACTCAGCCCCGCCGTCGAACCAACTTCTCGAAGTTTTCGAAGACGTGGTTCGCCGACGCCGTGTCAGCGTGTCGTTCCGGTGTGATGGCGTCGAGAACCCGTTCGACGCGTTCCGTGGGGAGTTCCCCCTCCTTGTTCTGGACGACCCACCGGGCAGTATCGATGTCGTACTCGGGATGGAACTGGACACCGAAGGCGTTCTCGACGCGAAACGCCTGGGTCGCACGGTTGTTCTCGGCGAGCAGCGTCGCTTCGTCGGGCAGTTCGCCCACGGCATCAGAATGGCTCTCGAAGGCAAGAAAGGAGTCGTCGATCCCATCGAAGAAGGGGTCGGCGGCCACGCGCTCGACCGTGGCGTAGCCGAGTTCGTACGCGCCCATCGGTTCGACCGTTCCGCCCAGCGCACGGGCGAGGAGTTGGTGACCCCAGCAGACGCCCAACACGGGCACGCCGGCGGCGACCGCATCGGCGACCCACTCGGCCGTCCGGTCGATCCACGTTCGGTCCTCGTAGACGGCAGTCTGTGAGCCAGAGATGACGACTCCATCACCCGTCCACATGTCGCCGTCGGGAACCGGTGGTACGTCCCCGTCGCTCACCTTCCAAGCCGTCACGGGCAGGTCGAACGCCCGGCGAAAGTTCTGCTCGGCGGGCGTCTGGCCGATCGAAGCATCCAGTAGCGTGATGGTTGGCTCGCTCATGGTGAGTCTTCCTGGACGCGATCGTTCCGTCGGTGGCTCCTCGACGTAGGACAGTCGATCGCAAAAACACTTGGCCTGTGTGCGGGGTTGCCGGGAATGGCTATCCGTCGGCCTCGGGATCGTTACTCCGCAATCGTTTCCACCGGTCGCAGATAGAACGTCTCGCCGCCGTACTCGCGTTCGAGCAACGTACCCGCATCGAGCAACGCGTCGACGACCGTCCAGTCGGCGTCGTCCCGGTCGAGTAGTTCCCGGAGCCCCCCTTCTTGCATCGGGTGGACAGCCGTCACACCGAGGATGTCCGCACGTCCGTCGCCCGTCGCGGCGAACGACGCCCCCTCCGCGCCGATGAGGTATTCGACAGTGTCCAGTCGGTCGTCGAAAATCGAATACGCACTCGCGAGCGCACCCTCGCTTGCGGGTTCGACCCACTCCTCATCGGGCGGACGCGTCGGGACGGCGAGATAGGCCGTGTTCGGATCGACAGTCGCGACCAGTTCGGCTGTCTCTCGGAGTGTCGTCTCGTCGTCGTTGAGTCCGTCGACCAGCATCGTTTCGGTCGTCAACGTGCCCGTGAACTCCTCGGCGAACAGTTCCATCCCGCGCGTGATGGCGTCGAAAGACAACGTTCCGTTGGGCCGATCGACCTGCCGCCAGGTTTCGGCAGTGCCAGCATCTGCCTTCAGCGACACCCAGTCGGCCTTCGCGAGATCCGCCCTGACGCCGGGCTTGGACAACAACGATGCGTTCGAGATGACCGCAACATCGATGTCGAACTCCCCCAGACGGTCGATCATGTCCCCGAGATTGGCGTCGAGCGTCGGCTCACCGTCAGGGACAATCGAAAGATAATCGATCTCTTCGCCCGTGGCCCTGACCTGCTCGACGCGGTCACAAACAGCCGTTTCGATCTCCTCGAGTGAGAAGAATTCGAGACGATCTGTCCCGGTGGTCGTCGTCGGACCGAGCTGACAGTAAACGCAAGCATAGGTGCAGGTCTTGGGCGGGATCGTGTTGACCCCGAGGCTCTGACCGAGCCGTCGAGACGGGACGGGACCGTATGCGAGATCCATACTGGAGATACGTGTGTGCGATTAACCCTCAATCGTGCGACGTCCTGCTCACTGTCGCCTGGGACCAATCTCATCATTATTAAGTAACTATCTCCCTTATGCTAAAACCTAACAATTGCCGATATCTATGACGCACTGTAGCGCCCAATTGTGATGCTAAACGAGTATCTCAACCTCGTCACGACGGGAATCACTTCTCTCCTAAAGTGGTTTCAGAGGCTCGAAAGCGGGTGGATAGCTGTCTTAATTGGTGTATTGGTCGTTTCGATCGTGATCGCTATGTGAGCCGAAACATACGTAATCTGATTGTAAACGAATTATTTGTTCACATATGATTCGACGCTACTCGCGGTTACTCCCCGGTATCGGCCTTCTCGTCGCCGGCGCGGGTCTCGCTCGCGGACTCTCGGCGACCGTCCTGGGCCTCAACGAGTTGCTTGTCGCCGTCGGACTGGGGATGGTGGTTGGGAACACAGTCGGTGTTCCGGAGTGGGCCAGTAACGGCGTCGACACGCAGAAACTCTGGCTCGAGACGGGAATCGTGCTCATGGGCGCTCGCATCGCGATCGGACAGCTGTTCGCGGTCGGCGTCGAACTCCTCGCGCTGGTCGTCGGCTTCCTGATCTTTAGCCTCCTCTTCGTCGAGATGATCGCACGCAACGTCTTTCGGATCAACGAGCGGCTGGGATCGCTGTTGGCGGCCGGCTACTCCATCTGTGGGGTTTCGGCCATCGTCGCCGTCTCGGGGGGTATCAAAGCCAAAAGCGAGCAGATCGCCTACGCCGTCGCGACGATCCTGCTGTTCGATGCCGTCACCCTGGCAGTGTACCCAGTCGTGGGACGGGTTCTGGCACTCCCGGACATCGTCTTTGGCACCTGGGCAGGTGTCAGTATGGTATCGACCGGCCCCGTCGTCGCCGCTGGGTTCGCTTATTCCCCACAGGCCGGGGAGTGGGCCACCGTGACGAAACTTGGTCGGAACATCTTCATCGGCGTCGTCGCCGTCCTCTATGCCATCTATTACGCCCGACGACATGACGACGGACAGGCAGACGGCGTCAGCTGGCGATACTTCTGGGCGCAGTTTCCGAAGTTCGTGGTCGGGTTCGTCCTCATGGCGACGATCGCGAGTCTCGGATGGCTCTCCTCGACGGACGTGGCGCTGCTCGAGTCGGCCTATCAGGGGTTGTTCCTCGTCGCGTTCGTCGGTCTCGGGATGGAGATCGATCTCCGGGAGATGCGATCGACCGGAATCAGACCGGTCGTCGTCGTTCTCTCGGCGTTGCTCGTCGTCAGCGTCCTGTCTCTCGTCTCGTCGTTCGTCCTGTTTGGCTGATCGCCACGGCGCTATCACCCGTTGGTTTTGCCATGCCAAAACTTGACAATGAAATCAGAACCGACAAGGTAGCCCGGAGCCCATAGATATTTGAAACAAATGTTGCTCTGCGTCCCCAGTCTCGAAGACGGCACGCTTGGGGCACCAGTCTCCCCGCACTTCGGGCGGGCACCGAACTACACACTCCTCGATACCGAGGCCGAGAGCGTCGAGGTGATCGACAACGACGGGCAACACCACGGTGGCCGTCGCTCGCCACCCAAGATCATCGCCGAGACCGGGGCCGACGTGTTGCTCTGTGGCAACCTCGGTCAGAAAGCTGTGGAGCGATTCGACGCGATGGACATCGAGGTCTACTGTGGAACCGAGGGTACCGTCGCCGAGGCGCTCGAACAGTTCGAGGCAGGCGATCTCGAGGTGGCGACGCCAGACGGGTCGCACTGTAATGGGCACGAGGGCCACGACCACTCCCAAGGACGTCATCACGAACATCACGCGGAGTGAAAACAAACGACCTCCATGACCACAGTCACGATACTCGCAGACAACGAAGTCAAGGGCTCGCGACCGAAGGGGCTGCGCGCCGAGTGGGGATTCTCCGCGGCGATCGACGACCTGCTGTTCGACGCCGGGCAGACGGGTGTGGCGTACGACAACGCCGATACGCTCGGTGTCAGTCCCTTCGAGACGATCGTCCTGAGTCACGGTCACTACGATCATACGAAAGGGTTGCCACCGTTTCTCGACGACGCCGAGGAGTTGTACTGTCACCCGGCGACCTTCGAGTCGAAGTACCACGACGAGGAACCGATCGGGATGCCATACGATCGGTCCTGGATCGAGGCGCAGGTGTCAGTGACGACGCACACCGACCCCGTCGAGGTCGCGCCGGGCATTCATGCACTCGGTGAGATTCCACGGGAGTATCCCGACAGTCGAACGGGCGAACACGTCCAGGACGGCGAGAGAATCGAAGACCCCGTGTGGGACGACCAGTCGCTGGCCATCGAGGTCGAGAGCGGGGTCAGCCTGGTTCTCGGCTGCTGTCACGCTGGCCTCCGGAACACGATCGAATACGCTGAGGGCGTCTTCGACGCACCGGTGCAGACCGTGATCGGCGGAACCCACTTTCGGTCAGATGATCAGAGCGAGATCGACCCCGTTGTCGAGTGGCTCGACGGACGCGTCGAGCGGATCGCACCGACGCACTGTACCGGTCACGTCGCCAGACGTGCTCTCGAAGATGCTTTCGACGAGGCATACCTTCGCGTGGGGGCGGGTTCTCGGATCGAACTCTGATTCACCGTAGAGGGCCTGAATTGACGGCCCTCACCATTTGGGTACTGGCAAAAGGGTTATGCCGACTGATTTCCTAGATTGAGTGATGACACCGAAAGCAGGCAGGCGTGGCGACCAACGTGGAGCGAGTGGCCATGGAAACGGTCGGTGCCGGGGCGATCGGCGACGCGAACGCGTTCGTGACGAGGACGGCCAGTTCGCGGATTCGATCGAGGCGGCCGACGTACTCGCGGTGTTCGACGCCGTCGATGGACCAGTCGTGACGAGCACGGACGTCGCCGACGTGCTCGGAATCTCGACGGAATCTGCCCGGCAACACTTGAACGAGCAGGTCAGCGACGGGGCGCTCCGCCGGCGCAAGACTGGCCGAACCATTGTTTACTGGCGAATTGGGACAACGGTGGACGATCACAGTGAATGAACACTCTCGGGATATAGGATTATGAGTTTGAGCACGCACGCAGTGGTTGACGATCTCACACCCGGAGAGGGACGATACCTCTGTGGCGTTCTCTACCGGACGCTTGTAGATACATCACCGGTGAGCAACCGTGAACTCACTGACTATCTCGACGTCAGTGGCGCGAGTGTCACCGGCATGGTCGAGTCACTCGCCGAAGAGGGACTGGTCAAGTACGAACGCTACCGCGGCGTCGAGTTGACCGACCGTGGAGAGCGTGTTGCCCGCGCTGTGTTGTGGCGTCGGTGTGCCACCCAGCAGTTCTTCGAGAACGAACTTGCGTTCTCACTGGCGAACGATCAGGCCTACCGGATCGCGATCGAATTCGACCGCAATCAAGTGCGTGCGGTCGGAGACCACGTTGATCAACCTTGTGAGTACCACTGCGAGGCGACCGACGCGTCTGATTGTGACGTCCTGTAGTCGGTCAGCGACTTGCCTCAGGTGTTCGCCAAATGGCGAGTGCTGGGTCTGTGTCTGCTTCAATACAGTCATTCTCAATATTCTAATATCGTCCGATACGGGACGTAGTAGCCGATCTCATCTATCCACGTCGATAGCCACTCGTCAGCAGTAGCTTCATCGATCTTCCCAGCATCGATTGCAGCCAACAGAACGCCAACCGACCCGACAACGGTCACGCCGTGGTCTTTCGCAAACGTTCGGGCATCTCCGTCGTCTGTCAGCAGCCGACCGTCGTGTGCGTCGGCGAGGGCGAACGCCTGTGCTTCCCCTGGATCGAGGTGATCACTGACAATCGCCTCTCTGTTTGCGACAGTGTCCGAGATTGGCGCGATCGGGATCTCTTCGTCGAGAGTATCGAGTGCTTCCTGGAGATATAGATGGTTATCGACGCCGTGTTCGAACTCCTCACGAACGACTGGTACCGTACAGATTCCAGAGAGGGAAGCAACTACCCACAGTTGACCGATGTACGCAAAATTCGAGAGGACAGTCGTGTTCAAGACCCTCGGGTTCGCTGGGAGATCGTTACCTGTCATTTAACACGTGACTCCTCATCAGACGAGTCCCTATCATCGAATTCGAGTTCGGGTGCTGCCTCTATCTCGTCGGCTGCGTCGTCTTCGTCAACAAGCCCGAGTCGAAGTGCAACACCGTGCTCACGAAGGATGTCACGCATCGTCCAGCGATCGACATCAGCGAGTCTCGCAGCATCACCGAGTGTGATCCGCTCGCGTTCGTAGAGGGCGACCGCAGCTGCAATCCGTTCGTTCTCGTGGTCCTCGAAGTATTCACGCACGAACTCGCGTAACGCATCGCTCTTGCCCCCGAACACACCAGCCTCGACAGCACCCTCGATGAGGAGGTCGAGATCGTCTGGGTAGGAGCCGGTAATTCGTGCCATCGTTCTATCCGAGACTATGTCTTCATACTATTTATGAACTACGCCAGACTGCCATATGCATTGAGACGACCAGTCTCAACTACTGTGTGGCTCGTCTCGCATCTCTTTCGCTTGGCGTGGCGCGATAAGACTGTTGTGTGGGTAGGGATCTACCCAAGGAGCTGTTCGACGTCTGCACGCGTCGGGAGGGGAGCCATGGCGCCCACCTCAGTCGTGGTGAGTGCGCCGACTGCGTTGGCAAACTCGACTGCCGCTTCGAGTGACTCACCGTCGATCAGACTCCTGATCGCGCCAGCAGTGAACGCGTCTCCGGCACCAGTCGTGTCAACGGCCTCGACGTCGGCAGCCGGCTCATCAGCCACAGCCGGACCCCACGGGGCGCTCTCTGTCGCCAGCGCGTAGGTACCTGCCTCACCCTGCGTGAGCAAAACCGTGTGCGGGCCAAACGTCGTCAGTTCTTCGGCAACCGCACTGATCGCTCCGTTGGGGTCGGACAACAACGACGCCAGATCCTCGCGATCGGTCTTGATCACGTCGGCGAGCGCGAGTGCGTCACGCATCGTTGGCCCTATTTTTTCGGGATCCGGCCAGAGGTCCTCGCGTGTGTTTGGATCGAACGAGACCGTACAGCCGGCGGCCTTCGCGCGTTTGGCGAGGTCGAGCATCGCCGTCCGGGCCGGCTCTTCACACAGCATGACGCCGCCAAAGTGGACCCACGACAGGTCGGCAAGCACCTCATCTGGCACTGTCCCGGGTTCCATCGCCATCGTCGCCGTTTCCTCCTTGTAGAAGACGAACGACTGGTCGGCGTCGGGATCGTCACCGACCAAGGTGTGTGCCGTCTTTCGGGACGGATCGATTTCCAAAAAGCGGTCCGGCACCCCCTGTTCGGTCAGGACGTCTTCGAGGTGGGTACCAAACGGATCGTCGCCCAGCTTCGTCCAGAGATACGGTGCCGTTCCGAGGCGTGCCATCGCGACGGCGAGATTCGCTGGAGCACCACCGGCCCGTCGTTCGAAAGTGTCGACAGCAGCCAATCGCCCACTGGTCGTCGGAAACATGTCGATCAACGCTTCACCGGCCACGAGCGCGTCTGGTGTTGTCATGGCTGTGGTCTTGCAGGCCGTGGCTTATTGTTCTATCTACACCGATCCCGGCGAGGCAGTCACAGCGAACGAAGTCCCTCGAAGCACGCGCCGACCGGGTGGTATCCAGGTTCGACTGCTGGGCCGTCGTCTGTCGGGGATGGCTCGTTGTCGCGAGTGAGTTTGACGTAGAAATTCCCCTCCGGTGCAGTCAGATTCGCCTGGGCGTATGCCCACAACCGGTCGTACCAGTCCAGATACTGCGCGGTTCCCGTCCGTTCGTACAGGGCGGCAGCTGCCCCGATACCTTCCGCGACCGGCCAGCCGTACTTGTCGTCGACGATGGGTTCGCCGTCGGGATCGAAATTGTAGTAGAAGCCACCGTAGTCGTCGTCCCAGCCGTCCTCGATCGCGATTTCGAACAGCTCTTCGGCCCGTTCGATCGCCCAGTCGACGTCGGCGTAGCGATCGAGCACTGCCAGCAATTTGGCCCACTCGATGTGATGGCCGGGTTGGTAGCCCCACGGACGGAAGAGATCGTCTGGTTTCTGGCGGTTGTAGTCCATGTCGTGGTCCCACTCGTCGGTGTAGTGTTCCCAGAGGTAGCCGTCGTGGTCGGCTGCGAGATCGACTGTCAGCGCGTGGGCGATCTCTCGGGCGCGGTCGAGATACCGCTGCTGACCAGTCGCCTCGTAGGCGGCGAGCATCGCCTCACAGGTGTGCATGTTGGCGTTTTGGCCGCGATACGCCGACGCGTCCTCGAAGTCGCCGTCGAATTCACTCTGACAGAGGTTGTATTCGGGTTCCCAGAAGCGATCCAGCAGGAGGTCGTAGGTAGCTTCGAGATCGGCTTTGGTGCCGTCGATTCCCGCTTCGACGGCACGAGCGTAGGCCAGCAGGACGAACGCGTGGCCGTAACAGACGCGCTTGCGGTCTACTGTCTCTGTCCCCTCAAGAAGCCAGTCGTACCCACCGGTGTCGGGGTCGTGGTGGCCTTCTCGGAGAAACTCGATGCCGTGTTTGGCCGCTTCGAGCCACGGGTCCGGCCCGTCGAAACGCGCCCCGAGGCAGAAATTCACGACGTATCGAGAAGTGGCGACGAGGTGCTTCGAATCGCGGTCGTAGATCTCGCCCGATTCTCCGTCGAGTTGGGCAACGTAGCCGCCGCGGTCGTCGATACCGTCGGGATAGTAAAACTCGAGGATATCGCGGAGCCGAGCTGCGAGCCACTCGGTATCCTGGTACTCTGGGGCCATCGTCGGACGTTCCACTGGCGTCGACAAGAACGTTGGGTGCCGGCCGGTATCCTGTTGGACCATCGCGACGGCCCGGCAAGATGGGGAGGTGGATGCGGGCGTTTATCAGCGACGGGACCCCACTCACAGACATGAACGTCGTACCGGACACGAGCGTCATTATCGACGGTCGGGTGTCCGATCGCGTGGCCGAGGGGGAGTTCGCCGACGCCACCATATCGGTCCCCGAAGCCGTCGTCGGTGAACTCGAAGCCCAGGCCAACGAAGGTCGCCAGACCGGCTGGGACGGCCTCGAAGAGTTACAGCGACTGGCCGACCTGGCCGAGGAGGGAACGATCACTGTCGAGTACATCGGCCGACGCCCGGAACACGCCGAGAAACGAGCAGCCGCGGACGGAGACGTCGACGCACTCATTCGGGATCTCGCCGAAGAGCGCGGGTCGACGCTGGTCACCAGCGATGTCGTTCAAAGCGAGGTCGCCCGCGCGAAAGGACTGGACGTCGTCTTCATCGAACCCGTCGGTCGGGACGTCGAGGAACTGGACATCGAGTCGTTCTTCGACGAGACCACGATGAGTGTCCACCTCAAAGTCGGCGCGAAGCCAATGGCAAAGCGCGGCGAGATCGGCGACATGCACTACGAGTCGATCCGGCAAGATCTCTCGACAGAAGACCAACTCACGGCGTACGCCCACGACATCGAGGAGAGCGCCCGGGCGAGTCCCGAGGGGTTCATCGAGATCGACGAACCGGGCATGACGATCGTCCAGTTCCGGGAATACCGCATCGCGATCGCTCGGCCGCCCTTCGCGGACGGCTTAGAGATCACGGCTGTCCGCCCGATCGTCCAGACCGACCTAGACGATTACGAGTACGCCGAGGAACTGCGCGATCGGCTGCTCGAACGCCAGCGCGGCGTGTTGATCTCGGGTGCGCCAGGAGCCGGCAAGTCAACGTTCGCCCAGGCTGTCGGGAGTTTCCTCGCCGACTCGGACTTCTCGGTGAAGACGATGGAGAAACCGCGAGACCTCCAGGTCGGCCCGGAGATTACCCAGTACACGGAACTGGCCGGCTCGATGGAGCGGACCGCAGACTCTCTGTTGATGGTCCGGCCGGACTACACGATCTACGACGAAGTCCGCAAAACCGACGACTTCGAAGTCTTTGCAGACATGCGCCTGGCCGGCGTCGGCATGATCGGCGTCGTGCACGCGACACGAGCGATCGACGCCCTACAGCGCCTCGTCGGCCGCGTCGAGCTGGGCATGATCCCACAGGTCGTCGATACCGTCGTCTACATCGAGGCCGGCCAGATCGAGACAGTCTACGACGTAAATACTGAAGTGAAAGTCCCCGAAGGCCTCATGGAAGAGGATCTCGCCCGGCCGGTCATCGTCATCGAGGACTTCGAGACGGGGGTTCCGGAGTACGAGATCTACACGTTCAACCGCCAGGTCGTCACCGTGCCACTTGGCGACGACGAGGGTACCGAGAGCGGCGTCGACCGGATCGCTCGCCAGGAGGTCGAAGGTGAGATTCGGAAGATAGCCGACGGCCACGTCGAGGTCGAGGTCCGCGGGCGCGACCGGGCGGTCGTCTGGGTCCAACAGCACGATATCTCCCAGGTCATCGGGAAAGGCGGGGGCCGGATCACAGATGTCGAGAACCGCCTCGGTATCGACATCGACGTCCGGACGCTCGACGAGCGTGAGGGCAGCCAGTCGAGCGCGCCGAGTGGGACATCAGGCAGTTCCGGCGGACAGGCGGGACGGACGGTCACACCAGAGATCACGTCCAGACACGTGGTCGTTCCTGCCGAAGGCCTGGCCGGCGAGACGGTCGAGGTGCGGGCCGACGGCGAATATCTCTTTACGGCGACAGTCAGCCGCGGCGGCGAGGTCCAAGTCTCCCGTGGGAGTGCCATCGCCGAAGAACTGGAACGGGCGATCGATCACAGCCGGCAGATCACTGTCGTCCCGTCTTGAGGAACCTAGGGATCGGGATCACTCGAAAGCGACCGCCGCGTCGCCACCCTCGTCGATCGCCTCCTGAACCCGTTCGTGAAACTCCTTGAGGACGGCGGACTCGTCTTCGGCGAGGACGACGTCGCTGGCCATCAAGGTAGCGAGGCCAAAGGCCCGCGGCGTCGGAGAGTCGACGCGATGATGGACGACATCGATCTCGTCGTCACTGATTGCGCCGAGCACGCCCTCGATCGCTTCGACGTTGAGTTTGTCTTCGAGAATTTCCCGGTAGGTCTCTTCGACGACGGCAAACTCATCGAGATCCTGTGCGAACCCGAGGAGCATCTCGCTGTTTACCTGCTGTTCGCTGGCGGACTTCTCGTAGCCTTTGTAGCGTTTGAGGATCATCAGCGAGCGCGTTGCGTTGATCCGGAAGTACCGATCGAGGAGGTCCGTCCCGTCGAGGCTTTCACGCAAGTCTGTACGCACGTCGTCTGGGTCGATCGACCGGAGGATACCGGCGACGTCGACTTTCCGGTTGAGCGGCATCGAGAGCGTAAAGCCGTGGTCGGCGACGGCGACCTGCACGTTTGCGGTCGCTTCTTGAGCGACGTGAGAGGCCAACAGTCGTGAAAGGCCATCGTTGAATCGCCGTCCGTAGTTCGAGTGGACGTAGTAGCGTCGCTCGTACTCGTCGCGATCACGCTCTTCTTCGATCACGAGGCGCTCGTCCGTGCTGATGCTGTCAGCACCGGCGTACTGGCGTTGGTCATCGAACATCCGGACGATCGCCCGGACGCTGTTTTCCTCGAGTGGGAACTCCCGCAGCCAGACGCGGGCCTCGGCTCGCCCGCCGCGATCGAGGCGTGAAAGCAACTCGCGTTGGAACGACAGGATCTCTCGGCCGAGATCGTAACTGAGAGGGAGGCGTTCGGAGTACCACGAGGGGACCGTCGGTCGCGCGCTCGTGGGGTCGACGTAGACCTTCGAGCCGCGGCGGTACCGGTACTCATAGCGGTCGCCGCCGAGGACGAACACGTCGCCGGATTCTACGGTATCGAGATACGACTCGTCGAGTTGGCCGACCCACTCGCTGTCAGCGCGAGTGAGGACGTCACACGTGAACGAATCCGGGATCGTGCCGATGTTCGTCATGTAGATAACGCGGGCCAGGCGGCCGCGCTTGCCGATCAGTGGTTCGCCGACCGGGAACTCCTCGTAGTGGTACTCGCCGTCGGGCGGATCGTTCGTGTCTCGCCAGATCTTCGCGTAGACGTTCTCGTCTTCCATTCCCGGATAGTCTGCGGTGAGATATCGGACCAGTTGCTCCCACTCCTCGTCGCCGTACTCTCGGTACGGATAGGCCTGCCGGAGGATGCCTGTCACTTCAGCCTCGGGCCGAACTTCGTTGATCGCCATGCCATAGACCTGCTGGGCGGCGACGTCCTGGGCATTCTCGGGAACGAACACGCGATCGACGAACCCCTCCTCGGCCTTCTTGAGCATGACGGCACACTCGACTAGCTCGTCTCGATCGAGAGCGATTACCCGTCCTTCGACGGTCTGGCCGAGTTGATGACCCGCCCGGCCGACACGCTGGAGCAGCGCCGCGACGGACTTGGGCGAACCGACCTGGACTACCAAGTCGATGTGGGGCATGTCGATCCCGAGTTCGAGGCTCGTCGAAGTCGTCACTACATCGATGTCGCCCGATTTCAGGTCGGATTCGATGGCTTCGCGCTTGTCCTTCGAGAGGCTGCCGTGGTGACAGCCCGCATTGGCCTCGTCGTAGGCGTCGAACCGTTCTCTGAGGTTGTGCAAGACGCGTTCGGCCCCGGACCGCGTATTGGTAAAGATCAGCGTGTTCGTGTGATCCTGGATTAGCTCGTGCAACTGGTCGTAAAACCGATCGTTGACGGTCGATTGCGGGGTGTGGATCAGATCATCCGTCGGTGTCGTAAGCTCGATGTCGAACTCGCGGGCAAAGCGGGCGTCGACGAGTTCGTACTCGCGTGGATCCCCGCCCGGTTCCTGGCGGCCGACCAGAAACTCCGCCATGGTGTCGAGCGGTTCGACCGTCGCCGAGCAGCCGATTCGGGTGGGCGAGGTTTCGGCCATGGCTTCGAGCCGTTCGAGCGAGACCGACAGGTGCGTCCCACGCTTGTTTGCCGCCAAACTGTGAATTTCGTCGACGATGACGTACTCGACGGTCTGGAGTTTCTGCTTGAATTTTGGGGAGTTGAGCAGGATAGCGAGTGTTTCCGGGGTCGTGTTGAGGATGTGTGGCGTCTCTTCGAGCATCGCTTGCCGGTCGCTATCGGAGGTGTCTCCGTGCCGGATCGCGTGGCGAATGTCCACATTCTCGCCACGCTCGTCGAGTTTGGCGGTGATTTCCTCGAGCGGGACAGCCAGATTGCGGTGGATATCGTTGGCGAGACTCTTCAGCGGGGAGATATACAGGCAGTACACCGAGTTTTCCAGGCCATCGGTACGGCCGCGTTCGAACAGTTCGTTGATGATGGCGGCGAAGCTCGCCTGGGTCTTGCCCGAGCCCGTCGGCGCGGCGATCAACGCGTTTTGGCCGTCGTGAACGAGCGGAATGGCGTCTTTTTGCGGTGGGGTGAAAAAGCCGCCGTTGTCGGGGACGAACGGGCCGAACGTCTCGACCCACCACTCTCTGACGGCAGGCTCGAACAGCTCCAGCACCTCGCCGTCGTCGATCGACACCGCTCTCGGGTCGAATTCGACCGACTGTTCGACGGCTGCAAGCAGCTCTCGGCCTCCCATAGATTCACTCGAATCAACGAGGCCGATCGCCTTGTGCACTCGGGTTAGTTATACCGAACCCGTGACAGTCACGTACGCGAGCGTGAATCCGAGCCAGGCGAAAGTGATCGTCGCGAGGGCAGTGAGGGCAGCTGTCACGGTCGTGTCGCTACTCACCGGCCGTCGAAAGCTAACGACACCGACCATGCCGACGAGGAGGATCGTTGCGACGAACGGCGTCGCATTGTCGACGCTGGGTTGGCGTAAGACGAGTGCCATCGGGGCGTAGGCAATCCCGACAGTGGCGGCAGCATGGACGTGTCGACGCCAGTCGATACCGGCGAGCCACAGCCCGACCAAGAGACCAAACCAGATGACAGCAAGTTCCGTGCCGAACGCCAGGAGGAGATTGAGCGTTAGATCTACGAAGGGCTCGATGCGACCGCCGATCACGGCGAACTCCCAGGGGGCGAAAAACAGTGGAGGCTCTCCCGTCAGCAGATCCGTGAATGGGTGGATCGAGAGCCCAACCACCGCCGCAGTGAAGATCGATCGTCCCGCGAGCCCGGTCTTGAGGGCAAGCGTCACGACGAGGAGGCCGACGAGTACGAAAACGGTCATGACCGCACCGCCCACGATGCCGCCAGCCACTGCGCCGAGTGCGACGACACCGGCGAGGACGCCCAGCCCAAGCCAGCGGCCAACGGGCCAGAGCGCGAAGCCAACACTCGCTGCCACTGCGACGACCAGCGAGTGAGTCGTCGTCCGATGGCGTTCGCTGGTGGCTGCCCAGAAGTGATCGAACGCCGTCGACTCCTCCGGGAGCGTCACGACCTGGAAGGCCGCGTGAGCAACGTCAACGTCGGGGAGTGACGAAAAGAGGGCGGCTGCGAGTCCGACGGCGACGGCGGACCCGACGGTCACGCCGCCAGGGAGCCCAAGCGGGCGGGTCTCGGGCCCGTAGCGGCCTGCGAGCAGCGCGACGATCCCAAAGGCGAGGAAGGCGTGACCGACGAACACGGATAGATTTGGCGACCGGTGTATAAAACGGTCACTCCCCGCCGTCGGCGTCGTCGTTTGCGATCCCAACGGCTGTCAGGAGCTGGGTCACGAAGTCGTTGAGATAGATGGTTCCCCACGACGCCACGACGATGGCCCCGATCGTGTTGAAAATCAGGTCTTTCATCGTATCCTCCAGCCCGTACTGGGTCAAGACCGGCGACCCACCGATCGCCGTTGCGGCGGCACTGGTCGTAAACTCGATGACTTCCCAGATCACCCCGAACGCGAGGACGAACATGAGGATGAACACGAACACGAACTGCTCGGGCAACTGCACGTCGTCCCAGTGAACATCCAGGGCTCGCGTCGTCGCGTAGCCGACGCCTGCCACGACCGATGCCGACAGCGCGTGCGTGAGATGATCCCACCCCGGAATCGTGCTGTAGAATCCTTCACCGCCGGGGATACCGACAGTCCCCAGCGAGTGCAGGAAGACGGCACTCGTGATCCACAGCGTCAGCCGCGGGTCCATCGAGACGCTGTAGTCCCGTTCGAGCAGCGGCGGAATCTGGAGGACCAAAAGCCCCATCACAGCATTGATCGAAATCCCGGCCGATCGGCGTTCCAGTCCGATGAACAACAGCCCGATCAACGCGACTTCCATCACCCAGGTAAGCTGGCGCTGTTGGGCCTCGGTGAGACGGAGGCGTGACGTGAGTCCCACGCTCAGTCACCCCCTGGGCGAACGTGGACGTACCGGCGGACGTACAACTCGAAAGTGAGACCGGCGAGGACACCGGCAACCGCCGAGGCGACGAACTCCCACATGAGCTGTTCTTCGATCACGGATTCGGCGATTGCCGGGTCGACGAGCAACGTCGTTCCGAGGTACAGATCTGAGAGCCACCGTGCGACCGCCCAGAGGCCGGCCAAGGCGAGTGTCGAGACGACGACAAACAGGAGCGCGAACTGATAGTTCATCTCGACATCAGTAAAGAGGTGGAGCTCTACAGCCACGATGAGTGCAAGCGCCGCCACCGAAAGGTAGGTCGGTATCCCCCTGAATGCGAGGCTGACGCCGAACGTGTTCCCCAGCAAGGGCAACGCGGCCAGGACGAACACCTCCCAGGGGATCATCGCCATCGGATCGCCCTGTGCCAGCGGGGGAAGCACAGCCAACCCGCCGACGACGGCCGCGAAACCAGCCCACAGGACGTTCCCCAAGAGGACGTTTCCGCCAACGATCATGGCGATCACGCCGGTCAACAGCCAGCCGAGAGCGGCGTTGAGTCGCGTCGTTCGAAGCAGCGATGCAATCCCTTCCGCACGCGAGTCCATATCCGTACACGGGATGCCGACAGGCAAAAAAACCAGCCGTTCACACGGGGGACTCGATCAACACCGTTGCCGGCAGTCAGTCCCGGATCTCGTTCAGTCGAGCAGCCAGATCGAGGTCGGCCTCGGTGATGCCCCCGGCGTCGTGGGTCGTCAGGCGTATCTCGACCTCTCGCCACCCGATCCGTATCTCCGGATGGTGAAAGGCCTCTTGAGCGAGGCCCCCGGCGGCCGACGCGAATCCGATCCCGTCGAGATAGGCGTCGAATTCGTAGGTGCGAACGATTTCGTCCCCGTCTCGCTGCCAGTCGCTTGGCAGTCGGTTCTCGATCTCTTGGTCGCTCAACAGATCTGCCATGTGTGGCCACACACCACCGTGGCAAAAGAACGTTCGGCCGGCGGCAAACGAGCGCGTCGACGCGGACTGTCGGCACTACCTGTTCAGTCGTCGGCGTCGACGAGTGCCGAGAGACGGTCGTGGACCTCGTCTTCGGCCATCGCGACCGACGGGGGCTGTTCCCCGCTGCCGAAGTGTGGATCGAACAGCCGCAGGGCCGTATCGATGGTCGTCCAGTCGTCGTCTTCGGCGGCGTCCCTGAGCGATTCGGTGGGGGCAGCGAGCAATTGATTGACCAGTGAGTCAGCCATCGACTCGACGACTTCCTGTTGGTCGTCGTCCAGATCCAGTTTGCCAAACGCCTCTTGGAGTTCCCGGGCTTTGACACGCTCGGCACTCTCGTACATGCTCGAAATCACGTCGTCAGCCCGGTTGCGTTTGAACTGGGTGAGCAAGTTTCGGAACTCCGACTCGACGATCTCCTCGACGGCCTCGGCGGCCGCGTCCCGACTGGCTCGCGTCGCTGCAGTGACCGACTCCAAGTCGTCGAGATCGAAAACCGAGACGCCCGCGTACTCCCCAGCGCCGCGTGGCACGTCCCGCGGCTGACCGATGTCGACGACAACTGTGTCACCAACCGTCCCAAACGTCTCGACGTCGAACACTGGCTGGGGGCTGGCGGTCGCCGAAACGACGAGATCCGCCGTGTCTACCGCCGAAGGAAGCGCCCCGAGGCCGGTCGCCGAGGCTGAGACGTCGACGGTCGAGACAATGTGTTCGGCGTGTGGGACCGTTCGATTTGCGACGAGTAAGTGGTCCACCCCTGCTCGATCCGCGAGCGCCTCGGACGCGAGCGTCGCGATCTCGCCGGCTCCGACGACCAACGCAGTCGCCGACGCGAGATCACACTCACGCCCGGCAAGTTCGACGGCGGCACTGCCAAGCGAGACCACACCGTCGTTAATGGCGGTCTCGGTCCGGGCGCGTTCGCCAACGTGAATCGCTTTCGTCACTGCGTCGTCCAAGACCGGCCCGAGTCCGCCAGCGTGGCGTGCGTCCTCGCGCGCATCTCGCACCTGGCCGAGAATCTGGTCTTCGCCTGGGACGAGCGATTCGAGTCCCGCCGCAACTCGCAACAGGTGTCGCAGACTCTCCTCGTGGTCCATCTCTGCGACGGTTCCCGCCGGGAGATCACTGGTCGAGGACGCGAGGACGTCCCGGCCCTGCTGTGGGTCCTCGGTGACGACGTACCGCTCGGCACGGTTGCAGGTTTGCAAGACGAGGGCTTCAGCGACGCCGTCTCGTGCCAGTAGCTGTTCGACGGCCTCACGTTGACTCTCCGCAGAGGCCGCGTCGATGGCTTCGACGCTGGCGTGGTGGTGGGCAACGCTCACGCCCGAGACAATACCTGGCTCTCGCGTCACGATGTATCACCGATCACGTCCGAGATCACGTCTGCTGCTACTTCCAGAGTGTTAGAACCGCTGCTATCTAAAGCCTTCCAAACCCGGTCCCGCTTGACGACTTCGCGAATAGCTTGCTGGCGACGGTCTGGATCTACGCCTGTTTCCTGTAGCTGCTTGCGCAACTCGGAAGTGATTCGAGCTATCTCTCCAGCCTGTCGGACGTAAGTCTCGTTTTCGAGCCGTTCTCGAAGCACTCGACTCACGGCCGGACTCTGGCCACCCGTTGCGATCGCGAGGACGACCGGATCCTGCCGGATCGTCGCCGGCACGACGACGCTGCCGGCGTCTCGCGCACCACGCTGGTCTGCGCGATTGAGCAGTATGCCCCGCTTGCGGACTGCCGTTTCGATCGCCCCGTTGAGTGACTCGTCGTCGGTCGCGGCGACGACCAGCGCCGGAGCGGTGCGGTCGAGCCACGTGTCGACGGCGGACTCGTCGGGGGCAGCACGGATCCGCTCGGCCCCACCGAACGCTACGTCGGCGAAGGTCGGGCTAACGACGATCGTTTCGGCCTCCCGTGCGAACCGACGGGCTTTCCGAGCACCGACGCTCCCGCCGCCGAAGATCAACACGCGCTCGCCATCGAAGTCGTGGAAGAGTGGAATCATCCGTTCGCTGCTCGCTTTGTGGGGTCACGATGCCAGACGACCATTACCGTCGAGCCTGCCTGTTGTACTGTATTTGTTCCGTTCTCATCGGGTGTGGCTCTGTTCTCTCCGTTCAGGGAGATTCGACGTCGGCGACTTCGTGATCGTTCTCACGAAGATCCTCGAGAATGGCATCCGTCTCAGCGCTGTCTCGATAGTAAAAGACCACGTCGAAGGTTCCATCCCGGAGGAGTTGCTGGCACTCCCAGACGAACTCGTCGCCGTCGATCGTCAGTCCCTGGTGCTGGTTGAGGCCAAATTCCGGATCCTCTGTACCCGAGTAGACGTACGTGTCCGCGTCGGTGGCGGCGTGTTCGGCGATCGTGTCTCCAACTTCGATGGTCAGTTGATTGAGTTCCGGCTCTTGATCGTTCGACAATTCGGTGTGGACGATCAACCCGCGAAGCTCGATCTCGCCGGGTTGCAGTAGCTTTCGGGTCTGTGCGTAGAGATCATCGACGTTCGCGTCCATATCCGTACGTCGGCGTCGCTGGTAATACGACTCACGGTCTCAGACAGCGCAGCTGCTCGACGGGATGAGAGCGGTAGAAGACGGGTGGGACCCGCCGTACCGTGTTTACAGCCGCGTCAGGTTCGTCGCGCGCGGGCCTTTCTCGGCTTCTTCGATCTCGAACTCGACTTCCTGACCCTCCTCTAGGTCAGGGCCGCCGACGTCTTCCATGTGGAAGAACACGTCGTCGTCGGCCGCGTCGGTCTCGATGAAGCCGTAACCACCCGTATCGTTGAAGAAGTCCACGGTGCCTTCCGCCATGCTTAGAGCCTCGTGAGATTCTTCGCGCGGGGGCCTTTCTCGGCCTGCTCGATGTCGAACTCAACCTCTTGGCCTTCTTCGAGGTCAGGACCGCCGACGTCCTCCATGTGGAAGAACACGTCTTCGTCTGCGTCCTCAGTCTCGATGAAACCGTAACCGCCAGTGTCGTTGAAGAAATCAACCGTACCGGTCGCCATTGCAACTGGTACGTCGTGGTCGACACATTAAAACCCTGCGGGTTCTCCGGCGAAGCGAACAGAAGACTCATTCCATCCGCGCGTATCGGTTCTGTTAAATGGTCTCTGTGGTGCGTCAGTGGGCCTCGAAGCTCTACGAGCAGTTGCTCGAACGGGAGGTGTCGGGCGCGCCGGACCACGTTGCTGTCATCCAAGATGGGAACCGACGGTATGCCCGCGCG
The DNA here is from genome assembly GCF_009690625.1 of Halorhabdus sp. CBA1104. NCBI lineage: Archaea > Methanobacteriati > Methanobacteriota > Halobacteria > Halobacteriales > Haloarculaceae > Halorhabdus > Halorhabdus sp. CBA1104. The sequence goes on along the minus strand of NZ_CP033878.1, from coordinate 972,593 downwards.
CACGGCGAGGAAACCAGCAACGGGCATCGTGCAGGCGCACAGACGACGGAATCACTGCTCGAATGGTGTGACGATCTCGGGGTGGCAGAACTGACGCTGTATGCATTCTCGACAGAGAACTTCAACCGGCCGGCAGATCAGCGAGCCGTCCTTTTCGATCTCATCGAGGACAAACTCTACGAGTTTGCCGACCACGACCGGGTCCACGAAGCCCAAGTCCGGATCAGAGCGATCGGAGAGTTGGATCGGCTCCCCGAACGCGTCCGTGAGGCAGTCGCCTACGCCGATCGGCAAACGCGTGGCTACGACCAGTTCCACCTCAATATCGCGCTGGCCTACGGCGGGCGGGCTGAACTACTCGGTGCAACGCGCTCGATCGCCGAAGATATCGAAAACGGCTGTCTCGATCCGACAGACATCGACGCTGGGACGATCGAAGATCGATTGTACGACGGGCCGACCAGCGACGTCGACCTCATCGTTCGAACCGGCGGTGACGAGCGCACGTCGAACTTCCTCCCGTGGCACGCAAACGGCAACGAGGCTGCGGTATATTTCTGTGCCCCGTACTGGCCGGAGTTCCGGAAGATCGACTTCTTGCGTGCGATCCGAACCTACGAGCATCGCGCGGAGTCCTGGCGACAGACGCGTGCACGGCGGGCACTCGCCCTGCTTCGGGCCGTCGGGAGTGCGGAATTGAGCGAGGCAAAAGGGATCGTCCGGCGGTTCCGGGACACGTTACCCTCCCGAGAACTGGAAGACGTCGATCTTTCCAGCGAGAGCGACCCGGAGCCACAGGCCGACTGAGTTCGGGACCGGTTGGACTCTCTGGCACGGTCAAGCGCGCACAGCGTCCAGTCGGGCGTGGGTTTCTTCCAGCAAAGAGATAATCTCGAGGTTCTGTGGACAGGCAGGTTCACACTCGCCACAGGCAACACAGGCATCGGCTCGTGCGTGCTCGTCCAGCTGTTCATACTCGTCTAGCACGGCCGTCGGGTCGTCGCTCGTCTCCAGGCGGTTGTACAGATCGAAGTTGCCTGGAATATCGACGCCGGTCGGACACGGCATACAGTAATCACAGCCCGTACAGTCGACAGCCATCAGTTCCTCGAACCGCTCACGGGCTCGCTGTACGGTCTGGAGATCGCTCTCGGAAAACTGGCCGACCCCGGATTGGGCGGCGAGGTCGACGTTCTCACGCACTTGCTCGAGGGTGGACATCCCGCTCAAGACGGTCGACACTTCAGGCTGGTCCCACAGCCACTGCAACGCCCATTCGACGGGCGACCGCTCCGAATCGGCCTCCTCGAAGGCCTCGCAAACAGGATCGGGCAGATCCGTCGCGAGTGTCCCGCCACGGAGCGGTTCCATGACGACGACGCCCAATCCTCGCTCGGCGGCGTACTCGAGACCCGCCCGCCCAGCCTGAAATTGCTGGTCGAGGTAGTTATACTGGATCTGGCAGAAATCCCAGTCGTAGGTGTCGACGATTTCCTCGAAGAGATCGAGATCGTCGTGAAAGGAAAACCCGACGTGACCGATTTCCCCCGCAGCTTGTTTCCGTTCGAGCCACTCGAACGTATCGAGTTCTTGGTATGTGTTCCAGAACTCCTCATCGAGTGCGTGCAGAAGATAACACTCGACGTGATCGGTAGCAAGTCGGTCGAGTTGGCGCTGAAAGTACTCCTCGAGGTCCTCGTTCGTCTCGAGTTTCCACGAGGGCATCTTGGTCGCGAGAGAGACGTCTTCGCGATAGTCGCCCGTGAGTGCCTCGCCGACGACCCGTTCGCTCTCGCCGTCGTGGTACGGCCAGGCGGTGTCGACGTAGTTGACGCCCTCGTCGATCGCCGCCCGAATCATGTCGATCGCGTGTTGACGGTCGATCGTCCCCTCTTCTCCCTCGGTCGGCAACCGCATCGCACCGAATCCCAGGGCCGACGGTTCGAAATCGATGGCCGTCCCGAAGTCTCTGTATTCCATCCCGTCTTGGACTGCTGTGAGGTCCCTATTTATTGTTTGGTTACGTATTTCTTCAGAGAGCGGTTACCGAAGCGATGTCTCTCGTAGGTCGATCCGCATTCACGGCACACGACACAGTTACCCAGGCAGAAAGACAGGTGCTCGATCGCGTTGTGGTCAGATATCCCGGCCCGTGTTTTGTCGAACGCGATCGTACATGTCGTCAGGGGGATCCACGTCACTGGTTACGTCGGTACCATCGTAATCGGAAACCCGAAGCAACACCGGTCCATTGGCCCCGATCTGCCAGTAAAACGTATAGCGCTTGGTCTGTGTCTTCATCGCCACGTCTGCTGTTTGGTCGGTCGTCACTTCGTGGGCAGTGAACGACGTCCGGTTAGCGGGAGACGCGTTACTTTGACAACTCATAATCCTATCGTACACTATGTAACTCCAAGCTTATAAGTACCTATATTCGAACAGTATTTTCATAGTGTGCAATGGTACCATGGTAACACGTGGTACGGGCATCTCAGCCGAGTATTCTGCATATTTTCTATCCCAGGTAAGATATCTCGCAGTCGTTTCCCAAATACCATAATATTGCTTTCATACTTGGAAGACGATTATAGACAATATTCTTATCATACTCCGGTCGAATAGTATCGGACGGTCCATCGAGACAGGCCGCTCTCTACGAATTATCCACAGAGCGAAATGACGCCACGGGAGACAACTGGACGGGGCGAATCGACAGTCATTTTAATCCCCCTCCGGAACAATGAAACGCGAGTTAATCGCAGGAAGCGCGTGGGTAGCCAAGCCAGGCCAACGGCGCAGCGTTGAGGGCGCTGTCCCTTGGACCCACGCCGATCCCCTCTCGCAGTTTTCTGCCGTCGTGAACGTGATACAAATGAGTATTCACAAGCCACGGCGAAAACTACCCACATTGCTGAATCGGCAAATCAATAGACGGCAGGGGGTTGCCCGTAACAGTCAGGCTAACGACAATGAGTGACGAAACTATTGCTGTCAACGGGGATCGACACGACGTGACGTTAGTGCCTGACCCGTCACACGACTGTCTCAACCAACGACAACGAACGGACTACAAGGAGTTTAGACGAGAGTTAGCACAGTGGTTACTCGGGTTCGGCAAAGATCCTGACCATGCAGAGGGGTATGCGGGTTCGACAGTCAGACGACGGATGCACGACATTGACGTGTTCTACAGGTGGGTGTGGGACGAACGTGACGGCTACACCCTGTCGATAGATACAGACGCACTTGACGACTACTGCCGGTCACTCGTCTACTCGGATCACTCGGATGCCCACAAGTCCAACGCACAGAAGTCACTCAAAACACTTGCCCGCTATCACGACGACATAGACGACTGGGACCCGTCAGTCACGTTTAGCGGGGATAGTGCCCGACAGCAACCACGGGATTTCTTCACGCGAGAGGAACGTCGGCTACTCGAAGAGGCGTCACTGGAATACGGGGGCGTGTCTCAATATCACGAACTTGCTCACGACGAGAAGAAAGAGTTGTCCCACCGATTCCGCAAGCCGATTGACGCAATCGACAGTGATGACGTACAACGGGCAAACGGGTTCAAAGTCCCTTCACTCGTGTGGACATCGTTAGATGCAGGCCTTCGACCTGTTGAAGTCGGACGTGCCCGTGTCTCGTGGATCGACCTGTCCAATGCACGACTGTTGATTCCCGCAGAAGAGGCATCGAAGAGTCGTGATAACTGGAAGGTCGCTTTACGAGAACGGACAGCAACCATGTTAGAACGGTGGCTTGAGGAACGTGAGTTGTACGACAAATACGACGAGACAGATGCACTATGGTTGACCCGTGAGGCACACCCCTACTCGTCACGGTCCCTCAAGTACCTCTTGGGGAAGTTGTGTGAGACGGCAGGGATCGACACGTCGAATCGGCAAATTAGTTGGTATGCCATACGCCACTCGACGGGCACGTACATGACCCGCCAAGAGGGGCTTGTAGCCGCCAGTGAGCAATTGCGTAACTCACCGAAGACGATGCAACGGTACGACCAAGCTCCGACAGAGGACCGACGTGACGCCTTGAATCGGATGGGGTAAGATAGTTATGTAGATGTTATATATTGCAATTCATCAAAAAAGTTAGAGTAGAATAAAAAGTCGGAAGAGGACAATTGCAATAACTTATTGTAATGCACATCATTCAGTGTATGCTCATTTACAAGATCTATATCTGGAAAACCAAAAATTCTAAATGAAACGCTTGTTTCGCCTGAAGAATTAGGAGTTACTTTACTTAGCACTATTTGGCCATCTGCCGAAAACAATACAGTATTACCCCCCACTCCTTCTTCTGGAGATATTTCTTTTGAGTCTAGTTCCTCTCCATCTCCTTCCTTTCTAAATTTCTTCACTACGATGGAACTTGAGCCTATAAGATATGGGATATAAATATGATTACTAGTGACTATTGGATCTCCTAAGACGCGATATGATTCGTTTGGGGATCTTAGCTTATGTTGCCACTTTATGTCACCATTTAGTGTTGTGACTATCGTTTCAGCACCGTCCGTGTCGGTTAATTTATTTCCTACAATCACTATACCATCGTCTTCTATAATATCGACATTTGATGTTACTACGTTATCTTCAAACTTAATTTGCCAATCAACTTCTCCTGTTGAATTTATACGGGCAAGATAATCTGGACGTGATTCTCCAGCACCTACTATTAGACCTCCTCCGTCAGAAACAACTGCATATGGTCCTATTGTCGGCCAAACTAATCTCTCTTCAGAAATCATTTCGTTTTCAATTGGGTTAAGGACTGTTGCATGGATCTCCTCATCGTGAGTATTTCCAAATGCAAGATATAATCTTTGTCTGTCAAAAGCTATTTTGCTATTGGACGAGAAGTTTCTATTCGTTCCTCGGGGAGAATTGTAGTCTGTAGCTCACCCTCAGATGTATAAATGTAAATGTTTACCTCTCCCCATAACCCTCCTAACTCAGCAATTATTGGTTGTTCGTTCAATGTGAAGAGTTCAGATCTAGGAGCTGCGTCGATTTGTTCAAACCACCTTCGCTCCCCATTTTGTCTATTAATATTGTAAAAATATCCATTTGATTGCAATATATAAATTGTGTCACTTGTAGATGAACCGGCGACAAATCTAGCATCCTCTGACAATTCTGAATATTCCCATTTTTTTGAAAATTGAATATTTTGTTCTGTAGCCGATGAATCACTATCACTACTACACCCCGATAAAAGTACCATACCGATCCCAGCTGACCGTATGAATGACCGTCTATCCATAGAAAGAAATACTTCCACGAATCAATTAAATCTACTGTTGATAAGCAAAAGAATTGAGCAATCTACTTGTCCTATCAGATTTCCTTCTAAGACTCTCACAGGGCTCTCAGGCCGTTCGGTATACTACACAACGGTTACCACTCGATTGTTGAACAAATCGATTTTACCCCCATTCATGACCCTTAGAATTGACTGTGAGGGCAGTGACGTGGGTCACAGTTGGTTTGAAATGAGAATAGGATGGTTACCACTTGTTTTCTCAACAAACTTCACAGAACACCACTCACGCCGATATTTGAGGGACTGTAACGATCATGATGGTACAGGGGCTTGGGGGTCTCCGTGCAGAGCGACACGACCACTCGGGGATCATCTCCACTACGTTCCGATGCTTTCCCCAACGCTGGGTCGTCTTCTCTCCTCGACCCCAACCGCATTAGGAAGGCAGGCAACCAACTCAATCGACCCGCCAACAGCCTGTAATCAGGTGGGGGGTCTAGACAGAGATCTATGCTCACACGTTCGAATGAACGTGATAATCCATATCTCTGTTCTCAACTAGGTACCTGTGGGAAGGTGGTGAAGGTGCGGTGAGTGTTGATTACGTAGTAATCAAAAACGAACCGTACCGAACCGCCACGTACCTGATTGAGGTAACACTCTTCTAGAGTACAAGTGTATGATTGTAGGTATCTCGCGCGCAAGGAACACTTCTCTTCATCTTCCCACACTTCTATACACCTATTTGTTATTTTTGAGAAGCCCTCTACTGCCCGATTTCGGGGTGGGTTGTTATACACTACCAATAGATTATTACAGTAGTAATATCATAGAAATTTAACCCCGTAGAAACAGCCAGTTTGAGTATGATACTGCCATATCCTATCATTTTATATATTATCAGAAAACGAAGGTTTTTATGTCTGGCGCTCAATAGGTGAATTGCTTGGGGGTAAACTCGTGGGAAGGAATGAATGCTGTAAGTCGCTTGTAGGCCGTGTAGTCGCTATGCCCCATAATCTGCCGTGTAGTCATTAAGGTTTGTAGATATGTCAAGGAAATCAATTCGCATCGATGAGGAGATTGCGGACCAGTTGAATAGTCAGTATAAAAATAAGTCTTATTCCCGAACTATTGCAATATTAGCGGGTCTGTTTCTTGGACGGCCAAGTTCGTGTAGTCACGGCCACCTTGAACGTTCGAGAGAGGAAACTGTTCCCATCAAAGTTTCCAGTAGTTGTTACAGGGTTTTGAATGAAATGAAATCCGACATTTTTCACGATTCTGAGACAGTAAGTATCAATGACGTGTTGCGGGTGATAGCATGAGTCGGAGTGACAGGTGGGTTAACAGCGCTCCTGAAGAAACTGGCGTGGACGTAGACTCAGACTACATCGGAAAAATGGATGCCGAACACGAACGGGCAGATGACTGTCTCGCAGACGATCCTGACGCGGGCGAAGCTCAGTTTGATCGTTCTGCTGACGGCAATAGCGGTATGGACGATCGTAAAATGGATGAACATACCTTCGAAGCCGCGTATCCAGATGGATCGAAAGCACGAACGTCTTGGATGGGAGACCATAAAGACGCTTTTGAGAAGGGGGGGAGGAAGTGGGAAATTCAAATGGGATTGCCAGTTGACGAAGAAACGTCGCATTCTCATCCGATTAACACGTATGAGCGTGATACACATCAGTACCTTACTGAGTTCCAACGGTCACTTTTCCCAGAAAAGGATGAAAGCGAAATAAAAGAGATTATTCAACTCGTTCGTGACGATCCTGGATTTGGTGGGCGGGGTGGACCTTGGAATCCTAAAGGCGGGTTCAAGGCGGCAGTACCCGCCTATGCAGTCCACATTGCTGACTGGGAAAATCCGATCGAAACGATTGATGAACGTATCGGGATAGAAACGGTGTTTGACAGCAAAAGCGACTTGTTAAAAGCAATTGATTTCGCTGAGAAACAAATCGAAAAGAGGGGCATAGATACGTCTAACTACTGATAAAGGCGTCAGGGTGAGAAAGTAACTCCCTGACGGCGGGATTCTCACCCGCATGGAATTTGTATTGACTTCGATGACCTGTCTGTCAACGAAGTTTCAAGCGGGGCCACTCCCCGCATATTTCTACACAGTTTTGTTTTCATTTAAGTAGAAACAAAAACGTGTGGAAAGATGTGGAGAGGTTGAAAGTATGAGATATTTGAAGCAAGGTCTTGAAGTTGGAGAGGAAATCGAGTTTGGAGAGCTCAACCACGTCGAATTGAAGTCGTCTAGTGGGGTGTGGCGTTAGAAGCAATCTCACAGGGCGAAGAGGAACCTCACGTTATTCTAAAAGAAAGTGGACTTGACAGAGGAGAGTCGATCGACCTGCATGAAGACGCCAAATTGCTAGGTGTTTCGTCGGGAAATTCATTTGTCGGGAATAGTCTCTGGTATGCGTTGCCAAGGAGCGTGTATAACGAATGAACATTAGCTCTCGTAAAATAGAGGATTGTACGGGTGAAGCTCGTGACGATCGTCCTGACTACGTCGATGACCTTACCTTAGAACGCACTATCAGGTGGAAGGTCGGAAGTCCTGTGATCGGTGATCCCATCAAACTATCTGAAAATGTTAATGATGGATATAAACATTATCGGAGGGGGGATCAGCTGTTTCAACCTGACTCGTCAAAGTTCCTGTCCCGTCTCTTCGAGTCTGATCTAATCAACTCAGTATCGGATGTAAGCCGCGAGTTGAATAGTGAGGTGGAGACGGTCAAAAAGGTGGCTAATCTTCACGGGATCGACCTACCCGATTCTGAATCACAGTCGAGTGACCCGCAGGAAGGTGGGACGAATTCACTCACCCTACCTGGGGGAGAGACGTGGCCCCTCAAACTACTACAGGAGCCTGTATACGCCGACGTGAGAGTCCTTAGTCAGCTGTTGGCTACGAACGGCATGTCGTTGGGGGAAGTTGCTCAGTTACTCTCTGATAGGCTCGACAGGAACGTGACGGAGAGTGACGTTCGGCAAGAGGCTCAGAGAGTGAACATACTGTAATGCCAGTTTCCCGTGATACGTTAACAGACGGGGACCGTGTGAAAGAGTTACATAGGGAAGCACAACAGTCGGATAAAGTGGGTGACAACCCCGTCATGGCACTCGACTTTTACCTGCGACACGAATATGAAAAGGAGGGGAACATACGCATGGCAGATGTTTCCACAGCCTTGAGTCACTTCACTGACGTTTCGCCGCATCCTGCTGCTACGTCGAGTGCTATGGTGGCACGGATACACAGGGAGAGCGAGAGCGAGTGAATTGCGGACTCCTGTTAACTTATTGAACCTTCTTCTGTAAGGCCTAAAAAACCCCCGCTAGGGACGTGGGGGGGTGGCAGGCTTGCACCTGTCACAATCGTAATGAGAAAGTTGGTCTCTTCCTATGATCCCGTGTCGAATCAGGGGGTTTCCCCTCGAAAGGTGACTTCCCTCACGATCGTGACCCGTAACCGACTATAATTTCACATATTTCTACTCAAAACAAACCTGTGACAGTCTCTGTTCTCACATTTTGTTCTTCCTCTTCCCAAGCTGTTGCTGTTGCCCGAAGCCGAAACCGACGAGGCCCCGCCCGCTACGCTGGCAGGTCGACAGTTCGGAAGTCGGGCCAAACGTCTATGCTGACACTTTCTTAGAGAGAAACAATTCCGTATTAGACTCGACGGAAGTGATCGTAAATCTGTTCTGTGGTTTGAATACTTCTGTGCCTGAGACGGTTTCGTACATCGTATAGCGTGTTCCCCTCTTCGACGTTCATCATGCGATATGCAACGCTGTGACGAAGCGTGTGGGGAGTTACGTTAGCAGGCTCCCCACGTCCGTTTGTCGTCAAGGGACGTATCTCACCCACCTCTGCCGCCTTTGAAACGACATTACGGACGGATTCCGTTGTCATCCGTGCCGACTGGCGTGACGGGAATAGTGCCTCACTGTCTTTCCACCGATTCGAGAGGTATTTCCGCAGGTCCCTGACTGTCGAGTCGGCCAATTCTATTTCTGTGTACGTCGGTGAATTGTCGTTCGGATAGTCTTTCTGTATGTCGGGGGGTAGCCGTATGATCCCGCCATCACAGTCAACCATGTCCACGTCGAGAGCAACTACCTCCCCGACACGTAACCCCGTGTCATAGATTAACTCAATCAACACGTCGTTCCTGTCGGCCAAGTAGCTGGCAGAGGTTTCGATTGTAGCGTCACGGAGTTTCTCGACTTGCTCAGGTTTCAACCAGTAGGTGGCTGTCTGAGTTTGGGAATTTGTTGATTCGGCCATGATCGTACCCCGTCGTATATAAACGAATGACCCGCAGGCACTTGTGAGTTTGGGTTTCTATTAGAGAAGTCCCAATGACACTTATTTGATAGTTGTGAAAGCCAAATCCGTTGCCATACGCGCCTTACGCGCACGCAGACGCTTCTAATAGATTTTTCTGGCCCTTTCACACCCGTTTTCTAATCAAATTTCTGGCTACTTTCATACGAACCATGTTCAAGTCGAATAAACTGTTGTGTATTGTTGGCAATCGGGAAGTTTCGTGAAGGCACGTTCCTACTGGACCCGAAGAACCTACCCCCCGTCACAGGCCTTCACCCGTTTACGGGCTTGCGATTTGACGAACGTGGGTAGCCTATGGACAATCGACACAGTGATTTAAGGCAATCGGGTGATTGAGTCTACAGTGACGGCAGAAAACTATCAGTCATGTCCACTGTGAGAGTGAAGGAATGTCGGGGACGGAAGCCAAACGAAAGCGACTTTAGTATGCCGACTACAACAGTGGAATGCAGACAGCGAACAAGCGCGTGGGTAGCCAAGCCAGGCCAACGGCGCAGCGTTGAGGGCGCTGTCCTGTAGAGGTCCGCCGGTTCAAATCCGGTCCCACGCACTCCTCTTATCGGAGAACAAAAACTCGACAGTCGGATTGTTCGCCAGAGCCAGTATACGCGTAATACAATCATCGACGAGGAGCGATTGACTTCTGCCAGAGCCCGGAGCTTCAAGGCAGTGCCAAGCGAAGCCAGTCGTATGCGATTTGGGATCATTAGTACGGCCGGGATCGCACAGAAGGCACTCATCCCCGCAGTCGAGCGCAGCGAACACGAGGTCACGGCAATCGCGTCTCGGGGAGGTGATCGAGCCACAGCGGTTGCCCAAGAGAGGGGCACTCCCAACGCGTACGGGAGTTACGAGGCGCTGTTCGAGGAGGCCCCGATCGATGCGGTGTACAACCCGCTCCCGAATGGCCTCCACGCGAAGTGGACAAAGCGGGCCGCCGACGCTGGAGTGGACATCTTGTGTGAGAAGCCGATCGGAGTCGACGCCGACGAAGCGGCGGAGATGTTCGAATACTGCGCCCAACAGGACGTGACGCTAATGGAGGCGTTCATGTATCGGTTCCACCCACGAACCGAGCGCGCAGCCCAGATCGTTCGCGAGGAGTTGGGTGATCTCAGAGCTGGGTCCGCATCGTTCACGTTCTCGTTGCGCGGTCGCCCTGACGATATTCGGCTGAATCCGGATCTCGCCGGCGGCTCACTCATGGACGTCGGCTGTTATGCCGTCAGCGCGATGCGGTTGTTCTTCGGCGAACCGGAGCGCGTCTACGCAACGCAGGCCGACACGCGCGACAGCGGGGTCGATACGCAATTGACTGGCATTCTGGAGTTCGAGTCCGGGGCGACGGCCCGTGTCCATTCCGGATTCGATACACAGCTCACCGAATCGTACCGTGTCGACGCCGTCGACGGATGGCTCCGTGCGACGGACGTCTTCGGAGCCGATCCCGACCAGCGTGTCTCGATCGAATACGAAATCGACGGCCGGCGCGTCACCGAAGAGTTCGAACCAGTTGATCCGTACCAGCGTGAGGTCGAACACTTTGCTGATGCAGTCGAACGTGGCGAGACACCACGCATCGACGTCGAAGAATCCGTCCGAAATATGCGGGTCATCGACGCATTAGCTGAAAGTGCCGCCCGCGGCGAGCCAGTCGCGATTACCGAATCGTCGTAGCGCGCCAGGGGGATGATGGAATCGGCGTGCTGTGGGCAGACTCTCCAGGCGGCACGGGCCGAGGCGGTTCACAGTGCGGAATATGATGATCTATACTAACCTTTTTACTCAACAGTCGCGTACCCTTCAGGGATGGCGCCCTCGCAACCGTCACCGGGAAGTTGTGGGCCACGACGACGAAAGTCAGTGTTGTTCTGTGCGAACTGTGGGCACGATAGCCACGTCGACGGAGACTGGATTCTCCACGAGCGGAGTGGCTCTCGGTCGATCTGGTACCAGTGCCCGGAGTGTGGTCGCGCCGTGTCGGTCCGGCCCTCACAGTCACTCGAAGACTCGCGTCTCCCCTCACCCATATCGCCACGCCTCGCGCGGGGGAGGTATGGGATGCCACCCGATGGCACGCCAGACGAACGACTCTGGCGGGACTTCTGGACGACGTACCGTAACGTGACCGCAGCCTGGTTGCGGCCCTGAGGCCCGTCTCCGTTCACGCTGCGTAAGGCCGACATCGGGGACAAAACGAGCTACCAGCGTAGAATCAACGGTGTCGCTTCCGTAACTGGTCGCGAGAAGATAGTCCCGGGCGGATTCGAACCGCCGTCAGAGGCTCTCTTCCGGCATCTGAACACTCAAATCCCGTCCAAAGGCCTCTATGATTGGCCACTACACCACGGGACTTCACCCCAGGCTATTGGACCTGACTTCTTATTCGTTCCGACATCCGGTCACGGCCCAGTGGGGCGAATCCCGCGGGCGTCTGGGTTTCGATCCTCGCGTGTCTGTGCCCGATGGGATACGACGGCGGACGCGAACGGAGGGCAGACGGCCGCCAAAGCGAACGAGCGTGTCCTAGCCGGCTACTTGCAGGTGTGAACGGCCTCGGGGTCAAGCCCCGAGGCACTCGGCCTGCTCCGCTTAGAGTAGAGACACGGCACTGGGAGCTCGCTTGCGGGCAACAGGATCAACACGCCTTTGCTGGTCTCGCCCGAAATCGGGGACGATGGAAGAGCGAACCCGTGCCTATCTCCGGGGTCGGTTCGGCGATCACTACCGGCGCGTCGACCTTTCGCCGCCACCCGATGCCCACGAGCGTGAGTGGGGCTACATCCCCTGGACCGAGGGGCCGGGCGAGACAATGGTTCGGCACAAGTCGTTGCTCGATCTCGGCGAGTTGGAGTCATTTCTCGCACGCGAGCGCCCCCGCCACGTGTACTTCTCGGCAGGCCGATACGCCGACCCGAGCGCCTCCTCGATGGCTGAAAAGGACTGGCACGGGTCGGATGTCGTTTTCGACCTCGACGCAGATCACCTCCCGAGTGTCGATCCGGCCGAGACGACCTACGCGGAGATGCTCGCTGCGTGTAAGGACGCGCTCATGCGATTGCTCGACTTTCTGGAGACGGACTTCGGATTCGAAGACTTGACGATTGTGTTCTCGGGCGGGCGCGGGTATCACGTCCACGTGCGCGAGGAGGGTATCCAGCAACTGGACCGGGAAGGGCGACGCGAGATCGTCGATTACGTTCGCGGGATCGGACTCGATCTCGACGGCCTCGTGACGACCGAGATGCGAGGCAACGTCACCGCGCGCCGTCTCCGAACGGACGGTGGCTGGGGCAAGCGCGTCCACGAAGCGCTGCTGGCGTTCGTCTCCGAGATCGAATCGCTCTCGGAAGCCGACGCCAAAGATCGTCTCCAGGAACTCGATGGGATCGGTGAGGGTCGTGCAACGACTGTCTACGGGGCGATCGATGCAAACCGGGATGCCATCGAGAACGGGAATCTCGAAGCCGGTGGCCCGGGCATCCGCAAACTCGTCGATGCACTTACCCACGAGGTCATCACAGCCCAGAACGCGCCGATCGACGAACCGGTCACGACGGACACGAACCGCCTCATCCGCCTCCCTGGAAGCCTTCACGGCGGCAGTGGGCTCGCAGTCCGGACACTCCAACGAGACGAGATCGACAGCTTCGATCCACTCGTCGATGCGATCCCAGACACGTTCCGGGGCCACGAGATCACTGTCGAAGTGACAGCGCCAGGGAAGGTAGAGCTCGACGGCGATACCTTTACACTCTCGGAGGGAGTCAGTACCGTTCCGGAGTACCTTGGCGTGTTCCTCATGTCGAGAGGGCGCGCACAGAAGGGACCTGAGTAACGCAGAGGAGATATGGACTTAGACGAGATCCAATCAGTACAGAGTCGCGAGCGCCAAACCGACAGCCTCCAGCAACTTCGCGATTCGTTCTACGAGGAGGCTGGCGAGTTCGTGCGTGCGCTCCGTAAAGAACGCGAGCGAGTGGCTGCAAACGCGGACGATCCCTTCGATGCGCCCGAAGTCAACCGGCTGAGCGACGACATCGCGACCGCCGAACAGACACTCGAAGCCATCTACGAACGACGGGTCGGGAAACTCGTCAAGATGGCCTCGATGGCGGCCGCGGACATGCCAACCGAAGACGGCGGACTGACAACCGAAGAGCAAGACCTCTTCGAGACGCTCGTCGAAGCGATCGAGAACAACCGGACGCGTGTCTTCGACGTCCTAGACGGCGAGACGGCTGATATCGGGCTCGACGAGACGGCCGGGATCGAAGCCTCCACAGACCCTGCCGGCAGCGACCCGGCCGAGGAGGATCCCGAGTCCGGCCAGCCGAGTAAGGCTCCCAGTCAACAGGAAACACAGCCCGACGTCTCTGCCGCCGATCTCATGGGGAGTCCCGATCCCGTCCAGCAGGACGACCCCGACGACATGAGTGACAAACCCGTCGACACGCCGCCGGCCACAAGTGCCACGTCCGGCGGGAAGACAGTCGACGAGGCGACGCGGGGCGACGGCGGCACACCCGGACACGGTGGGGCGAGTGGCAGCGATGGCCCAGGGGCTGTTCCTGCAGACAGCGTGGCTGACGGTATCGACCGAACCACGGTCAAGATCACTGACGACGTCGGCGAGATACTGGGTATCGACGATCGAGCGTACGATCTTGCAACTGACGACGTGGTAGCACTTCCCGAGACCAACGTGGCGCCACTACTCGAACAAGGCGTCGCCAAACGGCTAGAGTAACCTCACTTACTGGGGCCGCACACCGATGTCGACTTCGACAGACTGTTCCGATCCGTCCCGCCAGATACGCAACTCGGCTGGTTCGCCGGGCTGGGTGCCCAGTGCCAGCACACTCGCGAGCGCGTCCGACGTCGGGACTGGCTGGCCTGCAACGCGGAGAATGACGTCGCCACCGACAGGGACAGATTGGCCATAGACGTATTCACGGCCCGTCGAACCACGGAGGACGCCGTCGGCCGGCCCGTCTGTGACGACGCGAGTGACGTAGACCCCGGTCGCTTCGGGCATGTCGTTGGCCGCAGCCAGTTCCGGAGTAACGTTTTGCAGTCCGATCCCGAGGTACGGGTGCTCGTAAGAGCCGGTCGCGATCAAATCAGGGATGACCTGTCTGGCCAGCGGTGCGGAGATCGCGAGTCCGATATTGTCACCGCCACCGGCGCTGATGACGCCGACGACTTGTCCTCGTAAATCAACCAGTGGCCCCCCACTGTTGCCAGGGTTGACGGGAGCGTCGGTCTGTATCGCATCGGGGATGTTGAAATTATTCGGGGCCGACAGCGTTCGATCGACACCGCTGACGATCCCGCTTGAAACCGTTCCCGAGAGGCCGAACGGATTGCCGATCGCGATGACTTCGGTGCCGACGGCTGGGTCTGCCTCGACAAGTGGAAGGGGTTGGGCCGCATCCGGGTGATCGTCGACACGAAGGACAGCTAGATCGCTATAGACGTCAGTTCCCACGACTTCGGCGTCGCGCCAGCCGGTTGTTCGATATCGAACGAACAAGTCCTGGGCATCGGCGACAACGTGTTCGTTCGTCACCAGATGTGACTCGTCGTAGATAAACCCCGAGCCCGCACTTTCGCCGCTCGCTGTCAGCACCCTGATCTGTACAACCGAATCTCGAACCGCTTGATAGACTTCGCTAAATCGAGCGGTCCCGTCGTCATTTAGTTGATCGATCGGTTCTCCGTCGATGAGATCGCCATCCTGGAGTTCGATCGGCGTTTGCGTCGATCGATCCGAAGTGGCAGTCTGGGTCGGTGTCCCACTCGACGGTGAGTCGGCACACCCAGCCAGGCTGAGGGCTGTCGCGGCACCGACCGTCCGGAGGAAGCCACGCCGTGAGACGCCATCCTCAGACATACACGTACCTAGGTAGCGGTTCGCATAAACGCTTGGGCCAGGGCCGCCCTGCAGTGTTAAGTGACCGACACCCATACGACCGGATGACGTATGCACCTCACCTGGCACGGTCATTCGACCTGGAGTGTCGTCGTCGACGAGACGCGCCTACTCGTCGACCCATTTTTCGACAATCCGAAAACAGCCCTGTCGCCTGCCGAGGTCCAACAGCCGGACTTCGTGTTGCTCACGCACGGCCACGCCGACCACATCGGGGACGTAGGTGCCTTCGACGCGACTGTCGTGGCGACGCCGGAACTAGCTGCCTACGTCGCAGACACCCACGGCAACGAGACGATCGGTATGAACCTCGGCGGAACCGTCGAGGTCGGTGACGCCTACGCGACGATGCACCGGGCCGACCATACCAACGGCATCAACACCACCTACGAGGTCGGTTCGGCAGGCATGCCCGCCGGGTTCGTCATCTCGGATGCGGAACCGACGCGGACACGCGACGAGGAGACGACGGCCTTCTATCACGCCGGCGATACCAGCCTGATGACCGAGATGCGGGACGTGATCGCCCCGTTCCTCGAACCCGACGCTGCCGCCGTACCGATCGGTGATCACTTCACGATGGGGCCAGAGCAGGCCGCCGTCGCAGTCGACTGGCTGGCGGTCGATCACGTCTTCCCGATCCACTACGATACGTTCCCGCCGATCGAACAGGATCCCGAAGACTTCGCCCGCGAAGTGGAAGCCGTCGGTAGTGACGCCGACGTGCACGTCCTCGACGGTGACGAGACGTTCGAACTGTAAGCAGCGGTCGTCTTTCCACTTGGCGATTACAGCGTCGCTTCCGTGTCGATTCCGTAGACTGACGCCGGCGTCTCGACGTGTGCGGTCCGGACGGCATCCTCGTGTCCGTTTTCGAGCAGCCACTCGGTGCGACGCGGAACTGTTTTCGGCCCCAAGACTGCGCCTGGCCGGTCCGGATCGTCGATGAAGTCCGTCTCCAAAAAGAACGGCTCGGCTATCTCGGCGGCGATTTCGAGTTCATCTTTGTCCGCGAGAACGCTTTTGGTTGGGCCGTCGAGACGGCCCTCCGAATAGTGTTTGACGACTTGCGTTGCGGGGAGGCCCCGCTCCTCGGCCCATGCCCCAACCTGAGTAAAATCCTCGCCACCTTCCGTGTGCAACTGGACCGCACAGCCAGTTTCCGCGCCGAGTTCGAAGGCGTGTTGCATCACGGCGTTCGAGGCGTCCCAGACCGGATCACCGACCTCGTAGTGAGGCCGTCCGGATTTCAGGCCGAGCGCCGGGCCGTCGGCAACGTACTCGGCGGCGATGTCGAGCCCAGCCTGCATGATCTCTCGGGCTTGTTCGGGCGTGTAGCCACGACCAGTTAGCTTCGAGATCAGTGCCGGATGGACGCCCAAGATCGGCCAGGCACGTCCGTCCAGGACGTCACTGGCTTGTTGGACAGCTTCGATCGTCGTCTCGAAGACCGACTCGAAGATAGCCTCGTCTTCGGGAATCTCGGCGATCATCCAGGAGGGCTTGTTGACGACGAGCATGTGCGTACCACCGGCCCGGGCAAAGTCCTCGACGGCGTCGATCCCTCGTCCGTGCTCGGGATCGAGGTGCAGGTGGTTGTCGAGGATTGGCCCGTCGTACGTGTCGGTCATGTGCTGAAAGGCAGGCGCGGGAGTCAAAAAGACGTTCGTCTCCGAGTGATGCCCCACCCAGGGACAACACCCCGGAGGACCGTCGATCAGTCTCCCAGCGTGTGACTCTCGTGAGCGGTCGCTGCCAGCCCAGCAGAGCGACCGTACTCGCCGGGCGCAACTGCGACGGTCTGGCAGCCAGCTTCCGCCGCGACTTCGAGAACCGGTTTGAAGTCGATGTCCCGAGAGGCAACCACGACCGTCTCGAGGTGATTCTCGCTGACCGCCCGCGTCCCGTCGACTGCGAGTTTGACGTCCACATCCCCGCTGGTGGTCACGACCGCGAACCCGTGTGCCTCCCCGGCCTGGATGAGCCCCGGCGTCGCGTGTTCGTCGAGATAGAGCTTCGCGGTCCGAACGTCACCGTATGCGGAAGCGATCGAACGTAGATCGTCGAGATCGACGTCGAACTCCGAACGAAAGACGTTCGGGCCATCGACGAACAGGCCAACGCCGGCACGTTCTCGGCCGAAAAGCTGTCCAACCAGTCCCATGCTACTGACGTGGGCCAGCGTCACCTTGGAGGTTCCGTCTCGGGCATCGACTCTGTGGCTCCATAACACGCCACAGAGCAGCGACGATTGACGGCATTTATTAGGCAGCAGTCCCTCGATTCGATTGCAGTTGATCGCTCGGTTGGTGTAGTCCGGCCAATCATTTCGGCCTTTCGAGCCGATGACCTGGGTTCAAATCCCGGACCGAGCATTTCTCAGCGAGCAAGTCCGCAAGCTATGGCTGTGAACGGAGGGATTTGAGTTAGGGGAGATCGAGCACAGTGCAGTCTGGTCTCGCGTCCACATTCCAGACTGGCTATTCGTTTTCGTGCCGTCGCCTGCCTGAGCGTGGGGATGGGTCAGGACGCTGCTTGGCGAGTGGGGAACATAGCGCCGTCGAGCGGTAAGTCTATCTGTCCGCATCGAGAGGCCACGGGCATGCAGACAGTTATCCTCGCCGCCGGGGAGGGGACGCGGATGCGTCCGCTGACGGCGAAAACACCAAAGCCCATGTTGCCGGTCGTCGATCGCCCGGTACTGGCACACGTCGCTGACGTGGCCGTCGACGGAGGTGCGTCGGAATTGATTTTCGTCGTTGGCTACCACGCCGAGAGTATCCAGTCTCACTTTGGGGAATCGTATCGTGGCGTGCCCGTCACGTACGTCGAGCAACCGAAACAAGACGGGACGGCCGACGCTGTACGTGCGGCCGAGTCCCACCTCGATGGTTCATTTGTCGTTCTCAATGGGGACAATCTCTACGACGCCACGAGCGTCCAGGCCCTCTTCGAGAACGGGCCTGCCCTCGGGACCTACGAGGTTTCGACGCCCTCGAACTACGGTGTCGTCTCTGTCACAGACGGCAGCGTCACGGATATCGTCGAGAAGCCGGCCGATCCGCCGACGGATCTCGCAAACGCCGGTGCCTACGCCTTTCCGGCAAAGGCCCGCGAGTGGCTCGACGTCCCCCGGAGCGAACGGGGCGAACACGAGATTACCGATGTCGTCACGAAAGTCATCGACGCCTACGACGTCAGTGCGGTCGAACTCGACCGGTGGCTCGACGTGGGTCGGCCCTGGGAGTTACTCGAGGCCAACGAGACCGTCCTTGCGAGCATCGAGCGGGATATCCGGGGTACCGTCAGCGACGACGCGGATCTCCGCGGCCCGGTCGTCATCGAAGCGGGGGCGACAGTCGAACCGGGAGTCGTCATCGACGGCCCAGTCTACGTCCGTTCCGGGGCAGAGATCGGGCCCAACGCCTACGTTCGGGGCGCGAGCATGATCGGTGCCGACGTCCACATCGGTAATGCCGTCGAGATCAAGAACAGTGTGGTCCGAGCGGACACGAACGTGGCTCACCTCTCGTACGTTGGCGATAGCGTGCTCGGGAAGTCTGTCAACTTCGGTGCGGGGACGAAAGTAGCGAACCTCCGTCACGACGGGGAGACGATCCGGGCGACAGTCAACGGGGACCGTGTCTCGACCGGCCGACGGAAGTTCGGCGTCGTCGCCGGCGACGACGTCAAGACTGGGATCAACACCAGCATCGATCCGGGCGTTATGCTCTCGACAGGGATAATAACAGACCCAGCCGAGCGAGTCTCACGCGACCGATAGCCGACGAAAGTACTTCTCCAGTCGTCGTTAGCTACCGTTCGTCCTCGATCCAGAGCCGACAGAGCCGTTCGAATTCACTCTCCGAGAGGCGGCCGTCGGCAACGTGTCCAGTCGCCAGCCGTAACTCGCCCTGTGATATTTGCCCTTCCGATCGGACCAGATCGAACAGGTCGGACACGACGGTAACCGAGTCCTCTCCGTCGATGGCAACATCCGGGCCGGAGGTCAAGACGACGCCGTCGAATTGCAGCGTCGAGCCGTCGGAGGCGTCACCGGCAATCGTCGCGTCGTATTCGACTTCGATCGGCGCTTCGGGGTCTTCCCAAACGAGAACCGCCGTCGAGTCACTGACGGCGAACTCGGCGGGAGCGGGACTGGCCGTCCGGAGAGCGATCCCGGCTCCGTCGAACCCGTCTCGGACGGCGAGACGACCGCTCACGCCCTCGATACGGACGGTGACGGTCACGCCATCGCCAGGTGTGACACGCGTGGGTTTGACGGACCGTTCGGCACTGATCGGCGTCGCGTCCACCTGTTGGTCGACAGCCCGGGTGTTGGCTGTCGACGCGTCCGTGTCAGCGGAGCTGCTATCGGTGTCATCGTCCGGTTCGTCCGCGCTGAACGTCCACTCCGGGCCGAACAACCGGGTCCAGACGACCAAGAGACTGGGGAGGACGAGGACCGCTGCCAGGAAGGCATAGATGATCGTCAGTCCGGTGATCAGGCCGAATTGCTGGAGCGGGGGCAGGATGGCGAACACGAGGACGCCGAACCCACCGACGGTGGTTGCCGCGCTGCCGAGCAATGCACCGCCTGTGCCAGTCACCGAGCGGTCGAGTGCCTCCCAGACGGAATCGGCGCGTTCGAGTTCTTGATTGTAGCGTTCACTGAGGTGGATGCTGTAGGCGACCCCGAGCCCGACAGTCAGGCTCGTGATCATCCCCGTCATCACGTTGAACGGGATATCCAGCAGGTACATCGTACCGAGAATCCAGGCGACGCTGAACACGACCGGCAACAGGGTGACGAATCCGAGTGTCGCGCTCCCGTCACTGATTCGGTAGACGACCATCAGGAACGCGAAGACGGCCACGAGTGTGATCAGCAGACTCTGAATGACCGTCTCTAGTAACTGATCTTGGATGATCTCGAAGAGGATCGTCTGGCCGGTCGCCGTCGCCTCGATACCACTTCCGGACAGTGAATCGGCGACAGCCCGCATCTCCTCGGTCACGGCCGAACTCGAGGCACCGCCTTGAATCGAGACGACGATCCGGGCTGCTTCGTACTCGTCGCCGTTCTTCGAGAGGACGGCTCCGGCCTGGTCCGGTGCGACCTCGAACAGCGTCTCGTAGACGGCAGAGACGTTCGTCTCGGGCACCCCATCACCGTTTGCATCTGCGGCCTGGAATGTCGCGTTGAACGTCTCGTTTTGGGCAGCGACCGTCTCCATCACCGACAGCGGGGATTGGACGTCGGGCTCTCCACTCGAGAGCTTCTGGGTGACGTTTTTGCCGGCCATCTCACTGCGTGCCTGATCGAGTCGTTCGATCGCGTCGGGCGTGGCCAGATCACCCCGTATCAGCAGCTGTGCTTGGGAGTCCTCGCGGATGAAGCGGTCGTTGACGTAGTTGAGGTTCTGCTTTGCGGTGTAGTCACCAGGCTTGAACGGCTCGGGGAGTTGCTCCATCCAGCCGGGCGGATCCTCGGCGAGGAAGTCCTCCTGTGCGAAGGTCGTATCGACCTGTGAGCCACCGTAGGCCCCAGCAGCCGACAACAACAGTGCGAAGACGATCACGGCATAGGGGGCTTTCCGAGCGCCGACCGAGCCGATCTTGAGTACCTGACTCAGGCGGCCCCCGCCAGTCCCGATCGCTCGCTTGTGCCGATCGAAGCCACGGCCTTCGAGGAACTCGTCGAGTTCGACTTTCAATGCCGGGACGAGCACACCGAAGATCAGCAGTGCAGCCACAATCCCGACTGAGCTGACGACGCCGAACTCCTGGATCGGCGGTACCGGACTGGTGACATTCGAGAGGAAGCCGATCACGGTCGTCGCCGTGACCAGCGTCAGTGCGACGCCGACACCGGCGAGGGCGGTCCGCATCGACTCTCGTGGCCCGAGTTCGTCACCGGCGGTCCGTTCCTCCCGGTGACGCATGAAGATATGAATTGCGTAGTCGATCGAGAGCCCGATCAACAAGACCGGGACGGCGATGAAAATCTGGTTGAATTCGATGCTCGCCCACCCCATGAACCCAAACGTCCAGACGAGGACGGCACCGATGCCGAACACGCCCAGGATGATGTCGAGGATGTCACGGTATCCAATCGCCAGGGCCAACAAGACGAAAAGGAGCGCGAGCGGGCCGACGATGAGCATACTGTCGGTCATCGACCGGTTGATCTCGTCGGTGATGATACCGCTCCCGAACACGAGATACTCTTGTTGGAAGTCCGCGCCGAGATCCTGGAGTGCCAGTTGGGCGTCCGTAATTGCCTCGGGGGCGGTTCCGCCCGGTGGCAGCGCCGTCTCCGTCTGCTGGGTTACCAGCAGCATCGTCGCTTGGGCACTCCTCGACCCCTGATCGTAGTTGGTCGACATGAACGTCAACGCCCTCGATGGGCTGTTTCCGTCGGCACCGAGAACCAGCCCGACTGTCTCTTCGATCGCCGACGCGTTCATCGATTCGAGCTGGTCGATCTGCTGGGTCAGGGTTGCCGCGGTAGCGTTCTCGAAGGCTGCCCGTGTTTGCTGTAGTTCCGTCCCAAGGTCACGGAGTTGTTCGCCCCGTTCGCTGAGTTGAGCTGCCTGTTCCTGCAACGCAGCGCCACGCTGTTGGAGCTGGGCCCCCCACGTTTCGAGGCGCTCTTGTTGTTCGGCCAGTGCGGTGTACTCCGCGGCGAGGACACCGCGTGTGCCGAGTTGATAGGCCTCCTCGATCGCCGCTGGATCAGTTGTGTTCCGAAGTTGCTTGGCGGCCGTCTCGAATGTCGCGTAGTCAGTTTCGTTCAACTCGACCGACGCACTCGCCGCCACAGCGTCGAACTGATCACGAATGCTGGCGGTCGGCTCCTGCTGGATGGTCTGGAGTCCCGCCTTTAGTGCATCTGCGGTCGCGTTCACTTCGGTCGCTCGGGCCGTGACAGCAGCTTTCGTCTCGTTGAACTCGGTCCGGTTTTTGGCGAGTCGCGTCCGCTCTGCTTCGAGAGCAGCCCGTTGCTCTTGGACCGTTTCGTTTACGCGCTGAAACTCCTGGGCGGTCGCCTGGAGTGCCTGGCCGCGCTCTTGTTTGATCGCCGCTGTGGCGATAGCGTTGGCGATGCCGACAGTCGCACGCTCTTGGGCCAGCGTCTCCCCGATCGCTGGATCAGTACGGATCTGTTGCTGGTAGCGGAGCGTCTCGAGTAGTGCGGACTTACTCAGGACGTTATCTCCACGGACGATAACCTGTGCTGTCGTGGTGTTAGCCGAACCGGTCGAGAAGTGTGTCTCGATGTAATCGAGGTCGTCTGCCTCCGGCGTCTCCGACTGGAACTGATCGAGCGACGAGGTCTGTGAGACCTGTGCCGCCCCAGCCCCGATGACCATCGTCAACACCAGCATGACCGCAATTGCGAGTTTGCTGTAATCTGTGATGGCGTCGACGATGGTGTCAGACACGCTCATTGAACCACGTCCCGTTTCGAGGCGAAGATAAGCATCTGTAGTCGTTGCGTTGGCACGAGCGGGTAATAGGCTTGTTGGAATTTACTGAATGTTCGGTCAATATTGCCGCTGGACGGGTGCGTAAGTGAGATCCCAAACTTTGATGCTGACTTACCGTTCAGTTACTACCATGCACCGGGAGACAGACACGGCCAGATTGACGGGACCGGCTCGGGGGACCGGGAACCGGCTGGCGGTCACGGGGGGACATGGATGACAGCTTCGAGTGAGTCCGCCGAGACGGACATTGCACGTGCGATCGACCGCCAGATTCAGACCTGGTTGAAAGCGGCGCCAGCACAGTTGGTGACGGACGCGACTCGTCCGATCGAAGAGGCGGCCGATCAGTTCAGTGGCCGATATCTAGTGCTTGCTGGACAGGCACTTCCGGGGACGGCCGATCGCGAGCAACTGCTGTCTGCAGCCGCGAGCGTGGCGTGTCTCTCGGCGCAGATGCGACTCAAGGCGAACGAAGCCATCGAGGCAGACAGCGACGACACGACACGGGCCGTACTCGCCAGTGATTTTCTCCACTCGCTTGCATACGCCGGTGTCCCAACGGATGACTCTCCGGCCCAAACGCGCCACGCTACGGAGTCGATCGGTCAGGCCTGCTACCGATCGCTCACAACGGCGAGTCAGCGATTCACGCGTTGCTGGTTTCGATCGGGAGCCAATGACTCAGCCCAGACGGCACCGATCGAGCCGATCGTCACCGCGGCAGCAGGCGAGCTGGCTGGCCTTCTGGAGGAAGCGAACGACAAACGCCTCGACGCACTGCGGTCACTCGGGCTGACCCTCGGACTGCAACGGTGGCGACAGCGGACGAGTCGAACACAGTCACGTCACAGGGCGGCTGAGAGCGACCCAGAACTCCCACAGGGACTACCGGAGGCCCTCACCCAGACAGAGGTCCAAGAGGCACTGTCGATGCTGCCAGAATCGTCTGATCGGTCCGTTCTCGAGCGATTCGTCGACAGCGTTTTGACCATCGGTCACAGTAATCCATCAGAAACATGACTTGTATGCATCGATGGCCGAGGCGCGCCTGGGCCACCCAGCAATCAGTCGCGCCGTCGATCAGGGACCGCTGGATTGGTGATAACAGTGCCTGAACCATCGGATTCCGAGGACGAGCGGACCACTGAAGAAGCGATCATGACCGCGACCTACCGGGCGCTCTGTGCCCACGGGTATGCCGGGACCAGCATCTCCCGCATCGCAGAGGAGTTCCCAAAGAGCAAATCACTCCTGTACTATCACTACGAAGACAAAGACGAGCTGTTAGCCGATTTTCTCGGCTTCTTGCTCGACCAACTCGAGGCCGAACTAGAAGCAGATACGCCAGATGGCCCCGAAGAGCGCCTCGACGACTTCCTCGACAAACTCGTCCCGACAGGGATGGATGAAGAGCACCTCCAGTTCTTCCAGGCGCTGATCGAAATGCGCGCGCAGGCTCCCCACGACGAAACATTCCGCCGACAGTTCGACCGAACTGACGACGTGATCGTCGCAACGCTCACCGAGACGATCGAAGCAGGGATCGAGCAAGGCGTTTTCCGACGGGTCGAGGCGACCCAGACGGCAGAGTTCATCCACGCGATGGTGTATGGCATGCTAGTCAGGAGTGTACTCGTCGATGACGAAGCGGTCCTCGAGTCGACCAGAGAAGAACTCGACAACTACGTCGATCGTCACCTCCGAATCGAGGCATAAGCGAGTAGAAAGCGGTTGTTCAGTCGATATGGATAGCTGGCTTGCCAGGCGTGGCCCTGCCGGCTAGGTCCTCGTCATCGACCGTGTCTGCGGTGGTGATCCGAACCGTCGCGTCGAATTCCGTCTCGAACAGCCAGCGCGCCTGATCGAGCAAGGCGCGTTCTCGATCGGGTTCGAGGACCGGTTCCAGCGAGCGCCGACGGGTTTCGAGATCGGCGAGATACGGTCCAGCACGGTCCCGATGGTCGGCGACGAGTTCGTCTTTTAGAGCCTGGCTGACGACCGCAGCCTCTGGATCTGCGGTCCTGACGGACTCGTAGGCCCGGTACTTCCATGCAGGGGCGACGACGAACGTGATCTGGTCTGGATCGTCGATGCCCGCTACGTCACAGATGTCACGGACGTCCTCGCGAGTGCTCTCGATGAGCGCGCGTTCGATTTGGTACGCTGTGACGTTGCTCGCTGGGTCGGGCCACTCGGCCTCGACGACCAGCCCCTCACACCGGAGGGTGTTCCAGAGCTCTTCGGCCAGATATGGGGCGATCGGGCCGATCAACAGGGCAAGCGTCTCCAGGCCGCGCCGATAGACCGCTTGCTGTGGGGTCCCAGCATCGAGGTACTGGCCAAGGAGTCCAGCCAGGCCACGGATCTCGGCGATCGCCTGGTGGAACCGGAAAGCATCGAACTCCGCGGTCGCAGCGGCGATGGTTCGGTCGATCGCCCGGTCGAGATACTCATCTCGTGGGGCAGGCTCGTCGCGGAACTGCTCGCGTTCGTCGAAAGCTCGCCCCATCTCGTGGAGTTGCTGTTGGAACTCGTAGGCCGAACTGACGTCCTTTGCGGTCCACTCGAAGTCCTGTCGCGGGTGGGCCGCGCTCAGGACGAACAGGCGCGTCGTCTCCGGGCCGTACTCGTGGGGCGTGATCACGTTGCCTTTCGTCGTGGACATCTTCTCCCCGCCGTGGAGGACCGTTCCCTGGTTGACCAGCCGCTGGACGGGTTCCCGGACCGAAAGCAAGTCAAGATCCGACAGCACCCGGGCGAAAAACCGGATGTACAGCAGGTGTAACACGGCGTGTTCCTCGCCGCCGACGTAGACGTCGACGGGGAGCCACTCCTCGGCGAGATCGGCCTCGAAGGGCGCGTTGTCGCTGTCGGGCGAGAGAAAGCGCAGGAAGTACCACGAGGAGTCGACAAAGGTGTCCATCGTGTCCGTCTCCCGGCGCGCGGCGGCCCCACATTCCGGACAGGTGGTCTCGACGAATTCTTCGTTCTCGGCGAGGGGATTGGCCCGCGAGTGCTCGTAGTCGGGGAGTTCGACCGGTAACTCGTCTTCGGGGACCAGTACCGGTCCGCAATCGTCACAGTGGACAATCGGGATCGGCGTCCCCCAGTAGCGCTGACGGGAGATGAGCCAGTCCCGGAGTCGGTACGTGACAGCCGAGTCCGCACAGTCAAGTTCCGAGCGCAGTTGCTCGCGGGCATCCCCGGTTTCCAGTCCGTCGTACTCCTCGCTGTTCCGGAGGATCCCCTCGCCCGTGTACGGGGCCGATTCGAGTTCCACGTCTGCGTCATCGTCCGCCGGGTCGATCACCGGTGCTATCGTGAGGTCCTGTGCCGTTGCGAACGCGTGATCGCGCTCGTTGTGGGCTGGCACGCCCATTACTGCGCCAGTGCCCACGTCGTCGAGGACGTACTCGGCGACGTAGATGGGCACGTCCTCACCAGTCAGTGGATGGATGGCGTGGACACCGGTGAAAACACCCGCGTCCACACTGTTCGAGCGGCCGCTGTCGCTTGCCCGAACCGCATCGAGGTACTCGGCGACGCGCTCGTCGTCTGCAGCCAGCGTCCGGGCAAGTTCGTGACCGGGCGCGATCGCGAGAAAGGTCGCCCCATAGATCGTATCGAGTCGCGTCGTAAATGCTGAGACGTCGCCATACTCGGGGACCTCGAACGTGACTTCAGTCCCGTCCTGTTTGCCGATCCAGTTGCGCTGGATCTCCCTGACGCTCTCGGGCCACCCCTCGAGATCATCGAGGCCATCGAGTAGTTCCTCGGCGTAGTCGGTGATCGTGAAGAACCACTGATCGAGCTCGCGGGTCTCGACGGGTGTTTCACATCGCCAGCAGAGACCACTCGTTCGGGCCGGCTCCTCAACGTCCGGACCGTTTCCGTCGCTTGTGGCCGGTCGCTCGACCTGGGCGTCTGCAAGGACCGTCTCACAGTCCGGACACCAGTTGACCGCGGCCGCGTCGTATTCCACCAGGTCGGCCTCGTAGAACTGTCTGAACAGCCACTGGTTCCAGCGGTAATACGATGGATCGCTGGTGGTGAACTCCCGTGACCAGTCGTACCCAAAGCCCATCGCGTCCATCTCCTCGCGCATGCTCTCGATGCACGATTCCGTCCAGGAGCGGGGATCGGTGAAGTGCTGTTCGGCGGCGTTTTCCGCAGGAAGGCCAAAGGCGTCCCACCCCATCGGCTGGAGCACGTCGTCGCCACACATCCGCCGGTAGCGGGCGTAGGCGTCGGTGATGGCATAGTTCCGGACGTGGCCCATGTGGAGATTGCCCGACGTGTAGGGAAACATCCCGAGGACGTACGTCGGGTCAGTCGCGTCGTCCGGACATTCGTAGACGTCGCGGCGGTCCCACTCGTATTGCCAGAAATCCCTCACGACTTCCGGAGAATACCTATCATGGTGTGACATATGATGTATGACGGTATCTCTCACGTCCCAAAGCAAAAATGTACGGTCGGGAATGGCGTGAGGGTTGATTATTCAGAGCGAAACTCGCGCGTTACGTTCGTTCGGTTGGCGTTTTATCGAAAACAACGTTTCGTCAACGAAAACTCACTAGTATCTAATACTACTCCGCAGGAGGGAGAGTACCCGTCAAAGCGTCCCGATTAAGTCACTCAAGGAGGCCGAGAGTATCCTTGTGCTTCGAGATTAGGTCACGCACTCGCTTTCGATAGGCAGCTTTCGGTCCACTGCCGGCCATCTTTTTACTTCCTTCGCTCTTGTGTAGTACATTGTTAATGGCACGCAGTCTTGGGATTTTGGATTACGTCGGCCGATCACTGATCGGGTCAGAGAGCCGTTTAGACCTCTGGTCATGACCCTCCATCAGAGTCCGACGACAGTATCAACAATCGCTCACCCAAGAGCGTTTAACAGCTATCTGGATTACAGAACAAGTGATGGGCAGTTCTCATCACAGGGTGGTTGGTATTCTCGTTACACTGGTCGTCACCGGTGGACTCTATTGGTTTGTGGGGCATTTTGCACTGGCGGCAGTCACAGGATTGCTGTGGGGAAGCGGTCTCCTTATGACGCTTCGAATCGCCCGCCAGCACTCCTCTCACACGACTGGTGATAACTGGGAGGATAAGCGTTGGACCGGGGCCGGGACGGGGCTCTTCACGCTTGCCGCGCTAGTCGGTGTCAGTCTGACACTGCCGATCTCGGCCGAACTCCAACTCGGCCTCGAATTCCTCGTTATCGGCGCTGGATTTGTCGGATACATAGCCGGCACTATGGCCGAACTCGAACGGAATGCGGAGTAGTCGTCTTTCCCCATCTCGAACGCTCTGTATGTTCTCTGTACTGACCGGCTTTTCACCTTTCACACTGGATAAAGAAACCGCATTTTCAACTACTGCTATGCGGAACGCGGTCGGATGGTACCAATTGAGGCTTCCCCCGCTCTGGTATTCGGTCATCTGCGTCTCGAAGGGATCCCCTTCCTTGTTCAAGTTGACTTATTCGGACATCCACAGGAACGGATTGTCAGTCCCGTACTGTTCCGGTAAGTTGAGTTGTCCAAGGCGCGGGTCGGTGATGTGTTCGACGTCCTCGGCAAACTGCTCGGCACTCATGCCAAGTATTTCGTCAGGACACGCCTCGTAGGTGTGATTCTTTCTAACTCGACCGCTTCGGTAATCAGGTCGACTACTTCGTCGCCGAACTCGTCGATCCACACGCTGGGATTCTCCGACCAAATCTGTTTGACGAGATCCACGCCTAAGCTGTCAAGGACCGAGGCACGCATACGCCGAGGGGTAGGGTGGCGTAGTTTACATGGACTACTCTATTATACCGGCCGATGGGGGATCAGCTCTCACAGGCCTTGCATTCGAGGATGTCTCGGCTGAACTTCTGTGCGGCGTTCACGCTGTGTTGGTAGTAGAGACTCTTCACCCCTTTTTTCCAAGCCTCGATGTAGAGCTGGTTGATCTCCTTGACGCTCACTTCGCTCGGATCGATCGAGACGTTCAGGCTCTGTGCCTGATCGATGTGTTTCTGCCGCTGCGCTGCCTGGTTGATGATCGCCATCTGTGGGATCTCGGCGAAGGTCTTGAACACCTCCTTCTCCTCGTCGGTCAGGCAGTCGAGGTGTTGCACACTCCCGTCGTTCTGTGCGATGCTGTCCCAGACCTCGCGTTCGTCTCTGCCTCGCTGTTGCAGTATCGCCTCGAGGAACCGGTTCTTCTGCGTCGATTTCAGCTTCGCACCGTCGCGGACGAAGTAATTCGATTTCAGTGGTTCGATGCTCGGACTGACCTGCCCCAGGATGACACTGCTGGATTTCGTCGGGGCCACGCTCATCGTCGTCGCGTTCCGGCGACCGTAGCCCTCGAGCACCTCCGGCTCGCCGAACTCGTCGGCGAGCCGACGACTCTCCTCGTAACTTCGCTCCTTGATGGTGCGGAAGATTGCCTCGTTTTTCTCCATGGCCTCCATGCTGTCGAACGGAATCATCTCGCTCTGGAGGTAGCTGTGCCAGCCGAGGACGCCGATGCCGATCGCCCTGTGCCGTTTCGCAAACCGCACCGGGCGATCCATGAACTGCGTCCCCTCCGCCTCTTGAATAAACTCCTCCATGACGGCATCAAGGAACCGCGTCAGCGTTCCCACTGCGTCGGTATCCTTCCACTCGTCATAGTGGAGCGCATTCATCGATGAGAGACAACAGACGAAACTCTCATCTGGCGTGGCTGGCAGTGCAATCTCGGTACACAGGTTGGAGGCATTGATTTCGTAGCCCTTGTCCTTGTAGACCTGTGGCTTACCTTCGTTCATGTTGTCCCGGAAAATGATGTACGGGACACCGATGTTGATCCGCGCCTCAATGATTTCTGCCCACGTCTCTCGCTTCTCCTCGTCGCCGTCGACCATCGCCCGAAACCAGTCGTCACCGATGATGACGCCGTAGTAGATGTCCTGTACGGGGTCGCCCTCGGTCTTGATGTTGAGCCACTCGTCCAGATCGTCGTGTTCAACGTCTATGTACCCCGCGAACTGGCCGCGCCGCGTCTCGCCCTGGCTGACGACGTTGATGATCGTGTCGAACAGCTCGGTGAAGCTGTAGCTTCCGTTGCTCTTGCCGTTGTTCGTGATCGGGCTGCCTCGGGGCCGGATCTCGCCGAAGTACCCGCTGGTCCCGCCGCCCAGCTTGGTCATCTCGCCCACTTCGGCCTGCGTGTAGAGGATGCTCTCCATGTTGTCCTCCATGTAGCTACCGAAGCAGCTGATGGGCAGGCCTCGATCCAGACCGAAGTTCGACCACACCGGACTCGCGAGGCTGTAGAAGCCCCGACTCATGTAGTCGTAGAACTTGTCCGCGAAGCCGTCGTCGTCCAGGATCTCCTCGGCCCGCTCCGCGATCTCCCTGACACGCTCCTCGGCCGTGACACCCTCGATCAGGTACCCCTCGTCGAGGAACGCCCGGCTGTCCTCGTTCAGCCAGTAGAACGGTTCCTCGTGCTGCTGGTTGACCTCGTCGAGTGCTGGTTCTGTTTGTGCCATCGTTAGAACATGTCCTCCGCAGTGATGCTCTGTGCGTGTTTGTTGTACGTGGTCGACCGCTTGCTGAAGAAGTCGTTGTCCTTCGTCATCATGATGTCCTCGTCGAACCACCGTGTCTCCTCGAGCAGGTCATCGTCCGGGTCGAATATCGGCTCGACACCGACGTTCTCGAGGCTCTGGTTGAACCGGTCCCGCAGGAACGCGTCGACGTGCGCCCGGGGAAGAAACTCCAGTTCGCCCTCACCGAAGATCCAGTCCAGTATCTTCATCTCTGCCTCAAACGCCTGCTGACAGGCCGCTTGGACCTCTTCTTCGAAGTCCTCGTCGAAGAGATCCGGATTCTCCTCGCGAATCGTCTCCACGAGTTCGACACCGAACAGTCCGTGAATCTGCTCCTCCTTGCTGGTCGCTTCGACGGCGTTCGCGATCCCCTTGAACTTCTTTTCGTGTTTGTCGAAGCTCGTCATGATGAGGAACTGCGAGAACAGCGAGACGTGCTCGACGAACGTGGAGAACAGCAGGAGACTCATCACGTACTCCTGTGTGTCGTCGCTCTCGCTCTTCTCGAGGTACTCGTCGAGGTAGTCGATCCGCTCCTCGATTGCGGGGACATCGGTCACCTCCTCGAAGTCCTCTGTGATCCCCAGGATGTCGAGGAGGTGGCTGTACGCGTCCATGTGTCTGACCTCGCTCTCGGCGAAGGTCATGCCGACGTTCCCAACCTCCGCTTTGGGCATCTCGTCGTAGATCTCTGCCCAGAAGGTCTTGACCTGGACCTCGATCTGCGCGATGGCCAGCATCGTCCGCTTGATGACGGTCTTTTCGGCCGGAGTCGTGTTGACCTTGAAGTCTTGGACGTCTCCCGAGAAGTTGAACTCCGTGTGAACCCAGTAGCTGTTCCGTATCGCGTCTTTGTACTCGAGGACGTCGGGGTACTCGTACGGTTTGAGCTGCGTCCGTTCGGAGAAGATGTCGGTCTCCGGATCTCCGCCTGTGGTTTTGTTTTCAGTCATTGGCACGTACTCCGGAGGAATCGTCCTCTGTTGGTTGGTTTCTGTTTCCGTCGTTGTCTGTACGTTTGGACATGGATCATGCTTGCCCGGTCAAGGATGACCGAATATTCGTTTGATCTGCGTATGTTTGTGTCATAGTGAGCTGTTCGAGGCTTCGAAGTCATCAAGTTCTGCATCCAAGACTGCATCAAGTTCTTTCAGGAATTCCTGCGGCTCAGAGAATGCTTTGTAAACGGAGACAAATCGAATGTAGGCTACCTTATCGAGCGTGCGGAGGTTCTCAGAGACGAGTTCGCCGATGAGACTCGAAGCGACGATACGTGCCTCTCGACCTTGCAGTTCGCTCTCGATATCGTCGACGAGAGCAGTCACTGTTGTCTCGGTTATATCCCGCTTCTCAACGGCTCGCTCGATCCCTGCGCGGAGTTTCTGTCGGTCGAACGATTCAATGGTTCCGTCGCGTTTTTTCACTTGGAGGGACTCCCACTCCGGACGTTCGTAGGTGGTAAAGCGGAACGAACAGCGTTGACACTCGCGGCGCCGTCGGACGGAGGTTCCGTCGGCACTGGTCCCTGTATCGATGACGCGTGTTCGCTCGTTCCCGCAGTCCGGGCAGTTCATAGTTGTCACTGCTTAATCCTCTAGGCTCTTAACCCTATATGTGGCGTCTCTCGATTTTGACCGCAATATCTGGTGGTGAAGGCTGTCACATAAAACTTCCCCAATAGGATTGATGTAGTACAATTAAAATTGATTAGTGGGGTGGATGATTGGGATCATATACATTGAGAACACCAGTCTCAACTTCTGTGAGCCGTGGGTCCCACAGATTCGGCGTTTAGATTTCTACAAACCAATAACTCAACAACACTTATGGGCGATATCGAGCTAATCAGCACTTCAGGAGGGGCGCACAACCTCGGGGGATTGATTTAATTTGTAATTATTTATAACATTGAAGAGAGAATCAGCCGATCAGTAGGTGTAGCAGCAAACGATATCTACGGAGACGACGAACTTGTTGCCATTCTCGTAGACCGTGTCTGGTGGAAACTCCGACCAGACCTTGTCGATACACAGCAATTGTCCGAGATCGCTGATGCTGCAGCTAGCGATAGCTGTGTGGCTATCGGGATACTTCGTAAAGCGGTCCACCGATTTGCCCGCACTGTGGAGCCCCTCGCCGAAAATTTTGGTCGCCCTAAAATTCAAAACCGTTTTATACTTTAGGCGAGCCTAAATCGCGTGGAAGACGATTCCAGCGGCCACGAGGCACCGACACGGCGTGAGTACATGAAGTACGGCGGAGCAGTTGTGGGCGGGGGGTTGCTCGCCGGCTGCACCGGTGGGAGTAATTCGCAGTCTACGACAACAGAAGCGGGCTCCACACAGACCACCACGGAAACAACGACCGAGACAACGACGGAAAAACAGTTGGTACTCCGTGACAATAGAATCACTTTCTACTTAGCAGTATTCTATCCAAGTACTTTGGGTATAGTTACATACTCCTGTATTCGTGCGTGGTTGTAGTGACTTCGATCCATGGCGACTCCGTAGCTGAATGTGGCTCACTCCGGCGGCGGGCGGCGTAAACCTGACCGACGGATCGGGCGGCCGTTTCCCGCTTCGTGGGTCTGACACCAGAACTTTCCGCTCGGCCGACCAGGTGTGGCTATGCGCCTGAGGTTTCTGGGCACGGGTAGTGCGATGGCGACGGGCGAGCGCAACCAGACCGGACTCCTGTTCGAGACAGCCGACAGTCGCATGCTACTGGACTGTGGCAGTGGCGTCCTGGGTGGCCTGGCAGCGACCGACGGTGGCTACACCGATCTCGACGCTGTCCTTCTGACACACCACCACCTCGATCACGTCGCCGACCTGCTGCCGCTGTTGAAGGCCCGCTGGCTCGCGGACGCACCGCCGCTCACGATTGCCGGTCCACGGGGGACAAGAGAACTCGTCGACGACCTGCTGTCGGTCCACGCGTATCTCGACGATCACGTCGACCCGACTGTCACCGACCTCGATCCGGGAGCGGGCACGATCGGCGGGTTCGACATCCGCGCCCGGGGCGGAAAACACTCGATGCCGGGCTTTGGTTATCGAGTCACGCCCGCGAACAGCGACGGCCCCACAGCCGTCTTCAGCGGCGACACCGTGGCGTTTCCCGAGTTTCTCTCCGTGGCCGACGGGGCCGACGCGCTCGTTCACGACTGCTCGTTTCCCGACGACGTCGAGACCGACAACCATCCCACGCCAGCGTCACTCGGCGCGGCACTGGCGACGGCCGACATCGACGTTGGGGCGGTCTATCTCACCCACCTCTATCCCCACACCGACGGCCGCCACGGGGAGATGCTCGATTCCATCGCCGACTCCTACGACGGGGAGGTCCGAATCGCCGCGGACGGCCTCGAAGTGACGCTCTGACTGTCAGTCACTCGCTGGTGAGGACTTCCACGGGCCGGATCCGCAGGAGAACGCGTTCGGTCTCGATTGGATTCGGGTACTCGTCTTCGCCCATGTACCGCTGTGCCAACGCGTCGATGTGCTCGCGTGCCCCCTCGGTCGTCGTCTCGGCGACCTCACCCGTGACCGAGAGAAATCGATACGGGTCGTCCGGGTCGACCATGCTCACCGACACTGTCGGATCCCGAGCGACGTTCCGTTCCTTGCGTCGCCCGCGCTCGGTGTTGACCAACAGCCGGTTGTCTTCGGCATCGTAATCGACCCAGACCGGCGTAGTGTGTGGCTCGCCCGCTGGAGTCATGGTCGTGACGTGTGCGAACGTGGCCGTCTCGAAGAGTTCTTGGAACGTGGACGGGATCGTCGCCATAGCGGGCAATTCACCGGCCGAGGGATTAACAGTACTGGCCGGCGAGCCCACTCCAGCTGTGGGGTGTCGATGCGGCCGGCCCCCGACGAGCCCTCAGACCCGATCGAGCCTAACGCGGAAGTCCGCCCCGCCGGCTGCACTCTCCCGGACGTCGACGGTCCCACCGTAGGACTCGGTGAGTGCCCGGACGAACCCGAGTCCGAGTCCGGTGCCAGTACTCTCTGGACCTTTCCGCCCCATCTCGAAGATGTCGTCGCGAATCTCTTCGGGGACACCCGACCCATCGTCGGCAAATCCGACGATGACTGTTTCGGGGGTCGGTTCCTCGACGTAGATCGAGACAGTCACGGGGTCGTCGTTGTGAATGGCCGCGTTCGAGAGGATGTTGGTGAACACGGAATCGAGCAAATCGCCCCCGTATACTTGACACGCGAACGCGTCGGGATCGAACTCGACGGTCAACCCGTCGTACTGGGAGTCGACGTCTCGAACAGTCTCCTCGAGTTCGGCCCTGAGGGACTTGGGTTCGGGTTCGGTGGCCTCTTCGAGTGTCGAGACGAGGTCCCCGACCCGACCGATCAGATCCGACGCGCTCTCGGCGGAGCGTTCGATCCGCTCGACGTACTCTCGGGTCTCTCCGTCGACCTGATCGGCAACCACGTCAGCGAACCCGGTGATGACTTGCAAGTCGTTTCCCAGGTCGTGTCTGAGCAGCCGATCGTACATCTCGACCATCTCCTTGCGCGTTTCGAGATCGTTGCGCGCTCGTTCGAGTTCTTCCCGAGACCGAATATTGCTGATGGCCGTCGCCGCGTGGGAAGCCAAAATTTCGAGGGGCTCAGCGTGTCCGTTGTCGATCTCCTCGATCGCCGTCGCCCGCATGACGAGAACGGCGATCACGTCGTCGACGATGCTCGCTGGCACAGCAAGCTCTGCTTTGACCGAGGAATCCGCTGTCAACCCGGCGTCCGCTCCGGTCCGGCGAACTGTCTCGCCGGTCTCGATTGCTTCGAGCACGACCCCAGAGGGCTCGTCACCTGCCTCGAGGTGTGGGTTCATGCTCTCGCTGACTTCTGGGACTCCATTGCGGACCTCGACGAACGTCGAGTAGGGATATTCGAACAACAACGACATCGCTTCCAGCGTCAGCGACACCACTTCGTCGACCGACTCACAACTGTTCAGCGCTTGTCCGTACCGGTTTAGATCGGCGACTTGCGCAGCGAAGTCACCCTGATCCTCGAAACCCATCGGCAATGTGATCTCCGTCGTTGTATCGTCGTGCCCCCATCAAAAAACCATTGCGACAAGTGGCTGAGACGTCACTGGAGTCGATACCGCAGCAACGCCGCAATGCCACCGAGATTGGCGAGTTGCTGGCCTGGATCGAACTCACCTGAGAAGACAGTGACATCCCCGCCCTGTTGTTCAGTCCGCTCGACGATCTGATCGATGTCGACATCCCAATCGCCCTCGCCAGCACGGGCGCTTCGCAGTCGATCGTCGAGAACGAGCAGGCGCTCGATCGCGCCGTACTCTGCGGCTGCTGCCACTTCGTCGGGGCCGTAGGCGACTTCGACACCCTCGGCGATCCGCTCCATCAGTTCGTCGATCAGCCCGGCTTCCTCGGCGATCCGGGTCTGCTCTTGGACGTCCTCGACGGCACCACGTTTGAGAACCTCGTGAACACCGCGATCCCCGACAGCGCTGGTGTCGACTGTCGTAATCGCCTCGGCGACCTCGGGTGCTTCGTCTTCGATATAATCGAGCGCGTCCTGTTTGGTAAACCCGGGGCCAGCGAGGATAATCGCGTCAGCGTCGGTACGGACCAACACGTCTGTCAGTTCGCTGAATAGCTCGGCACGCGGGCGGGCGTAATCGCCTTTCCCAGTCGGCCCGCTGATGCTCGCCCGCTCTTCGGTTCCGTATTGAGCGACTGTATGGACGTAGGCCTGGCCTTCCTCGACGGTCGCGACCGCCACGTCTGGTGCGTCGGTGGCCTCGACCGCATCCTCGATGCGATCGAGTTGGTCGGGTTTCCAGGCTTTTTCGACGTCGATCTCGTCGTGCTGTTCGACGTTGAGTGTGTGATGAGCACCGAGTTGGTCCTCACGGGAGCACTCGGCGATGACGCCACTGACTCGCAGACGATTGGCAAAGCGGGCAAATTCGACATCCTCGACGTCGAGACCAACCCAGATGTGTTCGCGTTCGCCACCGGTATCCCGGAGCTGGTCGTCGTTGCGCTGGATGCGGCGGGTCGTGTCGCCGGAGACACGATCGTCCGGCTCGATGACGTAGTTGAGATGCCAGAGGTCGTCGAGGCTCTCGGGGACGAGCGTAAGGCGCTCGCGGCCACCCTCGACGCGTTCTCGCTCGTCGATTCGCATACGATGATTCAGTTCGGAGCCGACAAGTGCCTACTGTTTCGATCGGGTCGTCTCTCGGCGCCGACACCGGACCTCGACACGCGGATCGACGACAGTGGCGTCGGGGCTGTCGTCACTTGCCTTCCTCACCCTACTCTTCGACCATGCGGCTGCCCCCGGCGGCAAGAACTCCTGGATCAGGTCCGGGCTGGCGACTTTCCGAACGAACGTCTCGTCGGCGAACCGGCCCTTGAATTCCCGGTAGAGCTTCTTTCCGATATCGTTCTGGGCAAACCGGCCGGGTTCGACGGTAATACTCGTCTCCGCCTGATCGCGGATTGCACTCGGTGGCCCACCGACGACACGCGTCTCCGGCTCACAGGTAATCCCGACCGCCACGCCGACGGGCGTGTCGTCGTAGTACGTCCGATCGCCCCTGATCGCGAAGCTCCCTTTCTCCAGATACTCGCCACTCTCCGGGGTCTTCGTGACTTGATCGCTGTCGACAGAGTAGACGTCACCGGCGTACTTGCCGTCCTTCCAGAGTGTCGAATAGGAGACCGCAAACTGTGCGGCTTCCTCCCGGCTCCGTTCGGGTATCGTCAGATCGTCGGGGGCGGCCTCGCTCGGGCCAGTTGCTTTCAGAATCGTCGCCGGAGCGCCGTGGGCCTGCGTGTGGAAAAACAGGTCGCCGCGATCGAGGTACTTCTTGACCAGCTCCTCGTTGTGGTCGGCGTTGCGTCCACCGATAACCAGAAAGTCGTCGCTGGTTCGAAACCACCGAAAGCGGTCGTACCAAGTCTCGGACTGTCGAACTGGAATCGAGTCTCGGGACAGCCAGTCGACGTCTTCGTCGGCTTGCTCGTCGTCCCCGTCCTCGCTTTCCTCGGCTTCCCACGCCTCACGGCGCTGCTTGACGGCTTCTAGCTGTTCGCGAGTTTCCGCGATCGCGTCTTCGGCCCCGGCTTTCTTTGCCTCGATGCGCTTTGCCTCTTGGTAGAGCCGATCGGCGTTCTTCTCGACGCCCGTGTCGGCTTCGAGTTCGATGCGGTGGTCCTCAAGTTCGATGGTGACTGTCCCACGACTCCCATCGACGTCCCGGACGGCTGTTGCGGCTGGAATCCCCTGTTCTTTGCCCGCTTCGAGGGTCGACTCGATCTCGTCCCAGGGCGTCTCGGCCGCCCGGGCATCCTGGATCGTCGAGAGAACGTCGTCGACGAGATCGTAATTCGCATACAGAAGTTGTGCCCGCTCCCGTTCGCGCTCGGCGTCGGCCTCGAAGTCTTCGATTGCCTGCTCTTGTTGTTGGATGATACGCTGCTGTTTTTCGATCTCGGCTTGGAAATCGGGTCGATCACTCCCACCGGTTTGTTCGTCTTCGGCACGGTCGAGTTCGCGGAAATACGCCTCCAGTGCTGCGGTAAACGAGTCGTACCGCTCACTGTCGAGGTGGTCGTACTCACGCAGGGGTACCGGCGTGGCGTCGACCGGTTCCTCGTCCTCGTGGTAGAGTCGGGGATCGAGATCGCCGGCCTGTAACCGCTCAGAGAGGGCCGTAATCGACTCATAGAGGGCTTCGAACTCGGCCTCGGTCGTGTCCGCGATCGGCTGGTTGTACGGCACATCAGCCCGCGAGCAGAGTTCCTCCCCGTAGAGACCACCGAAGTTGAGCTGGGTAGCGAGCGTTCGTACCACGTCAGCGTCGGACTGGCTCATGCGGTCGAGGAAGTCCTCGTACTCGACTGTGAGAGGGTTGAAGCGGGCCTCGGGGAACTCGTATTGGCCGCCCGGCGCGACCGTCCGGGACTGCAACCGGACCGTCTCGAAGCTATCGATAACGGTGTCGGTTTCGTCGAGAATCACGACGTTCCCGTCGCCAAACAGTTCGGCGACGATCGTCGTGTGGTCGTCGGTCCGCTCGAACCGGAAGGTGAGGATGCGGTCGAACTCGAATTGCTCGACGGCAGCGAGTTTCGACCCATCCAGCCGGTTGCGCAACATCATCGCGAAGTTCGGCGGCCGTTCGGGTGCGTCGGGGACCCGCTCGGGAGCCATCGTGTGCACCCGCTTTGGGTCGTCGACTTGGACTAGCAATTCGATCCGGCCGAAGTTCGGGCCGCTCAGCTTCAGTCGTAAGAGATCGTCGTCGTAAAGATAGGATTTATCGTGGTGTGCACCGGTGTACTGGCTCAGCTCACCAGCGAGTGCAGCACAGTCCACACTCGTCAGTTCCCGCTTGCGATCCATGCCTGGACTGGTCGGGCGCGCGTGGTAAGCGTGTCGCTCGGACGTCGTTCCAGTGGTCCGTGCCACCATCGCTGCCAGCCTCTATGTCGGCTAACTCACCCGCCGAGGATTTTAGTCACGGTAGCTGTTAGCATAGGCCGTGATTAGCCCTGCCGGCCTCTCAGTGACGGACGCGGACGTCGAAGCATCCTTCCGGGACCATCCCGTCGCTCAGTGGCTCGTACTCGCTGTCACGACGGGGGTCCCGTGGACTCTCATCCAACTTGCTGTCAGTGACTCGACGGCGGTGGCGTTGTTGAGTGGC
This sequence comes from Halorhabdus sp. CBA1104, assembly GCF_009690625.1. Classification (NCBI taxonomy): domain Archaea; kingdom Methanobacteriati; phylum Methanobacteriota; class Halobacteria; order Halobacteriales; family Haloarculaceae; genus Halorhabdus; species Halorhabdus sp. CBA1104. The sequence continues at coordinate 933,181 of NZ_CP033878.1, read as the reverse complement.
GGTGCATTCGGGGCTGTGTTCGCGACTGTCTTCGTGCTCGTCCGGCGAGCAGACCACTGATCGGCTGCCTGCCGCTCAGAGACGTTTGCTCACGTACGGCCCGTCCTGCTGGTAGTCGAGTTGATCGCGATAGTACTCTCGTGCGCCGATCCCGCTCAAGACGGCGAGTTTTTCGTAGCCAGCCTCGACGGCCAATGTCTCTGCGCGTTCGATCAGTCGCCGCCCGTACCCCTGGTGTTGCCAGTCTTCGCCTCCAGAGTCACCGATGGCGACTTCACTCCCGTAGACGTGTAACTCCCTGACAACGGCGGCATCTTCGAGCTCTCGGCGGACGACCTCACTGGGGAAGCGGAGCCGACAAAAGCCCACGAGTAGGTCGTGTGCGCGATCTTCGAAGCTGATGAAGTGTTCGGTCCCGCCGGCGACAGTGTAGGTCTCGACCGAAAGCGTCACGTCCTCGGGTTCCTCGTCGCGGTGGCCGACTTCTCGACACCGGATGCACGAGCACGACTCGCCCCGAGATTCCATCCGCTGTCGGGCAAGCTGCCGGAGATTTGATTTTTTGACCCCAGACTCGATCAACGGTGCTGGAATGTCTCGTTGGACGCGCTGGAGCCGGGTGTAGCGTGGGATCGTTGGCTTGACGTCGGCAACGAGTTCCGCGGCTTCCTCGCTGGTCAGCGGGTCGAACTCTCCACGGCGGTGCATGTCGTAGGTAACGGTCCCGCCGACAACCAGCGTCGGGTAGATCTTGAGGTAGTCCGGTCGCCACTCGGGTCGCTCGAAAAGCCGCCGGAAGTCCTCCCGGACCATCTCCGCGGACATGCCGGGCTGGCCAGGCATCATGTGAAACCCGACCTTGAACCCGGCATCGCGGAGGCGTCGATTGGCCTCGATCGAGGCGTCGACGCCGTGCCCACGGTGCATCTCGCGGTTGATCGCTTCGAAGGTCGTCTGGACGCCGACCTCGACTTTCGTCCCGCCAAGGCGAAGCATGCGATCGACCTGTTCGGGACCACACCAGTCGGGTTTGGTCTCGAAGGTGGTCGCAATGTTACGCACGTCGCCAGTCTCGTTCTCTGCGATGACGTCTTCCAGATACTGAAAGTCGTATTCCGAGGGGTCCTGGGCGAAGTTCTCGGTCTCGGATGGTTGTGGGTCACAATCGACGTCGTAGTCGTTCATCGCCGCCAGGGCACGCTTGACGAACCACTCCTGGTAGTCGTGGCTGCGGGCAGTCATCGTCCCGCCCATCAAGATGAGTTCGACTTTCTCGATCGGATGGCCGATTTTCCGCAGTTGGTGCAAGCGCAGCGTCACCTGCCCGTAGGGGTCGTACTCGTTTTGGACACCCCTGGCTGCGGCCGGTTCCTGGCCGGTATAGCTCTGTGAACTCTCGAATTCCGAATCCGGGCCGCCCGGACAGTACAGACACTTCCCGTGCGGGCAGTTCTCGGGCGAGGTCATCACGGCCACGGGCGATACCCCCGAGGCCGTCCGCATCGGCTTGCGACGAACGACGGCAGCCAGTTCCTCACGCCGCCCGTCGGGCGCCCGGTCGAGTAACGCGGAGTTCTTTGGCACTTTCTGTGCGCTGTACGTCGAACAGACCTCCCGCTTTGCAGCTTCGAGGCCGTCACGGTCGAGGTCGCCGTCGAGAATCCGTTCGATCAACTCCTCGCACGCAGCCTCGAACGGGTCGCGTTCGCTCACAGCGTCGGAACTCATTCAGTTGTCTGTGATCGCCGTTTCGTGCGAATAAGCGTGTCGTTCGGGGTGACGCCGGCCGGATCACTGGCCGGCAATCGCGACAACGGTGCCGAAATCGCGACGGCTCTCGTCTAGAAGAACTCGGCCAGGGCCTCGACGACGGCGTCCTCGACGGCCGACCGCTGGCCGGCAAGGAACTCGATGCGGTGGCTCCGTGTACTCAGGGGCTGGAGGTCCGCCCCTTCGACGGCAGCTTCGGCAGCGGCTGCCAGCTCGCCCACGTCGACTGCGCGATCGCTCCGGACGTGGAGTTCGTCCTCGTCGATGCCGACGATCGCCGCGAAGTCGCTCCCAAGCCGACGATACAGCGCATCGAGCAGCAGCATCGTCGTCGGGAAGTCATAGCCGTGCGTGAACTGTTCGATGTCGAGAACGCCGACCGTCTCGCCGGCGACGTCACGGCGGGCCAGGTTGGCCTCGGCCGTCTCGACGGCCACGTCGAGTTTCTCACGGAACTGCTCGCTGACGTGACTCGCCAGGCCGCGGCCATCTTTGCCAGACTCTCTTTGGCCGTCGAAAAGCAGATCGGTGACCAGTTCGCGCTTGTCCTCGTAGGACTGATAGAACGCCTCGAGTGCAACCGCTTCCCGAATCTCCTGAACGGCAGTTTCGTCGTACCCGGCTTGCGCTGCCGCATCACCGTAGGTCTCGGGCACTTCGCCCCAGTAACTCACGGCCGGCAGATGGGTGAGGTCGTCACGGACGTCCGCTGTGACGTGGGCTGCAACCGTCGCGGCCAGCGTCGTCGCGGTCGGCCCGCGAGTCCGTCCGTCGGCGGTCGCGACAGTGGCCGCGTCGGTCCGGGGTGCAAGGGTGGTTTCGACGGCCTCGTCGATCGCGGGTTCGACCACCGTGTCGACGACGACTCGCTGTGCATCGTAGATGTCGAGCAATTCGAACCCATCCAGGGAGGCTTCGGTCCCGCCAGCGCCGACAAACACCAGCAACGGGAGGTTCTCGTCGTGACGATCGCGGTTCGAGAGCATCCGTGTCACGTCGGTGGTGGCATCGGATAGATCGTAGACGTCACCTTCCAGCGGGCGGCGGTCGATGTAATGATACGCTGCGTCTTGCCGGCTGTGACGGTCACGAACGCGGGGCAACACGGCACGTTCGATCGCGGCTGCGCCGACGTAGCCGTCGGTCGTCGCGCTGTGGCGGACGATCACCGGCCGATCTGCCATGATCGCTCGGCGGATCTCTTCGACGATATCCGCGATCGGTTCACTCTCTGCGGCGATCGCATCGTCGTCGACGAGTGGGTCTATCTCGTCGGGACGGGCTCGCTCGCGCAACGCGGCCTCGATCTCGTCGAGGACGTCCTCGCGGTCTGGCCCGTCCAGTACGGTGAGATCTTCGGTCTCGACCTGTAAGTCCCCGCGACGTTCACGAACTTCACCGTCGATCCGGACGACGTCACCGTCTCCGACACTCGGGTAAGCGCGAACGCCCGCCTCGACGAAGGCCGCACAGTCGACCGTTCCGGTACCGTCTCGGAGCTCGAACACCGTCGGTCCGCTGGTCTGTCGGGCGTCGACGATCTCGCCAGTGACGCGGATCGTTTCGCCAACCCAGTCGTCGAGTTCACCGACGGTGACTGCCGGCGCTTCCGGAGGTTCCCGGTCGAGTGGTTCTGAGGGAGCGGCGTCACTGTCAGCCGCCTCCTCGGTGTCGGCCGGCGAGTCACTCGCCTGCTCGGCGTCACCAACCGATCCGACAGTCGCACTCTCTTGGTCACTCGCCCGGACGGCACCAGCCGCTGGCTGGGCTGGCTCTTCTTTGCCGTCGTCGGCCGCCGACTCGTCACTGTCGTCGCCGCGGTCGTCGGACTGGTCTGTCGTTTGCTCGTCTGTCTCTGCTTTCTGTTCGGAATCAACTTCCGCTGGGAGTAGCTCGTGGGCAGCGTCAGGATCGTCGATCAAGACGCCGCGGAACTCGTCGTCGGCCTGCCGGATCGACCAACTGAGATCGACGTTACCGTTGTCTCGAACGTTCGTGACGCGAACGTAGACGCGCTCTCCTGGTTGCCAGTCGAGTGTCTCTAAGCGTTGATCCAGCTCGCTTTCGTGAAGCAAGCCAGTTACCGATTCTCCGACGTCGACGAACACACCGAACTCCGCGAAGCCATCGACCGAGCCGCGGTAATAGCGCCCTGCCGTGAGTTGGTCGGGCGTACTCCCGCGAAACTCGAAGACAGCATCTTCTTCGTGGACGTCACAAATGTGGCCGTCGACAGACGTACCGCAAATGATACACGAACCCATTGCATCAAGCAAGCATGTCGCGCCTAAAACGGTTGTCGAATCGTTGCTGGCAACGTCCGGGTAGGGTGGCTCATCACACGAGCGTGGCGATCGCGTCAAATCCACCGAATACAACGCCATAAACCAGGACTATCGGAACTGCTCCGGCAATCACCCCCTGGGCGTAGTCGATATCGTGGACGGTGGAGAGACCAACGACGAGTAAGACGGCGCCGTAGCTGGCAGCGACAATCGTGACGGCCGGGATTGGAATACCCGCGAACACGCACGGCGCGGTCGCGTACGCGAGAACTTGGACCGTCTCACTGATGCCAGCCCGATCCGGAGTGATCGGCCACAACAAGACGGTCTGGAGTGCCGCTAGGACGTGCAGACCCAGGGGAGCAACGAGCAGAACAGTCACGAGCAAGACAAGCACGGCCGATACCACCGGCTGACTGCCGACGACCGGTCGTGTCTCCGGATGGAATATGTAGCGACTCCCCGCTTCGATCCCGACGACGACGAGCAGGAAAACGAGGCCAGGGGCCTGATCCCCGGGCGCGACTGATCGACGGAAAAATCGCCGCGGCGTGGTCACCACGCCGATCCACGCCCACAAGAGCCCGAGAGGGCCTTTCTTTCGCCCGCGCGTGCCCGGATCAACCCACTGTGTCACAGCCGGCGGTACGACCGCTACCCGTTAGTCGATTTGGGTTCCGGACAGCCAGACCGGCCGACCCGGGTTAATCGTCCGCCCCGACGTTCTCGCCGCTCTGGAAGGATTCGGGATCGGGGTCGATATGTGCGTACTGGACTGCCTCGCGGCCGAGGACATCGAGTAGTTCCCGGAGTTCGTCGTCGAGGAGTCGTTCGCCATCGAACACTGAGGACGCTCGTGGGATCGCCACCTGATGGGGGATGACCCACGCGTCCAGTGCGCGACTGACGGTCCGTAACTGTTCGAGGGCACTGATCGGGAAACGACCGCCAGCAACCGCGAGGAGGCCGATAGTGGTGTGTTCGAACTCATCGAAACCACAGTAATCGAGCGCGTTCTTCAGAGGGGTCGCAAACGAGCCGTGATAGACCGGTGTGCCCAGAAGCACCGTATCGGCCGTGCGAACGCGTTCTCGAAACGCCGGCGCATCACCCGCGTCCCCATCGTCGGCGTCGAAGACGGGTAACGTCCACTCCCGCAGATCGAGCAACTCCGTACTCGCGCCGGCGTCCGCGGCAGCTTGCAGTGCGAGACGGAGTGCTTTCCGTGTGTGGCTGTCGTCTCGAAGACTCCCACAAATACCGACGACGTCGGTCTCTGTCATATCGTCGGTTTGGGAGGGGCGCCGTCAAAATCACACCGGTCGAGGACGCAGGTTGCTGATCTGCTCGCCCGTCTATCGTGGCGTGGCGTTTGGCCCTTGGCCAGCAACGGGGCCACCTACCGGTGGAGCCGAGCCGTCGTCTGCTCGCCGCGATGGTCGAGCTCGACCAGTCCGTCGTCAGCGAGATCACCGAGCAGTTCGACGAGCCATTGGCGACCGTACTCGCCTTCGGGGGCGTAATCGACCCGCACTTTCGGCCCCAACTCGTCGAGGGCCAGTCGGTCGTGCTCTTTCAACGCCCCAATTGCCCGTCCACGCATCTGCCGGCGACTCCCCTCGAAGCTGGGCTGGGTTGGGACGTCCGGGGCGGTAAAGTCCCCCGTCTCGTAGGCGTCACACCACTCCCGCCAGGGACAGTGGGCCTGGTCGCAGGCAGGCGTCTTTTCACAGGCCACGCCGCCAAGTTCCATGATGGCGTTGTTCCAGACTCGGGACTCGCCGTCGGGCATGAGCGCACTCGCGGCGTCCTCGAAAGCCGCGTCCTCGTCGGGAATGGAGAACGCCCGATACAGCACCCGCTTGACGTTGGTATCTACGACGGCATCGCCGGTGTTGAACGCGAAACTGGCGACGGCGTTAGCGGTGTACGGGCCGACACCCATGAGGTCGGTCAGTCCCGCCGGTGATTCTGGAAACTCCCCATCGTGGTCCTCGACGATCTGGGTTGCCGCCTCGTGGAGGTACTTCGCTCGGTTGTTGTACCCGAGACTGTGATCCGACCAGAAGGCGACTACCGTCCCGCGGTCGGCCGCCGCCAGGTCCGCGACGGTCGGCCACCGATCCAGAAAGTCCGCCCAGGCGTCGACCACGCGATCGAGCTGGGTCTGTTGGCTCATGACTTCCGAGACGAGGATCGCGTACGGGTCGTCGGTCTCCCGCCACGGGAACGCGCGGTGGCCCGTCTCGTACCACTCGATCAACGCATCTTGGACGGCCTCGTAGCGCTCCGGAACGCGCTCCGGCAACTCCGTCATTGGTTCGGATTACGGGTGGCAGCGTTTGGACGTGACGGTCTGGCGAACTCGATCGCACAACTGTTTTGAGCGAGCCCATCCTCGTGGCGGGGGTGCGCGACTTTCACTCCCACTCCAACTATTCGGACGGCGAGGTACTCTGGAGTATGGTGCAGGCGGCACAGGAGGCGGGCCTGGACGGTGTCGGGATCGCCGACCACTGTCAGTTACCGGAGAGCGATTCGGTACGCGATTCCCGTGCCGCGCTCGGCCACACGCTCGACGTGACCTACGAGCGACGCCGACGCGGGATCGAGACGGTCCGCGAAGAGTCCTCGATCGCGGTCTACGACGCTGTGGAGATGGATTACGCCACTCACCAGGAGGATCGCATCGCCGAGTTCCTCGACGTGGCTGGCTTCGATTACGTCATCGGTAGCGTCCACGCTGTCGAGGACCGGCCGATCCAGTATCCCCGAACTTCGCGGACGACACCGAGGCAGAACTCGAGGCGGTCGTCGACGAGTACTTCGAGCAACTCACAGCGATGATCGACTCGGGTCTGTTCGACATCGTTGCCCACCCCGATCTCGTCGAACGCAATCCACACCTCCGTGGGCGGGCGAGCACCGAACACTACGAACGGGTTGCCGATGCACTCGCGAACGCACGGGCCGTCCCGGAACTCAACGCTGGTCGTGCGCTCCGGGAGACCGGACAACTGCATCCAACAACCGAGTTTGTCGCTGTCCTCCGCGAGCACGGTGTGGCGTTCACGATCGGTACAGACTCCCATCATCCCGGGGAATACGCACCACGCATGGAGTTTCTCAGGTCCGTCCGCGACGACACTGGAGTGCCGACGGTCACGCCGCCGTCACTGTGACCAGCACTGCTCGTGGCATGCTAGACGACCGATGGAGGCCGAAAGACGTTTTCCCACGCTCACCGACCCACTGGTTATGACGCTCGATGACCTCTCCGACGACGTACAGTCCCAGTACAGTGCCCTGGGCGAGGACCTCTCGGTCACCCTCGATCGTGAGACACGAAACGAACTCGCGATGCTGGATGCAGCCCTCGACCCAGCAGAGACGGACGAACTGGTCCGGCGGGCTATCCACATGTTCTTCCAGAGTACTGTCGAAACTGGCTCGCTTGACTTCCAGCTCCGAAGCGAATACGACGTCACGTACGACGAATATCTCTCGGGAATGACCTTCGACGAGATGACGGGGGCGGCTTCCAAACCGGGAGCGGTGATCCGGACGATCGACGCTACCAGTTCTGAGCGCGCTCGAACCTACAAGTCGACGTACTGCTGTTCCCAATCGTAGCGCGCCTCGATTTCCCGGCGGCCACGTCGTGTCAGGCTGTAGTAATTCGTTCGTCGGTCACGTTGTCCCTTCTCGACGAGACCTTTATCGACGAGAGTGTCGAGGTTCGGATACAACCGGCCGTGGTGGATCTCTTTCTCGTAGTAGTCTTCGAGTTCTTCCTTGATCGCCAAACCATGCGGTTCCTCCTCCCCAGCGATGACATATAGGAGGTCCCGCTGAAATCCTGTCAGGTCGTACATCGGTAAAGTACAGGTGAAGGTTATTATCCGACTACCTTAAACATGTTGCCTCCGGACGGAGAAACGACTGGACAATCGGGGTGCAAGAGGGTCTTCTGCGCACCGAGAAAGATAACACGGATGAGAAAAGTGGACTGACTGTCTGCCAAGTGGTACGTCAGTGTTGTGGTCCTCAATCGTGTCTGGTAGTTATACTTCCAGAGCATCTGTGCCGAGCCCAGATTGCCCGCACGCAGCTTCGTTGCAACGCGAGCCAGACACGATGAACTGAATGTCTCTACCGAGTATCGTTCGAAAGAGTGGAAAGCGTTCGCGCGGGAACCCGCGCGAACGCTTGCCGCCCTGAATTGGTCCCCGCTGACGCTTCGGCCCTCCAAGCGAAGCGTCATTTGATTGTGGGCGACGGATTTACTTAAGTTTACCGACCTCCATTCGAATCCCTCACGCATTGATGAATCAGTACCAACGTGACCGGACTGGAGTGTACGATACCGAGGACGAACCCATCGATTAAGCCAACACGGTCCAACAGTGTAGACATGAAGATCCGCGGGGAACGGGAGTGTCAACGCTGTGGGAACCGATGGTCGTACTACGAGACCGGGAGTGTCGCGTGTCCCGACTGTGGCAGTCAACGAAGCGTCGGGCTCGAAGAGCGTCGGGAACACACCGCCGGCGCCGAGTCACTGGATCTACAGCCCGCCCGGGAAGCTCTGGAATCGGAACCACTGACGACAGTTGCCCGCGTGGGGGCCAAGGCGGCTGCCGAATTCGTTCGTCAGTACGGGTTCATCCACGCAGGCGACCTCCAGGCGCTGGATTCGGTATTTCTCGCCGCCACGGAACTCCGCCACGTCGGCACAGAGCTCGCACGATCGATCCGCGTCGACGAGCAGGCAGAGGCGTATTTCCTCGCGCTACTCGACGGTGCCAAAGACGGTGATCGCCCATCGCCGGCGGCAGTCCCGGACTCGCTGTGTTCGGCACACGGTCTCGCCGCCACGTCGGCTGTCGACGACTATCGTCGGGACGTTATTCGGTACCTAGAAGAGCACCCAGACGAGCAGGCCCGGCGCGTGCTTGGCGTGATCGACGACCACCGGACCCGGATCGAAGCTCTCGATGGGAACGTATCGCCGGGTGAGGCCGAGGCACTTATCGACGCAACACGGGCCGTTGGTACAGCTCTCCGGGACGAAGCAACATCGATCGACAAGGCCAGGGAGTTGCTCGACGAACTCGATCCGAACGACTCTCGCTCAGGGGAGTGAGACGGACACGTCGTGGTGGCGGCCGGCCGCTTTGACCGTGTTGTACAACAACATCGCCCGGGTCATCGGTCCGACACCACCCGGGACAGGCGTGATGGCGCTTGCTTTCTGTTTTGCACTCTCGAAGTCGACGTCACCCACGAGTTCGTAGCCCTTCTCGGTATCAGCATCGACGCGATTGATACCGACGTCGACGACGGTGACGCCATCCGAGAGCATCGCGCCGTCGATCATCTCCGGGACGCCCGCTGCAGCGACGACGATATCTGCCGCCCGGGTCTTCTCCGCCAGATCGGCAGTCCGCGAGTGGCATACCGTGACTGTCGCGTTCCCGCCCTCTGCCTTCTGAACGAGGAGATTCGCCATCGGCTTGCCGACGATATCCGAGCGGCCGACGATGACGGCGTCTTTCCCCTCCGGATCGACGTCGACGGATTCGAGGAGTTTCTGGATCCCGTGTGGGGTACAGGGCTTGTAGCGGGCGTCGCCGGCGACCAACCGGCCGACGTTTGCGGGGTGGAACCCGTCGACGTCCTTTTCGGGATCGATCCGGCGCAGCACCGACTGTTTGTCGACGTGTTCGGGGACCGGCATCTGGACCAGAATCCCGTCGACGTTGGCGTCGGCGTTGAGTCGATCGATCTCGTCGAACAGGTCCTGGGCTGGCGCGTCCGGATCGATCTCGACGTCGATGGCCTCGATGCCGACCTCCGCACAATCGTCCTGTTTCATCGAGACGTACGTCTCACTTGCGGGGTCGTCACTCATGAGCACCGTCGCGAGCGTCGGGGTGGCGTCGGCGGCCGCCAGGGCGTCGATGGCGTCGCCAAGATCGTCCCGAATTTGTTGAGCGACCGCGTTCCCGTCGATGATCTCAGTCATCAGGTAGACGGGTGTGGGGACACCTCTTGAACGTCCCGGAACGATATGAAGCGAAATGCACTCGTCGAGAACAGATGATCCGGACTCAGTAGACGAGCGCCTGGCCAGTCAACTACTCGTAGACGGGATACTCGTCAGTCAGTTCGTCGACGCGCTCGCTGACCTCGTCGATGACGGCTTCGTCGTCGGGCGCGTCGACGACCTCGTAGATCAGGTCTGCGACTTCTCGACAAGCTGCTTCGTCGAATCCGCGCGTCGTCAGGCCGGGCGTACCAGCACGGATCCCCGAGGGGTTGAACGCCGAGCGCGTCTCGCCGGGGACGGTATTGGCGTTGAGCACGATGCCGGCGTCTTCGAGTGCTTCTTCGACGTCTTTCCCGGGCGTGTCGGGATGTGATGGCCGCAAGTCGATCAACACGAGGTGATTGTCCGTGCCGCCCGAGACGAGTTCGAGTCCGTGTTCCTGCAGGCGCTCGGCCAGGGCAGCTGCGTTCGCGACAGTCTGTTCGGCGTACGCGTCGAAATCGGGATCGAGGGCTTCCTTGAACCCGACGGCCTTGCCAGCGATGTTGTGCATCAGTGGACCGCCTTGCATGCCGGGGAACACCGCCGAATCGATGTCGTCGGCGTATTCTTCGTCGCACATGATGATGCCGCCACGACCGGCCCGGATCGTCTTGTGGGTCGAGCCCGTCACGAAGTCGGCGACACCGACCGGCGAGGCGTGGACACCCGCCGCGACCAGGCCGGTGATGTGTGCGATGTCGGCCAGGTGGTAGGCATCTACGTCGTCGGCGACGTCCTGAATTGTCTCCCACTCGACCTCGCGGGGATAGGCCGAATACCCCGAGACGATGATGTCCGGGTCGAACTCCGCGGCCGTCTCGGCGAGCCCCTCGTAGTCGATGTAGCCCGTTTCGGCGTCGACCTCGTACTGCTCGACGTCGTAGACCTGGCCCGCGAAGTTCGCGGGGTGGCCATGGGAGAGGTGGCCGCCGTGGGTCAGATCGAGTGAGAGAATCTTGTCACCTGGTTCGAGGACGCCGAGGTAGACGCCCATGTTCGCCTGGCTGCCCGAGTGGGGCTGGACGTTGACGTGCTCGGCACCCCAGAGCTCCGTTGCACGCTCGATCGCGAGTTCCTCGACTTCGTCTGCGTACTCACAGCCGGCATAATAGCGCTTGCCGGGATAGCCTTCGGCGTAGATGTTCGTCAGTGCCGAGCCCTGCGCTTCGAGGACGGCCTCACTGACGTGGTTCTCACTGGCGATCATCGCCAGCGTGTCTTCTTGTCGCTCCCGCTCGCCACCGAGGGCGGCCGCCAGTTCTGGATCGACCTCGCGGACGGTCTCGTGGGTCATATCTATCCCTGACGGCCCCCTCCTAAAAGGTCTACCTGTCCGCGTTTGGGAGAGCCCAGTCGACTGATCGAGCACACGCCAGACCAGCGATACCCGAAGACACACGAATGGACTCAGATCTACCCAGAGCGCGCCTGACATAATGCAACCCAGCTGATACAGGATTGCCTAGAGAATAAGATTAAACACTCGCGGTTGTTATATATAAGTATCTCATGAGCACTCAAAATATGGTAGGGCGACCACTACGCACGATTATCGCGGATACGGTGGGGTCAGCCCAGAACGTCATCGTCGTCAACCCGGCACGGGAGACGATCAGGGAACTCGTCACGACACTCGACGAACTCGATGCGCCGCCTGCAGTCGACGTCCTCGCCAACGAACGCGCACTCAAAGACGAAATGGACGACTTTTTGATCGGGAGCCTCGCTGCCGATTTGATCGATGCAGATATCCTCACAATCCGGGTGCTCGACGATCCGCCGGTAAACTCCTTGCTCGTCACGAGCGAGGCTGTTGTCTCGGTCGTCGAAGCCGGTTCGACAGCGGCAGGCCTCGGGACTGCCGAGGAGTCGTTTGTCGAGGCGACGCGTGCATTCTACGACGAACGGTGGGACGAGGCCGATCCATTCACGCTCCGAACACCGCCACTCACGGCCGTCAGATCGACCCTCGAAGACGAGCTGGGTGCTGAGACAGTCGCGGATTTCGACGCCGTCCTCGATTCGCTCTCCGTGGCCCGTGGCGACGGCGACGGACTCGACGAAGTGACCATCAGTCTGCTCGTGGCAGCGCGCAACGAGCAACTGCTCTATGACATCAGCAAGTGGGGCGAAGACGTTGGGCTCGCCAGTAAGGCCACGTTCTCGCGAACGAAGACCCAACTCGAGGATCGAGGCCTCCTCGATACGGAGAAGGTACCGATCGACGTCGGGCGCCCGCGCTTGCGGTTGTTACTCGGCACGGACGCCCTCCGGGAAGCTGACGCCAGCGAACTGGCCGAGCAAGCGATGGCACAGCTTCGGTAACGCGGCCTTTTTGCCGTTCGCGCGAGCATCCAGAGGCATGGCTGTAGGTATCGTCGGATCGGGGCCGGCCGTCGCGGCCATCGAGGCCGCACTCGAAGACGTCGACGTAGAGACACAACGGCGCCAGGCCCTCGATCCTGGGGCCGACGAGCTGGGTATCGTGGTCGACGTCGCCGGTGCGACGACCTTCGAACGCGCCAACGACACTGCCCTGGAGGCAGAGACGCCCTGGATTGCAGTCGAGCTCGGTGGGGTCGGCGGTGTCCCGGTGGTCGACGCGGCAATCACTGGCTTTCGGAGCGATAGTGCCTGTTATGAGTGTCTGGGGACCCGAGTCCGTGCAAACGTCGATCCGAGCGAACAGCCCACCAGAGCCCAGCCCCCGGCGACTGCTCGGTACGCAGGCGCAATCGCTGGCCGGGCCGTCGCAAGCGTCCTGGATCCCGGGACAGACGGCCCAGATCCCTTCGGGACCGTCATCGAGGTACCACACGCTCGACGACGAGTTTTGGCCGTCCCTCACTGTGCGTGCGGGACGGAACCGGACCGGACGATCGGCCGGGAACGGGTCGATCGCGAGGTCGATGAGTCTCTGGGACGAGCCGAGCGCGGTCTCGACGAGCGGGTTGGCCTCGTCCGCGAAGTGGGCGAAGTCTCGTCCTATCCGCTGCCGTACTACCTGGCCCAGTCCGCCGATACCAGTGGGTTCAGCGACGCCAGTGCGGCCAATCAGGCAGCGGGCGTGGCCCTAGACTGGAACGCATCGCTGATGAAAGGGTTCGGTGAAGTATACGAGCGATACGCAGCCGGCGTCTATCGACAAGCGAACTTCCAGGAAGGCACGCCAGCGGATGTAGCGACGCCGGTCCCGCCGTCGTCGTTCGTCGGCCCGTCGCAACCGGCCAAAGAGGCCACGTGGTCGTGGATCGACGGGGAGAACCTCGCGACGAGCCAAACAGTCCAACTCCCGGCGTCGCTGGCTGTCTACCCGCCACCGAACGAACGGATTCGGCCGGCAACGACCACCGGCCTTGGCTTTGGAAACGACGCGATCGAAGCCATGCTTGCGGGCCTGTACGAGGTTATCGAACGCGATGCGGCAATGCTGTCGTGGTACTCGACGTTCGAACCCCTCGGGTTGTCCGTCGAGGACGACAGCTTCCAGACGCTGATTGGACGATTGGAGGCCGAGGGGTTGTCGGTCACGACGCTGCTGCTCACCCAGGACGTCGATGTCCCGGTCGTCGCCTGTGCCGTCCACCGGGCCGAGCAGTGGCCCCGGTTCGCACTCGGATCGAGTGCGCAGCTCGACCCGACCGAGGCCGCCCGATCGGCCCTTTCGGAAGCCACCCAGAATTGGCTCGAACTGTCCCGGATGGGGCCAGAGCAAGCCGCCAGTGCCGGCGGAGCAATCGGCGAGTACGCATCTTTCCCCGAGCGCGTCAAACAGTTCATCGACGCCCCGAGTACGGTGCCAGCGACGGATGTCGGGGTGCCCGATCCGCCAGTAGGGCAAGCTGAACTCGAAGCCGTCGTCGAGCGTATCACAAAAGCAGGTATGACGCCGTACGCGACACGGCTAACGCCACGCGATATCGACGAGCTTGGTTTCGAAGCAACCCGTGTCCTCGTCCCGAAAGCCCAACCGTTGTTCCTCGGGGAGCCGTACTTCGGCGACCGGCTCGAATCGGTGCCGCCGGAACTGGGCTTCGAACCGCGCCCGGACAACGCCTTCCACCCGTTCCCGTGAGTGGCCTTAGATCGCGAGGGCCGCACGCACCATGTCACGGGTGCCGGGGCCGAGGCCGACGGCGGTCACTGCCACGAGTAGGAGATACGAGAAGCGCGGACTCTCTTCGACGAATTCCTCGGTAAACAGCCAGACGAATCCGAGTGGGACGGCGAGTTTCACCAGGAGGAACGGCCACGACGTCCCGATGACGTCGATGACCCCTGGTGGCAACACGGTATTGGTCACGTCGATAATGATCGCGTTTGCAGGGTGTTTCGCCGAGTAGGTCAGCGCCTCGGGCAGTCCGATGGCGTGGATCCAGTCGGCCATCAGCACGTTCGCAACCCCGTCGATAGCCTGGCCCCACAGCACAACCAGGCCGGCGTAGCCAGTCCCGCGATTGATCTCGGGAGCGAAGCGATCTGCCAGGACATACAGTCCGTAGGCAAACAGCGACGCCAGTCCGACCGTCAGAACGATGACTTGTGGATAGAACCCGACGTACTCGGCAGTGAGCCCGAGCATCCCCAGATAGGCCGTCGTGACCGCCAAGACGCCGATTCCCATCGCAGCGAGCGGTTTGTGTGTCGTCTCGACGATGTCGCGATCGGCCAGTTCGACGCTCGCGAGGAGTGCTGTCAGGGCGATCGCAAAGACGGTGAAGTAGATGACGGGACTGATGAAAAGCGAATTCAGCGGATACGACAGGAACGAGTCGACGCCCGCTGGCACTTCGTCGGTGGCGTCCTCGACGACACGCAGCGCCCCACCGAACAGCATGAACGGCACCAGCGCATACAGCATGTTTCTGTCGAGTGAGAGGTCGAGCCGTCGCAACAGCAGGAAGACCCCGATCACGAAGAAAAAGGCAGTGATCATGTAGCCGACCTCGGAGACGATGGTGTACCCTGGCTCCGCGACGACGGCGTTCCCTTGGATGGCACACTGGGCCTGATTCGACCAACTGACGAGCGTCGTCTCGCCCTGGGCCTTGATCGCACAGGCGGCGTTGTGGGCATCAGCGTACACTGGTCCCCAGAAATACTGCCAGATGAACCGATCCCAGACTGTTTTGGTGAACGCGAGTGACCCACCGGCCACCGCGAGGACAGCGACTGCGAAGGTCGCGAGCCACGCCCGGCCGGGGTTGTCTTTGACGAACTCGTTCATGAGCGGGTAGCCGAGAGCCGGGGAGTTGAGCGTTCCGGTCCCGGACGCGGACTGACAGGCCAAAGAGCGATCGGAAACCCCGCCCGTTTTTGCCCGATGGCACCGACCGGACGGGTATGGATCCGGAGGTACTTGGCGATCTCGTCGCTCCCGAGCGCCGGAGCGAGGCACTGGCCTATCGTCGGGCCGACGACAGGGCGCGTTCCCACACCTACGAGAGTTTCTGTGCGACCGCCTGGAAGACGGCGAATCTACTGCGGTTGTACGGCGTTCACGCGGGTACAACGGTCGGCATCGTCGATGCCCCGAAACGGCCGGATGGACAGCCGCCAACGGATCCGACACGACAGGCGACAACTCCCATTCCGGAAGTACTGTTGTCGTTTGTCGGGGCCGGGACTCTCGGGGCGAACGTCCAGTTCGACCCAGCGCCGCCGTTCGATGGCGGAGCGCTGCTCTGTCCGGCGGCCTGGAGCGAGGCCTACGAGACGAGTGCGGGCTGTACGACACTCGCCTACGGTGGCCCGCCGACCGACCCCGAAGTCGTCCACTTCGAGAGTGAATTCTGGAGCGAGACCCCGATCGCTCCGCCCGAGTCGGTGTCGCCTGACGCTGCCCTCGTCACGACGGCAAGGGAATATACGCACGAAGAACTACTCGGGGCCGCACAGACCTTCATCGAGGACGTCGAACTCGAAGCAGGCGACGCTATCAGTATCGACGCCAGGTTGGGCCACCCTGGCACGATCGCGGGGGGCGTCGTCGCACCACTGGTGGTCGGTGGAACGATTCACGTTGGGGGCAACGACGTTGCCGTCCGGATCGGTGACAACGGCGTCGATCCCGACCGGATTATTCAGGACGACTCGGACGAACGAGATTCGCCAACGTGACGACAAATCCGACGAGCCAGCCGACCGGGACCGAGATACCGACCCACATCCCAACGTGGGCAACCCCGCGGAGGTCGTAGGTCCGGCGCAACCGATCGTTGATGTCGAAGACGTCGAGAAGGTTGGTGTTGATCCACTTCGCGACGGCCTCACTCTGGGCAAAGACGACGTCGGCAATCGTCGGCGAGTACAGCGCAGCGACGACCGGTGGCAAAAACAGTGCTGTCACGCCGAGGGGATAGGCCACCAACACCGTGGTGAATCGCCCGCCGACGCGGCGAAACAGGTAAGCAAGCAAGCCAGCGACGACGGCAACGAGACTCGCGGCCAGCACGGCGATGAATCCGGCTCTGGTGAACTGGTCCCAGGCGACGATCGACAGCCCGCCCCAGAGTACCGCGAGGGCACCGACGACACCGATCGCGCCGAGACGGGCCGCGACACCGTCCAGGCGATCGGCCTGGGCACGGACCACGTACCCCAGCAGCACGAATGGGTACAGCAGGCCGATGACCGGCACGCCAGCGATACCCCAGAGGCGGTAGGTAATTCGGCTCCGCCGAGAACTGGGTGTCCACTTCCCGAGGACAGTCTCGTCTGCGTCAACCTGGCGCGGATAGACGATCTCCATCCACGTCTCGTGGAGCCGTTTGAGGTCGATGCTGATACCGGCGACCAGTCCCGACGCGTTCCCGCCCGACATGTCCCGGAGCTTTGGTACGGGCGCGTATAATTGCTACGAGGGCGAAATCGATCGGGGCTCAGTACTTCGGGTCAGCGTCGAACTCGGCGAAAAAGCGCTCCATAAACGTGTCGCGGCGCTCCTGCCAGGCGTCGAAGTTCTCGGGAAGTGTCGGGTAATCGTCGTAGATGGCTTTGAGTTCACTCGCCCGCTTGTTGACCTTGTAGGCGTCGTACAACGTCTGCCAGTGGCCGAAGGTATCTTTCAACGTCTTGAGCTTCAGGCCGAGGCTCATCGAAGCCGTACCCGACCGGCCCAAGATGTCGATGAGCTGCTGGGCGGGCAACGCCGACAGGACCTCGGTGAGATCCTCGATCGAGTGCGTGCCGCCGAAGATATTGTACAGATCCATGGCGGCAAAGCGCTTCCCGAAGTCGGTCTGGACACGGCGGTTGTACTCCCACAGCGCGGCTTCGCTGACGTCGCCCTCGGCAATGGCGTCAGCGGCAACGTCGGCCGCCCAGTGACCGGCTTTGGCCGCGCCGGGAATGCCGCCCCCGGTCGTCGGATTGACGTGTCCGGCGGCGTCGCCGACGGCGATCAGTCCCGGGGCCGTCGCGGAATCGTACGGTCGTCGGGTCGGCAACGCGGCTCCGAGCTTGTCTTTGACGGTCGCGTTCTCGAACTCGGGACGGTTTCGGAGGTCTTCCCGGAGTACCTCGACCAGTTCCATCGGCTCTCGATCCATCTGGAAGCCGAGACCCACGTTGATTTCCGTGGGCGTCCGCGGGAAGTACCAGAGATAGCCCAGTTCCTCGGTCGGTTTGAAGACGATCGCGTCGTCCCAATCGACGGGTTCCTCGACCTCGATGACCTCCCGATAGGCAGAGCAAAACTGCTGGTAGTTGACGTTCGTGTCGAACGTGGCTCCATCGAGGTCGGCTTTGTCCTGCAGGATCGACAGCACACCGGCAGCGTCGATAACGATGTCGGCTTCGTAGCGATAGTGATTGCCCTCTCGGGTTGCCTCGACGCCCTCGACCCGGCCGTTCTGGATGACGTCGCGGACGACCGTATTGTAGTGAATTTCCGCGCCGACGCGATCGGCCTCTTCGAGCAATACGTCACCGTAGCGTTTGCGGTCGACGATAGCCCCGGAGCCGGTATCGAACGGATAGTCGATCGTCTCGCCGTCCGGGATCTCGAACAGTGCGTGGTTGATGTTCTCGTTGGTGAACGATTCGTCACGGAGATACTCGAGATCGATAACATCGGGGAACGTACTCTTGCCTTTGATCGCGTCACCACAGGCGATGTGGCCGGCCTCGTCTTCGGGTTTCCGTTCGAGAAGAACAACGTCGAGCCCCTGCTGGGCAGCGGTCGCCGCGGCGAAGGTTCCGGCAGTCCCGCCCCCAACGACGACGATATCATAGGCCTCTGTAGACATTGGCCGTGGGTTGTTTTGGCGGTCACAAAAACCTGCCGTGTACCGATAGTTCGGCCGTCGTCGTGACGAAAGTGTCATGGTCGGGCCGAACGCAGGCTGGAGCAGGCGATGGCCACGATCGGCCGTCGCGGTGATCCAATGGCTATGCGCAGACGACTCGCTGGCTGGCTGGCAAATCGAGAGATCGTTCCAACCGCCGGACAAGCTGTCTTCGGGTATTACGCCGACACGGGCGTATTCGACAGAGAAAGCATTCAGCTCAAGCGACTGGTCGATGAGCGGACTGAAGCGATGATTCGTGACGCGTTCGAGCCCGTCGAAGACGAACTCGCGGCGGCTTTCGATGTCGAGGACGTCACCTTCGAGTACGATACCAAACTCACGCTCCCGGCAGAGTTGACACTGGGGCAGCTATACCGGGCCGCTCGCGAGCGAGCCGGCGACGGTACCGATCCGGTCGCGTTGAGCGTCTGGGCGGACAACGCGACGACGAGCGAGGTCGACGGATCCGATGCCGTCGGTCCGATCCGCTTCCGACGGCCGATCACTGAGACGGCGTGGGAGGACGGCCCGACCGACGCCCAGGAAATCGTCGACCGTGGGGAGTACCTGACGCGGCTGGTGATCGCCGCGCTGATCGACGGCGACATGCGTGACGCGATCAACGACGAGGAGTTCGAAGACTTTGGCGTCTCGTTCAGGCTCGAACCCGGCGAGCGTGAACGCGTCGCCGAAATTGCCCAGTCGACGTTGCAATCGGAATTGGACGCGGCCTTCGACCGGTTGCCGGACGAAATCGAAGCGATATACGGCTGGGCGGTCGACATCTCCGAGCGACACCAAGAGCGGGACCCACAGTTCCGGGAGCTGCTCGCAGACGCCCAGGCCGGCGACCAGCAGGCTCGTGACCGGATTCGCGAGACGTATCGTGACGCTCCGATCACTGACCTCGATATCGCTGTCGACCGGTTTGCTGGGATCGAGGAGCTACCCTATCTGAAGACCCAATATGCCCGGGTCGGCGTCATCTACGACGGGATGATCGAGATGTACCGTCGGGCGGGACTCCCAGTCGACGACGCCTTCAAGCGCTCGATCGTTCTGGCGATAATCGGGGCACAGATCTGGCTGGACGACGTCGACGATTTCGTCGCGGATCGTGTCGATAACCAGTTGACACCTGCAACTGCCGAGTACGTCCTCGCCGCGGACGATCGGGATGCCTACGAGGCGATCGTCCAGATAAGCGAACGCTATCTGGACCTTGCCGCCGAGTACGCGACCGAAACTGACTCGCCATTGACGGGGATCGCCGCCGAGTACATCTATCGCTCGGGCGACCCGAGTGTGTTGCCGGGTCACGAATAGTGGCCCGACGGGCCGGGCCGGCTCGGTGCCCGATCTGGACTGGTGGCGTCACCGTTGTGACACGCTTTTATACCGGTGGCTTACACAGTTAGGGTAATGACGACGCTCGTCGACATCGCGAAACGGCTCGAATCGGCCGCCGCCGCGGCGACGATCGCGAGTCGGGACCTCTTCTCGGTAGACACCAACCCGGTCCCGGCAGACTGGACGCATATCACGAAGATCGACCCCGAAGACGAGAAAGAGCTTCCCTTGCTCTATCCGCTCTATCTCCAGCACACGAGTGCTCTGGAAGTCGGTGGCTCGAAGGACGTCACCGGGAATAACACACAAGAGACACTCTCACTGGTAGCCGATCGACCCGCTCCAGCCTTCCAGGAGCCGTCCGGGCCGGCCCAGGTGACCGACGAAACGCGAAAACAGGCTGAGTTTCTTGCCATTCCGGAAGTGCTCAACGGCGATGCGGAATCGCTGGTCGGACAACTCGGCCGCGGCGTCGAGCATATCGAGGAGGAAATCGCCCCGACGATGCTCGCAGAGAAATTGCCGATTCCGTTGGGTGAGACTATCGAGAATCGGCTGAGTCGCGCCGCCACGACGTGGATGCTCGAGGAGTCGATCTTCGAGGCGTACATCATCCAGAACCCCGACAGTGCAGCTGCACGAGAGGCCAACGTCGGGACAGCGGATCTACTCGAACCGACGGCGGCCAAACAGCGTGCGATGGCGGCCGAACGCTATCACGAGGCCGAGATCATCTACCTAGAGTACTCGGGAACGTTCGGTGGCGAGGAAGCCGCGGACATTCTCGACGCCGTCGACGACGGGATCGAGTGGTCGCGAATCTGGTATGGCGGTGGCCTCGACGACCGAGAGAACGCCCAGGCGATGCGTGACGCCGGTGCGGACGCCGTGGTCGTCGGGAATATCTTCCACGAGATTGCCACTGAGGAAGCCGACATCTGTGCCGACGCTGTGGCGGCACTGGATCCCGACGCGGGTCGCCCGGCCATCGAGGCCTGGGTCGATGAGGAAGTCGACCTGGCTGAAACGAGTGCCGCGGATTACCTCTCGACGATCACGTCCTTGTCGAATCCTGTCGCCCGCGCCCGCGAGTATCTGGTTGCGACTATCGAAGCGTACCTCGGGCTGTCGGCGTTGGCCGCGGACCTCGCCGACGAGGTTTCGGACGCAGCGTCACTCTCGTCGGCACTTGCCGAACGTGAGCAGCTACCCGGTGAGATCGAACTTTCCAAAGTGCTGCCCGACGACGAGCAATCGCTCCCGCGGGAACTCGTCACTGGACTGCTCGCCGACCACTTCGATATCGAGGCCGACACACCGCCGGTCTCCCACATCTGCGTGACGCTATGACGGTCAGGGCGAGCAACCAGTCGATCGGTCCGTAGACTGACTCGACTAGTGCCACTGGCACCGGGCGACAGATGTGAGAGTCAATTCCGTGCGACAGGTCTCGCCAGGACGGGACTCACACCCATCAGTTCGACTGTATCGTGAGAGGATGTGTAATATAACTTCATATAAACACGCGTCAATGAATAATATTTTTCCTCTGTATGCGTGTCGACAAACGATGACTTAGCGGGAAAATCACCTCGCCTGCAGCCAGTCTCTTCCCAACGGTAGATTTCCACACAAAAAATTATATGTGGCTCGGGGCCTGGTGCTTATATTGTAATGGACTTAAAAAGAAGTAATCCAGAATCGGACGGAAGACCCACAGCCACCGTAGCGCTCTCCGGGACCGCGATCCTGGCAGCGCTGGTTGTTCTGACGGCACTGTCGGGAGCGGTCGTCGGTGCGGAACTGTCGGCGGACACGGCGCCAGCTGAGATTAACGAATCTGTCGCGCCCAGTAACGGGACGAATCTAACCATTCTCCAGTATAACGACGTCCAGACAGCGATGGCCAACCCCACAGCGATCGGCACGCTTCAAGGGGCGATCACCGATCGACAGGCCGCCCTCGACAATCCGACGCTCGTCGTGGGTGGCGGTGACGAGGTAAGCCCGAGTTCCCTCTCGGCGGTCTCCCAATGGCGTGTGCCAACGGACGCGTTGAACGTCATCGATCCGGCTGCCGAGGTCATCGGGAACCACGACCTCGACTACGGGTTCGGGCCAGTCGCTGACTTCAGTGACGAATCCGACTTCCCGTGGCTCGTCGCTAACATTCGGAGCGAAGACGGCCAGAACATCCCCGGGACAAAGAACTACACGACCGTCACACGCGATGGCGTGAAAATCGGCCTCCTCGGTCTGGTCGACGACGCCGTCAAATCGAAGACGGCAATCGACTTCGAAGAAAACGGCTACAAAGTAACTGACTTCTCGAAAGCCGGCACCCAGGTCGCCGAAACGCTACGCGAAGAAGAGAACGTCGACGTAGTCGTTGCGCTCACACACACTGGAATCCCCGAATCCAAAGAGCTCGCCAATAAGACGAACAACATCGACGTAATCGTCTCCGGTGACGACGAGGTGACGTACGGGCCGAAAGTCACGTCCGGGTCGGTCATCGTCGAGGCCGGTGGCAACGCCGAGTACCTCGGCGAAGTCAACGTCACCGTCAGTGACGATGGCGTCGGCTTCAACGATGGCCAGCTCTACAATCTCGGCGAGGGCAACTGGACGGTAAACGAATCGGCCAAAAACGTCGTCGAAGCCGGACTCAGTGCGGATCTTTCGCAGGTGGCCGGCAAAACCACGGAAGCACTCGATTCGACGGGCCGGAACTACGCAGACGACACCAACTGGGGACGCATCATCGGTGATGCGTTCATCGAGCAGACTGATTCTGACGTAGCCGTGACCAACGCGGGCGGTGTCCGCGGGAACTTCGTCATCGACGAGGGCAACGTCACGTACGACGACGTATACACGTCCCTGCCGTTCGGTAACACGCTCGTCACCAAGGAGATGACTGGCGAGCAACTCGAGAATCTCCTCGCGAGTCAAGTCACCGCGCCGACTGACAACTACGGGGCACAGGCACAGCTCCAGGTCGGTGGCGTGACGTACGAATTCATCGATCAGCCAAATGCCTCGACGGCGGTCGGCGACATCTTCGT
Organism: Halorhabdus sp. CBA1104; assembly: GCF_009690625.1. Taxonomy (NCBI): domain Archaea; kingdom Methanobacteriati; phylum Methanobacteriota; class Halobacteria; order Halobacteriales; family Haloarculaceae; genus Halorhabdus; species Halorhabdus sp. CBA1104. Next base: position 910,323 of record NZ_CP033878.1, on the reverse strand, counting down.
CGACGGCGAACGGCTCGATCCGGACGCGACCTACAACGTGACGGTCAACTCCTACATGGCTGGCTGGGACGACCTCAGCACCTTGCCGACAGTCAGTGAAGACTACACGCTGTACGGTACCGCTGTCGTCAACTACATCGAAGAGCGCGGGACGATCACGCCACCAGCGGAGGACCGCATCCGCCGCGCGACCCGCATGCTCGAAGACCCGTCAGTGTCGACCGACGGCGACCTGACGACGCTGACCTACGACGTTCCGGCTGCCGTCAGCGAGATCAACGCCTCGACGTTCACCGTGATGAACGAAACTTCACAGACAGCCCCCGTCGAGGACGTGACCCTCGAGGACGGCACCCTCGCGGTCACCGTCGAGACGGAACCGCTCGAAGAACTCTCGACGACGAGTGACGTTGTCGACGTCTACGGTCACTACGCGGACAGTGAGATCGACGAACTCCGCAACGGCCGCGAGAACTCGGTTCTCAACGCAGATGCGATGATCGAAGTCGACGACGAACCCGAACCGACAGAAACGGAAACCGAAACAGAAACGCAGACGGAAACGACGACCGCGACACCGACGGAGACGACCGAGCAGACGGACACGACTCCCGAAACGACGACAACCAGCGGCCCAGGGTTTACCGCAGTGCTGACGGTAACGGCACTGTTCGCACTATCGCTGGGTATCATCGGTCGCCAGCGTCGCGACTAATCGTCTCCTCGAATCGCTTCCCAATCACAGAGCGGTCCACTCGTTTCTCCCGCTGATTGAACGAACCGGTTCGAAAGCGGTCCTGTCCTACAACCCCCATCCATCGGCGTAGTAACGATGCTCCGAGAGCACGCGCTCAGGTAACCCAACAGCCTCAGCTGTCAGTATCGCGTTCCGTTGGTCGTTCGCTCGTCTCTGCTTGGTCAGAACGTGACCGATCGATCTGCAGTGTCTCTTTCTCGGTGGACTCGATACTGTCACCGCCGTCGAAGGCATCGAGGGCCGCCTGGCGACTGTCGGCCATCTCCTCGAGCGGGTTGAACAGAACGCTGCCCTGGCCGCTAGTGTACTCGTAGGCACTCCACTCCGGGTACGTGAGGACACCGCTCACTTTCCGGACGCGGATTTGCTTGATGAGGGCGTCTTCGACGAGTTCCTCGTTGAGGCACATCTCGACGATGCCGTCGGTCATGTACGTCAGAACCATTTAATGGTCCGGGTTGGCATAGTCCGAGCTGTCGCCGAATCCGAGAGCCCGGCTCACGCGGTCGGATCGAGTGCCGACACGATCCGATCGACGGCCGGCCGAACCCCTACTAACGCGAGAACGGTTGCATGTCGTGGTTCCCACCCATAGACGTGATTGAGCAGGACGTACGTGATGACGCCAAGCGCCAGACTCACCGACCAGGTGGCGACGGCGATCCGACCGACGCGAGCGTGGTGGGTGTCACGGAGTTCGGCAGGCGTATGTGACAGTCCGAGGACGACCGCATAGAGGACCACTGGCACGGCGACGACGGACAGGAGGATGTGAACGGCGAGCATCAGGAGGTAGGCAATCTTGGGTAAGCCACTCGCGGTAATCGACTTCTCGAAGCCGCCACCGACTTTCCAGAGGTACAGGACGAGAAAGACCAATATCAGGGCAAAGGCCACGAGCATCGCCGCGCGGTGTTTTTCGACTTCGTCGCGTTTGATGTACCGCACCCCGAGCAGGATCGCACCGAGGGCCGCCGTGTTGACGGCCGCGATGAGGTGGCCAAACAGCAACACAGTGTCACGACCAAGCGCCGGAAACAGCGGGATCATACCGGTAAAGGCCCCAGCAACGAGCGCGTACCCGATCGCCGAAACGACAGCGGTGATGGCAACAGGGCGCTCACGACCCAACTGTCTGAGACGAGAACTCATACGCATAGTTGGCCCATCGAGTGCCGGAAGTATGTGCGTTGGCCCTCGGGCCGACGATTCGACAGTCCGTCCCTGTGTTTCGGGGCACCGTCCCACTCGGTAGCGGGCGATCAACTATACACGAACACCGCGAGGACAATCTGGGCACCCCCGGCGATCACGAGCACGACACCAGCGAGTTGGCTTGCCCGTTCAGCAACACCCGGCAGGCGAGCGCGCCCAGCATCGACGCCGACGGCGATAGCGACTGTCGCTGCAATCATCATGACGGCCATCCCGGTTGCATAGGCACCGAGTACGGCGATCGTCCCGGGCACGGAGAACGTTAGCGCCTGGGAGACGAGCCCCAGGAAAACCGGGGCGAGACAGCCGGTCGCGGCGATGGCGTACAGCCCACCGAAAGCAGCGAAGCCAGTGATCGTCGCCCGCCGTTGTGGGAGCCTGACTCGCCAGCCGGGCGACCACTCGGCGAGCGTGATGACGCCGAGGACGACCAACGTGAGTCCGACACCCACCTCCAGCGTCGAGACGTACTGGGTCAACGTCTGGCCGATTGTCGCCGTCAATGCGCCAAGCACAGCGAACGTCGCAACGATTCCGACACTCGCAGCGACCCCACCCAAGAGCGCGCCGGTAACTGGTGATTTCGCCTCGGCCGGGCGCTCACGCAAGTAATAGCCGACGTATCCCGGCAAGAGTGGGTACGCACACGGTGCAAAGAACGTCGTGATGCCGGCCCCGAACGCGAACGAGACCGTGGCCCCCAACGCGATCGTGCTCATCAGCGAACCTGCTCGATCGCCTCGCGAACGCGGTTCGCGTCCGGGACACCGGTATGTGACCATGCGGCGTTCCCTCCGGAGTCGATCACGACGGTGTGGGGCAGCGAGCCGACATCGAGCTGTTGCATGAGACGACCTTGTTCGTCGTACCCGACTGGCCAGGGTCCGCCGTGGTCGGCCCACCAGTCGATGACGTCTGCACGCGTCCGGCCGCCGCCGAGATACTCACTGGTGACCGAGACGAACTGGACCTCACTGGCGTCACCCTGGGCATCGCTCAGCGCGTCGAGCGCTGGGACACAGGGTGGGCAGGTCGTCGCAAAGAGGTCCAGAACGGTCACCTCGCCGGGAGTCGGAACCTGCATCGTCCCGCCTGGGCTGGCGGCGGTCTCGAACAGATCGACGGCAACTGGATCGACGTCTCCACTGGTCCCCGAGAGAGCAACGTAGCCGCCGGTAGCGACGACCGCTGCCCCGCCAACTCCGGCAAGCAAGTCTCGGCGTCGCACGGTCACCCCTCCCGGTTGCGAAGGGTCTGGAGGTCCTCGTAGATCGGTTGCCACTGTGGGGCTTTCCCGGTATAGGCTCGCTCGACGTAATCGTCGGCGTTGACCAACAGGATCAACGCGAAGTGCGTGAACATGTACTGGGCCATGTCTTCGGGATGGGTCCGCTCGAAGCCGACGCCGAAGGTGTCTTCGACGATGGATTTGGCGTCGTCCGGCGTGTCCGGCCGGAGGAACCGCCAGTTTTCGGACAACGACACGTCCATGCGCTTGGCGTATTGGCGGAGCCGTTCGGCGTCGTCACGATCCGGATCGAACGTGACTGCCCGGAAGCGTACGTTGTCGACCATTCCCGTTTCGATGGCTTTCGCTTGGACGCCCCGGAGTGCCGAAATGAGCCGCGGACAGACCGTCTGACAGTGGCTGTAAAAGAACGTTAGCAACTGATCGCCGTTACCGCCCGTCGTCTCGATCGCCTCGCCAGCAATCGGATCCGCAATGGTGGCCTCGGGCAGTTGCTGGCCGTACGCGGGATATTGAACGGCAGACGAGTCGTACTCACGATCCGGTTCGGCGAGATACGTCTCCGCAGTGCCGCTGGTACCGAGACACCCCGCCGTCAGCGCAGCGACCCCGCCGGAAAGCGAGCCCAGATACGCGCGTCGATGCACGATTTCGTCTCACAGCCCAGCGCATTAAACCGTTCGCTATTGGGCGTGTCTTGCACGATTCTCTACTGGTTGGGACGCCCATTCGATCCGTGTCTCCACCATCGCGAAGGCCTCTCGGTTGGGCAATGTTCGATAGTCGAATCACTGCCTCTTTAGTGCTGGCTGCGAAGCTATCGACAATGAGAAAAGGCGAGTCTGTGATCGAATGGGGGCAGGATCTAGTCGCTGACGTCCACCAGGCGTCCGTTCGCTCACCTGCGAATGGGCCACAGACAGGCACGCAACACTCGTCGCTGACGCGGCGGCGCGTAGTCAAACTCGCAGGCGCGGGGACAGCAATGGGACTTGCCGGCTGTTTGAGCGCGGAGACGCCCGCTCCGGTCGCGCTGACTGACGGGGACGCGTGTGACGTCTGTGGGATGGTGATTCCGCACCATCCAGGTCCAAGCGCCGAGGTATTCTACCGGAACAAAGATCCGTCCGGACACGAGAATCCGGCCCGCTTCGATAGTACCTGGGAGGCCTTCGAGTACGACTTCCAGCGACTCGATCGGGGCTGGACGCGGGCGGCCTTCTACGTCACCGATTACGCCGCCGTCGACTACGAGATATTCAGCGAGGGCGAGCGGACACTCATTTCGACACACCCGGAAGCGGCGGCATTCACACTGGCCGAGGACGTCACGTTCGTCGTCGATTCTCGCGTCGAGGGCGCGATGGGCCGTGATCTGATCGGATTCGGCACGGACGAGGCTGCCAGGGCCTTCCAAGACGAGTACGGCGGGTCATTGGCGACGTTCGACGACGTGACACGGTCGATGATCGCGGGACTGGCCCAACGTTGAGATGCGCGTCGTCGTCGTCCTTGCGGGCCTGGCGGTGGTTCTTGCCGGCGGGAGCTTGGCCTTTGCCGTCCACCCCGCATCGGGCGTCACGGTCGAGCCAGTCGCGTTCTCCGAGACCCTCACCACCGGCCTGACGGGGGTCGACGTCCGGCAAGCCGAAGACGCCGGCTACGAGGTCCCCCGCGTCGAAGTCTTCTTTTCGGAATATCAGTACGTCCGTGGCTACTATGGAGTACAGTCGGCAGTCAGCGAAGTCACGGCCGATCGTACGACGCGACAGTTTGGCCGCCCCGTGGGCGTGTTCGTGACGGATTTCGCTGACGCCGGCCCGTCTGTGACCGAGGCGGGGTATCTGACTGTCGCCTCTGATCCGGCAGTAGACTGGTCGAGGGCCTCGACAGCGTACTTTGTCGTCGATAGCGCGGCCCGGACGCCGGCCGGCCCGGCGATCGTTCCGTTTGGCAACCGCGTGGCTGCTCGATCGTTCGCTACCGAATACGGCGGCGAGATTCGCCAGTGGACGGACCTTCGGAGCCGAGACGATACCGAGCCAGCAGTCGCCGTCGAAAACCAGGTAACAGACCGACGAGAGTGGGCAAGTCGGACGGTCGATGATCGTGGTGACTTGCTCGATCGGCGGACGTCGATCGTCGTCGGCGAGGACGCTCCGACGCTGTCGGACGCCATCGAGGCAGCGCCACCGAACACGACCGTTCGACTGCCGTCCGGGACGTATCGGGCGAACCTAACGATCGACAAGCCTCTGACGATTCGTGGTTCGGGGGCTGAGACACGCATCGTCGGGGACGGAAACGGGACTGTCCTACGCGTGCGGTCTCCGCGAACGGCCCTGCTGGACCTCTCGATCACGGGTGGTGGGAGCGACAACACCGGCTCACCGCCCGATGCAGGGGCAAACGGCTCCTGGGACGAGACGATCCGGAACACGTACGGCTACGGTGACGCTGCTGTCGGTCTCGATGCAGCCAACCGCTCGCTGGTTGCTGGAGTCGTCATCGAGACGCCTGCAAACGGCATCATCGCCCGTGACAGCGACGGGGTCGTCGTGGGAAACGTCTCAATCGAGGGGAGCCAGACGTGGCGCGAGGGATTCATGAGCGTGCTCGCGATCGAGTCCCGGATGGTCGTGCAAAACAGCACGTTCCAGGGCGGGCGTGACGCTGTGTACACTCACCACGCAGACGGAATCGTCGTACGAGACAACCGAATGACTGGGATGCGTTTTGGCGTCCACGAGATGTTCACATCACGGTCGCTCGTTGCCAACAATACCGTCAGCGAGACGAACATCGGTATCGTCGTGATGACCCGGCCCCGTTCGAATGCCGTCCTCGACAATCGCGTTACCGACAGCGGTGTCGGCGTCTCGATGTCGGGGAGTGCGTCGCTGACCACCGGGAACGTCCTTCTCGACAATCAGTACGGACTGGATCTGGGTACCCAGCGATCGGTGTACGCACGGAACGTCCTCCTCGGCAACGAGGCCGGATTACGGACCGGGACGATCGTGCCGACGAACCACGTCACGGCAAACGATATTGTCGACAACGACCGCTACGTCTCGACGGGGCGCGGACCGGTGCGACTCTGGTCGGGGAACTACTGGGGGCCGATCCCGGGCCGGGATCGTGACAGTGACGGGACGATCGCACGCCCCTTCCGCCCGAGTGGGGTCGTCGATCGAGCCGTCGGAACGAGCGACGGTAGCGGGACACTTGCCCGCTCGCCGGCCGTGGCCGTCCTCCAGCAATTCCAGGCGTCGGTCCGCGGACTGCGAAGTGCCAACGTCGTCGACGACGCGCCACGCAGCCAGCCGGTTCGACACGAGGAACTGACGGCCGCCCGAAATGCAACGACCACACGAGCGGGACACCCATGAGCGAAGATCACACCTCAGCACTCGAAGTACGCGACATCACACACGCCTACGGCGACGTATCGGTCCTCGAGGACGTTTCAGTCACGGTCGAACGTGGCTCGGTCGTCGCCTTGCTCGGGCCAAATGGGTCGGGGAAGACGACGCTGTTGTCGATCGCCACGGGACTCCGCGATCCAGATTCCGGGTCAGTTTCCCGTAGACAGGCCGCCGCCCGGACAGTCGGATACGTGCCCCAGCGACCGGCCTTTCGCCCACAGTTCAGTGTCGCCGAGACGATCGAATTCTACGGGACACTCGTCTCGGGGGCTGTCGATGTCCCGGCAGTTCTGGATCGCGTCGGATTGACGGCCGTCGCGGACCGCCACATCCCGGCCCTCTCGGGCGGGATGGTTCGCCTGCTCGGCCTCGCCCAGGCGACGATCGGGGAGCCCCCACTCCTGACGCTCGACGAACCCGCGAGCGGACTCGACCCACAACTCCGCCATCACATCGCGGATGTGATTGTCGACATCGCTGGGGATGGCACGGCAGTCCTCCTGGCGACACACGACCTGGCTGCGGCCGAGCGTATTGCCGACGAGATTCTCGTCCTCGACGGCGGTTCGATCGTCGCCCGGGGTAGTCCGGCACACTTACGCGAGCAAGCCGACACGGACTCTCTGGAAGGGGCCTTCGACGCGATCCTCGAGAGGGACGGACTGGTCGGCGTTCGCGCAAGCGCGGGCGGTGAGACAGATGACTGACCAGCGCCGGCGAACCCTGTCGGTCGCCCAGCGATCCTTCGAGTCAGTCTTGCGAAATCGAACGCTCGTTGTTGTCGCTGTAGGGTACGCCCTCGCGATAGTCGGGTTCGCCTGGGTGAGCAGTGGTGGCGGGTATCTCGCCCTCTCGCTCAATCTGTTGACGCCACTGGAAGTGCTGGTCCCACTGGTTGCTTTCGCCGTCGGGTATCACTCGATTCTGGGCGATCGCACTCGCGGGGAACTCGCCGTCTTCCGGACCTACCCGCTCTCCGGTCGGTCCTACGTCCTCGGCGTGTATCTGGGTCGGCTGGCCGCGCTGCTGGTCGCCGTGTTGGTACCACTTGTCCTTGCCTCGGGCGTCGTTGTGTTCTTCCAGGAAGAGTCCGTCTCGGTTATCGCATCTCACGGGACCGTCGACACGCCCATCGCCTACGTCCGGTTGTTCGTACTGACAGCCGCTTTCGCCGCGACAGCCCTGGCGGTCGCGATCGGCGTCTCCGCGCTGGCTGGGTCCCGCGCTAGCGGAATCGCACTGTCGATGGGCGCTGTCCTCACACTCTTGGTGGGCCTTGACTTCGGCCTCGTCGCTGGACTCGCCACTGACCTGATCGGGGCTGGAACACTCGAGGCGCTCCTTGCGGTCAGTCCCCTCTCGGCGTTCCGGGGGCTCGTGCTGGAACTCGTCGTAGCCCCGATCGCTGCCGAGCCCATCGCCGGCGGTGTTCATCCAGTCTGGGCGATGCTCGGATTGGCCATGTGGACGATCGGCCCGTTGGCGGTCGCGAGTCGGTTCGTCTTCCGGTAGCCAAGTGGCATCACCTATAAGCCACTCACGCGCGTCGAATCGCATATGAAGCTTCGAACGGCCCTGGGGGCTGCCATCGGGACCGCCGGTGTGGCAACGGGGATCAACCGACTACTCAGTCGCGAAGCGGGCGAACTCGAAGCGCCGTTCCCGGGCGTCTCCGGGACGTACCACTGGCGCGGCTTCGAGGTCGCGTACACGGAAGCCGGTGACCCGGACGATCCGGACCTCCTGGCGGTACACGGTGTTTCGGCCGCTTCCTCCAGTCGCGAGTTCGTCGACGTGATCGAAGCCCTCTCGAAAGATTATCACGTCGTTGCGCCCGACCTCCCTGGATTCGGTCGCTCGGATCGCCCGCCACTACTGTACTCGGCGTCGCTCTACGAGACGTTCCTCGGTGACGTGATCGACGATCTCGTCGACGAACCGATAGTCGTCGCGTCGTCGCTTTCGGGTGCGTACGCGGCCGCCGGATCGAACGACACAGCAGTCGAGTCGCTGGTGTTGATCAGCCCGACCGACGAGACGATGGGCGACGGACGGCGGCCCTTGGTGCGGGCGCTGTTGCGATCGCCGGTCGTCGGTACCGGCCTGTTCAATCTGCTGGCCAGCAAGCCGAGCTTGCGACACTTCCACGACGACCACGGCTATGCGGACATGGCCAATCTCACGGACGAGACGCTGGCTTACGAGTGGCGGAGTGCCCACCAGCCGGGCAGTCGCTATGCCCCTGCCTCTTTTCTCGGGGGGTATCTCGACCCCGACGAGGAACTCGGCGAGCACCTCGCGTCTCTCGACGTGCCGATCACCCTCGTGTGGGGACGAGACACCGACACGACCCCGGTCGAGGCTGGACGGGAACTCGCCGACCGGGCGGACGCACGCCTCGTCGTCTTCGAGGACGCGAAACTCCTCCCCCACGTCGAGCATCCCGAGAAATTCGTCGACGTGGTGACTGGCGACTTCGACGCCTGAGTCGACTCGTGAGGAAGCTGAGACGTTACATCCCCATGTCTTTGGCGGGCTCCGGGATCGGGAGCGCCGATGGCTCGACGCCCAACAGTTCTGCGGCGTGATCGACGGCCATATCGAACCCGTAGTACCGTTCGAGTTCGTCGCCGTCGGGGCCAGGCCGGACCTTCAACATCGCGTAGCCCTCGATGTTTTGTGCGATCGCTGCATCGCCTCTCTCGCCCTGGAAAGAAAGAATCCGTTCGCCGTCGGTCTCGAAGTACCGTGCGGTGATCCCACCAGCAGTGAGTGTCTGCTCGGACATGGCCCTCTCTCAGGGCGCGATCATATCGTAGTTGTCGGTCGCTTGGGCTCCCCGTGACACCCGAGATGGCTCAGCGACCCGCGATCCAGCCACCGAGGCCGCCAAAGACGAGTGGAAAGGCGAGCCCAGTCGTCCCGACGATCACGGCGGTGACGAGTGGGTCGGCGAGGAGAGATCCGTCGACGGAGATCGCGAACGCTGGCAGCGAGAGGATCACCATCCCGAGGTACCCGACAGCGACCTCAGCACCACGAACGAAGCCGTCACGGCCACCGTTGGCCCCAGCCCGAAGCGCTGCACGGAAGCCAGCCCAAAACAGTACCAGCATCGCGATCGGAGCGAAGACGGCGGCACTGGCACTCAAATCCGCAGGGACGAGGATGAGTGGCCACAGGTGAAAGGTGTAGTAGAAGACGACACTGGTGGCAAGCAGGTCGAGGAACCCACCGTCGACCGTCGAGAACAGCGCCAGGAAGACGAGTGCGATGGCGACACCCAGAATCCACGCGAGCGCCCCCGTAGCGGTTCCTCCCCGCAGATTGCTTGCATTGTCGATCGCATCCGCCATACCCCTGGGTCTGGGTCCCGTGGGCAAAGTCATTTGGATCCCACCCGATCAATCTCGAACGATCGATAGTCTGGTATGTTGTGTCTATCCCGATGGGCTTAATAAAGGGCAGGGTGAGATTGGACGTATGTCAGATTCAGTCAATCCGTTCGAGAGTCTGCAAGACCAGATCGACGACGCATCGTCGTCGATCGAGGCCAGTGACGACGTGATTGAAGCGCTGAAACGGCCACAGCGAGTGCTCGAAACGAACCTCACCGTCGAGATGGACGATGGCTCTTACGAGACGTTCAAAGCGTTCCGCTCGCAGTTCGACGACGCGCGCGGGCCATACAAGGGCGGGATCCGGTACCACCCCGGCGTCTCTCGGGACGAAGTGAAGGCACTCTCGGGATGGATGGTCTACAAATGTGCCACCGTCGGGATCCCGCTCGGTGGCGGCAAGGGCGGCATCGTCATCGACCCAGCCGAGTACTCCGAGGCGGAACTGGAACGGATCACCCGCGCGTTCGCGACCGAACTCCGTCCGTTGATCGGTGAGGACCGAGACGTCCCGGCCCCCGACGTGAACACGGGCCAGCGGGAGATGAACTGGATCAAAGACACCTACGAGACCGCAGAGAACACGACCGAGCCGGGCGTCGTCACGGGCAAATCCCTCGCCAGTGGCGGCAGCGAAGGGCGCGTCGAGGCAACGGGACGGTCGTCGATGCTGGTCGCCCGCGAAGCCTTCGAGTATCTCGATCGAGACATCGCCGAGGCGACTGTCGCAGTCCAGGGGTACGGGAACGCCGGCTGGATCACGGCCGACCTCCTCGACGACCTCGGCGCGTCCGTAGTTGCCGTTTCTGACTCCTCGGGCGCAATCGAAGCTGCGGACGGGTTCGACCCGCGTGCGGTCAAAGAGCACAAACGCGAGACGGGAAGCGTCGTCGGCTATGCCGGAGCGGACAGCGAACTCACCAACGAAGAGCTACTGACGCTCGATGTCGACATCCTTGTCCCGGCTGCTCTGGAGAACGCGATCGACGGCGATCTTGCAAAAGACGTGAGTGCGGACGTGATCGTCGAGGCCGCAAACGGCCCACTGACGCCCGAGGCCGACGACATCCTCGCGGACACTGACACGCTGGTCATCCCGGATATCCTCGCCAACGCCGGTGGCGTCACAGTCTCGTACTTCGAGTGGGTGCAAAACCGCACCCGGAACTACTGGAGCGAACAGCGCGTCAACGAGGAACTGGAAGACATCATCGTCGAGTCGTTCGACGATCTCGTCACGGCATACGAGCAAGAGAACCTTGCGACGCTCCGCGTCGCGGCATACGTCGTGGCACTCCGGCGAGTCATCGAGGCACGCCAGCAAGCCAGTAGCTGGCACTGAGAGCCCGCGTCGTTTTGTCGAGCGAGTTCGTATGTAACTCATGGCCACCTACAAGCGGTCGGTGCAAGTCGACGCCGCCTTCGACGCCGTCTGGGATTTTCACTCCGCGATCGACGGGCTAGAAGCACTGACACCGGAGTGGTTCAACTTGCGTGTTGAGACAGTTCGCGGTCCGGACGGTGAGACCGATCCCGACGTGATGGATGCAGGCGCGACAGCGGAGGCCTCAGTCCGGCCGTTTGGCGTCGGGCCGCGCCAGCAAATGACGACGACGATCATCGAGCGCGAGCGCGACGGAGACACTGGGTACTTCGTCGACGAAATGTCGGGTGGTCCGTTCGCCCACTGGCGACATACGCACAAGTTCGAGGCTGTCACGGGCGGAACGCGCATAACGGATCACGTCGAATATCGACTCGCCGGTGGCTCGCTCGGGCGCCTCGCCGGCCCGCTTGCCGTCGTCGGCTTCGCGCCGATGTTTCGGTATCGCCACCGACGGACGAAAGCTGCGCTCGAATAGCCGCCTGGAGGGCCCCGGAACTGGGGGCAGAATTTTTGGCACGTTCCCGATAAAACCAACTATGGCCAGCGAGCGACTCCGAGCGTGTGTCGAGAAGATGGACGACGAGGCGCTCGCTGCGGTCGTGTGTGCCGTGCGCCGGGCCGACGGTGACGATGCAGCTGTCCAGACGCGTGGGTCCCACGTTTTCGTATTGTTCAAAGGAACCGACGATTCGAAAGGAGTCGCCTGGATCTGTACAGAAGAAACGCCGACGACCGACCGTCTAGAGAAATTCCCCGCACTCGTCGACGATCTTGGTGCCGATCGCGGAATCGTCACGAACGCGACCGGTGAACCGATCGACGACGTTCCCGATGGGGTCGAATATCTCGATTTCGACGGTATTGTCGACGCCATCGAGGCAGCGGGCGTGACCGAAACAGTGCTTGCGACGCATGGAGATATCTCCGAGGACAGTGCTGAGGCGGCGACTGCCGCCAAAGAGGTGACGGACACCGGCAGTGACACGCCGGCTCCAGACGATCGAGAACAAGCACAGCCGGAGACCCAGCAGCCACCAGCTGACGAACGGCTGCCCGGAAGCCAGAGTCACGAACCACCTCCACAGGAAGAACGGGCGGAGACGTCACAGCGACAGGACGGGCCACAGACGGACCAACACGTTCGGGACGACCACCCGTCACCTGCACAGTCTCAGCGTGGTGGACAGCCACGGTCACAACAGCCACCCCAACAAGGATCCCATCAACCACAGGGAGGGCAGCCACAACAGGCTGGTCACCGACAACAGGAACAGCCACAACAGGGGATACCCGGAGACGGCGACCGCTCGCCACAGGCTCAACAGCCCCAACGTGGCGGGGAACCTGCCACTCAGCCTCCGGGGGGAATCCTCCCCAGAGCGGACCTGCTTCTAGCCAGCCACCTCCTGGCCAGCCAAGAGAGGACCAGTCACAGCAGGGCCGGCCAGCCGGCGGTGGCCCGCCAAACGCTGGTCCGAACAGACAGCCGGGCCAACCCGGGCCGGCCAAGGAACGAACCGGACCCAGCCAGGCGTTCGATCGACTCCGCCGGTCGGCACTCCCGCTCGTCGTACTGGTGGTGGTCGTCGGTGGGGCGGCAGCCGCCGGTGCCTGGCAACTCGGATTGATCGGCGATTCCGTAGACGAGCCTGGTGGAACGAACCTGGCAGCACCGTCGGACGGGACGATTCCACAAACCGTCGATTACGTGCTCGCGATCGATCCCGCGGTGACCGACGACGAGGTGACGCGAACGCTCGTCGAAACCGCAGTACAGCCCGGCGGGACGCCGTTCGATTCTGTGTCCAGTGGACTCGCACAGTTCCAGGCCACCACGGGCATCGAGCCGAACCGGATCGAACAGGCCGTCGTCTTCGGCCGCATGGAGCAATCGAGACCAGCCGTCGCGATGGAACTGCAGCTTGCTGACCAAGCGTCGCCGCGTTCGGTTGCAGAGACGGTCACGCCGGACAGTGTCGAACAGACAACGTACGCGGGAACGACCGTCTACCAGGCCGGCAAGGCCCGACCGGACGGCGTCGAGCAGTGGGTGACCTCGCCTGCGGAGGGGGTCGTCATCGTCGGGTACGCACCGGCAGTCAAAGATGCACTCGACGTTCGAAACGGCGACACCGCGGCCTGGGACGGCCGCTTGCGCGAACGCTTCGAGTCGATGGGCGCGGACCCGATCCGCCTGGCGACGCGTCTCCCGGCCGAGCAGTTCGGGGCCGACGGGCTCGGTCGAGCAGACGTCCTCACAGCGAGCTACGGGGCGGCTGGTTCGGCTGTCTCAGTCCAGTCGACGGTGTACACGCCGGATCCCGAGACGGCAAGCGCGATCGCAAACAACGTCGACGGAACGATCGGCCCGCTGACCGAGGATCTCCGGGACTCAAACCAGTTCAGTTCCGGCGCAGACGCCCTCGCACAGACGACCGTCCAGCGGGAGGGCTCGACGGTACGTATCGAGATGGCGGCCGATCCGGAATCGGTTGGGACCCTGACGAGTGTGTTGTTACAGACAGGTGGGTTTCTCCAGACCAACCCGACCGTCGTAACTGAAACGAACACGCCGGCCCCGACAGCTGATCGGATTGCGGTGGTCAACACTGTCGGATCGAACATCGAAAACGAATCCGTCGGGACTGTCTCGATGACGGTCAAACTCGCGCCTGGGTCCGGGCCGATCGACGTCACCGAGACGACCGTCCAGTGGGTCGGCTCCAGCGGTACGTACGTGCTGGTCGCCGACGGTGTCGGTGGTGGTGACGGCCAGTTCACTATCGAGGCCATCAGAGACGACGATAACTCGATTCAAAGTTCGGGGACGCTCAACAGTCCCGAAGACCGGGCACAACTCGTCTTTTCGCCCGGCGACGGCTTCGGTGCTCGACTCGACGCTGGAACGCAAGGTCAGCTCACGTTCACCACGGAGTCGGGAACGACCACGACGGCGACGATCGTCGTGCCGGATTCTCTGGCCGGGAAAGACGCGGTTGCATTGTGATTCCAGCTTCGCGACGACAAAACGCGTAAGCCTGCCCGCCACGAGTGCTCGCCCGTGGCCGAGTCGAATGCGGAACTATCTGGCCAGATATCGCCGCTCACAGGGCTGTCCGTGGCAATCGTCGCCGTGAGTACCAGTGCGATCCTCGTCCGCTGGAGTGAAGCCCCCTCGATCGTCGCGGCGTTCTATCGCGTGGTGTTGACGACATCGTTGCTCGCGCCACTCGCGTTCGCTCGCCATCGCAATCCGTTCGCTTCCTTCCAGCGGAGCCACTTGCTCGGGGCGACACTTGCCGGGCTGGCGCTGTCGGTCCACTTTGCCGCCTGGTTCGAGAGTCTTGCCTGGACGAGCGTGGCCGCGTCCGTGACGATCGTCCAGTCACAGCCGCTGTTGGTCGCTGTGGGCGCGGCGCTACTGTTAGACGAACGGGTCACCGGCGGCACCGTCGTCGGTATCCTCGTCGCGATCGTCGGCATCGCCATCATGTCGGTACCTGACCTTCTCGGTGGGACTACTGTCGAGGCGGACCCAACGTACGGAAACGGGCTGGCGCTGTTGGGGGCAGTCGCGGCCGCGGCGTACGTCCTCGCGGGCCGGTCGATCCGCCAGCGCGTGGCCCTACTGCCGTACGTCCTCGTCGTCTACGCCGTCTGTTCGATCGGGTTACTCGCCGTGGTGGCGGTCCAGGGTGCAGCCCTGTCCGGGTATCCACCACGGGAGTGGCTCCTGTTTCTCGGGATGGCTGTCGGCCCAGGCGTGTTCGGACATACAGTCCTCAACTGGGCGCTTGCCCACGTCGAATCGAGCGTCGTCAGCGTCTCCTTGCTGGCCGAACCGATCGGTGCATCCGTCCTCGCGCTGGTCTTGCTGGCCGAAGTGCCCGACACCGTGACCATCGTTGGCGGTGTCGTCGTTCTGACTGGGATCTCTCTCACGGCGCGAGCACGACCGAACGGAGACGACCTGTGATCGTCACCGGGTTGCGCGGTTCTCGATCTCGGCTTTGACCGCCCCGGCGTCGAAGTCGTGGTCCGGCCGGATCGTGACGAAATCCAGAAACTCCCTGGCCTGAAGCAGTGTTTCGGTCTCGAAGTGCTCTGAGGCCAGAGAAACGGCGTCGCGAGGCCCGATCAACGGCGCAAGAACACCGAGCGCACAGGCGAGATCGTAGGCTCTGGCTTCGCCGATACCGTCCCTGACGCTGGTCGCGTCGATGAAGTACAGTTCGCTATCGGCAACCAGAACGTTCTCAGCGCGGAGATCGCCGTGGGCGAGTTCAGCCCCGTGCATGCGATCGAGCGCGGCATAGAGGGTCGGGGCGATCGCTCTCACCGCCGGCTCGTCGAGTTCGCCCAGCGTTCGAAATTCGGGGAGGTATTCGAGGACGAGAACCCCCAGCCCCTCGACTTCGAAGGCCTCCAGCGGTTCTGGGACACTGAGGCCGACGGCCTGCATCTCTTTTGTGGCGTCTCGCTCGTGTTCGGCCATCTGCAGTGGTGTTCCGAAGTGCTCGAAGAAGCCTGCTGTCCCGCTGGTGAAAGCCCCGATGTTCCGGCCTGTCGTGAGCAACGCGTGGACCAGCGAGTGTTGCTCGGAGATGACCTTCACGAAGTACCGATCGTTGATGACCATCGGTGTCGACAGCCAGTTGTTCGCGTCCAGAAACTCCACGCGGCCCGCCGGCTCGTCGTAGCGCTCCAAGACAGCTTTCGCGGCTGCTTCCAGCCGGGGCCAGGCGATCTGTCCTCGTAACAACTGGCGAAGCGCCATATGTAGGCGGGGCGACGGGGCCGGTAAAGGTTTTCTGTCAGCCGACGAGACGCCAGCCACCCCGGCACCGTTCGATCGACGTACCTTCGACTCACTCGCCCGTCTCGAACTCGCTTGCAAGCAGGCCGTAGCGGAACACGTCGACGCGTTCACCGCGCATGTGTGCGTGCTCCCGAAAGGTCCCTTCCTGTTGGAAGCCGACGGATTCGAGCACCCGCCGAGAGGCCTCGTTGCCGGCCAGGACGTTGGCGTACACTTTCTCTAAGCGGCGGTCCTCGAAACTGTACCGGACGATCCGTGCAGTGGCATCAGTCGCGTAGCCGTTGCCTTGGGCGTCGGGGTGGACGTAGTAGCCCAGTTCCGCGATCCCCCAGGCGTCGTTGAGTTGATTGAGCCCGACCGTTCCGACTGGATCGCCATCAGCACAGATCAACAGATGGACGTCCGCACTGTCCCCGATGGTTTCGATCCACGCCTGTTCCTCGTCCGTGTTCTTCGGGGCGTAGGCCGCCAGCATCGGCCAGACGTCTGGGTGGTTGATCGTCTCGGCGAGGAACTCGGCGTCTTCGGCTTCGATCGGTCGCAGCGTCACGCGGTCACCGCGAAGGAACGTCGGGCCTGGCATGCGTTATCGGTCACTGCTCTGTCGCAAAAACCTATCGACAGGTGTCCACTGCGGGCCGTCGCAACGTTTAGGGAACCTACACGCTAGTCGCCGACGATGGCAAGCTTGAACGGTTGGAGGCGCCTCTCGTGGACGATCGTGGCGCTAACTGCGGTGGGTGGTGTTGCCGCCTGGCCGCGACTCCCCGAGGAGATGGCGATCCACTTCACCGCGGGCGGATCGCCCGACAATTTCGTCCCACGGGCCGTCGGCATCTTGCTCATGCCAGCCGTGATGGTCCTCACTATGGGGATCCTTCGGGCAGGGATGCGTCTGGACCCGCCCGAGAATCACCGGGTCCCCCAGGTCGTCGCAGTTTCGACGCTAGCGTTCATGGGCGTGTTGCATGGTCTCGTGCTCGCGTGGAATCTCGGGTATCCCGTCCCCTTCGAGTACGTCCTCATCGGCACGCTCGGGTGGGCAATAGCCATGCTCGGCTATGCACTCAAGGCCGACCCTCCGTGGTGACGGATTCGCCAGCCGGGGGACCCGCGTGAACCCGACAGGGCAAAGGGAGTCCGGCCCGGCCTCGGGAACATGGGAACGCCACTGGCAGACCGCGAGGAGCAGGCGGCGGTGGTCATCGAACGGTTGCACGAGGAATACCCCGACGCGACGATCTCGCTGACCTTCTCGAACCGTCTCGAGTTGCTCGTCGCCGTTGTCCTCTCGGCTCAGTGTACCGACGAGCGCGTCAACGACGTCACCGAGGACCTCTTCGAGAAATACGAGACGCCAGCGGACTACGCCGAGGCCGAGGAGGCCCAACTGGCCGACGACATCTACGGTATCACGTTTCACAACAACAAGGCGGGATACCTGAAAGGAATCGGCCAACGCCTCCTCGAAGAGCACGACGGCGAGGTCCCGGACACGATGGACGCGCTGACGGCTCTGCCTGGTGTGGGGCGGAAAACAGCCAACGTCGTCCTCCAGCACGGCCACGATGTCGTCGAGGGCGTCGTCGTGGATACGCACGTTCAGCGCCTCTCCCGGCGACTTGGATTGACCGACAACGAACGCCCGGAAGCCATCGAACCAGACCTGCAGGAACTCGTCCCGCGAGGGGACTGGCAAGAGATTACACACCTGTTTATCAGCCACGGCCGCGAGGTGTGTACGGCACGGTCGCCCGATTGTGACGCGTGTCTGCTCGAAGATCACTGTCCCTCATCACAACTGGATCGCGACGTCGATATGGCCAGTGGCGAGCCGTGGGATGCCTGAGTTGGCTCGGAACGTAACGCGACGGTGATTGCTCCGAAGCAACCAGGATCGTCAGCCCAGGATATCAGTGTACTTGGACACGTATCGAGCGACACCAGTGACGTAGGCCAGCAGCCAGAGCACCGTGTAGCCGACGACGCCGATCCGCAGTCGCGCACGCCAGTGGCCAAGGTCTTGAGTCGAGTCGTCGAGTGCATCGAGGTCGAAATCGTCCGCCTGGCGAAATTCAGTCGAGGCCCACTTCGCGCGCAAGATCCGGACGATCCCAGTCGCTGCCAACAGGAAGAAGGCGTAGGCTTGAACGCCGAGGAACGCGTGGACGACAGCCAGCCCAGTGTACTGGCTCCAGAATTTCGGGATCATCCAGCCCACGAGCGGGACTGTCGTTAACAGGAGACCCAGGCCGACGACGACGAGGTGTCGTTTGAGGATGCGCCAGGTGATCGGGTCACTGACGATCATCAACCAGGCACCGTACAGAAAGCAAGGCAGGCTAAGCGTCACCGAAACGACGACCAGCGCCGCGATCGTGCCAGATCCGACCATCGGGGGCCTTTCGGCGGGCAGTCGCTAAAACGTGCCGAAGCCGGGGCCGATCGCTGCCCGACCATCGACACCGGCACGGGCCACGAGACTGTCCCAAACTGGCCGACGACGACCAGAACCGGTAAGCCGACGGGAGTCTAACGTCCCCCAATGACCCCCGCCGAGTCCGCTGACGACGAGCACGGCGGTGACGAGCGGCCAGTGGGCGATGGGACTGCCGAGAACGGGGCTGGTAGCGATGCAGCCGAGGGAGACAAGACAGCGACAGGGGCCGGCGACGACGGGGACCCATCGCTGGCAGAACTCCGTGAACAGGTCGAAGACGAGTACGACTTCGACTCTTTTGGCCCAGCCGAGATGGCCGACATGGAGCCCGAAGAGTGGGAAGCCGCGTTCGATCCGGACACCTGGATCACGGGCGAGAAGCTCCTCGAACGGCTCGAAGCCGACCTCCGCCAGCGGGTCGCCGATCGGGACGTCTTCGCCCGGATCGAGCGCGAAGAGAAGCGGCTAGTAGCTTACTCCGACGAGAGTTACGCGATCGTCCATCCCGACGGGACCGTCGAAGGCGAAGGGACCGTGCTGCGAGACGTCAAACCGTCAGTGGCACTCTGTTCGATGGACTCCTACGAAGTGCCTACTCCTCCGAACGGGGAGCTGTTACCAGCGCCCGAAGACGTCCGGGAAGGAGACGGTGAACTCGGGAACATCGTGGTCCAGCTGCTGGCAATGGCGCAATTACTCGCCGCACTCGCGTTGCTAGGGTTTGGCGTGACTGGTGGCAACGCTATTGCGTTCGTTGCCGGTCTCGGGTTCCTCGTGATTGGCCTGCTGTTGCTTGCTGTGGTCGCCAACGCCCGACTCTCGGACGCTTTCCGGGCCGAACAGTACCGGGATCGCCTTCGGGCAATGGGAGGGGCTTCCGACGAGCGGCCAGCGTTCGTCCCCGATTCGGGCGAGACAGTCCCGGATCGGCCATCGGGTGCAGCAGGCGGCGAGCAGGCCGCTGATGACGCTTGAGAATGTCTCACGAACCCGCTCGCCAAGTCTGCAGTCAAATTCGGCCGGATAACCGGCAAAAGGCACCGAGATTGGGGCTTCCGGTGGGTTTATACAAATACGCCTCTCAGCATGTTGCATATGCACAGGCGGGAATTTCTGCGATCGGCGGGCACGGTCGCCGGCGGCACGGCGGCCGCCGGCGCAGCAGGTTCCGCCGCCGCTGCCGAGGACGGTGACGGTGGTGGCGGCGGTGGCGGCCAACCGGATTACGGCGGTTGGCTGTCCGACGTGGGCAACTTCTCGGCGACCGAAGACTACCGTGGGCAAGACGAGGTGACGGTGGAAGTCGGCGTCGAGGGCAACGGCGATTACTGGGCGTTTGGCCCACCGGCCATGTATGTCGACACGGGAACGACCGTCATCTGGGAGTGGACAGGCCAGGGCGGCGGCCACAACGTCGTCGGCGAAAACGACGATTACTCCTCTGGCCCCTCGACGGGCGAGGCCGGCACCACGTTCGAACGGACCTTCGACGAGGCCGGGATTCACAAGTACTACTGCGATCCCCACCTCTCGGTCGGGATGAAAGGTGCCGTCGTCGTCGGTGATGACTACCCAAGTGTGTCAGCCGGGGCTTCGACGCCAGTCAATCCCGAGCACATGGGAGTCCCCATTCAGGCACACTACGTCGGCATCGCGACGGTACTGGGGATTTCGGCGTCGCTGGCGTTTACGTTCTACCTGCTCAAGTACGGCGAAACGCCCCATTCGAAAGGAGGGTCAGACTGATGTCCTCCTCGGGAAGCACGTACGGCGACATTCATCGGTACGAACCACCACGGGAAAGTACGGCCGCAGCGCTCGCTATCGTGTTACTCACGGTCGTCGAAATCATCTTCGTGGGCGTCTTCACCTACGGCCTGATCAAGGGCTGGGGGATCGCCTCTCTGGACGGCGGCTTCGGGAACATGTTTCTGGGAACGGTCATGGCGGCCATGTTCGTCAACCTCGCGTTCATTCTGCTGTTGTACCGCAAGGAGTTCCTCCCGGACGTCATGATCGTCAAGAAGCGACGCCGGAAGTGGGAGGACCTCTACATCCGCGAAGATGACGTCGACGGCGAATCGATGACCGACGGGGCGACCGAGAGCCTCAAACGCGCACTCTATCCGTACATGAAACGATAACCATGCCAAACGAAGACAAATATCCGACCGAATCAGGTCGACGACGGTTCGTGAAAGGCGTCGTCGGGTCCGCCGCCCTCGGGAGCGTTGCGACAGGCGGTGCGACCGCCGTCGGACTGGTAACCTCACAGACCGGCGTCGGGGGCGGGATCACGGAATACTTCGGTATCGCGAACACCGACGGACCAGCCCCCCGAGCGATGCCGATCGTCCCGGTCGAAATTCAGGACGATGGGACGATCGCTGGTATCTGGCCGGACACGCGGACCGAGACCGTCCAAGGACAGGACGTGACGATCGCCGAGATGGATGTGGGTGGGACGAGCTACAGTTCGTCGTGGTTCCAGTACTGCGGCGTCCAGACGTACGCGGGCATCGATCCGGGGGCCGATGCGGACAACGCCTTCCGGGCCGTGCCGGGGACGTACGACTGGCAAGGTGATATGGAGGCCGGCGACGCACTGACGCTCTCGGAGTTCGACGATTACGAGACCTGGAGTAACGACATCGGTGAAGGCGGCTTTGGCAAACCAGCCAAGGCCAGTTGGCGCTCACAGAAAGCGGACGTCCAGACCATTCCTGTCCAGGTACTCCGGAGTCCGGAAGTGTCGAAGATGGTCAACGGAGAAGGCGATTACAGTGATCTCTCGGGTGACGTCCGACAATTCCTCGAGGCGGCCACAGAAGACGACGTGATGGCCTGGCTCAACAAGTGTACGCACTTCTGTTGTGTCCCTGGATTCAAGGCCTATCCCGGGAGTGAACGGTTCAACGCCGAAAACGAAGTCTACTGTCAGTGCCACCAGTCGGTGTACGACCCGTTCCAGCCCGTCAAAAAGCAATTCACGGCGCTCCCGCGCCCGGGTGACTGACCGATGAGCCTCGAACGCAAAGACGACCACGACCACGAAGCCTGGATCGAGGACCGGGAGTTTACGCGCTTAGAGACGGTGTATCTGACCGTCCTGGTGTGGCTCGATAAGCGCCTCCGGATCGTCGATTATCTCGAGATTCTGGAGAATCTCTACTACAAGGTCAACATGCAGATGCCAAAGAGCCACACCGAACAGTACGGGCTGGACAACAAGTTCTGGTACTGGTACCCGCTGTACGCGCTGGGCTCGTTCTCGACGATCGCCTACATCGTCGCGGCCATTTCGGGCGCATTACTGGGCTTCTACTATGCGCCTGCAGCCTCGGGCGCTTCGGGCAACCCCACGATCGCCTACGAGTCGATCACGATGATCATGACGGACCTGAACTTCGGGTTCATGCTCCGGAGTATCCACCGCTGGTCGGCCCAGGTGATGGTCGCTGCGGTGTTCTTGCACATGCTTCGCGTGTACTTCACCGGGGCCTACAAGGAGCCACGGGAACTCAACTGGCTCATCGGAATCGTCCTGATCAGTCTCACGCTCCTGTTTGGATACACGGGCTACCTCCTGCCGTGGGATCAGCTGGCCTTCTGGGCCGGCCAGATCGGCGTCGAGATGGCTCTCTCGATCCCGCTGATCGGCGAGTGGGCCGCCCAGTTGATCTTCGGCGGCTTCACGCCAAACCCCGCGACCCTCCAGCGGATGTACATCTTACACGTCTTCTTCCTGCCGTTCCTCGTGACGGCGTTGATCGCTATCCACATCGCGATCGTCTGGATGCAAGGCATCGCCGAACCACACTGACCCATGACAGGAAACACAGATACCTCCGAGGTACGCACCGACGGGGGCGAGACAGGTATCGTCCCACCGGACGACGAGACGCCGTCCTGGAGTGAGCGCAAGGCACGCAAGCAGGGTCTGGCACGGACGACCTACGAGTACTTCGAGCGAGCGCGCCGGGAAGACCAGGACCTGCGCCAGGAATCAGACTACGTTGAACGAGACGTGCTGGGCTTTCCGACCTGGCCCCACGAGATGATCCGCAACCTGGCGCTGACGAGTTTCTTCGTCGGGATGATCATCTTTCTGGCGGCGACGCTCCCGCCACACATCGGCGCGCCGGCCAACTCCGGGGTGACGCCGCCGATCATCCTGCCGGACTGGTATCTCTACTGGTCGTTTGGCCTGCTGAAACTCGGCCCGCTCAACCCCGATCTCGCGTTGCTCGGCGGCCAGAAGCTGATGGCAGACCGGACGTTCGGGGTGCTGGCAAATCTCGTCGTCGTCGGGGCGATCGCGATCGTCCCGTTCCTCAACAAGGGCAGTGCGCGCCGGCCGGTCGAACAGCCCTTCTGGGCGTCGGTCGGCGTCTTTGGCGTCATCCTCTCGGTGACACTGGCGGCGCTTTCGGTCAAGAACCTCCTGCCGATCGACTCCCACCTCACGTTCGATCTAACGTTCCTCCTGCCGTTCGTCGGCGCGTTCATCACCTACGCCGTGTTGAAGTCGATGCGCGAGGGATACATGTTCGAACTCAATCGCCGGTACTACCGGCTCCGACCACCGAAGTGATCATGAGCTACGCAACCCACTCCAACGCATCGGCGGAATCGACGAGCGAAGAGACCGCGACAGAAAACGAGACAGTCGGCCCCGAGGACACGACCGCCGGTCGCCGAGACGTCGTCGTGCCGCTTCGCGTCTACAAGGCCGTCTCGGTGTTCTCGACGCTGTTTGCCATCCTCGCGATCGTCGTCGGGTTCGTCACGCTCGATGCAGCGACCAACCGCGGGACGGCGGATCTGGCTGCCGTCGACCCACTGGTCGCACTCGTCGGACTCGGCGTAATGGTCCTTGGCGCGGTCGTCTACGCGTTCTCGACGCGGTTTCGCACAGCTGGCATGGGACCGGACGGAGGTGAGACCGATGGCTGACGAGTTCATGAAAGGGTTCGCGATCTTCGTGACTGCGAGCCTGGGTTGGTTGGTCATCGCGGGCTGGTACAAGACACCAGCCTTCGAAGGCCCCCAGCTACTCGGCACGTATCCCGAAAGTCCGGACGTCTTCAGCCAAATCGCCATCATTGCCGGTGAGGGGATGTTCTACTTCGCGATCTTCGGGACGCTTGCCTTCTGGGTGCTCGTGCCTGCGATCAACGAAGCTCGTGAAGCGTACAACGACCGGTCGTGACTTCCCTGCCCTGATCGAAGTCGGTCCGAAGATTTCGCACGGAGTTGAGTCGTCCCCGACTAACAGGCCTGGAGCACTGTATTTTGAGACGGTATCGGGGTTGACGAACAGCACCCCAACAGTCTGCGTGGTACCGATTCGTCGGTTCGGCACAGGCTAACGGCTCCCACGAGGAGAGCAAGCAAGGTCACCGCAGCGAAGCGATACGTCCAGGCCAGGGCAGGCATACTGACGAGTGTTGTGCTAGCAAACTGTTCGTTGTGATGTTACTAGCGTGGCGAACACACCGGCAGTATCGTCGCTTTAGACCAGTGCCGTCCAGATCGGTTCGACGACGAAAAAGAGACTCTGGTACCCGACGTACGTCAACGTAAGCAGCGAGGCGGCGATAGCCCCTTTCGGCCGTTCGAGCGGGATGTCACGACGCGCTTCGACCTTGCGAGCCTCGAACTCGAAGAAGTCCGTGATGAACAGCCCCAACACGAGTACCGAGGCGACGATGCCGCCGTGGTGGTGCAACGTCAGATAGTAAAACGACACCAGCACGAGGAGGACGTTCGAGACAGTATGTGGGAGAGAGCGCGTCATCGCGTCTGCGCCCCCTTGGGCGGCTTGCTGGACGTGTTGCCGGTGGGCGAGTATCCGTGTTACCTGATTCGCGAGGACGACAGCGAGTAAGACGTACTCGATGTGGTCGCCGACCAGCGCATCGAGGGGGCCAAAGAGCGAAACCGGTGGCATACCCGACCCCACGAACGGTATCCATTAGAGTGTTTCCAAACCGGCACTCCCGCGAGGCCAATCGGTCACTCGCGGGGAAACGACGCATCCGGAAGTCTCGCGGACTCCTCGCTGCTCTGGGTTTCGGGAGACGATGCGAAATCGGTACTGCCACGGTCGTCCACGGTGCGTGTCGTGTGAGGGCGATCCCCGAGCGGTCGATAGACCGACTCACTTTCGGGGACCGACATCAGCGAGATCACCCCACCGTGCGCGAGTGTCAACTGCTCGTCGGCCGCGACTCGACGAGTATCGTGGCCGTCAACTAGCAGCGACACGGGAGCTTCCTCCCGTTCGACCGATAGATTGAGTGCCCACGTCTCCTCGGGAACAGAGACGACCCAGTGATCACGTTCGGTTTTGAACGCACCGATCGGGACGACAGAGAGCGCCGCGACATCCGGGCTAAGGATCGGCCCACCGACCTGTCGGGCATACCCAGCACTGCCGGCTGGCGTCGCAACGACGACGCCGTCTGCGCGGAACGTCGAAATCGATTCGGCCGGCCGCTCGACAGTGTATTCCGAAATATGTGCCGGCTCGGCAGTCACCAGCATCACGTCCGATACAGCAGTCCCAACGGGATCACCGTCGAGAGTGACCGACAGTAGCGGTTGGTTTTGGATCGTGTAGGTCCCGTCGGCTAAGTGCCCGAGGGCAGACTGGAGCGCCCCTGGAGGGACAGCTTGGTGGCCTGCCGAAACGTCGACCGGCAGGATCGGTGTCGTTGGCCACTCACGAGCGACCTCGAAAAGCGCCGGCTCGCCGATTGCGATAGCGACAGTGGCCTCCTCGTGATCCGTTGGCTCGCCCGACACCGTTCGCAGCCCCATCGATTCGACGAGTTCTACCACGGCGCCACCATCGTCACCGACAACCGCAACAGGCCCGTTTCTGGGCTCCGGACTCATCACACGAGACCACGCTGTTCCCGGGCAAAAACCCTCCGCACTCCACTCTCGGGCTGGGGAAGGGAGTTTTTTAGGCCCGCATGCCGAGTGGGGAGTCATGCGGGACCTACTTGCAGAGTGGCGACCGGTCGTCGACGATGCGATAGCAGCGTTGCTCCCGCGTGCCGTCGACGACGACTATCTCCAAGAGTTCTTCGGAGAACCGACCTACGAGTACGATCCAGAAGCGATTCAGCGAGCGCTGGCCGACCCGGTGTGGGACTTGCTCGACCGGGGCGGCAAGCGCTGGCGGGCGATTCTCTTTCTCATTCTCGTCGAGGGGTTCGGCGAGGAACCCGAAGAATACCTTCCCTACGCCTGTATCCCGGAAGTGCTACACAACGGGACGATTATCGTCGACGACGTCGAGGACGGGGCGTCGATGCGCCGTGGCGAGACGGCCTTACATCGAGGCCACGGCGTCGACGTGGCGCTGAACGCTGGCAACGCGATGTACTTCCTGCCGTTGAAAATCATCAGGCGGAATCCAGCCGACCTCGACGCCCAGACCCGACTGGCCGCCTACGAGATGCTCATGGACGAACTCAACCGCACGCATCTCGGCCAGGGCATGGACATCCACTGGCACAACGAGTCGATGGTCCGGATCGACGAACAGCAGTACTACGAGATGTGTGCCTGTAAGACGGGTTGTCTCGCCCGGATTGTCGCCCGTCTAGCAGCGATCGTCACCAATCAACCCGAAGCCGTCGAACGCGCAGTTGCGACTTACGCCGAGCGGATGTCGATCGCTTTCCAGATCGGTGACGACATTCTCGACGTCGAAAACACCCTCGATCAGGCCGGCGATTTCGGCAAGGAGTTCGGCAACGACATTCGGGAAGGCAAGAAGACGTTGATGGTGATTCACGCCGCTGAAAACGCGCCGGCCGAGGATGTCGCCCGCCTCGAAGCGATCCTCCAGGCCGAGGACAACACCGACGAGGAGATCATGGACGCGATCGAGATCCTCCAGTCGACGGGGAGTGTCGAATACGCTCGTCAACGAGCGCTCACGCTGGCTGCAGAGGCTCGCGAACAGTTAGACCGTGTTGATCTCGAACCGGATCCCGCAGCGCACCTCAAAGAATTCACGACGTTCGTCGTCGAACGCGAGCAGTGATCGGCCCCAGATGACGAACGGGCAGACGATTCCAACCGGCCACCATTGTCCCGACCAACATATTCACTATCCGGGGCCACGAACCCGCAGATATGACCGACGACGCTCCCGAGCGATCTCGCCGGGCGTTCCTGCGATCGGCGGGCACGGTCGCCGGCGGCACGGCGGCCGCTGGCGCGGCCGGCACTGCCGCCGCCCAAGAAGAAGACGGTGGCGGCGGTGGCGGCAAACCGGATTACGGCGGTTGGCTGTCCGACGTGGGCAACTTCTCGACGACCGAAGACTTCCGTGGGCAAGACGAGGTGACGGTGGAAGTCGGCGTCGAGGGCAACGGCGATTACTGGGCGTTTGGCCCACCGGCCATGTATGTCGACACGGGAACGACCGTCGTCTGGGAGTGGACAGGCCAGGGCGGCGGCCACAACGTCGTCGGCGAAAACGACGATTACTCCTCTGGCCCCTCGACGGGCGAGGCCGGCACCACGTTCGAACGGACCTTCGACGAGGCCGGGATTCACAAGTACTACTGCGATCCCCACCTCTCGGTCGGGATGAAGGGTGCCGTCGTCGTCGGTGAAGACTATCCGACCGTCTCGACCGGTGGCAACACGGGACCAGTCGTCCCTGAAAGTGCCAAACTGCTCGGCGTCTCTAGTGGCTTCGTCATGACGGCAGTGCTTGGATGTACGTACTTCTTCATGAAGTACGGCGGCGATTACGGCGACGAATCCTGACGTCTTCGCCGCTGGTTCGAGCAGATTCGAGATAGGAACGTCCCGCGGCGGATCGCCGGACAATCCCGAGACTAGACAGCGATTATCACACGCCTTCCGGTATTATCAGCCCCAATAACCCACCACGAACCTTTATACGTTGACGAGACCGATATACGGGTAGAAGCTGCCATGGCGATGGACACGCAGCTGTCCGTCAGTGGCGGCGATATAAACGGAACACAACCATGCAACTGAAAGAACTCTTCGACGACGACAATGCAGTAAGTCCGGTCATCGGGGTCATCCTGATGGTCGCGATTACGGTAATTCTCGCAGCCGTCATTGCGACATTCGTTCTCGGTCTCGGTGAACAAATCAGCAGCACGGCCCCACAGGCGAGTTTCTCGTTTGATTACAACGAGACAAGCGACAACCTGACCGCAACGCATACCGGAGGAGAGACACTTGACGAGGAAACGATCTCCGTTACTGGTGACAATGCCAACTTCACTATCAATGCCGGCACAGACGGAGAGATAACGGCTGGAGACTCGATAGGGATTGGTGGAGTTAATCAAACCAACGGTGATGAAGTCCAGGTTATCTGGAAAGAACCGAGCGGTGACAAGAGTGCAACGCTGGCCACTTGGCCCTAGATCGGCTCACTAGGTCATTTTCTGTTCGTTCGTTTGGCAGTGCAGGTAGATCGTTCAGTATGCGCCACGTCGATGGAAGCTGTGGGACTGATCCGTCACACTGTCAGTGAGCAGCGTTATCCGGACGTGGCAAGTCTGGGCGGGCAGGTACGTCAGCGAGCAGCAGATGACAGCAACGCTCGAAGCGTCTTGACGTTGCGTCCGCCCGACGGCATCGTTCCGGCCTCGGAGACGAGCCACAGGCGACCGATAGCCAAACAACGCGCCGAGAAGAGTGACGACGAGACGAACCCATTCGCTTTCGGTGGCCAAGGCGAGAAGAAGATGCCGTCGCTTGGGGGGCGCCCGCTTTCGGTGGTCCGTCAGCTATCGGGGCGCGGTGGAATGACTTTTGCGACCGGCTCTCGAATCGCCGAGCAATGCTCGAAGATACGAACGTCGTCCTCGGAGTGACAGGGTCTATCGCAGCGGTCAAGACCGTCGAATTGGCCCACGAACTCCGGCGCCGTGGGGCGACAGTCCGGGCGATCATGACCGAATCAGCGACGAATATCATCCATCCCTGGGCGGTCGAACTGGCGACTGACGGCGATGTCATCACGGAGATCGGCGGCAGTGTCGAGCACGTTACGTTCTTCGGCGAGGACCCGTGGGGAGACGTGCTGTTGATCGCACCCTCGACAGCCAACACGGTGGGAAAATCGCCGCGGCGATCGACGATACGCCGGTAACGACCTGCGCGACGACAGCGCTCGGGGCAGGCATCCCCGTCGTGATCGCGCCTGCGATGCACGAACCGATGTACGATCATCCGGGTGTCTTAGACGCCATCGAACGCCTGGACTCGTGGGGTGTCGCCTTCGCCGATCCGCGCATCGAGGAGTCGAAGGCAAAAATCGCAAGCGAGGAAGCGATCGTTCTCGAAACGGCACGCGCCGCGGGCGAGCGGCCGCTTGCGGGTGAGTCGATCGTCGTCACCGGCGGCGCGACGACGGAGGCAGTCGATCCGATACGAACACTCTCGAACCGGGCGTCGGGAAAGACCGGCCGGGCGATCGCGAAAGCCTGCTACGTCCGGGGTGCAGACGTGACACTGTTGCACGACGGGCCGGACGTCCCCTACGCGACCGTCGAGAACGTCGAGACGGCAGCCGAGATGGTCGCTGCCGCCCAAGAGTGTGCCGCTGGTGCCGACGCGCTCGTCTCGGCAGCAGCGATCGGCGATTACACGGTCGAGCGCCGTGACGAGAAAATCCGCTCCGGACAGGACAGACTGACGCTCGAACTACAGCCGACACCGAAGCTTCTCGATCAGGTCAGACAGCGGGCCCCCGACTTGCCGATGATCGGTTTCAAGCTCGAACCCGGCGCTGACGACGACGAGATGATCGAGGCAGCGCGCGATCTCCTCGAGCGGGTAGCCCTCTCTCTTGTCGTCGCAAACGACACTGGGGCCGCCGGGGGCGAAAAGACGCGGGCGCTGTTGGTCGAGGACGACGCTGTTACCGAATTCAGCGGGTCGAAAGCGGCGCTTGGCGGGCGCATTGCCGACGAGCTAAGCCGAACGTTGTCGTGAGGGTCGAGCAGCCTATTCGATATCGGTCGTGGGCGCCCCAAGCAGACGTCCAAAACGAGTAAAATGCCAAACTGCTCCGGGAGAGAAACCTGTCAATCCGATCGAGCGAGGAAGAACGCAGTAGTTTTCTTTGGGGACTGTAATGTGACGGATACGTAGCCAATGACCAACGCCCAGCGCGTCGTGGAGGCTGAGGAGCCGCCCGACGATCGACCACTCGACGTCCTGGTTCCGGTGGCACCGTCGGAGACGCTCCGGAACGCCGTCGCCTACGCGGTACGGGACGCCCGGGAACGAGCCGGCGAACGTGGCCGTCAGGCCACTGTTCACTTCGTCTACGCACAGGGTCGTCGAACGTTCCAGGAAGAGCGCTCGGACGGCGCTGACCTCCTCGAACGGGCGACTGTCTGGGCCCGAGAGGACGCCGACGTCGACGAAGACGATCGGCCGGAATCGATCGCGATCGAAACAGCAGTCCTCGGTGTGGATGAGTACCTGTTCCGGCCGGACGACTTCGCCCAGGTGATCACCGACTACGCCCGGCAACACGGACTCGAACGCGTCGTTGTCGACCCGGAATACGCCCCCGGCGGCCGGGTTCCACTCTTGCGTCCGTTAGAGCAAGGGCTCAGGGACGCTGGCCTCACTGTCGAGGAGGCACCGATCGATCGGGCGGCTCGCCGCACCCGTCTCGTCCGGAGTAGCGGGATCGGGCAGTTTCTGGCGGTGTTCGGCGTCTCGTATCTATTTTACCTTGTAATCGGTGGGTTCGCGGGGACGTTCGACCTCGCGACCGGGGCGATCAGCGCCGGCATCGTTGCCGGTCTCCTCTCGCGAGTTACGTTTTCCCGGCCACCAGTCTGGCGGCGGTGGCCGCGGATCTTCGTCCGGGGGCTGCTGTTCGTTCCCTACTTCCTCTGGGAGATCGCCAAGGCCAACGTCGCCCTCGCGAAAGTGATACTCGATCCGAAACTTCCGATCGACCCGAAGACCGTCGGCTTCGACGCGATGGTCTGGGACGAGCTCTCGGTGACGGGACTGGCAAACAGTATCACGATGACGCCGGGGACGCTGACGGTCGACGTCGACGATCAGGAGTTCCACGTCCATTCGTTGACGGCCTCGGCCCGGTCTGACCTCTTCGATGGGGGACTTGAACGTGCCATCCGGTTCGTGTTTTACGGCCGGTCGGCGGCCCGGATCCCCTCACCTCGTGAACGGGGCGATATAGACGAATCCCCAGACGACGAAACCGATTCCGCGGAGGTGTCAGCCTAATGGCGTCGGGACTCGATCCGGTGGTGACGGGCGCACTACTCGGGACGGCGGCCGCATTCATCGCCTTTGCCGTGATCACCCTCTATCGGGTCTGGCAGGGGCCGACCATGCAAGACCGGGTTATCGCGGTCAATCTCATCGGCTCGAACACGGTCGTCGCGATTGCACTGATAGCCGCGGCACTTGGTGAACCCGGCTTCCTCGATATCGCCCTCGTCTACGCCCTGCTGAACTTCCTTATGAGTATTGCCATCTCGAAGTTCACCGTCGAACGCGGAGGGGTCATATGACGCCCGTCGAATACCTCATCGTCGCGCTTGTCGCGGGCGGGGCGTTCTTCGGGTTCGTCGCAGTGGTCGGCGTGTTGCGTCTGCCGGATCTCTACACGCGAGCCCACGCTACCTCCAAGAGCGACACGCTCGGAGCCGTGCTGACACTCGCTGCCGTGGCTCTCGCCTTCGGGCCACACACACCGACCGTCAAGACGCTGTTGTTGCTCGTGTTCATGTTCATCACGAACCCGACGGCTGCCCACGCCATCGTCCGGGC
The DNA here is from genome assembly GCF_009690625.1 of Halorhabdus sp. CBA1104. Classification (NCBI taxonomy): domain Archaea; kingdom Methanobacteriati; phylum Methanobacteriota; class Halobacteria; order Halobacteriales; family Haloarculaceae; genus Halorhabdus; species Halorhabdus sp. CBA1104. The sequence goes on along the minus strand of NZ_CP033878.1, from coordinate 878,790 downwards.
GGCCGACGACCAAGGGATCGAACCGTGGACGACCGACGACGAAGGGGGTGAATCCTGATGCTGTCGCCGCTGATGGCGACAGTGCTCGTCTTCGTGATCCTGACGGCACTGGTCACTGCGCTGCTGCGTGACGTCCTTGCCGCGATCATCGCCTTTGCGGCCTACAGCCTCGGCGTGTCGGTCATCTGGGTACTCCTGCAGGCACCCGACGTGGCCCTCACCGAGGCGGCGGTCGGCGCCGGCGCGATGACGATCCTCCTGTTGGTAACGATCGCGAAGACGGTCCGTGCGCCCGGGGACCGATTGGTCGAGCGCGTCAAACTCGGTCCACTGACGGTCGCCGGTGCGTTCGCGCTGGCGATCGGCGCGACTGTCCCGGCACTGCCCCGGATCGGCGACCCGAACGCTGCAGTACCGGCCGATGCCGTCACGACGACCTATCTCGCGGACGCATACAGTGCGACCGGCGTCGAGAACGTCGTCACAGCCGTGTTGGCAGCCTATCGTGGATTCGATACCTTCGGCGAGGTGGTCGTCGTCTTCGCCGCCGGGACAGCACTGCTGGTCGTCCTCAAACGGGAGGTGTTTGCATGAGTAGTGAGGAAACGCCCTCGACGTACGTCGAGAGTCCGATCATCATGACGACCGTCAGAGTCGTCGCCCCGTTCGTCCTCGCCTTTGGCCTGTTCGTGATGTTCCACGGTGCCGAATCCGCTGGCGGGGGGTTCCAGGGCGGCGTGATCGCCGGCGCAGTGATCCTCATGCTCGCCTTTGCCTACGGAATCGAACCGACCCGCGAGTGGCTCGGGTCCTCGCTGCTCGCGATCGCGGCCGTCACCGGCGTCGTCGTCTTCGCCGTCGTCGGACTCGGTGCGATCGTTCTCGGCGGTAGCTTTCTCGAGTATCCCGTCTACGGCATCCATCACGCCAGCAAGTACGGGATCGAACTCGTCGAACTCGGGATCGGTGCGACCGTCGCAGGCGTGATCACGTCGTTGTTCTTCCTGCTCGCTGCAGGCGTCTCCGAGGAGGTCGATGAGGCATGATCGACGCATTACTCGCCCGGTACGGGTACGTGGCGATGGTCGTGTTGCTCGCGATCGGGGTCTACGTGATGATCCGGTCGCCGAACCTCGTCAAGAAGGTCATCGGGATGAACATCTTTCAGACGGGCATCTTCCTGTTTTTCATCTCTTCGGCCTACGTCGAGGATGGCGTGCCGGCGATCGTCGGCCACGGCGGCGCGGAGGCGACCTACGTCAGTCCGCTTCCGCACGTCCTCATTCTGACGGCGATCGTCGTCGGTGTGAGCCTGACAGCCGTCGCACTCTCGTTGATCGTCCGGATCTATCGGGAGTACGGGACCTTGGAGGAAGACACCCTCCGGGAGGTACTGGCCAATGAGTGATCTCGCTGTGCTGCCGGTCGCGCTCCCGATCGTCGGGGCGGCGCTGGCTATCGCGGTCGGGATCCGCTTCGATCGGGTCGGCTGGCCGATCGCCGCCGTCGTCGCCATCGGACAGGTCGCCGTCACAGCGACCCTGGCCTGGCTTGTCGCGACCGGTGGACGCATCCGGTACGAACTCGCCGGGTTCGCCCCGCCCGCGGGCATCGAACTCGTCGTCGACGGCCTCTCGGCGATCGTGGCACTGCTGGTCGCGGTTGTCGCTGCTGGTGTGCTCGTCTACGCTCGCCGGGCCGGGCCGCGTTCGTCGGCCTTCTACGCCGAGTACCTGCTATTGCTGGCAGGACTCTCCGGAATGGCCCTGACCGGCGACGCGTTCAACCTCTACGTCTTCTTAGAGATCACCGGCCTGGCTACCTACGCACTGATCGCGAGCGGGGAGTCCGGTCGGGCGGCCGTCGCCGCGCTGAAGTACCTCATCATCGGGACAGTCGGTGCGTCGATCTACCTGCTCGGGGTCGGCTACGCGTTCATCGCGACGGGGACCCTGAACATGATCGACCTCGCCGACCAGCTGGCCGCTGTCGGCTACGACGCGACGCTCGTCCAGGCGGCGTTCGTGTTGATGGTCGGCGGCCTGGCGGTCAAGACCGCGATCTATCCGCTGCACGTCTGGCAACCTGACGCCTACAGGTTCGCCCCGGACAGCGTCTCCGCGTACGTCGCGGCGCTGGTCTCGACAGTGTCGGCCTACGCACTCGCGCGGACGATCCTCACGGTCTTTACCGTCGAGTTCCTCGCAGCGAACCCGATCCTCCAGACTGCCGTCGTCTGGATCGCCGCACTCAGCGTGATCGCTGGCAGCGCCCTGGCGGTGATGCAGACGGAGGTCAAGCGCATGCTCGCGTACTCCTCGGTCTCGCAGTTCGGGCTGGTGATCGCCGCGTTCGCGATCGCCAACGAGACCGCGGTTCTGGGCGGGACGATCCACCTCGTCGGTCACGCGATCATGAAGGGGGGGCTGTTCCTCGCTGCCGGCGTGATCGCACTGTCGACCGGTGCACGGACCGTCGACGGGTACCGCGGACTGGCTCGGCGGGCGCCCGTCCCTGCGGTGGCCTTTGCCGTCCTGGCCATCGCGATGGTCGGCGTCCCACCGACGGTCGGGTTCCTCGGGAAGTGGAACATCGTCCTCGGCGCGGTCGAGGGCGGGGCCTGGGTCGTCGCCCCGGTCCTCGTCTCCAGCGCACTGTTGACGCTCGCGTACTTCGGCCGCCTGCTCGAACGGATGTTCGTCGCCGAGCCCCTCGAAGACACCGCGGAGGCAGCCGTTGCTGAGGACACCGACGTCGCTGCCGACGGCGGCGTCGAATCGGCCGACGACCGCCCGGTCTCGCTCGGTATGATCGGCGTCGTCGTTCTGGCGGCCATTCTGGCCGTCGCGCTCGGGTTCGCCGGACCGATCTTCGAATCGCTGCTCGAACCGACGCTCGAGAGGGTGATCGTATGACGACAATGGAGGGACCTGCATGACCGAGATACTCTCGTTGCGACCGCTTGCGGCCGTCCTCGTATCGGCACTCGGAGCACTCGTAATCTTGGCGTCCGGGAAACGACCCAACGTCCGGGAATCCTGGACGATCCTCGTCGCCGTGCTCAAGTTCGGACTGATCGGGAGCATGGTCCCGGGCGTCCTCGCCGGCGACACGTACGTGACGAACCTCGGCGAAATCGTTCCCGGGATCGAGTTCGCCCTCCGGGCGGACGCGCTGGGTGTGCTCTTTGCGCTACTCGCGAGCATGCTCTGGATCGCGACGAGTTTCTACAGTATCGGCTACATGCGTGGCCTCGAGGAACACGCCCAGACGCGGTACTTCGCTTCCTTCGCGGGCAGCCTCTCGGCGGCCGTCGGGGTCGCCTTCGCCCCGAACCTGGTGGTCCTGTACGTCTTCTATGAGTTGCTGACGGTGATGACTTACCCCTTAGTCACCCACGACGAGACGAGCGAGGCACGGGCGGCTGGCCGGAAGTATCTCGCCTACACCTTCGGTGGGGGCGTCGCCGCCCTGGCTGGGACAGTGCTGGTCTACACGATGACCGGCACCGTCGCCTTCACCGCGGGCGGGATCGCCGATATCGCAGCGGACCCGGCGCTCGCGCGGGTGGCCTTTGCACTGCTTGCGACCGGCTTCGGCGTCAAGGCGGCGCTGATGCCGATTCACTCCTGGCTGCCCGACGCCATGGTCGCGCCGACGCCCGTCTCCGGACTGTTACACGCTGTCGCCGTCGTCAAGAGCGGTGTCTTTGGCATCGCCCGGGTCGTGCTGGATGTCTTTGGCCCCGAGGCCGTCGCGGATCTGGGCGTTGGCGTCGTGCTCGCAGCCGTCGCAGCCTTTACCTTGCTCACGGCGAGCGTGATCGCGCTCCGCCAGGACAACCTCAAGCGCCGGCTGGCCTATTCGACGATCAGCCAGCTGTCATACATCGTTCTCGGGCTGGGCGTGCTCGGCCCCTACGCTCTGGTCGGCGGACTGCTACACATCCCTGCTCACGCATTCATGAAGCTCACACTGTTCTTCTGTGCGGGCGCGATCCACGTCGAGACCCACACTGACGATATCAGCGAGATGGCCGGCATCGGCAAGCGCATGCCCGCGACGATGGCCGCCTTCGGCGTTGCCGCGCTGGGCATGGCCGGGATCCCCCTGCTGGCCGGGTTCGTCAGCAAGTGGTACCTCCTGATCGGCAGTCTCCAGGCCGATCAGGTCGTGTTCGCGCTGGCGTTGCTGGTCTCGGGCGTGCTCAACATCGCGTACTTCTGGCCGATCGTCTACCAGGCCTTCTTCGAGAGCGAGGACGCCGTTGGGACCAAGCCCCTGATCGAGAACCCGCTGGGCGGGCGGGCAGTGGCTGACGGCGGGCAGGTCGCAGACGGCGGGGGTGAGAAGATCGAAGGGGAGCACGTCGAGGACGTATCTGACGCCGACGAGCACCCCGAACACGTCGATCACGTCGCCGACGGCCACCACGGCGGCCCGCCGGAAGGCGGCTGGGAGCGCCGCACGCCGATGACCGAGACGACGTGGTTCATGCTCGGGCCGATTCTGGGGGTGGCCACCGGGGCCGTCATCCTCGGGATCGTCCCTTCACAGGCGGTCTTCCTCGAACTCGTCGTCGACATCGTTGAGGCTGCCACGGGGGTGCTGGTCTGATGCTGGATGCTGTCGTCCCGGGAGTTGTGGTGTTCGCCGTCGCGCTGATCGTCCCGTGGCTAGGTAGACGGACGGGTCACGCTCTCGGTGCGCTCGCGACCGCCGCCGTCACTGGCTGGGCCTGGCTCGTGCCCGCAGGGACCTACTACCAGGTCCCGTTCCTGGGCTTTGAGGCCGTCCTGTTGCACGTCGATTCGTTCTCCCGGCTGATGGGCCTGATCTTCGGATTTATCGGGACCGTCGCCGTGCTGTATTCCTGGGCCAGCGACGCCGAGACCCGCCAGACCGCCTTCGCGCTTTCCTACGTCGCGACGAGCCTCGGGGCGGTCTTCGCGGGCGACTGGCTCACGCTGCTGTTTTTCTGGGAGTTGATGGCCATCACGAGCACGCTGCTGGTCTGGGACTACGGCGGCCGGGCCGTCCGGGCAGGCTTCCGATACGCTCTCCTGCATGGCCTGGGCGGTAGCCTGTTCATGGCCGCCATCGTCTGGCACTTCGTCGAGACCGGAACCTTCCTGTTCGCCGCCGTCCCGGGCGGTCCCGAGACCGCGGGCATCACCGCCGGGCTCCCGGCCGCACTGGCAGCACTGGGCATCGGCGTCAACGTCGGGTTCGTCGGTCTGCACGCCTGGCTGCCCGATACCTACCCGCGCCCGCACGTCGCCGCCAGCGTCTTCCTGTGTGTCTACACGACCAAGACTGGCGTCTACGGCATGTACCGCGCGTTCCCCGAGGGCGAACTCGCGATCGCCTACATGGGCGGCGTGATGGCCGTCTTCGGGGCCGGGATGGCCCTACTGCAAAACGACATGCGCCGACTGCTGTCCTATCACATCCAATCGCAGGTCGGCTACATGGTTGCCGGCGTCGGCATCGGGACGGCCCTGGCCCAGGCTGGGGCGTTCGCCCACGTCTTCAACCACATCCTCTATAAGGGCCTGCTGTTCATGACTGCCGGCGTCGTAATCTACCGGACCGGCCGCGAGAACCTCAAGAAGCTGGGCGGACTGGGCAAGGAGATGCCCCTGACCGCCGTCGCCTTCACCGTCGCCGCGTTGTCGATCGCCGGGTTCCCCCTGTTCAACGGGTTCGTCAGCAAAGGGATGATTATCTCTGGCAGTCACTACGACTTCCCGGCGGGACCACTCGCATTCGGCGACTTCCACACCCTCGAGTGGCTCCTCCTGTTGGGCGGGATCGGTACGTTCCTATCCTTCATCAAGTTTGGCTACTACGCATTCTTGCACGGTGAGTACGACGGCCCCGTTGCCGATGCCAACCTCGGTCAGAGCGCCGCGATGGTCGTCGTCGCCGCGTTGTGTGTCTTCTTCGGTGTCTTCGACGGTGCACTGTTCGCCCTGCTGCCCTTCGACGTGACAGACGGTGACGTCGTCTCACACGTCTATCAGACCTACACAGTCGATCACATCGTCGAAGGCGTCGCGCTCGCCGTGGCCGGCGTCGTGGGCTTCATCGTCCTGAAGAAGCCTCTGGAAAAAGTCGGCGGGGCCGTCCCGGATATCGACGCGCTGTACAACCCCGGCACATTCTACGGCATCCGTGCCCTTGTCGTGGGCGTCACTGAAACCTACGCCGCGGTCGATCGCCTCGTCGTCCGGACCGCCGAGACGGCGATGTGGACCGCTCGCAACCCCGACGTGTTTGTCCACCGCGCTGCGCGGACGCTGCCTGCGGGGGCAGTAAGCGACAACTGGCGTGGCCAGGAACCCCCGGCGCGGATCTACCTACGTGCAGGAATCGGAATCGGCATTCTCGTGTTGGCAGGACTCGTTACGCTCGGATTAGTAGTCGTGGCGTTGCTCTAATCGCGATCCGTCGGTTGGTCTGGCCGCGGTCAAAGGTCTCGTTCCCACGCTTCGGAAATCTCGATTGATTACGTGGTACTTTTAATTGCGGGTACAGTATCGCCAGCATGGATCGGCTCAAGCAGTCGTTGCTCGACGCTCCGGTCATCGAGAAAGGAGAGTACCAGTACTTCATCCACCCGATCAGTGATGGCGTCCCGATGCTTCGGCCCGAACTCCTTCGGGAAATCGTCATCCGGATCATCCGGAAGGCCGAACTCGAAGACGTCGACAAGATCGTCACGCCCGCAGCGATGGGCATCCACATCTCGACGGCTGTCTCGCTGATGACTGACATCCCGCTCGTAGTCATCCGCAAGCGCCAATATGGCCTCGAGGGAGAGGTCTCCCTACAGCAGGTCACCGGCTACTCCGAGAGCGAGATGTACGTCAACGACGTCTACGAGGGCGACAAGGTGCTCGTTCTCGACGACGTGCTCTCGACTGGCGGCACGCTCGTCGGCATTACCGGCGCGCTCGAAGAGATCGGTGCCGATATCGTCGACATCGTTGCCGTCATCAAGAAAGTCGGTGGCGAAAACAAGGTTGCAGATTCGGACCTCGACGTCAAGACGCTCATCAACGTCGACGTCGAAGACATGGAAGTCGTCGTCATCGACGAGAACGGCGACGGATAAGACTCCTACCGTTTCGTTCGAAGGGGACCGATCGGTACCTGCACTACCGACCTGAACCGTTAGTCCCGGTCGACTCGCACAGCCTGGACGCAACCCCCCTCGTCGCTCACGATGTTGTGCGGGACAGAAAATAGCGGGCGGTCGATCTGAACTGCCCGAACGGCGGTCGCTTCGCTTTCTCGTCGTCTACTTCAAATCGACTCCATGAAATATTCGTCGCCCACGAGTTTGTGAGCGGCAAAAGTATAGCGGGAGGTAGATTTGAACTACCGATCTGCGGGTTATGAGCCCGCCGGAATCTCCTGGCTATCCCATCCCGCTATCTTTTGGTATTCCCGGTCGAGCATTAAGGGTTGTGATTCGGATGCCGTCCGTTACTTCTTCCCGTGCTCGGCAACCTCCCCGTCACGGTGGACTTGCCAAGTGAACAGGCTCTCGAAAACGTAATTGACGACCATCGCAACGGCGATGGCGATCGGACTCGCAGCGAGGAACCACAGGTCCGTCCCGAAGACGTACAACGTCACTGCGAGATGCTGTGTCAACACCCAGTAGATGCTCAACTGGACGGCGACGCCACCGGACCGAACCAGATGAGATCGCACGAGGCGCCCGAGAAGCGCTCGCGTTCCCGAGGTCCCTTCGGTGGCGAACGTCCAGCGCTCGTTGACCGCGAACATAACGAGGATGGCCGTTTCGATTCCTGCTGCCTTGGCCCACATCTCGGGGACTGCAAAGCCGAGCCCGAGGATGGCCAGGACAGTGTTGTCGCTGATCGCCCCGATCACGCCGACTGAAACGAATTTTCCGAACCGAGCCCCCGAAAGGAGCGATGCGACGTGCCGACCGAATCGCGAATCAGCGTCAGTCATTGACTCTCCCGGTCGATGAGTGCGGTTGCGTCACTTCGCTGTGAGGCGATCATCTGGTGCAGACGACTGTCTCTGAGCCGCTTGGCGCGATGTCTAGCCGCGAAGACGGCCCCAGCTAGATCGAGCGATGTCCGAACAGGCGAGACTGTCGATCCGGGCTTGTCCTCCCAAGTGATCGGCACTTCCGCGATGCGGAGGTCTAATGCACCAGCGATCGCCACCAGTTCGACATCCCAGGCAAAGCCAGGCTCGAAGAGATGGCCCCGAACGTCTGCCCACGCCGAGGCTGAGAGTGCCTTGGCCCCACACTGGTAATCGTGGAGTTCGGCATCGAGCATTCGACGAGCGAACCACGCGAACCCATCGCCGAGAAAGCGCCGGGCGAACGTCTGATGTGACTGGATAGTGGCTTCAGGATGGCGGCGCGATCCAGCCGCAAGGTCGACCTGATCAGCCGCCACCGGTTCGATGACGGCTGCGAGCGACTCAGCAGGCGTCGACCCGTCGGCGTCGGCGAAGGCGAAGACATCCGTTTCGAGGGCTTCGAACCCCGTGGTGATTGCCGCACCCTTCCCGCGTCGGTACGGGACGGCGTTGACACTGACGTCGAGGGCGTCAAGCTGCTCGATCGTCTCCTCGCGCGGGTCGTCGATCTCGATACGCACAGTCGCGAGATCGACCTCAGAACGGATGGCGGCCACGTACGATTCGAGGGCAGGGACGTCAGGGCGATAGGCCGGCACGACGAGTCCGACGGACCGACTCATTGACTGTGCGTTCACGGGAACGAGTAAAAACAGTTCGAATTCCCGACCACACTCGGCGGGGACTTCACAAGACGTTTAGGGAACTTCCTCGTTGTCGCGTGTGATGGAATTCGGGTCCGTCGTCGTCTGGCTGGTCGCCTATCTGGGACTGCTCGCTATCGGTATGTCGATCACTGGTGCGGTGTTGTCGCGCCTCGACGATCGCGGTGCCGGCGTTGCGATCCCAGCGGCGATTGCGATCGTCTGGATCGTGACCTACGTACTCGGGCGTGTGTCGATCGACACTGGGCTGTTGGCTGGGATCGCCGTGTTGGGTGGGCTCGCTATCGTCGCCCGTCTGCGTGGCTCCGAGATCGACCGCTCGATATATCTCGAAACGGCGGCTGTGTTCACCGTCGCATTTCTGTTCATGGTGGCGGTCAGAGCAGTCGACCCAGCCGTTCATCCCGGCGGTGGCGAGAAGTTCCTGGATTTCGGGCTACTCCAGTCGCTGCTGCGGGCGAACACGCTCCCACCGGAAGACATGTGGTTCGCAGGCGAGTCGGTGCAGTACTACTACGGCGGGCATCTGGTGGCGTCGTTGCTGGCGCGGCTGACCAACACCTCGGCGCGATTTGCATACAATCTCGCACACGCGGGCTTCTACGCGATGGTGGTCACGGCAGCCTACGGACTGGGGAAGTCTATCGCTGCACATCGGGGCTACCCCGCACGTCTCGCCGGCGGCGCGTCGGCGCTTTTCGTCGGCTTTGCGAGTAACCTGCTCGTTCCCGCGAAGCTGATCCTCCTGGTATTGCCAGGAGCGATCTCGGAGGCGGTCGCTGGGATACTCGGGTTCGAACTGCGGGGCGTGGCGATCAGTCTCAGCGAGTTCAACTACTGGACGGCGAGTCGCATCATCCCAGGGACGATCAACGAGTTCCCGCTGTTCGGCTGGCTCAACGGCGACATGCACGCCCACATGATGAGTACGCCCTTCCTGTTGCTAGGCGCGACGATACTGTACGGCTACTACCGGACGCCCGCCGAGTCCCGGGGTCGTCGGCTCGGACTACTCGGAGCGCTTGGGCCACTGGCAGCGATGCTCGCCGTCGTGAACACGTGGTCGTTCCCCTCGATCGGCGGCTTGACTGTGCTGACAGTTGCCCTCGCGCCGGCCAGCCCGACGTCGTTGCTCCCCACACGGGCGAAGAAGCTGACCGACGCCGGTGGCTGGGTCCGAGATGAACTCACTCGACACACCCTCGCGGTCATCACCGGCGTCGGCGTGCTGGCGATCGGGGGCGTGGTATCCCTGCCCTTCTGGCTACAGGCAGCCAGTGGCCAGCGCGGGATCGGCTGGCTCCCGGAGCGCAGTGGGCTGGGCGTCCTCGTGATCGTCCACGGGGCGTTCCTGGCAGTTTTCGCGCTGTATTACGCTCGCTACGCGAGACCACAGCTCCGTCGACCGCTCCGGGCAGTAGGGCTGGTGGGCATGATCGTCATCCTTTCGGTGGTCGTCGATGCTGCAGCCGTCGCGCTGTTCGTGCCCCTGCTGATCGTCGGGTGGCTACTCAGACGACTCGGCGAGTACGACGAGTTGCCGACGCCCGGATTCGAGACGGTCCTGATTCTCGGTGGGATCGGGCTGGCGCTGCTCGTCGAGTTCGTCTACGTCAAAGAACAGGCCGGGCCGGGCCGAATGAACACCGTCTTCAAAACCTACATGCAGATCTGGGTACTCCTGGCGACGGCCATGGGAGTTGCACTGGTCGGGCTGTTCGCCGATCGACGCCCATCACTTGGCTTCGATGGACCGCGTTGGCGACGTGGTTTCAGCGTCCTGGCGGCCATCTTGTTGGTGTCGACATCGATATACGGTGGCCTGGCTATGGCGAACCACTTCCGGGCGGATGGTGGGTACGCCCAGACTGACGACCCGACACTCGACGCGCTCGCGTTCGCCGAAACGTACCATCCCAACGAGTACGACGCGATCCAGTGGATAGATGAGAACGTCGAGGGGCAGCCGAACATGGTTACGAAGCCCGGAACAAATATCTACCAGTGGGTCAACGCACCGTCGAGCCTGACCGGTGTGCCGACGCTCGCGGGCTGGGTCCACGAGGTCGGCTATCGCGGGACTGACGCCTACTGGGATCGGGTCGGCGACGTCGAAACGATATTCACTGGTCCGCCCGCCCGCCAGCGGTCACTCCTCGCGGCCTACGACGTCGAGCTGATCTACGTCGGTCCGCTCGAACGTGAAGCGTACTCCGACACGACGATCCAGGAGTTGGATGCAGTCACCGTCGAAGAGCGGTTCGGAGACGTGACGCTCTATCGGGTCGATCAGGCAGCGCTGGACGGATCGCCGTCGTAAAACGAGACTCAGGCCGCTTCGAGGACCGTGATCGCCTCGGCGTCGGTACTTTCGGTCGCTAAGTGCATCGGGATGAAATTCCGCAGTTCGAAGTCCTCTTGTTCGTCTTCCGTGCCGATCGTACACCACAGTTGTGGGCGATCCGGCCCGTGCCAGTCACCCTGGCGAGTGATCCCGAAACAGACGTACTGCTCGCCGTCGTATTCGATAGTTGCACCCTTTCGGATCCCGGGATCGCCACGGACGATAAGTCGCATCATACAGTTGGCCGGACTTCGCCCATGACAGCATTAAGCGCTTCGGAGGCCACAATGTGGCCAGAGCAATGGGACGGATCTGGTGTGTGAACGGCCCACGTCCCACGGCTGTGGCGCTTCGGAACCAAACGGGTTTTAAGCGGGGCTGACCAATCCACCCGCAAGGTCGATATCATGGAGATGCCACGCCGGTTTAACACCTATTGTCCCAACTGCAACGAACACCACGAACACGAGGTTGAGAAAGTCCGTCAGGGCCGGGCCACGGGAATGACGAAAGTCAACGGTCGACAGCGCGAGCGCCAATCGGGTATCGGGAACAGCGGCAAATTCTCGAAGGTCCCCGGTGGCGACAAGCCGACCAAAAAGACCAACCTGACCTACCGCTGTGCGGAGTGTGGCAACGCCCACCTCCGTGAAGGATGGCGCGCCGGTCGACTGGAGTTCCAGGAATAACAATGGCGGGGAACTTCTACAGCGTCCGCTGTCCGGATTGTGAGAACGAACAGGTCGTCTTCGGCAAGGCCGCAAGCGAGATCGCGTGTGCGGTTTGTGGACACACGCTGGTCCGCCCGACTGGTGGCAAGGCTGCAATCGAAGGCGACGTGATCGAAGCCGTCGAGCAACGATGAAGTTCAGTGGCTGGCCCGATCCAGGCGAACTCGTCGTCGGTCGCGTCGACGAGATCGAGGACTTCGGTGTCTTTGTCGACCTCCAGGAGTATGACGACAAGCGCGGGCTGGCCCACATCAGCGAGGTCGCCTCCGGATGGATCAAAAACGTTCGCGACCACGTCAACGAAGGCCAGACCGTCGTCGCGAAGGTCCTCGATGTCGATCGGGACGCCCAGCAGATCGATCTCTCGATCAAGGACGTCAACGATCACCAGCGCAAAGAGAAGATCCAGGAGTGGAAAAACGAACAGAAGGCAGACAACTGGATGACAATCGCCTTCGGCGAGGACATCGAAGACGACACGTACGGTGCCATCGCCGAGGAACTCCTCTCTGGGTTCGGCTCGATGTACGACGGCTTCGAGCAGGCCGCCATCCACGGCACGGAAGCGCTCGAAGACACCGACCTCGACGAGGAAGATATCGAAGCGATCGTCCAGACGGCTCGCGAGAACGTCTCGGTGCCGTACGTCAAAGTCACCGGCTACGTCGACCTGACCTGTCCTGACAAAGACGGCGTCGATGGAGTCAAAGAGGCCTTGCAGGCGGCCGAAGGGGACGGAGACGTGTCCGAGGAGATCGACCTCGACGTGACCTACGTCGGTGCGCCCGAGTACCGCATCGAGGTCCAGGCCCCGGACTACAAGACCGCCGAGACGGCCCTCGAAGACAGCGCACAGCGGGCCGCCGACACGATCGCCGACTACGGTGGCACCGGCCACTTCCACCGCGAGCGCAATACCGACGAGGAATGAAAGCCGACATCCGGGTGTGTGCGGTCTGGAGCGATCGCCACGAACGCCCGGTGTACACGCTGGCCGATTCCTGCCCCGAATGTGGAGCACCGACCGAAAACACTGCTCCTGCACCCTTCTCTCCGGAAGATCCGTACGGCGAGTATCGACGCGCACTTAAGCGCGCCAATCGGGAATAGACCGTATGGACGAGTACGAAATCGAGACACTCGAAGCGGTAGATCTGGAGTCGCCGGTGCTGATCGAAGGGCTACCCGGCGTCGGCCACGTCGGGAAACTCGCGGTCGAACACTTGCTCGAAGAACTCGATAGCACGCCGGTCCGGCGGGTTTACTCTCAGCACTTTCCCCCACAGGTGACCATCGACGACGGGATCGAACTCGCAAGTGCCGAATTTCACGCCATCTCGCCGGAAGATGGACAGGATATGCTCGTCCTCTCGGGGGACCACCAGGCGCAGGATAACGTGGGTCACTACGGCCTCGTCGAGGCGTTTCTGGACGTGGGGGCTGCGTTTGGCGTCGAGCGCATCTTCGCGTTGGGCGGCGTCCCAACCGGCGAACTCATCGAGGAGTACGACGTGATCGGTGCCGCGACGACAGACGGCCTGACGGACGAACTCGAAGACGTTGGGGTCGAGTTCCGCGAGAACGAACCAGCCGGCGGCATCGTCGGCGTGTCCGGGCTCTTGCTCGGGCTCGGACAGCGCCGTGACCTGCCTGCAGCCTGTCTCATGGGTGAGACATCCGGGTATCTCGTCGATCCGAAAAGCGCCCAGGCGGTTCTAGAAGTGCTGCAGGACGTACTCGGCTTCGAGGTCGACTACGGATCGCTCGAAGAACGTGCAGACGAGATGGAAGATGTCGTCCGGAAGATCCAAGAGATGGAAGGCAACGCCTCGGCTCCGGCTGAGGAAGATCTCCGATACATTGGGTAATTCGACGGGAAAGACGTGCTGTGCGGTCGTATCGATCACTCACACGCCGCGACTCATCAAATGGCTTCGCAGGAGATCGCTCTCCCCAGCAGCGGCAAGTGGGTCGATGACCACCACGGACTCGTCTTGTGTGACTGCACCGCGATCAATCAGTGCCTCGAGGCCAGCGAGTGCGACGCCGCCCGTGGCACTGCACTCGATGCCGGCCGAAGCGTTCGCATCGACAGCCGCCGCGAGGGCATCCTCGTCCGAGACAGTCGCCGCCCCGCCTCCAGATTCACTGATGGCAGTTACCGCGCTCGCTCCACGGACCGGATCGGGAATTTCGAGGGGCCCGATGACAGTGTCTGGGGCGTCGGTCGAGTCGATCGCTGTCGCTGCCTGGCAGGCGTCAGCGATGGGTGGACACCCCTCGGGCTGGATCGCGTACAGTCGTGGGAGAGAGCCGACGTATCCGGCCTCGCTGGCCGCTTTCAGGCCGGCTTGCATGCCAGCCACTCGCTGGCCGTGACTGACAGGGACGACGATCGCGTCGGGGGCCGTCCAGTCGAGACCAGCCAGCCCGTCCCAGGCGAGTGTCGCCGCCCCGAGCCGGCGGAACGGCGAGCCTGGACCGACGGGAAAGCCAGTCGCCTCGTCATCGACGAAGGCCGTCTCGGCGTCGCTGTACCGGCCTTCGACGACCGAGAGTTCGCCGCCGTGGACGTTCGTCATCGCCTTGTTGAGAAACGGCGTCCGGGAGGGGACGTAGGCCAGTGACTCGATATTTGCCCGGCCAGCGTATGCGGCTGCTGACTGTGCAGCGTGGCCCGTCGAAGGGAGGACGATGCGATCAGCACCGCGCGCCACAGCCGTCGCGACGGCAGTCGCCATCTCTCTGTCCACAGCGCTACCGGTCGGATTGCGCCCCTCGTCGACGACGGCGAGGGAATCGACACCGTACGTGGTTTCGAGCGTGGGACAGCCGATCGGATTGCCACCACCAACGCCCATCGCCAGTTCGGAGAGATCCACGTCGAGGCTGTTCGAGTAGCGGGCAATGCCTGACCCGGGGGCGCTTGACAACGCCGTGGGGTCGGCAGGTAGCGCGTCCGGATCGAACGTAACGCGGACGGTCCCGCCACAGTCCGGGCAAGGCCCCGTCACGTCCGCTGGCGGCACGATCGAATCGCACTCGACACAGCAAAACTGAACTGGGGTGGCCGCGGCGTCCATAGCCACAGTATCGGGCGTCGCCGACAAGTGTCGTCCGGTCGAGCGCGAGTGGTACCGGGCCAACCCGGCCGTGGAATTTTGCCGACTGAGATCGTACGGTATTGTATGACAGACGTGCTCGTCGCTGGTGGTGGTCTCGCGGGGCTGGTTGCAGCGAGTCGACTGGCAGAGACAGGACAGGACGTGACCGTCTTCGAAGCCAAAGAGACTATTGGCGGTCGTGTCCGGACCGAGCACGCCGACGGGTACACGTTCGATCGCGGGTTCCAGGTCGTCTTCGACAGCTATCCGGCCGTCAGGCGCGAGCTCGACCTCGGGGCGCTCGATCTACGGCGGTTCGGGCCTGGGGCGACGATCGGGAAACCTGGCGAACGATCGGTGCTCGCTGATCCGCTCCGGGACCCGAAGACACTGACCCAGACACTGTTCAACCGCGACGTGCGCCTCGGGGACAAATTACGAGTACTCCGTCTCCGGCGGGAGCTGGCACACAGAGACGTCGAGACGATCCTCGATCCGAACCGACCCGACCAGACGATCGAGTCGTTTCTGGCTGAGCGGGGCTTCTCCCGGCTGTTCATCGAGCGATTCGCTGGGCCGTTCTACGGCGGGATCACCCTGGACCGGTCGCTGTCGACTGACGCTCGCGTGTTCGAATACACGTTCAAGATGCTCACAGCAGGCGCGGCAGCAATTCCGGCCGATGGCATGCAAGCGATCCCCGAGCAACTCGCCGACCGGGCCCGGAATGCCGGCGCACGTATCGAAACCGGCAGATCCGTCGACGCGATCGACGACGACGGCACCGTCACGGTCGACGGTGAGACGGTCGATAGCGACGGTGTTGTCGTCGCAACGGACCCACAGACGGCTACGGAACTGACTGGCGTCGAGACGCCTTCCGGGACCCGCGGCTGTGCGACGGTGTACGTGAGTCTTCCCACCGAAACGCCCCTGGATACGGGGACTCGACTGCTGTTGAACGCTGTTGAGGGCCAGCCAAACCAGCTAGCCCAACTGTCGGCCGTCGCCCCCGAGTACGCGCCCGACGGCGAGCAGTTGCTCGCGGCGACGTTCCTCGGGGAACCCGAAGAAGACGACGCAAAACTCGTCAGAGACGTCCGCGAAACGCTGGAATCGTGGTATCCAGAACGGTCGCTGTCGGGCTTGGAGCACCGTCGCACCGAGCGGGTTCCGTTCGCGCAGTTCGACCAGCCGCCCGGGTTTCTGGAGACGACCCCGGAGCCGACTGCGCCCGACGGGGCGGTGGTGCTTGCGGGCGATTACACCCGCTGGTGTTCGATTCAGGGCGCACTCGAAAGCGGGCGAATTGCGGCCGAGGTGCTCACCGAGTGAGCAATCGAGGACTAGTGGCCAGCAGTGCTTTCGGGCTCTTCAGCGAGTGTTTTCGGGACGAGCCACCGCGTTAGCGCGACCAAGATGCCGATGGCGAGAAGCGATCCCAGGAGGATGATGACAGCAGCTTCCATAGATGGACCTACCACGCCCCGGCCAAAAAACCGTTGCCCTGTCAGAGGAGCCCACGCAGCGAGCCAAGCGGGGGAAACGAGAGCGTTTCTCCGGCGGTATCGTCCCGGACGATCGGTCGGAATGTGTCGACGTTTTCGATCAGCGGTGAGTGAAACCCATCGGCGCCGATGTGGTTGATCGTCACTCCAGCGACGAGTTCGTTGAACGCTGGCAAAACCAACACGTCGGCATCGCGATACACATCGGTACCGTGGAGGTAACACGGTCGCTTCTGGCCCTCGATTTCGATCGCTGGATGATCGTGCCCGATCACGTACCGGTCGGCATCGGTCTCCGGCAGTTCGTGACCGTGGCAGACGACCGTTTGTCCGTCCGAAAGCGCGTATTCCTCGGGAGATGGCCCGTCACGGACAGCATCGAGCAGGACGTCGTGATTTCCCGGCGTCACGACCAACCGGCACCCGTGATCGGTCACGACATCACGGAGTTGCTTGTAGGAAGCCACAACGTCTGGTGGGAGTGAATCGAACGCATGTAAGAGATCGCCGGCGACGACCACTTCGGAGACGGAGTGTTCTGCGATGAGCCCAGAGAGACGCTCACGGAGCGATCGCTCCGAGCCGACCGACAGTTCGACCGTCGAGGAGCGCTCGCGGCCCAGGTGGAGATCAGCGACGACCAGCGCCTCTCCGAGGACTACACCGCGATCTCGAAGCGTCAGGTCCATTGTCCCTCCCTGCGGGAGTGACGGCTATCAACGTGTCGCCGCCGGCTGGCCATTTCGTCGCCGTGGGTCCCGGGGTTTATCACCCAGCGCGCCGACCAATCGGGCATGATAGACGTCCTCGACAACAAGCGGGCGGCGACCCGCTTTCGGATCCTGGTGGAGATCGCCGAACGCCAGCCGGCGGTGAGTCAAGGTGAGATCGCCCAGGCGGTCGGCGTCACGAGCCAGGCCGTCAGCGAGTACATTCGTGAACTCGTCGAGGATGGGTTCGTCGAGAAAGAGGGACGCTCACGATATCGCGTCACGAACGAGGGCGTCGACTGGCTGTTCTCCGCAGCGACGGACGTCCGTCGGTTCGCCGATCACGTGACCGAAGACGTCCTTGGCAGTGTCCAGGAAGACGCAGCCCTCGCCGTCGAACCCATCGTGGAAGGCCAGTCCGTGGCCCTGTTCATGAAGACGGGCTTACTCCGGGCTCGCCCGGGCGAAGACGGTGCGACGGGGGTCGCGACGACCGATGCCGACGCGGGAGAAGTCGTCGGCGTCACCGGATTCGAAGGCGTCATCGAACTGCAACCCGGCGAGGTCGATATTCTCCAGGTGCCGCCCGTCAGGTCCGACGAGACGCCGGATCTCGATCGATTGCAGACAGCGGCCCACGACGCGGATCTCGTTACAGCGGCCGGGGTCGAAGCTGTCGGTGCACTCAAAGAAGCCGAGATCACCCCGACGACACACTTCGCGGCGGGTGAAGTCGCTGCCGACGCAGCGAGCAGAGGGTTGAGCGTGGTCGTCGTGGCAACGACCGACGTCGTCGGACGCGTCACTGACGCACTCCGGGATAGCGACGTCTCTTACACGGTTCGATAACGATTGAGTGTGGTGACTGGAGACTCACCGTCTTGTCGTTCCGGAACGCTCAGGGGCATGCCCATCGAAAGCCGAGATATGACCGATGTAGACACGGCGGTCGAAACGTTCCTCGAACAGTCCGAAACAGCCCTCGACCAGTACGAACAGGGCTATTCCGACGCGGATGCGACGATCCGCGTCCTCGAATCACATATCGAGACGTTGCGCGAGCACGTCGAGTAACTGTCACACAGGGGAGCCACGAGAGACGCTACCGTGGCGGAAACCGGCAGCTGTGCCGGGAGCGCCGTCGTTTTACGCACTGGTCCGTTAGGCGCGTTCAATGAGTCACGAAAGCGAGCGGTCTGCGGGCGATCTGACTGAAACGGGGATGGCACTCAAACACGATCGTGAGTGGGACTACGAACTCGATCGGATCAGCGAGGCTGTCGATGAACGAAACGCCAACACGGTTGGCCTGCAGTTCCCCGAGGGACTCAAACGCCGGGGGCCGGCTGTCGCAGACGACCTTCGACAGGCCCTGCCCGAGGACGTGTCAGTGATGCTCTCGGGCGAGCCGTGTTACGGGGCCTGTGACCTCGACACGGAGTTGATGCGTCACAGTGACGTGTTCGTTCACTTCGGCCACAGCCCGATGAACGAGTCAGAACAGATCATCTACGTCCCGCTGTTCTCGAATGTCGACGTATTCCCGATCATGGAGGAAGCACTCGCTGAGTTCGAGGACCCCGACGACGACCCTGACATCGGACTCGTCACGACCGCCCAACACATGAACAAGTTCGACGAGATGCGGGCGTTCCTCGAAGACGAAGGATACACTGTGCACGTCCGCCGGGGCGACGAGCGCCTGACCCACGAGGGGCAAGTCCTTGGGTGCAACTACGCCTCTGCGGACGTCGATGCCGACCAGATGCTCTACGTCGGCGGCGGGAAGTTCCACCCGATGGGCCTGGCGATGGACCAGCCCGAGAAACACGTCGTGATCGCCGATCCCGTCAACAACGTCGTCGACATCGCCGACGCCGACGCGTTCATCAAACAACGCTACGGAGCCGTCCATCGCGCGATGGACGCCGAAACGTGGGGCGTCATCTACTGTACGAAGATCGGCCAGGGCCGGTTCGAACGCGCCCGCGAGATCGTCGCCGAAAACGACGATGCCTATCTGCTCACGATGAACAACGTCACGCCCGACAAACTCACGAACTTCGGGTTAGACGCTTACGTCAACACGGGCTGTCCGCGGATTACGACCGACGACGGTCCCCAGTTCGACCAGCCGATGCTCACACCGGGCGAATACGAGATCGCGATCGGCGAGAAACCCCTCGACCAGTTGGAGTTCGACACCTTCCACGGCACCTGGTAAGACAGCGACATCTTCGACTGTCGCTGTGATCGGGGCTCTACTCAATTCTACCGGAAATATTATCCTGTATCACGTTTTATCATCAAAATGTAGTCGGCGTCGTTGCGAGCGGCGCCGCTCTCCCGGAGGCAAGAACAATGGCAACCTGGTACTGCATGGACTGCTCGGAGTACATCGACGAGCGCATGGCGTCGTGGCACGAATCGCAGGATCACAAGGTGATCGGCTATCGATCACCGAAGTCGATGGAAGACCGGCACCTCTGGAGTAGTTGAGCGGGGACGACACGGTTTGGCGGTGAGGCGAGAAGCAGCGGCTGGTCGGTCCGTATCGCCGTTCCGTCGAAGCTTTTTCCCAGTCTCGACTCCAGATGTCAGAAAGACGCATCCCCGCGTCGGCACATCGATGAGTACGAAACGCGAACTCGCGGCCAAACTCGGTGTCGTCGTCGGCTTCGACGACCCGACGGCCGACCTCGAACAGTATCGTACGCCGCCCGCAGTGGCGTCACATCTGGTCCATCTAGCGGATCTGAACGGCGATCTCGACGGCCAGTGGGTCGTCGATCTCGGCTGCGGGACGGGCATGCTCGCGCTCGGTGCCGCTCTTTGCGGGCCAGAACGCGTCGTCGGTGTCGACCTCGATCCCGATGCACTCACGACGGCAGCCGGGAACCGCCAACGCGTCGGGACGACCACAGCTGTCTCCTGGATCCAGGCCGACGCCACCGGCCACGCGGTGTGTCCCGACGAGCCGGTGACGGTGCTCATGAATCCACCGTTTGGCGCCCAAAACGGGAACGAACACGCCGACCGGGCATTTTTGGAGACGGCTGCCGACATCGCCGCGGTGTCGTACTCGATTCACAACAGCGGCAGTGCCGAGTTCGTCGAATCGTTCGCGGCGGACCACGGCGGCAATGTGACGGCTGCCTACCGGTCGTCGTTTACCCTCCCTCGACAGTTCGAGTTCCACGAGGCCGACAGCCGCGAGATCGACGTCGAACTGTTCCGCATCGAGTGGGCCTGAACGGACGCACTCGAGCAGTCGCAGTTATCGCCGTCGTGTCGGTGGGATGCGTCGCTTGGCAATCCGCAGCGTGGTGCCATCGGCCGACGCATAGAGGTTCTGTTCTGTGCGCGCGAACGTGATACCGCCGACGGTCACGTTCGCCCCACTGTCGGGAAACCCGCCGACGCCAAGCGTCTGATTGCCCCGCCTGACGACTACCTCGAACCCGTCAGTCCCGGAACGGATCGCGACGGTACGGTTGTCGAGGATGACGTCGGCGACCGCGGGCGAAGCCGTGTGGACCAGCGTTGGTTCGTGCCCTTCCGGACGGAGAAACACCTGGTAGGTAGTGTCCCCGCCCAGAGCGTCCCACCCCGACCGGTAGGCATAGACTGGCCGTCGCCACCCGACGCCGCCGACTAGAACACGAGCGCTGCCCCGCGATTCGAGGTTGCTCTCGCTGATGACCTGGTGCCACAGCCGCCGCTGGTCACTGTAGACTACGACGCCACTCGTTTGAACGTCCGTCACTTGATCGAGCAACGGCAAGTCGACGACGGCGATTTGCTCGTTAGTGACGTTCTGTACGTAGGCGATCTCGTAGTCGCGGACTTCGATGCTATCGTCCGGGAAGTCCGCACCCGTAGGTGCCGAGAGGTTGATCACGACGCCGATCATCGACATCGAAACGAGGGTGAACAAGATCGTCCCGACCGCGATCTGGCGGGCCGATGGCACGGAGCGAGCAAAGCGCCCGAGAGAGGGGGCAACGAGTCGATCCGATGGCGAGCGGTCCCGGCCCGCGACGACGAGCACGATCAACCCGGCAAGGACAAACAGCAACACCGTCCCGAGCGTCCGAAAGCGGATATACTGGCTATTCCCGAGGTACCAAAAGATGCTCCAGAGCCCGTTAGCCACGGTGTAGATCATCGCTCCGAGCCAGATGCGGCCCGGACTCGCCGACCGGCGACGCCGATGGAGGATCGCGGCCCCGATCAACACGCCGATGAGAAAGCCAAACGCATGGCTCTGGATGGCGGTGCCCGCGAACCCGACGCCCGAATAGCCCACGTTCGGTTGGGCGATCTGGAGTGGATCGTTGAACGCGCTGAGGAGGTGCCACAGCCTTGGCCAGGCGACGATACCGACGAGTGTCGTGATGGGATAGAAGACCAGCGCGATCCCGGCTAACAGATAGACGACACCGGAAAAACCGATGAGCGGACCCCAGGACAGAGCCGCCGTCAGGAATCCCGCGACGATGATCCCACCGAAGACGACACCGATCCTGACGTAGGGATTGTCACGCCACGACGTGAACGATTGCTCGCCGCGGGCCGTCGGATAATGACTCCAGCCGTATTCGGCGATCGAACCGAAGACGAGTCCCGAAAAGAGATTCCCGAGCAAGTGCCCCCAATCGAGGTGGGCAAAGCCAGCCAGTGCCACGCCCAGCGGGTGGGCATAAGAGGTGGCACGGAACGGGAGGTTGACGGGATCGAACCGGTGGGCCAGCCCACCCTGGACGAAAAGTAGACGCCCAAAACCACGCACAACCCCAGCACTGTCCCCCACGGGACGCCGAGGACGAACCGAGATCGAAGTCGCTGTCCCCAGCGACCACTCGGCTGGGCGACGCGAAAGAGCACGCCCAGAGAGAACACCATACTGCCGAGCAACAACGCTTGCCACACCTGCAGCGGAATGCTCTCTGCCAGCGCTCGGACGTCGAGGGCACCGGGAGCGACGACGGCCGACAACGCAAACATGGGCGAGCCAACGGGCCAGGCCGATAAATCAGTGACGCCGGGTCGGGGACACACAGCGTGGCCCTCGCGGCGACCCACGCCTGGCGCTCACTGCGATGGGTCAGACGCACGTGGGAAGTTGTCGATCGTCGCCGCTCTGAAGGCCGCGTCGTCGAACTCGATGTCGAGCCACTCGGTCAGTTGCTCGGCGTCGCACATTGCATTCTGCAGACACGTCGAGGCACCGGGGGAGGGCGTGATATTGAACAGAATTCCATCGCCCGTGATTTTGGCCTCGCCCATGTCTAGAGACTTGGCGTCGGTGTCGACGATCTGTGGGCGGACGCCGCCGTAGCCTTTCGCGCGCTCGATGTCTTCTGGCTGGATCGTCGGGACGACTTTCCGGACGTGGGGCAGGAAGGCCCGTTTGCCGACCACTGGTAAGTCGTAGACGAGATTTTCGAGGACGTATGGCAACAGCACCCGGTCGGCGAGGATGTTCCCGTAGCTCAGGACCGACGCCGGTGAGAGTTTGAACACGTCGAAAAAGTCCCGGACCGTCGAGAGTCGTCCGCGCTCTAAGGCCGGGACGACCTTCGCAGTTGGGCCAAATCTCGTAAGCCCCTGATCGTGAACCTCGGCGTCCCCGTGGACCGCAGCGAAGGGGAGTTTGGCCATCTGGAGCGTGTACACCTTCCCGTTGAGCATGCCGTCTTCGGCGACGAAGAAACTCCCCGCGACCGGGAGCAGCGACATATCCTGGCCGTAGCCCATCGATTTGGCGATCTGGAGGCTATGAGAACCAGCGGCGACGACCGTTGCCTCACTCTCGTACCACCCGCGTTCGGTCTCCAGAAGGAATTCCTCACCAGTCTCGTGGATTTGTTCGACTTCCGTCCCGGTGAAGACGTCGACGCCATCCTCGCCCTCGACACGACGAACGAAGTCCGTCGCGAGTTCGCCGTAGTCGACCGTGTAGCCGTCTGGCGTCTGCAGGGCGAGCATCTCGGTGTCGGGATCACGGCCCTCGACGACGTTCGGTTCGATCTCGGCGATCTCCTCGCGGTCGATCGCCTCGAGCTTCGGGAACAGCTCACCGAATCCGTTTTCGTGATACCGCCGCTGAAGACGGTCGACTTCTGCCTCACCGACAGCCAGCGCCATCTTCGAGCGCTTGGCGTGCATGTCGCCGTCGGGATCGTTGGCCGCCAGATAGCCGGCGACCATCTCCGCGCCCGCCTTGACTTCCTTGGCCTTCTCGAGGGAGTAGTTGGTCTCGATGTCCCCGAAGTGCAGCGTCTGGGAGTTGTTCGTGTGGTGGGAGTTGATCGCGGCTATCGCCGGCTCTTTCTCGAAGAGGGCGACTGACTCGACGTCGGTGAATGTCGCGACCGTATAGAGGAGTGCAGCCCCGCTGATGCCCCCTCCCACGATCACGAGATCGTACTCGCCGTCCATGCCCTGCTGGAGGTGAGTGACACACTTGAGTCGCCGGTCACCGGAACGGAATGCCTCAAGACGCCAGTGGGAGCGAACGCATCACGACAGACCCTTGACTACCACTCCCGTAGACCCCGTTTCGATGCCCGAATATCCGATCGTCGTCCGCGAGATCGGTGGCCAGAACCGTCTCGGTGTCGAGGAGGCCGAGGACCTCGCGGCCGACGTCCGTGAAGTCGTCACCGAGGGGTACAACCGGATCCACGTCGACGAATACGACGACGGCGACCAGATTGGGACCGTCATCGCGAGTGGCGATCGAGAGACGATCGAGGACGTCCGCTGGGACACCTGACTGAACGACTGCTGTCTGCCGTGTCCACGCCAGGAGGGCGGAGCTTTATGCGCCACAATCCCGTTTGAGAAGTACTGCGTTCAGATTCCTGGGATCATGCCGCGATGGGCGATCACTCCGGACGGATAGTCCTCGTCACGGGAGCCAAAGCGGGATCGGCTTCGAGGTGACGAAAGTTCTCGCCGCCAACGATGTCCACGTCATCATGGCCTGCCGGGATCTGGAACGGGCTCGGTCGGCCCGTGAACAGATACACAATTCGGTAGACGAAGCCACACTTTCGATCGAGGAACTGGACCTCGCCGACCTCGCCGGCGTCCGCGCGTTCGCCGAGACGGTCCGAGCAGACTACACGGAGCTTCACGCCCTCTGTAACAACGCCGGCGTGATGGCACTCCCGCGGAGGGAAACCATCGACGGCTTCGAGATGCAGTTCGGCGTCAATCACCTCGGCCACTTCGCACTCACTGGCCTGCTGCTGGACAAACTCGAGGAAACACCCGGTGAAAGTCGGATCGTCACCCAGAGTAGCGGCCTGCACGAACGCGGAGAGATCGATTTCGACGATCTCCACGGCGAGGAGTCTTACGACCGCTACGACGCCTACGCCCAGTCGAAACTCGCGAACGTGCTGTTTGCCTACGAACTCGACCGTCGGCTGCAGGCGACCGACGCCGATATCACGAGCGTAGCCTGTCACCCGGGATATGCGGCGACCAACCTCCAGCGACGCGGGCCTGAACAATCCGGGTCGCGAGTCCGCCTCTGGCTGATGAAAGTCGCCAACGCCGTGTTTGCCCAATCGGCAGCCACGGGTGCATTGCCGATGGTGCGGGCCGCAACCGATCCGGATGTGACTGGCGGGGAATACGTCGGCCCTGGCGGCTTGCTGAACATGCGCGGATCGCCCGAGATTCAGCGCTCCAGTGATCGCTCGTACGACCCACCACTCGCCAAGGAATTGTGGGACCGCTCGGTCGCGCTGACCGGCGTCTCTTATGACTTGCCGGATCCACGTGCCGAAACTGCATCGGCAGCTGAAACCGACGCATAATCGGTGCCTCCTGCGGGCGCTGTCGCGGTATTCAGGTGGCGTCTGCTGACTGTTCCACCCAGGGGCAGAGCGGATCACTCGCCAGCGGATTGTCCGTCACAGCGAACGCCCGCGATCGTGAGCCGCCACAGACGTCGAGGTACTCACAGGAGCGACAGGAGCCGACGAACTGCCCAGTGTCTCGAAGTCGCTGAAATAGATCGCTATTCTGGTAGATATCGACCAGGCCCCGCTCGGTGACGTTCCCGCCGCTCTTTGGCAGAAAGCCAGACGGGTAGACCTCGCCCTCGTAGCTGACGAACACGAAGCCCTTCCCGGCGCGGGTCGAGCCGACGCGGACTCCCTCCCCGGATTCCCGTCGTTCGAGTTCGTCGGCGACCCGGCGATAGTGCGGGGCCTCGACGGTAATGACGCGATACGGTGCTTCGCGCTGGCGGCGGTAGAGCCACTCCATGACCTCAACAGTCCGGTCGGCATCGAGTTGTTGCAGGTCTTCACCACGGCCGATCGGCACGAGGAAGAACACTTCCCACATGGACGCCTCGAAAGATGCGACCATGTCGGCGATTTCGGGGAGATCGTCGACAGTATCGGCGGTGACGGTCGTGTTGATCTGGATTTCCATACCGGCCGCGCGGGCCTGGCGGGCTGCTTGCTCGACGCGGGCGAACGACCCATCTTCGCCACGGAAGTCGTTGTGAGCGGCCGGCGTTGCGCCATCGAGGGAGAGCGCGATCCGCTTGACGCCCGCCTCGGCCAATCGTTCGATCACGTCCGCCGTGAGATTCGCGGTCGGCGCGGGCGTTACGGCCGTCGTGATTCCCTGTGCTTTGGCGTCTTCGAGGAGATCGAACAGATCCGGCCGTTCCAGTGGGTCGCCACCGGAAAAGACGAGAATCGGCCGGGGACGGCCAAAGTCCGCAATGGAGTCGATGAAGTCGCGGCCTTCGGCTGTCGACAATTCGGCGGGATCACGCTCGGGTTGGGCTTCCGCCCGGCAGTGATCACACTCCAGTTCGCAGGCCTGCGTGACCTCCCAGGTGACGATCAATGGCTGTTCGTCGTAGTTCCTGCGACCCGGATGTCCGCCGGGGTGGGCACTGTCTTGCCCGCCGGGGTGGCCGCCAGCGCCTTGCTGGTCGCTCGTGCCGGGGTGGCCGTCTCCGATCGGATCAGTGTCAGCGTGTTCGGACGACCTGGTGGTACGGTGCGGTGAGTGTCCCTCGCTGTGTGGGTGGTCCGCGGGCATCTATGTCGGCGAACCTGGGGCCGTCAGGGGGATAAATTGCCGGACGATTCCCGCCTACCGACACTACCAGCCCAGGGCCCTCAGTACCGTTCGGGATCCAACGTCCCGACGTATCGCCGCATCCCCGCGTACAGCAAGATAGCACCGAGAGTGAGTGCGAGGACAGTCGCCGTCGTTGTCGCCGTCTCACTCCCGACGGCGAGTTTCGCGACGACCGTCGTGGGATGCTCGGGGAGCAGCGCCAGGCCGGCGAACCCGATCAAGACGAGAATCGAGTACAGCAGCTGGGCCTGCCGCCGTCGAGCCGTGACGAGCCCGAGCACGACCCCCACGACGACCACGAGGACGGCGGCTGCCCCGACGAGAGTGACGAGCCACGGGACGTTCCGGACGGTAATGCCGTTTGCCCCCAGCAGGACGATCCAGAGAATCGCCTGCAACGGGGCCAGTATGGCCATCCCGAGGGCCTTGCCGTCGACGATATCCGTCAGTGAGACGGGCGCGACGCGCAACAGCTCCAGGGTCCCGCGTTCGATCTCCTCGGTGATGGCGTCGACGGCGATCGAGCCGCTGATGAACGGCGGCAAAAAGAGGAGGAGCGGTACCAACACGGTGTAGGTGAACCCGAAGTACGGACTGGCCGAGGTTTCTTGGGGTAGTGGGAGGGGCGGCCGATCCAGCCACTCGGCGCGCTCGATGCGTTCGGTCCGTTCGAGCGTTTCGAGAATCGTCCGAATCTGGACGACAGCCAGCGTCGATTCAATGCTTCCTTCGGGGACCGTTGCAGTCACGGCGATCGTCCCATTTTCGAGGCGGCCATCGAGCACGGCGTCGACGCGGCGGTCCTGAAAGCCGACCATCGCAGTGGCTGGGCTGTCGAACCGAACCGTCTCGACCCCATCGATGTCACTGGCAGCCTGCTGTAGCTCCGTCGCTGCATCGCCCGAAACGCCAACTTCGAGGCCGCCTGCTTCGACCGAGCCCGGATCGTACAGTGAGGTGAGCCCGACCACCAGGAACGACGAGAACGCCGCGATGAACAGTTGAATGAGCAGTGCCAACACGATCGTCTTCTCGCGGGACAGCGACACGACGTCACGCTTTGCGATCGCCAGCCGGATGCTCCCGGTGTCTGACTCGTTCGCTGTCTGGTCGGTGGCTGACGAACGCTGCGGTCGTGGCGGCTCACCCGACAACGAAACTCACCACCGTTAGATTGTACGCGAGATGGATACCGATTGCGACCGTCAGCCCGACGACGTAGCCACGCCGACTCCGGGCCGCACCGATCGCAGACGCTGTGGCCGTCACCGCGTGCAGCGCAAGTGGTGCCAACAAGAGCGCGATTGCCACGGCCGCCGAGACGGCCGGTCCCGCACCGCCAGTGAGGAACGCCGCCTGCTCGACGTCGGGAATGTCCCCACCGAGCAACTGCACGACCAGCGATACTTTCTCGGCCAGGAAAAAGCCGAGCCCGGACAGTGACCCGACGATCACGGCATTCCGGATCGTCCGGACGTACTTCCGGTGGACGAACCCGGCGTAAATGTGGATGCTTTTGGCGAGTTCCTCGACGACTGCGACCACGATCAGGATTGCCGGCAGGGCAAACGACTGGGGGACGGCAAACAGCATCGCGACCGCGATCAGTTCCGTGACGAACACGAACGGGAGGAGAAGCACACTCAACTTCGCCGCGCTCGACCGGCGCTTGATCCGGCCAGAGAGGGCATCGAGGGCTTTCAGTGGGATCGGCCGCTGGGTGAACATGTCTTCCTCGCGGTAGAGTCCGGCACCGAGGCCGAAGGTGACGATCGCCGTCAGCATCGCCGGCAGCGTCGAGAAGCCAAACTCGACGAGACTGATGGCCTGGCCCTGCAAGTCCCGGACGACGATCGTCAGCGGCGAGATGAGCGCGATCGGGGTCACGTCCGTGAAGATCGCCGGCACGAACGCGAAACTGGTCAACGCGACGGTAATCGTCACAGTCACGAACGTGAGTTCCTTGAACGAACGGGCGAACATCGCTCCGAGGAAGGTCGCCCCGAGGAACAACAGGACCAGCGGCGTCACTGCGAGCAGTGAGATCCAGCCGGTGGCTCCAGAGGCCCCGACGGTCAGCAGGCCGGCGGTAATCAGCCCTCGAAGAACATTGCCCCCAGGAAGTACGGCAACGTCTTACCGACGATGATGTCGCCCCGAGTGACCGGCGAAACGAGCATGAGCTCCCCCCGGCGGTTGATCCGTTCGCTGAGGATCGTACTCCCGTAGGCCTGGATGACGAAGTTCAGCGGAAGGACGAACACGAATGCCAACACGAGCGAGCCAAACGGGAACGGCGGGGCGATATCGGAGGGCGCTCCAGAGGTCCCCCGCCACCGAGTCCGCTCGTCAAGCCGCCGAGGCCGCCCAGCGAGCCGCCACCGCCACTGTCGCCCCCTCCACTCTCGGTGCCGCCCGTCGTGCCATCGGTCGTCTCTGAGCCACCACTGCCCCCGGCGCTCCCGTCAGTCCCGCCGCCACCGGTGGTGCCGTCACTGCCTCCAGTGCCGTCGGTCCCCTCGGTAGGGCTCTGGGTGGTCGCCAGCGAGCGTTCGACGTAGCGCAACGTCACCGACACTGGCGATGCTGCAGTCTGATTGGACTGATCGCCCATCAGTTGATCGTTGAACCGCTGGACGGAGCTGCGAAGTTCTGCCAGGGCGGCCCGGCCCTTCGCGGAGTCAGCCCAGTCGACGACTCGCGGCCCATCGATGAGGATGTCGACGCGGCCCTCTTCGACGGCATCGGGACTCGCTGGGTGGACGGCAAACGTCGCGTCGTCTGTGAGCACCTCGTGGTACGGGCTCGATTCGTCGACGCCGGCCCGGTAGATGCCGGCGTCGAGTGCGACTCCCTGGGTGGCGATCAACGGGGCAAGCACACCCAGTACGACCAGCGCACCGACGGTGATCGCCGCTGTCCGCCGATCGATCCCGCCGGCGTTTTTGGTCACCTCCCACCGGGCGATCCGGAGGAACTTCCGCACGTCCACGGTTAGGCCTCCGGTTCGGCGCTCTGGTCGTCTGGTGTCGCGGTTGCTGACTCGGCCCGGTCCGGGTTGGCGACGTTCAGGAACACCTCTTCGAGGCTGGACTCTTCGGTCCTGATATCGATGACGTCACCGTCACGGTCGGCAGCGGCCTCACGGGTTTGCTCGACGGCCTGCATCGAGGTGACGCTGCGTTTGTAGCTGCCGTTTTCCCGAACGCTTCCGGGCACTTCGACGGACGTGTAGACGTGATAGGTCGTCTCGCCGTGTTCCTCGCGAAGTTTCGAGAGCGGTCCGCGAGCGACAATCTCGCCTTCGTTCATGATCGCAACGCGGTCACAGATACTCTGGACGTGATAGAGATTGTGCGCGCTAAAGACGATCGTCTTGCCCTCTTCGGCGAGTTCGGTCGTGAAGTCGATGATGAAATTCGTCGTCAACGGATCCAGCCCACTCGCCGGTTCGTCGTAGACGAGCACGTCGGGGTCGTTGATGAGCGACCGGGCAATGGCGACCTTGCGTTTCATCCCCTTCGACATGTCACCGAGTTGTCTGTCACGGTGGTCCAAATCGAGCCGGTCGAGCGTCTCGTGCATTCGACGGGTCGCCACATTATCGGGGACGTCGTAGAGATCGGCGAAAAAAGAGAGATACGAGACGGGGGTCATCTCCTCGTAAAGCGGGGATTCTTCGGGGAGAAAGCCCAGCTGGCGTTTCATGTCGGCGTCGTCGGTGTCTAGGCCCGCCACCTGAACAGTACCATCGGTCGGTTCGATGAGGCCCGCCAGCATCTTCAGCGTCGTCGTCTTGCCCGCGCCGTTTGGGCCGATGATGCCGAAGACCTCACCGCGCTCGACGGAGAACGTGCTTCCCTCCACGGCCGCAAAGTCACCGTATTCCTTGCGCAGGTCTCGGACCTCGATCATTCGCCTACAGGTAGCAGGTCCAAGCCCCTATACTTTGGCTCTCCGGCGGTCCGGACTGGTCGGCGTAGCTTTATCTTGTGTGCGTGTAATTATCATCCAATGGGAGTCGAATACGACTTTCGCGATCGAGTCGTTTTGGTCACGGGTGCGGGCGGCGCACTCGGGAGTGCCACCGCCGAGGCGTTCCTCGATGCCGGGGCGACGGTCGCCGCGGCAGACGTCATCGCCCCGGACGACGATGCCCACATGCTCGCCAGTGATTCGACGCGGCTCTCGACGCACGTGGTCGACTTCACCGACGAGCGGGCCGTCGAGTCGGCAATCGAGACGGTGGTCGAAACGCACGGTCGATTAGACGCCCTCGTCGCCGTCGCTGGTACCTGGCGCGGTGGCGATCCCGTCGAAGGGACCGACATCGGGACCTTCGAGTTGCTGTTCGACGTCAACGTCCGGACAGCCTTTCTCGCGACGAAACACGCCCTGCCACACCTCCAAGACAGCGAAGGCTCGATCGTCACTGTGGCCTCGCGCTCGTCGCTCGAAGGCGGGAAAGGCGATGCCCTCTATCGCGCTTCGAAAGCCGCCGTGCGGTTGCTAACCGAGTCGATCGCCGCCGAGAACGAGGGCGTCGTTCGGGCGAACGCGATCATGCCGGGCGTAATCGACACGCCAGCCAATCGAGAATCGATGCCTGATGCTGACTTCGAGGCGTGGACCGATCCCAGTGAGATCGCCGAGGTGATCCAATTCCTGGCTAGCGACGCCGCCACCCCGACCACCGGAGGGGCCATCCCGGTGTCCGGTGACTCCTGAGTGGCAGTCGTGGGAGAGGAGACAAGCACCAACGGCTGTCCGAGATTCAATTTTGAACGGTTGTGTATCTGTCCCCCATACGTCCTCGAAAATCGTCACACTATTCCCCTGACAAATCCCGGCAAATATCGACGTTTTAATTTACGGGGCTGGGAAAGGCTCCCAGTGTATGAGTACGAGTGGTGCAGAACGTGAAACGTGGTCGACACGAATCGGATTCATCCTGGCGGCAGTGGGGAGTGCCGTCGGGCTTGGCAACATCTGGCGGTTCCCCTTCCAGGTCGGTCAGGAGGGTGGGGCGGCGTTCCTCGTCATGTACCTGGCGTTCGTCCTCTTGATCGGCTTCCCGGCGATGATGGTCGAGTTCGTCGTCGGCCGGAAGACGGGGCTGAACACGGTCGGTGCAATCCGCGAATTCGCCGGGGGTGCATGGAAGTATCTCGGCGGCCTGTTCGTCTTCATCGGATTCGTCATCATGTCCTATTACAGTGTCGTTGGTGGATGGGTCATGCGATACATCCTCGGGAGCGCGAGCGGGGGCTACACGGGTGACGTGGCAGAGGGCGCACCATCGATGGCAGCCCAATACTTCGGCGAAATCTCCGTTGGCTGGGACGCGTTGTTGTTCCACGGGCTGTTCATGCTACTGGTCGTCGGGATCGTCGCGCTGGGCGTCCAGCGAGGGATCGAACTGGGTGTGAAGATCATGGTGCCGGCCATCATCGTGATCTTCGCGGCGCTTGCCGTCTACGCGTTCACGCTGTCGGGTGCGGCCGAAGCCTACAGCTACTACCTGTCGCCGGATCTGGGATACTTGCTGGCTAACTGGCAGAGTATCGTGCCTGCGGCTGCTGGCCAGGCATTCTTCACACTCTCGCTTGGGATGGGCGTGATGATCACGTATGCGTCGTATCTGTCCGAAGACGAGAACCTCGGTGTCGACGGGGCGAGCATCGTCGTGTTCAATACGGGCATTTCGATCCTGACCGGCCTCATCGTCTTCCCGATCCTGTTCTCGGCAGACGTCAGCCCAGCTGATCCGGGGGCGGGGGCCATCTTCGTCAGCGTCGCCAAAGCCCTCGGGAGCATTCCCCTGGGAACAGTCGTCGGCGTGCTGTTTTTCGGCACCGTCGCGATGGCGGCCCTATCCTCGGCGATCAGCCTCATCGAGGTTGTCGTCTCCTATGCGATCGACGAATTCGGCTTCGATCGATTCACTGCAACGGCGATCATCGGCGGGTTGATATTCCTGCTCGGTGCGCCAGTCACGATCGACACCGTCATGGTCGATCTCTATGACATCCTCGCGGCGAAGATCCTGCTGTTGACGGGCGGGATTTTACTCGTCACCCTCGTCGTCTGGGTGCATGCAGACGAAGCGCTCGGCGAGCTGAGCAAAGGCATCGGTCGGTTCGGCGCGATCGGGTCGGTCTGGCTGTGGACTGTCCGCGTGCCGGTCTTGATCGTGCTGATCGTCTCGTTGATCCTCGGCATCCAGGAGTACGCGACTTTCCTGACGGGAGACTTCGCCGAGTTCTTGGGAGAGTTCTAAGGGTACAAGCGATCGGCTACGGTCGGTTGGCGGTCTTTTCGGCGCGCATCCAGACATCGGCTACCGAACGAAATAAGGATCGTCACCGCCGACCAGCCGGCCCAGATCAGCCTCACGGCGATAATCGCGCTCCTGAAGCTCGATCAGTGCCTCACTGAGTTGCTGCCCGTCGTCGTCGGTCCACGTCGCCGGTTCGGCGACGGGATAGACGAGCCACCCACTACCGAGGACCTCGGTGGCGTGCAATGCCTGCATGTCGATCTCGTCGGTCGATCTGGTCGTCATGTTCTCGAACACCCACTGGGTCGCACGCTCGCCGACCGGGAGGAGGACGTGGGCGGTGATAGCCCTGATCTCAGCCTCGGCGAACGTGGCATATCGGTCGTACTCGGCCTCGGTTGGCGTCCGATCCGGGACACACAGGTGCAGATACGAGAAATACGTCCGGTCGACCGTCGGCGGCGTCCCAGTTTTGTCCAGCAACCCAGCTCGCACCAGCGCCCGCTGGAAGGCCTTGGCATCGTCAGTTTCGGTGAACGGCACGCCCGAGGTGACGCCGCCGTGGACGCCAGGATGATCACCGATGACGTGAAAGTCCGCTTCGACGTCACCGAAGCCGGGAACGAACCGATCACAATCGGGCTCGACGCCGAACGGATTCGATTGTTCGTCAGCGACGTAGGTCACGCCGGACCATCGGCCCGTCGAAAGCATCAACGTCTCGATTCCGGCTCAGTTCCGGGACGGCAAAGCTACGCTAGTTGTCCGACCTCGGACAGGACTCACCTCCAGATTAGGCGTCTGTGACGGACGACGGGAGATCGATCGGGACCGACCCGATCGGATAGGCGGCTGTCTCCTCGCCGGGACAGACACGGAAGACGACCGCCGGACGGTGGCCGACGTCAGGTCGGTCCGCACGGAGCGCCTGCCACTCTCCATCGTCGAAGGACGAACAATCGACGAACAGCGTGACACCACCACCGTGGCGCTGCAACTGGCCGGACGTCTTTGTCTGGACGGTCTCACGGATCGACTTCACAGCCGATCCCGCGCTGCGGTCGCTGGGCGCGAGCGGACGCGTCACTTCGACCAGATGCCCGGTTCCGTCACGGTCGGCCCGAAAGTCGATCGCGTGGCCCGTCGTCACGTCGATCTCGGGAGTGACGTCGTACCCCGCGTCGAGCAGCAGTTTCGCGACGGTGAACTCGCTCATCGCCGCGCTCATGCGCGTCAGATCGAGTTGTTTGGCCGTCCCGAGTTTCGCTGCCATCACGTACCGGTCGTCGAACGGATCGGTCGCGAGGAACTCTTCGTAATAAGAGAGGCCTGCCTCCCGCGAGGAATGGGGAAAGCCCGCGGCGTGTTCATAGAAGAACTCCCGGGTGGTATGTCGCCCATCTTTCGAGAGCAGGACCGGCAGGAAAAACGTCGAGATGTGCGGGTACGCTTCCAGCCACGGAGCTTCCTCGTGGAGATGAGCGAGGAGTTCCCGCTCGGCCCACTCGGCGATCGGGTCGGCCACTTCGGTGAAGGTGTACTTCTCGGTGTCCCAGAGGGCTCTGGGAGTCTCCGTGTTACCCATCCAGTACCCACGGTTGTCGTCCCAGACGAACAGCGCGACGTCGCCGTTGTCCATATCGAATCGGCGCGCGTCGTAGCCCTCCGGCTGGCGGTACCACGGCGTGTCCATCGTCGCGCCGATATTTGCATCGAGCGCGGCATAGAGGTCCGAACGTACACGGCCGCCAGTCCAGCGTTCGTCCGAACGCCGGAATCGAAGGGGCGTCGCCACATCGGGATGTCGACCGGTGGGGAGTTACGTGTTTCGCGTCGGCTGAGGGTTATCGCCCGCGACCAGTCGTGTGTTCGACCAATCCTTCGAGTGCCGACTGAATGTGGCCGTTGGAAGCAATCACCTGTGCGTCCATCGGTGTCGTCTCCCGTCGGTTGACGGTCCCGCCGGCTTCGTCGACGAGCAATTCCCCGGCGGCGAAGTCCCAGACGTTACTCGATCCCACGACGTAGCCATCGGCGTTGCCAGTCGCAACCTGACAGAGGTTCAACGCTGTACTCGCCGTGCGTCGAAGTTTCACTCCGCGTTCGAGCAGTGGGACGACGACCGCCAGATCCCGGGCTCGCCGGGCGGCACTCCGTTCGCTGAGCCGCGCCTGGACGAGTGCGCCATCGAGCGTGTCGTGATCGCTGACGTGGATCGGTTCCCCAGCAAGGTCCTGGGTGGTGCTACAGTACGCGCCCTCACCCACAACGGCGTAGAACGTTTCTCCGAGTGCCGTCTCAGGTGAGTGGACGACACCGACTGTGGGATCGCCATCGACGTGCAACGCGATCGAGACACAGTAGTAGGGAAAGCCAGTCGCGAAGTTGGCCGTCCCGTCGATCGGATCGACGATCCACTCGCGACCGTCGCCGGTCGCATTGGGCTGGTCGTCCTCCTCACCGACGATTCGGTCGTCCGGAAACCGATCGCGAATCGTCTCGACGATCGCGGCCTGGCAGTTCCGATCGACGTCGGTCACGAGGTCGTTTCCGCTTTCTTTGGCAACAGTCGCCTCGGCCGCCCGAAAATCAGTCCCGACCCGATCGTCGATGATCGAACCCGCTTTGAGCGCACTCTCGTGGGCGGTCGTTAGCTCCGATGGGGCGTCCATACTTGCCGATTGACAGCGAATCGGGTTATCACTGGCGCTCGATAGCCGCTGACGGACCACTGAACGCGAGTCCCAAACAGTCGAAGACGGTGTCGCGTTGGCGCGGGCGCTCACGCGATCCCGAGCCCACCACTCACGAGCCGGAGACCGATCACGGTCAGTAAACTGCGGACGATGAACCCTCGTCCGCGCTCGCCGACGACCGCGCGCAGTCGCTTTCCGACGGCGACGCCGACGACAGCCGGGCCAACCGCCACGAACGAGGCCACGGCGACTCCGAGGCTCGGATAGAGTCCAAGTAGGCCGGCTGCGCCGATCCGGACGCCGTTGAGTCCCAGAAAGACCATCGCCACGACCCCGACGAACAGCCCGTGAGAGAGGTTGCAACTCCGGAGATACGCCACTAGCTGGACGCCGACGTTCGTGCCGCCAAAGAGGAGTCCCGAGACGGCACCCACACCGAGCATGCCGGGTGTCGATTCGACGACACAGCCTTCTTTGGCGCGGTCGAGCCCCGGAATCGGGACGATTTGCTGGGCGCTGAGGACGAATCCCAGCGAGATGACGCCCAAGCTGAGCTTCAGTGGACCTTGTGGGACGCGATCGAGGACGACCAATCCGACCAGTGTCCCGATCAGCGCGGCGCCAATCAGTGGCCAGAATCGACGCCCACAGGTTCGCACGTCCTCGACAGAGAGGTCCCCCAGCAACGAGAGGTTCACGCCCAGGATCGGCGCGATCATGAACACGACGGCTGTCGTCGGATCGATGGCCGTCGCCAGCGCCATCGTCCCGACGAGGGCGAAGCCGAAGCCAGCCAGGCCGTTCACTGCGCCAGCGACGACGATGACAACCGCCATGACCCCGATCAGTTCGGGCGTGAACGCCGAAAGCATGTGTCGTGTTACGATAGCCCGCCGCTAAACAGTATGGTCACTTGCAGGGTGACACGAAGATGACAAGGCTGGTCGCCTGGCGATCGAGTGTCACTACTCGCAGGTGTGACAGTGCCTCCCGGATGTTCGAAGGTGTCCCGCCCGACTTATCATGAGCTAGCATTATCCGTCGTGGCCGCAAAGACACTCGAGATGAGTGATGACTTCGCAGTGAGCGAGCCGGAACTGACTCGTAATGAGTTGCTCGTCTTCGAAGACCCATGGTTCTCCGCGGAGAGTGTGGCGGAACTGGAATGCAGCGGGCAGCTCAACGAGTGGGTCACAGACGGAAACTCCCGGAAGCGGAGTCCTCCCAGACCAACGTCCACCGGATCGAGATGGGCAAGCGGTTCCACTCCTCGACGAAAATCGACCGCGATCCGGGTTTCATCGACGACCTGTTCGCGCTCGGGAACCAGCGGTGTGAAACGTTTCTCCAGAACCGTCAATCAGACTGTCGTCTATCGGCCGACAGCGCAACGAATTTTGTTCGGCTCTAATTAGACCTACCCAATGAAATACGAGTACACCGGTGACGTCCACAGAGAACTCGTCGACTCGTATCGAACGGACGAATCGCCGTTTCCAACGGATTCCTCACGGACGTATCCACCCCGTGAGTTTCTGCGTGAGGAACCCCCGCTTCTCAAACAGCTTTTGTTCCCCAGATGCTGGAACGCGACCGAGTTGCTGGACGATCCCGAGAAGACCCACACTCGCCTGACTGCACTCGGTCGCTGCATGCAGAAAGGTATCTCGGCCTATTCGGACCACGACGCGGATACCGTGGCCGCGATCGTCGACAGAACGCTCGAGGAGTTGCCGGCAATTCGACGCGCCCTCAAAAAGACGTCGAAGCCGCCTACAAGGGCGATCCAGCAGCAAAGAGCTACTGCGAGATCATCCGATCGTACCCCGGGTTTCACGCTGTACTGACCCACCGCGTGGCTCATTTCCTCTACGAAGAAGATATTTTCGCCTACGCCCGGGAACTGGCTGAGTACGCGAGAACCGAGACAGGGATCGATATCCACCCTGGCGCCGAGATTGGCGAGTACATTTTCATCGATCACGGATCGGGCGTCGTCATCGGCGAGACCGCGACGGTCGGTAACTGGGTCCGAATCTACCAGAACGTCACGCTAGGCACGCTCCACTTCGAAGAAGAGGAAGAAGGCGAGGGCCACATGCTCGCGAAAGACTACGATCGCCACCCCAATATTGGCGACCACGTCGTTATCGGCGCCGGAAGCAACGTACTCGGAACGGTCGAGGTTGGCGATCACGTGAGCATCGGTGCGAACTCCTGGGTGACTGAGGACGTCCCCGACAACACGAGCGTGTTTATCGCCAACCATCCAAAGCAAAAGCGGAAATCGAATCGGTAGCCAGCGACACTTTGGGCTCCGTTGGGAACGACAGCGGGCGGGGTCTGTGCAAGCGAGGCCGGGAGTGATACCGATGTCGCGTCGCCCGAGAAGCGTCTCAATACGCGACGGGGAGTCGACTCTCCGTACGTGTGGCAGTCTCCAGCCCCTCCGAGAAGTCAGTCGGGGATTCCTGTGACTTCCTCGTCACGAACTGGCCCCTGCGCATCCAGCACGTCGGGGTCGGGCGGGGAGTACGAACTATTGAGTGGGGTGATCGACCACATAGAGACATGCCTTCACTCGATGGCAGGTGTCCGAGCCGAACCAGTTAATTACCCTGTTAACAGTAGCGTCTAGTGTGTCTTCTCCCACGATGTCTGTCGACGGGCTGAAGACGATCGAGTGTCGGCTTCCCGACGGACGGACACTAGCCTACACGGTCGCCGGCGAGGCGGCTGGCCCGACTGTCGTCGCCAATCACGGCATCCCGGGTTCGCGACTGTTCGCTCGGTTGCTCGACGGCCCTGCCAGCAATGCCGGGGTTCGGCTACTCGTTCCTGACAGACCGGGATACGGCCGCTCGGACGCACCCCCGGGAGACCGAGGACTGATGGACTGGCGAGGCGACTACGAGGCGCTGCTTGCTCACGAGTCAGTGGAAGCCGCGACAGTCTTGGGGTTTTCCGGCGGTGGGCCCTTCGCACTCGCCGCCGCGACTAGCGACCGGACGGCCCGGATCGCACTCGTCAGCGCGACGATCCCTGGGGGCGGCGATGTGCTCACAACGCTGGCTCGCGTGCCGTTCGTGCTCCGTGCGTTCTTCCGACTCGGGGCCTGGCGAGCCCGCTGGTCTGGTCCCGAGGCCGTCGCCAACCAACTCACCGACCGTGACCTGTCGCCCGAAACTGTCGAGACAGTCGCAGCCGACTACCACGAAGCACTCCAACAGGGTGCCCATGCTCCGGTCCGGGAACTGCGATCGGCGGCGACGACACAGCCGTTCGACCTGCCCGACACCGCCCTCCGTGTCTGGCACGGAACGGCCGACGAGAACGCGCCACTCGACCCGGTTCGCAATCTCGTGACCGAAGTCGGCGGCGAGTGCACGTCAGTTGATGCCGACCACCTCGGAACGCTACTCGAATGCCGGCCCGACGCCATCGCGTGGCTCTCTCAGGAGTCGTAAGTGGGACTGGCAGACAGCATTGGCTCCATCAGGTGGGTCTGAGTCGGTCACGCAATCACTAACAGAAGATCAGTACACGATAGCACCTGCACGAGAGAGAACGCGCGTTTCTTGCAGTCTGGTCCGGTCAAAGTGACGTATTTGTTCTCATTTATACACTGTTTTGTGTCTGGGATTGATGTAGCCAGACAATGGAGCCGCTTGAGATCGGGTTGCGGATACTCGGTGGTATCATCCTCATCGGGGTGAACGCGTATTTCGTCGCAATCGAATTCGCGCTGACCCGAGTTAGACAGTATCCCGAATCGGAGTTCGATACGCCTGGGCTCGAACTCGCTTGGGAGATGACCAACGACCTGGAATTTTATTTGACGACGTGCCAGGTCTGGATCTCTGGGACCAGTATCGCACTGGGGATCATCGCTGAACCCGGACTAGCAGCCCTGTTCGAACCGTTGTTCGAGAACACGACCCTCGCATCGATCGGGGCCGGTTCACTCCTCGGGTTTCTCCTTATCAATCTGATCCATCTCACCCACGGCGAACAGACTCCGACGTATCTCGGCGTCGAACGCTCTAAACAGGTAGCCCAGTACGGCGCACGGCCACTGTACTGGTTCTCCAAGATACTCGCTCCGGCCATCTGGGTCGGTGATTCGGTTGCAAAAGCCACACTCGGTCTGTTCGGCGTCAAGATGACCCAGTCGTGGACCGAAACCGGCGAGGAAGTTATCGAAACCCGTGGGGACCTCCGAAACAAGCTTGGGTCAGTGCTCAAGGAGGGTGAGCTGGCCGAGGAACGCAGTGAGGAAGTTATGAACGCTCTTGCCATCGGCGAGCAATCGGTGGGAGAGATCATGATTCCGCCCGCGGAGATCGTGGCGCTGTCTACTGAGGACGATCCTGAATCGAACTTCCGGAAACTCGAAGCCCAGCCACACACGCGGTATCCACTGATCGGTGAGGACCTCACCGAGTTCCATGGCATCGTCTACAGCCCGGCCCTGTTCAACCGCCGTGAGGAACTGTCTGCTGACAACGGTGCGTTTACTGAATTGGCAGCACCGACGATGACACTCTCACCGGATACCGACGTCAGTGATGCGATTGATCAGTTCCAGACAGAACGACAAGAGATGGCGCTCGTTATCGAAGACGGTGAGGTGGTTGGACTGATAACTGTCACCGACCTACTGGAAACGATTATCGGCGATATCGAGGACCCACTTGACCAGGACAATCCCGATATACTCGATTAGAGAGAACATGCGCGGTCAGGTGGCGGATTTCGTTGCAGCGTCGGACCGATAGCTTCGAGTGACTTGCACGGGACTCTTGCTGCGATCTCTCACCCAGGTGGTGAACTGAACCCCTGTATACAGCATGGACCTTCTGACAGGCCGCGACTGGATCGAACCGCACCTCTCTGCGGACTGCAATCACACCCCATCAATCAGCGATTGAGCTCTTGGACGGGCACCAGTTTGGCTGTACGCGAATTGCCGTACCAGTCACTCGCCTGCTCGCCCATCGAACGAAAGCATCCGGCGCTCTGTTGGTTCGGAAATCACCCCGATGCTGTCGGGCGATTATGACCGCAAAAATCTGTGACGGGCGCAAAGGGATGCTGATGTACGGCGAGCGTTGCGAGCCGTTTCGCTCGACCGAGCGATAGCGAGGTCGAGGTGTTTTTGGCCCAGCTTTTTGCGAGGGGGGTTCCCACAGCGAGCCGCAGGCTCGCGAGGAAACCCTCCGAAGTAAAAAGGTGGACGGGCGCGAAGGGATTTGAACCCGATGGCGAGACTCACTCGCGGTTCCACCGCTCGCTTCCGAGGGCGTCGCTTCGCTCCGCCCTCGCTTCATTCGTCTCGCGTGATTCAAATCCCTTCGATGGCACATTTGCTGCTCGCGGATTGCTCGCAGCAAAATGTTACGGGCGCGAAGGGATTTGAACCCCTGACCTCTTGGTCCGGAACCAAGTACTCTGTCCACTGAGCTACGCGCCCTCTCGTGGTTGTTTTCCAGGGACGAATAAAACGGTTGTGAACCGCACTGGGTCAGGGCGTCTCGCTCGTTTCGATCGTCAGATCGCTCGTCGGATAGGACGTACAGGTGAGGCAGTAGCCTTTCTCCAATTCGTCATCGCTGAGGGTGTCGTTGTTGGAGTGGCGAATGGACTCCGCGGCATTTCCGTCTTTGACTTGGCCGCCACACGAGAGACACTGGCCCTGCCGACAGGAATATGGTAAGTCCCAACCTTGTTCCTCGCCAGCTTCCAGAATGGTCTCGTTGTTGGCGACCTCGATCGTTTCGCC
Source organism: Halorhabdus sp. CBA1104 (assembly GCF_009690625.1). NCBI lineage: Archaea > Methanobacteriati > Methanobacteriota > Halobacteria > Halobacteriales > Haloarculaceae > Halorhabdus > Halorhabdus sp. CBA1104. The sequence goes on along the minus strand of NZ_CP033878.1, from coordinate 837,708 downwards.
CTCTTTGGCGAACTCGACTTCGTAATACTCGACGTCGTCCTCGGCAATGGCGTCGGGATCGAACCCAGCTGCTTCGGCTTCGGCCTCGCCTTCAGCGAGTTCAGCGTCCCCTCCTTCCGCAGGGAGTGTGGCGCCACCGCCACCGATTGCGCGGTTCATCGGTTCCGGAAAGTCAGTCTCCGGGACCGCTGTAGCCCGGCGTTGCAGTACCTCAGTGGAGATATCCTCAGTGGGCTCCCAGTCGGTCCCGCTGACGTAATGCAACAGGACGGCAACGGCCGCGAACCCGGCGCCCAGCGCGACGCCCAGTGTTTGAACCATGTTGTCGGCGGGTACGGAACAAAGGTTTAATTAGCTGTTGCTTGTGCCAATCAGCCCCGGAAGGTGTCGTATCCGAATCCATCAGTTGTACTATCGTCTACCGAGGGTTCGACGATAGACGAAGTTCTATTGGCGGCTCGATAGGGCAGTCTCGGCGCCGTCAATCTACAAGCTGGCGATTCGGGGTCGACGAATCGAGGATCGAACCGGCCGTCGATCACGCTGTCGACGCCGGGATTTTCGACACGCGTCGGACTCAAAATATATCAACGAGTGGAACGACGGATCTGACGGAGGATTACGCACATATGTCAACACCGATAGCTGGGGTAGGGATGACGAAGTTTGGCGAAATGCCCGACCGAACGGGCCGGGATCTATTCGCCGAGGCAGGAGAGACCGCGATCGGAGACGCCGCGATCGATCGCGAGGAGATCGATGCCCTCTACGTGGGCAATTTCATGGGCGAACTCTCCGAGCGCCAGGGTCACATGGGACCACTCATGGCCAAGATGCTCGGATTGGACGTGCCTGCAACACGCGTCGAAAGCGCGTGTGCCTCGGGCGGAATGGCCGTCAGGCAGGGACTGCAGGCCATTCGGGCCGGGTCGGCCGATGTCGTCCTCGTCGGCGGCGTCGAACGCATGCACAACATGGGTACGACCGGCGCGACCGGTGGCCTCTCTGTCGCCGCCGACGACCTCTGGGAGATCAAACACGGGATCACCTTCCCAGGGGCCTATGCCCTGATGGCAAAACGATACTTCGCTACCCACGGCGGCGACCGTGAGGACCTCGCCGAGGTCGCGGTCAAGAATCACGCCAACGCCGCGAACAACCCGCTGGCGCAGTACCAGTCCGAGATCAGCGTCGAGAAAGTCCTGGACGCGTTCCCAGTTGCCGACCCGCTGGGACTGTTCGACGCCAGTCCGATCACGGACGGCGCGGCCGCCGCAGTGCTCGTCAGCGAGGAGTACGCTGCCGAGCACGATCTGGATGCCGCCGTCGCGGTCGCCGGGACGGGCCAGGGCACCGACGATCTCGCCTTACAGCACCGTGACTCCCTGACCTGGACGCCCGCGACGGCCGACGCTGCCAAAGAGGCCTACACCGACGCCGGCATCGAGGCCGAGGATGTCGACTTCTTGGAGGTCCACGACTGCTTCACGATCGCCGAAGTCCTTGCTCTGGAGGGGCTGGGCCTCTACGAACCGGGCGAGGCGATCACCGCCGCCCGCGAAGGTGAAACAACTGCCGACGGCGAATTGCCCGTCAACCTCTCGGGTGGCCTGAAAGCGAAGGGACACCCAGTCGGTGCGACGGGTGTCGCCCAGATCACCGAAATGACGAAACTCTTCCGCGGCGATCACGTCAACAGCGATGCCGTCGAGGATGCCGAGATCGGTCTCACGCACAACGCCGGTGGGACAGTTGCCTCTGCTGTTGTTCACGTCCTGGAGGTGGCACAATGAGCGATGACGTTCGTGACGATGGCTACGACGACTTCATGGACGCCCTCGAAGATGGCGAGCCGTACTACGTCGAGTGTGCTCAAGGACATGCCTCCCTCCCGCCGCGGCGTCTCTGTCCCGAATGTGCCAGCGACGAGTTGGGCGAGGCACCGCTACCGGAAACGGGCGAACTGCTGACCTACAACGTCACGCACGTCCCGACGCCTGCTTTCGAGGACGACGTACCCTTCGTGCTTGGAATCGCCGAGTTCGGCGACGTGCGCCTGACCGGGCAGGTCCGGGCCGACAGTGAAGACGTCGAAGTCGGTGACACTGTCTCGATCGGCACCGACATCAGTGAGACCAACGACGAGCGCTACATCGCCTTCGACCTCGCGTAACGGCTTCGCCGCCGTTTTCTTTTGGCCGTGTGGTTGGGGTGTATGGACGAGCGCATCAGGGAACACGCCGAAATTTTGGTCGAGTGGAGTGCACGGATCGAGGCTGGTGACAACGTTGTCCTCTCAGTCGACGAAGGAGCACACGAACTGGCCGTGGCGGTCGCCAAAGCCCTCGGCGACCGCGGGGCCAATCTCGTCAGCGCCTATCGATCCGCCGAGATCCAACGCGCGTATCTCCGGGCACATGACGGGGACTTCGAGACCGACCCAGCCTTCGAGAAATCACTGTACGAGGACGCAGACAGCGTCCTAATTTTGAAGGGATCACGAAACACAGCCGGAACGGCCGACGTGCCCGACGAGCGCCAGCAGGCACACTCCCGAGCGCGGGAGGGGATCCGCGAGGCGCGCCTGGCGACCGACTGGGTGTCGACACTCCATCCGACGCGAGCGCTCGCCCAGCAGGCCGGGATGGCCTTCGAGGAGTACCGCGAATTCGTCTACGACGCCACGCTGCGAGACTGGGAGTCCCTGGCCGAGGAGATGGACCGACTCAAGACGATTCTCGATGACGGGAGCGAGGTCCACATCGACGCTCCTGGCACCGACCTCACGCTCTCGATCGAGGGCCGCACGGCGGTCAACAGCACCGCGTCAGTGGCCGACGACTCGCACAACCTGCCCAGCGGCGAGGTCTTTACCGCACCGGCTGACGCCGAGGGCGAAGTCACCTTCGACGTGCCGATGACGGTCCGCGGGAAGACGCTGCGGGACGTTCATCTCGTCTTCGAGGACGGTGAAGTCGTCGACTATTCGGCAGCCGCTGGCGAAGAAACACTTGCGGCATTGCTGGAAACTGACGATGGTGCCCGTCGACTCGGAGAACTCGGCATCGGCATGAACCGCGAGATCGACCGCTACACCGACAACATCCTCTTCGACGAGAAGATGGCTGAGACCGTCCATCTGGCGTTGGGTCGAGCGTACGATGCCTGCCTGCCGGACGGAGAAGCCGGCAACGACAGTGCGATCCACGTCGATCTGATCGCCGAGACGAGCGAAGATGCGACGCTGAGCGTCGATGGCGAGGTCGTTCAAAGAGACGGCGTCTTTCGGTGGGAAGAGGGGTTTTAGTCGTCAGCGCTGGTCGCGCCAGTCGTTTCGTCCGGCACTTGGATCGAGGGTGTCGGCAGGTCCGGCACTTCCAGCACGCCACCGGTTGCTGCACTGGTCGCCAGCGCGGCAAAGCGCTCTAAATTCCCGGTTGCGTCGAGTTCCGGCGGTTCCCACTCAGAAGCCCGTTCGCGCAGTTCCTCGTCCGACACGTCGAGCGACAGCACGCCCTCGTCGACATCGATCCGGATGGTGTCGCCCTCCTCGACGAGTGCGATCGGTCCGCCCGCGGCCGCCTCCGGGCTGGCGTGGCCGATCGCCGCCCCGCGGGTGCCGCCGGAGAAGCGGCCGTCGGTCAAGAGTGCAACCTCGCCAGAGAGACGGGGCGACCCGCTGATCTTCGAGGTCGGTTCGAGCATCTCGGGCATGCCCGGACCGCCCTTTGGCCCCTCGTAGCGGATGACAACGAAGTCGCCGGGCTCGATATTGCCCTCGTCGTAGGCCGCAAGCATCGCCTGCTGGGACTCGAAGACTCGCGCCCGACCTTCGAAGTTGTGCATGTCCTCGTCCATCGCACCGGATTTGACGACTGCACCCTCGGGCGCGAGATTCCCGCGCAGCACGGACAGTCCGCCTTCTTCGTGGACCGGATCGTCGCGGGACTGGATGACTTCGCCCGGTGCGTCGCCGCTTTCCATGCGTTCGCCGATCGTTTTCTCGTCGATCGTGGGCCGATCGAGATGGAGTAGATCGTCGATGCGCTGGTAGAGTGCGGGCAAGCCGCCGTCCTCCCGGAGGTGTTCCATCCGCCACGGGCCAGCGGGGCTCATGTGCGCGAGGTGGGGCGTCCGTTCGGCGATCTCCTCGAAGTCGGTGAGCGTGATGTCCAGGCCGGCCTCCTGGGCGATAGCGGGGATATGCAACATCGTGTTCGTCGAGCCACCCAAAGCCAGATCGACGGCGACGGCGTTCTCGAAGGCCTCCCGCGTCAGGAAGTCCGAGGGACGAACGTCCTGCTTGACGAGATCGAGGATCTGCCGGCCGCTTTCGCGGGCGATCTCGAACTTCCGGTCGTCGGTCGCGCCGTGGGTGGCACACTCTGTCCAGGAGAGACCGAGCGTCTCCGTGACACAGGCCATCGTGTTCGCGGTGAACATCCCCGCACACGACCCCTCGCCGGGGCAGGCCGAACATTCGAGTTCGTACAGTTCCTCGTCAGTCATCTCGCCTTCCTCGTGCTGGCTGACGCCCTCGAAGACGGTCACGAGGTCGGCGGGTTCGTCTTCGAATTCGCCGGCGGCCATGTGTCCGCCGGTGACGACGATCGCCGGGATGTCCAGCCGGGCGATCGCCATCAGCATACCGGGGACGATCTTGTCGCAGGATGCCAGCGCGACGATCCCGTCGAACTGGTGAGCGTTGGCCATCAGTTCGACAGAATCGGCGATGACCTCCCGGGAAGGCAGCGAGGAGCGCATGCCCTCGTGGCCCATTGCGATGCCGTCGTCGACGGCGATGGTGTTGAATTCCAGCGGTGTCCCGCCGGCTTCCCGGACACCCTCCTTGACGTACTCGGCGAGTTCGTCGAGATGGACGTGGCCCGGGACGATCTCGTTCCAGGAGTTGGCGATCCCGATGTGTGGGTTGTGGATCTCCTCGTCACTCAATCCGGCAGCACGAAACAGCGAGCGGTGGGGTGCCCGATCGGCCCCCTCGGTGACCTCCGCGCTCCGGAGGTCTTCGTTCGGTGAATCGGCCATTGCTACCGATATTTCGGTCACTCCTGCGGGTGTAGGTTTCGGTTCCCGACCGAGTGACACACTCACTCGAAGCGATCGAATTCCCGACGGGCGTTGTCAGTGCCGTACGCTTCGATCAGTGTGCCGACCGCCGCACCCAGTGCACGCATGCACTCACGCCGGGAGTGATAGTTCAGTGCGTCAGTAACGGTTTCCCAGGGCCGATGTTGGAGAGTCTTCGTCACTAGTAATCGCTCCTGGCGGGCAGACAAGAGTGATTCACCCGCGGGTTCGACCAGGTGCCGGAGTGTCAAGCGGGCGAACGCCGCCGGCGCGGTATCGTACAGTCCCGCACCGTGAGGTGAGCCGGCGAGCACGCGCCACTCGAAGTCACTGAGATCGGGTTCGGGCGGCTCGTCGATCGATCGGAGGACCGCCCGCACGACGTCGGGATCGAGAGCAGAGAGTGGGGCCGAGAGCGTGCCTTCGATACGATCGAGAAGCCAGCCAGTGTGTCGATCGAGCAGTTCCTCGCCATCTGGTGAGGTCGGCCTGAGCATGATCGCCGAGTGCTCGCCACTGCGTTCGTTGCGCGAGGTCGAGAGGTGAACGGTACTGTATCCGTTCTCCCGCCAGAAGTCGACCAGTTCCGGCGTCGCGCCATAGCCGGTACCGAGCCAGTCGACAGTCTCGGCGAACTCGTCGTGGATTGCACTCAGCAGCCGCGACCCGAGTCCCCGTCCACGAACGGCATCGTGGGTAGCGATCCGCATGACCCGCTGGCCGCTGGGGACGGCTGCCGCCTCGTCACGAAGTTGACTCGTCAGTACATCGGGGATCATGTTGCCAGCGACGCGGCCGCCCTCGTACATTTCGCCCCGGATATCGGCCGGCAGTGCACCCTCTCTTGCCAGTAACGCGACCGAGACAACGTGGCCGTCGAGAGTGAGTGCCCGCACGGAGACGTTTGGTGCGTCCAACAATCGGGCGAAGTCGGCCGGTTCCGTTCGGTAATGGGCGACGACGAGCAGACCGAAAACCTCCCCCAGGAGGGACTCGTTTTCGAGTAAGGTTGTGGATTCGAGTTGCCGGTAGGCCACATTTTCTGGTGTCGCGTCGGTAACGAGCTGGGCGGGGGCTGGTGTCGCATCCAGCAATAGCGCCCGGAACAACCAGGTCTCGATCGGATCGCCCGCGGCGTATCGGATCGGGTCGTCCATGTGCTGTTCTGTTACATCGAAGTCCGACTCGGCGAGCCGATCACGAAAACGGACGTCGAAGCCCCGGCCGGTCCCTTCATAGCCCCGCACAGTGCTTGTGAAGCCGACGCTCCGGGCGTCCAGCAGTCCATCGAGGACGGCGACCGGGAGTGCCGCTGCCTCGTCGACGAACACTACGTCCGCGTCCGATGCCTGCTCGACCGCAACATCTGGGCGCTCGTACCGAATCGATCCGGCGTCAAACTCGATCGGCAGTCGGCTGTCCTCGCTACCCCCATCGGAGGGCGCTTCAGACTGGCCCCCACCGTCGCCTCCGGCATCGAGATCCGCCCGGAGTTCCCGAGCGCGATCGAATAGTTCCGTGGCGTTGCGACGCTCGGGGGCCGTCACGAGGACGTCCCGCCCGGCTGCAGCGAGACTTCCGGCAGCGAGCCCGGCAGCACTCGATTTCCCCCGGCCGCGATCGGCCTCCACAACGACCGCTCGCCCCGCCGCCAAGAGTGTCTCGAAGGCTGCTACTGTCTCAACCTGATCGGCCGTCCGACACCGTCGATAGACCGCTGCAGGGAACGCATGGTCGTCCGGCGTCGATGGCTCGGCCGTCCGGAGTCGCGGAGCAGGGTCTCTCAGCCCGTCGCTCTCGATGGTCTCCGTGTCGGTGTCGACGATCGCGATTCCCGGGTGGGACCGCAGTGTCGCGACGATTCGCCGCCGGAAGTGCCCTGTCACGTCCCCAACCCCGAACGGCGGAACCGCGAGCGTGCTGTCGAAGCGGTCACGTCGATCTGGCCACGTATCCAGGGGTGGCGTCAAGAGGATGCCCAATCCGCCACCCGCAATGGCACCGACGACGTGGGCGAGTACATCGGGATCGAATCGTTCGGTTGCGTCGTAGACGACACCGTCACGAGTCTGTCCGAGAAGCTTATCGCTGTGGGTCGGGTCGATCCGCTCACATCCAAGGAGCGACGCCTGACTGACCACTGAGAGCGTCTCACTGTCGAGGCGAGCGTCGGCAACGACGTCCCGCAAAGCGGGCTCACGGGTCCCGGACTCTCCCGCTAAGACGACGAGTCGGCGCTCGTCGGTCCGTTGGGCTTCGGCCCGGAGCCTGCGTCCAATCGAGTGGCCCATCGCCAGTGCGTAGACTGGGTGGAACCTTGGGTGTGCCGGACGCTGAATCGAACACATGGCCACCACGAACCGACGCGCCCCTTCTTGTATTGTCATGTTATCAGAATTGATAATCAATAATCGCTATTTTATCTGATGGGTGTGAATCAGATTCTAGCAGGACCAGCATGACAGAGCAGACCCAACCACCCTCCACGAACCGCGTAGATGCTGAAACGGTACTGGACGTCATCAGCCTCCCGGCGCTCGTCCTCGACAACGACGGTACCGTTGTCAACTGGAACAGACATATCGAGTCGCTTCTCGGGGTTAGCTACCACGAGGTCCGTGACGTCGACAACATCGGCCACGTACTGTACGAAGACCCATCGAAATCACTCCTCGCGGAGAAAGTACTCGAATCACCACAGAGCGCAGACAGCGACTTTCCCGGGGTTAGCGTCGTCGACGACGACTACGTGATGCTCGAAGGCGATAAGACGCCAGTGTACGAAGACACGGCCAGTCTGCGTGGGGATATCTGGTTCATCGCGACCCCAATATACGAGGACGGCGAGCTGATCGGTGTCATCGAGATCGTTCAGGATCTAAAGCACTCGGCACGGTACCGTCAGGAACGCGCCGACTTGTTAGAGGCGATCGAGCAGACACTCAGTGCCTACGAGCGCGGACATCTCGAAGCGGCCGTCGATTTCGAAGCCACGGAGAGTATTCTCGACGAGGAACTCCTCACGCTCATCGACGTCGTCGACGAAATGGGAACGACGATACAGGAAGTCGTCGCAGAGATAGATAGCGACATCGAGCAGTTACAGGCGTCCGTCGACGGAATCGCCGAGTACTCTCAAGAAATCTCAGGTCTGGCGAGCGGGCAGGCCGACGACATGGGTGAGATTGCAACCGAAGTCTCAGATCTCTCGGCGACGATCGAAGAGATCGCATCGACGGCCGACGAAGTCCAAGATACCAGCAACGAAGCCCAGAGCCTCGCCGAAGAAGGGCGTGACTCCGCCAGAGAGGCTGTAAACGTCATGGAAACGGCTTCCGATTCCGCTGACGAGGTGACCGAGGATGTCCACGCGCTCCAGCGACGCGTCGACGAGATCGACGAGATCGTCGAGGTGATCAACGATATTGCCGACCAGACGAACATGCTGGCGCTGAACGCTTCCATCGAGGCCGCCCGGGCAGGCGAAGCCGGAGAGGGCTTCGCCGTAGTTGCAGACGAAGTCAAGAGTCTCGCCGAGGAGTCCCAGACCCACGCCAGCGACATCGAAGCGATGGTCGGCGATATTCAAACCGAAACGCAGTCGACTGTCGAAAATCTGGAGCGGACGACGACGCAAGTAAACGAGAGCATCGAGCAGGTCGATGAAGCAATGTCCCGCTTCGAAGCGATAGTCGAGACAGTGGTTGCGACGGTCGAGGGGATCAGTCAAGTTTCCGATGCGACCGACGATCAGGCGGCGAGTGCGGAAGAAATCGCGGCAATGGTCGACGACGCGCTCGGGGAAGCCCAAACAGTCGCGGCCGAAGTACAGGAGATCGTTGCGAACACGGAACAGCAGGTAGCGATGATCGAAGCGGTCGAGTCGTCGATGGATCGGCTAACCAGCTCGACACAGTAGTTGGTGTCGTTGGCCTGTGTGCTGGGCTCCCACGGGCAAGTGGCTTCGAAAGCGCTTTTACGTCCGCCGGGCCACGTTGGAGTACAGCCTGCACGGGGTTGATGATGCTCCTAGCCATCTAGGACTTTCACAGCGTCCGGGGACGTCGGTTCGCCGGGCGACGTCGGGCCCGCCGGAACGGCCGGCACGGGTCCGAAACGGCGGGGGAGCGCGAGCCCACGTGCAGGAGGTGATCCAATCATGCCAGTATACGTCGATTTCGATGTTCCCGCGGATCTCGAAGACGACGCCCTCGAGGCGCTCGAGATCGCGCGAGACACAGGCCAAGTAAAGAAAGGAACCAACGAGACGACCAAGGCGATCGAACGCGGCAACGCGGATCTGATCTTCGTCGCCGAAGACGTCCAGCCGGAAGAGATCGTCATGCACCTGCCGGAACTGGCTGACGAAAAGTCAGTTCCGTTCATCTTCGTCGGCGCCCAGGACGATCTGGGCCACGCTGCCGGGCTCGAAGTCGGCAGCGCGGCGGCCGCGATCGTCGACGCGGGCGACGCAGATGATACCATCGACGATATCGCCGAGAAGGTCGAGGACCTTCGCTGAGGTGACCAATAATGAGCGCTGAAGAGACAGAAGACGACGGATCCACGCCCGCGGAGGTCATCGAGGTCGTGGGCCGGACGGGGATGCACGGCGAGGCCATGCAGGTCAAGTGCCGCATCCGCGAGGGCGAGAACAAAGGCCGCATTATCACGCGAAACGTCCTCGGGCCGGTCCGCGAAGGGGATATCCTCCAGCTTCGGGAGACCGCCCGTGAGGCCGACGCCATTGGAGGGCAATAATGCCACAGACACGCGAATGTGACTACTGCGGCGCCGAGATCGAGCCGGGCACCGGGACGATGTTCGTCCGAACGGACGGGACGACCATCCACTACTGCTCGGCCAAGTGTGAGAAAAACGCAGACCTCGGTCGGGAAGCCCGGGACCTCTCCTGGACGGAAGCCGGCAGCGAGACCGCCGGCGAGGCAGTCGAAGAGGAGCCGGCAACGGAGCCGGACCCAACCGACGATGGCTCCGCCGTCGCCGAGGATGACGCCGGTGACGAAGACGAGACCGACGAGCAAGCAGACGAGGACAGCGAACCCGAGGAGGTCGAACAATGAGCCATCACGACGAGCGCACCTTCGTTATGGCAAAACCCGACGCCGTCCAGCGCGGACTGGTCGGCGACATCATCACCCGCCTCGAAGATCGCGGGCTGAAGCTCGCTGGTGCGAAGTTCATGCAGATCGACGAGGACCTCGCCCACGAGCACTACGCCGAACACGAAGACAAGCCGTTTTTCGACGATCTGGTCGCGTTCATTACCTCCGGCCCGGTCATGGCGATGGTCTGGGAGGGTGCCGATGCGACCCGACAGGTTCGCCAGATGATGGGGGCGACCGACCCCGCCGAGGCCGCGCCCGGAACGATCCGTGGTGATTACGGGCTCGACCTGAGCCAGAACATCATCCACGGCTCGGCTCACGAGGATCCGGGTGCCAACGAGCGAGAGATCGAGCTGTTCTTCGACGACGAGGAACTCCTCGACTACGAGCGGGCGGACGAACCCTGGGTCTACGAAGACGTCGGCGATCACTGAATCGCCGTCGCCTCGATTCTCGTCCCAAATATAAGCGGATAGATAGTTCTCGGTAGTTGTTTGTCGGGTGCGGTCGAACCGCCAGCCATGGGTGAGACCACTGCGGAACTGATTTCGTATGCTGGCTGGGACGATTGCATCAAACTCGGCAACGATGACATCGAGTTGATCGCAACGACAGAGGTTGGGCCACGAATCGTCTCGTTCGGGTTCGTCGATGGCCCAAACGAGTTCCATCAAGTAGCGGAGGATCTCGGTGAGCGCGGGAGTGACGAGTACCGGATTTACGGCGGGCATCGGCTCTGGTACGCCCCGGAAGTCAGCGACCGAACGTTGACACCCGATAACGAGCCAGTCGAGTACGAGCTCGGTGACGGGGCCGTCACACTCCGCCAACCCACCGAGTCGGGAACCCACATCCGGAAGGAACTGACCGTCGAGATGGTCGACGACGAACCGGCAGTCACCGTCACCCATCGCGTCACGAACGAAGGGCTGTGGCCGATCGAACTCGCTCCCTGGGGCATTACCGTCATGGAGGGCGGCGGGACCGGATTTCTCCCGGCGGCACGGGCCGGAACCCAGGACCGGCTCCCCGACCGCTCGCTGACGTTCTGGCCGTACACGAGTCTGGGCGACGATCGGCTGTCACTGCGCGATGGCCACCTCCGGGTCGAACAGGATCCGGACGGCGACGGGGCGTGCAAAGTCGGGTCGACGGGCGTCGACGAGTGGATCGGGTACGTCAACAATGGCCACGCCTTCGTAAAATCCATCGAATACGACCCGGACGGGACGTATCCCGATCGTGGCTGTGCGCTCGAAGTGTACACCGACGCGGACATGGAGGAGATCGAGACGCTCGGCCCATTGCGGACTGTCGATCCAGGCGAGACACTCGAGCACGTCGAGTCCTGGCGGCTGTACGACGACGTCCCGAACCCTGACGGGGCGACGCTCGAGGACTATCCGTTCAGCTAACCCGGTTGAAGCAGTTGCACTGGGCGGTCGCTCTCAGGCCTCGCTTTCGCTCGAAGCTATGGCGACACGGATCGTCGTCACGGGAACGGGTGCAGTCCGGATGACTCGTTCGGCGACACTCCCGAGCAGGAGCCGATCGAGTCCGCCACGCCCGTGAGTACCCATGACGATCAGGTCGATATCGTGGCGCTCGGCGTACTCGACGATCTCCTGATTCGGGACACCTTCCGTCAGCGATCCCTCGACGGGGACGTCACCGGTACTGTCCCGTACCTGATCGAGTGCCCGTTGGCCCTCTTCGCGCAACATTCCCGAGACGGCTTCCCAGGACGTCTCCATAGGCATCCGGCTCATCGTGGCCGTGTCGACGACGTGGACAGCGTGGATCGTCGCCCCGTGATGGCGAGCCAACCTGGCAGTGTGCTCGATCACCCGTTCCATCCCTTCAGAGCCATCAGTCGGCAAGAGGATCTTATCGTACATGAACGTATGTTAACGTTTGGCGACAGGCCGTTTAATAGTTCGTGTCGGTGGGCCGTCAGGAGCCACCGAGAACGACGTCAGTGACGTCGGCGACACCGGCGCGTCGAACGACGGCACGGACGATATCTTCTGCGCCAGCGAGATTGTCCGACTCGCCGTCGAGCACGAGCAGGCGACCGTCGCGACCGGGCTCGATCACGCCACCGTTCAGATTGGCGATGTCCGCCCCAGCGACGGTCGCCATGCGAAGGACCTCCCTTGCGGAGACATCGTAGAGTTTGGCCGCGAACGCCATCTCCCGGAACATCGAGGGGCTGTTGAGCATCACGTTGTCCGTTCCCAGCGCGACCGTCGTCCGGTCGAGTAACTCGCGTGCGGGAGCCGTCCCGACGCCGGTGACGAGGTTCGACCGCGGACAGAGCACGACCGGTGTCTCCTCGTCGTCGAGTCGCCCGTAGTGGAGGTCCTCTAGGTGAACCATGTGAACCAGAAAGTCCGGATCGAGATCGAGTGCGGGGTTGACATCGGCGCTGTCACGTTCGCCGGCGTGAATGCCGAAAAGTTTCCCCGCGTTTGCGGTCGCCGTCCGTTCGGCACCGAACTCGCCGTCCCGGGCACCGCTGGCCCCGAAGCCGTCGGCTGCCTCCATCGCCTCGACCGTCTCACGACCGAGGATGACGCTCTCGATATCCTGTCCGTCCAGGGCTGTTTCGATCGTCTCGACACCTTCGATACCACCCTCGCGAAATTCGATAAACGCCCCTGTCCCGGCTTGCTCCATGAACTGGAGTGAACGCGCCATCGCGCCGATCAGTTCCTCGCGTGTCGCTTCCCGGAGTAAGCGATGTTTCAGCCCATCGGGCGGCGCAACCAGTTCGTCCAGGCTGAGACCGCCACCGGCTTCCTTGGCGATCGAGTCGCCGATGTGCGTGTGGGCGTTGACGAACGCCGGGAGGACGATATTGTCGCTGTCAGTGCTGGTCTCCTCGACAGCGCCAATTTCGCCGTCCTCGAGGACAACCCGTCCATCGATCGGCTCGAAGTCACGCCCACGGAGTATCGTCCCTTCCAGTTCCATGCCCGTTCGTTCGGGCGAACATGGTTTGACGGTTTCGAGGAGTCAGACGCTTTCAGTCCGTTCGAGTCGGGAGTCGTTACTTGTGGACAGAGACACCCGCTGGGTGGTGGTCGGATCAGTTGCGAGCGTGCTGTCGTGAGACCGGACGAACGGGACCGATCCCGAGTGACATCAACCTAAGACGACAATTAGGAAAGTTTTATAGCCAAAGAGGAAAGCGTACTTTACATAATGATGCGAAACAACTGGAGTTCCTTCGGTCGGATCAGACTCATGTTCGTGGGTGCGGTCCTTGCAGGCCTCGTCCTCGGTTTCGGCAGTGCGATGGTCGAGGATTCGCTTCCCGAATTCTCGCCGTTCTGGATGGGTATCGGGTTGATGGTGGTCGGTAGTGTGGCCGGGTACGGGTACTACAAACGGTTAGAGCGGGCCGGAATCGCCGACGAGCGAAGCAAACAGATCACCTACAAAGCGACCGCAATCTCGTGGAGTGTGCTGCTGATCTGTCTGTCAGTGGTGCTGTTAGTGCTGACGATGACCGAGATCGACCTGCCGATGGTCCCGATACTCCTGGGATGTACCCTCGGGAGTGTCTTCCTCCAGCAGGTGGCAAACGAGTATTACCGACGGCAGATGTGACGATGGAGAACGATCTGAACGTCTGGCGGGCAAAGAAGGATATAACACAAGGTGAACTCGCCGATGACGTCGATGTTTCGCGACAGACCATCAACGCCATCGAGCGAGGACGGTACGATCCGAGCCTCGAATTAGCCTTCGAGCTCGCCCACTACTTCGAGTGTACGATCGAGGATATCTTCGAGTACGATCCCGCAGACGACGGCGAGGCCTGACCGTCGCCTCGCCGCCCACAGACGGCCAGTTACTGGAACTCGTCGAGGGTCGCGTGAACCCCTCGGTGGGTGTCGCTTATTCGGGCTCCGTCGATATCCAGGCCGAGGGTTCGAACCGCCACGTCGCCAACGCGATCGCGGACATCGGCAGGCGCATACACGCCGAGTCGCCACTGGTCACGGCGGGCTGTCTGTAGGGCACTGACCAGCGTGGACTGTTCTCCGAGGCGGCGGACCTCACCGTTGACGAGCACACGAGAACTCGACTCGACCATCGATGGATCGTCGGGCACGTCGACGATAACCGACGCAGGATCGACGTCGACCTCGGCTGCGATCGTCCGTTCGAACTCACGGATCGTCTCCTGGGACGCCTCGAGAACGTCTGTGGGTACCGCATCCCGTTCGGCCCAGACAGCCCGTTTGTAGAGGTCTCGATACGTGAGGCGGCGAGCAACCTCGGTCGTCGATGCAGTCGATCGGAGTGCCACGAGGAGGTCCTTATCGTCCATCCGGCGAAAGCGTCCCGCCGATGTCTCGGTCGTTTCGAGGAGGCGCGCGCTCGCTCGCCGGAGCATCGCCTTGGCGATGCGGGCGACGTGGTGACTGTAGACGGTCGGCGTCATCAGCGCGCGAGCGAGCAGGAGGCTCTCTGCGGTCTGGACGTTGCCTTCGGCGAGGACCAATTCGCCGTCGCGGAATCGTAACTCGCGGACGAGGCGGCCGTGATCGATCGTGCCATAGGGAACGCCAGTGTGGTGGGCGTCCCGCGCGAGATAGTCCATGCGGTCGACGTCGAGTTCACCCGAGACGAGCTGGCCGAGTTCGCCGTCGCCCGCGACCAGATCAGCGACGGCATCCGGATTGAGCCCGTGCTCGGCGAGGACACGCGCGACGGCCCCGTCGCCGAGCAGGTCGTGGACGTCGTCGTGGTACTTGCCTGTGTGGCGGTAGATGAGTGGTTCGACGTTGTGGCTGTAGGGGCCGTGGCCGACGTCGTGCAACAGTGCAGCCGCGCGAACGCGCTCGGCCTGCTGGCCCTCGATACCGAGGTGGTCGAGTGCCTGGTCGGCGAGATAATACACTCCCAGGGAATGCTCGAAGCGGGTGTGATTGGCAGACGGGTAGACCAATGAGACAGTGCCCAATTGGGTGACGTGCCGGAGTCGCTGGACGGGAGGCGTATCGAGCAGATCGCGCGCGACGCCCTCGATTTCGATGTGATCGTGGACGCTATCTTTGATCGTAGTCATAGTTCGATTTGGTCGGCCCAGAGCAAAAGGTGTCGGGAGGCAGGGAGCCGACTAGCCGTGATACGCGAAACACTCGTTGGAACTGCCACCGGCCATCACTCGAAGGTCGAAAGCAATTCGAACAGTTCACCGCGTCTGGCGTTCCCGGCGTCGACGGCCTGCGTTGGGACGCGCCCCATCTCACGGACGGTATCGACGGCCTCGACGGGCGTATACCCACGGCCAGAGACGAGCCACGCCGCGAGAACGTGGCCGACCCGTCCGATCCCGGCGAGACAGTGGACGACGACCCGCTGTTGACCCTCGACCGCGTCTTCGAGGAACGGGAGGACATCCTCGGCGAGTGTGTCACGATCGGCAAGGTGGTGGTCAGAGATTGGGACGTGCGCGACGGATTCGTCGCCGAACGCTTCGCGATATCTGGCCACGTTTGCGTCCGTCCGGTCGAGTTGGGAGCCAGCCAGGAGGCTCAAGACGCGTTCGACGTCGTGTTCGCGCATGAACGTGATCCACTCGTCGATGGCCTCGTGGTGATCTGCCGTCGAGTGCCAGCCCGGACAGCAGGCGCCATAGACGTAGGGTTCGTCGGGTGCCGCCGGCGCGAACCGGTGGGCACTGACGCGCTCGTCGTATATTTCGGCCATTGTCTCGTGAGTGTTCGTCCAGTGACTTGAAGCTACCACTCCAGTTCTCAGCGCTGACAATTGGACGAGACGGGCGTGCGATTTACGGCAGCGACTACCCTATCGGGCGCTATGGCTACGTTTCTCGCTGGGGGGACTGGAACCCCCAAACTCCTTGCCGGCGCTGAAGCAGTTTTTTCACCCGTCGAGACGACAGTCGTCGCGAACACGGGCGACGACATCGAGATCGGCGGGTTTCTGGTCTGTCCCGACGTCGACACGGTACTGTTCCTCGAAGGCGGAATACTCGATCGAACGACGTGGTGGGGTATCGACGACGACACCGCAGAAACCCACGAGTTCCTCCACTCGCTTGCAGCCGAGGCCGAGCTGGATCGCGGACCACGGTATCTCTCCGCCGATCGGCAGACGGCCGGTCGGTCGATCGCTCGCTGGCGTCGCTTCTCGGGAGTCGGGGAGTTCATGCACATTGGTGACCGCGACAGGGCACTCCACATCACGCGGACGAGCCTCCTCGACGAAGGGCACTCACTGACGGACGTCACCCGGATACTCGGCGATGCCCTCGGGATCGAGCGTGAGGTCCTCCCGATGAGTAACGATCCCGTCGCGTCGCTGATCCACACGCCCGATCGGACGATGCACTTCCAGGAGTTCTGGGTCGCCCGGGACGGAAAGCCAGCAGTCGAGGCCGTCGAGTTTCGAGGGGCCGCGGCGGCGACAGCGACCGACGCGGTACTCGACGCACTCGATGAGCCTGTCGTGATCGGTCCCGCGAATCCGATCACGAGCATCGGCCCAATGGCAGCCATCGACGAAATCGCCGCGGCACTGGCCGAGACCCCGGTGGTCGCCGTCTCGCCGTTCGTCGAAGATCAGGTCTTCTCCGGCCCGGCAGCGAAGCTCATGGCCGCCGAGGGGTTCGATCCGAGTACCGCCGGCGTCGCCGAGGCCTATCCCTTCGCCGACGCGTTCGTCCTCGACGACGCGGACGGGACGGAACTCGATCGGCCGACCGTGCGAACGGACACGACGCTCGACAGCGACTCCGATTCCGAGCGCGTCGCCCGTGCCCTAAAGGAAGCCTTGGGGGTGGTGGCCTGATGGGAGAGACCGGGGAAGTCGTGACCGATCCGTCACTGCCGTTTAGGCCGCGCGTTGCGGCAGCCAGTCTCAGTGGGGCCTCGGACGCCGCATGGGCGAAGTCGGCGGCCCCGTCCGTCGGCGCGGCTGTCCTCGGCGGGCTGGCAGTCGACGAGCCGACGCGAACGGCTGCCCGGACGATGGTCGAGGACCGGGATCGCGAGGAGTTCTTGCCCGACGACCCACTTGCTTTTGCCGAGCAACAACTCGCTGAGGTCACGGATATGTCGATCGTCCCCGGCCTTAATGTCCGGAGTCGTACCCTCGAACCACTCCGGAGGGTTGCCGACGTCTGTACTGTCCACGACGCGATCTGTGAGATCAACGCTCACTGCCGCCAAGCCGAAATGTGCGACGTCGGCGCGGGTCAGTCGCTCCTCAGAGAGCCAGACCGACTGGCCGCCCAGGTCGCGACCGCCGCGGAAGCAGGGGCGACCGTCAGTGTGAAAGTCCGGACAGAGGTCCCTGGCGTCGACGTACCAGGCATCGCCCGAAAGATCGAACAGGTGGGCGCCGACGCGATCCACGTCGACGCGATGGACAGCGAAGGTGTCGTCGCCGAAATCGTCGCCGCGACGGACCTGTTCGTGATCGCCAACAACGGCGTCCGGGATCGTGGGACGGTCCGGGAATATCTGGCCTACGGGGCCGACGCCGTCAGCGTGGGACGACCGAGCGATCGTCCCGTCGTCCTCGATCGCGTCCGGGACGCGACCGACGCGTGGTTCGGCGAGCCGATGGAGGGAGGCCGATGACGCGATCGATCGCCGAGCAGGCCCACCTCGCCCTGCTGCTGGAAGTCGCCACGACCCCAACGCCGGGCAACGTCGACCGGCACAGAGATCACGACGACCTCCGGTTCGAGCACTTCCTGGCGGGGGCCGTCGGTGCAATCGACGGCCTCGACGCACTCGCAACCCCAGATGGCCCGTCGATCGGCGTCGCCTTCGAACGGGCGGTTGCGGGCATGAGCGAGGGGGCTGGCACCAACACGCAGTTCGGTGGGCTGTTGTTGCTGGCGCCGCTGGTGCGGACGGCTGGGACGGGCGAGCTCTCCCAAGAGCGTGCCACAGCCATCGGCGAGTCGACGACCGTCGTGGACGCCGAAGGCTTCTATCGGGCATTCGAACACGTCGATGTCGCCGTCGCCGACCCGCCAGACGACATGGACACACTGGACGTTCGTCGCGGGGCTGACGCGATCCCGGCACTGCGTGCGCGCGACCTGTCGTTGTACGACGTGATGGACCGCTCGACCGACCGGGACGGCATCGCCCGGGAGTGGATCGGCGGGTTCGACCGAACCTTCGAAGCCGCAGACGCAATCGAACGACGAGAGGGACCGATTACCGACCGCGCGGCAGAGACCTTCCTCGACCTGCTCGCGACCGAACCGGACCCATTCGTCGCGATCAATCACGGCGAGGCGGTGGCGGCGACCGTCCGCGAGCGGGCGGCGGCCGTCCGAGACGAACAAGTCGACCCCGCGGAACTGGCTGAGGAACTCGTCGCCGACGGCATCAATCCGGGGACGACGGCCGATATCCTCGCTGGTGGCCTGTTCGTCGCGCTGTCCAGGGGGGCCGAGATATGAGCGAGGCGTGGCCCGTCGAGGTTCGGGGCGTCACCGAGTCAATCGTGACGACGCGCGGCCCGGACGGACGGTACAACGTCGCCGCCCTCGGCTTGCATGCCGGGGAGACGGTAACGGCCCGGACCTGGGGTCAAACGCGGACGCGAGTGAATTTCGAGCGGGAGGGCGAAGGCTACATCCAGTTCACTCGAGACCCCCTCGATTTCGTCGAAGCGGCGTTGACGATTCGTGAACTCGACGACCCAATCCTCGACAATGCGGATGCCTGGGCACACGTCGAAGCCGAAGATGCCGAGACGGGAACGGAAGGTGGCACTGAGTGGGTCGACTGGCAACTCACGCCGGTCGAGACAGGCACAGAGAACCGCGTCGTCCCGACGATCAACCGCGGCCACGCGGCCGTGATCGAAGCGACAGTGGCAGCCTCACGACTGGACGTCCCCGCATACGACGACGAACCGTTAGCAGCGCGACTGGCGTATTTCGCCGACGTCATCGAGCGAACCGGTGGCGATCGCGAACTGGCTGCTCTCGACCGGCTTCGGGAGGTCGTGGAGCTCCCGGAGACCGACGGGCGATTCGAATCCTTTTAGGGGCCGACTCGGTAACGACTCGGTATGGCAATCAAACCCGCCTACGTCAAGAAGACCGCGACGACGCTTCGAGAGCGCTATCCGGAAGTGTTCTCGACGGACTTCGAGCACAACAAGGAACTGGTCTCGGAACTGACGAACGTCGAATCGAAAGGCGTTCGCAACCGCATCGCAGGCTACGTCACCCGGAAAGAGGCCGGCGGCGTCGAAGCCTGATCACTCGGTCACTATCTCTCTGCTCCGCTCGCGAGAACTGCCGATCCAAACAGTTTTGACCGGTCCTCACCCAAAGATCCAGTCATGCCTGTAGATGTCGGTATCCTGGGTGCGACGGGTGCTGTCGGCCAGCGGCTGGTCCAGTTGCTCGATCCACACCCGGACTTCGAGATTGGTGCGCTGACCGCAAGCGAAGACAGCGCCGGAAAGTCGTATCGCGAGGCAGCCAAGTGGCGGATCGACGCGCCGATCCCCGATCACGTCGCCGAGATGACCGTCGGGGCGACCGAACCCGACGCTGTCCCGAGGGCGTTGACCTGCTCTTTTCGTCGTTGCCCTCAGCTGTCGGCGAGGACGTCGAGCCGGGCTTTGCCGAGGCGGGCTACGTCGTCTCCTCGAACTCTTCGAACTTCCGGACCGATCCGGACGTCCCGCTGACGATCCCCGAAGTGAACCCGGAACACGTCGACCTGATCGAGGTCCAACGCGAGCAGCGCGGCTGGGACGGGGCACTCTTGAAGAATCCCAACTGCTCGACGATCACGATGGTGCCCCCGCTTGCAGCACTCGAAGAAGCCTTCGGCGTCGAACGCGTCGACGTCTCGACGCTCCAGGCCGTCTCGGGAGCCGGCTACTCCGGGGTCACCTCGATGGAGATTATCGACAACGCGATTCCACACATCGGCGGCGAAGAAGACAAGATGGAAACCGAATCGCGCAAGCTCCTGGGTACCTTCGATGGCAGCGAAGTCGAGTGGCTCGAAGCCGACGTGGCTGCCTCCTGTAATCGGATCCCGACGCTCGACGGCCACTTAGAAAACGTCTGGGCGGACCTTTCGGCGGACGTGACTGTCGAGGAGGTAGCCGAAGCGATGGCCGAGTACCCCTCGGCGGAGCTCCACAGTTCGCCCGACCCCCTCATCAACGTCTTCGCGGAGCCCGATCGCCCGCAACCGCGCCTCGACCGCAACCGGGAAGATGGAATGCAGATCAGCGTCGGTGGCATCCAGACGACCGAGGCTGGCGTCCAGTTCAACACGCTTGCCCACAACACCCTCCGCGGGGCGGCCGGCGCGAGCATCCTCAACGGCGAGTTGCTCGCCGAGAAGGGGTACGTCTAACCGGCGACAGCAACTGTTTTCACGGCCACCGGAGACCAGGTAGTATGGTCTCCCGTGAAAATACCGTCTATGGAACCGCCGTCGTCGGGGCATTCGCACTACTCGTTGTGATCGCAGTAGCCTCACCGCCGGACTGGCTTGCGGGCGTGGGACTTGTCGGGTATTACGCGGTCGGCGTGGGCGCCGGCCATCTCTACCTGGCTCGTCGCAGTGAGACAGGTGACCTCGCTGTTGGTTCTCACTGGCGATTTCTCGCCGCGTTAGGTTGCTGGCTCACACTCGGTGCGTTTGGGCTTTTCGGCCCGGAGTGGCAACTCCGAGGTCTCGAAACAGACACAGTGTTGACCGTGGCGGGTCTCGGTGTTCTCATCGTGTACTGGCTTCTAGAGGCCCGTGACGGGTATCTGACGAGTCGACCGTCCTGAATTCCTGACCGCTTGGTCGGCGTTTCGAGCAGGTGCCGCGTCGAGTCACTCGACCGTTGAGTCCCCAGAGCCTAGTCTCGGGCAAGAATCGCGAATGGCCGGAAACCGTTCGCGACAAAAGGTCGCGGTTATTCCGAGACGGCGACGACCTGCTTGCCGATGTTGTCGCCCGAAAACAGCCCGAGGAACGCATCGGGCGCGTTTTCGAGTCCGTCGACGATACTCTCTCGATGCTCGATCTGCCCGGATGCGACCCACGTCCCGAGTTGCTGGCTGGCTTCCTCGAAGCGAGTCACGTAGTCACCGACGAGTAGCCCCTGCACCGTAGCCCGGGGCGCAATGAGCTGGGGCAGCTTCCGGGGGCCGGTCGGGACGCCTTCGTCGTTGTAGTGGGCGATCTGTCCACAGACAGCCACTCGTGCGTCGAGATTCAGTTTCGTGAAGACGGCATCGGTGATCGGCCCACCGACGTTGTCGAAGTAGACGTCGACGCCGTCGGGCGCGGCGTCGTCGAGTGCTCCTCGGTAGTCCTCGACGTCTTTGTAGTTGATCGCGGCGTCGAACCCGAGTTCCTCGGTAAGCCACTCGGTTTTCCGGTCGGAACCGGCAAAGCCGACGACCCGACAGCCGTTCAGTTTCGCGATCTGGCCGACGACGGACCCGACCGCACCGGCCGCACCCGACACGACGACCGTCTCGCCCGGCTTGGGATCGCCGACCTCGAGCAGGCCGTAGTAGGCCGTTCGGCCGGGCATACCGAGGACACCGAGATATGCGGGCAGATCGGCGATCGACGGATCGACCGGCGCGACGTCGGCGGCGTCCAGCACCGTGTAATCAGCCCACGTGCCATTACCCGTCACGAGGTCGCCTTCGTCGTAGCGTTCGCTCTCACTCTCGATGACTTCGCCGACAACGGTCCCTTCCATCGGCTCGCCGACGTCCCAGGGCTCGGCGTACGATTCGGTATCGCGCATCCGGCCGCGCATGTACGGATCGACCGAGAGATACCGCACCCGAACCAGCAGTTCACCGTGTCTGGGCTCGGGAACGGCACTCTCCTGCAGTTCGAAACTTTCCATGTCCGGCTCGCCGTCGGGACGCTGGGCGAAAATCCACTCGCGATTTGACTCACGCATACTATCGTTGCGAGTTCGACGACAAGGAACGTTGCGTTTCCAAGACGGCCGACGGACGATCGCTACTTCGATCGGGCAAAGCCCGCTCCTCTCGGGAGGAGAGCCCAACCGTCAAGCTTGGGCGGTCGGAAGCCACGATCGCGGACGCAACAATGGCTGTCTCGAGAAGATTCGTCGCTTCGATCGGCTCGTGAGAAGCTGCCGTGAGTACTCCAAGCGACCTCAAACGACGCGGTTTCGCAGCGACTCGGGAGAGTTCTCCTGTAGGACCGATTCGACGTTCGGTGCCACGATATCGGCCAGTCGTTCGTAATAGTCGGGTGTGTGTCCCGACGTATGGGGCGTGATAAACACGTTTTCGAAGTCCCACAGCGGGTGATCGTTCGGCAGGGGTTCTGGCTCGGTCACGTCGAGTGCCGCCCCGCGTAGATGGTTGGCCCGCAACGCATCGACCAGCGCGTCCGTCTCGACGATCGGGCCGCGGGCCACGTTGACGAGGACGGCCGACGGGGGCAGCGTCTGTAACTCCTCGGCCCCGATGAGGCCACGCGTCTGTTCGGTCAGCGGCGTGGCGATCGCGACGTATTCCGCGCCAGCGAGGGCCTGGTGGATCTCCGCGAAGCCATACACTTCGTCGGTCGGGCCACCCTTCTCGGGCGTGTAGCGGACGCCGACGGTCGTCACGTCGAATCCCTGCAGGCGTTCGGTGATCGCCTGTCCGATTGCTCCCATGCCAACGATGGCGACCCGACTGCCCGCGAGCTCGCGGGACTGAAACCCTCGCCACTCGTGGTTGCGTTGCTGGCGACGGGCCTGGAAGAACCGGCGGGCAAAGGCCAGAAACGAGCCCAGAACGTGTTCGGCGATGTTCGGCCCATGGACGCCCGCCGCGTTCGTAACGGCAATGTCGCGTTCCGCCATTCCCTCCAGCGGGAGGTGGTCGTATCCGGCATACATACAGGCAAAATAGTCGAGTGCGTCAGCGTCTGCAAGCAGCGATTCGTCGAAGTGTCCGCCCGAGACAATCGGGGCCGTCGCGATCGCCTCGCGTTCTTGAGCTGGCGTCTGTGCGGCCTGGACAGTCGCGACCTCCCCGAGGCGCTCTTGCAACGCCGCCGCATACTTTTGCCCCGGGAGGCCGTGGGGCTTCTCCCGTAACACGAGGACATCCGGACTAGTCACGGCTCGTTCCTCCGTCGTGAGCGATCAAACGCCGCATACAGACCAGAGGCAGTGGCACGGACAAAAGCGTGGCGAGGGATACAACCGACCCGTGCCGCGATCAGTCCTCGGCTACCGAAAAACGGCGCGTAAAGACGCCCAAACCGCCGAGTAAACGATCTTGAACGGTTCGAACGGAAACTGGTATTGACGGTGGTGCCGCCGAGAGTACGAGCCAGTATGGGGACGCAGGAAACTGTCTTGGTTGTCGAAGACGACAGCGACGTTCGGACACTCCATCGACTCTGGTTGGCCGAGGAGTATCACGTACGGACGGCAGCGGACGGCGAATCGGCAGTGGCCGCTGTCGATGACGACGTCGCTGTGGTCCTTCTGGATCGAAATCTCCCTGGAGTGAGTGGTGATGCAGTTACGGCCCGGCTTCGTGGTGGGGAGTACGACGGCGTGATTGGGATGGTGACGGCGAACGCACCGGATCAGACACTGCCCGACCTCGAGATCGACGAGTATCTGCAAAAGCCAGTTTCGGGCGCCGAATTGCGGGCACTCGTCGAACGAAGCCTATCGCGTCTAGCAATGCCAAGATCGGTCCGTGCGTTGTTTCGACTCGTGTCTCTTCGAGCGAGTCTGACTGAAACCCCTGAGCGCACGGGCGCGGAGACGAACGAGGCCATTCGATCGCTCGACGACCGGATCGAAACGGCCTATCGAGAGGCGATTGATGCGGGGGTATCGCCAAAGCGCCTCTCCGAGTTGGCACACGATGGACTCGCCGAGGGCGTCACGCTGCCGGAGATCACGCGGAAACAGCGATCGCGCCCGGCGAGTGCCATCGGAAGTACAGGACACGAGTTTTAAGGCCCGCCAGGTCGCGGTTGCGGTATGGAGCGGACAGACGTCGTGATTGTCGGCGGCGGCCCGGCAGGTTCTTCGGCGGCCCGTGCCGCAGCGAACAGCGGTGCCGATGTCGTCCTCGTAGAGAAGGGGGTTCCCCGTACCGATAGGGACGAGCTCGGTCCGGACTCGACGGATGCCGCCGGTATTTTGGATTACTGGGTCGACATTATGGGCGAGCATCCTGAAGACATGCCCGCAGACGTCGTGTTACGTGAACTCGACGGTGCGACGTTTCACGGCCCCTCCGAGTCAGTGACGATCGAAAACACCCGGATTGGGTCGTCCTACGACGGGTTCGGGTTTACGGTCGATCGAGCCCGATTCGACGACTGGCTCCGGAGTCTGGCCGAAGATGCCGGTGCGGATTATCGGGTCGGGACGAGCGTTACCAACGTCGAATCGGCCACCAGTGGATCGACACCGACCCATCGGGTCCACCTCGCGGACGGTACCGAGATCGAGGGTGACGCGCTCGTTCTCGCAGATGGTCCACAGCGAACGGTGACGATGGACGTCCTCGATCAGTTCTTACCGGCTGAAAGGAGTGCCACGGACCATCTCGCTCCCGATCAGGCCAACCACATCGCCTATCAAGAGTATCGCCAGCTGCCAGCGGAACTGTTCGATCCCGACCACATCGAGTTCTGGTGGGGAGTCATGCCCGGTCACACCGCGTATCCGTGGATCTTCCCCAACGACGATGGCGTCGCTCGCATCGGACTCACGATGCCGATCGGGATGGACATCGAGGACGTGGCCGATCCTGCGGCGTATGCCCTCCTGGACGACGAGGACGACGCTATCCCCCCAGGTCGAGTCTACATCCGGCGGTTGCTCGAACAGCAGTTCCCCGAATACGAACTCGATGACTTCCCGATCGTCGAAGATCGCGGGAAGCAATCCGGGAGGGAGGCGTATCCAATCTCCTCGACGCAACCGATCGAGTCCCCGACAGCAGCCAACGTCGCCGTCGTCGGCGGTGCGATGGGTGCCACGTCGGCGTTTCACGAAGGTGGCGATCACGTCGCGATACGAACAGGCAAAATCGCGGGCGAACTCGCCGCAGAGGGTCGAATGACGGAGTACAACGACGCCTGGCAACGAGCCATCGGCGATGAAGTCCGCCGGAACGTCACCTTCGCCGCGCTGGTCCGTGGCATGGAGCCGAACGACTGGGACCGATACTTTGCCATCATCAACCGAATGTTACGGACCGACGGCTCACGCAAGCGCCAGGCCCTTTCGGCAGGCCTGGAAGGAATCGGTATCTATCTTCGCTACCGGCGCAAACGATGGTCGTACCGGGGTGATCGGTACGTCCAACTCCAGGAGTCGACGTATACGGTCTGACTACCACGAAGCGCTTTACTGTCCACGGCGAGAAGTTCTGCGTGCGTGCCTTAGTCCCCGCCCGAGTGTACCCAGAGTGGTGCGATGACAGCGCGGCGAACCCGGGCACGCGACATTTCGAGGCGGCTTCGCCGCCTCCGCAGTCGGTGGCCTACAGGCCACCCGCACTCGCGGCATCCGCCGCTCGTGCATTCGGTGACGCTAACGCGCCACCCGCCTTGGCGGTTACCACCGTCTCGGCACCTGGAGACGCCTTCGGCGTCTCCCGCCCGGCACGAGGGTTTCCCGGCCAACCCGGCACGCCGCCAGGAATGAGGTCGGTCGTTAGTGTTCCGGGCGTACATTTTGAGTATACTATTAGAATAATCTGTAAATAATACAAATCACTACAGCTACCGTCTGTCGTTGGAACAGGTTCTTCCGCAGTGAGGCCTCTTTCCCGGAAGTCTGTGAAAACAGTCAATGATGACGAGCCTGGGATGAGGTCTGCCGGGAGTACTCTTATGTATCCGGTTCGCTCCTGTCACGGAGATCGTCGATAGTAAAATTCTGGAACGTTTTCGATCGATTAATCCCTCGATAGAAGCACCGACAACTATATTTACTATTATATTTTGAGTTAATTAAATGTACTTAAAGAGCGTGAGAGTCGAGATCAAGCTGAGTCCGCTGTCTGAAAGATACGCGGTGACGAGCAGCCAGCGAATTCGGCTTGATCGCCGATGATGCCAAGCCTGTGATGAGATCTGCTGGGCTTTCCACTACGATTAAATACGTCTAGTGCTAATCACCAGCAAATCGCAAGAAGGAACTCCACCGATAAGCTACGTCATAAGAATTATAACTTCATGGGTCATACTACGTGCCGACAGACAAAATCATTCAATAATGGACGAAAGTGTCTGATTAATGGACTGGATTTCCCCCCGCTCCGGAATACGGGCGATAAAACACACTACTTATGAATACCTATTCAAAGAAGGACGTACGGCAAGCGCTCTACCGCGTCCTAGAGTGTGACGGTTCCTTCGAAGAAAAAACACGGGAAGCGCTCGAACTCGGAAAAACGTATCTAAATGTCGATGACGCATATTTGGCGTATATCGATACGGACAGCAAGACGTGGGAATCAGTCGTGTGCGCCAGTTCGACCGCGGAACGGGTACTGCCTGCTGCACTCAATCTCGAAACGACGTATTGTCGTCGGACGATCGAACGTGAGTCGCCGGTCACTATCCACGACGCCCAGTCGCAAAATGCGACTGATGATCCGGCCTACCAAGCACACGGAATCGCCTGTTATCACGGAACGACGCTCGTCGTCGGGGATGAGCCGTACGGCACTGTCTCGTTCGTGGCGACGGAGCCTCGAAGCGAGGCGTTCAGCGACGAGGAGACTATGTTCGTCGAACTTCTCACGCACCTTCTCGAACGTGAGATACGACGCCACCGTCAGGAGGCAGAAATCACCAGACAACAGAACATCCGAACGGTTCTCAATCGCGTTCTTCGCCACAATCTCAGGAACAGTATCTCCGTTATCCGGGGCCAAATCCAACAATTCGTCGACGAACGAGAAACAGATGCGGACGTGGAGGGGATCCTCGAACGGATCGATGACATTCACGAAGTAGCCAAGCAGGCACGCGAACTCGACGAAGTCGTCGACAAACGATTCGAGCGTCGGGAGATGGATATCGCGGAACTCCTAGAACGGTTAGTGACGAAAACCGAGCAATCCTATCCGTCCGCATCGATCGCTGTGTCGGTCCGAAGTGACGATGACAACGAGACCACGGCGGCTATCCGTCCCTCCTTCGAGCGTGCACTCCAGGAACTGATCGATAACGCTGCCAAGCACAGTGACGACCCGCCGACCGTTTCCGTAACCGCGACCCTCTCCTCGGAGACGCTCGATATCCGCGTGATTGATGACGGCCCTGGACTGCCGGATTCGGAAGTGAATGTGCTCGAAACCGGCGAAGAGACGCCTCTCATCCACGGGAGTGGACTGGGGCTGTGGCTTGTCCATTTGATCGTGGCTGATCACGACGGTATGATCGAGACCTCCGTCACGGCTGACGAGACGATGATTACGATCACAGTCCCACGGTCTGAAGCGACCCCAAGATCCGCGGGAAGCGAGGGAATGACGGAGACAGTCGAACAGCCACTGGATCGGTATCGTGCGGCCTTCGAACGTGCGTTCGACGCGATACTCCTCGTCAACGACGACAGGCGGATCATCGACGCTAACGAAACTGCTGGCCAGCTCTACGGCGCGAGTCAGCAACAGTTGCTTGGTCGATCACTCGAAGAGATATTCACCGAGGAATATGATTCCGAGTTAGAATGGCAAGACTTCAAAACGGCAGGGGAACGACAGAATACGGTTCCGATCACCACACTCGATGGCGAGAATCGGTACATCGAGTACGCAGCCACGACCGATATCACCCCGGCCAGCATCTCGTGATCGCCCGCGACGTTACCGAGCGCCGGGAACGTCAACAGGAGTTACACGAGACCAAACACCGCCTCAGTCTAGCGCTCCAGAGTGGCGATTCAGGTGTCTGGGAGTGGAACGTGGAAACCGACGAGATCAGGTGGAACGATTCGATGGAACGGCTCGTCGGCCTCGAACCGGGAGAGTTCGACGGAACGTACGCGGCGTTTACCGATCACGTCCACCCGGCGGACCTGTCAGCTTTTGAGGAAACCATCGAGCGGACGCTCAAAAACGAGGGGACTATCAGGTCCAGTACCGGACGGAGAAGGCAAACGGAGAACAGATTTGGCTCGACGTCCGGGGTGAACTGGTTGCGGAAGATGGACAGACGAAACTGATCGGGGTCTCTACTGACATCACCGAGCAAAAGGAGTACGAACGCGCCCTCGAACTGGCCGAAACGTTCTTCGAACACAACCAGGACGGCACGTTCGTCGTGGATGTCGGAGACGACGAGTACACGATCAAGCGAGTCAATCCCGCCTACGAAGATCAGAGTGACGTCGCCACAGGGACGATCGAAGGAAAGACGCCACGGGAGATCGTTGGCGACGAACAGGGGGCCGAAGTCGAAGCACACTACCGCGAATGTATCGAACGTCGGGAACCCGTCGAGTACGAAGAAGACCTGGTCTTCGATGACAGGGAAACCCACTGGTTGACGAAAATCGCACCTGTCGTGATCGACGGTACGGTCGAATACATCGTCGGATCAACCCGGGAAATTACTGAACGCAAGGAACGCGAAGCACGGATCGAGACCCTCAAAGAGCGTCTCGAACTTGCCGTCGAAGGGGCAAATCTGGGCATTTGGGACTGGGATATGCGAACTGACGATGTCGAGTTCAACGAAACGTGGGCGACGATGCTCGGATACACGCCTGAGGAACTCGACTCGTGTTTCGAGGTGTGGGAACAACGTGTCCATCCGGACGATCTCGACGACGTAAAAAAGGCCCTCTCCCGCCACGTAGAGGAGCAATCACCCCATTACGACGTTGAGCACCGGTTACGAACGGCGACAGACGACTGGAAGTGGATCCGAACCGTTGGGAAAGTGGCCGAACGAGATGGGGAAGAGCCGGTTCGTGCGGTCGGTATTCACATCGATATCGACGATCGAAGACGACGCGAACAAGAGTTAAAACGCAGTCAGAGACGCCTCGATCAGACCCAGACGGTCGCAAACGTCGGTGGCTGGGAAGTCGATCTACAGACAGAAGCTGTCACGTGGACCGACGAGATGTATCAAATTCACGGGGTCAATCACGACTTCGAACCGACTATCGAGAAAGTGCTTGATTTCTATATTTCAGAAGATAGGGAAAAAGTCCGTACGGCTATAGAACAGGCTGCAGACGGCGGCGATTCCTTCCACATCGAGGCTCGTATCGCCACTCCCGGTGGCGACATCCGTCGAGTGCGCACTCATTGCGAACCGGTTTTCGAGGACGATGCTGTCGTCAAAGTCGTCGGTGCACAGAAAGACATCACTGATCAGTACGAAAAGCGAGCGCGGATCCTCCGTGAACTCCACGCAGCGACACAGGAGTTGTATCCGATACGTTCGGAGTCCGACGTCATAGCGTACCTTGACAGCTTTCTCGAACAAGCGTTCGAGTTCGACCACACTTGCGTTATGAGGTTCGACGACGACACTGGTTCACTCAGGCCCCAATCTGTCTCCTCGACACTCACAGACGACGCGAGCATCCTGGGAGAGGTTCTCCCGAGTGACCATCCAGTCTGGCGGGCGTTTCAGCACGACGAATCGGTTACTTCTGAGGACGTCGCGATCCAGGCCGAAGCGTTCGAGGATGGAACACACAACCAGTTACTGGCTGTCCCTATCGGTGAATTCGGTGTCGCGGTAGCGATCAACGCGGGGCGAACTCCGTTCGACCAGGTCGATACAGAACTCGTCGAAGTAGCGGCCGCAAACGCGAAATCCGCGTCCGACAGCCTGTGGAGCGCTCGTGCTCGTTCGGAACTTAATGAGAAGTTCTCTACAAAACAGGACACGATCGACAGCTTGCGGGACATGATCGAGACGACACAGTCGCTCCAGCAAATGTTCGGCAACGGCGTAACGAAAGCGGAGATCGAGACGAACACGTGTGACGAATTGCTCGGTCTCGACCCGATCGACTTCGTCTGGATCGGTCGTCCGAGGGATGGCACGACCGCTCTTTCACCGACGGAATGGGCCGGTGACGGGAGCGAGTATCTCGACTCGGTCGGATCGGAGAACCAGACAGAACTGCCACCATCCGAGCGTGCCGCGGCCCAGCGCGAACCGATTGCGGTCTCGGACGTACCGTCCCGAGTCAAACGCGAGGAGTGGGCAAAAACCGCACTCTCCGCTGACTTTCGTTCCATATTGAGTATCCCGCTCGTCTATGACGACGTTCTGTACGGTGTGCTTACCGTCTGTGCAAGGGAAACTGACGCCTTCGGACAGTCGCTCGAGACGTTCCTCCGGATTGTTGGGTCTTTCCTCGTGAACCGCAATCGAATGCTCGAACTTCGCACCGGAGAGTCAGAATGGCTGACTGAACTCGAAGTGACAGGTGAGTGGGCGACCTATCCGGTCCAGCGCTTGGCGGCGACGACGGAAAGTAGAATCAGGTACGAGACAGTGATCGAGCGGGATCCGGAGACGGTCCGTATTCTCGTCACTGTTGAAGACGGCGATCCAGCGACGGTTTATGATGCGGCAACGGATATCAGTGACATACTCGCAGCCAATCGGCTCGGAAATGAAGGGCAGAACCGTCTCACGCTCACGTGCCAGCGCCCCTTCCTGTCGTCAGTGGTCGAACAACACGGAAGGGGTATGGCCGACGCAGTTTCGACTCCCTCGGAAACCACCTGCCGGGTTCACGTACGAATGTCCGCTTCGACACGACCGATCGTCGAGTCATTACACTCCCGGTACGAAGATGTCGATGTCGTCTCACAGAAACAGCAACCTCGTTCGTTCGTTGGAGAGGACACGGATGTGGAAGACCGTCTCACTGATCGTCAGCGGGAAATCCTCGAAACCGCCTATCACGCCGGATTCTTCGAGACGCCTCGGGACGTGACGCTCGGAGAGATCGCCGACAACTTCGACATCTCGAAACCGGCGGTGTACAATCATCTACAAGCAGCATACCGAACGGTGTTCGAATCGATTTTCGAAGCCGACACGCCCGTTCGGTAGGCGTCCCTGATACTGCCGGCTGTAACAAACTGAAGGAATTCGCCACTCCGGGGTAGCAAATATCTTTACGAACTTACAGCCGGCAGTATGAGCAACCGGTTCCCAATCAGTATCAATTCTGAATCTTGCGGGTTAACATGTTACTACGGCCGGTCAACTGATGTTTAATCCGTTATCGGGTAGGCTCATACGGTTCGACAACTATGGCTAATATAGATGTTTGAAACCCTGGTAACGCTTCTTGGAAGTCAGACAGATGCCCAGACTACTCGGCCAGCAGCCGATGAGCCGGCTCAGGCGTCACAATCGAATGACGACCACAGTCAAGAGCGGTTATTACAGAACATTTTGAACGGATTCCAGGCGGCGACGTTCGTCGTCGACGCCGAGGGAACGATC
The DNA here is from genome assembly GCF_009690625.1 of Halorhabdus sp. CBA1104. Classification (NCBI taxonomy): domain Archaea; kingdom Methanobacteriati; phylum Methanobacteriota; class Halobacteria; order Halobacteriales; family Haloarculaceae; genus Halorhabdus; species Halorhabdus sp. CBA1104. The sequence continues at coordinate 805,991 of NZ_CP033878.1, read as the reverse complement.
ACACACCTCAATCAGCAGGCAGTCGAGTTGTTCGATACGACCGAGTCAAACGCTATTGAGCGCGAACCGATAGAACTCCATGATCAGGACAGCACCGCAACTGACTACGTGGGCGAAACACTGCGCACGGGACAGGAAATCCAGCAACGCCAGGAAACGATCAAAGCTGGCGGTACTACCATCCCGGTAGAGCGAACGGTCGTTCCGTTCCACAACGACCAAGGACAGATTACCGGGGCTCTCGAGATCAACCGCGATATCTCCGACCGTATCGAGGAACAAGAACGGAATCAGGCACTTGAAGCCTATCAACAGGAGGTACTCGACGATCTTCAGGACAAATTAGACCGGTTCGCCGACGGCGACCTCACGATAGATCCGACCGTCCCCGAACCGGACGAAGACTTCGAGGAGATGCAGGCCTTTTACGACGAGATGGCGGCGATGAATTCGAACCTGAACCAGGCCGTTGAGAACCTCAACGAGATCATCGAAGAGATGATCGATCTCGGTGACGATCTGGCAGAGACGAGCCAGGAACTCAGCGGCAACGCCGAGGAAGTAACGTCTTCGATCGATCAGATCAGTTCCTCTACGGAGGAAGTGACGAGCGGTGCTGAAAATATGGCCACTCAGGCCGAAGAGGCCAGTGGCAACGTCGCAGAACTTTCGTCGTCGATCGAAGAGATCACCGCGACGATGCAACAGATCGATTCACAGGCCGAGGAAGCGGCCGACCTTGCACGGGACGGTGCCGACGAAGGTACAGATGCTGTCGACCAGATCCACACAGCCGTCGACGCGGCGGACGATCTCGAAGACGAGATCCGCTCGCTCGAATCCCGTATGGAAGAGATCGACGAGATCACCGATGTAATAGCTGATATCGCTGATCAGACGAACATGTTGGCTCTCAATGCCAACATCGAAGCCGCGCGCGCTGACGATGGGAACCAGACCGGGGAAGGGTTTGCCGTGGTCGCCGACGAAATCAAGCAGTTGGCCGAGGAATCACAGGATTCAGCCGGCGATATTACCGGAATAATCGAAGAAACACAGGAACAGACAGAGATAGTCGTTTCTCGGTACGAAGAGATCAACAACGAGATCCGCGAGGGGGCGGACGCCGTCGAAACGGTCGTCGATGCGCTCACGGATATCGAACAGAACATCGAGGAAACCAGTCAGGGTGTCGCCGAGGTCAGCGGTGCTGTCGAAAGCCAGGCCGATAACGCCGAAGAAGTCAGTGCCGCTGTCGAAGACGTTTCAGCCACCACTCAGCAGATTTCCAGTTCGATGCAGGAGGTTTCGGCAGGTGTCGAGCAGCAGTCGGCAGCGATGAACGAGGTCGCGGAGATGGCTCAAGATATGAGTCATCGGAGCGACCGACTTCATGAAATGGTCAAGCAGTTCAGGATCGAGAGGTCAGGGAACGCGACGCTTGACTCGTGAGGTGACAGAAGATGACTGCAACGACACAGGTCGTCGAATTCTCGCTTAATCAAGAACAGTTCTGCATCTCGCTCGAACACGTCGTCGAAATCGTGGAAGCGGACACCGAATCGCTAACGACGCTTCCGGACTCACCACGACACGTCGAGGGAATCCTCGATCTGCGGGGCGAAACGACGACGATAATCAATCCCAAGCAACGCCTCGACGTCGGTGATCGGACGCTCGGAAATCGGATCCTGGTTCTCGAAGCCGACGGTGAAACGGATACTCGTGGATGGATTGTCGATAGTGTAACACAAGTTTCCGAGGTCGAGAACGATATTGTCGGGGATCCGGACGATGCTGCTGCGCTTGAAGGGATCGTCAATCGTGACGAGGAGATACTCCTCTGGGTGGATCCTGATCTCGGACTGACGACAGGTCGGTGACCCCTCCCGGGGCATCTCACGAGACGAGTCTCGTATATTTGGGAATTCACGTTTACTATGTCGAAGACCGCCGGACAGTTGCGGGTACTCGTCGTCGACGACGAGCGGGAAGTCGCCGACGCGTACGCGTTGCGATCGCGGGGGTTCTGTGACGTCGAGACGGCCTACAGCGGGCCGGAAGCCCTTTCCGTGCTTGGCGACGAGGAGACTCTCGAACAGTTCGAAGAAATCGGCCGCGGAAACTGAAACCAGCAGGCAGGACAACCAGACCCCGAATACGATGCAACTCGCAATCATCCTCGAAACCAACGACCCGGAACGAGTCCGGAATGCGTTTCGACTGGCAAACAAGGCACTCGATGCCGGACACGTTATCGAGACGTTTCTCGTCAACGACGGCGTCGAAACTCCCGACGCTGAGCACGAAAAGTCAATCCCTACGGTGTATTGTTGAAGTACACGCAGAACGGAGGCGAGTTGGCTGCTTGTGGAACGTGTTGGATTCAAGAGGGTTGGAGGAAGACGAACTCCAGCCACGATCATCGATGGACGAATATCTTCGAATCGTTGAGGATGCTGATAAGGTCCTCACCTACAGTTAGACAACCCGGATAGACAGCTAAACGCCGCCATCGTGCTGACTACACACTCAATATGCAGCACGAAGCTCCCGACAGTCGCTGAGGGTTTCACCAAGGCGGGAGGTCGATCAGCTATATTGACTTGCTTTCCAACTAATATTCCGGAATCCGCGGTTTAAATGCCTCAAATCATCTATTTCACTTCCACCAAGCCTACTAGTAGATCCTCTCCCGGTAGTGTTCCGGGCGTACACCACGACCTTTTGCAGCGCTCGCTACGCTCACTTGCAAAAGCTCGGCCAAAAGCTGTCCTCGCTCCTGTCGCTCGCTTCGCTCGCGTTAGTCGCTCGTCGGCCTCGCGCTCACGTCCGTTCGCGCGAGTGAAGTGGGGTCCTTCCGGGTCCTTACCGCTCGGTCGCCGGATGCTCTGTTTCGACTAGTTCACTCCCACTGAGTCTACTAGTAGAAACTCGCCCGGTAGTGTTCCGGGCGTACATTTCGTGTGCCCTATTAGAATCATCTCCAAGCAATATGAAGAGCTTCGGGCACCATCTCTCGGTGAATGAGATTCACTTGTAGTGCCCGCTCTTTCTCGCTAGATCTCGGACACTGCCGATGATGACGAGCCTGGAATGAGGTCTGGCGGTGTGACTGACAACTGTCAGCTTTGGAGACGCATGTTAGATACAACGCGTACAATAGTGTCGTACCCAGAGTCAGTGTCCCACACGCTAGCTATCGGGGATATCGGCCCCAATATCACGGGAATACGGCAGATTCCTTCCTCTCAGATCTACTAGTAGAGACTGTATTTGGAACGATGGTAGTTCCAATCGATACTACGGCCCAGAGTTACGCTGCGAAACGAGCGCTTTGATGAGTTTCATTTCAGCTTTCTGTAGATGTTCGCTGACCGTGTTCGGCGCACATCCAAGTTTATCGGCTAATTCTGCGTGTGTTGTCTCCCGAGGGTGCCGATAGTATCCGTGTTCAAACGCGAGGCGAACAGCTTCACGCTGGCGAGTGCTCAACTTCGACAATGGATCCGTCCGTAGCGACGGGCGTGACCCGATTTCTTCGATAGTCACGTCGATAGTACTTGGTGCGGTGTCAACTGCGGCCTGAAGTGCCTCGGCGTCTCCCACCACCTCACCGCTCGTTTCGAAGTCGCTGTACACGACTGGGGACCTGACAAGTAACCCCGCCCGTGCCGTCAACACGAGAAAGGTCCTGAAAAACGGGAGTGCCTCAGGGGTCGCAGTGACCAGCACGAATCCCGAGCCACCGGTAGAAGGAGGTACCGTTACGTCCTCGATCCCGTCGGTCCCACGAGCTGCATCGACGAACACGTCTGTGTCTCCGTCAACATCGTACAGCACAGTTGCCACGTCCTCTGCTGCGAGATTCCAGTCAACGAGCCGCAACTGCGAGATCGCCGGTGACTCCGTGACTGTGACGTAGAACGACGGGAGAACCGAGGGTGCCAACGACGCCGAAATCTGGAGTCGAGTCAACGACATCGTCAGACGTACCGCCTGTTTCAGCACCTCCGGTATAAAAACCCCATGACGATACCCGGCAGAACGCTCACCGGACATACTGTCCTACCTGCAACTATGACGGTAACTACCGGTGAGTTGGAATATAACACTGAGGGCACGGTTAACGACGCGGATCTCGTGGTACACGACGCAGTGGTTATGACTGTTGACGAAGACAACAGAATTTACGAGAACGGGACGGTCGTGGTCAAAGACGGTCTAATCACCGATGTGCGAACGACACGAGAACGTGATCGGGCCTGTGACGCCGATCGGCTCGTTGATGCCGAGGGCACCGTCGTGATGCCCGGTCTGGTCAACGCGCACACTCATCTCGAACTGACGCCGCTGCTCGGTGCGTTTAGCGACCTCAACCTCATGGAGATGGTGGGCGGGATGACCGCCATCTTTGGCCACATCGCTGCGGGAGAGTACGACTACCTCACCGAGGCAGGCTACGAACTTGCGGCACTGAACTTTCTCACGGGTGGTGTCACCACCGTCAACTCAATGGATGTCCGTCCCAGCGGAGGCGCAGAGACGTTCGGCGAGGCGGGTCTCCGCGGGTTCTTCGGGGTAGCGCTCTCGGACCTCTTCTGGGATATCCCGGTTGACGAGCAGTTCAACCGCGCCCGTGAGTTCATAGATGACTACCACGGCGCGTTCGACGGACGCATCCGGGCGACGATCGACCCCCACGACGACTGGTCGTGTACCCGCACGCTGTGGGAGCGCACTGCCGACCTCGCCGCCGACCACCCCGATTTACTCGTTCACACGCACCTGCTCGAACTGGAAGCGAGCAACACGATGGCGCGCTCGAACGGAGCCGAAGACTCGCTTGACCTTCTTGACGACGTCGGCCTCCTCGACGACCGGCTCGTGGCCGCGCACTTCCGGCTCGCCGATGATGAAGACATCCAGCGGACGGCCGAGGCGAACGCGTCGGTGGCACACTGCCCGTCAATCTTCAGCTACTGGAACACAGACGGTGATGTGCAGTGGACGCCGGTGCCGGAACTGCGCGCCGCGGGCGTCGATGTCGGTCTGGGCATCGACGACCACTACTGGCACGATTCCTACAGTTTGTTCGGCGAGGCGAGGCAGGCCCGGCTCGCAGCGAACCTCAAGCGCTCGACCGGCCAGTACGACTCGATGGGACTCGTGCGAATGCTCACTATCGAAGGGGCGAAGGCGCTTGGTGTCGACGACGAGATCGGGAGCCTCGAACCCGGAAAACGGGCCGATATCATTCTGCTCGACGTTGAGAAGCCGAAATTCACACCACTGACCAACATCCCAGCACAGGTGGCTAATAACGCAGCACCGGCTGACGTGGAGACGGTGATCGTGGATGGCGACGTACTGATGGAAGATGGCGACGTGAAGACGATGGACGCGGACGCTGTGCGCGACCGCGTTGAGACCGCGGTGGACCGTTTCGAATCGGAGACAGACTGGGAACTCGGCATCGGTGGGAGTGAGCCGCCGAGTACGATGGATGTCGTCCGCGACCTGCCAAAACGTGGCCCCAGTCAGTTGCTCGGAAGACTCGCGTTCCAATCAGTTAGAGATAAATACCCATTCTGACACAGGCAGGCGAACCTTGGTAGATGTGTAAATTTATTGAACGCCGGCCTATGGAGTACTCGATTTCAGTACCACCGAGCTTACGAGTAGAAACTCGCCCGGTAGTGTTCCAGGCATACAATGGGCCGCTTCGAGCGCTTGCTTTGCCTGTCATCCGCTCGGGAGACGCTAGCCAAACCTCAAAATCGCGCACACATTCTCAGAGATGGCGACGATCGAAATCGACGACGTTTACGACGCGTTGCAGCTCTCAGAGAAGGAGCGGTCGTCCGCGATGAAGCGGGAGTTAGTAGTCTCGCTGTACGCCCGTGACGGTATGTCCGTCGGGAAGGCACGTGCGCTGGCGGCACTGTCGAGGTACACGTCGTGGGCGACGGACATGAGTACCCCGGAAGCTGGATCGACTGATTACGTTGGACCTTGCCAGCGGGCAACCACACCAGTGGCACCGTCGACAGTCGCGTACACGATGACTTCCTCGCCCGCTGGCTCTACGGCCGTTTCGAGGGTCGTACCGACATCGATGGGCGCGTGGCTGCCCAGTGAACCGACGCGATCAGCGAACAGTCCAGGTGCCTCCTGTGGCTGTGCGATAAGTGTCTCAGCGTCGGTGTCTGCGACAACCTCGATCGTGAGTGAGCCGAACTCACCACCGTCGGGTGAGTCGTAAGTGAACGACAGCGCATCTTCTGGAACCGCTTTGCTGGCTGTTTCCTCGGACAGTTCGGCCGTCGGGACGGACTGGGTTGTGAGTTTACCGACTGCACCCTCGTCGTTGAGTACGGAGACAGTCACAGCGTCTCCGTCCTGATCGACCGGCACAGATATACTATCACCGTTGCTGATAGAGCCCTCTTGGGGCCGGATTTCGGTAGAATTACCTGTATCAGTATCGAGTCGGATCGCCGCCGCGTCGGTCTCTTCGGTGATTGTAACCCAGAGTTCCCCGAACTGCTGGTCTGGTTGGGGCTCGTACTGGAAGGTGAGTGCGTCTGGAGCGACTAATTCTGCAGCTGCCGCCTCCGAAAGTTGCTCGTCTCCAGCACTGTCGGCGCTCGTCAGGCCCAGGCTCTCGACGCTGTAGGTACCACTCGCGATGAGACGGCCGTCACTCACGTCGATCGATTCCGAGTCGTCGACGGCCGCTGTCCCGAACGACGTCTCGATTGTCTCTTGTCTGCCCTCACCGAGATCGGCCGCGTCGAGGGCGAACTGCGCTTCGAACGTGTCGCTGCTCGCGTCGAAATCCACTGCCGCAACCACGTTCTCGCCAGAGCGGGGCCTGAACTGCGGGCCGGGATCGAGCTGTAGGTCCCCAAAGAGTTGCTCACTTGTCGCCGCCCCGAACTGACCGACCACGAGATCGCCAGTCCCGGCCTGTTCGAGCAGTGCTGTAGCGGCTTCGTCAGTCTCGAAGATTCGGGACCGATTCCCGACGTCGGTGGCAATCGTCTGGTCGAGTCGGCTGGCGTCTGGCCCAGCGATGACTGTCTCGTCTGTGACTGCTACTGCAGGCGGATCGTCTACCGAATCGGGAACGTCAACGGGCTCGTACCGGTCGTATCCCCGTTCTGTGCTAGTTTGTTCGTAGGCGATGCCAAACGTTTCGTCCGTGGACTCGATCAGTCGGTCGTGTAGCTGGTCGGTTGCGAAAGATCCCTCGGCGATTATAGTCTCGTTGGTGATGGTTAGCTCGTTCACCGTCGAGTCGGACGTAGCCCTGGGGTTGATGGCCTGGGCGAGTCCGACATACGAAAGCGACAGTCGGCCAATGCCGACAGCAGCCCCACCGAGCACGAGCGGATACAGAGCCAGCGGATCATCGACGGATCGATCCGAAGAGCCACCAGAGTCAGCGACGGTATCGTCGGGTAAATTGTCCAGATTAGCGTAGGCAAAGAACAACCCACGATTGTCTCTCGTCAACCACTGGCCGTAGGGCAAGTCGCCCGCCGGATCGAACGTCTCCGTTGGGGAGTCGTCGACCGGCGTCTCGTCCGTCGGACCGTCGTCGGTTGTGTTGTCGGTCGGAGCCTCGGTTGCTTGCTGACTGGTATCACCGCTGCAACCGGCCAAAGCTGCTGTCAGAGTGCCCATTCCGAGCAGGAATCGGCGTCGACTCTGGGTCGTCTGTATGGTACTGTCAGCGTCGTTGTTGAAGCGTGAAGGCATACGAGTGAACACCTCTATGAGGGCTAGGAGGATTGCTCTTTGATGAGTCTCCGAACAGCGTTTCACATCGAGAAACGGTCTGATTGTCGCTATGAGTAACTCCGAGTGTATTGATCCAGAAGTCACCACAGTGCTTGCTGTGGCCACGACTCGATCGATTTTCGTCGCCGATGGCGACCGCAAACAGGAAGACAGCGAGAGACGGAAGTTGCACGGGTGAGGTTTTCAGCGACGTCGTGCCCAGATTACACTCTCGTTGGACTGCTACCGACTCCAGTGAACTGAGTGAAAAAACAACGGACTATCGGGGACGGCACTGAGTGTGATCAAAGAGTCAGGAGGTAGCCGATCCAGAGCAAGAGTGCGATCGTCCCCATGCCGACCAGCAAGTAGCTGTACAGCTCTTTGGTCTCACCATGCACCTTGTACCCGCTATAAATAGAGACAACGCCCGCAATTGGCATCAGGAGTAGTGAAATGACAGCACTGATTGCACCGACTGCAAGATACCGGTCTGTTTTGGTCTCGAGCATTTTCCTTCAACTATATCCTAAATACTTGGTTAGTATTTAAAGTTGTGGTGCCCAGGGGCCACAGACGTCATCACCGGGCTGTATGCGGAAGATACCTCGCTCGTTATCGGAGAGGCGACATCAGTCGATGGTGGTGAGACCCAACGGTAATGCAATCCCTGGCTACGTGATAGATAGCCAACCCAGCGCGCAGTGATTGTCCGTTCGCTGCTCGGGACATCACTCACATTCGGCAGTGGTGATGCGATCGATTTGTGCTCCAATGGCAGTTTTCAAGGGCTCGATCGACTGTTCGGGCGCATAGACGGTCAGTCGACGCGTCCGCGTACCAATCAGCAACGAGACGAGCAACTCGGCTTCGACTTTCGTGTCGAGGTCCTCGAATTCACCGGCGTCGATGCCGCGTGTCAGAATATCTTCGATGAGATCCGTGATCGTCTCTTCGACGGCGAGGTATTGGTCCCGAACGGCCGTATCGTGTGGTGCGTTCATCCGAAGCTCGAACATCGCCAACATGACCCGATACGGCTCCTCGGAAACGGTCGTTGGCAGAAGGGTTTCGACGAGATTCTCAAGTTGTTCTCTCGGCGAATCGTCTTCATCGGGGAGTTCGTCGAGGAATCTGTCGAGGATGTAGCTGAGAAAGTCGACCAACAGCTCGTCTCGTCCGTCGTAATGATAATAAATCAGCGTCTTGCTGTGGTCGAATTCGTCAGCGATATTCTGGATCGTCAGATCGCTGTACCCGTACTGGCTGATCGCGTCGTACGTCGCTTCCATGATGTCCCGCTTTCCCGGATCCATATTCGATGGGAGTATCTTTGGGAGTCACCGTGGAAAGCGTTGTTTTTGACCGTCCCGCTCTTTTCGAGAGACAACACTCCATACGGAAGAGTTGTCAGGCCAGTATGGCAAAGTGCCACGCGTCAGGGCACGAGGGGGCCGCAATTTGTCGGTATTGCATACGTCGCTTCGACAGCTGTATTGTTTTAGATACGCAAATCTACATCCACAATTGAGTTCATCTGAGTTGTAGCGGACGTGTTCTGGGACCATTCCGTCTTGCAGTTCTTCCCGATCGTCCCAATACAAAAAGCTATACCCCTGGCCGTGTAAGTGAGTGTATGGAGCAAAACGTCGGTACGACGGACCGCCAAGTCAGGACGCTGCTCGGTGCGCTTGCGGGCGCTGTTTCGCTTGCGATCCTCGCAAAAGTCGTCTCGCTTCCGGCGATCCTCTCACCGATCCTCGGTGTGGTTGCACTCATGATGCTTGGCACTGCAGCGACGGGGAGTTGCGGGATGTATTCCTTGCTCGGGATGGACACCTGCTCGATGGATTCGACGACTCGATAGGCCAAGACTTCCTGTTATCGGTTGGATGCGACCGTCTCAGCGAGCGCCTGCTCTAGGTCAGCCTGCAGATCTTCGAACGACTCTAACCCGACACTCAGCCGGACGAGCCCGTCGGTAATCCCGGTTTCTCGGCGTTCAGCAGCCGGAACGGCCGCGTGGGTCATCGTCGCTGGATGTTCGAGCAGGCTCTCGACGCCGCCGAGACTTTCCGCAAGCGTGAACACATCGGTACTGGAAACGAACTCCCGGACAGCGTCGAGATCGGCCGCCAGATCGACGCTGAGCATCCCACCGAAGTCATCCATCTGTGCCGCTGCGATCTCGTGGCCAGGATGGGTGTCGAGCCCCGGATAATAGACCGTCTCGACGGCCGGGTGGTCGTCCAGCCACGCCGCCAGCTTCCGGGCGTTGTCGGTGTGTTGGTCCATCCGGACGGGGAGGGTCTTGGTCCCCCGAAGGACGAGGAAACACCCGAACGGGTCCGGCGTTGCGCCGACGCTGTTCTGATAGTAGCCGAGTTGTTCGTCGAGTTGCTCGTCGTCGGTGACCAGCGCCCCGCCGACGACATCCGAGTGTCCGCCGAGGTATTTCGTCAGCGAGTGGGCCACGATGTCCACACCGTGTTCGAGTGGACGTTGAAGATACGGCGTCGCGAACGTGTTGTCCACCGCGAGCAACGCGTCACCCTCGCTCGCGACCGCCGATATCGCTTCGATATCTATAATCTGCAGCAGGGGATTCGTCGGCGTCTCGATCCAGACGAGTGCGGTCTCGTCGGTGATCGCCTCGGCCACGACGTCCGGATCAGTCGCGTCGACGAACGAAAAAGCGAGGTCGTAGTCCTCGTAGACGCCGGTAAACAGTCGGTGGGTGCCGCCGTAGACGTCCCGTCCGACGACGACATGATCGCCCGCCTCGAGCAAGTTCAAAACCGTATTGATCGCCGCCATCCCGCTGGCGAACGCCCGGCCGTATTCGCCCCCTTCGAGGCTCGCCAGGTTGTCTTCTAGGGCCGTTCGCGTCGGATTACCCGTCCGTGAGTATTCGTAGCCGCGATCCTCGCCGGGCGCATCCTGAGCGAACGTCGAAGAGGCATAGATCGGTGGCATGATCGCGCCAGTCTCTTGATCCGGTTGCCAGCCGGCGTGAATCGCGCGCGTCTCGAAGTCCGCGGGATCGAATCCGTCGCCAGTCATTATTTCCCCTCCCACTCCTCGAAGGATCCGTAAATGTCCTTCGAGAGATATCGCTCGCCCCCATCGGGAAACACCGTCGCGACGGTCTCGAAGGGCGCATCTCGCTCACCGGCCGCGATCTCCTCGGCCACCTGTCGAGCCACGACGCTCGCCGCGCCGGCACTCGAGCCGACGAGATGACCCTCCGCGGCGGCGAGTCGCTTTACTTCAGCGTGGGCGTCTCGGTCGCTCACTGGCCGAAATTCGTCGATCTCGTCGGGAGCGAGCAAGTCGGTCACGTCGGGATCGTGCGTCCCGATGCCCTCGATTTTGTACGGCCCCTCCTCACGCTCGGAGCCGAGTAGCGAACCAAACATCGAGCCCTCGGGTTCGACGGCGACGACGTGGACATCGGGCACTACCTCGCGGACGGCGCGAGTGATCCCTGTCAACGTGCCCCCGGAGCCGACGCCGACGACGATCGCCCCGACCTCGCCGTCGAGCGCGTCGATGATTTCCGGGCCGGTCGTCCGGTAGTGTGCCTCGACGTTCAACGGGGTCCCAAATTGCTGGGGAACGACGGCGTTGTCGAACGTGTCGGCGATCTCGCGGGCGCGTTCGGTGGCCGCGGCCATGCCGCCATCGCCGGAAATATGTTCGATCTCCGCGCCGAGGGCGGCCATCAATCGCTCTTTCTCGACGCTAAAGCCATCCGGCACGACGAAGATCGCATCGAGATCTAACTGCGTCGCGGCGATCGCCATGCCGATACCAGTGTTACCAGCGGTCGGCTCGACGATCGTCCCGCCTGGCTCGATGTCGCCACGGTCGAGCAATCCTTCGAGGATGTACTTCCCGATGCGATCTTTCACGCTACCGCCGGGATTGAACGTCTCCAGCTTAGCGTAAACCGGGACCGTAGCCGGTGATACGTCGAGTTCGACCAGCGGCGTCTCGCCGATGGTGTCCAATACCGATGCCTTGGGAGTGTCGTGTGTTGTCATATCTGTCTGGGACTCGAAGTTAGTCGATGTCGATCCGATCGGAGATGAACGAACAATCAACAGCGACAACAGCAGGCCTGGGCAGAGACGAACGACGAAGAACGTGGGTCGGTTTCTGCGTGTCGGCGATTGCGCTGTCGCGGATCTGTCAGGCCGGAGCCGTCGACCGAGTACGATCGACTGCCCACAAACGTATCTCGGCTCGTCAAAGGCCGATCCATAAAAACCTGTAGATGCTGTCGATTTATTGCAGTTGTCCTTTCGAAATCCGACGTAGAGTGGCCAAGCCAGCGTAGATCCCTCAACCGAGAAGCGAGGGCCGCTTGTACAGCCACCAACGGGGACGGTCCCGTTTCGACTGTCCGTCGCGAGCGGACGAATCTCCGCCACGCGAAGGTTTAACACTCGATTTTGACTAATGTACGGCGTGCCCTCTCCCTTCGAGGTACTGGGCGTCGACCCTGGCACACCCCAAGATGGAATCCACGACGCGTACCGAGAGCGTGTCAAAGAGGCCCACCCCGACCAAGGTGGGTCAGTCGCCCAGTTCCGTCGTGTTCAGGCAGCCTACGAGACACTCCTCGAAAGAGAGTACGAAGCCCAATCGGCCGTCTCGGACCCACCAGCCGAGACAGGTGCGCGGACGGCCGTCGAGTTCGTCGAGTACGAAGCGATCGTCGATCGGGGCTGGGGTCTCGATGACTCCGATCTGTTCGAAAAATCACGAGCGGCCGGGATCAACGGGAGCGAGTACGGGCGAATCGCCGTCGACCAGGACGCCCCTTTGCTGGAGTCGATCGAAGACCGTGGGTTCGCCTGGCCCTATTCCTGTCGCGGTGGTGCCTGTGCGAACTGCGCCGTCGCCGTCCTGGAAGGAGAGCTCTCACAACCAGTTAACCACATCCTGCCGGAGGAAGCCATCGAGCAGGGCATCCGGCTGTCCTGTGTCGGGAAACCACAGACGGACCACCTGCGCCTCGTCTACAACGTCAAACACCTCCCGTCGATCGAGGACCTCAGACTCCCACCGCGCCCGGTCGACCGACAGGAGACTGACTAGCGTACCGGTCAAAGCGCCATTTGAAGGGGCTTGGGGATGGCTCGGGATACCGAGGCTGCCGATCAAAGAGCCGTTTGAGTGATCGCCAATCCCTTTTTGATGGGCACTGTACCTCGTCGTCATGGGAACACTATTGCCACGCCGGGGTGAGCGGACCGAAACCGCGGACGAGCCACGGGTCCTGGGGCTGTCCGACGAAGCCGCAGACGAAGCGTTCGCCGCACTGTCCTCCCAGACGGCTCGACAGGTGCTGGCGCTCGTCTACGAGGACCCCGCGACACCGGTCGAAATCCGGGACGAGATCGGGACCTCGTTGCAGAACGTCCACTACCACGTCGAAAAATTAGAAGGGGCTGAGTTGATCGAATCTGTCGGGACTGATTACTCCGCGAAGGGCAACGAGATGAACGTCTACGCCCCGACCAGCGAGGCCCTAGTGCTCGTGGCCGGCCAACAGGAAGACCAGTCGCTGTTGAAACGTGCGGTCGCTCGGGTGCTCGCTGGCGTCGGCGTCCTCGCTGGTGGGGCGGTGGCGTTCGGCGTTGTGGCAAACCAGTGGCTCGGTGGGGAGACGACCCAAGAGTCCGGCGGGCAGATCGGCATCCAGGCCACGGAAACAGGGTCCAAAGAAGGACTCGCGGCGTTGCTGACCGACCCGGCAGTGGCATTCTTTCTCGGCGGCGCGTTCCTCCTGGTCCTCCTCGGTGCCTGGTGGACTGTCCGCACTCGTTGACCCGCTTTGGCGGATTCGCCACCGTCGATGATCGGAGTCTCAGACACGGATGGCAAGTGGTTTTGGGGAGGACTGTCAATTGCCACTCGGTATGGACGTACAGTCCGTTTCCGCCCTCGATGCGGAGCAGCGACGTGCGCTCTTCGAGCGAGACTCCGGTATTGGCGAAATCCGAGAGGACGTTGCCGAGATCGTCGACCGCGTCCATCGTGAGGGCGACGACGCGCTCTATGAGTTCTGTGAGCGCTTCGACGGCGTCGAGGTCGAGGCTTTCGAGATCAGCGACCGTGCCACCCAGGCCTACGAGTCCATCGACGACGAGGTACGCGAGGCCATCGAGACGGCCGCCGAGAACATCCGCACCTTCCACGAGCGACAGGTCCCCGAGGACTGGACGGTCGAAACCGATGACGGTCGCGAACTCGGCCGGAAGTACTATCCTCTCCAGTCGGCGGGCGTCTACGCGCCCGGTGGAACCGCAGCCTATCCCTCCAGCGTGCTGATGGGTGTCGTTCCGGCGAAAGTCGCGGGTGTCGATCACGTCGCCGTCGCGACCCCGCCCGCCGAACAGATCAACCCCGTTACGCTCGCAGCGATGCACGCCGCCGGTGCCGACGCTGTCTACCAGATCGGCGGTGCCCAGGCGATCGCCGCACTGGCGTATGGCACCGAATCGGTCGAGTCCGTCGACGTGATCGTTGGCCCCGGCAATCGGTGGGTCACGGCGGCCAAAGCCGAAGTCCGGGGCGATGTCCGGATCGACATGTTGGCCGGCCCCAGTGAAGTACTGACGCTCACGGACGACACTGCCGACCCCGAGGTCGTCGCCGCGGAAGTCGTCGCCCAGGCCGAACACGATCCCAACGCGGGCGTCGTCGCAGTGACGCCGAACGAGGGCCACGCCGAGGCCGTCGCCACAGAGATCGAGCGCCAGGTCCCCGAACGCGAGCGCGCAGACATCGCCAGAGAGGCCCTGGACAACGACGCAAGTGGCGTCTTCGTCGCCGACTCGATGGACGGGGCTGTCGAATTCAGCGACGACTACGCCCCGGAGCACATTTTCGTCCACGCCGCAAACGAGCGGGAGTTGCTCGAAGAGATAACCCACTACGGCTCGGCGTTCGTCGGTGAGTTCACGCCCGTCGCTGCCGGTGACTACGCCAGCGGGACCAACCACGTCCTGCCGACCGGTGGGTCGGCAAACATCGCCAGCGGACTGTCGGTCGATGACTTCATTCGACCGGCGACCTACCAGCAACTCTCCGAGGACGGACTCGAAACGCTCCGCGAGACGATTACGACGCTGGCCGGGGCCGAAGGGCTCGAAGCCCACGCCCACAGCGTCGAAGCGCGCTTCGAGGACTGAACCACACCCACGATCGCCACTGGTGTCGACTGGCTACTCGTTTTCCCAGCCAAGCCCCTCGCCAGCCGTCTGGTCGAGTTGGCCACCATCGACGGACGATAGTGGAGCATCGAGGATTCGAACCGCCTGCTGAGTGTCACAAGAGGTGTCTGGCTGGTCGCGTCGATGATCCTGTCCGATGCGAGACCCGGGCACGCAGCCCCCACCCGTGGTCGACCCGTCGATAGGAGCCACGACAGCCCCCCTTCGCTCTCAGGAGAGTCGCCCACCAGGCGAGGCCCCTTCACAGCTACCGCAGCCAGCAAGGCGAGACACGTTCGTGTCGCTGTCGCCTCAGTCGTCCGCAAGCGACTGGCCGAGGCGGTCTACGCCAAACGACTGCAGACTCTGTAAGCCGTTCAGCGCGATGAGGCCGAAGCCGACCTTCGCGACGACGTCGATGTACGTGATGACGAGTGAACTCGTCTCGGCGTCCATGAAGCCATACCCAGTGGGTGCGAGCAGCCAGATCACCGGGTATATCAGCCACAGCACGATCACGAAGTTCCGGAGTTTCCGGTACAACCCCGCGGTCGTGACGTCCTGTTGATCGGCGGTCTCTGCGGCCTCGACGACCAACAAGTAGACGACGATGACGAAGACCAGACTCCCGGCGAGGAAGAACAGTTCTTTCAGGGGACTGGTCACGAGTGCCCCGGCAAAGCCGAGGACGATCGTCGCAGCTTGCAAGCCGGCAGCCGTGAGCGTCAGCCGGCGATCCGCACCGGCGATGACGGCGATGAAGACCACGTGCAGCGGCGTGGTCAGCAGCCAGTCGGCGTACCGTGGGAGCGACACCGTCGCTCCGTTGGCGGCCCCGATATCACCGATGCCAAGCGCCATCAGACCGTAGGCGACTGTCGCGATGAGTGTCACGACGACGACGTCCGCGTAGCTGCGGCGCCACTCCGATGGGAGCACCAACAAGCCGTACCCGAGGCCGATACTTCCGAGTGCCATTCCCAGCGTCCCGAGCGTGAACCAGAGCGTAATATCGAATTCGACCATCGATTAGTCCTCCCTCACGTCTGCAGTGGTTGTGTTCGTCTCTGCGACCTCGAAGCGATCGAGCAGGGACTGTAGCTCGTCGGCCTGTCGGCGTAAGGCACCCGCCGATTCGGAGACTTCTGCGATCGAGTCCGTCTGCTCGTCGGCCGCCGAAGCGACGGTATCTGCCTCCTCGGTCGTCTGGCGGCTGATCGCCGTCAGATCCTCGACCATGGCCATGACTTGCTGGGCCGTATTGGCTTGGTCTTCGGTCGCATCGTCGATCTCCTGGATGCCACGATCGGCTTCCTCGGCGTGTTCGACGATCGTTTCGAGTGACTCGACGGCCTCGGTGACCGTCTCGACGCCCTCGCCCATGCGCTCGCTCGTCGTCTCCATCGTTTCGACGGTCTCGTCGGCCTGTTCCTGAATCGCCTCGATACGAGCTTCGATGTCACCAGCCGCGTCTTTTGTCTCCTCGGCTAAGCTCTTGATCTCGTCGGCGACCACCGCAAAGCCTTCACCACCACCCGAGTGGGCGGCCTCGATCGAGGCGTTGATCGCCAGCATGTTCGTCTGTTCGACGATCTCGGTGATCAGATCGACGATCTCGCCGATCTCTTCGAGGTCGGCCGCGAGATCGTTGATCGCCTGTCGGGTCCGTTCGGTCTCGTCTTCGATCGCGCCCATCTCCTCGATCGCATCCTCGGCAGCGTCTCGACCCGTTTCGCCGACTTCGGCCGCTTCTCTGGACGTTGCGGCCACTTCCTGGGCCGAGCTGGCGACTTCCTCGGCCGAGGCCGAAAGCGTCTCCATCTCGTCGGCGATGTCCCGCAAGCGCTCGCTTTGCTCGCTCGCGCCGTCGAAAATTTCGTCGATCGATTGGCTGACTTGCCGGCTGGCGTCGCTAACGCGGTCGGCGTTTTGCCTGACTGTGTTGCTAGAGCTTGCGACTTCCGAGGCAAAGGATTCGACGTCTGCGATCGTCGACTCCAGGGCATCTAAGGTCGCATTGAGCTCTGTGCCGACGATTTCCATCGCCTCGTTCTCGCTTTCGGGGTCGACTCGCCGAGTCAAGTCGCCGTCGGCAACGTCGTCGAGAACGTCGCCGTAGGCGGCGGCTTTCGCTTCTAGATGTGCGGACAGAGCCTCCATCTCCGCCCGCTCGGATTCGGCATCTTCGCGGGCCTGTTGGGCCGCTTCAGTCGCGCTTTCGGCCTCGTCGATTTTGTCACGGAGAGAATCACGCATGTTTTGGAACGATACGTACAGGGTGCCGATCTCGTCTTCACGGTCGGTCGACAGATCGACTTCGAGGTTCCCCTCGCCCATCTCCTGGGCACGACCGGCCAGGCGACGCAGTGAGAGGGCCGTGTTCGAGCCGATCGTCACCCCGATCAACCCGAGGTTGATGATCGCGAGCAACACGAGCCCGAGGAGATCGGCGTTGATCTGGTTCGAGACGGCGTAGGCGTCTTCGACGGACGTATGAACCATGACTGTCCAGTCCTGGCTCGTCAGCTTGCTCGCGCCCATGAGCATATCGCCATTCCGCGAGAACTCCGACTCACCGGCCGAAAGCGTACTACTATGGCCCTCGTGTTGGGTCAGAATCTTGCTCGTATTCGGATGTGCAACGTACTCGCCGGCGTCGTTTACGACGACTGTCTCCGTACTGTCCCCGGCCGAGAGGGCATTCGCGCGGGCTTCGAGGTCAGTCATGTACACGAGTGCGCGGTCGTCGGCGCCTTCGATCGGCGAGATGATGGCGATGATCGGATGATCGACAACCGGGACCGAAAACGGCGCCGAGACGTAGACGTCGTCCGGGCTGTCGAAAGCGGGCGGGTTAGTCGCGAAGGCCGCGCCCTGATCGGCCGGATTGACACCGACCATCGCATCGCTGGAGCTCGTCAGAAACTCCATCGACTCGGTATCTAAGTAGTGGACCGCAACGACGTCGTCGGGAACGGCGTTACCCTCGACCATTCCCGTCAGGCGGTCGCGGATGCGATCAGTCTCGCCGGACCCAAAGACCGGCAGTTGCGTTGTCTTCCGTACGTCCTGCTTGATCGCCGACACCCACGTGTCCAGTTGGGCCGCTTGGGCGTTGGCCTGCGTCGTGAGATCCTGGTCGACATCCGAACGAAGCTGCCCGGTCGCCTGTGCGCTGATGACCAATCCGAAAGCGAGCATCACCACGATCGCGAACGCGAGGGCGGCCCCTAGCCGCGCCGTATACCGTTCGCGGACAAACGCCGGAAGCAATCCAGAGTTGTCTGCTGGCATTACCGGACCTCACGAGGCACCATACTGTAAATGCCCGCACCCGATTTTCAGCGGTGATAACCTGCGTTCGCCACGCCGATAGACGCTCAGCCACCCCAACAGTCATTATCGGTGCGTGTGAACGTAGCCCACTCGGAGAGAAAAATGGCCGAACGCGGCGACGCAAACGCCACTGAAGCGAACGACGTGTTGGAGGACATTCTCACATCGCCTCCCGGAAGCGTCAAAGACCTCCCTGTGCTGTTGGGCGCTCTCGACGATGAAGATCGACAGCTCAGGCTCGTGGGGACGTTCGGTCTCTGTCTGCTTGCCGCCTCAGATCCGGAGTCGATCCCATCGATCGTGCGACGGTTGGCCGATCGATTCGACGGTTCGAGTCGGGCCGAGGCGAAACTCGCGTACGATTACATCGCTTCACAGTTCCCGGAACGCGTCGACGAGACCCATCAGGAACGCCGTGACGAGACCACGGGTGGTGGCCCGACCGGATCGGGAGACGGCAGCACGCGTCACGAGGATGTCGGCCGCGTCCGTCCACCGGGAGGGATGTTCGGCCCGCGATCGGTCGAACCGGACCGTGACGTCATCGATCCGACCGACCCCCAGCGCCATCCAGATGCGGACCAGCCCCTAGAGCCTGAACACAATCCAGAAGACGTCGACGAACCACGAGCGAGCACCGGTGTGCGATCGGAACAAGCACGGGAGCGACGACAGTGGAATCGGCTCTTTGGTCGTTTGACGACGATCGTCGAACAGAGCCGCTTCGACGATCTGATGGTCCTTTCGGGGCGCAAACACAGCCGCTACGCGGAGATCGCACGGGTCCTGGCCGAGGACAGCGGCGTCGAACGAGCGATGGCGATCCGGTTGTTTCACCGTCCGACCGGCGAGAGTGATTCGTTCGCCCCAGATCTCGGTGAGGCCCTCGATCAGTGGGCCGAGATTGGCGATCACTCCGGTATCGTTAGGCTGTTCCATTGGGGGAGCCAGCCCCGGCCGTGGGCTGGGACCGATCCTTCCGACGCGACCCTGGCGGATCGGAGTGGGCCGATCGAGCCCGCAGCCGCCCTCTCGCTGACGATCGAGCTGGCCGACGCACTGGAATACGCTCACCAGCATGGCGTCGTCCACGGCGGGATCGATCCCGAAAACGTCGCGTTCCCGACAGAGGCTGGCGCGACCCCGCAGACCGCTTCCCTCGACAACCCCGGCTTGCTCGGCGTCTATCGCTGGCACGTCACGCCGGCGACCCTGCTCGATCCTCGGTATGCCGCCCCCGAATACTACGATCGCCGATTCGGCCGGATTCACCACGGCACGGACATCTATCAACTCGGGGCTGTCCTCTATCGCTTCCTGACCGGACGGCCGCCCGTGTCGGGTGAGTTCGAACAGATCCGCCAGCAAGTGATAGACGGCGAGCCGCCGGCCCCATCGAGGTCAGTCGACGTGCCTGGAGCAATCGACGATATCGTCGGGAAAGCGATGGCCAAACGGTCCCTGGTCCGATACGAAACAATCAATGACTTCCGCAGAGACGTCGTGGCCGTGCACGAGGAGTTGACCCATGCAGAGTGACGTCGCGTTCGCCCTCCAAGAGATCGCCGGCAACCCCAACCTCACGTTCATCTACTTCATCGGCTTCGTCCTGATCGGGGTGTTAGGCGTCCGGTTCTGTGTCTACGCGCTGTGGAATCGCCGCGCGAGCGACCTTCCATCCCAAGCGTCGATCTGGACGTACCTCGGGTTCGTCGGCGGGGCAGCCGCGATCTATGGCATCGTCGGAATCGCCGAAATCGTACTCTCGGGGATCCCGTCGGTTCGTGATGGGGTATTTCTTGGCTTCGTCCTGTTGCTTGCACTCACGATGCAGTTGATCGCCCGGCAAGGCACAGTCGCCGACAGTGATCGTGGGACGGCTGGGAGCGTCGTTCCGAGCCCCCTGGTCGCGGTATTCAGCCTCACAGTCGTTGGGGCGATCGCCGCGGAAGCGATCGGAATCGCCGAGCAACCGGTGCTCGCACTGGAAGGGGTCGGGGCGATCGCGTTCGGGACCTACGGGTACTGGCACGGGCGTACCCAACTCTCCCGATCGATGGTCCAGGGGACGATGCTGGATACCCTATTGCGCCATTTGCTGCCGGTCCTTGCGTTCAGTGCGTTCGTACCGGCGATTGCCCTGGTCACGCTTTTGGGCATCGAGCAGATAATCGTCCTGCACGTCCAGGTCGTTTTCATCATCATGGCGGCGACGGCACTGATGACAGCGAACATCAAGCTTCGGCAGAACCTTGCTCGTCTGTGATCGTGCGCCCCTGCTCTCCTCCCGTCCACGATCGCCGCTCCACTGGCGCCACAGTCCGTTCGTGTCCGCACTCACTCCTCGATACACGCGACTGGATCGTCCGCGATGATGCCGTCGATACCCATTTTCGCGAAGGTCTCTGCGCGCTCGACATCGGTAATCGTCCAGGGGTAGACGCCCAAATCGGCTCGATGAGCCCGCTCGATGAGCGCGAAATCGACGAGACGCCAGTGGGGGGCCAGACCCGCACAGCCCAGTCCGGCCGCCCGTTCGATACCGGCCTCCGAGGAGTCACCGACGAGTAACACGACCGGACAATCCGTCTGTTCACTGGCCGCCTCGACGATCGAGATATCGAACGAAGAAAGCCAGATGTCACGGTCGACGTCTGCGATGCGGTCCCGAACGTCGGTGAGGAGGCCTGATTCTTTGAGTTCGAGATCGAGGCCGACGTCGGCGGGGACCGCCTCGATCGCCTCGGCGAGGGACGGCACACCCTCACCGGAGCCCTCGATGTTCAACCGCGACAGTTCCGTCGCAGTCATGTCCGCGACCCGCCCGTTGGCAGTCGTCAACCGATCGACGGTTTCGTCGTGATGGACGACGAGTTCACCCGACCCACAGCGCCGAACGTCGAGTTCGATCATCGCAGCCCGTTGGCCGGCCTGTTCGATGGCGGCGAGCGTGTTCTCCGGATACAGTCCGGCAAAGCCTCGGTGGGCGATACAGCGCATACTCGAGTCACGCCTGGCGGCGAGTTAGGCTTTTTCACCAGGCCGGGCCGACGCCAACAGCCACTCGTCGCTCAGAGAATGGTTTCGACGTGATCGGCGACGTCACTGGGCGTGTCACCGACGGGAACGCTGGCTGACTCCAAGGCGTCGATCTTGCTTTCGGCGGTGCCAGTCCCGCTGCCCGAGACGATCGCACCGGCATGGCCCATGCGCTTGCCCGGCGGGGCCGTCCGGCCGGCGATGAACCCGACGACAGGCGTGTCCATGTACTCGGCAATGTACCGGGCGGCGTCTTCCTCGTCTTCGCCGCCGATCTCCCCGCACATGACGACCGCTTTCGTGTCGGGATCGGCCTCGAACAGTTCTAAGGCGTCGATGAAGTCCGTCCCGATGATCGGGTCGCCACCGATGCCGATGGCTGTCGTCTGGCCGATCCCGCGCTGGGTGAGGCTATCGACGATCTGGTAGGTCAGCGTCCCCGACCGGGAGACCAGCCCGACGTCACCGTCCGTGAAGATGTTGCCCGGCAGAATCCCGAGTTTGGCTTCGCCGGGCGTGATGATACCCGGACAGTTGGGGCCGATCAAGTGGGTATCGGTTCGACGGAGTTGTTCGTAGACCTCGCTGACATCCTGGGTCGGGATGCCCTCGGTGATCGCCACGACGACATCCAGGGGCGCGTCCAGGGCCTCGAACAACGCGTCGGCGGCGAAGGCGGGCGGGACGAACACGACAGAAGCGTCGGCGTCTTCCGCGCGTGCGGCCCGGTCGACCGTATCGTAGACGGGCACGCCGTGGACTTCCTGGCCGCCCTTCCCCGGGACCGCGCCGGCGACGACGTTGGTCCCGTACTCGATCATCTGCTCTGCGTGGAACTCGCCCTCGCCGCCGGTGATGCCCTGGACGATAACGCGAGTGTCTGCATCGACGAGTACGCTCATTCGAACCACCCCGTGGTGAGAATGAGGTTATCAGTCGCAGTCGACCGAGCGAAGCGAGTGTCGAATCGTCTGATAGAACTCATTGTGCCACCTCCTCGGCGTCGGCAACCGCACGCTGGACGGCTGCCTCCAGGGTCTCCTCGACGGTCACCAGCTCTGTGTTGAGTATCTCCATGCCTTCGACGCTGTTGGTCCCTGCCAATCTGACAGTGACCGGATTCGGAATCTCGTCGAACGCTTCCAGGGCGTCGTTGATACCGCGTGCAACCTCGTCGCCGCGCGTGATCCCCCGAAGATGTTGAACACCACGCTGTCGACGTTCTCGTCGGCGAAGACGACCTCTAAAGCGTTGCGGACCCGACCGGCCTTTGCCCCGCCGCCGATGTCGAGGAAGTTCGCCGGCGCCCCGCCGTAGTAATCGACCAGATCGAGCGTCGTCATCACGAGTCCAGCGCCGTTCCCGATGATGCCGACGTTGCCATCTAGGCGGACGTAATCGAACCCGTACTCGCTGGCCATCGATTCGAGGTCGTCGCCGCTCGTTTCGCCCTCCAACTGCGCGATTTCGGATTGACGGAACAGGGCGTCGTCGTCGACGTTGAAGACGGCGTCAGCGGCGACGACCGCTCCGTCGTCGGTGATCATCACGGGATTGATCTCGGCGTCACTGCCGTCAGTCTCGTCCCAGAGGTCATACAGCGTCGAGAGGATCGCAGCGACATCGCCCGCGAATTCGCGCTCGACGCCCCCGTCGTAGACGGCTTTCCGGGCCTGGTACGGGTGTAATCCGTGGGCCGGGTCGACGTGTTCCCGAGCGATCGCGTCGGGATCGCTTTCGGCGACCTCCTCGATGTCGACCCCGCCTTTCGTCGAGACCATTGCGACGGGTTTGCCCGCGCCACGATCCATCGTCACGCCGACGTACAGCTCGGTGACGAAATCGACTGCCGCCTCGACGAGGACGCGATCGACGGTGTAGCCCTTGAGATCCATACCGATGATCTCCCCCGCGGCCTCGCGGGCCTCCTGGGCAGTGTCGGCGAGTTTGATCCCACCGGCCTTGCCTCGGCCGCCGACGTGGACTTGGGCCTTGATCGCGACCGGATACCCGATCGATTCGGCCGCCTCGACCGCTTCCTCGACCGTCGAAGCCAGTCCAGACGCCGGCGTCTGGATACCGGCCTCGCTGAACAGCCGCTTGGCCTGGTACTCGTGCAATCGCATGTGTCCCCCATGGGAAGGGCGGACGCATTAAATCTCGCTTTTTGGTACCGTCTCACAAACATCCGGTGAATGCTGCCGGGTATGCCACCAGAAACCAGTCTGTTTCTCCAGGGTCTGGGACCTACAGCTCGACACTGCCGGGGATGAGGCTGTCTGTGCGGAGCAGTTGGCCATCGACCCCATAGACCAGTAGCGTCTCTTTGTCGTACGTCCAAGCGTCCCCGTCAGTCTCGATCACGATCCGGTAGCGCTCGTCGTCGGCCTCTGCGGCCTGAACGATCCGATCGATCGCATCGAGATCGGCCTCGAGCTCGAAGACGAACGCCCCAGTGTGTCGATCGGCGATACTCAACACACCCCGTGTGTCGTCCTGTAAGCGAAACGCGACGTCGATCTCGTCGTCCGTTAGGGCCTCGTCCTCTGGGTTGTGTAATCGCTCACGAAGCAACGCTGTCGGCCCGTCGTAGGCAATATGCAGCGTCGGGCGGTCGCTCTCTTCGGGTTCGGGGGCAACGGTGAGGCTGAAGTGTTCGCGCTTCATCCGGTACTCGTTGGTATGTGTTCTATTAGCATGAAGGTGACGGCGGCGTCAGGATCGGCCGGGGACCGTCGGTCGAGGTCACGCGGATCGGAATTGGCCACGGGGGCGACCTGTTCTCGCCGCTGAGAATCCGCCGGCCGAATTTAAGTAGTTGGACTTGCAATCCGCAACAAGGCACCACTACGACACTGGGCCAGAACTGACGAATGTCTGACAGCGATCCAGCCATCGACGATGTGGATGTCGGTTCACGCGCCGGTCAGGAGAGCCCTGCCAGCAAGGAAACTGATCGGGTAGCGGACGCGAAGGCGTGGCTCTCACGAGTTGGGCGTGTCCTCGCAGGCTCGCAGGTTGTCACCGAAAACTACGATCCGACGCGCCACGACCGACTGGTCACGTTCGACGGCGACCCGAAAATGGACGAGCTAGAGCGCTACTGGTTGAATGCGCCCTACGCGTTCGCGTCGATCAACCACGATCCCCAACAGGACGAACACTACTACCACGTGGCCGAGCCGAATCTCGACGAGTTCGAGCGGGACCTCCTCGAACGCCTGTTCGAAGACGTACGGGACCCGCTTCTGTACCGCGAGAATGTCGACGACGATCCAGAAGGAGCCCTGCTCGCCGAACTGCGCGATCGGCTCGAAGAGTACGGCGTCAAAGTCCATCCAGAGACCGTCCATCGACTGTTTTACTACCTCTACCGGGAGTTCCAGGGCTACGGGAAGATCGATCCGCTCATGCACGATCCAGCGATCGAAGACATCTCGTGTGACGGGGTCGATCTCCCGATCTTTGCCTATCACGATCGGTACACCGATATCGAGACGAACGTCTCCTACAGCGCGGACGAACTCGACGACGTGGTCGTCCAGTTGGCCCAGCGCTCCGGTCGCCACATCAGCGTCGCCGATCCCGTCGTTTCGACGACGCTCCCGGACGGGTCACGGATCGAACTCGCACTCGGAAAGGAAGTCACGCCACACGGGTCGGCGTTCACTATCCGGAAATACGCCGACGACCCCTTCACGCCGATCGATCTAGTGGAGTATGGCACGTTCAGTCTGGATATGCTGGCCTACCTCTGGCTGGCAATCGAGCACAACAAGTCCCTGCTGTTTGCGGGGGGGACTGCCGCGGGCAAGACGACCTCGATGAACGCCGTCTCGATGTTCATTCCGCCGCGGGCGAAGGTCCTCACGATCGAAGACACCCGTGAACTCTCTTTGTATCACGACAACTGGCTTTCGAGTGTCACCCGCGAGCGCTTCGACGAAGACGACATCACGATGTACGATCTGTTGCGCTCTGCGCTTCGCCACCGTCCCGAGTACATCGTGGTCGGGGAAGTCAGGGGCCAGGAAGCGATTACACTCTTCCAGGCGATGAACACCGGGCATACGACGTTCTCGACGATGCACGCCGACTCCGTTCAGACGGTCATCAATCGCTTGGAGAACGAGCCGATCAACGTCCCGCGACCGATGGTCCAGAGTCTGGACATCCTCTGTGTGCAGGTGCTTGCACGGTACGGCGACGAGCGAGTCCGGCGGGCGAAAGTGCTCGCGGAGATCGAAGGGATCGACCAGCGAACGGGCGAACTCGACTACGCCAACGTCTACGAGTGGAGCCCGACCGAGGACACCTTCGGGGAGAGTAACTCCACGCTACTCGACGAGATTCGAGAGGAGCGTGGCTGGAGCCAGTCCGACTTGCTCGAAGAGCTACGGGACAGACAGCGGTTCCTGCGTGCGATGCGAGACCAGGACGTCACCGACTACCGCCGGTTTACGGCCCAGGTCAACAGGTACTACGCGGACAAAGAAGCCGCCCTCGACGCGATCGAGGGAGACAGCGACACCTAACATGAGTGTCGTCGGGTACCTGCCGCTCGTGGTCGCCGTTACGATCGCGGCGGCAGTCGCCTCAACCCGTCTCAGCAAGCGCCTCGATCGGCTCGTCACTCGGATCGCACGCCGGTACTTCAGCCGATACGTGCCCGCCTCCGCCGAGCGACGCCGGCTCCTCGAATCGGCCTACGTCGATACGACCTACCGGGTCTACGCCGCCAAGACCTACCTGTACACGGCGACCGCCTCGGTCGTCGGTGGCGTCATCGGCGTCTATGCCGTCGGCGCGGCACTGGTCGTGCTCCCGATCGTCGCCGGTATCCTCGCCGAACTCCC
The DNA here is from genome assembly GCF_009690625.1 of Halorhabdus sp. CBA1104. NCBI lineage: Archaea > Methanobacteriati > Methanobacteriota > Halobacteria > Halobacteriales > Haloarculaceae > Halorhabdus > Halorhabdus sp. CBA1104. The sequence continues at coordinate 779,746 of NZ_CP033878.1, read as the reverse complement.
TTCTGTCATGGGGGAGGTGCTGGGGGAACGAAACATGGAGATTCTTCTGTCCCCGAATCAGGTCTTCTTCGTCCTGACTGCGGGAGGCGTCGTGTTCGGCGTGCTCTCGGCAATTCTGACCTACGTCTTGCGCTGGCAGTTGCCATCCGGCCACGCGGAAGTCCGCCGGCGGGGGATCAACGAGGCACTACCCAGGACAGTGGCGTTCGTCTACGCCCTCGCCCGCGGTGGCATGGCATTCCCGGAAGTGATGCGAACGCTGGGACGCAACCGGGCGATCTATGGGGACGCCGCAGACGAAATGAGTGTCGCCGTCCGGGAGATGGATCTGTTCGGCCGAGACATGATCTCGGCGGTTCGTCGGACTGCCCACCGCAGTCCCAGCGACCCGTTCCGGACGTTTGCCGAGAATTTAGCGAGTGTGCTTTCGAGTGGCCAGAAGCTCCCACAGTTCCTCGAAGACCAGTACGAGCGACTCCAAGAGGAAGCCGAACAACGACAGGCGGAGGTACTCGAATTACTTGCGACGATCGCTGAGGCGTACGTGACAACGTTGGTGGCCGGGGTGTTGTTCCTGTTTACCATCCTGCTCGTGTTCGGGCTGACGATCACCGACACCCTCCCGATCTTGCAGATGCTGGCGTACGTCATCGTCCCGCTGTCGAACGCGCTGTTCGTCGTCTATCTGGCCCAGAAGTTAGAGGAGCTTGGAGTCGCCCGCGAGAGCGGACTAGAGGCCATTCAAACGGGATCGGAATCGGCGACACGCATGCCAAACACCGCGAGCTCGAAAAGAAGTAACCTGGCCTACGCGGCTGCGGGGCGAGCCCAGCTCGCACTGTACGACCGCGTGGCACGCATCAAACGAGTCTTGCGCCAACCAGTACAGACCATCCTCTGGAACCCGTCACGAGTATTTTACATCACGGTGCCGATCGCGCTGCTGTGGGTTGCGATCTCGCTCCCAGCGGCGGTTACCGAGTACGGGTTCAACCTTCGGCTCGCCGACGACGTGCTCGTCCAGGTGACGATCTTCCTGATCGGGACCTACGCTATTGTCCGGGAGCTATACACCCGACGGATCGACCGTATCGAGGCCGCGACGCCGGAACTCCTCGAACGACTGGCGAGTCTCAACGAAGCGGGGATGTCCTTCGTCGAGAGCGTCGATCGGGTTCGCGATACGGACCTCGGGATGCTGACAGACGAAGTTAACCGTATCTGGACGGACATGTCGATGGGAGCAAACGCGTCCAACGCCCTCCGCCGATTCGGTCGGCGTGTGCGGACATCTTCGACCGCCAGAGTCGTCTCGCTGCTGACCAACGCGATGAAAGCAAGCGGCAAGCTCGGGCCGGTACTCCGGATCGCTGCCACACAGGCCCGGTCTGACCTCCGCATGCGCCGAGAGCGCCGCCAACAGATGTTCACCTACCTCGTGGTCATCTACGTCTCGTTTCTGGTCTTTCTGGTGATTATTTTCGCTGTCCAAGAAGTCCTGGTGCCGAGCCTGCCGAACAACGTTCCCGTTCCGGATCAGTCAAACCGGCTGGGCGTCGACGTCACCGCCTTCGCTCGCCTCGGGCAAGTGAACAAACCGGCGTACACGCTCGTCTTTCTGCATGCCGCACTCATCCAGGGTGTCCTGTCGGGGTTCATCGCGGGCCAACTCGGCGAGGGCACGCTCAAGGACGGGGCGAAACACGCAGCGATCCTGTTGACGATCGCGTACGTCTTGATCCTCGTAGCCTCCTCGCCGGTTGCCTCCCTGACGATGCAAAATCAGCAGGCGATCGGACAGACCGTGACGATCGATTCCGTCTCGACGTCGGAAGGTGGATTCGTCGTGGTTCACGAGCGGACCAAAGACGGACAAGTCGTCGGCCAGACCGGGTATCTGCCCCCAGGAGAGCATACGAACGTCGTCGTCGAGATCGACGAGCCCATACGCACCCAAGCGACGCTCGTGGCCGTGCCACATCAAGACACGGACGACGACGAACGCCTCAGCTACGCTGGCGGCTCGCTCGATCATCCGTACCGATCCAGCGACGGGGCGATCGCCGTCGATGCGAGGATCGATCCCCCCGACGACGGCGAAAACGAGTGAGCCCGTCTCTCGACGTCAACGGCGACGGTGAACTCTCACTGGACGTCGACAGACCCTACCGCTCGGGCGGGGACGCCGTCGCGGTCGAAGCGACGATCTCCCCGGCGGAGTCGGCCGAGACGACTGCGCTCGAACCCGTTGGGGACCCTCTTATCGGGAAAGCGGTCGAGACGAGTCCCGGCTTCGAGGTGGACCAACCGATTGCCGACATCCCGATCCCCGGGAGCGCTTGACGACTCGCTGGTTCGAGCGACTCGTCGAACGTGTCTCGCTCCCCTGTCAATCCCTGGCCAACACACGGTGGATGAGAACGTTTTAGCCGACCGTTGACTGCTAGTCGCCAATGAGCTACAAGATCGGCCTCGTGGGCAAGCCCTCCGTCGGGAAGTCCACGTTTTTCAATGCAGCGACGATGAACGACGTGCCTGAAGGAGCCTACCCGTTCACGACGATCGATCCATCGGTCGGTGAAGCCTACGTCCGCGTCGAGTGTGCCGCCCCCGAGTTCGATCACACGTGTACCCCGAACCACGGCTACTGTGCCGAGGGCGTCCGCTTCGTCCCGACCAAACTGGTCGACGTCGCGGGGCTCGTGCCCGGTGCCCACGAGGGCAAGGGGCTCGGCAATCAATTTCTCTCGGATCTGAACGAGGCGGACGTGCTGGTCCACGTCGTCGACTTCACCGGCGAGACGGATCTGGAAGGCGAACCGACGACGGATCACGACCCGCGTGAGGACATCGACTTCCTCGAGAACGAACTCGACATGTGGTATCTCGATATCTTCGAGAAGGGCATCGAGCGCTACCACTCGGGCTACAACGGGGACGACGGGAATGTCGAGGCTGATCTCGCCGAACAGCTCTCGGCCTTCGGTATCGGTGAAGACGAGATCAAGCAGGTCATCCTCGGCGAAGGGCTCGAACTCGATCCCGACACGTGGGAGGAAGCCGATCGGCAAGCCCTCGCCCGCGAGATCCGGATCCGAACTAAGCCGATCGTCATCGCCGCCAACAAGATGGACACTGAAGCGGCACAGGACAACTGGGAGGCGGTGACGACCGACCCCGAGTACGAGCACCTGACGTTCGTCCCCGTCTCGGCCCACGCCGAGAAGGCGTTGAAGAACGGCGACGAGCAGGGCGTCCTCGAGTACCGGCCCGGCGACGAGGACTTCGCGGTGACGGCTGACCTCCCCGCGGAGAAAGCCGCCGGGCTCGAGGAGATCCGCGAGTTCGTCGGGGCCTACGGCGGGACTGGCGTCCAAAGTGTCCTCGAAACGGCGCTGTTCGATGTGTTGGGGGCGATCGCCGTCTTCCCCGGTTCCGGCGCTCCGAAGGACGACGGGACCTTCCTGCAGGACTGTTTCGTGCTCCCCGACGGCTCGACAGCCGAGGACTTCGCGTACTTCCTGCATACGGACATCGGCGAGGGGTTCCTCCACGCCCAGGACGCGCGCTCGGAACGGCAGGTCGGCGCAGAGACGGAACTCGATCACCGCGACGTCCTCGAGATCACGACGACGAACTGAGACCGCTCGCCCCCGCGCGTCCTAGATGATACCCATCTCGTCCAGACGTTCCGGCAGATACGTATCCGTCACGAAGTCCAGGCCGTAGGAGGCCAGGGCCTGCTGTTCGGATTTCTTGTCGATGTCGAGCTGGAGTTCGATCTGTTCCTCCCAGTAGTCGGTCTGGAACCGTGGGTCCTCGAGTTCGGACTCCAAGGCGTTGATGTCGGAGTCCGCGAGGGGATCGGTCGGCAGATCGTACTCGACGATGTCCTCGGGCTGGACGCCGATGAACTGCGCTTCCGGCGTCGCGAGGTACTTCGAGAGGTGGGCGGACTTGATCGACCCGTACGCAACGGATCCATAGATGCGATACGACCAAGGGTCCCCGTCAGTGAACACCGTCACGGGCAGGCCGAGTTCGTCGTGGAGGCGCTTTGTCAGCCGGCGGGTCGCGCGGGCGGGCTGGCCGCCCAGGTGGACGACTATCGCATTGTACTCGTCGTCAAACCCGTTTTCGACGAGTCGGTCACGCATACCGCCGGTTTCCACACACAGGACGAACTCAGCGTCGTTGTCCAGGAATTCGATCGTGTCGGGGTCGTTGGGGATCTGATAGCCACCCTGGCCCACGTCGTGTTGACAGTGGATCTCCCGGTCGCCGCGGTTGGTTTGCTCGCGCAGGCGGAGGGGGCCCATCACCTTCGCGCCGGACTCCTCGGGACGCATGTGGAACTCTTCGCGGCGGACGTCCGAGACGATCTCCAGGTCCTCGATGAGCTGGTTTGACTCGTCTTGACTCGAAAACTGAGCCTCGTCTAAGTCCCAGGACTCGCTGAGGTAGTACAGTTCACGCAGCGTCGAGGAACGGTCTTCTTCGAGTTGGTTGGCGAGGAAGTCGATCGCGTAGATGACTTTCAGGAGCTTCTGGGCTCCACGGACGCTGTTGGCCGATCGCGTACTCTTCCGGTCGCCGTAGACCCAGACCTTCTGCTCGGGGTCGTACTCGATGTTGGTCTTGGTCCGGGTCGGGACGTCCATGTGCGGGACATCGCCGCGCTCGAACTGGTCGTAAAACTGTGCTGCCAGATCGAGCAACCGCTCGCGGGCGTCCCCCTCGGTCGCGTCTGTCGTCTCGCTTGATTCAGTGCTCATTGTTCACCGTCCACGGTCAGTTTCGCGCTCTCGATCCCATCCACCGAAATGTCGAAGTCGGCGTCGCCATCGATCTCGTAGGTCAGGGCCGCCTCTTCGCCGCTGGCGACCGTTGGCGACCACTTGAGGAACCATTCGCCGTCCATCTCGACGACACGAGCGTCGTCGCCGTCCGCGTGTACGTCGTCTGGTTCGACCGTGACGATATCCGTAATCTCCGGCTCGGCGTTCGCCGAGTCGTTGTTCTCGACGACCAGCCGGACGGTGCCGTCTTCGACCTCCCGCTCGATCAAGACGTTGTTCATGATCCGAGCCAGCGAGTCGTCGATGTCCAAGGCTTTTCGACCGGTTACCGCGGAGAGTTTGGTCGCCATCTCGGGAAGGATCGTCCCGAGTTTGTCCTGCTTTTCACGGCGCTTTTGCATCGACCGGCGCTTGTTGAGGAAGGACTTGAGTTCGCGGGCGGCCTCCCTGATGGCGAGTTCGATCTCGTCTTCGATCGCGGGCACGTTCGCGATAGCGTCCTTCGATTCGCTGGTGAAGGGCACGTTCGTCGAGGCGACGTGAACCATCACGACGGCCGGCCCGTTGGGCAGGCCTGATCCGCCGGGCTGATCGAGGCCGTAGTTGCGCCAGTTGATCGTCTTGACGACGTCCGTCGTCGCACAGGCCCCACGCTGATAGACCAGCGGCACGCGGTTGGCAAAGCGCATCACGTCGACGGCGCCGCCGTCTTCCAGATCGCCCCCGTAAGCGATCCCGGCCTCGACGATAAATGGGTCGCCACCCGATACCGCGGCATCGCGGGTCGCCGCGGCGTAGAAGTCGGCGTCGAACTCCTTGCGCAGTCCTTCCTCGACTAAGCGCTCGGTGATCGGGGCCAGACAGTCCGTCGGCGGGGAGATGATATCTGTCTCCCGCATCGCTTCGAGGAGTTCCGAGGCCGTATCGCGCCCGTCTGCAACAGTCGAGACGTTCGGCGGCTCGTCGGGAACGGTCACCATAACGTCCCAAATCGCTTCGCAAACGTTCTCACGCGCGGTCTCGCCGATCGTCGCATCGTCGTACTCCTCAGTGCTCTCTGCGGCTCGCTGGACGTACTCCTCGAGTTCGTCCCGCGTACAGCGGTGGCGATTGTCGTCGCTGTCGAGGAACTTCGTGGCGATGCGATCGGCCAGGCCGTGCAAGGTAGCGTCGTCCTTCCGAGAACTCGTCGCGGCCTCGACGAGCCCGTAGAGGTCCGAAGCGAGGGTTTCGCGGGGCTCACCGTCGTCAGTGTCCCCGAGAAGCGCCGCCCAGGCAGCGGCTGTGGCTTTCTCTCGGACCGTACTTCCGAAGGTCGTTCCGAATCCCTCGGCCGCATCCTCGGCCGCCACGTCGACGACCGCCCGGAGTTCGTGGTGGGCGATCCGCTCGCGGTCACCGATCGTGTCAGCAACCTCACGGGCAAAGGACTTCGTGGCGTCTTTGCCCTTGTTGGCGACTGCAGCCCGGACGGTAACCTCGAGATCGCCCTCGTGGGCCTCGGGCGGTCGCCAGGCCATTTCACGACCGAAATGCCGGTCCCGGAAGTTGTTCAGGACCTTCTCGGCGGTCGTTGCACCCACGCGGGTGAACTCACCCTGCATGAATCCGGAGATCGAGTAGGAGTCCGTCGCCTCCAGCATCTTCAGGAGAGTGCCGAGTTCGACACCGTGTGGGTGGGGCCTGATCTCCTCGGTCTCGGCGGGCAGTGTAGCTCCCTCGGCGCGTTCGAACTTCAGCGGGTCGTCGATGTTCGGTTCGACGAACTCGATGCGGGCGTGCGGGTTGACGACTGCCGTATGCTTGATGTAGTCGTGCAATTGCTGACGGGCTCGCAGATTGGCCTCCATTTCCACCTCGATGCGGGTCCCGTGTGGGCGATCCCACGTGGTCGTCTCGTCGACGCTGATCTCCGGCTCGTTGGTATCTGTGTCGATGATCAACTCGAAGTAGTGGGCCGTCTCGCTGCCGTTCGTTCGTGACGTGATCTTCGCCGGTTTGCCGCTGGTCAATTGTGAATAGAGGACGGCTGCGCTGATCCCGATTCCCTGCTGGCCGCGATTTTGCTCGCGTTTGTGAAAGCGGCTGCCATACAGGAGTTTCCCGAAGACTTTCGGGAGTTGCTCCTTGGTGATTCCGGGGCCGTTGTCCTCGATGACGAGACGATAGTAGTCACCGAGATCCGCTATCTCGACGTAGATATCCGGCATGATATCGGCTTCCTCACAGGCGTCTAAGCTGTTGTCGACGCCCTCTTTGACGGCCGTGACCAGCGCCCGGGCGCCGGAGTCGAACCCGAGCATGTGCTTGTTCTTCTCGAAGAACTCGGCGATAGAGATCGAGCGCTGGCTCTGGGCCAACTCTTGGGCGATCCCCTCCTCGCCGAGTGTCGACTGCCTCCCTGACATCCTGTAGAAAGTGCAACCGTCCCGTGGTTAAAGACTTCCCGATGGCCGGTCACCGCCGGCGGAGACGTTACTACTCAGCGGCTTCGAGCGTGACTGTCCGGGCCTCGTACTCTTCGAGGAACGCGCCAGTGCCACCGATCGTGATTTCGCCTTCGTCCGTCTCGATGAGCAACGAGTGCTCGATCGGGAACTCGTTGCTAATCGGATCGACGATCCCCTGTCGCGTGTCGGCTACCCGCCCAGTAACCGTCTCTGTCTCGCTGTCCTCGGAGCTATGCAAGGCTTCGACGCAGGCGTCGATCGCGTCGCCGTCACGCAACCGGAGGGTAGCTTCGAAGACCGCCTGTTCGAAACTCTGGTAGGTTTGGGGGAGTGGTGCCGGATCGATAACCTGGACTTGCTCGGCCGAGACCCAGAAATTCGCCAGGAACGAGCCATACAGCGTCGGGACGATTCGCTCTTGGACGAGCGAAATCGCCTGCTCGTCGCTGTTGGCCGTCGTCATCATCTCTGAGGAGGAGACCATCCCGAGATCCCGATCGGCACCGAGGATCACGGGAATCGATGCGTCCCAACTCCGGACGACACTGGCGATCGGCCGGTCGTAGCCAGCCAGTTCTTCGAGATCCGGTTCAGCATTCGTCACCAACAACAACACGAGGACGCCCCGATCGACGGCATCCTGGAGTTCCTCCGCGACGCGGGAGACAGACGAATACGGGATCGATAGCCCGACACGGCGGTCGGCCTGGCTGATGTACTCGTTGATTCGCTTGAGGACGGTAACCCGGGACTTGATGACGTCGAAGCGCTGGGGCCTGGCCTCGGACTCGGAGTAGCGGCGTTTGAGAGCTGGCTGAATCTCTTCGAGGCGGTTCGAGAGTAGTTCGATCACTTCCTCGGGAGGTTTGGCGCGGATTTTCGTCGGAACGACGTGATCGTTGACCTCGACGAACCCCTGTTCTTCGAGTTCTTCACAGACGCTGTAGACGTAGCGTTTCGAAACGCCGGTCGCATCGGCGATCGTGCTGGCCTTAGCTTCGCCGTTTTCCAGCACGGCCAGATACGTCTGGATCTCCGTCTCGGAAAGCCCGAACCGCTCTAGCTGTGTTCCGAGCGTCGAGTCGTCGATTTCAGTCATTGGACCGGATACCCCCAAAGAGCTCGCGATCAGTTGCACATCCCCCACCCGCTCGACCCCGACCGGGAACCGAGGGGTTCATTAGTGTCAACGCCCGTTTGACTTCACGGCCGTCGGCACCGTACACAATTCCCAACATGTGTCGACGTTCGCTCCCCATATAAATAAATTGTTTGTATTATTTCTTCACATGCACAGAGGTCCGTGCGCGCGCGCACGAGGGGTTTAAGACCCACGAGACGAAACAACGAGACAGTGTTTTATGAGCGACGATAACGAGTACGGTGCCGGTCAAATCCAGGTTCTGGAGGGGTTACAGGCCGTCCGGAAGCGACCGGCGATGTACATCGGTTCGACGGATACGAGAGGATTGCACCACCTCGTCTACGAGGTCGTCGACAACGCCATCGACGAGGCGTTGGCTGGCCATTGTGACAGTATCGACGTCACGATCCACGACGATGGATCGGTCTCGGTAACCGACGATGGGCGGGGGATTCCAGTCGACCAACACGACGACCACGACGCACCTGCGGTCGAAGTTATCATGACTGTCCTACACGCCGGTGGGAAATTCGACAACAAGTCCTACCAGGTGTCTGGCGGCCTCCACGGGGTCGGCGTCTCGGTTGTCAATGCCCTGTCCCAGGAGTTAGCGGTCGAAGTGAAGCGAGACGGCGGTGTCTGGCGACAGTCGTTCGACCACGGCGAACCGGTCGGGTCGCTCGAACGGGTACGGGACCTCACACCCGAGGACGGGACCGGAACGACGATCCGCTTTTTCCCTGACGAAGACATTTTCGAGACGACGGACTTCCAGTTTTCGACGCTAGCAAACCGGTTGCGAGAGCTGGCGTTTCTCAATTCCGGCGTCGCCATCTCTCTCGTTGATGAACGCGACGACAACGAGGAACACTTCCAGTACGAGGGGGGCATCAGGGAGTTCGTCGAGTATCTAAACGAAACGAAAGACGCCCTCCACGAGGAGGTCGTCTACTTCACCGACGAGGGGAGGGCATCAAACTCGAGGTCGCCATCCAGGCGACCACCGAGTTACAGGGTTCGATCCACGCTTTCGCAAACAACATCAACACCCGAGAGGGGGCACCCACCTCACCGGATTCAAGACGGCACTGACCCGTGTCGTCAACGACTACGCCAGCACGAACGACCTGCTGGGCGAGATCGACGACACCCTCAAAGGCGATGATATCCGCGAGGGGCTGACTGCGGTCATCTCGGTGAAACACCCCGATCCACAATTCGAGGGCCAGACGAAGACCAAACTGGGCAACAGCGAGGTCCGTGGCGTCGTCGAGAGTGCGATGCACGAGAACCTCGGGACGTACTTCGAGGAGAACCCCGACGTCGCCCAGGCGATCGTCCGGAAAGCCGTCGAGGCCGCAAAGGCCCGCAAAGCCGCAAAAAAGGCCGAAGAGCTCACGCGCCGCAAGAGTGCCCTGGAGTCGACGGCGCTGCCGGGCAAGCTCTCTGATTGCCAGACACGCGATCCCGACGAGGCCGAATTGTTCATCGCCGAGGGAGACAGTGCCGGAGGCAGTGCCAAACAGGCACGCAATCCCGAAAACCAGGCCGTTCTCCCGATCAAGGGCAAGATCCTCAACGTCGAGAAACACCGCCTCGATCGGATCCTCGAGAACGACGAGATCAGAGCGATGATCACCGCGATCGGGACGGGGATCGGTGACGAATTCGACATCGAGGAGTGTCGGTACAAGAAGATCGTCATGATGACCGACGCGGACGTCGACGGTGCGCACATTCGGACACTCCTGTTGACGTTCTTCTATCGACACATGCGGCCACTGTTAGAATCCGGGTACGTCTATGCCGCCCGTCCACCGCTGTACCGCATCCGGTACCGTGGCGAAACCTACGACGCGATGACAGACGAAGAACGGGACGAGATCGTCGAAGAGAAGTGCAACGGCAACCCGACGCAGGTCCAGCGCTTCAAGGGACTGGGTGAGATGAATCCACAGCAACTCTGGGAGACGACGATGAATCCCGAAAACCGGTTTCTCAAGCAGATCACCATCGACGATGCTGCTGCCGCGGACAAGATGTTCTCGGTGCTGATGGGTGATGCCGTCGAGCCGCGCAAGCAGTTCATCAAGGAACACTCCCCAGAAGCCGAGTGGGTCGATATATGAGCTCAGAGCTACCCGACAACCCGGACACAGACGTCGAAGCCGCACGCGTCGATCACGTCCGGATCGAAGACGAGATGGAGCAAAGTTACATCGACTACGCGATGAGCGTCATCGCCGGTCGCGCCCTGCCTGACGTCCGGGATGGCCTCAAACCCGTCCATCGACGTATTCTCTATGCGATGCACGAGATGGGAGTCACAAGTGGCTCCTCACACCGCAAGTCCTCGTCGATCGTCGGGGACACCATGGGGGATTATCACCCCCACGGCGACAGCGCGATCTACGACACCCTGGTGCGGATGGCCCAGGACTTCTCGATGCGCTACCCGCTGGTCGACGGCCAGGGCAACTTCGGCTCGATGGACGGCGATCCGGCTGCTGCGATGCGCTACACGGAGGCCCGGATGGCCCCCGTCGCCGAGGAGTTACTGGCTGACCTACAGAAAGAGACCGTCGACTTCACCGCAAACTACGACGATCGTCTCCAAGAGCCCGAGGTCCTCCCGGCGGCCTTTCCGAATCTCCTCGTGAACGGCTCGTCGGGCATCGCCGTCGGGATGAGCACGAACATTCCGCCACACAACCTCGGCGAGGTGATCGACGCGACGATCCACCTGATCGACAACCCCGACGCCGAGGTGACCGACCTCATGGAGTACGTCACGGGACCGGATTTCCCGACCGGAGCAAATATCGTCGGCAAAAACGCGATCCATTCGGCGTATTCGACCGGGCGAGGCCGCCTGACGGTCCGCGCAGAGTACGAAATCGACGAACTGGACTCGGGCCGCCCCCGGATCGTCATTACGGAAATCCCTTTCCAGGAGAACAAGGCCCGAATGGTAGAGCGGATTGCCGAGGACGTCAACGAGGGGCTCATCGAAGGCGTCTCGGACCTCCGAGACGAGTCCGACCGGGACGGCGTACGGGTCGTCGTCGAATGTAAGCGTGGCGCGAACGTGGATGTCGTCGAGAATCAGCTTCTGGACAATCACCTCGAGTCGACGTTCGGCGTGATCAACCTCGCCTTAGTCGATGGCGAGCCGCGGGTCCTGACGCTCAAGGAGACACTCCAGCACTACATCGACCACCGCAAGGAAGTCGTCCGTCGGCGGTCGGAGTACGATCTCGGAGAGGCACAAGACCGTGCCCACATCCTCGAAGGGCGCTTGAAAGCGCTCGAAAACGTCGAGGCCGTCGTCGACCTCATCCGGGAATCCGACGACCGGGACGCTGCCAAGACCGGCCTGCAGGAAACCTTCGATTTCTCGGCCGAGCAAGCCCAGCACATCGTCCGGATGCAGTTGGGGAGCCTCACGTCGATGGAGGCCGCCGAGGTCCAAGCCGAGTACGAAGAAGTCCAGGCCGAAATCGAGCGCCTAGAGACGATCTTGAACGACAAACAGGAACTGTTTGCGGTCATCAAAGACGAACTCCGGGCCGTCAAAGACGAGTACGACGACGATCGCCGGACGAGTATCGTCGAAGACGACGGGACAGTCACGCGTGAAGACCTCATCCCGGAAGAAGACTGCCTGGTCGTCATCACCGAAGACGACTACATCAAGCGGATGCCCGAAGACCGCTTTGACCCGCAAGGACGAGGCGGGAAAGGGATAATCGGGGCCGATCCCAAAGAGGGAGACAGCGTCTCGAAGGTGTTCCGGGCGAACACCCACGACTATCTGTTGGCCTTCACGAATCAAGGGCAGGTCTACCGGTTGAAGACCTACGAGATCCCCGAGATGTCACGTACCGCCCGCGGGAAGTCGGCGATCAACCTGCTGGATCTCGACGACGACGAAGAGATCACTGCCGTCGTCAGTACCGACGAACTCGACGACGACGAGTGCATCACGATGGTTACCCGGCAGGGCTACGTCAAACGGACCTGCTGTTCGGAGTTCGAGAATATCCTCTCGACGGGGATCATCGCTGCCAAGCTCGAAGCCGACGACGCGTTGGTAGACGTGGCCGTCACCGACAGCACGGAAGATCTCGTGATCGCAACGGAAGGTGGGATGACGATCCGCTTCGACGAAACAGACGTCAGACAGATGGGTCGGACAGCCCGTGGTGTTCGCGGTATCGATCTCGAAGACGGGGACGTCGTTGCCGGGCTGGTCGCGACCGAAGACGGCGACGACCAGTCGTTGCTGACCGTCACCGAGAACGGATTTGGCAAGCGGACACCCCTCTCTGCGTATCGGACGCAATCGCGATACGGCAAGGGACTGATCGACATCAAAACGGGTGAGCGAAACGGACGTGTCACGGCCGTGAAAGCCGTTGGCGACGACGATCACTTGATCGTCATGAGCGCGACGGGCCAGATCATGCGGTGTCCGGTCGCCGATGTTTCGGCCGTCGGGCGCAACACGATGGGCGTGACGATTATGGACGTCGAAGTCGGCGATACAGTCGCTTCCGTGGACGTCATTCCGGGGTCGACAGGCGAAACCGAAGAGTAACGGCCATTTCGAACCGGCACCGTCGAGCGCACTCACAGAATTTCACTCACGCCATCAGTAAGGTGGCTCTCAGCCGTCTCGGATGAGACAGGTACTGGGACGCGACGCCCGCTCGCATACACAACCCGTGTTGAAGCGGTTCGTCAGGACAGCGCCCTTAGCCCAGGCACGGAAGAAGGCTGGAGATCCAATGGTCAAATCCCACAACAGGCCCCTTCGTGGGTTCCGCAACGAGAATCTGGCTAGTCGTTCGAATCGGACGTGGTGGCAGATATGTCAACATCCATATAACGGGGTTGGAATCGGATTACCGGCGGCGATGGCTATCTAGAATCTGTCGAGGTAACGGCTACCAAGAGACGTTCCCGAGAATCAGGTGTCACCGTCGCATTTAAGACCGGCTATCACGAAAAATAACTCATGTCATCAATCGAACTCACACCTAGCCAGAAAAACATCCTCCAGGAACTCATTAATCTCTACCGGGACAGTGAAAACGCTGTCAAAGGCGAGGAGATCGCCGAGAAGGTCAATCGAAATCCGGGGACGATCCGCAACCAAATGCAGTCGCTGAAAGCACTCCAACTCGTCGAAGGCGTCCCTGGGCCGAAAGGCGGCTACAAACCGACGGCCACTGCCTACGATGCACTCCAGATCCAGGACATGGATCACGCCGCCGAGGTCCCGCTGTATCACAACGGTGAGCGAAGCGAAGAGGCAAACGTCGCCGAGATCAACCTCGCAAGCGTTCACCACCCCGAAAACTGTCGCGCCGAAGTGACGTTGCAGGGCTCGCTCAGTAACTACGCGGAGGGCGACAGCGTGACCGTCGGTCCGACTCCCCTGTCGAAACTCCAGATCGTCGGGACACTCGACGGGAAAGACGATACCAGTAACAAACTCATTCTGACGATCGACGACATGGTCGCACCGGCCGAAACCCCCGAACACTGACCCAGCCGCGACGCCGCGGGCGACAGCCGGGCATTCTCACCGCGTTCGAAACAGCAATTACGACGTTGCCTTCCCGTAGCGACGGGATTTCAAAGGGTTTGTATCCACCCCTCACTGACGAGCGGGTATGACTGAGACGGTGGTCGTCCTGGGGTCCGGGTACGCGGGCGCGGGGGCGATCCAACGGCTCGAATCCGAACTCGACGACGGCCAAGATCTCGTGTGGGTCTCGGAGAAGCCCTATCACCTCGTTCTTCACGAATCTCATCGCTGTATCCGGGATCCGACTGTCCAAGACGACATCACGATCCCGATCGAGGAGATCAAATCCCCCGCAACAACGTTCCGTGAAGGTCGCGTCGAGACGATTGACACCGGAACCGACGGCCGGACGGTCCACCTCGCCGATGGCAGTACTGTCGAGTACGATTACCTGCTCGTTGCGGTCGGCAGTCGGACCGCATTCTTCGGTATCGAAGGGCTCGAAGAGCACGCACTCACGCTGAAGAGCCTCGATGACGCCCTGGCGATCCACGACGCGATCGTCGAGGCGACTGAGAACGCATCGCCGGACGATCCAGCCACCGTGTTGGTCGGCGGTGCCGGGCAGACGGGCGTCCAGGTTGCCGGCGAGATCGCGGCCTATCGTGACCACCACGACGCGCCCATCGAGATCACGCTCGTCGAAGGGCTGGAGTCGGTCGTGCCCGGCAACAGTCGGGCGTTCCGGGGAGCGATCCGCGATCGTCTCGAGGAACGGTCGGTACGGATCCAGACTGGCAAGTTCATCGATGACGTCGATGCCGAGACAGTCCACCTCGAAAATGGAGACCAGCTCCCCTATGACGTGCTGGTCTGGACTGGCGGTATCACCGGCCAAGAGGAAATGAACGACGTCGAGATCGGAAAAGATCGGGAGAGTAACAGGCTGCGAACGACGACGACGTTCCAGACCGACCACGACCAGGTGTTCGCGATCGGTGATGCAGCTCTCATCGATCAGCCCGGTGACGAGCCCGCGCCCGCAACGGCCCAGGCCGCCTGGCAGGCAGCAGACGTCGCCGCCGAGAACATTGCCCGGACACTCCGGGGGCAACCGCTGAAGGAGTGGCGCTTCGAAGACAAGGGCACGGTCGTCTCCGTCGGTGAGGACGCCGTGGCAACGAACGTTCTGTACTCGCCGATCGAGACGTTCGGCGGAATCGGTGCCAAAGTGCTCAAAAAAGTTATCGCAACGCGATGGATCGCCGACGTGTCGTCACTCTCTCGGGCGGTTTCCGCCTGGGGGAAGATGTAGGAACGCGGCCCGTCTAGACGCCTTAAACGTCCTCGAAGTCCGGGTATCCCTCGATATCAACACCGTCGTCGGTGATCTCGGCGACGTAGATGCCGTTGCCCGAGCCAGTGTCCCGCTCGGCGGCGGCCTGGATCGCCGCCGTGGCGACTGCGATTGCCTCGTCGTTGCTCATGTTTTCTTCGTAGCGCTCTTCGAGCGTCCCTTGACATCCTCCCCGCGCTAAAGCGCGAGGATTCCTCCGTTGGGGGTTCGGCTACCGACCCACGGAGGCAACTTGCGGGTTTGTGCGCACTTCTTTGGGACTTTCGTGAGGGTGTGGTTTCCCCGACCAATCGTGGTCGTCCCACTCGAATCGCACGGGCCGTGCCATCGGCCTGACTTCCGTATCGCTGTTTTCTCGAAGGAACGTCTCTGACGCCGTGAGGTCGGCGTGTCCCTCGAAACCACACGAACACGTCAGCGTATCGCCGTGGCGAACCGTCTCCTCGTGGTCGCCACACTCGGGACACGTCTGACTCGTCCACGCTTCCGACTCGGCTTCAAGACTGATGCCGTATTCCTCACAGACGCAGGCGAGACGGTGGATGAACTTTTTGAACGCCCAGAAGTTGTGCGTCTTCTGGTTCACCCTGACCGACCAGTGCGTTTCCAGCACGTCGGTTAAATCACCCACGTACACCGTCGCCACGCCCTCGTCGTACAGCCGTTCAACGAGGTCGCGCACCAGCGCGTTCTGTGCGTGGTCGCGGCGCTTCGTTCGCTGTCGGTACAGCCGTCGAATCCGTTTGGAACTGTAGCGTCCTTCGCGGAGTTTCGACTGGAGGCGGGCGATTTCGTCGGTCGTCTCGCGGAACTGTCCGAACAACTCTCGACCGTTGTAGAGGTACTGGTTCCCAGTGGTCGTGGAACAGGCGACGAGGTTGTTTGCGCCAACGTCGAGGGCGGCTTCGTGAGAAGCCAGTGGTGAATCCAGTCGAGAATCAGGTACGGTGACTGGTTGGAAAGCCCTGAACGTGTCGCTCACCTCGTCGTACTCAAGTTCCAGACGACCCTGTTTGCCGTCCCACTTCGGGTTGCCTCGGACTTCGAGGCGGAGTCGTTCGTGGTAGCCGAGTCCGTATTCGTCTTTCAGTTCTTGCCCGACGGGGATTTCGAGACGGCTACGCTTGCCCCACTGAATCGTGTACTGGTTGCATCGGATGTAGGTGCGGAGTTCGCGTCCGTCCTCCTCGTTGCCCCAGTACGACGGCGGGTTGGCGTACTCGCCCTTCTCTTTTAGCGCGAAGAACGACCGCCACGCTTCGCTGTTCTTGCGCGTGACCTGTTGGACGGTCGCGCTACCGACGACGCCGTTGTATCGTCCTCGGTACTCGGAGGTGTCCCACACGTCGTCGTCACCGAAGTAGTTCTGACGACGTTCGTAGGTCAGTTCGTTCCACAGGGAGGCGGAGGCGTCAAGTAGCCGTAGGAGGCACTCTTTGTCGTTCTCGGTCTGTGGAACCACCTCGAAGGTGTTGACGCGATTCATTCGTCGCCACCTTCCTGTTCAGCGATGTAGCGTTCGACAGCGCCCTTCGAGGCACTTCCCGCCGTGCCGACGTAGTACGAACGAGTCCACTTCACGCGGTCGTCGTATCGCTGATTATACTTCCGCGCCGATATGCCCTTGACCCAGTTGACGATGAGTGACGGGGCGTTCTTCGGCGGACTCCCGATGAACAGGTGTACGTGGTCGGGCATGACCTCAGATTCGGCCAGTTCGAGGTCCTTGTCCTCACAGATTTCCGCGAAGATGGTTTCGAGACGTTCCTTCGTCTTCCCCGTCAAGTGCGAACGCCGATACTGAGCGGAACCTTGTTCCGCGAGGTCAGTGGGACCTTCGGTCCCGCCCGATTTCGGCACGAACACTATGTGGTAGTAGAGTTCGTATTTCGCGTGACGGGTACTCTTCACCATCTATGCATACTATCACAGTCGGACGGCTTAAAGATTGCGTTGGAACCCCGTCCGTGCCATCGTTGGCGGTTGAATACTGTTGGTCGGCTTCATCCCCGTCCTCGAAAAGCGAAGCTTTTCGGTTGCAGCGAGAGCTTCGCTCTCGCCATGCCCCTGAAGGGCGAGGCTTTCGCCTCGAATTTTCCGTAATGCCGATGGTCGTCGTCCCCGTCTCGTTGACCTCGCCATCGACCCCCGATTCGGGGAGCGACCCGAGTTCCGGTTCGTAGACTGGCGTCCCGCTGTCGGGGATGTGGCTGGGGCTGTCGAGGGAGAGATCAGCGTCGAACCCGTCTTCGAATATACCGACCGGCTACCGTCCCGGCAGTGATAAAACCATCCGTTAGGGTAGCTGCGGCCACGGCCCGGCTACACTGGGTCCCCGGATCACGATCCGTCGGCAGTTCGGTCGTAGGCGTTCCCCAAGCGAGTAACGAGGCGATCGAGTGGCAGCGTGAATCCAACGCGCCGGGCGAGCAGTGCGACCGGCAACAGGAGGATGCCAACGAGCAGCGTCAGCTGGTACAGCACGAACAGGCTGGCGCGGTACAGGTACGTGTCCATTGTCCTCATCTGAGGTGGTCACGTGAGGGTATAAAAGGATTATTGCTGCTTCCGTGATAGTTGGATAGATAATGAAAAACAAACGGGCCGCAGTATGGCGATCAAACCTCACTTGGATTCGTTCCAACTCGATAGGGATGACTGGATGTCGATATATAACAGGGGGATGAGCGCACAGCGACGTACCCATAAGTTATGGCCATTATTAGCGTGACGTGCGCGGTGGGGCAAAATCAAAAAGCACGAATAGGCGCGCCGGTTGGGTTCGTACATGAACTACCTCGTGGCAATGGAAGCAGCCTGGCTGGTTCGTGACGTCGAAGACATCGATGACGCGATCGGCGTTGCCGTCAGCGAAGCAGGCAAGCGGCTCAACGACCAGGATATGGATTACGTCGAGGTCGAGGTCGGTGCCACGACCTGTCCCGCCTGTGGCGAACCGTTCGACTCGGCGTTCATTGCCGCCGATACGGCACTGGTGGGCCTCGTCTTGGAGATGAAGGTCTTCAACGCCGAGAGTATCGAACACGCCCAGCGGATCGCAAAGAGCGAGATCGGTGGCGCGCTCAGGGACGTTCCGCTGAAAGTCGTCGAGACAGTGGAATTCGAGGACGAAGCCGACGCACCCGCCGAGACTGGCAACTGAGCGGCCGCCGCCGGAGGGTTTTTGTATTACTTTCGGTTATTAGCGGGTATGGATCTACCAACGCCGGACGATCTACGCGAGCGCCGGACTGATCTTGGACTTACCCAGAGCGAACTCGCAGACAAAGCCGACGTTTCCCAGCCCTTAATCGCCCGCATCGAGGGTGGCGACGTCGATCCGCGCCTCTCGACGCTACGGCGGATCGTCAACGCACTGGGCGAAGCGGAAGGTGGCGTCCTTCGAGCAGACGATCTGATGAACGCACCGATCGCCAGCGTGGCCCCGGACGATAGCGTCCACGAGGCAAAGCAGCTGATGGATGCTGAAGGGTACTCACAAGTCCCGGTCATCCGTGATGGGCGACCGAGTGGCCTCATCGGGAACGCGGATATCCGTCAACGGTCGGAAGACAACGTCGGCGAACTGCCGGTTGCACAAGTGATGCACGAATCGATGACGACGGTCGAACGCGGTGCGACGCTCGATGAGGTCGACACCTACCTCGATCACCACGACGCAGTCATGGTCGTCGAGAGCGGGCGGACAGTTGGGATCATCACTGATGCAGACATCGCTGCCCACGTGAGCTAAAGCTCGCACCTGACCGTGTACCGCCCGATAAGTGTCGAAGCCGTGATTTGACTGTGGGCGTACGTCTGTGCCATGATGAGAGATAACGCAACCGTTCGGAAAGCGTCAGTGCATCTCGCCCAGGCAAGAGTGCTCGCGGACGATCCACGGGGAACGTTCCACGTCCGACAAGCCCACAGTTACTGCTCGCGAGGGAGAGACGGACCGATACAACGAGTGACACCGACCATAGCGTGCTCTCGGCGTAGTCGACGACGAGAGGCGAGACGAGCAACGTGCCCGAGAAGAACCCAGCCCACAGAGCCGACGGCCAGGGCCGTCAGGCCAGGTCCAATCCGCGAACCGAGACGGCCTGGTCGTCTTCGATAACGCGGCCGATGATCCGACCGTCGTCGGTCGCTTCGACGACACGCATCGCATCGTCCGGGTCCAATGTTGCGACGAACCCAGTACCCATGTTGAACGTCCGGTACATCTCCCTGTCCCCAACGGTACCTTCCGCCTGCACGAACTGGAAGATCGGCTGGGTGTCGAATGGCTCCTCTACCTCGTATCGATAGGCGCCCATCCGCGTGAGGTTCCGCCAGCCACCCCCAGTTACGTGTGCGGCCCCGTGAGCGCCGTACTCACGCAGCGGAGCCAGCAAGTCCGTATAGATGCGCGTGGGCTCCAACAATTCCTCGCCGATGGATTTCGAGGGGTTCGGTGGGAATGGATCGGTGTACTCGTGGTTGCGGGTGACGGCCTCGCGAGCGAGGGTAAGCCCGTTCGAGTGAATCCCGCTTGCGGGCCAGCCGACGATCGCGTCGCCCGGTTGAGCTTCCCCCGAGAACAGTCCATCTTTCGGCGCGAGTCCGGCGGCAGTCCCTGCGATATCGAGGCCGTCGATCACCTCCGGCATAACGGCCGTCTCACCGCCGACCAGCGCCACGTCGGCGAATTCGGCACCGATCCCGAGGCCCTCCCCGATCTGTTCACTCGCCTGGCTATCCGGCTCTTCGACGGCCAGGTAGTCGACGAACGCGACCGGTTCGATACCCGCCGCAACCAGATCGTTGACGTTCATCGCCATGCAGTCGATGCCGATCGTCGAGTAATCATCGAGCGCCTCGGCAACGAGGAGTTTCGTCCCGACACCGTCGGTCGCCAACGCGAGGTACTGCTCTCCAATGTCGACCAGCCCTGCAAAATCGCCCTCGAAGTCCCCGGCAGCCCCGATCAATGCAGACGTGGCGGCCTCACTCGCCTCGATGTCGACGCCCGTCTCGGCGTAGGTCAATCCATCGTCGGTCGGCTCTGCCGGTGGATCCTCGGCTGTCTCAGCCGCGCCGCTCTCGTCGTCGGTCCCCGGTGACGTCTCGTCGTCGGTCATACCCGAGTGGGCGCGCGGCGGCCGCAAAAGCCCACCGCTTGTCGCTCTCAGAAGAATTCCCGGAGAAACACACGTTCAGTGGGGAACAGTTCGTCGAGCGTTCGCTCGACACCTGTATCCACGAACTCGACAGAGCCAGCACGCGCTGTAGCCGTCGCGTCTCTCGCTCCGACGATCAGCCCCGACAGTCCGGCCACACCGATCCGAGCGTCCGAGTCGGTGTCCGGATCGGATTCGACAAGGCCCCTCCCGTCGGCGACGCACAGGCGATACTGCCCCGCGTTGTCGGGAACGAGCGGGTCTGTCACGGTGAGCGTCACGTCAGCCTCGACTGTGTCGGGATAGGAGACGGCTTCCAGAGCCATCGCCACGTCGGTGGCCCGGACCATCGGCCCCGGCGTTAGTGTGCACTCGACGTCCTGGGGTCGAGAGAGGACGTCGAGCAGTGCAGCCCCCTCGGCTCGCTCGAAAGCAACGGTTTCGATCTGTGCGCGGTGGCGGCCCACAAAGGAGAGTAAGGCCCGTAAGGCGTCGTAATCGACGGCTCCCATGTACGCGACAGACAGCGTCCCATCTTCGACCTCGTAAGCGAGATACCCGGCCGGGGTTCCGGCCCGGTCGTACCGATACGCGTGGCGGCGGTCTTGACCCCACTGGCGGAGAATCCGGTTGCGCCACCACTGTTCGCTCCGCCGCACCGAGAGGGTCTCGCCGTCGCCAGCAGCCAGGTGGACCGCTTCGAGGGACTCCCAGTCGTCGGGACCGACAGGATGGAACGTCCCGCTATCGACATCGAACTCGGTCAAGGCGTCGGCGTGACAGTCGAACCGATGGACGTAATTTGCCGTTGTCCATCCAAACTGCCGGTAGAAGGCCGTCTCGAAGGGCCAGAGAGCAACGAGTGGCGTTTCCTCATCAGCCAGGCGTTCGACCGAGGCCTGTAACGATCGGCGAGCGTACCCCTGGTCGCGATATGCTGGTGGGGTCGCGACTGCGCCGAGTCCGGCCAGATCGACCCACTCACCCCGGAGTCGCGCGTCGAAAGCGTAGTGTTTGGCGATACTCACGAGCGTCCCGTCGTCGTACAGCCCGAACGGCTGGCCGATCGTCGGCCCGTCCTCGTCTTCGGGGTCCGGTCCGTCCGCGGCGTGGAAAGCGTATCGCCGAATTCGTCTGTGAGCGTCCACGTCCTCGCCTGCCACCGGGCGATGCTCGACCATGCCCGTCGATCACGGGGACACGAAAAGAGCGTATCGTTCGACGCCGAGCAGTGACGAACAGATCAGAAGCCGATACCGAACAGCGCTGTAACGGCCAGCGCGATCGACGGCACGGCAACGGCCACGTAGACGGCCCGATTCCACCGGACGACAGTCCGACCGTCGAGCGGGCCAACGGGGAGCATATTGAACCCGGCCAACAGGAGATTGACCGTGACGCCGAGGGCCGCGGCGTCAGCGACCGCGGGGCTGGCAACCAGTGTCGTCGCGAAGAACACGGCAGCGAGCACGAGGTTGCTTGCCGGACCGGCAAGCGAAATAAGCCCGGACTCACGTGGTGTGATGCGACCGCGATGGACGACCGCGCCAGGGGCGGCAAACAGGAACCCGGCCAGCGCAGAGACGATTGCTAACAACAGGAGGCCGTAGTCAGCGCGGAATGTAGCCAGTTGGCCAAACCGGACGGCGACGATTTTGTGGGCGAGTTCGTGACAGATGAATGCGACACCGACCGTGCCGAGGCTCGTCACAAACTGGCGGAGGAACGTCTCGACTACATCGTCGACGAGTCCCACTGTCGCGCCACCGAGCAGATACGGGTTGAGAAACACTGTGAACGCAACGCTCAAAGCAACCCACGCAGCGAACAGGTCCACCAACTCACGACGACTGAATCGAAGCTGCACACTCACGAGACGAGACCCCAGAGTAGTTCGGCACCGTTCCGTGCGCCATCCAGCATGTGGGCAGCCACCTGATCGACACCGCCGACTTCAGCGAACATGTACGGCAGTACCGTCGTCGCAAACAGCATGCTCGCGATGAAACTCCCGATGTTTGTGAGCGCGACGATCAAGATCAACCGGAACAGCGGCACCTCCCGCATCCGCCCAACCAGCTCAGAGATCGGCAACTCCTCGTTGTCCAGCAACTCGTTGAGTCGGTTGATGTCGCTGACGTTGACGGTCAGGTACCGCAGTTCGACGTAGCCAGCGAACCAGCCAGGAGCGAGCAGTGGGTTGACACTCGTCAACCAGGCAACAGCGCCGCCGACACCCGCACTCGACCAGTGGGCACCCGCCAACCGAGCCAGTCCGGCAGCGATGATTCCGTTGATGACAAACCACAGCGCGAACAACCGGAGGAGCCAGCCCTGTTCGGCCCCACCGAGCAGTAACAAGCCGAAAAACGCCGCGAATCCGACGGTGAAGAGATATCCGAACAGGCGATACAGCGAGAAACGGCTGCGGGAGATCGTCCCCGTCAACTCCTCCATCGGTGGCAGCGTCGATGGATCGTCGAGATAGCGCTGGATCCCCTCGCGGTGCCCGGCCCCGACGACGGCCACGACTGAAGCCCCTGCCTCCCGCAGGCCGACGAGCTGGTGGGCGATATACGCATCACGCTCGTCGATTAGGGCCTCCGCACCGCCCGGGGAGAACCGCCGAAACTCCTCCATCATCGCCGTCACGACGTCTGTATCGGTCAGATCCTCGATGTCGAATTCCTCGATATCCGCCTCGGAGTCACCAACGCGAGTGAAGACGAACAACAGCGGGAGGGCGATCGCACCGCCGATGATGCCGGCCAACACCGCCAGATTCGCGACGCTCGCGAGCGGACCGAGGACCGACGCGGCCCCACCCAGCACGGAGACGCCACCGAGCACCGAGACGAGGATAGCCCCGAAAAAGCCGACGGTCACCCCGATCGTCCCGGCTGCTGTCAGTGGGCCGGCGATGCCGACCAGCATGCTGCCAAACAGTTTGAGCTTCTCGCCCGCCGTGAGTCGTCGCCAAAAGCGTTGTACCGTCGTCTGGATATTCCGGTCGACCAACGCCACGTCGATACCACGTTCTTCCGCCGCTTCGATGCCGGCCAGCATATCTGCGCCAGGCGAAACGTCGAATCGATCGCCCAATCGCGACTGAACGTACGAGAGCATCCAGTAGGCCAGAAACTGAAAGACCGTATTGCCTTCGAGGAGATCGCCGGGTTCGATATCGTCCGGCGTCTCCCCTTTCATCTGTCGGTACCGGCCTTCGTCGAGTTCGACTGCGACGACGTCGGGATCGTCGTCTTCGACAGCCGCTTCGACGCGTTCGGCACTCTCCTCGGAGACGTGTGCCGTCCCGACGAGGCGAATCGATCCCGTTCCGGCCTCGCTCGTCGCCGGTCCCGCGTGATCGCTCA
The DNA here is from genome assembly GCF_009690625.1 of Halorhabdus sp. CBA1104. Taxonomy (NCBI): domain Archaea; kingdom Methanobacteriati; phylum Methanobacteriota; class Halobacteria; order Halobacteriales; family Haloarculaceae; genus Halorhabdus; species Halorhabdus sp. CBA1104. Next base: position 755,921 of record NZ_CP033878.1, on the reverse strand, counting down.
TCGTCCATCCTACTGCCCCGGAGTTCCTTACGATTGTCGGGACGTCGCCGGGAGGCGGGCGGCGACGACCAGCGTCTCACGGCGATCGGCGGCACGTTCGATCCGAAAGCCGGCTCCCCTTAGCTGGTCGACGACGGTCCCAGCGTCGAAGCGCTGGGCAACTGGCGGACCACGCTGTCCGGCCCCCTCGGCCGACCAATCAGCGATCGCGAGTCGCCCACCAGGAGCGAGGACGCGAGCGAGTTCGGCCAGTGCGTTCGAACCCGAAAACTCGTGGTACGTCATCGTCGAGTAGACGGCATCCAGCCGGTCGGTCCGGATCGGGAGCCGACCGGCCCCAGCTGTGACCCGATCGACGTTTTCCGGGATCCCAAACTCCGCGAAGGCCGCGTGCATCGCGGGCTGGAGATCCGCCGCGACGATCCGTCGGACGTGGGGGGCGATCGAACGGGTATAGAACCCTGTGCCACTCCCGAGATCCGCGACAACATCAGCTGGGTCGGGCTCGAACAGAGCGAGCAACTCATCGACAGAGAGATACGCGTACCGGGAGTCGTCTTCGAGTCGCTTCGCCCCGTCTGGATCGAACGTGTGATGGCCCATAGCTCACTATGGGCACACAGACTCAAAAGCCGACGGCCACAACGCCCAGCGGCGAGTCGGGCCACTCCCAAACGGTGCCAGCCACGGCACGGGACAGGTCCTGTCGCGACATTCATATAGACGTGACACGTGGGCTGGCGTATGAGCGAAATCGAGCCACCGCGCAAGCGAACCTGCGAACGATGTGGTCGACAGGAGGTCTGGGACGGTGACCGAGACGTCTGGCGCGCACTGGAAACAGACGGAGATCGACGCCTCGGCCAAGCACACTGTCTGCACGAATGGGATATCAACGGCACGTACAGCCCGATCGCCGAAGGCTGAAACGGGCGTCCGTTCTATTCTCCGAGTGACTTGTTGGCTAGTATTATATTCGGGGCGTTCGTACTGGACCCTATGAGTACAAAGTGTAAGCTGTGTCGCCACCGACTCGACAGGGCGACCCGCACACACTGTACGTGTGGGTGGGCCTTGGACGAAAACTGTGCCAGCAACCACGAATCCTGGTGTCCGACAGGAGATGGCGAGCGGTGGGTCGGCGTTCAGGAAATCTGATCGCCGTCAGTCAGACGGCTGGAATCAGTCCCTGGTCGAAGACACCGATGCCCGTTAGCAGACCGATCGCAAGCGTCATCACGACGATCGCGATCGCCGGCGGATCGACGTGGGTGTCCGCGTGAGCATACACCACTCGCTGGGCGAGTTCCGCGACCAGGCCACTCACAACGCCGAAGACAGCACCGACCAACAACACGAGTTCCGGGTCTGCCCCAGGAAGTGACAGCGCAGCGATGCTCGCGGGGAGTGCAAGATGATGAGTAACGGGGACTGCCTCCTGGCCGGCGACCACAAACAGCAGTGACGCGGCGGCGATCCCGAAGGCAAGATAGTAACTGGCGGTCACGTAGGCGACGTACGCAGCGAAAACGCCGACGACGAGGCCGAGAACGGCCTGTCGCTGCCAGCCGTACTGCTGTGGGGTCCAAGGCTCGACGGCAGGCCGGGCCGTCCCTGCTTGGTCGTCCTCACGGCCTTCCAGGGCCGTTCGGATCTCCCCTCGCTGGTAGGGCGTCATGTCGAGCAGGCCACTCGAAATCGACCCGAATAGCGGATACCCAAAGGAGATCCGGGCGAGCAGTCCGGTCAGGACCACGCTGAACATGACTGGCTCGACCGGCAGCGCCCCGGTCCGGGCCAGCGTTGCGATCCAGTACCCCAGCACGCCGAAGGCCCCACCGGCGAGCATGGCGTCCGATCGGGCACCGATGGCTGTCGAGAGATCCTTCGCGCGGTGGTACGAGAACGACGCGTCTGGCGATCGGTCGCGACCCACGTAGGCGGCGGCCGCGACACCGCCGGCAAAGGCGACGTGTGGACCGAGCGCCGGCCCGTAGCCGATCAACGCAGTGATACTCGTCCCTGCAGGCGATCCAGTTGCCGCTCCAGTCAGGAAGTTCCCGACTTCGCCGACAACGATTGTCAGGCCGGACAGGCTCAGGGCCGCCCGTGCCCCGACGACCGCACCGATCGCCCCGCCGGCGAACGCGACCAAGAGGACATCTGCTGTGAGAAGGCCCGCATCAGCGACCATCTATCGATCCCTCCTGGCGACGATACACCTGCGTGACTGCATTGCTCGAAGGCCACATGCGTCGGTGGACCGCGGCGACGTAGTTAGTAGTGACTATCCGTCGCGTTCACGGGACGTGCCACACCACGACAAACCCGGGCCTCACTCGACGTAGCCCAACGCGTCGAGTTGCTCTCTGGCTTCCTCCCCGACGTCTTCGAGGACGTCATCGGCCTCGACGTCCGTCCACTCGCCGCCGACACCCGCTTCGAAGCGGGACAACGCCGCCTCGAGGGCTTCGATCGCCGGATCGTCTCCCTCGATCACGTCACGCTCCTCGGAAGGATCCTCGTCGATCCGATAGGCTTCGTCCGGGATACACTCGTTGCGGATGTACTTCGCGTCCGGACGACGGCCGGCCCGGATCCGTGAGTCAAAGCGTGAGTTTTCGGGGATCTCGACGCCCGCTGAGGAGGCTTTCGTCTGCAAGTTCCGGTACTCGATGACGGGGAAGTGGTATTCGGCGAACGCGAACTCGCCATCCGTGAACTCCCGATACTCGGCTGACAGCAGCGATCGCGTCGGTTCGAGGTTCGTTCCCAGTGGATCGACGCCCGTCGCGTCGAGAATCGTGTGATAGAGATCGAGGAGTTCGACCTGCGTCTCCTCGTCGCGGCCCGGGTCGACGTCCGGGTGTTTGACGAGCAACGGGACGTTGATCAGTGGTTCGTACAGGGCAAATTCGTGGCTGTAGATGTCGTGTTCGCCGAACAGTTCACCGTGGTCGGCACAGACGACGACCATCGTCTCCTCCCAGCGGCCAGTCTCTTTGAGCCACTCGAACAGTTGCCCGATTTGGTGGTCCATATAGGCGATCTCGGCGTCGTACAACGACCGAATGTCTGCCCACTCCTCGTCGTCGATCTCGTAGGCCCCGGCGTTGTACAGTTTCGTGTCTTGACAGACAGCCGCCGGATCGACGTCGGGCGCGAATTCCTCGCGATATGCCTCAGGTGGATGATACGGCAGGTGGCCATCCATCAGGTTGACAAACGAGAAGAACGGATCGTCGGCCTCGTCGATAAACGACTTCGTCCGCTCGATCGCCCGCGGCGTCTTCGAGTCGCCGCCCTCGCTCTCGAAGTACTTGTGGAAGTAGTTGCCGACGTTGATCAGCCCGGCGACGGCTTTCCGGAGGACGTCGTAGTCGTTGAGTGCCTTCCACCCTCGGGCCAACGGCCCCGAAAAGAAGTCACCGGGCAGTAGTTTGAAGAAGTTGTCCTGCCGTTCGAATCCGTCCGAGAGATGGGTATACGGTGTGATCCAGGCGTTGGAGGTGTAACAAGCGGTATCGTAGCCCGCTGCAGCGAGGGACTGGGCCAACGTCTGCTGGCCCTCCAGGTAGGGATTCTCCTGAGTCGCCCCGTGTTCGCTCGGGTACGTGCCGGTAAACATCGATCCGTGTGAGGGGACCGTCCACGGTCCCTGGGCGACTGCCTCCTCGTAAACCCGAGCTTCCTCGGCGAATGCGTCCAGATTCGGCGTTGTCGGTCGATCGTGACCGTAGACTGTGAGGTGATCCTTCCGGACCGTATCCAGTACCACGAACAGGACATTCTGGGTCCCACCGGTGCTCATCGCCCGTCCAGAGTGGGGCCCACCACTTGAGGCTCGCGATTCGGGTCGCCAGGGCTGTGAAGTTCGACAGGCCAACCAGCCCGTCTCAAAGTGTCGCCGGATCCGCTCCGTCGAGCAAGCCGCGATAGATATCCACCAGCTGTTGGCCGACGCGATCGAGACTGTGCTGTTCGGCTGTCTCGCGGGCATTCTCGCCCAACCGCTCCCGGAGATCGGGGTTCTCGGCCAAGCGCTCGACGGCCTCGCGGAACTCCGCGTCGGTACTGGCCATCAGACAATCCTCGCCGTCAGTGAAATACTCCCGGAAAACGGGGATGTCCCTGAGGACAACTGCCTTCCTGGCTGCCATCGCCTCCAGGACAGCGATCCCCTGATTTTCGGCCTTTGTCGGGAACAGATAGATATCCCCCGCGCCGAAGGCCTCACGGACGTCCTCGACCCAGCCCGTGAAGGTGACGTTTGCTGGCGGATCGGACGTCCAACGTTTGACTGTCTCAGAGGCCAGCGGGCTGGTGCTGTAGGGGCCGAACCACGCAAAGTCGTAGTCTGTCTGCTGGGCCACCCGACAGAACGTCGTCAGCCCCTTCCGCTCGAACACTTGACCGACGGAGAAGACGACGACGCCGTCGAGGTCGTGCTTCTCGCGAGCCGAGGCGCGGAACTTCTCGTAGCCCTCGAGAGCGTCCAGATCGACACCGTTGGTCATCGGACGGATCGGCCCGTCGACGGGATACGATTCGAGCACGTCTTTCGTGTACTCGCTGGGACAGAGTACGAGATCAGCCTGGGAGTAGAACCACCGGAGGTACCACCCGAGGGGCTTGGAGATTTGATTCGACCCGCGGAAACTCTCCTGGAAGTCCTCGCGAGTGACGTGTGAGTGCAGTATCAGCGGAATATCGTGTCGCTTGGCGTGTCTGGCCACGGCGATCGTCCCCGGGCCGACGAGATTGCAATGCGCCACGTCGAAGTCGGTCCACAGCGAGTCCTCACCGAGGTTCGCGAGACCGGCAGTCAGCGGGTTTCGGCCGTCCCACGGGGAGGTTTCGACCGTCACACCCTGCTCTGCCAGCGCTTTCCGCTGCTGGCTGGCCGCCGTCGTGATCCCGCTAGAGCCGAGATACCGCTCGATATCCAGATAGTTGAGCGTGCGCATATGCCTGGCAAACCGGACCGGCGGGAAAACGCTACCGACTCGCAGTTGGGATTGCCCAAGCCGGTCAGTACGCCAGTGATTCGGTGTAATAATCGAGCAGGAGAACCACGATCACGCCGATTGCGCCCGCCAAGACCGTCACCAGCGTGGTCACAGGCGACCACGTCGCGGTGTTATCTAGGACTTCGATAACCGGGAGGCGAAGCGCACCGACCATCAAACTCACGAGAAACGTCAACGTCACGTACCGATAGTTCGCTAACGCCCACTCGACAATGCGTGCGAACACGAGCAACCCCAACAGCGCCCCGACAGCGAACGTAACGACGGTCGCCCCCAGGTCGAGGACGCCGGCCAGCGTGGCGTCACCGGTCACCAGCCCGACCAATCGGTCGACAAAGCGCTTCAACACCGTCGTGAGGTAGTCGTACTGCCCGAGCAACACGAGGAAGAAAGCCCCCGAAACGCCGGGGAGAATCATCGCCGTGATGGCGATTGTGCCGGCCCCGAACACGAACGGCAGGGCATGGGAGTACTCGGCACCGGCGGTGACACCTGAGACGAAGAACGCGAGCCCGAACCCGAGTACTGCGGCCCCGATGCGGCTCGGCGTGGCCACCGACACCTGATCGTACAGTACGACAGCCGACGCGGCGATCAGTCCGAAGAAAAACGCGAACGTCAGCGCTCGCGCGTCGTTCAACGCCACGTGCATCACCCGGGAGACGAGGACGAGCGACGTCAGGACGCCGGTCCCCAGCGCGATCAGGAAGGGGACGTCCATTTTCCGAAGTTCGGTGACGAAGGCCTGCCGGCCACCCGGGCGGTGGAGTCGTCCGAGATGGACGATGGCCCGCGGGTCGAGGGACGCGATTGCCCCGATCAACCGCTCGTAGATGCCAGTGATGAACGCGATGGTCCCGCCGGAAACGCCTGGCACCGAATCGGCCGCACCCATCGCCAGCCCTTTCAGATAGATGGCGATCCAAGCCTCGACGGTGGATGGGTCGTCAGTCCTGCCGTCAGTTTGAGATTGCCCGCTCACGGCTCTCAGAGACCGGCACTCCGTGCGTTCAGTACGGGGTTCCAGGACACTGCCTCGCCAGTCTGTCCCGAGGGCGAATCGTCCGTGTCACCGTCCGGTGACCGAAGAGATGGCGGCGTCAGTGACTCGGAGCTCTCGTTACCCGCGTCGCTGCTCTCGGAGTTGTTGAACTCGCCCAGCACTTGGCGTTCGAGCTCGATCGCGACCGGCTCGTCCTCGACGCCGTTGACCTGGGCTTCCGAGACGTTTTCAGTGGCGGTGTAGCGATAGATGGATCCACTCTCGTTGAACGACGTCTCAGTACTGAACTGATAGGAACTGTTGGCCCGGACAGAGACGTTCGTGTAGCCGTCTTCCGGCCCCCAGTTCTCGTAGCCCTCCGTCGAGTACGGGAGCGTCATCGTGAACTCACCGTTAGCGTCAGTCTCGGCGTGCTGGCGATAGGTGAAGGTCTTGTTTGCGTTGGGCATCTCCATCTCGACGGCTGCGGTCACAGTCGCATTCGATGGCCCATCGCCCTGCACGGTCGCGCCGGGAACCCGCTCGAAGACCTTCGTATAGGAGTTGAACGGCTCACGAGCGAGGCCGAGCGCTCGGATGCCGACACCGGTCTGGTACTGTTGACTCCGCGAGAGGACAGTCAGTCCAGGCTGGCTTGCCATGAACTGCCCGAGTTGGCCGTATCGTAGTCCGACGGTCGGGTCACTCACCTGCACGAGCCGATAGTGTTGCAGGGCACCGACCGACTCACTCGGAATCTTACCGATACCACCGATCTGGGACGTACTGTCGTTGGCGACGAACTCCTCGGCAGCGCTCCGATTTTGGAACAGCTGCACGGTTTGTCCAGTCCCATTTTGACTCAGTTCCGGGAGGGCCACGCCCTGGTAGTCCTGCCAGTCGACGACGACCGTGCTCCCGCCGAGATCGAGACCAGGGACGTCAGTCGGTGAAGCCGCACTCCCGTGGTACCGGTAGAGTCTGACGGCCATCGTCTCGTAGTAGGCCTGTTTCTGGAGTGTGAAATACCGGTTGGTCAGCGACTGACCCTGCTGGGTCTGGACGAGCGAGCGGACGCGCCGGTAGTAGTCCGACTCGTCGGCGTCATCGAGGAAGTTCGGCGGCGCGAAGAACTTCCCCCAGCGATACCCACCGAATCCGCCGTTGGCCGTGGCCATCTTCCAGTCGACCATGACGTAGCGGGTCTGGGCGTCTGTCTCGGACTCACCGACGGCCGCGAGCGCGTCGTCCGCGTCAGTCTCGTTTTGGGCCACGAGGAAGGCAGCAGCTTCTCTCGCATTATGCTGGAAGGGGTTTGCGACCGGAATCCGCTCACCCTCTTGCGTAATCCAGTGACCGTAGTCCCACCAGGACATCACGCCATAGGCGCCATCAGGGTACTCGAAGTCATCCGTCCGCTCGTAGGTACCATAGAAGTCAAGCTGGTCGGCATTACCAGCATCGCCGTAGTTTCCGACCGCTGGCGTCTCCTCTTCGATATAGTCGAGGCTGCTCTGCCAACCGGTGACGCCACCAGGCCCGTTGCTCGCCGATCGACCGATGGCCGTCGTCCCCAGAGCCATCGGGACGACCAACAGGACGATTACGCCCCCGACCACCAACGCCTCGTAGGTCTCGATACCGTCGGTGTCGCTGATCGATCGCAAATACCGGAAGAGCCGTGTCACGACCAGTGCCGTCATGACGGCCGCTGGGACAGTCAGATAGTAGGCGAACCGCTGCTGGGTGAACGTCGCTGCGACGAAGAACGCGAACCACAGTGCGACAAAGAGGTACGCTGGATCGAGTTCGTCAGCGACGTACTGGTGAGCGAGCGCGAGCAGAACGCCGATGCCGCCGACGATCGGGGCGACGCCCAGCCAGGAGATTAGCGTGTCAGCCTGTCCGATGGGGAGCGGCTGGACCTCGCCGATCGTGACGGCCGCATCAGTGTGTGGGTTGAAGGCAAAGCCGACGAACCGGAGGGCCTGCCGGAGGAAATACTGGAAGAAATCCGGGAGCAACAGGGCGGCCAGCAGTACCGCACCGAGGAGACTCCCGAAGACGACGACTGGGTACACCCAGCGCGAGAGGTCGCGCTCGTCCCACGCACGAGCCAGGGCGGAAAGGACACCGACCCACACTGCGCCCGCAATGGCCAAACCAGGCTGTGCCAACGTTCGCGAAATCATCCCGAATCCGATCTCGTCGATCGATGCCAGCGATAGCACCGCTGCGACGAGAAAGATCACTGCCGCAACGATCGAGATGTGTTCCGGACTCTCTTTTCGGAGGTACGTTATCGGGAGTTGGATCGTGACGTACACACCGAGAATGCCGATCAGGAGGACACCGGGTGGCCAAATTGAGATGTACAATCCAAGCGCGACTCCGGCAATCACAGCCCAGCCGAGCGGACGGCGCAATCCGTCCCAATCACGTTCGGTGAAGAGCTCGTAGATCGGCTTCTCCTCTTGGGCGACACGGAGTGCGATCAGGATTGCAAGGACTGCGAGGGCCTGGAAGAAGACTTCGGCGACGTGGTGATCTGAAAAGCCAACGAGACTCCGTCGGAGGAACTCGCCACCGGAGAGGGCAACGAGCACCGCGGCGATGACACCACCGATGCGGCCGCCGACGTGCTTGCCGAGATAGTACGTCGGGATGACGACTGCGGCACCCAGCAGCGCCGGGAAAAACAAGTGGACGAGTCGAATCAAGTGGTCACTCGGGTTTCCAAGTCCGACGATCAGTGCTGTCGTGGCAATGAGTTGATCGTAGAACGTCCCGAACTGCTCGACAACGACTCCGGTGGGGAACTCGGTCCACGGGTCGAACGGCATCGTATTCGGCCAATTTGCGACCGCGTAAGCGACCTCACGGAATTCGTACCACGCGTCGTTGCCGCTGAAGAGCACGTCACCGTTGACGATGAAATTCTCCCAGGTGCGTGCTCGCAGCCAGAACATGAACCCGAACAGTCCGGCCACGACGAAGAGGTGATACCACTGGGACAGCCACCCGAGAGCTTGACCGGCGGTTGTCTCGTCGTCTGGCCATTTTTCGAGTACGCTCATTCGACAGGGACCCTCCGTACGCTCATTACCGTTGGACACTGCCAACGCGCGCATAAGCCTTATGAGTTGATCTCGTTTTTCGAAGGGAGTCCCGGTCACATTCAATAGAAATCGCTTTTAGATGGTGTTCTTCAACGAGAGTACATGTGTCGTCGCTCAATAAGTACCTACCAGATATATGATGACAATATCAGTTCACGAGATGGGTGAGCGCAAAGAGGCATATCTTCTGCGAAAAAGAAGCGGGGTATTGATACGGTGGCAGTGAAAACCGCCTTGTATCTGCAAAATCTCGCGTGACTACTCATGAAATACGGTCACACGTCTATCGTCCACTTTTTGTCGCGCTTGGTCATGTCATTCGCGGGATTCGTCGCGACAATTGTTTTGACGCGGACGCTCGGACAGAGTCAGTACGGGACATATGTCGTCGTGCTGTCCGTGCTGGCGTGGACAACAATGGTCGCTCAATTTGGCCTCCCACAGGCGATAAAAAAGCGAGTCAGCGAGACGAATGAGGGCAACTATGTTCTTTCCGGTGCAGTCGCACAGTTCGGGCTCTACGCACTTCTCGCGGTCTGTCTCTGGATAGGACAGTCATACTTGAACAACTTCATGGGTATCCAGGCTACGTGGGTGCTCATCGTGATGTTAGCAGTCCGTATTGCAATAGTGCTCGTCCAGACAATATTAGACGGACAACATCTCGTTCACATATCTAGTATCTTGATCCCCGTAGAATGGACAAGCCGTAGTATCATCCAGGTCGCGCTCGTTCTCTTGGGATTCGGGATTGGAGGGGCTTTCGCGGGGTACGTCGTTGGTGCGTTCGTGGCCGCACTAATCGGTTCGTACTTCATCACGATTCCATGTGGATTGCCGTCTAGGAGAGAGTTTCGTCGATTAAAGTCCTACGCCCAGTTCTCGTGGCTCGGTTCAATTACGAACAGGATGTTCCAATCAATGGATACGATAGTTCTCGCTGCGTTCGTTTCCCACAGTTTTATCGCAGTATACGAGGTTGCTTGGAACCTCGCTTCGCTGTTCGCTATTTTTGGAGCGTCTATATCTCGGACGCTCTTTCCAGAAATGAGCCAGATCTCCTCGGAACGCAAATCAAAAGCTGAAATTGCTGGGCTTCTTCGAGTCAGTCTTGCGTACTCGGGATTATTTATCATTCCCGGCCTCGTAGGAGCGGCCTTGGTCGGTGATATTGTGTTAACCATTTATGGGCCTGGGTTCAAGACCGGGTACTACATTCTACTGATCTTGACGTTCTCACGTCTCTTGTATGGGTATTCGAGACAGTTCCTGAGTACAATTAACGCTGTCGACAGGCCGGACTTGACGTTCTACGTGAACGTCGCGTTTGTGAGTAGCAATCTCGTATTAAACGTTGGTTTGGTCTGGCAATTTAATTGGTACGGGGCCGCAATTGCCACGACGATATCTTCCACGATGGCGCTACTTGGTGGATACTACTATGCAAATCAGATTTTCGATCTTAACATTCCCTTTGAGGAAATCGGTAAGCAGTGGTTGGCAGCTGGGATCATGGCTGGTGCCGTATTCGTTGGACGCGAACTCCTTGGGGCCTCGATCCCGGTCGTTATCTTCCTCGTTGGCGGTGGTGCTGTGATTTACTTCGTGGCATTACTCGTTCTGTCTGAAAAGTTCCGGGAAACAGTTGATGATAACCTTCCGTTCGTCCTTCCACTACTGGCTTGGAGGTGATCGGTCGGCTCAAGCAGAAAACGCCTCTTCGACCGCCAAGCAACAAATTCGACAAAAGCGAGAAGATAGCTGAATTGTTCTATCATGTTATTCTTCTAGGTATCCTAATGCGGCTAGATCCTCCCGGAACTCGCGTTGATCGACATCTGCTGCTACTTGAATTGGTTCGAAATCGCGAGTTAGTTCCTTCTCCAACTGCTCGTATTCCATGTCTGGCACCTCTTCAATTGGGATCTCTTCTTCGACGTTGGCAAGCCGTGTAGTGATCTGGTCGTCATTCCGCGCGATTAATTTGTACTCTTGACCACGAACGCCCTGGATATCATCGCGATAGTTCGGAACTTCGGTATAAACGTAGTCTGCTCCTTTTTCAGTGATATCGAAAAGGCCGCTTCCGTCGACAATCGTTTCACGTAACAGCCGAAGTGGCGCCTGTCCGTTTACGTTAGTGCTTGGTCTGTCGGGATGATGTACAATAAGCGGAACGGCTATCATCGTATCCCAGAGTTCATCCGCGTGACCGAACTTCCCGAACTCGCCGAATCCCTCGCCGTGATCGCCGGTAACAACTATCATGGAGTGTTCTAATTCGCCGTCTTCGCGGAGTTTATCGATAATTCGGCCAATCTGCTCGTCAACGTACCGGACCGTACAGTCGTATACGTATTCCATCTCCGGGATGTCTTCGTCAGTAATTTGCTCTTGGGCACTGCGGGTTTTCTGGGAGAGCTGTTTGATGTGTTTCTTTGAGTACGTTCGTCCGAATTTCTTCTGAATTCTCTTGGGAGAGAGGTAAGGGTGGTGTGTGTCCATATAGTGGACCCACAGGAACCGCTTGTCATTGGTACCGTCCATCCATTCCAGTGCTCGGTCAGTGATGTTCTCAGCTGCTTCGTTTCGCAGGTAGAGACTTCGACCGAGATATTCCATTGCAAGGTTGTTCGCTTGACCGGCCAGATTCATCAGCGGCGTATCTTCAATGAGATTGCGGACGTAGAGTCGCCAAGCCCCTCGATTGTTTTCTTTTCTTGCTTCCGGGCTCACGTCGTCGAAGAAGTCAAATCCTCTGTCGATGTTGTATCGTCGAGACGTGAAATTGTTGTGGCTGAGAGCGGCAGTGGCGAAACCACGATTCGAGAGTTCTTCCGCGATCGTGAGCGGTTCTGACCCGGGAGCAGGCAGACCGTACTCGTCGAACTCAGATGGGTACTTGCCTGTGAGCATTGACGGAATCGTGTCACGAGTAGATGGCCCGGGCGCGACGCCAGGTTGGAATTCGAGAGAGTTCTCGGCGAGTTCGTCGATTCGAGGTGTGAGTGGTTCTCCATTTCGAGTAGCGCCGATTCGATCGAATCGGAGAGAGTCCGCGGACAACAAAATGATGTTGTCGAGAGCTTCCGCAGGAGCGGAATTTTTCGTATCCGTCATGTACTGGCAATCTCGGGTACCATAGTTAGCACTTTTGACTCATAGGCTGAGACGAGAAGCGCCTTTCAGGGCGTTATGTATTCCCGAGGACATCTGTTCGAAACCAGTATCGCTTTAATCGTCTATGGATATCGTTCAACAAACGATGGGTAGTTCGTTCACGGACTGGATTGCCGAACACAGTGAGCAGATTCAGTCTGATCCTCTTCGAGGCCTATTTCACGCGGTGTTTACAACGTACCTGGGACTCTGGTACACGGTAACATCGCGATGGCCGCTAGGGACGCATATTTACGACGAAGACTGGGACCTGCTCGTCGTTCTCGACGCTTGCCGCGTCGACGTCCTCAAGTCAGTCGCTGACGAATACGACTTCATCGAGACGGTGGACTCTCGGTGGTCCATCGGTAGCCATTCGCACGAGTGGTTGACGAAAACGTTTTCCGAAAATTATGCTGACGCAATCAAAAACACGGCGTACATAACTGGGAACGGACACACCCACGAGACGTTTATCGATCGAGAATATCCGCCGGACGAGACGGTACCGTTCTGCTGGCCGAACTGGCGGTCGGTCGGAACCGAGGACTTCGGTCAACTCGACATGCTCTGGGAGACTGCACATCAAGACGAGCTTGGAGTGCCGCCGAGAGCGATCACGGATCGAACTGTCGAGGTTGCCCGGCAATCCAACTTCGACCGGCTGATCGCCCACTATATGCAGCCTCATATTCCGTACATTGCTGGCGCGCTTGCAGAGGATCGATCTCCGACTGAGGTGGAGGCAAGAGGGTGGAAGCTACTCGAATCGGGTGACGCTGACCACGACGAGGTTTGGGAGCTATACAAGGAAAACCTCCGACTCGTCCTTGATGAAGTCGAACTTCTGCTGGAGAACGTTGATGCTGAGAACGTTGTCGTAACGGCAGACCACGGTAACGCGTTCGGGGAATATACGATCTACGGGCATCCAGAGGGGATGCTGTTGCCGTGTGTGAAGAAGGTTCCGTGGGTGGAGTCCTCAGCGAAGGATACTGGAGCGTACGTCCCGTCCGGAGAATATCTCGATGATGATGTCGAAATTACAAATATTGAGGATCACCTTCGAGATCTCGGGTATGTTTGATCGCGACAGTGTGTTGTGACGAGAGCGAACCAAATATCATCCAGTAGTTTCTTTGTCTTCTCAAGAAATGAGCTTTCGAGATTTCGTGGAAACGTCAAAAGAATGGATTGATGAAGAAGGGGTTCTTGGGGCTCGATATATTCTCGATCAGGCGTGGATGGGTGTGCTCCGCCGAGCCTCGCCACTGTTCGAATCTGGAACAAATATTTACGAGTATGAGTGGGATTTACTCGTTGTTCTCGACGCCTGTCGGGTTGATGCAATGGAAGAAGTGATCGACGAGTACACGTTTCTGACCGAACTTGACACCCATCGATCGACAGCATCGACGTCAGGAGAGTGGATGCGAACCACGTTCACCGAAGAATACGAAACGGAGGTACGAAACACTGTCTACGTTTCTGCGAACCAACATAGCTCGGCAGTTGAGAATCAACCGTTTCTCGGATTTGAGGACGTGTACAACTATGGGTGGGATAGTGACCATGGGACTGTACTTGCGGACACTGTCACTGACGTTGCCATTGAAGCCGGACGAAAATACGGAGACTCTCGTGACCGGATGATCGTCCACTACATGCAACCGCACTTCCCTAGCATTCCAGAACCGCTTGGTCATGGGAACAAGTTTGACAACGTCTGGAAAGGATTGATGGTCGGTAGAGGAGACAGGGACGAGATCTGGGAGTCGTACATCGAGAATCTCCGATACGTACTGGATCACGTCGAGGTTTTGTTAGCGAACGTAGATGCAGACACCGTCGCTATTACGGCGGACCACGGGAACGCCATGGGGGAGTGGGGCGTGTACGATCATCCGCTTGGCGTCCCAATCGACTGTGTCAAAACTGTTCCGTGGATTACGACGAGTGCGAACGACGAACGGACGCGAACGCCTTCGGTGACGAAAGATGGATCGGAAGTGGATACAACGGTAAACGACCGTCTCGAATCTCTTGGGTATCGCTGAAGAGATCAAGCTCACTCTCATATTTCAAAACCATATTGACTGTTGACTACGAGTCACGGATATGCCTGATCCGAATTTCCTTCTCATTTCGGTCGATAGTCTCCGGTATGACTTCTGTTCGTTTCTGAACGAATCAGAAGATACGCTGGACTTCCTCGATTTCGCCGAAGAGTCGACTGTATTTGAACGCGCGAGCCCCTTGTCGATGTGACCCTTCCCGTTCATACCTCCATCTTTACCGGCCTGTATCCGACAGAACACCAAGTCAACGACGAGAACACAGTACTCGGGGACCATCCGACATTCGCCGAACTTCTCAGTGAAGCGGGCTACGAAACGCGTTCGTTCACCCATAACGGGTGGTTCAAATCCGGTGGGATGACGCGTGGGTTCGAACACGAGCACACGAGAATGCCGGGAATGATCGGATCCGGAATCTCGAATATCCGTCAGGGGGTCGACGAACGCAATCGACGCCAGTTTGTGAAGGGCGCGAAGTAAGTTCTGGAAGCACCTCTGGTGAAGGGGCGGAAAGCGTTTTTCAGGCATCGGTACAAGGGACTTAGGACAGTGAAAAACTGCTTCAAACGCCTAGAGGAGCGAAATTCGCCGTTCTGTTACATGGTCCACTTGAACGACGTCCACCACGTCTATCGTCCGCACATCAAGTACTATCGCGAGTTCGGCGATCGAGGAGTTAGAGAACTCCACGAGAACGTTCGCTATCAGGAGACTCTCAAGGACAAACGCCACGAGGTCTACACGGGACGATACGAAATCGACCAGAATCGCCTCGATCTAACAAAGGACCTGTATCGGGCTTCGATTCTGCACGCGGATGCGCTCATCGAGCGATTGATTGCCCGACTGAAGTCCTTGGGCGAGTACGAGAATACGGTGATCGTCCTGTTCGG
Organism: Halorhabdus sp. CBA1104; assembly: GCF_009690625.1. Taxonomy (NCBI): domain Archaea; kingdom Methanobacteriati; phylum Methanobacteriota; class Halobacteria; order Halobacteriales; family Haloarculaceae; genus Halorhabdus; species Halorhabdus sp. CBA1104. Next base: position 740,660 of record NZ_CP033878.1, on the reverse strand, counting down.
CGATCACGGCGACTTGATCGGAGAGGATGGGATGTTCGGGCATTCGTACTCTCTGGCCGACGAATTGATCCGCGTACCGTTGCTCGTTCACGATCCGACTGGGCAACTAGAAACGGGGCGGCGTCGTGACGTCGTGCAGCTGAACTACCTGTATCCGACTATCCTTGAGATGGCTGGGTTGGATGTCCCCGAGACGAACAGTATCTCGCTATTGGAGCAATCTCGCGAGTCGGCATTCGTACACCTCCTGGAATCGACTGATAACCTCGAGTTCCCCGAGTCCGACTATCCCCCGTTCGAGCAGTATGCTATCTGGAAGTCTCCCTCGTCGAAGCTCGTGTATGCGCCGGAGAAGGCGAGTTGGGAATTTGCGGGTGATAGTGGCACGGGGCTCGCCAAAGAGTTGGACAAACATTTGGAGAGGCTAATGAAAATCCCATCTAAGGATGAATCTGAGCTCTCTTCGAGCACAAGGACACAGTTAGAGAACATGGGGTATTTGTAGTCGTGAACTGATTGGTAGAATTCACTTTCAAACCGTATATATTAAAATGAGGGGTTAGAATTACTTCCACACTGAAGATGGTACGACTGCGTGAAATCACCACTATAATCAGAAATCAAGGATTGATCCAGTTAATAATCAGAACTACACGGTTCTTATCATATAAGTATTATATAACTCTTCCCCTATTTCTACTAGTGTCTCTATACACACAGATGGTGGGGAGAAATGAGCAGATCTGGGTATTCTCAGACTTCCCTTCTGGACAAGAATTTTCGCAAAATCGGCGATATCTATTTCAATACTTAGAAAAAGACGGCTGCTATGAAATTCGACCCATCTGGTTGGCAAGGTCTCGCGAGCTATACGAAACTCTGTCAAAAATGGGATACGAAGTTTACCCAGCAAATTCTCTGAAAGCACGTTATTATACTCTCCGTGCAGGATACATACCCATTGATGCAGGACCTGGTGCCATTTCGTGGTGGTGTACTGGCGGAGCAACCGTCATTCAAATGGGCCATGGGATTCCATTAAAGGCAGATAATCACACTTCAGCGGATAACCTGTTAGTTGATATGGCTTCTTGGAATAGTGCGGACTATGCAGTCTTCAGTTCACAATATTGTGAAACTCATTTCCGAGAGTATTTTGATTCTGGAGTTGAAGCAGGATTTCTCAATACTGGCTTGAGCGAAGGGACATCGATCTACACAGGATATCCCAAAACTGACGCTATAGTCAATGATGTGAATACTATCGAAGGTATAGATACGGATCGAGACCAATTAGATATTGAGCAGTCTGATGTGGTAATTGGGTATTTCCCCACCCGAAGAGAGGGGCAAGGGCTTGATCTCAACACGATACTCGACGTGCGCCGAACTGAAGAATTTCTTCAACAGAATAGCGCAAAACTACTGATCAAGCCGCATAGAGATCTTGACATCGGTGAAGGAATTAGCGAGAGTAACTCAATCCAGCTTATTAATTCAGATACCGATTCACACCAATTCCTGACGGAGATAGATATTCTCATCACTGATTACTCGTCGATCTACTTCGACTTTCTCTTGTTGGATCGACCAGTTATTTTCTACACACCAGACCACAGTACTTATGAAGAGATACGAGGGGTCCACCCTAATTATGAGAACGTCATCGCTGGTCCCCGGGTGAACAACTTTGAGGAGTTGCTCGAACAGCTTGAATCCAATGTGAATGGCGTCGATGAATATGCGGGCCGCCGTCAGGAGATTCGAGATCAGTTCTTTGAACATGCAGATGGAAATGCTAGTAAGAGAATCTTCGAAAAAGTGATCGACTGAAGTCTGGAAATAAAATATTGGGGTATATTACTGTACTAAAGTGAATTAATATTATAATCACTCACCCCATTTAAATACTTGGGATTTGCCACTCAGGTTATGAATGTCTCGGGGAATATTTATTTCATGATGCTGGCTCGGGTCTACAGTAGAAACGTATGATGGAAGTTCGGTGAAAATAATTGGCCACCATTTTTCAGGATTATTCTCCAATATTCGCATAGATTCGGAGGTCAGTCGTTCATCAATGACAAAAACGCCCGTATCTGGATATCCTTCTAAAACGCCATACTGTATAATTCTCCCTGATTCATCCCAATTGACAGCTGTTTTATTTTTTCTACCCTGTTGAGCGCAGATACTATATGATATGGTTCCGTTATAGTGTCTTCGTCGAACTTGTTTATTGCTTTTCTAGAACTGATTTTGAGAGAAATCTATCTCCAGAGAGTAATATCAGATTCTCATCTTGGAAAAATTTCATGGCCTGCCTACAAGACTCCGCATTATCAACTTCATTCCAATACGGAATGACTAAAATATTAATATCAATATCAAATGATATACCCAACTGTTCTTTTATTTTATTTATTTTGATCTCAGACTCTACGACAGGGTGTGAACAGTGATAAATATTGTCTCGGATATTTTCTTGAGTTCCTTGGCCGTATTGGTCAATTTTTCCGACCCCTGCTTTTTTCTCTACAAATCCATGGCCAAGAACCAATACAACTTCGTCGCAAAAATCTTCAACTATGCTCATTTGATTTTGTATACACTATACCCGTCAAAATTCAAAAAGAATTTTGGAAGCGTTTTTGTTATGCTTCCCAGCCGACTCCCTCGCCCAGCAGCCAAGATTGCACATTTCATACTACTGTTTACTACCGTACTCACCGCTTGTAAAACAGTCCATACAGGTGAACCCGAAATCACCCGGTACACACTTGGCAAATTTGGCTTGACTCAAGAACCGGATACTGTCTAATTTGAACTGATCGGATATCTGGCTCTCAGTTTCATTTTTGTTCTTGTGTCCGTTGGTTGCGATTAAATCGGCATCCTCTGAGAGAACACCGTAACTACAATTGGATCGCATTGGTGGTGACGGAATTCGAACGTGAATTTCCTTCGCGCCGGCAGTTTGACATTTGTCGATGACGGCTGAGAGCGTAAGTCCGGATATAACCGCTTCATCTACGATCACCACTCGCTCCCCTTCGAGAATGTCTTCAACTGCCACAAGCTTCTTCCTCAACATTCGGGTCCGATCTTCGATATTCGGCTCGTACAGAGTTTTATCAGTCTCGTAATCTCGAATAATCCCGTGATACAGTGGAATTCCCGTTTCATCGGCATACCCCGTCGCCGGATAGATCCCCGATTCGGGGACTGGGACGACGATATCTGCCTCAATATCGTCGTTTCGGCCGAGCTCCTGGCCGAGTCGCGCGCGAATCTTACTCGCGCTTTCGCCCTCGATTAGCTCGTCTGGGTTGAATGAATAGATCGTCTTGAACGAACACCCTCGCTGGTGCTTGATAGTGTTGAGTGCCTGCTCAACCGGTTGGATCGTTACGCCAAGTCGCTCAATATCAGCCGTTTCCAATTCAATACCGGACGGCCGATCTACGTATGGATTCCCTTCAATTGGAATCAACTCACCCTCCATATCAAAGATATCGGCGACTAGCGTTCCAAATTCGTATTTTGTGTACGGTTCGTGGGTACTAATATGGTAGATTCCTTGTGCATCGATATCAAGCAACCGCTGCGTTGCCGAGATAACATCATCAACGAAAACCGGATAGCGTTCAGTTGAATCGTCAAGTTCGACCTTTCCGTCTTCTGTGAACGCTTGAAGTATGGATTCAGTTATCTCATTCACACCATCGAGTTCAGCCGCTCCAAAGAGCTTCGGACAGCGAATAATAATATAGTCATCCAACTCGTCTTGTACTATCTGTTCTCCATTGTGTTTCGTCTGGCCATACACCGTCTGTGGGTTTGGTGTGTCGTCTGGTGAATACGTTCCGTTTGCTGGAAAGACAAATGATGTTGATATATAAACTAACTTTGCACCTACTCGTTTCGCTGCTTCTGCGACATTCCTTGTGCCATGCTCATTGAGTTCAACCGCTGTATCAGGATTTTGACCGCAAGTATCCGGGTCTGAAATCGCAGCTGTATGAACGATCGTATCTGGATTTAGGTCTTGAACTCGAGTTACGACATTATTTTATGTGTTATATCCATCTGAACGAGTTTTCGTTGTGAATTCTGGTAAAATGTACCTACTATGTCGTGATTTTTTCCCATGAGATGTCGATACCGACTTCCAAGGAAACCTGATGCACCAGTGACTAAAATCTCCATGTATAATGGAAACGGTCTACGCACTAATATTTGTGTCGAAGACTCTAACAAATCAATTCCAAACTGTTAGGAGAACGTAGTAAAGAGTTCTAAATACAGATTTGACTCCTAGAGAAAAATACTTTTGGATGGAAAGGATGAAAATGGTCCGGAATGTACCACCGTCGAATCACAGCAAATGAGTTCTGACGACAATACACTCAATGAAATCATCAAAAAGAGTGCCAATTTAGCTCTTGAACGCCTTCAAGCTCAAGACGGCTCATTTCCGTCTAGCGAAGGAGGTGTCTACGACGTAAGAGAGACACCGATCCGTAATACTTCTCGATGGATTTTGGTACTTCTATATGCACGCGAAGCAAGGGATAATTGGGGATTTGATGACGGTATTCTTGAAGCAGCGAATTACCTAACTGGAAAGGAGTCCCGCCCAAATTGCTATACTTTCAAAATACGGAGATCAGGTAGCGATGCGTGCGACGGCCTCATCGGACAATCAGCACCAATTCGGAGTCTCTTCCGTGTCGGCGCGACGTTTAATAGACAATCTCTTGTCGATACCGCAATAGAAGTATTCTCTCTCCATCCGTTCAACGAAGACCTCGGACTGTGGGAGGCAGTCGAGATCGACGGAACGAAGCTGTCCTTCGACAGGACTCTGAACCATCAAATCATCTTTGCGAATGCTGCCGCAGAGCTCGCTGATCACTCCGAACTCGCCGAAAAGCAAGTCCTTCGATTCCTTGACAGGCTCGGAGATAACATGCAGACGCGTTCGAATGGCCTCGTCCGTCACTACGTTCGCCCACCATTGTCGAGGATTCTTCCAACGGTTGCCCGCCATCCGAGACATTGGCCCTTACTCTGGAACGAGATCGCTGCCCGATACCACACGCATTCGGACGAACGACGACGGAAAGAGCTTGGATACCATCCTACGGTCCTCGCTGCACTCTCGACGCTGAAACGAAAATTCCCGGACCACGACGTGTGGGAGCACGATCAGATCCAGTCTTCACTTTCGTTTACGAAAACAGAAACGTATCGTGATCAGATTAGAAACCGGACATCGGAGTACGGGAGTATGCTCCCCGGAATCAACCACGCCAGAGTTCTATATGCGTTTGAGGATGCAGATCCAGAAGAACTTCGCCCGTGGGTCCAGTCGGATATCGACCGCACGTACGACCCGGAGACTGGATTGTTGACCCGGAACGCAGTTGATCCAGTATTTCAGGCCTCTTCGATAGTCGCAGCGACGGAGCTTCCAGATATGGAAATTCAGATCGCTGACGAGTGAAACAACGAGTCGTACTGATCGATCGACGATTCGATGTCGAAATCGTCCGCCCGTCCCCGAAGCGTATCCGGGTCTGGAGCGTCTGCGAGTGTAGCACCAATAGCTTCTGCGAGTGCGTTCTCGTCACCAACTGGGACTAGTGGGCCGTAGGTCCCGCCCTCGAGGATTTCTGCAGGCCCGCTCTCGCAGTCGGTCGACACTACCGGACAACCGCAAGCGAGCGCCTCAATGAGTACTAGACCGAATCCCTCGTACTCGGAAGAGAGGACGAAAACGTCCGCTGACGCCATGAACACGAACGGATTCTCGACAAAGCCGGGGAAAGAGACGTGGTCGTCAATTTCGAGTGCTGCAGCGTGGGCTTGTAACGACTCTGTCTCGGGCCCGGTTCCGAAAAGCACCAATCGAACGTCCTCCTCACTGATTCGTGAGAACGCTTTGAGGAGCGTGTCGAAACCCTTCTGCGGTTCGTGCCGACCACCAGCGAGGACCACATCGAGCGAGTCGTCTGAGAACCACCTGTGATAGACTGGTTGGGTCGCCAGTTCGCGAATCGACTCCACATCGACAGGATTGTAAATCACTGAAATATCCGTCGAGTCGAGTCGCGTATTCGCCACCAAATCATCCCGTACACCCTCCGAAACCGCCACGACATCGTCTGCGAGGGGGTAGAGCGCCCAAGCACCGGATCTCGCGAGCTGGTCTTTGACAGATTCGGAACTGTGCGAGAGCATGTTGTGTTCACTGACGACGAGCCGCGAATCCGACGCCGCAAGCCGGTGAGCGAGCACGGCGATGACGTTCGGCTCAGTCATCATCGAATATAAGATGTCTGGTTCCCGCGTCGAAAGGTACTCCCGCAACGGACCGAGGCTACGTAGCACGCGGCTCGCGTTCAAGTCGATTACCGATACGGCGTCCGGTAGGTCGTCGAGTAACTCTCCCATTGCTTCAACGAGTACCAGATCAACTTCGTATCCATAATCAACGAGACCCTTGCACAAATTGCGAGCTACACGCTCCGCGCCCCCCATCGTCATCGAGGTTAAATAAATCCCAATCGACTGTTTTTCGCCCATTGGATCACTTTGATGGAGTCTCGCAGGGTACATAAGTTTCGTCGATTCAGCTATCGGAATACGCAACTATCGATAGCAAAGCGAACCAATGACGCGAAAACTGACCGACGCGCTTTTGTTGTTGATTGGTGCTACTGTGAATCGGAGTAGTATCAATGAATAATCTGCGTGAATCAGGCTCCACCATCGTCCCTGTCTACAATGATCCCAACGGTGTCTCGCAGACCATCGACTCACTAGCCGAGCAGAGGCCACCCTTATTGAAATTACTCGTTGTTGACAATGGCTCCACGGACAACACTCGTGATGTTATCCAGAGCTACACCGCCGAACACGACAATGTCCACCTTCTCGTAGAGGACGACATCCAAGGCTCCTACGCCGCTCGCAACAAGGGAATCGAACACGCTGAAGGCGACGTTCTAGCGTTCCTTGACGCGGACGAGACCGTCGACGAGGACTGGCTCGAAACCGCGCTCGAAGCAATGCACGAGCAGGACGTCGACTACCTCGGGTGCAACGTCGAACTCACACTCCCTGAGGACACGCTCGTCGGGAGGTACAACAAACACACTGGCTTTCCGGTCAAACAGTATCTCGAAAACGAAAACTACGCCCCGACGTGCGCGCTGCTCGTCCGGCGCGAGGTCTTCGAGGACGTCGGCCCGTTCGACGCCAGACTCATTTCAGGTGGTGACAGGGAGTTCGGTGAACGCGTCCACGAGGCGGGCTACGACCAGGGGTACGCCGAGGACGCGACGGTCTACCATCCCGCCCGAACCTCCTTCGAATCTCTCGCGAAGAAAAACTTCCGTGTCGGGCGAGGTTTCTGTCAGAAACAGCGTTACTATCCCGAACGGTATGGCAAACCAGGGGTCCCACCACGACCGAGCGGTCCAAGTGGGGGCGAAGAAACGGAAGAACCGGACTCCGTGTTCACACGACTCGTGTTCGCATTCCTCTCCATCACGATGCTCGCAGCCAGAGGCCTCGGCTACTATTACGAGTTCTTCTTCGGCGAGAAACGAGACGATATCCCGGCACCTACGAATTAGCCTTCTCGACCACGTTCGGCGTCAAAATCGCGGAGAAATATCCCAACCCGACAGCGCCGGTAAACACGAAAATCGTCACGAGCTGTAACACCGCCGGAACCGACGGTGACCGAACCAATCCCCGAACGCGCTTCGGCACAAAATACGCCAACAGCTGCTTCAGATACGCACTCTTGTCGTCAGGCGCGTTCGGATACAGCAGGTCCATCACGCGCTTCGAATAGCCCTGCCAGAACGACCGCGAGACCAGCCAGCCGAACTCGCCCCGGTACTCGAAGAGTTTGTGATGAACCACAGCGTCCTCGGTGTACACCATCCCTCGACCGTACTCCTCCAACAACCGAATCCCGACGGGTGCCTCGTGGGCCTGGAGATGTTTGTCACCCTTCCGGCCCGTGTTCGGATCGTACCCACCGACCTCGAGGAAGTGTTCGCGGCGATACGAAATGTTCGACCCGTACGTGTTCCGAACTTCCTCACCGTCCTCGGCAAAGCCCGGTTCCACACAGCCGACCAGCCAGTAGAATTCTGCCGGAAAGAAATCCGGCTTCTCCGTTTGCCAGTCCGGTTTGACGTCTCCGCCGACGGCGATGGCGTCCGTCTCCTCGTAGACGGACACAAGGTTCTCGATCCAATCGCGTTCAGCGGTGGCGTCGTCGTCGATGAACGCGACGATATCGCCACTCGCGATTTCGGCCCCCTTCGTTCGACTGTAGGAGATCCCTCGATTCTCGTCGTTGTTGTGGGTGACAACGTTCGCCTCGTCGCCGAAGTCGTCCTGTAGACGGTCATAGACGCGGTCGTTGCCATCGACGACCAGCACGACTTCGATCGGATCGTGGGTCTGCTTGAGGGCACTCTCGACGGCCTCCGTAAACACTGGATACCGATCCATCGAATACGTGCAGACGACGACCGAGACCTTCATTGCCCAAATTTCCGCTGTATGGCGTCAATAACATTGCGCTTTCCGTACGTCAAACAGGCCCATCAGTAAAAGAGGTTATTCGCTTACGCCTCAAGTTCTTCCTGCAACTTCTCCTCGGCCTCGTCGCGATCCTCGGGATAGCCCACGTCGATTCGCCAACCATCCAGGCGGATCGCATCGATCGTCCGCCCGCTCTGCAACAGCAGGTCGATCGCGTCGCTGATCTCGTACTCGCCGCGATCGGAGGGCTGGACGAGCTTGGCGGCGTGGAAGATCGCCGGTGAGAACGTATAGAAGCCAGTCATCACCAGATTCGATGGCGGGTCATCAGGCTTCTCGACCACTTCGACGATCTCGCCGTAATCGTTGGTGTCACAGACGCCATACCGCGAAGCATCCTCCCAGGGCACTTCCTCGACGAGAAACGCAGCGTCAGTGCGCTGTTCGCGCTGGCGTTTGACCACATCGTCCAGATTCGCCCGGAAGATATTGTCCCCGAGCATCAACATGAAGTCGTCGTCGATGTGTTCCTCGGCAGTTAACAGCGCGTGGGCCAGCCCGTTTTGCTCGCGCTGGTGGGTGTAGGTAATCGGCACGCCTTCGAACTCGTCGTCGTAGTGGCTGATGATGTTCTCTTTCTGGTAGCCCACGACGACGATTAACTCGTCGGCCCCAAGCTCAAGCAGTTGTTCGAAACTATGGGTGAGGAGAGGCTTGCCGTCAACTTCGACCATCACTTTTGGCTTGTCCTCTGTCAGCGGCCGGAGACGGGTGCCCTTACCCGCCGCGAGTACGACAGCTTTCATCGAATCTGTATTTCGGTCCGTGGGGTAAATGTCTTGCCGTGACGGGAGCGCTGGTGCTGGAATCGCTGTATTGTCTCGATTGATCGTGATAACCAGTGCGAAACAGGAACGTACAAACCGGATGCGATTGAACCACCAGTGATGCACGTAAGCGTCGTCGGTAGCGGCTACATCGGCACGACGATCGCCGCCTGGTTCGCCGAATTGGGGCATCGAGTAACGAACGTCGACATCGACGAGGATGTCGTCGAAGCGGTCAACGACGGCAAAGCTCCCATCCACGAGCCCGGCCTGGACGAACTCATGGCTGCCCACGGCGGTGACTCGCTCGTCGCAACAACCGACTACGACGAACTCGCCGACAGCGACGTCACCTTCCTCGCGCTGCCCACTCCCTCCAACGACGATGGCAGCATCGACCTCTCGGCGATGGAAGCTGCCGCACAGTCACTCGGCGAGGTCATCGCCGAGAAAGACGACGACCACCTCGTCGTCGTCAAGAGCACGGTCATCCCCGGCACAACCGCCGAAACGATCGCGCCAATTATCGAAGAAGCGTCGGGGAAGACCGTCGGCGACGGGTTCCGGATTGCGATGAACCCCGAGTTCCTCCGGGAAGGGTTCGCCTTAGACGACTTCAAAGACCCCGACAAGATCGTCATCGGGTCTGAAGACGACCAGGCCGTCGAGACGCTGAATCGGGTCTACGAGCCGCTGGTCGCAGCCGCCGCGGGCGACCCTGCGATCGTCGAGACGGGGATCCGCGAGGCCGAGATGATCAAGTACGCCAACAACGCCTTCCTCGCGACGAAGATTAGCCTCATCAACGAACTCGGAAACATCTGCAAAGAATACGGCGTCGACGCCTACGAGGTCGCCGACGCGATCGCCCTGGACCACCGCATCGACGAGCATTTCCTCCGCAGTGGGCTGGGCTGGGGTGGCTCGTGTTTCCCCAAAGACGTCGCGGCGATCCGCGCCGCAGCACGCGAGCGCGAGTACGAGCCCGTCCTGCTGGACGCCACGGTCGAAGTCAACGACCGCCAACCTGAACGCCTCCTCGACCTACTTGACGACCACACCGACGTTGCGGGCAAGCGTGTCGCCGTGATGGGGCTGGCGTTCAAACCCGGCACCGACGACATCCGCTATACCCGGGCCGTTCCAGTGATCGAGGGATTACTCGAACGCGATGCCGAGATCGTCGCCTACGATCCCGTTGCGATCGAGAACATGCGCGAGCAGTATCCGGATATCGAATACGCCGAGAGTGCAGCTGAGGCATTGGAGGGTGCGGATGCGGCGCTGTTCGTTACTGGCTGGGACGAATTTGCCGCCCTCGATGCGGAGTTCGACACGATGGCCGATCCCGTCGTAATCGACGGTCGCCGGATTGTCGAGCACCGTGACGGTCTCGAATACGACGGCCTCACCTGGTAGAGTCGACACGCGACTTTTCGAGAGGGAATTCCCGCAGACTTTTCCACCCTGCCCGCACACACACAGCCAATGGCCGACTACGACGATGTCTGCGTTCTCATCCCTACCTACAACGAGGAGGGGGCAATCGGCAAGGTACTCTCCTCGTTTCGTGCGGAAGGCTTCGACAACATTCTGGTAATCGACGGTGGCTCAGAAGACAAGACGCCAACGATCGCCGCCGACCACGGTGCAGACGTCGTACAGCAGTCGGGCTCGGGGAAAGGACAGGCGGTCCGGGAAGCCTTTGCACTGACCGATGCCCCGTACGTGCTCATGCTGGACGGCGACTGGACTTATCGGGCCGAGGACGCCGACGCGATGCTCGAACCGCTCTTCGAGGGGCGGGCAGACCACGTGATCGGCGATCGGTTCGCCGACATGGAGGCAGGGGCCATGTCCCGTCTCAATCAGGTCGGCAACACGCTCATCAACACGGCGTTTCGCCACATTCACGGGCGAGAGTACGGTGACATTCTCAGCGGCTACCGCGCACTGACACGAGAAGCGATCGAGCGGGTTACGCTTACAGAGGACGGCTTTGGCATCGAGACGGAGTTGGCCGTCGAGTGTGTCAAACACAACGTCCAGACGGAAGTGGTCCCGATCGTGTATCGATCCCGGCCTGGCGAGGCGGAGACGAATCTGCGGCCCATTCGGGATGGCGCAACCATCTTCCTGACACTCTACCGGATGGCAAAGACGAACAACCCGCTGTTTTACTTCGGGAGCGTTGGGATCGCCAGTCTCCTCGGCGGCCTGGGCCTGGGCGGGTACGTCGCTGTCGAGTGGTTCACGCGAGGTATCTCTCACGAGGTGATGGCCTTCCTGAGTGGGATCGCACTCATCTTCGGCGTCCAATTGTTGATGTTCGGGACGCTCTCGGATATGATCGTCAAACTCCATCGCGAGCAGATGCAGCGACTGGATCGGGCGCTCCCAGAAGAAGGTAAACGATCCGGAGCAGGCCACGAGAGGCCAGCCAGTGCGCGAAGAAGTCAGACCCACACACAGCAGACCCAGGGGACGACCACGCAGACGGAGACCGCTGACTCGACGGCCGCGGAGGATTCACTGGACACCCAAAACGAAACCGACACGTAACCAACGCGTTCGGTGGGTCAAAACGGCAATAGCGATCGGAGACTACCCAAGACTCCACTAGGATCGCGTTCTCGGTGGCGTTCGAAGACAGGGTGTGCCGCGTCCAGCAACTCTCGTTCGGTCTCGAATTCCTCGCGGTCGAGTTCCTCTAACACCTCCGTCAGAGTCACGGTGCTCCCGGAGGCGTTGTACGGGACTTGCAGGTCGCCGTACGTGTTTCGAAGTTCGTGACTGGTGGCCGGAAACGAGACATCTTCGAGGCGCGCATCGAGTGCCGGAATCCCGAACTCGATGACGTCCGGTTCCGATAGGTCGTCGTCGGCAGGTGGACGGACTCCCATCAGGTGATATGAGGAAACGCCGCCCTGTAAAAACCTGGGTGCGAGGACCGCTTGGCGAGAGTCCAAGGCAGCGCGATCGGCCCAGTATCGTCAGACGGCGACCGTTCGTTCAAGTCCCGGCATCTCAGACAACGACATCGATCGGTCGCCCACACGCACACGCCCCGTCGAGATCGACTTCGAGACTCGTCCGGAAACCATGTCGCCGGATCCAGACTGCCCCACAGTCCGGACACCGGGTCGCGTTGTCCTCGTGGCCGGGGACGTTGCCGACGTAAACGAATTCCAAACCGATGTCGCGGGCAATCGACGCCGCCCGTTCGAGCGTTTCGACGGGCGTCGCCGGCCGGTCACGCATCTCGTGGTCCGGATGGAACCGAGTGAAGTGGACCGGCACCGACGGATCGAGTTCGTCTCGGGCCCACTCGGCGAATGCCCGGATTTCCGCGGCGTCGTCGTTGAGATCAGGGATCGTCAGGTAGGTGAGTTCGACGTGAATGCCCGCCTGGTGGGCCAGTCGTGCCCCATCGAGCGTCGGCTGGAGTTGCGCCCCCATGTGCTCGACGTGCGAGCGATCCCGGAACCCCTTGACGTCGACGTTCGCCGCATCGAGATACGGACCGACTTCCGTGAGGAATTCCTCAGTGAAGTAGCCGTTCGTGACGATCGCCGTGTAGCGTCCCGCTTCCTTGGCCAGACGTGCCCCATCCCGGACGTATTCGGCATAAATCGTCGGCTCGTTGTACGTCCAGGCGACGCCGGCACAGTCCTGTGTGGCCGCACTCTCGATGGCGTCGTCGGGCGAGACGTCTCGCAGTTCGACATCCGCGGGGCCAGCGAAGGCGATGTGGTTGTTCTGGCAGAATTCACAGGCGAAGTTACAGGAGACGCCACCGAAACTCAGGACGCGCGTCGTCGGGTGGAAATGGTAGAGCGGTTTCTTCTCGATCGGGTCGGCGGTGCCCGGCGGGCCGGTCGGCCGGTCGAAGACCTGCCCGTAAGTCAGCAGGCGCAACTCGCCGTCGACGTTCCGCCGGACGTCACAGATCCCAGCCTGACCGGGCGAGAGTGTACATCGGTGGGCACAGGCAGTACACTGTAACCCGTCGTCGGTTTCGACGACCAGATCAGCGGGGACGCCCGCCTCGCCGTCGAACGTGGACATACGTGATCTTGGACCCAGACGCCCAAAAGCCTGCTCCGGTGGCCTGATCGGTCGTCCTGTGACGCGCAAGCTAAATACCACCGACGAGTACCACCCTGTGTATGAGCGAACCCGAACTGGGCAAGGCCGATCGCGAGTTCTTCGACGAGTACATCTACCCCCGTCTCGGGGCCGACCGGGACGATGTCCGCCTCAAGCCCCAGCACGGCGTCGACTTCGGTGTCGCCGACGTCGGTGGGCAAGCACTGGCGATGGCGACCGATCCCGTCTTTATCGTGCCCGCGGCAGGCTTCGAACGCGCGGCGTGGTTTGCCTTCCACGTCCTCATCTCGGATGTAGCAGTCTCGGGACTCGACCCCGCCTACCTCAGCGTGGACTTCAATCTCCCGCCGGAGATCACCGACGAACAGTTCGAGACCGTCTGGGAGACCTTCGGCCAAGAGGCCGAGGAACTGGGCGTCTCGATCGTCACGGGCCATACAGGTCGCTATGCCGGCGTCAACTACCCCATGGTTGGGGGCGGCACGTCGCTTGCCACTGGCGACTTCGAGGATCTGGTGACACCTGATGGTGCGCGCCCCGGCGATCGCGTGATCGTCACGAAAGGGCCAGCCATCGAGGCGACGGGCCTGCTTTCGGTCCACTTCGACTCGCTGATGGAAGGCGACGTTCCGGCCGAGGAGATCCAGGCCGCCACGGACCGCTTCTACGACATGAGTCCGATCGAGGAGGCGATGATCGCCGCCTCGGCTGGACCGGTCACGGCGATGCACGACGCCACGGAGGGCGGCGTCTACGGCGGCCTCTTCGAGATGGCCCGTTCGGCGGGCGTCGGCTTCGAGATCGAGACAGACCCCATCCCGATCCAGCCCGGCGTCGAAGCAGCCTGTGACTTTTTCGACATCGATCCCTGGATCTCGATCAGCGAGGGGACGCTCCTGGCGACGGTCGATCCCGACGGCGTCGACGACGTTCTCTCGGCGCTGGAATCAGAGGGGATTCCTGCCGCCGATGCTGGGCGCGTCGTCGAGGGGGCAGGCCTGACTGTCGACGGGGAGAACATCGACCACCCCGGCAAGGACCCCTACTGGGCGGCCTTCGAGGAGTACATGAAGAAGTTGCAAGCCCAAGACGAGTAACGTCGTCCGTCTCGACGGGACCCGCTAGGGCGCGCCGACGAGCACGAACGTACTCTCGATCTCGCCGTTCTGAATCTCCCGGGTCGCGTCGGGGGCGATCCGCACCGCGTCGCCCGCTTCCATCGAAACGTCCTCGCCGTCGACAGTTACTGTGGCCTCACCCTCCACCAACAGATACACTTCCTCGTGGTTCTGTTCGGCATGGTCGTGGGCCTTCCCCGACCAGCCTGGCTCACAGTCCAGTACGGTCACGCCGACGGTTTCACAGTCCAATGGATCGCGCAGGAAGTGCATCGATCCGGCGACCGGGTCGACGTCTTCGTAGTTGACTTTGGTGTATGCCATCCCATTCCAGGATTCACCGGCGAGCGTCAAATATGCTGTCCCGTTGCTAGTTCACGTCGGAGAATCCAGCGTGACTCAGACGAAATCTACGTCGAGGACGTCGGTGAGTCCCGCGACGTCGAAGTCGGCGTCAGCGACGGCCAGCCGTTCGCCGAGCCGATCTGCCATGCCAGCAATAAACGCGTCCCGCGGAGCGAGGGCATCGCCACGCTCGTGCAGCGTTGCCTGAACTTCGGCGGCGCTCCTGGCGGCTCCAGTTGGCGCTTCGACGACGTCCACCCACGAAAGTGCACGGTCAACGGCCTCGAAATCAGCCGGTCCAGCCGTGAATACCTCTCCCTGATAGACTTCGAAAACGACCAGCTGGGGTGCGACGGCTCGCCGATCGTGGTGGTCCTCGACGTACGCCACTGTCTCAGATTTGCCATCGAGATAGTCGATCAGCACGCTGCTATCGTACAGCGTCATCGCCCGACGTCCTCTTTCATTGCTCGGCGCTTCTGGCGAGCCACCGTCGCGGCGTCACTGCCTTCCCAGATCCCAGCGCCGGATTGAATCGCTTCCCGCCGGTCCTCGATCAGCCGCGATAGCAACTCGTCGAAGGACTCGTCGTCTCCCTTCAATTCCGCGAGGGCCGCGTGTGTGTCTTCCGCGACCCGGATGCTCTTGCTCATGTTGAAATGTATACGCTGCCGTATACAAAGTCGTTCCGCCAATCCAGGCCCAGAGCATCATGGATTTGTATAACCCGTGAATAGACTCATCCATGACCCGCAACGAAGCCCCACACGACCCGCCGACCGTGCTGACGATCGCCGGCAGCGACTCCGGTGGCGGCGCGGGGATTCAGGCCGATCTGAAGACCATCGAGGCAATAGGGGCCTTTGGCACCAGCGCGATCACGAGCGTCACAGCCCAGAACACGACGGGCGTCCAGGGGAGCCACCTCCTGCCAATCGAGCAGATCAGGGCACAGATCGAGGCCGTCCGCGACGATTTCGACGTCCAGGCTGCCAAAACCGGGATGCTCGCGACGAGTGACGTCATCGAGACCGTCACGGAGTACGCCACGGACCTCCCCGCACTCGTGGTCGACCCCGTGATGGTCGCTGCATCGGGGGATCGATTGCTCGAATCCGACGCCGAAGCCGCCTACGAGCAACTGATCGCCCAGGCGACCGTGGTGACGCCCAACGCCGACGAAGCAGCTGTACTGACAGGAATCGCGCCCGACGACGAACCGTCGGCCGTCAAAGCTGGCGAGCGCATCGTCGAGATGGGAGCTGACGCGGCACTCGTGAAAGGCGGCCACATCCCCAGCGAGGACGTAATCGACGTCCTCGTCACGGCGGATGCGACAGGTGAACCTGCCGTGCGGACGTTCCGCCACGAGCGGATCGACACTGAGGCGACCCACGGCTCGGGCTGTACGCTCTCAAGTGCGATCGCGGCCCATCTCGCCCAGGGGGCCGATCTCCAGACGAGCGTCGGCCGGGCGATCGACTTGCTGGCGCGGGCGGTCCGGTATAACCTCTCAGTCGGCGAGGGACCCGGGGCCGTCCACCACCTCGTCGAAACTCGCGAGCGCGCCGCCCGGACCGAGACAGCCGAGGCCGTCCAGGCCCTACTCGAAGCGTTCAGTGATCGAGAGATCGCACCGCTCGTTCCCGAAGTCGGATCGAACGTCGTTGGTGGGACCCCGTTCGCCGAACGGCCTGGCGAGGTCGCGGCCGTCGACGGGCGTCTCAGGCGAGCGATGGACGGGATCACGACGACAGGAGGCGTGCGATTCGGCGCGTCGAGTCACGTCGCCCGGTACCTCCTGGATGCCCGTGAGGCCGACCCAAGCGTCCGGTTTGCCGTCAACTGGCGCTACGACGAGACGATCCCAACAGCACTCGAACAGTTCGACGGTGACGTCGTGACTCTCGAATCGACGCCGACGCTGGAAGCAGGTGCTGGTCGCGCGTTCGACGGCAGCACCGATCCTGCAGCGCTCATCAACCACGGTGGTAAGGGTCGCGTTCCTGTGACCGTGCTGTTCGGGCGGACGCCGGCGGAACTCGAAGCCAGGACGGCGACCCTGCTCGATGCCGTCTAACGTCGTTTGAGTCCCCCGATCGCCAGCAGGATTGCGACCAGCGCGAGCATGGCAGAGAAGCCGGGGCCAGCGGTAGTCGTCGGTGCGGACTCGTCTCCGGGCGGTGTCGTCCCCGTCTCGAATAGGGAAGTCGTCGTTGTCGTGACGGCGCTCGTCCGTTCTGTCGTTGGTGTGTCAGTTCGAGTGGGTGTCGGCGTTGGGGTAGCCGGCTCGCGTACCGTCACCGCCACCGATTTCTCGCCCACGGCGAGTTCGTAGACGCCCGGCTGGGGCAGGTTGATTGTCGTCTCGATCGACTGGCTTTCACCGGGAGTGAGACGGACGCGTTCCTCGGCGTGAACGCTCCCGTTTCGCGTCATCGTTATCGTCCCCGCTGCCGGGATCGAGTCGTTGCCGCGAACGGTCGCGACTACCGAGACGTCACCCGCTCCCTCGACAATCGTCCGGTTGACCGCGATCGCCTCGACGGTCGGCGTTGCCGGCTCGCTGACTGTCACCGTCGTCGAGACGTCGCCGACGCGGAGGCGATACGATCCCGGCGCGTCGAATGTATACGGGACCGTAACGATCGCCGACTCGCCGGGGGCCAGTTCGCCGTTCACGCGAGCGATGGCCGCGCCGTCGATCGTTACCGGTGTGTCGTACGTGCCAGCGGTGCCGCCGACGTTCGTGACGTTCACCGGGATGTGGATGGACTCGCCGACGACGAGAGTCGGCAGTGTCTCGACGGACACGTTCCGGAACCGACTCTCGACGCGGTAGGACTCGCTATCCGGTGGGAGCTGAGAGGTGAACTGAGCCGGGGCAGCGCCAAACGCTGCATCGTGTTCGGCCTGCTCCCACATCGAGGGCCGGTCAGTCGTCGTCACGTATCGGTCGGCCAACTGGGCGACAGATTGTGACGACGCTCCGGCAACGATGTCCACGAACTGCTGGTGATCGAACTGGGCATCGCGGGCGTTCAGTGTCTGAAAGACGGCATCGAAGCGACTCGTCCGGTTCGTTTCGAGTCTGATTTGCCGGTCGAGTTCGCCCGCGACGAGACCGCCCTTGTCGTACTCGCCCCGATACGACCAGGTTGGGGGGTCAGCGAGAACGTCGTCCTCGTATCGGTTCGCAGTGCCGCGGTCGACTGTCCGATGAAACTCCTGGAAGTCGACGAGATCGCCCTCCAGCGCCAGCTTCGCGGCATAATAGGTGGCACTGCCCTCGTAGAGCCACTGGGTCGAGGTCGTCGTATTCAGTCGCTGGCGGGAGTGAACGTACTCGTGGAGCCAGGTAGTGTCCGCTTCTGCGAGGGGCTGGTCGGCTGCCACCCACATGTCGCTGTCCCCTGTCTGGAGGCCCCTGACGCCCCAATCGACCTCACTCGGTGCGGCGATGGTGAAGACCTGCTCGTCACGATCGCCAACCCGCAATCTGTCCGACGCCGTGGCGAAAGTATCCAGTACTCGCTCGGGGGCTGGGGTCATCGACGCCTCCTTGGGCACGATCACCTCGAAGGTTTGGCCGTGAGCCGTCCGGTTGTACGTGCGAGCGGGGCCGAGATACGCCATCCGCTCGCCGGCAACGCCTTCGCCAGGGACGGTGAGGCGACGGTCGACGCTGACGTCTTCCCCGCGCCATTGATAGCCGATGCCGGGACCCGGTGGCGAGACGATCGCCCACGGGCCGGTATCGGCGTAGAGATACGTGCCAGAGCCGGGTTCGGGTCCCTCACCAGTCGTGGTCCGGTTTGCCGGCAGATCGTAGGTGATCGTCGGTTCGGCACCGTCTCCGGTCCACTCGTAGCGGTCGCTCGCGACCTGTTCGAATCCGTCAGTACCTGTCACCGACACGCCATCAGGGAGCCGCAATTCCACCCCTTCGACTCGATCGGGGATCGTCACGGCGACAGTCACGCCGATCTCGCCCGGCCGATCCGGTGTCAGCCGAAGGCGTTGCGTGATCGTGATGGGAGACGCGTCTGTCCTTGCCAAGGCAGTCGCCGTGGATTCGGCTTCCTGCTGCGAGCCCGAAACTGTGCCCGCAGCGACCGGCGCTACCGTCCCGAGAAGGACGATACCCAGCACCCCGGCGGCGATCCAGACCCGAGTCATTGTCGGATCGAAGAGCCACGGATATATGAGTCCGCTGGCCATCCGGGTGGACACCACAGGGACTCCGTACCTGTCGGATCAGTCCCGTAGCCTTTTACCGCGCCTCGGTCGCAGGTACTGGTATGACTGACGCCGAGGGGATCGTCGGGGAATTTCTGTCCCTCAAAGCCGAGACTGACGCCGACCTGCTGGCGATGCAGGTCGGGGACTTCTACGAGTTTTTCGCTGAGGACGCCGAGACGGTCGCCGACGAATTAGATCTGCAAATCTCGAAGAAATCTAGTCACGGCTCCTCGTATCCGATGGCTGGCGTCCCCGTCGACGAGTTGATGCCGTATCTCAAGGGACTTGTCGAACGGGGCTATCGCGTCGCCGTCGCCGAACAACACGAGACGGCAAACGGCCACGCCCGCGATATCGAACGCGTCGTCACGCCCGGGACATTGCTCTCGGCGACCGATGCTCAGGCACGCTATCTGGCGGCCGTTGTTGTGGGCGACGACGAATGGGGACTGGCCTTTGCCGACGTGACGACCGGCCAGTTCTTCGTGACGAGTTCGCCCGACCGGGACGCCGTGTTCAGCGAACTCTACCGGTTCAACCTGACGGAAGTCCTCCCGGGACCGACGGTCCGGACCGACGACGAGACACTGGATCGGCTCCGCGAGCGAACCGACGCCACCCTGTCGCTGCACGCGACTGAGGCGTTCGCCCCCGGACGAGCGCGCCACCGGTTGCGCAACCAGTTCGGCGATGAGACACTGGACAGTGTGGGACTGGACACAGATCCAGTAATCGCGGCTGCCGGGGCCGTCCTCGCGTACGTCGAGGAGACCGGCCAGGGTGTGCTGGCTTCGATGACACGCTTGCAGCGATACGGCGGCGGGGAACACGTCGAACTCGATGCGACCACCCAGCGGAATTTGGAACTCACCGAGACGATGCAAGGCGAGCAGTCAGGGTCGCTGCTCGATACGATCGATCACACGGTCACGAGCGCCGGAACCCGGACGCTGCGAGCCTGGTTGCAGCGCCCGCGTCGATCGAAAACGAAGCTCCATCGCCGACAGGAAAGCGTGGCCGCACTGGCCGGGGCGGCGATGGCACGAGAGCGCTTGCGCGAGGAACTCGGCGACGCCTACGACCTCCAGCGACTGGCCAGCAAGGCCGCCTCCGGCAGCGCCGATGCCCGGGACCTTCGGGCCGCAGCCAAGACGCTCGCCCTTTCCGAGACGGTCCGAGAAATCGTCGCCGAGACGCCCGATCTGTCGGACTCGCCACTTGCCGATCGGTTGGCTGAAGTAGATCAGTCGGCCGTACGCGAACTCCAGGAAAAGTTGGACGCGGCCATCGTCGAGGACCCACCGGGGACGATCACCGAGGGCGGAATCATCCGACGGGGATACGACGACGAACTAGACGAAATCATCGAGAACCACGAGGCCGCCCTGGAGTGGATCGAGACGCTTCCCGACCGCGAGAGTCGCGAACACGGTATCACCCACCTCTCGGTCGACCGCAACAAGACCGACGGCTACTACATCCAGGTCGGCAACAGCGAGACCGAGAAGGCCCCCGATCACTACGAGAACGTCAAGTCACTGAAAAACGCCACGCGCTACACCACCGACGAACTCGAAGAACGCGAACGCGAGATTCTCCGGCTGGAGGAACAGCGCCACGAGTTGGAGCGAGAGCTGTTCGAGCAATTGCGCGATCGCGTGGCAACGCGGGCACAGCTGCTTCAGGATGTCGGTGCCGCGCTGGCCGAGGTCGACGTACTCACCGCCCTGGCAACCCACGCCGTCCGCAACGACTGGACGTGTCCGGAACTGGTCGATTCTCGCACCCTGGACATCGAAGCGGGCCGTCACCCGGTGGTCGAACAGGCGACGGAGTTCGTCCCCAACGACCTCCGGATGGACGGAGATCGCCAGTTCCTGATCGTCACCGGGCCGAACATGAGCGGGAAGTCAACCTACATGCGCCAGGCGGCACTGATCGTCCTGCTGGCCCAAATCGGCTCGTTCGTCCCGGCCCGCTCGGCGACCATCGGCCTCGTCGACGGGATCTACACCCGCGTCGGCGCACTGGACGAACTCGCCCAGGGTCGCTCGACGTTCATGGTCGAGATGCAGGAACTCTCGAACATCCTCCACTCGGCGACCGACGAGTCACTGGTCATCTTAGACGAAGTTGGCCGAGGCACGGCAACCTTCGATGGCATCTCGATCGCGTGGGCCGCCACCGAGTACCTCCACAACGAAGTGCGGGCGAAGACGCTCTTTGCCACCCATTACCACGAACTCACGAGCCTGGCCGAACACCTGCCTCGCGTCCAAAATGTCCACGTCGCAGCCGACGAGAGCGACGGGGACGTGACCTTCCTCCGGACGGTCCGGGACGGTGCGACCGATCGCTCCTATGGCATCCACGTCGCCGATCTGGCCGGCGTGCCCGATCCGGTTGTCGATCGCTCCCGGGACGTGCTCGACCGCCTGCGCGAGGAGAAAGCGATCGAGGCCAAAGGCGGCTCTGGTGGCACGACCCAGGCTGTCTTCGATCTCTCGGCCGGCGAGTTCACCGCCGGAAACGCGGCGAGTGCCGACGGTGGCGACCCGGAAGCCCGCGATCAGATCGCCGACCGGTTCGGTGATGACGCCGAGGCGGTCCTCGATGAATTAACCGCCCTGGACGTCAACGAGACGCCGCCCGTCGAACTCTTATCACAGATCCAGGCCTGGCAGGACGAACTGGACAGGCGCTGACGGGCCGCGGCGATCGCTGCTCGTCTCACCCGTCGAGTCGGAACGCCAGGCTATACATCTCGCCGACCGATTCCGAGCCGATCGCTTCGATCAGTCGATCAGCTTCGGCCGCGAGTGCGTCACCGAGATCGCCGTCGAGGGACGTTGCAGCCGCTCTGGCGACGTCAGCGTGGGCCTCGACGTGCGTCTCCGTCCACGGGACCGGATCGAGGAGGGCCTTCCGGCGCTGGAACGTCCAGCTACGCGATTCGAAGACGCTCCGGAGCAGCGATTCGGGATAGAACGTCAGCGGCGGGCGACCGTCGGCGAGTTGCCCTGCTGCGTTTTCGAGGGCGAAGATGTCGGCCATGGCCGCCCTATCCGGAAGCGGCGCGTAGTCGTCGACCACCAACTGCGCCCCCGGTGCGGCGACCCGCGTGAGTTCGTCCGCGATAGCCGGCAATTCGGCCGTCGTGACGACGTTGCACAGCGCGTGGGCCGTGACGACCTCGACGGTCTCGTCCGCCAGTGGAATGTCCCGGAGATCGGCTTCGATCGTGCGGACGGACTCGGATTGGGTCGCCGCGACACGCTCACGAACCGTCGCGGCGTGCTCGCGATCGTTCGTCACCGCTAAGACCTCACGAGCCCCCGCAGCCAGAAGGCCGAGCGTCGCGTTCCCCGCGCCGGCACCGGCCTCCAGACAGCGCTTGCCAGCCACGGCTCGATCCGCAAGCGCCGTCGCGACCGTCTCCGGAACGTCCATCGTCAGTGGTGCAGTTGTTCGGGGACCGGACTCTCGGCGTGGCGAGCTTGCTCGACGATCGCACGTTGGGCCGCCTCGTCGAGTGCCTCGTAGCGATCGCCGGCCGAAAGCACCATCTTGACGAGTTTGGGATCGCCAGGGGTAACAACCGTATCGACGCCACGCGAGAGGGTGTAGTTCAGGCGGTCGCGGATCACGTCGGGTTCATCGACCGGCTCGTACCAGTTCGCGTACGGTCGCTCGTGTTCGGGCAGCTCCGCTGTGTCGGGCCAAGACCCCTTCGCGAAGGCTTTGATCGCGAGCGTGCCGATGTTCGCCTCGTCGGCTTGCTGCAAGACGGCATCGTAATCGTACTCCTCGCCGTCCTTGGCGTCGACGACGGGATTCAGCGGGAACATCAGCGTCTCCAGATCGTCGATCTCCTCGATCGCGTTTCGAATTAACCCTGGGTTGCCGTGGCTCGTCAATCCGATATGGTCGATCAAGCCCTGTTCCTGGGCTTCCCGGAAGGCAGCCAGCGCGCCGTCGTCGGCAGTGATCGTCTCCAGTTCTTCCTCGTATTCTAAGCCGTGGACCTGATAGAGGTCGATCTTCTCGATGCCGAGACGGTCTATGGATCGTTCGAGTTTCTGCCAGGCTCCCTCGTAGGAGCGTTCTTGAGTCTTACAGCCCAGGAAGATATCCTCCCGATACTGGCGAAGTTTCGGCCCGAGTTTGAGTTCGGCGTCGCCGTAGGTCGGGGCGACATCGAAGTGGGTGACGCCGTGCTCACGGACGAGTTCGATCAGCTGGTTTGCGCCCTCCTGTTCGAGCCAGTTCAGTGCGATCGTCCCGAACGTGACGACGCTACTTTCCTGGCCAGTTGCACCGAGTGGACGGGTTTGCATACACGACGGTACTCGCGTCCGGACCATAAGTCACCGTGACGGGGGCCTAGAGGGAATCGACCGTTCACTCCAGGACAGTCGAGGGGCGCTTGAGGTAGTAGTCCTGCTCGGTGACACGCTGGTAGATGCGATAGAGCGTTTCGACCGCGGTGGGATCGGGATCGAACTGGATGTGTGGGGCCATGTGATACCCTTTCGCGCTGATCAGGAAGAAATACAGCGTCTGGTGGTGTTTCGGTGTCGCGTCGACGACGCCCATGCCCTCACCATGCAGGTCCTCGGAGAAGTCGTTGAGCATCGATGCGACGTCTTCGTTGAGTTGTTCGTCCGGCCGGTACGACGGCGTGCCGAAGGTCTGCTGGAGGAATTCGGTCGTGTTCGCGAGGAACGGATTCGAGTCCATCCCGGTCGGGTCGACATCGGCGAAAGTTTCATACAGAGCCAACAGTGCGTGGAGTTCGTCGTCGGTCACGGCGACTGGCATCACCGGGTCGCCCTGCGGGATCGCGTAGTCGGGAAACGAGTACGCACTCGGGTCGGGAAGCTCCTCGAAAACGTCTGTCAGGTCCATAGGTATTCCTACAGCGGCAGATGCCGTAACTGTTTGGCGAGACCGCACACTCAAGGTCGCGGCCTGCAAACGGGCGGTCAACACGCCCACATGAGCGAACGCGAAGAGATCAGGGAGCTCGACGACACCACCGTCGAGCGCATCGCCGCCGGCGAGGTCGTCGAGCGTCCCGCCTCGGCGGTCAAGGAACTGCTCGAAAACGCCCTCGACGCCGACGCCTCTCGAATCCACGTCGCGGTCGAATCCGGCGGGAAAGACGCCATCAGCGTCAGCGACGACGGCGTCGGCATGACCGAATCCCAGGTTCGGACCGCGGTCCGGGAACACACCACGAGCAAGATCCGGGACATCGCGGATCTCGAGGGCGGCGTCGGGACGCTGGGGTTCCGCGGCGAGGCGCTGCACGCGATCGGGGCCGTCTCCCGGGTGACGATCACGACGCGCCCGCAGGGAGGCGACCACGGCACGCGCTTGCGAGTCGAAGGCGGCGAAGTGACGACCGTCGAACCCGCAGGCTGCCCGGAAGGGACGACGGTGACTGTCGAGGATCTCTTTTACAACGTGCCAGCCCGCCGGAAGTATCTGAGTCAAGACGCCACGGAGTTCGATCACGTCAACTCGATCGTCACCAACTACGCGCTGGCGAACCCGGCCGTCGCCGTCGAACTCGAACACGACGGCCGGGAGACCTTCGCCACGAGCGGGCAGGGCTCGATCCAGGAGACGATTATGGCTGTCTACGGCCGTGAGGTCGCAGAATCGATGATCGAGGTCCGGGCGGCGGATCTGCCCGCGGGACCGCTGACTGACGTCTCCGGACTGGTCAGCGACCCGGAGACGACCCGTGCCGGCCGGGAGTACCTCTCGACGTTCGTCAACGGCCGGTTCGTCCGGTCGAACGCCGCCCGTGATGCCGTCATCGAGGCGTACGACACGCAACTGTCGCCCGACCGGTACCCGTTTGCGGTGCTGAATCTCTCCTTGCCGGCCGACGTGATCGACGTCAACGTCCACCCTCGGAAGATGGAAGTCCGCTTTGCCGAGGAGGCCGGCTTGCGCGAACAGGTCCGGACCGCCGTCGAGAACGCGCTCCTCCGGGAAGGGTTGGTCCGATCGAGTGCACCCCGCGGTCGGTCGGCCCCCGACCAGACGACGATCGAGCAGGGCAAAGGGCAGCCAGCAGCGGATGGCGAGACAGATCACGGGACTCGAGAGGTCGACGCCTCGCGTGGCGTCGGCGAGACCAAGCCAGACAGCGGACGGCAGACAGCACCCTCAGATCCAGCCTCAGAGACAGGGCCATCCTCCGAGCAAACCCCCGACAGCGGCGACGCGACCGACGGGCGAGACGACCGCGGCGTTCGGACAGACACCGCGACAGCGCCAGAGAGGACCGATCCGCCGTCGACGCCGGATCGCGAGCGATCCAGCCCGGCTTCGGACAGCCAGCACGCCGAGCCAGCAACAGCCGGCAGCCGACCAGCCGACAGCGACGAGGGGGAGCCAGCACCGACTCGCATCCGAGAACGCGGGGCACAGACCACACTCGGAGACGGCGAGAACGCACTCGACAACGAATTCGACTCGCTGCCGTCGATGCGGGTGCTCGGACAGTTCAGAGACACGTACGTCGTCGCCGAGACGGACACCGGACTGGTCTTGATCGACCAGCATGCCGCCGACGAGCGGATCAACTACGAGCGACTGACGGACGCTTTCGCCGCCGACACGACGACGCAGGCGCTGGCCGAGCCGGTCGAGCTATCGCTGACCGCCAGGGAAGCCGAACTGTTCGAACGATTCCAGCCGGCACTCGAAGGAATCGGCTTCACTGCAGACCGTACTGACGAAAAAACCGTGGCCGTCAGCACTGTCCCGACCATCCTGGCCGAGACAGCCGATCCCGAACTCCTCAGAGAGGTCCTGGCGTCGTTCGTTACCGACGAAGCGGACCCCGACGGCACTGTCGAGGCAGCGGCCGACGAATTGCTCGCAGACCTGGCCTGTTACCCGTCGATCACAGGCAACACGTCGTTGACGGACGGGTCGATCGTCGACTTACTGGAGCGACTCGACGAGTGTGAGAACCCCTATGCCTGTCCGCACGGCCGGCCAGTCGTCATCGAGATCGACGCTGCGGAACTCGCAGAGCGCTTCGAGCGTGACTATCCCGGGCACACGACGCGCCGATTCGAGTGACTGTATGAGTATCGAAGGGGCCCGGAGTGGCTTCAAATCCTGCAGCTGATCGTGTCCATTATAGCGAGTGGGTGTGATGTGACGAGCATGAGTACGCTTATCACCGTAGGGGAGACGCCGCTGAGAATTTCACCACCGGGTGCACAGCAATTCGTCGGCAGTGACGAAGTGTCGATGTCTGCCGTCGGGACCGAGAGCAACGTGGCCATCGCCGCCGCAAATCTCGGGACCAACACGCGGTGGCTGTCGAAAGTGCCGGCAACCCAACTCGGAAAGCGAGTTATCAGCGAGTTACACCGATATGGGGCGAAAACGGACGTCACCTGGTGTGAGGGTGGTCGACTCGGGATCGAGTTCTACCAGCGGGCCAGCCCTCCCCGTGAGGCGGTGGTCGTCCACGACCGTGACGGGGCCGCGGCCGCCTCGATGACGCCAGGCGAGTTGTCGATGGATCGCATCCAGGCGGCCGATGCCGTCTTCGCTGCGGGCAGTACCGCTGCCCTCTCTGGGACGGCCGCCGACACGATCGAAGCAGCGTTACGAGCCGGCAGAGCCGACGGCGGACTGTCCGTATTCGAACTCGATTTCAGGCCCCGGTTGTGGTCGCCGGAAGATGCGCGTCAGGCCCTCCAGAAGATCCTCCCCGAAGTCGATGTCCTGATCGCCAACGAAAGTCAGCTTCAAACGGTCTTCGAGCGCAGCGGGGAGTATCGGGAGGTTGCCCACGGCGTCGCCTCGGAGTGGGACTTCGATCTCCTGGCGATGACGAGAGGCGAGTACGGTGCGATCGCTATACAGGATAGTGTCTTTCACGAGTGTGAGTCGATCGAGACCGAGACAGTCGACGCGGCCGGCCAGCACGATGCCTTCGCCGGCGCGTTCATCCAGCAGCTGCTGACCGACGCGCCACCGGACGAGGCACTCTCGTATGGCGTCGCCGCAGCGGCAGTCTGTCGGACCATCCCCGGCCCGATTCCAGCGATCGATCGATCGGCTGTCGATCGGGTCCGCGAGGAATTGTAACACAACGCGGTGGTCGTCTCTCGCATCTATCGGTGTCGTTAGAGATTTATGATCACTCGTCGTGGTGTCGCATATGTCAGTACTCGGTAGCCGTGTGGCCGTCGGACTCTGGGTAGTCGTCCTCGTCGGGGCGATGGCCGTCGCTCCCTTCGGAGGGATTGGCCTCGCTCAGGGGCAAGACAAAGTGACGCTTACCCTCGCCGTGGGGGATTCCGACGGGAACGATGTCGGTGATGTAACACTCAATGTCTCGTGGGCAGACGGCAACGAGACAGTGACGACGAGAGCGAACGGACAGGCTCTGGTCGACGTGCCACGGGGATCGAACGTGACGATCGCCGTCGAACCCGGGGACTACGTTCGGAACGTGCCGGTCGAGATAACCGATGCGAGTGCAGAGACTGTCAGCATCGACGTCGCCAGGAAAGGATCGATAGATCTGCAGGTAGACCGTTCGGGCACAGCCGTCCCGAACGCGACAGTTCGCCTCACACAGGACGGACAGACAGTCCTCACGGGCGAGACGAATGGGAACGGACAGTTACAGACCGGACCGATCGAACGCGGCTCCTACGAGATCGCAGTCACGAAGCCGGGGCACCTGAACTACAGCAAGCGCTATCGGGTTACCGGCGACGTTTCGCGAGCGATTCCCCTCGAAGAAGCATCGGTGTCTGTGACCTTCGACGTCCGAGATGGGCACTTCGATACCCCACGGGCAGTCACGGAGGCAACGGTCGATGTCGACGGGATCGGATCAGTGACGACACTTTCGAACGGTGAAGCGACGTTACGCGTCCCCGTCAACACCGAGCAGACCGTTACCGTTCGGAAAGACGGATACACCACCAATACGACGACGGTCACGATCAGCGAGTCAGCGATCGAACACAATGTGACGGTTTCGCGCACGCCGGAGTTAGCACTGCGACCCGCAAACGACCGGATCGTCGTCGGCGAGACCGTGCGAGTCGTTGTCACCGACGAGTACGGCCAGACGGTCTCGGGGGCGACAGTCAGCGTCGAAGGCGAGAGCGTCGGCACGACGGACAGCAACGGCGCACTGACGGTCCCGATCGAAGCCGCCGGCGAGTTGGCAGTCGTGGCGACAGCCGACGGGCTACGGGCCGAGGCGACCGTCGAGGGAGTCGACCCCGGAGGCGGTGAGACAGCAACGGCGACCGAGACCGAAACTGAAACCGAGACAGCGACGCCGACGGAGGCCACGACGACTGTCACGGGGACGGACACGCCCGGATCGACGACTGTGACGACGACGAGCGGGCCGGGCTTTGGTATCGGCATCGCGATCGCGACAGTGCTTTCGGTCGCCCTGCTGGCCCGGCGGCAGTGAGGGGAGTCCTGCAGTGACGACGCGCGAGTTTTATGCGCCGGCCCCGGTTACGCTATCGAATAGATGACGGGACTTCCGGAACGCCACGAGCAGTACGGCGGCATCGTCACAACGCGGGCGGGCACCCGTATCGTCGCACACTACGGCCGGCCAGAACGAACGTATCGGGCCGTCCGCAACGGGGCCGGCGTCATCGAGCACGGCGTGGGCACGATCGTCGTCAAAGGGGCCTGGCGTGAGCAAGTCGTCGCGGAACGGTTCTCGAACGAACTGCCGGACGTCGACGCCGGACAGTACGGATTCATCCGCTCAGATGGATCGATCGTGGCCGACGCGTACGTCTTCACCGTCGAAGACCGCGTTCTGGCGTTCGTTCCCCCTGATCGAACCGACGCCGTCGTCGACGCCTGGAGTGCCGACGGAGTCCTCGTGCGGGACAAGGCTGCTTCCTTCGCGGTCTTCGGCGTGTATGGCCCGGAAGCGACCGAAAAAGTCGCCAGCGTCTGTTCGGCGACGACACCGGAGACAGCGCTGTCGATCGATCGTGGTGCGATCCAGAACAGCGGCGTCACTGTCGTTCGTGATGATGGAGTCACTGGCGAAGAGGGTTATCTGCTCATCGCGGCAGCTGACGATGCCGACGACGTCTTCGACGCGCTGGTCAATCGCGGGCCAAGCGCCGCGCCGTTCGGGTACGAAACGTGGGAGACGCTCACTCTCGAAGCCGGGACGCCGCTGTTCGAAACTGAGCTACGGGATGTCGAACCGGGCGCTATCGGCATCACAAACGCGTTTCCGCCGGGCGAGCGCCCGGCCCGCGGCGAGCGCCGCTTGCGAGCGTTCACCGCAGCCACAGCGCCCACAGCTGGCACCACGGTCTATGCGGGCGATCGAGCGATCGGTGAGGTCACTCGCGCCCGAGCACAACCCAAAGACGAGGGTGCGGTCGGGTTTGCGATGGTCGAGACAGACGAAGAAACCGTCACGATCGGCGACGAGGGGCTCACTGGGACGATCGCGTCACCCCCGTTCGTCGAGGGGTCCGACCGCTCAGCACGGTTGCTGGAGCCGTAAGCCACGCACCGAACGGGCTCGCTGTTGTGATGCTTTCAGCGTGAGAACAGCGCCCGCAGTTGTGCCCGTGAGAACAACGACGAGGGTTCGTCCATGTGGACGCCGATCTGCCCCGAAAACAGTCTGAGCCCAACTCGCTGGATCGGTTCCGGCAGAGAGTACCCCCGCCGGACCCAGGCACCGAGACGGATCTCCCGGCCCAACTCCGCCCGCCAGGCGTCTTCGTAGTCGGCAAGCGTCTCCGGGCGGGCAGGATCGATCGTCCGTGCGGCGTGATCGGCCGCCGTCATGCCGTAGCGGATCCCCCCGCCGGTGAACGGCTTGGTCTGGGCCGCTGCGTCTCCAAGAAGGAAGACTCGATCGCTCGTGACCGAATCGGGTGGGCCAATCGGGATGAGACCGGAACACCGGCGTTCGGTCTCGACGCCGTAGGCGTCGGTGAGCGCATCGAACCGGTCGCCAACAGATTCCCCCGGCGGCGCGGCGAGCCCGTACTCGACGCCGGCCTCGCCACGCGGGATGCGCCAGGCGAAAAACCGCGGCACGTTCAGGTGGACATCGACGAACTCACCGGCGTCGGGAGCCGGATCGAATCCGAGGACCCCATGCAGGAGTTCGTCGGGTTCCGGCAGCCCGACTGCGTCCCGGACGCGGGATTGGGGGCCGTCACAGCCGGCGACCAGTCGTGCCCGGTGGGTCTCGGTGCCGTCCGCTCCTTTGACGGTCACCTCGACGTGATCTGCGCGTTCGTCGACCTCGGTGACAGTGTGGCCGTCCCGGACCGTCGCCCCGGCATCGCTGGCCGCGTCGGCGAGTGTCTGATCGAGACCGACGCGATCGATCACCTGCGAGATGACATTTTCCTTGTAGAATGGGTAGGCACGGCTATCTGGCCCGCCGAGGTGGAAGTTCGCACCGTAGATCTCGTTTTGGCGCAAGTCCGCACGGTCGTCTTCGGGGACGTATTCGAGGACATCGGTACTGACGTGGCCCGAACAGGCCAACGGCTCACCGATGGTCCCCTGTTCGAAAACGAGGACGTCCAGGCCGTCTTCGGCCGCCCGGCGAGCGTAGCGGCTGCCGGCCGGTCCCGCACCGACGACGATCACGTCGCGCATGTGTCTGGGTCAACGGGTCGAGGCGTATAGGTTTTGACGGTCGCGGTCGCCAGTGGGGACCCACTCGTCCACGAGGGCTACGCGTCGGTCTCGAACTCGAATCGAGCACCGCCGTCAGTCCCGTCAGTAACCGAGACGTCCCAGCCGTGGGCGTGAGCGATATCCTCGACGATCGAGAGACCGAACCCAGTCCCGCCCTCGTTGGTCGTGACACCGTGGTCGAAGACCGTTTCCCGGCGGTCCGGCGGGATGCCGTCGCCGTCGTCTTCGACGTAGAAGCCGGGGCGATCGGCCAGCGACCCGACGGTGATTTGGACGTCGGTGCCCCCGTGTTCGACCGCATTCCGGAACAGATTCTCGAACAGTTGAGTCAGGCGTCCCGGGTCGCCCGCCACGACGGGAGCCTCCTCACGTACAGTGAGGGCCGCCGCGTCCGTATCGACGTAGCCCCACGCTTCCGTCGAGATGGCATCGAGGGCGATCCGCTCGGCGTCCTCGACGGTGGATTCCCCACGCGCGAGGGTGAGCAAGTCGTCGATGAGTCGTTCGATTCGGTCGTGAGCCGATTCGATCTTCTCGAAGTGTTCCGGATCGCCTGACTCCGCCGCAACGTCGAGAAAGCCCATGGCCACAGTGAGGGGGTTGCGCAGGTCGTGGGCGACGACGCTGGCGAACTGATCGAGTCGCTCGTTCTGTCGCTTCAGTTCCGCCTCGCGGTTCGCTCGTGCCAGTGCCGCCTCGGCGGTCGCCCCAAGGATCTGGAACAGATCGACGTCGGTCTCCGAGAAGACGTGTGGCGATTTCGATCCAGTCGAGATGAGGCCGTATTCGCCGAGCGGAACCATGATCTCGCTTCGCATCTCAGTGTCCGGATTGTACACCCCTTCGGCCGAGTGGAGGTCGTCGTACCGGCGCAACTCACCGGACTCGAAGGCCTCCCAGGCGAGACTCTCCCCGCCCTCGAAGCGAGGGAGTTCGTCGAAGAATTCCGCTGCGGTATCGGTCTGAACGAGCGGATCGAGTGTGTCCGCCCGCTCGTTGTACTCCCAAACCCCCGTGACTGTGAGATCGAGGACGTCAGCGGCTGCCGTCACCGCGATGGTCGCGATCTCCTCGGTCGACTGTGCGCCACTGAGTTGTTGGGCAGTCTCCTGAAGGGCCCGAAGCCGATGTTCCAGTTGCTTTTGGTCACTAATGTCTTCGAGGACGGCGAGAATACTGGTTGGCTCACCGTCAGCTCCGTCGATCGTCGTGACCGACAACAAGAGGTCGAGCCAGTCGCCGTCTTTGGTCTTGCGTCGAATTTCGACCCCACGGATCTGCTCGCCGTCGAGTGCCCGCTGGCGGAGGTCGGCGAATTCATCTCGCTTGTCCGGGGGCACCATCGGATTGAATTCGTCGACGACTTCCTCGGCGGACCAGCCGAACATCTCCTCGGCACCCTGGTTCCAGCGGCGGACGGTGCCGTCGGGATCGATCTCCATGATCGTCAGCGGTGCCGCATCGATGAGTGATTCGAGTCGCTGTTTGGTCCGTTCGAGTTCGCGTTCTCGCTCGACCTGTTCGGTGACGTTCCGGGCGATCCCGAGAATCCGGATCACCTCGCCGTCGACGGCGACCGGCGCCAGACTGGTCTGCCAGAAGCGTGCATCGTCCGCGACCGAAAGTTCCTCCCGATAGGAGATCGGCTCGCCGGCGTCGAGACACCGCTGGTAGTTTGCCGCGAGTTCTGCCCCACGCTCGTGGCCGAAGATCTCACTCGGTGTCTTGCCTTTGGCCTCTGCCGTCGTGAGCCCGGTCTGGGTCTCGTAACCCGGCGAGAGGCGCGAAAAGCGGAACTCGGGATCACCGTTTGTATGCTCGACGTCCAGCAGGAAGATCGCGTCTCCGGAGTTGCTCAACAGCGCATCGTACTCCTCTGCGAGTCGGCGGCGTTCCCGCTCGAGTTCTCGCTGTTCGGTGATCTCCTGGGAGAAAACGGTCAATCCATCCTCGTCCGGGAACGCCCGGATTTCGACCCAGTACTCGAAAGGGGACGGGACGTACTGTTCGAAAGAGACTGCTTCGCCCGTTTCCATCGCGGTGCGATACTTCGATTCGATTTCCGTCCCGGCGATCGTGGGAAATTCGTCCCAGAGATTCGCACCGATCACAGCCGCTCGATCGCGCTCGATTCTATCGGCCATCCGCTCGTTCATGTACTCGATACGCCAGTCAGTGTCGACGGCGTAGATCGCATCTGTCGCCCGCTCGAGGGTTCGCTCGAACCGATCGGAGATCCGCTCGGCGACCTCGTGCTCGCGTTTGGCCTCGGTTAGCGTGCGGATCCGACGGGCAAGCAACGCGAAGCTCTCCTGGTTCGAACGGACCGGAATATAATCCGAGACGTTCGCCTGGAACGCCCGACTCGCGATCGTCTCACTGCCCCGGCCAGTGAACAGGATCGTCGGGATCTCGCTGTCACGTGACTGAACGTCTTCGAGGAGATCGAGCCCGGTGTGTTCCGGAAGCGCGTAGGAGGTCACGACACAATCGAACGTCGACGCTTCGAGGGCATCGAGGGCCGCCTGGGCGTCACTCGCAGTGCTGACCGCAAGGTCGGGATCGATCCGAGGGAGTTTCGTCCGGACGAGATCAGCGAACGCTTCGTCGTCGTTCACGTAGAGAACCTGTAGCGAATCAGGCTCCGTCTGGACGTGTGCCATTGGCTGGTCTTGGTGCTGATAGCATTTGAGTGATGGGTCGTCGTTCCCTGAAATGATAGCGCCCACCGGTGAGAGTCGCGATCGTGTCATCGTCCAGGCGTGGGCCGTCGGGACTGATTGGCACGCCTCGGCGCTATTGGCCGTCCGCACGTCACTCCCGACGACGGTGCCCGGAGAGCGGTTAGGACAAGACAGGGTCTGCGGGCACAGCACAGTCGAACGTCCCCGAGAGGACGACAGCATCTGTCTCAGTCAGTTCAGCCGTTACCTCGACGCTGGGTCGTGGATCCGAGTCGACCACGGTCGCCGTCGCACGGACGGTCTCGCCAACGCGCGTCGGATTCGGATAGGTCACCGCAGAGCCGGTGAGGACGACAGTCGGTTCGTTGACAGCGAGCATCGCCGCGTAGTCGGCCGCCCCGTAGACGAAACCGCCGTGAACGAGGCCGGTCTCGTCGACGGCCATCTCCGCAGTCGTCGCCAGTTCGACGACGGCGGTGTCCGTCCCGATCTCGATGGGCTGTCCGACGTATGCTTCGGACGTCTGTTCGTGCGTTTGCGGCTCGACCATCGTCGACCAATAGCGCCCCGATGGCGTTTCTGCCTGTTGGTTTCGCGTCAGTCGTCGGCCGCTGGGGGCGTCGCCAGTTCGCGATCGGCTCGCGGCCCGTCCATGTCGACTTCGGGCAAGAGATCCCGCAAGTACTGTCCGGTGTAGGAGTCGTCGGTCCGTGCCACGTCTTCGGGTGTCCCATGGGCGACGATCTGTCCCCCGTGTTCACCACCCTCGGGACCGAGATCGATGATCTGGTCGGCGTTTTTTACGAGGTCGAGTTCGTGCTCGATGACGACAACCGTGTTGCCCTCGGCGGTCAGGCGGTGGAGCACGTCGATCAACTTCCGCTCGTCTTCGGGGTGGAGGCCGGTCGTCGGTTCGTCGAGTAAGTACAGCGTCTCACCGCTGTCTTGCTTGCCCAGTTCCTCGGCGAGTTTGACACGCTGGGCCTCCCCGCCCGAGAGTGTCGTCGAGGGCTGACCGAGTTTCATGTACCCCAGCCCGACATCCTTCAGGAGTTCGAGGCGGCGGCGGATCCCGGGGTGGCTCTCGAAGAACTCGGAGGCCTCGGCGACGGTCATCTCCAGGACGTCCGCGATGGTTGCGTCCTTGTAGGTCACGTCCAGGGTCTCGGCATTGTATCGATCGCCGCCACACTCCTCGCAGGGGACCTCCACGTCCGAGAGGAAGTTCATGTCGATGGTGACGGTGCCCTGGCCGCCACAGGCCTCACATCGGCCACCTTTGACGTTAAAGGAGAACCGTCCCTTGTCGTAGCCCCGTTGGTTCGCGAGATTCGTCTCGGCGAACAGCTCGCGGATGTGATCGAAGACGTCCGTGTAGGTCGCCGGATTAGACCGCGGCGTCCGGCCGATCGGCGACTGATCGATGAGTCGAACGGTATCGATCTGCTCGATGCCCTCGATTGTGTCGTGCTCGCCCGGGTCGACCTCGGTGTTGTCGTTCATCTCGCGGGCGAGACCCTTATACAGCACGTCGTGCATCAGCGTGGACTTGCCAGAGCCCGAGACACCCGTGATCGCGCTAAAGGTCCCAAGTGGAATCTCGACGTCCAGGTCTGTAAGATTGTGCTGGCGGGCCCCGCGAATCGTCAGCGTTCCCGTCGCCTCTCGACGCTCGTCGGGGACGGAGATTCGCCGCTCGCCAGCCAGATAGTCACCGGTGATCGACTCCTCGGTGTCGAGGACGTCTTGGAAGGACCCGTTGACGACGATCTCACCACCGCGTTTCCCTGGCCCCGGCCCCATGTCGACGATGTTGTCCGCCCGCCGCATCGTCTCGGTGTCGTGTTCGACGACCAGAAGGGTGTTCCCCAGGTCGCGCAATTCTGCCAGGGTGTTCAACAGGCGATCGTTGTCCCGCTGGTGGAGCCCGATCGACGGCTCGTCGAGGACGTACAGCACGCCCACGAGCCCCGAGCCGATCTGGGTCGCCAGCCGGATGCGCTGGCTCTCGCCACCGGAGAGCGTCGAGGCCTCTCGGTCGAGGGTGAGATACTCCAGGCCGACCTCTTCCATGAACCCGAGCCGGGCGCGAATCTCCTTGAGAATCTCCGTGGCGATCGTGGCGTCACGCTCGCTCATCCCGTCTTCCATGCCCTCAAAGTGCGCCAGGGCGTCGCCGATCGACAGCTCGTTGACGTCGGTGATCGACGTGCCGTCGACGAGGACGGCCCGCGATTCGGCCTTCAGCCGGGTCCCCTCACAGTTCGGGCACGTCGTCGTCGCCATGAACTCCTCGATGTGTTCACGCGCCCGGTCGGAGTCGGTCTCGACGTGACGACGCTCCAGATTCGGGATGACACCCTCGAAGCGCTCGGTCTTTTCCCGTGTCCCGTTCTTGGTCTGCCACTGAAAGTGCACGACGTCGTCGGTCCCGTAGAGGAACTGCCGCTGGATCTCGGGATCGAGGTCCTCGAAGGGCGTCTCCAGACTGACGCCGAAGTGCTCGGCCACGTTGTCCAACTGTCGTGAATAGTACGTCCGGTTGTAACTCCAGGGCTCGAAGACGTGCTTGAGCGGCTTCGAGGGATCGGTGATTACCAGGTCCTCGCTGACCTCCTTGGTCTCGCCGAGCCCCTCACATTCGGGACAGGCACCGTGTGGGGAATTGAACGAGAAGCTTCGGGTTTCGATCTCGCTGATGTCGATCCCACAGTGGGTACACGCGAGATCCTCCGAGAACTCGACGACGAGTCGGTCGTCGCTGTCGCCATCGGCCTCGGCTTCGTCGGCGAGGTCACCCGTCGAGCGTGCCGTCGCCCCGCCCAGTGCGACTCCCTCGGGCGGATCAGGGACGAGGACCTTGAGCACGCCGTCGCCCTGGGTGAGGGCCGTCTCGACGGAGTCGGTGATCCGCGAGCGGGCGTCGGGGGCGACCTGAACGCGGTCGACGATCACGTCGATCGTGTGGTCGAAGTTCTCGTCGAGGTCCGGGCGATCCAGCGTCAGGTCATAAGCCTCGCCGTCGACCTCGACGCGGCTGTAGCCCTCCCCGACCAGTTGCTCGAAGCGATCTTCGAAGGCACCCTTCTGGTCGCGGACGATCGGCGCAGCGATCTTGAGCTTCGTGCCCTCGGGCAACTCGAGGATCCGGTCGACCATGTTCGTCGCACTCTGTTCGCCGACCTCCCGGCCACACTCGGGACAGTGGGGTGTCCCGACACGGGCATACAGCAAGCGGAGATAGTCGTGGAGTTCCGTGACGGTCCCAACCGTCGATCGGGGGTTGTTCGCGGCGTTCTTCTGATCGATCGAAATTGCGGGCGAGAGCCCCTCGACTGACTCGACCTGTGGTTTGTCCATCTGGCCGAGGAAGTTCCGTGCGTAGGCCGACAGCGACTCGATATAGCGGCGCTGCCCTTCGGCGTAGATCGTCTCGAACGCGAGCGAGGATTTCCCCGACCCCGAGAGGCCGGTAACGACCGTCAACTGCTCGCGGGGGATCTCGACGTCGACGTCTTTCAGGTTGTGTTGCTCGGCCCCGCGAACCTCGATAACGTCCTTACTCATTCGATGTTTGCCACGGCCTGGACCCGTGAAACCCTGTCGGTACAGGCCCGTCTCGGGTGAGTGACCGGTCAGATACCGAATTGGTTTGGTACGGTCATTACCCGAAACCGGCAACAATCTTTCATTGTCGCATGGTAGACCTAACCAGTATATCGCTGTGGGCAGGCACGGCAGGAATGTTCCTGGGAATGCTGTACTTCATCGCAACCGGCTGGAACGTACGGGATTCCCGGCGAAAGAAATTTTACATCGTCACGACGTTCATCGCGGCGATCGCGTTCGTGAACTACCTGGCGATGGCAACCGGGTTCGGCCGGTTGCCGATCGAAGTCGTCAACGACATCATCGGGACCAGTTTCGAGGAACCCGAGACGATCTACTGGGCACGGTACACTGACTGGATCCTGACGACGCCGCTGTTGTTGTACGACATCGCGTTGCTCGCGGGCGCTGACCGTAACACCATCTCGACGCTCGTCGGGCTGGACGTGCTGATGATCCTCACCGGCGTCGTCGCGACGCTGCAGTTCACTGGCGCGGCCGGCCTGGAAGCAGAAGCCCTCCGGATCGTCTGGTGGGGCGTCTCCACCGGCTTCCTGCTGGTGTTGCTGTACTTCCTGTTCTCGACGTTGACGACCAAAGCCAACGAGTTGTCGCCGGACACGCGCAGTACGTTCAAGCTGCTCCGGAACATGATCGGCCTCCTGTGGCTGGTCTACCCGGTCTGGTGGATCATCGGGACCGAAGGCCTCGCGGTCATCGGCATCGGCCCGGAGACCGCCGGCTTCGCGGTACTCGACGTAACTGCGAAGGTGATCTTCGGGATCATCTTGCTGCGCAGTCACAACGTCCTTGACGACGCCGCACCGGCGTCTGGCGAGTCCGCACACGCAGCTGACTAACTGGACGTCCGCTCTCACGTCCATTTTCGCGATTTGTACCCGGATCGCACACGGTCGAGTGTGTACGTCGTTGCAGGCACTCTGAACGCGTCCAATGAGCTGATTGTCGTCTGGCGAGGTCACGACTCGCCTCACTCGGAGAGGCGTCGACCCCGTACACTCGGACGTGTCCGGCGATTCGCTCGCCCCGTCGGGTCGGTCGCTCCCGGCGAGGTGACCGCCATCGCCGAACAATCGTGCGACACCGTTGTAGTGTGAGTCGGCACGTCGAACTGGGACAGCGAGACAGCCAGCGCGAGGCGTTACTTGCTCGGTGCATCCGACCGCCCGCGAGCGAGGGCTCAGCTTCGCGCCACCGCCGGGCCGGCCCGCGAGAGCCCGATTCGATAACTGGCGGAGCCGGAACTGGGCGTTCGCTCGCTCAGCGGAGTGACCGTCGAGGAATCGAGCGTCAAGTGGGATGTCTCGGTGGTCTGGGGGTCACTCAGTCCGCTCCGGGACAGTACCGAGAGCCGCCGATAGCGAGGGGAGTACGCCGCGTTCGACGACCCAGCCGAACAGGACCAGTCCCTGGACGAGGAACACGTTCGTCACCAGGAAGAACATCGCTTCCTCGATGGGGAGCCCGAGTACCGAGATGCCAGTGGTGTACGTCGGTGAGAACATCCACAGTCCGAGGCCGATCGCCAGCCGATCGGCAACCCAGAGATATATCGTCGGGACGGCCAGTGCGGCCAAGACGCCGCGTCGCTTTGCCAGCAGGACAGGCCAGCCAAAGCCCCACTGGAGGGCGAGTACTGGTCCCGCCCAGGCCAGGATCGCGCCGAGATACCGGAACGTCGTCACAGTCAACGCGAGCAGTCCAAGCCCACCGACGAGCAACCCGCCAACGACGCCGGCGATCCGCTGTCGGGTCCTCACGGACGGCCCACGACCGTCCGGGCGAACAACCAGCGCGGTCCACAAGCCAGTCAGGACCGTCTGGCCACCGATAAACAGCACTTCCTCGTAGGGGACGGCGCCGACGTGCCCGACGACGATCGAGCCGTACTCCCAGACACCCGTTCGGATCAGGTAGGCGTCCCACGGCAATGTATAGACGAGCGCGACACCGAGCAACACGATCGTACCAGCCAACTGGGCCGGATGCACGCGGCGGGTGGCAAACAGGGCAATAGCCAAGCCGACGATCGGGAGCCCGACGAAAAACAGCGTAAACTGCAGGTACGTCAGGCCCATATCGCCTCCGCTCGGACCGAGAAGACAGCCCGAGTCACACAACGCGAACCGCCGGCCACTGTCTGTCGGGGCCAGTCATTTGTCGCGGCGAGTACTCGATTGCTCATGGCTAGCAGTGTTACTATGTCCCCACCACGGCTCAAAAGCGTACCCAGTCAGTTGGGGTCTGACACCGATTGCCTCGATAGTGTCCTGAACCGCCGGCCTGAACCCGTCGCCGAGGGGAGAACTGTCGAGAAAACTGAAAGTCGTGCCCAGAGAGTCGCGACCAAACCAGTTCGGTACAAGTTACAACTCAGTGACCGACGAAGTACGTGTTGGCGGTCGAGCCGGGGTTGTCTGTGAAACGCCGACCGATCGCCCCCACGTATCCACCTCGGAGCGGTGATCGCCAGTGTTTACACACGAAGCTTCAATCTGCGTCGGCGTGCCCCCCGGGACGGGGTTCGCGTTCCTGGCTGACCCCCGAAACCAGGTGAAAATCACCCCCGGCCTGGTCGCCGTCAGTGCGACACCGCCCGAAGACGGCTTCGCGACCCGCTATCAGTACGAACTCGCCGGCGTCACGCTGTCTGGCCAGTTGACCGACAGCCTGCGTCGCCCGCCGACGCGACTCGTCCGCTCGCTGTCGGGCGCACTCGATGGTACTGTCCGGTATCGGCTCACTGCGACCGGCAACGGAACGCGGATAACCTGTGCGATGGCGATTCGAGTGCCGAGGGCGGTCCTCAACGCTGTCCCGACCGCCGTCGTCGAAACGAGAGTCGAACAGGAAGTAACGGCGACGCTGTCGACGTTGCAGTCGTATTTAGAGCACTAACCAAAGCGACGGCGGACGGCCCCGCCCAGGCAATCTCAGTCGTCTTCGAAGAACGCTCGCATGAGTTTCTTTTCGGCCGTTCTGAGGTGCTGGTAGTACGTCGAGGGCACCACGTCCATCGACGCCGCGAGATCCTCTCCCTCACACTGGCGGGGCCACTCGAAAAAGCCGCTGGTGTAGGCTTTTTGCAGCGCCGTCAGCTGCCGATCGGTGAGGTCAGCCTCGACAGCTTCGGCAAACGATCGGGGGGCCTGCTTGGCGTCTCCGGACTCGTGATACGCGATCAATTCGACGTCCTCGTAGGCTGTTTCGAGTGCTTCGACGATCGCCCGGCCGTTCTGTTCGGTCGCAACCGTAAACCGGACGCGGACACTTTGGCTGTCGATGGCGACAGTGCCGACGTTTGCCCCGTAGCTTGCGAGCGCATCGACGAACTCCGCTCCAGCCGTGATGATCTCGACGACTAGTTGCTCACCAGCCCTCGAAAGGACCGAGACGTCCGTGACAGCCTCGTACCGGTCCTCGGCCGCGAGGATAGTGTCCTCGTCGGCCGCGGAGACGGCAAACAGAAACGCGACGCGGCCGTCGTCGTGGACCTGGGTACCGCGATAGGCGATGGGATCGGTCGCCGTACTCGCCAAGTCCGCGAGGAACAGCGATGGATCGTGCAGGTCGACTTCGATCGTAATCGTCACGTCGGTCGTGAGCGTCCGCTTGCTGAGGACGTCGTTGATCGCCGCCCCGATCACCCGGCCAAGCGCCCCCAAGATCGCCCGTTCGGTCCCGTCGAACGCTTCCGGGTCGGCATCGAACACCGCGAGGACGCCGTAGGTCGTCCGG
Source organism: Halorhabdus sp. CBA1104 (assembly GCF_009690625.1). Lineage (NCBI taxonomy): Archaea > Methanobacteriati > Methanobacteriota > Halobacteria > Halobacteriales > Haloarculaceae > Halorhabdus > Halorhabdus sp. CBA1104. The sequence goes on along the minus strand of NZ_CP033878.1, from coordinate 699,674 downwards.
CGGTAGGACAGTGGAATGAGGACACCCGATCCAGCCTGTCCTGATTCGAATCCGAGCGGCGGGTCCAGCGTCGCCGCGTCTTCGAGTCGCTGGATCTCGTCTGCTTCGAGGGTCGCCGCGAGACGGTCGGCGCTCGGACGGTCTGCATCGAGTGCGATCGTCTGCTCCCCGAGACGGTCCTGGTTGTGCGCCGCGATGGAGACGGTATGGGTGGTCGGATCGTACGTGCCGATCCAGGCCCGATCGAACTTCGCGACCGAGCCGAGTCGGCTGACGGTCATCCGGTGAATTTCGTCCCGATTGTCCGCCCGAACCAGAATCTCCGAGAGGTCACTGACCAGCCCCTCGACGCGATCGAGCAGCCGACGGAGGGTTTCTCGTTCTTCGCGGATCGCAGCCTCGGCCTCCTTGCGTTCGGTCACGTCCTGCTGGAAAGCGACGAAGTTCGTCACGTTGCCGTCGTCGTCCCGGATCGGTGAGATGGCCAGATTGTTCCAGAATGTCGAACCGTCCGCCCGGTAGTTCAACAGTTCGGCCGACACCGATTCGGTATTCTCGACGGCTTCACGGATGTCGACGGTCGTTTCGGCGTCGGTATCCGCGCCCTGGAGGAACCGACAGTTGACACCGATGGCCTCCTCTTTGTCGTAGCCGGTGATCGCTTCGAAGGAATCGTTGACGTAGATGAGCGGTTCGTCCGGTTCGGTGGCATCACCGATCGTGATGCCGACCGGTGCCTCGTCCAGGGCGCGCTCTTTGAGGCGTTGCTCTTCGGTCGCGGTCCGGTCGTGGATCGGCATCCTGACTCGATCCTCGCGAGTCTCCGGGACAGCGTCGTCGAGTGCCTGTAGTACTTGATCGACCAACTCCGGTGAGGATTGGGGGAGAAACGCCGTGACGTCAGCGCTGACAGCGCGTCGTGCGACAGCACCACTCTCGGTCGCTGGAAGCAAAAACACTGGAAAGTTCGGCCGTTCCCGCCGAATCGCTTCGAGCAGCGACAGACCGTCGAACCCATCCGAAGCGTGATCGGCGATCACACAATCGACCGCCCCGGATTCGACCCGCGAGAGCGCAGCAGAGAAGTCCCGTTCTGTGTCTACGACCACGTTCCCCGTCCGGGAACGTAACACGTCCGCCGGCAAGGGGTCGCCGTCGGGGGTACTCCCGACACGCAGCAAGCGGCGCCCATGGGCTGACTCGCTCATGGGACTGGTATAGGCGGACGATCGACCTAAAGGTCGGGGCTGTCGCGATCAGCGAGCAGCCCGGAGTGTCGACAACAACCCACCCGCTCGCTGGGCGTCTTCGAGAACGGCATCGGCGGTGTGTTGGCCGCTGATAAACGCCATCGGGACGCCGATCCCCGGCGAGGTGAACCCGCCAACGTAGTACAGTCCGTCGACGGATTTGGCGCGATGGGCGGGTCGAAGCGGGCCAGTCTGGAACAGCGTGTGGGCAAGTCCCAGTGCCGTTCCCTGGGGATAGTTCAATCGCTCGGCGAAGTCATCGACACACATCGAAGACTCATAGACGATCCGATCGCGGATGTCGACGCCAACGTTGTCTGCCAGATCGTCGACGACCAAATCACGATACTCCTGGCGGCGCTCCGGCGTGTCGTCGAGGCCGGGGGCGAGCGGCAACAGGACCACCACAGCGTGGTGGCCCTCGGGCGCGACCCCGTCGTCGGTCAGAGACGGGACCGCGAGGTAGTAGGCCGGATCGTCGGGCCAGGCCGGATCCTCGAAGATCGTCTCGAAGTGGGGGTCCCAATCGTCGGGGAACACGAGCGAGTGATGGGCGAGCGGGTCAACGTCGCCCTCGACGCCGAGATACAGCAAGAGTGCGGACGGGGCGTAGGTCTGGTCGTCCCAGTGGTCGAGCTCGTGGTCGCGATTGGCCGGCGAGAGTAACTCGCGCTCGACGTGGGCCTGCGGGGCGTTTGAGACAACCCGATCGGCCCGGCGCCGGCCCGCGCTGGTCTGGAGCGAGAACCCGGTCGTCGTCGACTGGAGATCGGTCACTTCCGTGTTCGTCCGGTACGTGACGCCGAGTTGCCTCCCGAGGTCGGCCAGCCCCTCCACGACGCTGTACATCCCGCCATCGGGGTAGTAGACGCCGAGGTTGAAATCGACGTGAGCCATGAGGTTGTACAGCGCCGGCGTATTGTGGGGCGCACCGCCCAGAAACACGAGCGTGTACTGCAGCAGTTGCTGGAGTTTCGGGTTCTCGACGTACGAGGAAACGTGATCTTGCATCGACCCGAGCATTTTCAGCCCCGGCCCCAGTCGCGCGACGTCGAGGTCTATCAGGTCACGGAAGCGAGAGCGATCCTCGTAGACGAAGTGCTCCATCCCCACGTCGTAGGTGTGTTCGGCCTCCGCCAGATACGCGTCGAAGGCCTCACCACCGCCAGTCTCGTAGGCCGCGAACGTTCGGCGCGTCCGCTCGATGTCGGGCGTGATCGTCACCCAGTCACAAGGCGGGTCGATCCCCTCGTCGTCGAGCGTCCCGGCACCCGGAACTGGCTCACTATCGCGATAGAACACCCGGTATTGTGGATCCAGTTGGTGGAGGGTATAGAAGTCCTCGGGGTCGTGGCCGAAGTGATCGAAAAAGCGCTCGAAGACGTCCGGCATCAGATACCAGGAGGGGCCGGTGTCGAACCGAAACCCGTCGGCTTCGATCACGTTTGCCGCGCCACCCAGGCGGTCTTGCTGTTCGAGGACGGTCACGTCGGCCCCAGCGTCGGCCAGGTAACAGGCCGTCGTGAGGCCGCCGAAGCCGCCGCCGATGACGTCGATCGTCTCGCCCGCAAGCGGTGATTGCTCGCGCATGTTAGGGTACGTACCAGATACCGCGGCCCTGGTCTAAAAACGATCCGACGACCACGTGGGGCAACGCGATGATACTGATCGCGATGCTCCAGAACGCTACCCCGCCCGCAAGCAGCGGTGCGCCGGCCAGCGGTCGGGTCGCAGCCAGATAGATCGCCCCGACGACTGTCGCGGTCGCGACGGCCCCGACGATCAACACGCCCCAGGCCGTCATCGCCACGACGCGAGGGTCGTCGCTGTCGATCGATCCCGAGAGGATCCCGCCGTTGGCCGGAACGTCGTCCTCGACGGCGACGTGGCGGCCGACCTGACGCAGCGAGTACCACAGCGGGAAGTACAGCCCGACCGCCACGACCACCGGGACGACCGCGAAGTACCCGATCAACAAGAGGGTCTCGGCGGCGTCGACGAGCCACGATCCGCTGCCGTCACGGCCAAGATACCCCCACGAGAGGTGGACAGCCGCAAGCCCCCCAAATCCGACGGCGATCAGTGGGCGGGTCACCCCAAAGAGGTGACTGAACTGGCCGAGCGCACCCGGATCGAAAATCGAGACCATATACGAGCTGAACGTCTCGAACGTGCCCGGCCAGAAGACGATCGGGACGGCCATGACCGCACCGCCACGGACCAGTGCGGCGAGGTGTCGCTGCGGGGACGAGCGGAGATGGCCACTGCCAGTCACAGCGTCCATGACGTGGACGCCACCGTATCCGCCCTTCAGCACGGCGACGACGATTGCCAGGACCAGTCCAGCCACCGGCACAATCACGAACAGCGCGAGAAACGCCCCGATCAGCGCCAGGTAGCCGACGACGTACTGCCACTGAAAGTTCAACCCGCGCTGGCGGATATTGTTGAAGTGTTCGTACCCGCCGTGGGGGAGGTTCAACGCGACCATCCCAAAGAGGTAGATCGCGGCCTGGGCCTCCATGCCCAGTCGGACCCCGACAGCGTGGGCCAGCACGAACGCTGCGGCTATCCCACCGAGCGCAACCCGTGAGACCGTCACGACGAGCGGCTCGGCGGCCGACGGGCGAGCCACGGACGTGCGGTGCGTGTTTGCAGTCTGTCCCATAGTCCGAGGTTACCCACGGAGTGGCCTCAATCGCCACCCCAACTGGTTAGGCACGGACGAGCGCGCACTCGCCAGAGATTTAACACGAACGCGACCGAACTGAGAGTGATGGCCATCGAAACCCTCGCTTGCCCGGAGTGCGGTGCCGAACTCCAGATGGGACTGCCCCGGAATTCGACAGTGCGGTCGGTCGCCCCTGAACCGCGAGAGGAGCCAGCCGACGATCGCATCAAGGAGCGTGAAAATACCTGCCCGAACGGGCACCGGCTGTACGTCACCTTCGAGTTTTGAGAGGTAACTCGGCAAGAAGCTACTCCGAGCGCTCGGCCCACGCCTGCTCTTGGTGTCGCTCGACGACGTGGCGCCGCCCGTCGGCCACAGCCTCGTGTGCCGCCCGATCGAACGCTTGCAGGTCAGCGTAGACGCCCGACTGAAAGTCCTCGACGACGTCGTAGGACCACCGGTCCTCGTCGACGACACCCCGGGGCAACAACTCGTCTCTGAGCGTATCGGCAAGGTCCGTCTGCCCCCCTTCGCGCAATGCCTGCTCTGCAGCCGCGAAGTGGTCCATCGCGTGGCCCGTATCGTGGTGAAACGCGATCAGGTGGCCGTGTGCCCGGTGGAGCCACTCGATACCGAGTTCGATCCGATGCAATGCCTCCCGTTCGGTCGCATCCGGTGGTGCTGAGGAACTGTCCCCCGCCATGATGTATGGTACCGTGTGCCGAAGTAAAACGGTGTCGTCGGGAACACATTCAATTACGAGGCCACCGAGGGGTCAAGACATGGATCACGAAATCGAGCATCGGCCCTCGTATGCGCTCCTCTCGGTCGAACTCGACCAGAGCGAGCAAGTGCAGGCCGAAGCCGGCGCGATGGTCAGTCACACAGACGGCATCGAGATCGAAACCGGTGCGCAGGGCGGGATCGTCGATTCGCTGAAACGCAAGGCCTTCGGTGGGGAGTCGTTCTTTATGAACACGTTCACCGCCGAGCGGCCGGGCCACGTCACGCTCGCGCCGCCACTACCTGGCGATGTCGTCGACAAGGACCTCCAGAGTGAACGTCTGCTCGTCCAGTCGGGGTCGTTCCTGGCTGCCCAATCCGGAGTCGACATCGATACGCAGTTTGGCGGCGGACGGACGTTTTTCGGCGGTGAAGGGCTGTTCCTGTTGGAACTGTCTGGGACCGGCCGGGCCTTCCTGTCGAGTTACGGTGCGATCGAGCGCGTCGATCTCGACCCGGGAGAAACCTACACGGTCGACACTGGCCACATCGTCGCCTTCGAGGGCTCGACGAGCTTCGATGTCCGGAAAGTCGGTGGCCTCAAGTCGACGCTATTCAGCGGCGAGGGGCTGGTCTGTGAGTTCGAAGGCCAGGGCTCGGTCTGGTTGCAGACCCGCAGTACCGACGCTTTCCTCTCGTGGCTGATTCCGAACCTCCCGTCCGGAGACGGCGGCGATCACGACAGTGGGTTCAGCGTCGACTTCTAAGCACGGTCGATTACCCGGTCGGCGCGAGGCGGTGGCCGATGACACCGCTCACAGTGCGTTTTCGACGGCGCTGGCGACGTCCCGGGCCTTTGCCGCGAGGGCTTCGGGGACGTGCCCGGCTTCGACCGCCGCGTCGAGTTCGTCGTCGTCGACGCGCTCGACGGTTCCATCGGCGTGTTTGACGACATCGACGTGGAGGTCGACGTATCGCACTTCGTCCGGGAACACTTCGACGGGCGTACAGATGTTGACATACGTGCCGCGCTTCTGTCCATCGTTACCCCGGTAGACCGTCGGATACCACCACCTGCCCTCGGTGAGTTTCGTCACGGCGACGTCGCCGGCCTGGCGTTCGATCCCCAGCCCATCGTAGGTACCACCCGGCGACATCTCGCGCTCGACCCGGACGGTTCCATCGGGGTCGCGGTCGGTGACTTCGCCGTGACCGAGACTGATCGTCCGGCCGTCGGGTTTGCCGTGGGCAATTCTCACCCGGTCGCCCACCGTCGGGCCGAACTGACGAGTAACGACATCGAAGGGGAACGACCCCTCGAAGTCGGGGGCGAGCGCCTCGACGAAATCGACGGCGGCACTGGCCTGTTCTGCGCCCGCCTTGATGCGATGGTGGCCGGGCATCGTCGGCGTGACGGCCCGGCGACGCGAATCGAGTTCGAACCGCGACGCCCGGCCGAACTGGACCCAGGTCGTCGACTCCCCTGGGAACACCTGGCCCGTCCGGGTGCGATCGTCGGCCTCGGCGAGTGCTCGATCGAGATCCTCGGCGCGATCGAGCAGCGGTTCGAGAGCGGCTTCGAGCACCGCGAACTCAGCCTCGTCGGCCTCGCGGTCCCAGGAGACACGCCACCCGTCGGGGATCTCCACGGAAAGGACATCGAGCAAATCGGGACCACTCGTCGCTGTCGATTCCTCACGCACTAGCGACGCGAGCGCGCCCCGAATCGAGAATTGGGTCGTCACTTCGGGACGCGCGTCACTCCAGGGGCCAACAGGGCGGTCGATCTGGACGCGCACGCGATCGTCGGTCTCGACGTGGGCCGCTGTCGCGCCGTAAGGGAGAAACGCCTCGTCGTCGCCAAGATCGACCAGTGCGCCGCTTCCAAGCGTGTCCGTGACGACGCCGTCGAAGACAGCCCCCGCGGGGTCGAATCTACCCACGTCAATGTGTCTGTAGCGACCCTGAGTCGGTCGACGACCGCGCCGACGGCTGCCTCGTCACCGAGAACGCCCACACCGAGACGATCGTCGTCGGGCACGATCGAGGCGTCGGGTGGGGCCGTCTCGAAGTCGACGTCGAACCGGCGGGCGATCGGACCGGACGGCCAGCCGACCGCGAATCGCTCGTCTGCGACGAGCAAGTCAGTGAGTGCCGTCGCGTAGATCCCACGGCACTGGACCGTGAATGGCGCAGTAGCCGTCATAGTGTGTCAGTGTCGAGCGCGAACCGAACCCGGTCGTTGACCGTCGAGCCGAGGGCGAGTTCGACGAGTTTGCCGTCTTCGAGGACGCGACCGCCCTCGATAGGGACGCCCCAGTCGTCGAACCGGAGATAGCCCCTGATGTCGTCGGCGTGGGTGTAGAGATCGATATACTCGACGACGTGGGTCTGGTGGTCGGCGTCGCTGTGGGCCATCGTCATGTCGGAGACGACCTGCTGGTGAGTCTCGAAGAACGATTCGATCGCCTCGGCCGTCTCGTCCGTCGCTTCGACGACGATCTCGGCCGCCGTCTGGATGTCTTCAGTAGAGAGGCCAACTTCCCGGAGTGCCCGCTGGGTTCGCGGATCGAAGTGCATGTGCTCGCGGTTGGCAGGGCGCGTTTGAAAACGTCGCGGTCGACCGCGAATGGTGGCCCCTGGGTGCTCAAGCGACGATGTTCAGGACGATAACCAGCACGCCAAACAGTGCACCAAAGGCGACAATCGTCTTGGGATCGATCGTGATTGCGTTACGGTCTTCGGCGTCGAAATACCGGACGAGACCGGCACTCGACATCAGGCCGCCGCCGTCGTTGCTGCTCATATCGTGGTGGACGCCACCGATCGGCCTAAGGCTTACGACACGTCAGCCCCGGCTGGGAGAGGGGAAGTTGCCCACTGAGAGTCGGACAGTGAAAACCCTTATTTCGCCGCCTCGGCTAACCACAGTAGGCATCATGTCCGTCACTCTCAAGGACTTTCAAGCAGACTGGTGTGGCCCGTGTAAGACCCAGGATCCGATCCTCGAAGACCTCAAAGACGACTGGCCGGACGTCGAGTTCGAGAAGATCGACGTCGACGAGAACCAAGACGTCGCCAACGAGTATCAAGTGCGGTCGCTGCCGACCCTGATCATCGAAGACGACGACGGCATCGTCGAGCGATTCATCGGCGTCACGCAGGCCGACGATATCGAATCGGCTCTCGAAGAGGCGTCCACGTAGCGACGTCACTCCGCTTTTCCCGCGTTTGGTGGCCATCGAGCGAGGAGACAGCGCTGTCAGCATCAAGCGACGCGACGACACTGTACTGTGTCACTGAGATGGCTAAAACAGATCGAGTGGCTGCCTACTCGAAGCGGGCGCCTACGTCGTGGTGGTCGTCGTTGTACTGGGCCAGATTGATCAACAGCGGCGTCACTGACTCGACCTCGGCCGCGTTGTCGATGGGACCGGCGTGTAACGCTCGGAGCCCATCGATAGCCTCGGTCAGCGACGCGACCGTCCCCAGTGCATCGTCGTCGTTACCAACCAGCAACACGTCGATGGAGAGCTCGGCGTCCAGATCTGCCAGCCGGCCGGCAGCCAGGTTGTGGAACGCCCCGACGACGGGGACATCTGCCGGCGCAGCGTCGGCCGCAAGCGCCGTGACGCTGCCGGCACCCGGCCGGTTGTAGTGCATGCCGGCTTCGTCCCGTTTCATCCCCACGGCCGGACTGACCAGTACCGTCCCAGCTGCGAGATCGTCTCTGACGGCTTCGATCGTCTCGACGAGGTGGTAAGCCGGGACCGCTGTGACAACCACGTCGGCACCCGTCACGGCCGCTTCGTTAGCCAGTCCCTCGATGGTCACGTCCAGGCCCTGGTCGGCCAGTTCCGTCTCGTATTCGTCCGCAGCGCTCCTGGCTCGTTCGGCATCGCGGGAACCGATGACAAGCTGGTGGTCGGTGTCGTGCGCCCACCGGAGGGCGAGGCCTTCCCCAACGTCACCGGTTCCGCCGAGAATCGCAACTCGCATATCTCATCATTGGGTCGAGTGGCGTTAAGCCTGCTACGGTATTGGCAACTGACGCGTCACGCGCCGAAAACGCCTCACCCGCTGGGATCCAGCAACGCGGGCAACTCGTTGACCGTCTCGACGACTGCCTCGGCCCCAGCGTCCGCGAATGCCACACGCCCCTCTTCGCCAGTCAGCCCGCCAGTGAGGACACCGATCCCGTGGTACGTGCGCTCGTGATCGGCCGCCGCAGCGTTGACAGCCGTGCGAACGTCGTCTAAGGTATCGCCCGCGAAGGCGACAGTCTCGGCGTCGAATCGCTCGGCGAGGGTCTGCAAAGCGGCGGGGTCGGGCTTGCCCGCCTCCCAGTCGTCCATCGTGAACCGGTGGGCGTCGGGAACCGAGAGGCCAGCACGGTCGAGGGCGATGTCGGCCTCCGCTGCTGGCCGGCCAGTCAAAATACCGACGTCGAAGTGCGTCTGCAAGGCCTCGATGGTCTCACGGTCGATGAGGACTGGTTCGTCGTGAATGTACCCCGGTTCGTCGAGGACCGGTTTTGCGCCCTCGATCTCGCGGTACAGATCGCTCCCGAGATACAGTTGCTGGAAGATCTCACGGTTGTACGCCCGGTCGAGTGCCGTATTGATACGTTCTCGGGCGTCAGCAGGCAGGCGATCGTCGATGACGGATTGTGCGCCGCTAAACCCGCCCCCAGAGGCGGCAATGTGATCGGTGAACGTCTCGACGCTCAGTTCGAGCCCTTCCGCCCGAGCCAGTACGTATAACGCGAGCGCATCGGTCAGCATCCAGTCGTTGTTGAAGCCGCCGGCGTCTTTGAACGGCTGGAGCGCTGAGCGAGCGATCCGCTCGTCGTGCACTCGGGCGACCGTCTCGACGACGGCCCGACGATAGGAGTCCGCGACATCGAGGAGGACGCCGTCGACATCGAGGACAACCGCATCAGTGTCCATTCGTGCACGGTGTGACGCACTCACAGACAATGGGTGTTCCGACTGCCGCCTATCGCGGTCGTGTACGTCGACAGACACGACTGGGCACAATCCCTGTACCAGCGGGCGTCTCCGAGGGCGAGGTTTTTAAGCCTCGTCCGATCATATCCATCTCCATGCACGTGGACATCGTGCCGGTTGGTGAGCTGCCCGCGATCGTCAAGCGGGAAGCATCCGCCGGGTTGCGTTCCGTCTTCGACTGTGATGTCAGCGTCCACGATGCCCAATCGGTCCCCGCCGGCGCGCACGATCCCGATCGTGATCAGTACCGTGCCGAAGAGTTCATCGACCTTGCAAAGCGGGTGGGCGTGGGCGAGAAGAACGTCGCAATTACTGCCAGAGACCTGTTCTATCGAAACCGCAACTACGTGTTCGGGCTTGCATACCTGGACGGCAGCGGTAGCGTCATCTCGACACACCGACTCCAGACGTCCTCGGACGGCGGCCTCTCGAATAAGTCCTCTGGGGAAGTGTTCGCCGAACGCGTCCGCAAAGAGGTCGTCCACGAGATCGGCCACACACTCGGTCTCGAACACTGTGACAACAAACGCTGTGTCATGAGTTTCTCACCGCGCGTCCGGCAGGTTGATCTCAAAGAACAGACCCTCTGTGGGAGCTGCCAGCGGCGCGTCCTCTGAGCGGTCGGCCGCGCCTCGAAGCAGAGCAGTTCTCAGAACACACCGGGTGCGACCACGTACACCAACAGCGTGCCGATCGAACCGGCAAAGAGCGCGAAAATAACCGTCGGGACGATCACTTTCCGGAGGATGTCCCCTTCCCGGCCAGCGATGCCGACGACGCCACAGATCGCCGCGATGTTCTGGACGGAGACCATGTTCCCGACCCCGCCGCCGACGTTCTGAATGGCCACGATCAGCCCTTTCGAGAGGCCGACGTTCTCGGCAGCGTTGTACTGCAAGGCATTGAACAGGATGTCAGAGACCGTGTTCGAGCCAGTGACGAACGTCCCCAGTGCACCGATCCACGGGACGACCATCGGCAGAGCACCGCCAGCGGCGGTCGCCAGCACTTCCGAGAGAACCTGCATCATTCCCGCGATGTTCTCGGGATTCTGGGCGGATTGGCGCATGATCTGAGTAAGTGAGACCACGACAACCAATGTCATCGCCGCCGGTGCGACCTGCCGGATCGATTCCCGCCAGGCCTCGACAGTCCCTTCGAGATCCAGTCGGTACAGGAGGCCAGTACCGAGTGCGATCGGGATGAACGGCATCGTTCCCGGCAAGTAGAGATACTGCAGGTTCCAGCCGAGTTCGGTACCCAACAGGCCAGTAACGCCAATGGTAAACTGCTGGAGCTGACTCTCGATGCCCAGGCCGGGCCAGCGAGTCACCAGCAGGAAGCCGGCAACCAGCAGGTACGGTGTCCAGGCGAGCCAGACGGGCATCTCCTTGGTCGGCTCGTCATCGCTGATCGAAGCCAGATCGAGGCCCCCAAGCCAGGTATCCGACCACCCACTGCGGTCGGGGAACGTCCACTTGCGTTCGGGAACGAGGACGTTCGCGTTCGCCATGACGATCCCGACGCCGATCACCACGAACCCGGCGGCGATGTCCGGCAACGAGTAGCCGACGAACCACGCAACAGCCCACTGGACGAGGCCAGTGATCACGCCCAACACGAGCGCGAACGGGAGAATTGGGAGCGTCGACCGGGCCGCCCCACGCAGCGAGCGTTCGTCCTCGTCGCCAAACCAGTAAATCAGGAGGAAGACGCCGAGGATGCCCCAGAAGACGAAGGTCAGCCCGGTCATCACGCCGGTCCACTGGCCGACGATCATCTTGAACGCCTCGATGCTCTTTCCGTCGATCAGCTCGGCACTCATCCCTTGGTCGACCCCGCCGATAATCGGCGTCCCCGCGGCCCCGAACTGCGGGTTGGGAGCGTTGAAGAACAGTCCGAACACCGCCGCCGCAAGCGGCGGAAAGCCCAGGCCGATAAACAGCGGCGCGGCCAGCGCCCCGGGCGTCCCGAAGCCGGCGACGCCCTCGATGATGGTCTCAAAGCCCAGCCCGATCAACAGCAACTGGACGCGCCGGTCGCTCTCGATGCGCCGGAAGAACCACCGGATCGTACTGATCGAGCCGCCGACTTCGAGGTAGTTCATCAACAAGATGGCCCCGAAGACGATCAGGATGATATCAACCGCGCCAAGGACGCCTTTGAGCGCCGCTGCCGCGAACCATGTGCCTTCCATACCCCACACGCCAAGTCCGAGTGCCGCGGCGATCACCCAGCCGACAGTCATCGATCGTGCGGCCGACCAACGCAGCCCGGCCAACAACACGAACGAAACGACGATTGGGAGACTCGCCGCCAGTGCTAAGAGCCCAGTACTCGTCATCTACACGTCTGTGACAGGTCCCGCGGTAATAGTCACTCGATTCAGTTCGCTATTTGCCTCGATCGATCGACATTGATGCTGGCCATGTGAAAGATAGTTGCAACGTGCTACCTGCGCTCGGTCGCGTCGCTGTCTCAGCGTTACTGAACGCGCCGGTCGACAATCAAGCTGGGAGCCACCCCTGGTTCATCGCTCCTCAGAGGCCCAGTTCGACGATCGGAACGTCTCTGTGCTCGACGGTCGATTCGAGTCGGTCGGTACACTCGAGCAGTTCTTGGGGTTCGTGTGCGTCCGAGCCGATCGTGAACCCGACGCCGGCATCGACCAGTGTCTCGAAAAACTCCTCACTTGGATGGAAGTCACCATACTCCCGGGTGACGCGACCGGCATTGATCTCGGGGACAGTCTGTGAGGCGGCCAGCGCGTCGGCGATCCGACGGTAGTGGTTCTCGGACAACAGACCCCGAAGTGCCGGATTGCGCTCGACGAGATCGATGTGGGCCGCGATATCGAACAGGTCCGAGTCGAGCAGCCCAACCACTCGATCGACGTACGTTTCGACCGCGCGCTCCCGTTGGGTGGGCGAGAGCGCGGCGAAGTGCTCTCGGTCGTGGACGTTTGCCCCGTCGAGTTGGTGGACGCTCCCGATCGCATAGTCGAACGCCGCGTCGGCGAGGAACTCGTCGATAGCATCCTCGTGGTCGGGATGATAGTCCATCTCGACGCCGTCGTACAGCCGGAGGTCGGTCCGGTCGCGATACCGCTCGATCGCCCGGCGACGGCGCTCGTGGGTGAGATCCAGGTTGAACCCGAAGGCGTCCCGGTAGGCGCGCGCCCCTTCGGTGTCGAAGACGTTACAGTGATCGGCGAGCCCGAGCCCGTCCAGGCCTGCCTGCTCGGCGGCGGCGACCATACGGGGCAACAACGACCCGTCGGAGTAGGTAGTGTGCACGTGATAGTCGTGCATCAGCCACTCGTTCGGTGAGGACGGACTTGCGGGTTTCGTTCCCGGTTACTCGGGGGCGTAATAGTACTCGCCGGCCTGCTTTTGCTCGCGATCGAGCTGACTCTCCGGTTTGTTGATCCGTGGTCGGGACGTGCGCTCGTCCCGGCGGAACGTGATGTCGAGGTTGCTCAGGAAGTCGTTCATCCCGTCCCGCATCGACTGGGGCGTGCTGGCGTGGCCCGAAACCGCCGGTTCGCCGTCGAAGACCAGCAGGCGATCGGCCAGCAGGTCGATCATGTAGATGTCGTGATCGATGACCATGGCCGTCGCGTCGTGGTTCTCGGCATAGCGGCGGATCGCGGTGGTCGCCAGGACGCGCTGTTCGACGTCGAGGTGAGCGCTTGGTTCATCCAGCAGGTAGAGATCGGCGTCCCGCGAGAGGCAGGCCGCGATCGCCACGCGCTGGCGCTCCCCGCCAGAGAGATCGGTGAGTTGCTGCTCCATGATCTCCTCGAGCTGGAGTGGCTGGGCGATCTCGGTGTTCCAGTAAGAGGTCCCAAAGTCCTCGGCGATCGAGGAGAGAAAGGCGTCGACGCGCATCGGCTGGTCGACCTCGACGTATTGGGGTTTATACGAGATGTCGAGTTCGGCGTCGATCTCGCCGGCGTCCGATTCGAGGCGGCCGGCCAGCAGCTTCGCGAAGGTGGACTTCCCGATCCCGTTCGGGCCGACGACGCCGAGCACCTCGCTCTCCCGAATCTGTCCCGACTCGACGGCAAGCGAGAACTCGCCTTCGCCGTAGCTCTTCTCTAAGGCCGGGTACTCGATGACCGTATCACCGGTACTGACCGATCGAGGGGCGTGCTCCTCGAACTCGATGGCCTCCTCGCGGATGCGCATGTTCTCGTTTTCCAGATAGCCCGCGAGGTACTCGTTGATCCCACTTTTGACGGATTTGGGGTCGGTAATGACACCGAAGGCACCTGGCCGGCCGTAGCCGACGTGGATAGCGTCGGCGAGCAGGTCCAGAATAGCGAGGTCGTGTTCGACGACCAGCACCGAGCGGTTTTCCTCTTCGGCGAGTTCCTGAATCAGCCGGGCGGCAGTCATCCGCTGACCGATATCAAGGTACGGTGACACTTCGTCTAGGAAGTAGAAGTCAGCATCGCGGGCGACAGCCGCCACGAGGGCGACCCGCTGAAGTTCCCCACCCGAGAGCGTATCGATGTCTTGATCGACGACGGGGCCGATGCCCACGCGCTCGATCAGGTCGTCCAAGACACCGCGCTCGTCGGTGCGTTCGAGCAACTGCCGGGTCGTTCCGTCGAACTGCTCGGGGATCTGGTCGACGTACTGTGGTTTCCGGGCGACCGTGACGTCACCGTCCAGCAGGGATTCGAGGTAATCCTGCAGGGCCGTTCCGCGGTAGGCATCGAGCACTGCGTCCCACTCCGGGGACTCCTCGAACTGGCCCAGATTCGGTGTCAGTTCGTCGGCAAGCATGCGCACCGCGGTCGTCTTCCCGATTCCGTTCGGTCCCAAAATCCCCGTTACGCGCCCTGGTTCGGGGGCCGGGAGTCCGTACAGCGCAAAGGCATTCTCTCCGTAGCGGTGGACGGGGTTGTCATCGAGTTCCTGTGGCAGGTTGATGATCTCGATAGCGTCGAACGGGCACTTCTCGACGCAAATACCACAGGATTCGCCGAGACAGATCTCCTCACTGATCCAGACCTGATCGGCCCCGCCACTGTAGGGGTCGCCTTCTTCGAACCGTTCCTCTCGCGTGACGATGCACTCTTTGCCCGTCCGGTTTGGCGGACAGAAGTTGGCACACTCGTAGTTACAGCGGTCGGGCTGACAGCGATCAAGGTCGACGACGGCGATAGAATCTTCAGCCATGTATCAAATCCTCCAGGAATTAGGCGGGGGCAGACGTCAGCAGGATCGACCACGTGACGAACCACATCGAGAACGTCATGAAGGCGATGTAGAGATAATCCTTCGTCGAGAACTCACCGATGTCGACCCCGGCGACCTGCAAGACCGGTAATTGGACGATGATCGCGCCAGCGAGCAGTCCAAGCGCCGTATTCTCCGTTGCAGCAAGTCCCATCACGTCCGAGGCCAGCCCGGCCAGGACCCCCATCACGGCAGTCAGGGCCGTCACAGTCACGCTCTTTACGTGACCGGTCAGTTGTCGCGTCTGTTCGGTAGCCATACCCCAAAGTCGGCCACCCGGGCTAAAAAGGCGTTCGTTCGGCGATCCAGGCCTGCTACATGGCTCCAGTCCCGACAGTACTGCCCGGTAAGCCAGCGATCTGACTCCTCAATCTTTATACGGCCGGCGTCCCGAATGGACTTCAATGGCTGAATCCGACGGAGAGGGGATCGAAGACCTCCCGCCGAGCGCAAAACTCGTCTACAAGGTCCTCGAGTACAAGGGGCCACTAACCCAGAAGGGGATCGTCGAGGAATCGATGCTCTCGGCCCGCACAGTCCGGTACGCCCTCGAACGACTCGAAGAAGTCGACGTCGTCTCCGAGGACGTCTACTTCGCAGACGCCCGGCAGAACCTCTACGAACTGACGACTGAGGACGGCACTGAACAACAAGATCAGGCCGTCTCGGACTAACTACCGCGTCTTCTCTCCGCACTTGGCGACGACAACGGAAACAGTTCGTCCACCCGTCCCGAGAGTCCTGTGACTTGCCGGGGCCGTCAGACGAGCAACGTTTTGGGCGCTTTGGGCACGACGAGCACGTCGCTCCCGGGTTCGATCGCGTCTTCGACCGTCGCTGCCGCGTTCATGAGACAGTCCTCGACGAGTTCGGGGTCCTCACTGTTCGTGATGTAGGCGTCACCATGGCGGAGCGACCGGACTGTGACGAACCCACGCTGAGCGCCGGGTTCGTACCCCTCTAGCATGGCCTGGTAGCACGATTCGGCATCCTCGGCCCCCGAGAGCCACTCGTAGAAGCGTTCCTCGCCGCGGCCCGCGCCATAGCCCTCGTCGAGTACGGCGGGCACGACGACGCGACCGCCCTCCTTGACTGGCGCACCGTCCGAGAGGACGACGTAAGTGATCCCCCGCGTCGTCTGGTACAGTTGGGCGTCCTTGGGCGCGCCGACGCCGGAGACGACGACATCGTATTGCTCGTCGACCTCGAAGGCCAATGCTTCGCGGGCGGTCTCGGCCAGGTTGCGGACGACCGCACCCGAGTCACCTGCTGCCGCGTCCAGGAAGCCATCCGGCCCGGGCGTGACGTTCAGACAGAAATCGAGGCCGAGCATCTGGCCGGCCTCCTCGACGGCTTCCCGGAAGGGGTTGCCGTCGATCTTGCCCAGTTTAACGTCGTCCTGGCTGAGCATCTCCGGGCCGTGCGTGTACTTGATGAACGATTCGCCGCCAGCGCCGATGACAACGGTTTTGGCCCCGCCGGAAAAGCCCGCGTACTGGTGGGGTTCGCTCTGGCCCGTCGTGAGTACCAGATCGGCCTCGGCGACGGGGCGGTAGATCTCGATCGGGACGTCGTTGACTTCCCCGACGGTGACAGTATCGTCGGGATCGTGGTTCTCCGCGAGTGCGGCGTACTCACCGAGTTCGGCTTCGATCTCCGCGTGGTCCATCGGGCGATGGAGCCCCAGGCCGAGGACGATTCGCACCTGGTCGCGATCGACACCCGCCGCGTGCAGTTCCTCGAAGAGGACGTCCACCATGACGCCGTCCGGCGCGTCGCGGGTCACGTCCGTGACGACGATCGCCACCTCGTCGTCCGGGTCGGCGCGTTCGGCGAGCGGTGGCCCGTGTGGATCGGCCACGGCGGCTTCGGCCGCCTCGCGGACGTCGACGGGTTCACCGCCGGGTAGTTCAGCGATCGTTACGTCACAGTCGGGGAGATCAACCGCAAGGTAGTCGTCTCCGTGGGGGACTTCGAATGGCATCTGTTCGGTCGAAGATAGTCGGCGAGCTTCATAGGAATTGCCCACCGATGGGGCCGTCCCTCGTAGTGTCTGCCCGCTAGTCCGACCAGTGGCCCTGAAACACCTGATTGGCGGCAGCCTGCTCGTCGGGCATCACTTCGAGAACGATGGGGCCGTCGAACACCGACGCCTGAATCGTCCGGATCGTCTCGCCCAGATCAATCGTACCGTCGCCAAAGGAGAGTCCATCGTTCCGGCGCGTGCCGTCGGTCAAGTGAACGACGCCGATCTGGTCGGGATAGGTCGAGAGGAGCCGATCGAGCGCGCGCTGGTACTCACGTTCGGCCATGTAGAGATGGGCCGTATCCAGCACCAGTTCGTTGCCGGGGGAAAGGATCATCTCCTCAAGGTGCAGGGCGCTCGCGCCGGTGTTGTTCTCGTGGCCGTGTGGGGCCGAAAAGCCAATTTCCTCGACTGTCGGCACAAACACCTGCAAGACGCGCTTAGAGTGCAACACGAGATAGGCAGCCAGTTCGACCGCGAGACGATCAGCCAGTCGGTAATAGTCCGTTTCGTCGAGTCCCACGTGGGGTGTATGGACCGAGACAGCAGTCACCGGCGAGTCCCGTACGGCCGCCAGCGTCTCCTCGAATGCGTCGAGATGGGGGCGTTCGAGATACAGTTCGACGGCGTCGAACCCCCGCTCGCTCGCGGCCGAGAGTGCTGCCGGTTCGGGCACACACTTGCCAGCAACCGTCGGCCCGTCTGATTCGACCGTCACGGGCTGTGTTGACCGTCGTCAGCCTTGCCGCTGTCGGTCTGGGTGGCGGACGAAACGCTGCGTGGCCAACTTAATCGCCACGTGCCCACGCGACCATCCGACCGTACCGCTCGTCCGTCGAGAGGGCGTCGGCGTCACCGATCAGTACCAGCGCCCGCTTTGCCCGCGTCAGGGCGACGTTGATCCGCCGATAGTCCTCGAAAATCGGCCCTTCGAGGCTGCCGGTCGCGACGAACGAGACGACGATCACCTCTTTGCTGGATCCCTGGAAGCGATCGACGGTATCGACGGTGACGCCTTCGGGCACGCGCTGGCCAATCTCGGCCACCTGGGCACGGTAGGGCGCGATGACGCCCACGTCCGTCGGATCGAGCCCGGCAGCCAGATACGAGTCGACTGTTTCGGCGACGGTTTGGGCTTCCGTAGGGTTGGTATTCCCCTCAGCGCGCCCGTCCGGGTCGATGAACGCCACTCGGTCCCGGAGGCTGGTGGGCAGCGCGGACGGATCGGCCCCATCGAGGTCGCCGAGTGATTGCCCGGCGATCGCACCGTTGGCGGGCCGCAACTGGCCGTCGTAGAACTCCCGCGAGGAGTAGGCCTGGATGCGCTGGGCCATCCGGTACTGGCGATCGAGCAGCACACCGGCCGCGGGATGGGCGTCGATCAGGCGTTCGAACAGCGATTGAGAGAGGTCGGCCGCGTCTCCAGTGACGTCGCCCTCGCTGCGGACGACCGGCGGCAGTTGCTGGTGGTCGCCGACGAGGACGAACCGGTCGGCGCGGGCGACAGCCGCCAGCGCGCCGGGTTCGGTCAACTGGCCCGCCTCGTCGATGACGGCCACGTCGAAGTCCTGTTCGCGCATGATTCGGGAGCCACAGGTCGCCGTCGTCGCGGCGACGACTGGCGCGTCCGTCAGCGTGGTTGCCCGCTCGTCCGGATCGCCAGCGGGATCGAGTCTGACGTGCTGGAGGTCGTCGCGGACGCCGGTTTCGGTCCCCATCCGCACCACGTTCGAGACGCCTTGCTCGAGGAGTGCCTCGACGGCGTTGTCCACGGCGCGATTGGTAAAGGCCGAGAGGAGAACGCGCTGGCCGCGTTCGACGAGGGCGTCGACGAGCGTCGCGAGCGTGTAGGTCTTGCCCGTCCCCGGCGGGCCGTGGATCAACGCGAAGTCCTCGGCACCGACGGCTCGCCGGACCGCCCGATCCTGGGCCGGATTGTTCTCGACGAACGTCTCTCCGACGTCGCGGAACGTGGGTTCTTGGCGGCCAAAGAGGACGGCTTTCTCCTCATCGGACTGCCCGAGCAGGGCGTCGTGGACGGCCGTGAGCATCCGGTCGGTCGACAGTTCCGACGGGTAGACATCGAGCCGCCGGAGTTCGACCGGCTCGTCGGCCGTGACGACGATTTCGTCGGACAGTCGTTGGACCCGGGCCAGTTCCGCGTCGCCGCCGATTGGATCGCCGTCGCTCGCCAGCACCACGTCACCCTCCCGGATCTTCGAGGTCGCGCCCGTGGCTTTTGCACGCAACTCCCAGCGGCCGCCATCGAGTTCCCGCTGGCCGGTGGGTTCGAGGTCGATCAGCGCGCGATCGGCGGCCGCCCGCTCCGCTTTGTCCTGCCGCCAGAGTTTGGCGTACTCACGGTGGGCAGCGCGGCGTTCCGCCTCGATCGCACGGTACTGCCGCCGGAAGTACGTACGTTCGGTCTCGGGGATCGCATTGCCAATTTGGCCGGCCTTCGATTCCTGATCGAGGCGTCCCGAAACTGCCATACAGGTGTCCTGCTCGAAGCAGTACTCACACTTGGCATCGGCCTCGTAGCCAGTCGGGACGTCCATCCCGTGTTCCATCGCGGCGATCTCGTTGCGCGTCCGGACGACGAACTCAAGCAGGCCCGACCCGATCGAGAACTCCTTGGCCGGCGAGAGATCGCCACCTTCCTCGCTGCGGTCGACAGCCGCGTTTTTCGTGTAGAGCAACGTCCCCGTATTGGGCGGCTCCTCGCCGTGTTCCCCGAGGACGAGTGCGTAGGCGGCGGCCTGAATCTTGTCCTGGAAGCGGGGTTCTCGGTTCGTGTTCTTGCCGGTCTTGAGTTCGACGGGCATCCCGCGCCGGACGGCGTCGGCCCGCCCTTTCAGGCCGTAGCGCTCGCTGATGAGAGTCTGTTCCGAGCGCCACTCGCTTTCGGCCGGGCCGAAAGTCTGCTGGCCACCGTCGGTGAGATGGCCCTGCTGGAGCCACCCCTCGATCGCACGAGCATGGTCGCGTGTGTCCTCGCGGACGGTCTCGGCATCTCGGCCCAGCAAGCCGAGTTCGAGGCCGACTTCTTCGACCCGCTCGGCGACGGCTGTCTCGACGTCACGCCCGCGGAGCAAGTCGCCAAAGACCTCGTGGACGATCGTCCCCTTGACGACGGGATAGGCAAGCGGCGTCCCAGAAAGTTTGTTCAGGTAGTACATGCGCGGACACTGGACCCACGAGCGGACGTCGGTCACGTCGACGATGAACTCGGGCTCGACGACGACCATTGTCCCCTCGCCGGTCTGGTAGGTCCTCTCTCCCCGATACTCGCGCTCGTCGGCGTCGTAGACAGCCAGTTCCATGCCGGGTTCGAGCACGTCGGCTGTCTCCGTCCACTTTCCCCACAGCGTGACCGTGACGGCTGCTGTACGCCCCTCGTCCGGGCGAATCGAGACTTCCGCGAGGTCGCGCTCGCCGTACTGCGTACTGACGGTTTGTGACTCACCAACTTCGAGGACGGGGCCGCGCAGATGCACACCGGTGACAGGTCCGGAGCGGGAAAAACACTGTCGGTGGCCCGGACATGCCGAAAGGATAACAGGTCAGACCGCCTTGTCTCGGGGCAGTAATCGGTCGCTGTCTGCGCTCAAGCCGACTTGACGGCCGCCAGTAGTTCCTCGTAGTCGGGCTCGTTAGTCGGGTCCTCGGCTTCCCAGGCGAGGGTGACTGTCCCCTCGTCGTCGAGGACGTAGACAGCACGGTTTGCGATGCCGTACAGGCCGAGATCCGGAATATCGATCGAGAGCCCGTAGGATTCGATCACTTCACCGCTCATGTCGCTGACGAGATCGAACCCGAGATCGTACTCCTCGGCAAACGCGCCCAGGGAGAACGACGAGTCCGCACTGATACCGAACAGCGTCGCCCCGGCGGCCTCGAAATCCGCGAGGTGGTCCTGCAGGGCGACCATCTCGTTCGAGCACGGGGGCGTAAACGCACCCGGGAAGAACGCGAGGACGACTGGGCCGTCGCCGAGATGGTCTTCGAGATCGAACGTCTCGTGGTCGCTACCGTTGTACGTCGCCGTGAACGTCGGTGCCGTGTCGCTTTCTGAGACCATAGCGAGCGATGGTACGTCCCCGTCCCCCTAAAAGCCCGCCGTCGTGACAATGTAGACGGGCGATTCGGCGCTTTCTCGACGGGCCAGGTCCACTCGACCGTAACGTTGAGGCGACTGCGTTGTGTGGTGGGGGTGTGTCACAGACAGTAGACGACCTCCGCAACGAGATCCGCCAGTCGACCGGTCGGTTCGAGCGCGAGATCTCGACCGGCTTCACCAAGGAAGACCTCGCGGCGATTTCCACGGCTGTCGGCCACGACGTAGGAGACGGGAGCCTCCCGGGGAAAGCAACGATGCGAGCCGCGATCGCCCAACGTGTCGAGGGGCTCGACGACGAGCGCGATGCGGACGGGCCGTTCAGAAAAGCGGAACTGGAAGCGATCGCCGCCGCAGTTGCGGACGCGTGAGTAGTCACAGAGCGAGGGCGAGCCAACAGAGCACAGTCGGCACCGCCGCGACGAATGTCCTACCAGACGATTTCGGCCGCGATACGGGGGCACTCGGGGGAGATGTGGCCACCGATCGCCCGCACGAGCAGCGGTCGCCCGAACGACGGCAACGGTAAGGGGAGTGCCGTCCCAACAGTCGCTTCATAAAAATACACGTAGTGACAGGCGTTACGCAACGCATGCACACACGGCGGTCGGTGTTGGCAGCACTCGCGGCAGTCGGTGGGCTGGCGGGGTGCAACGAAGAGTCTGCCTCCACGACATCGGTGCCCCGAGACAGTACGATACGGTCCGAACCTGGGAGCACGGTCGATGGAGCAACGAGCGAGAGCGATCCGAACCATCCACCCAGCGGCGAGGCTGTCACAGTCGGAGGGGCTTGGGTCCAATCGTCGATCCTCTATCTGAAAAGTGCAGACCAGATGGGTGTGATTCGATTCGGCGATCGGCAGTTCGTCTTTGTGACACTCGAAACGGACTTCGAGACAGCGCCTCCAGGACCGGCAGAGTTCTCGATCGAGGCCGGCGAATCGACCATCAGCGGTGCGACCGCGATCGCAGGGCACAGTACCCACAGTCTCGCGCCGGACGAGGGCAATCGTGGCAATCAGTACACGGCCGAAGACCCGAAGGGGTGGATCGCGTTCCCCGTCTCGGATCGGGTGACGCCCGTCACTGACGCGACCCTCAGCGTGGCACACCCCGCACTATCGGACGGCGAGTTCCGGCACAGAGTGTCAGATCAGATCGTGTCCACACTGCACGGAGCGCGCCCCGATTTTGACGTGCAGTCGATCTCCGTGCCGGAACGAGCCAGCGTCAACGACAAGTTACAAATCACGTTCCAAGTTGTGAACAACGGCGGGGACGGGACGTTTCGGGCCGCGATCAACAAGTCGGGACCGAGCTACTCGGCCCACTCGATCACCGAGGCAATACCAGGGGACGAAACGGCGGAGGTTCACTTCGAGACGTTCCTGTACGCGGACGGAGCGTTACAGATCGAAATGGAACTGCCAGGTGAATACCGAGCGTACACAGTGAACGTCGAGTGAGGGGCTACGTCGTCGAAAAACCGTTCACATATCGTCGACAGACCCCGGCTTCAATCGGCCGTTTCCTCGTCGAGTTGCCGAACGGTCCCGCCCAACAGCTCGTGATCGAACGTGGGGCGAGAGAGCCGAGCCGCAACCAACGTCAGCACGGTCGAAAGCAGGAACGCGCCGGCAAAGGAGGTCACATAGAGTGGATCAGCGGCCGGCAGGGCCTCACCAACGACCGGGATGGCAGTGATGTAGCCGCGCAGATCCGGGAAATACGCCAGCCCGAACGCGAGACCGGCGAGGCTGCTGAACAGCGCGCCAAGCCCCGTGAGTCGCCGGGAGTACAGTCCGTAGATCAGCGGGAACGCAACGGCTGCACCCAGTAGATCGGCGAAGAAAAACAGCCGCAACACGCTCCGGGCGCGCAGACTCACGTAGATCGCCGCCAGGGCGACGACGACGGTAAAGGCCCGCGCACCGAGCCGGAGCGTCCGGTCGGCGGGCTCGTCAAGCAATCGGGGAAGGTCAGCCGTCACGAGACTCGACAGGGCGTTGAACAGCGTATCGACGGAGCTCATCACGAGCAACAGCGCAAGCAAGACCACGGCCAGGACAAGCCACTCCGGGAAGGCTTCGCCGAGCAACACGAAGAAGGACACGTCGGCGTTGTAGCCGGCGCTTGCGGTGTCGGTCACGATGTTAGCGTGGCCGGCGGCGACGACACCGAACAGGGCGGCCACGAGCATGATCGCGCCGTTGAGGAGCGAGGCCGAACGGAACCCACGCCTGACTGTCTCGCTGTCCACACCGGCGTAGATGCGCTGCCACCAGGTCTGGTTGATGAGCTCGGCACCAAGGATGGCAAACGAGAGGCCGAGTCCGAACTGCAGTCCCGGCCAGTAGCCCGGATCGAGCAACGCCGGATTCGTCGCGGCGATCCCGTCGTAGACCGCGCTGGGCCCGCCAAGCGAGAGGATCGCGCCCACGGCCGCAACCACGAGCAACGGCAGGACAACGAGTGCCTGGATCGTATCGGTGAAGATACTCGCCCGGAGACCACCGTAACTGGTGTACAGGAGGACGAACCCGCCGACGAGGACGGCCGTCTGCCACTGAGGAACCGCCGCGATCAGCGCCAGCGCCCGGGAGATACCCGTCAACTCGGCGGCGAGGAAGACGAACATGTACAGCGCACTCACCGCGAGCACGAAGGCGTACATCGCCGCGCCGTACCGGGCGTGGGCGTACTCGGTCAGCGAGTGGCCGTCCGGGATCACCTCACGGAGCCGGGGGCCGATCTTTGCGTACGCGAGCATGGGCAGGGCCTCACCGATCGCATAGCCGACGACCGCCGCGATCCCGAAGCTCGCGCCGGCCTCGGGCGCCGACAGCAGGATCCAGACACCCATCACCGAGGCGACCAGCGTGGCCGTCATTCGGCCCTCGCCGACCGAATCCCTTGCCGTGATCAGGTCCTCGACCGACCCGACGCGTCCCCGAGAGTGCCACAGTCCCAGCCCGGCGAACCCGACCAGCGTCAGGACCGTCAGGCCGAGTGCGAGACCAGTACTCACCACGAGCGGTCACCTCCAGTGGACGTGTTAGCCGCAGGTTCTTTCCGAATCATATCGACCACGCCTCCTGTCGCCAGGCAGCGTCCCAAAGCGGTATTCGTAGCGGGCAGAGGTCTCGAATAGCTCACGGTACCGTTCCCGCTGGGCGGCCGTCGACTCGGCCGCAACCGCGTCCATGAGATCGAGACACCACTGTGTGAGTTCCGTGAACTCCTCGCCAGCGTAGGTGTCGATCCAGGTCGCGTATCGCGCCTCGTCAGGGCGGCCCTGGGCCGCGAGGCGTTTGGCCGTCTCGTTGAACCCCCACATACAGGGCAACAGCGCGGCGACAGTGTCTCCGAACGTCCCCACTGACGCCGTTCGCACGAGAAAGTCAGTGTACCCACGCGTAGTGGGCGAGGGCTCGGTCGCTTCGAGTTCGGCCTCGCTGATACCGAACTCGGCAGCGTATTCTCGGTGGAGGTCCATCTCGGTGTTGATCGTCGCATCGAGTAGCTCCGCGAATCGCCCCAGCCGATCCAACGACGGGGCCGCTGCGGCCCCCAGTGCGAACACGCGCCCGTACTCGATCAAGTAGACGTAATCCTGGCGCACCCAGTGCGTGAACGGCTCCTCATCGAGCGTTCCCTCACCCAACTGGGCGACCATCGGATGCTCGACGATCGCCGTCCAGTAGTCGTCGGCGGTTGGCTGGAGGTCGTCGGTAAAGCTCATGTGAGAGGGGTCGTGCTGGACTGGTTTATAATTGGCTAATACTACAGCATTATATCCTTCGTGAAACAGCGCGACCGCGGACCGTCACGTTCATTCTGACCGGTCGACTACGCTCTCGCATGCGCGTTCGTGACTGGCAGGATATCCTCGAGGACGTCGTAGAGAACGACACCGACCCGGATGGCTGGCGAGCCGTCGGGGGCGACCGCGCGAACGGAATCGGCGAGGACCTCTATCTCGGCCACCCGTCGGTCGGTGTCTACCAACTCAAGACCTACGCGAAAAACCCCTTCGAGGTCCAGGGGGTCGGTACGCAGGTTGCCCGCAAGCTCGAGGACGACATCGAGCCACTCTTCCCGGAAGACGGCACCGGCCTGTTCGGCGTCCAACAACCCGCCGAAGACGAGCGCGAGGCCGAACAGATGGCCAACCGAGTCGAAGAAGTCCTCAAGACCCACGCCGAGGCCCCGACGACGCCCGACGCGCTGTTCGAAGATATGATGGACGCTATGGACAGCCCAGCCTACGGCCCCATGGAGTTCGAGCCCCGGGACCGGCCCGACGTGATGGACGACCTGACGAGCACCTTCGAAGAGGCCGAAGCACTACTCGAGACCGAACTCGACGATCTGATCGACGAGAGCGTCGACCGCGGATTTTACTGACGGGCCACCCTAGCAGCGTCGAACCGACAGAGAGACTACGGATCGACCCGGGTCAGCCACTCTTGGGGCCGGCCGAGTTCGGTCTCGGTGGGCAGATTCTCGGGCCTGTCCCAGACGGCACTCGCACCGACCAGACCACGCTCGTCGGCGACAACATCGAAGAATTGTTTCCCACGCTCGTACTGACGACGCTTCATCCCGAGGCCGAAGACGTACGTGAGCAGGCGCTTTACCGGCCCGCCGCCCCCACGACGCTCGTCGAGTTTCGCCCGCAGGTCGGCGACCGGTTCGTCGAAGGCCCGATCCATCACCAGCTCGGCGTAGCCTTCCACGGCGGTCATCGCCATGTTGAGTTCCGTGTACGCGTCCCGATCGACACTGCCCTCGGTGAGTTTCTCGATTGCAGTCGTCATCCGCGTTTCCAGATACGTCGAGAGCCAGGGGGCCGCGCCAAACTCGGCCGCGTGAGCGACCTCGTGGAAGGCGATCCAGCGCCGAAAGCGGTCCAGTGAGACGTCGAGATCGGCGGCAGTCTGCGTGATATTCGGATGGACGAAATACAGCGCGTGCTCGTCGGCCTCCGAGCCCGAAAGCAACAGCGGGTCGTACTGGCCGATGACGTTCCGGGCCAGAAAGCCAAGCAGGACCGACATGGTCCCAGTGTTGAGGACGGTGGCCGCTCGCGGAGAGGGTGCCGTTCGCTCCGCGAGCGGGGCGGTAATCCGCCGGAAGGTGTCGGCATTGGCATCGATCCAGTGGTGGCGGTTGAAAATCTGGATCGTCTCCGGGACCGCGACGTCACGGTCGATCGCCGTGGCGATCGCATCTCTGGCATCGGCGACGTCGTCGGCATAGGCCGCCTGGTCGGCCGACGAGAGGGACAGCGATCCTGGATCAGTCCCGTTCGTGGCAGCCTCGACGACGGCATCCCAGTCGACGACGCCATCGTCGTCGGCAGCGGCGACCGCTTGCAGGCTCCGATACGCATCCATACCTGTGGCTGGTACTCCGTGCGGTTAGACGTTCGCCTCCGGCGTGTCACTCGTCGAGTTGCTCTCCCGCTTCGAGGGCGTCCGCTCCCTCCACGGGGCTCGTGTCTTCAGCCAGGAGTTGCCGGACGATCGCGACCGCCGCGACGGCGAGACCGATTCCAACGGCGATCTGCAGAATGGGACGCCCGCTGGCGTCTGCCTCACTGCCCGATTCGTCGCTCGAGTCGTCGCTCGTCGCGCTCCCGAGACCGTCCAACCCAGGGATCGAATCTTCCTCGAAGTGGAGTTCGAGGAACGTGAACTGTGCCATGACTGAAACGACGATCGGCGGCTGTATAGAGGTTCCGCCCGTTGCAACGTGTCGGAGGGGACGAAAGCGGCTCTGCCCGCGCGTCTGAGAAGCGAGTCGTGGTGTTCAAGCCGGAGCCGGTCCCAAGGGCTGTATGGACGATTCACAGCGAGCGTTTCTCGAATCGTTGCTCGAAACGTCGAGTCCGTCCGGCTTCGAACAGCCCGGCCAGCGCGTCTGGGTCGAGTACGTCTCGGCGTTCGCCGACGAGGTCCGCACCGACGAGTACGGCAACGCCGTCGCCGTCCACGAGGGAGACGGCGACGCCGAAATCGCGATCGCCGGGCACGGCGACGAGATCGGGTTCATGGTCCGGGAGATCACCGACGACGGCCTCCTCCGACTCGCCCGGATCGGCGGCTCCGATCGGACAGTCACGCGGGGCCAACACGTCACCATCCACGCCGACGAGGGGCCGGTCGCGGGCGTCGTTGGACAGGTAGCGATCCACTTGCGTGAGGGTGACGACGAAGTAGCGGACGTCCCGGAACAGTACGTCGACATCGGCGTCGAGAGCGAGGAAGAAGCCCAGGATCGGGTCGAAATCGGCGATCCGATCACGTTTTCCTCGGGGCTCCGATCGCTGGCCGACACACGGCTTGCAGCCCGCGGGATGGACAACCGGGTCGGGATCTGGACCGCAGCGGAGGCGTTGCGTCAGGCGAGCGAGGCCGACGCGGACGCGACCGTCTACGCCGTCAGCACTGTCCAAGAAGAACTGGGCCTCCGCGGGGCGCGGATGGTCGGGTTCGACCTGGACCCGGACGCGATCATCGCCGTGGACGTCACCCACGCCACCGATACACCGGACGTCCCCGGCAAGCGATCGACGGGCGTCGAACTCGGGGCGGGGCCAGTCGTCGCCCGCGGGAGCGCCAATCACCCACAACTGGTCGAGGCGCTCCGGGAAGTCGCTGACGCCGAAGATGTCGACGTCCAACTCCAGGCGACGGGCATCCGAACGGGCACCGACGCCGACGCCTTTTACACCCAGCGCGGCGGCATCCCCTCGCTGAATCTGGGACTGCCCAATCGGTACATGCACACGCCGGTCGAAGTGATCGACACCGACGACTTAGACGCGGCGGCCACGGCCCTCGGTGCATTCGCGATCGAAGCAGAGCAGTACGCCCCGTTCGCTGTCGACCTCGACGCCGACGCGTAGCCCCCTCGACGCTGGACCGTCGAATCGGCATCCTCGTTTCGATAGCGGGCGGTCGAAAGATCAGTGATCCGGTAGGTTTATGCCGCAGTCGCTCCCTGGCTGCCGTATGAGCGATCGACCGTTGGATGTCCTGGAAGCGGCCCTCGATAGCGAGGTGACCGTCGCCCTCAAGGACGACACTGAACGCATCGGCGATCTCGTCGGCTACGACCAACACATGAATCTGGTCTTGCAAGCGGGCGAAGACACAACGATTATACGCGGCGACAACGTCGTCACGATACAACCATGACCGGGAAAGGAACCCCAGCCAAGGGAAGAAGAACAAGACGACACACGTGAATTGTCGACGCTGCGGCGAGAAGTCCTACCACGTCAAGAAAGGCGTCTGTGCCTCGTGTGGCTTTGGCAAGTCGGCCAAGCGACGCGACTACGCCTGGCAACAGAAGGCCGGCGAATAAGGCGCATGGACGAGAAGTGCGGCGTCGTCGGCGTCTCACTCGCCGACCGCGAGGCCGCTCGTCCGCTTTACTATTCGTTGTACGCCCTCCAGCACCGCGGCCAGGAATCGGCCGGTATCGTCACCCACGACGGCTTCCAACAGCACAGCCACGTGGAGATGGGGCTGGTCGGCGACGCTTTCGACGAAGGGGACCTGGCGGGGCTTGCTGGGTCGGTCGGCATCGGTCACGTCCGATATCCGACAGCCGGAAGCGTCAACAAAGACTGCGCCCAGCCGTTTACCGTCTCGTTTAAAAGCGGGTCACTCGGGCTGAGTCACAACGGCAACCTCGTCAACACCGAGGCTGTCCGAGACGAGCTAGCCGAACTCGGCCACGCGTTCACGTCGGACGGCGACACCGAAGTCATCGCCCACGACCTGGCGCGGAATCTGCTCGAATCGGATCTCGTCCGGGCGGTCAAGCGGACGGTCGAACGGATCCACGGCTCGTACTCACTGACGATCACCCACGACGATACCGTCCTGGGTCTGCGAGATCCACAGGGCAATCGCCCGCTCTGTATCGGCGAACTCGACGATGGATATATTCTCGCCTCGGAATCGGTCGCCATCGACACGCTCGGTGGCGACGTGATTCGGGACGTTCGCCCGGGAGAACTCGTCGTCTTGCAGCCCGACGGCGAGGGTTACGACACCTACCAGCTCGTCGAGACCGACCGGACGGCCCACTGCTTTTTCGAGTACGTTTACTTCGCCCGACCGGACTCGATCATCGACGACCAACTCGTCTACGACGTCCGGCGGGAACTCGGTCGGCAACTGTACGCAGAGTCGGGCATCGATAGCGATGTCGTACTCCCAGTGCCGGACTCGGGGCGTGCGTTCGCTTCCGGGTACGCCGCGGCCGCCGAGGACGTCGAATTCGCCGAAGGCCTGATGAAAAACCGGTACGTCGGGCGCACGTTCATCATGCCAACCCAGGACAAGCGCGAGCAGGCTGTCCGGCTGAAGCTCAATCCGATCAAGAACACGATCGAGGGCAAACGCGTCACGCTGATCGACGACTCGATCGTCCGCGGGACGACCTCGAACCAGTTGATCGAACTCCTCCGGGACGCCGGAGCCGAGGAGATCCACATGCGGATCGGTGCGCCGCCGATCGTCGCACCCTGTTACATGGGCATCGATATGGCCTCACGCGAGGAGTTGATCGCCGCCGATCGCGACGTCGCAGACATCCGCGAGGAGATCGGCGCGGACACGCTCTCGTATCTCTCGATCGACGCCATCGCCGAAACGTTGGATACTGCCCGGCACGACCTCTGTCTGGGCTGTGTCACCGGCGAGTATCCCTACGACATCGACGGGGAGACGACCGACCGGGAGATTACCTCACCGGAGATCGGTGACCCGGGCGTTGCCGACGACTGAAAGTGTGATTTTGGTGGGTTCCGGTTCAGGCCGGGAACACGACGTACAACAGCAGGTAGACGACGATCCCGAGCGCGAACGAAATCGCCCATAGCCCGGCAGCAATCCGCCCGACCCGTGGATGGGGTGTCGACGGCAACTCGTCCGGCTCGTAGGCATACGCCAGCAACAGGACATAATAGAGCAGGGGGAGACAGAGAATAGCCAGCGAGATGTGGATCGCGAGAACGAGGAGATAGAGAGGCTCGATGGCAGCGGGACCACCAAAATGAGTCGTCCCTTCGAGGGTGAGGCGATAGAGATACAGCGAGAGGAAAGCGACAAATAGCGCAAACGCGGTCCCCATCAGTCGGCGGTGAGTCTGGACGTCCTGACGGTGAATCGCTCGAACGCCGGCCACGATAGCCAAAAGTGCAAGCGCGCTGATTGCCGCGTTGAGGTGCGGGATGGCAGTAATCAACGCTTCGGGTGCACGAGGCAGAAGTGATGACGGGACAACCCCACCCACGACCCCGAAGATAACTGCTAACGAGACAACTGACAGCAGCGTAGCCAATCCACCGACGTGTCGACGAACGGCCGAGCGCATATCCGTGCATGCGGACCGCTTTCAGAAGGCGGTTGTGCTCTGGATCGGTCAGTCACGCTGAGCCACAAAAGCAACGCCACGCTGTCCGGTCGACGTGGTGAAATTAACGCCACGCTGTCCGGTCGACGTGGTAATTCGACTGAATCCACGCATCGAAGTTCGCTCGATCGTAGATGATATAATACTGCTCGCCAGTGTGTTCCGCGTCGATTCGGGGACCGTCCGGTTCCGACGCGCTGTCTGATGAGTCCATTACTATCTTTCCCCTCCGTACCGATATAGTGGTAGTCGCTGCGCGATACATCCTACCTATTCGAACAGAATCGGAAAAAAGTATCGTCTTGTTAGTGAGATATAATGTACGGGGCTCAAGGTTCGAGCCGCCCGTCGACTACGACGAGCCCGGCTCGCCTGGGCGAATCAACTCGGCATACACTTCGGTCATCGATCGGTCGTCTGTTGCGAGTTCTTCGCTGGTTGCATCGAAGATGACATGGCCCCGTTCGAGAACAGTCAACCGATCGAGAACTGTAGCAAAGTCCGCGATCCGGTGAGTCGAGACGAACACAGCGTTGCCGGCCTCGGCATACGACGCCAAGAAGTCGAGAAACTGTGATTCGGCGACATCGTCGAGGTCAGCCAGTGGTTCG
The DNA here is from genome assembly GCF_009690625.1 of Halorhabdus sp. CBA1104. NCBI lineage: Archaea > Methanobacteriati > Methanobacteriota > Halobacteria > Halobacteriales > Haloarculaceae > Halorhabdus > Halorhabdus sp. CBA1104. The sequence goes on along the minus strand of NZ_CP033878.1, from coordinate 668,581 downwards.
TCGAGCAATAGAAATCGGGGTCGTTTGAGTACGGCGAGAGCCAGGTCGAGTTTCTTCCCGTAGCCACCGGACAACGCACCGGCACGACGGTGACGGACACGATCGAGGCCCAGTACGTCGAGGACGTACGCTTGCCACCCATCAGCCGGCACGTCCATCAGCCGCCCAAACACGCGTACGTTCTCCGCAACCGTGAGGTCGGGGTACCAACTAGGTCGTTGAAATCCAACCCCGACGGTCGCCTCGGGCCGCGTGACAACGCCGTCGGTCGGCTGGACAAGCCCGAGCAAGATTCGAAACAGCGTCGTTTTGCCCGACCCGTTGGGGCCGACCAGACAGTGGAGGGTGCCTGGCTCGACAGCGAGAGAAACGCCGTCGAGAGCGACGATCGGGCCGTACTCGCGGCGCAGATTCTGTACAGTCAGGGTCTGGGGTGTCTGTGCTGTCATGAAAGCCACCGCCTGTAGGTGATAATCGACAGTTCCAGTGCCACACCGGCCACAACGGTTACGACGAGTAGACCGAGCAACCAGTCGTCAAACAGCAGGATGTCGACCGATTTGAGCATGGCGCTGCGGACGACGATCATCCCGTAGTGGACGGGCACGAGCCGTGCAATGGCCCGCCGGAGCGGGGAGAAGAACCCGACGGGATAGATGAGCCCGCCGAGTGCGAACAGCCCGAACAGGACGAGGACGTTCAGGAATCGCCCCGTCGTGCTGAACCGCGAGAGAAACATGATCGTCATTGCGACGATTGCCATGAGGAGAAACGACACGAGCAATCCGGCAACGGCTCCCGGAGCCAGGATATCGAGGCTGTACTCGAACTGGCGGGCGACCAGCCAGAAGACCCCGACCGGAATCGCCATGAGTATCGTAAAGAAGACGAGTTTGCTCACGGCCAGGGCTTCGAGTGAGGACTCGGTACGGATCCGATCGAGGGCGGTCCGTTCGGCTGCCAGGTTGTAAGGGACATACGTGAACGCGAACAACGTAATCACACCGAACAACAAGAGCGGCATGAGAAACTCGGGAAGTGTATGTGTCGGCTCGAGGACGGTCCGCGTAACGCGAACGTCGACGGGGAGGGTGGCGGACAGACGGGCGTTTGCAATGCTCGTGATCGCTTTGGAGGTCTCTCTGAACGGCACCAGACTCCCGTCGACGTACAGGACAAGCTCCAAGCGCCCGTCTGATTGGGCGGCGACATCCGCTGGAATTTCGATGACGGCATAGACTGACTCGCGGCGGAGATCTTCGAGTGCGTGTTCGGTCGACTCGTATCTGACGGGATCGGAGAAAAACGTCACTGCGCCTTCGACCACCGACAGGTCGGCATCCGAGACGTCTTGGCCGGCACCGACGACACCGACAGGCATGTCGGTCGGCACGACCGTCTGGAAGGCGACGCTTGCGCCGGCGAACACCGCCGGCACGACGAGAAGGAGGACAATCAGCGCCGCGAGATTGCGCTTACTCCAGACGAGTTCCTTTCTGAGAAGTGGGCGAAGGCGCATTGGGAGGCAATGAGTGCGTCGAGAGAGCCGCTGTTGAAGCTATCGGAGTCGATCAGCCCATCAGGCCGCTGGTCCCGGCGAGTCGTTGCATAACGTCGACGAGATCACTAGCCGGATACTGGAAACTCATCGAGGCACGACGCTGGTCCTGGGTAACTTCCAGTTGGTCGACCAACTCCGAAATCTCACTGCTCTGTGATCCCATCGTCGCGAGCGACTTCAATCCCTTGACGGCTTCAGTGACCGTCTCGGCACTGCTCTGGTCTGTGGCTGTGACCTGCATTTCGACGCCGACATCGCTTCCGCTCGTGTAGTAGACGCCGGACATGGTTTCGACGTTCCGGACGATCTGGGCACCTTGGGGCATCTGACTGGCCTGCTGGGTTGCCTGGGCTGGCATCGTGCTGGAGAACTTGACGTATCCGTCACGCAAGTTCTCGAAGGACTGGCGAAGATCGCCGCTGAAGGCCTCGGCATCGCCATTTTCGACGTCGATCGCGTCTTTGACTGTCCCTTCGTAGCCGATCACGAACGTCCCGTCACCCATCGCGGCCACCCAGGTGTCCGGGCCGTAACTCTGGGACTGGACGTAGACGGTCGTCTCGGCGTAGCTCTGTTCTTCGAGTGTGCCCGTCCCGGCAGTCTCTTCGATCGTACTGATGAGATCGGTCTCGGACCAATCGGTCTTGACGATGAACCCGACGTATTGGGCCATCCCGGTTTGAGTATCGGGATAGCGGGCGAACATCGTCGCCGAGTGGAAGCCGTCGACATCGAGCGGTGACTCGGATTTGACCTGTTCGAGCATGTCGCTGTAAGAGGTCGGCCCCGAGTAGTAGGGATTCTGGGCACTCATCTCGAGTGCTCCATCAACCATCGTCTCCGTAGTTTGATCGTCGACGATCCCCGAGTCCATGTACATCACCATGTCGACGTCCTCGGGAACGGTGTCCAGAGCCGGCGAACTACTGTCCGCGCCATCAGAGAGGAACGGCACGTCACCGCCAGTGGCGACGAAGACGCCAGCCGCAGCCGCGCCACCGACGATGACCAGAATGGCGAGGATCGTCAGGGGCGTCCACTGAAAGCCACTGGGAAGCCAGGACCCGCCCCCACCCTGGGGCGGTCCCCCGGGCTGGCCGCCACGCCCTGGCGGTGGCCCTCGTTGCCCTTGCTGGGGTTGCCCTCGTGGTTGGCCCTGGGCCTGATTCTGGCGCGGTTGGCCACCCTGCTGGCGGCCACGTTGTGGTTGCCCACCTTGCTGGGGTTGTCGCCCGCCCTGTGGCTGACCACCCTGGCGCGGTTGGCCGCCTTGCTGTGGTTGTCGTCCGCCCTGTGGCTGGTTCCGTGGGTCCCGGCCCTGCTCGGGTTGGGCCTGAGACGGCCGGCCCTGCGGTTGCCGAGCGCCTTGTGGCTGGCCACCCTGACCCTGCGGTTGCCGACCCTGGTTTGGCTGGCCCTGGCTGTGACCACCCTGTGGGGGTTGGCCCTGGGGCTGATCACGCGGCGGTTGGTTCTGGGGCCGGTCTCGACCGGGCTGTTCGCCGGGTTGCCCCTGACCGTGCCTACCCTGCTCGGGTTGCTCCCGGTGTCCACCGTGCTGTTCGTGCCGATTGTGGGAGTCCGACGGCCCACCCGTCGATTCGTCGCCCCCACGGTCTGTCTTGTCGCCGTTGTCTCCGGTATCGTCAGGCATGCTATCACCTCGAAGCGACCCCGGAGTGCCGGGAAACCGCTTCGAGCAACTAGTTGGATCGTAGCACAACTCCCATTTAATTCTTGTTGTGCGCTAGAAATTGTCCGCAACCAGCCGACCCTGCTGGCTGGGATAGCTTTTTGCCGGCGACCGTCCCACTCTGTGTATGGACTGGCCCCACGATCCCGACGGCGAAAAAGGGAGTGAGGGACGTCGCAAGTACGGGCAGGCGATCCTCGCAAAGAAACTCGACGCCGAGGACTTCCCAGTCGAAGCCGCGTCCTTCGAGGATGAGTACGGCGACCATCCGGTTCGTCTCGATGACGAGACTGTCATCAGCGTCGCGGACATCTTTGCACACGTCGAGGCGACTACCTTCGAGACGTTCCCGGAATTTCACACCGCGGTTGGCGACGCGATGCGGGGAGCGGGCTACTGGCCCCTAGAACGCGAATCGGCGTGACCACGATCGACGGGACCGCAAGTACCAGCTGCCGGTATCTACCGGATCGCTGTACAGCTCCGATCGGTTGTGCAGGCCGGAACGAGACTTGTGCTCCGAGCGCGACTGCGCACAAAAGATAGCCAAAGAGCAGTCACGTCGCCACCGTCGCAAATGTGGTGGTATTATGGTAATTGTGAACATAACACGGCGGCAGGCATAAGCGTGGTGGAGGTATCTTTTAGAACGAACGCGGCCAACAGATGGGTATGAGCGCCGGGAGCACGATCAGAGAAGTAATGACCCGGGATTACGTCGGTGTCAGCGAATCCGATACCGTCCTCGATGCAGGGCAACTCCTCCGAGAGGAAGGTGTCAGCGGGGGAGTTGTATTGCGAGGCAACGAACCCGTCGGGATACTGGAAGTCGGTGGAGTGCTCGATCACGTCTTGGAAGGTGACGACGGCGAGACAGTCGACGAGGCGATGGTTCCAGAGGTCGAACGTGTCGGGGCCGACCAGTCGATCGCAGTCGCGGCGGATCGACTCGTCTCGATCGACGAATCGTTGCTGGTCGTCACCGACGACCGCGACGGCGTCATCGGTGTTGTGACCGAGGGCGATCTCGTCAGAGCTACCGCGCTGGGTCGCGATCCGGACGACCAACGGGCCGAGACCGTCGAACCGGCACGGACTGAGCAGAACCCGGATACCGACGAACGGTACTCAAACCAGGGGATCTGTGAGCGGTGTGGCGCACTCACCAGCGACCTCGCCTCGTTTAACGGGCAGTTGCTCTGTAGTGACTGTCGGGATATCTAACGAGCACAATCCCCTTACTGGCGTGGCCCCAATCACGGGTCGTGTTCGTCGAATCACCCACGATGGACGCTGCCGACGAACTCGCGGACATGTGGGTATCCCTCGCAGCCGATCAGCGTGCGTACGGCTCGCATCTCGAAGCCGAGGCCAACCGCGGACAGATTCGTTCGGCGATCAGTCGCCACATCGTCAGCGATCGTCTCAGGGTTGCCCGCGAGAGTGATCGATTGCTCGGGTTCGTCATGTTCACGGTCGAGTCAGGCTCGCTCAGTCGATCAGTGTCACGAGGACTCGTCGAGAACCTCTATGTCGTCCCCGATCGCCGGCGGGAGGGAATCGGCACGGTTTTGCTCGACGCCGCAGAAACGGCACTACGGGACGCAGAAGTCGACGTCATCACACTCGACGTGCTCGCGGCCAACGACGACGCCCGGTCGTTCTATCGCGACCGCGGGTACGACCCCCACCGGATGAGCGTCGAAAAGTCGATCGAAAACGATAGCCACTCAAAGGGGGACGAATAAGCACCGACTGCGCCAGGGGAGCTTGGGCGGTGCAAGCACTCGACTTGTAATCGAGAATTCGTGGGTTCAAATCCCACCCCTGGCTCTGTATCGAAGTCTATACTTCTGTGGCTGGTTGCTTCCTCACACATAAACGAGCGTAAAAAACAGCTACACGGAAAAGGGGACGGCGGGTTTCAATCCTCGTGGTTCGTCAGTAGTTGTTCACGGCGTCGCTGGAACTCCGCGTCGTCGATTTCACCTCGTGCGTACCGGCGTTGGAGGGCTTCCATCGCGGAATCGTCACGCTCGGGCGGCCTGTCGCCTCGACCCAGTGCCCAATAGAGGGCACCGCCAACCAGTCCCGCCATCCCGAGTGCCCCGCCGATGAATGGCACTCCGCTACCCCATCCACCGTTTCGACCGTTCATCATGCCAGGGCCAGACCCCATCCCAGGCCCCATCATGCCGCCATCGCTGCCTCGGTCACTACCAGTGGTTGAACCATGCACGATGGTACCTTGTTCGACGATATCGTTGCTTTCGGGCACGTCACCGTCCGGAATCGGACTCGATTCGGCCGGGCCGCCAGGGCTGGCAACGACGATACGACCGACCATCCCGGCCGACGTGTGCGGGATGCAGTAGTAGTCGTACGTGCCCGGTTGTTCGAACGTGTACTCGAACCCGCCGGCGGAGATGACTCCGCTATCGAACGTGTTGGCTTCGGATGGGATCCGGCTTTCGTAGGCCGTAGCGGAATGGGCACCGGCCGCCAGTTCGAAGCGGACAGTCGTCCCCGGTTCGACGTGGAGGCCGATCGGATCGAAGTAGTTGTTCCCCATCGTGACGACGGGCGTCTCCTGGGCAGCAACTGACTGGGTGAATCCCCCAGCCCCGACCGTCCCGGCCCCCAGCGCTCCTAGAAACTGGCGTCTACTGTAGCTCATGAGTCGAGTGAATGCGGTTCTGTGCTCCGCGGACGATGCTACGAAGTTGATTCAAGGGTTCTATCGATTGCTGGGCTGCGTTCGCGATAAGCGCCACAAGATCCATCCGGCTGTCGCCCGGCCGGAATTCGACGGCGGGATATTCGTCCTCGATGCCTTCGTGTCTCTCCCGGTGCGTTGTGCACGGTCCGCACGTCTCCTGGGTGGAAAGAGTGTCTTCGGTCATATGTCTAATACGGTCTTGTGGTTTTTGTACACTTCCATTACCAACCAACGGCTGAGAGGGTGCCAGATTTCGGATTCGAAAGGAGTCGGTAGGGAACCATCAGCGTTGGTGAAAGCGGTGATCACTCCGAACGTTCTAGCTTGGTCCGACGCTCCTCGAATGCGTCCTCGGAGATCTCCCCGCGGGCATACGCCATACGCAACTCCTCCATCGGAGGATTCCGAGAGGCCTGTGATTCCGTCATCCGGTGGAAGAAGACATACCCACCACCGAGCACCGCGAGGAGGACGGCAAGCCGAACAAACATCCCAACGAGCGCCCACCACCCGCCGGTCGAGGCGTACCCGTCCATCATTCCGCCGTGACCCGCCATCCCACCGAATCCGCCCCCCATCGTGAGCGTGGGGACGACGACGAGTGCGCCCAGAATCAAGAGGGCGACGGTCGTGGCGTCGAGTCGATCCGACGAAGGCATCGTCACTCACCCTCCGAGGTCGCTCCAAACTCGTCTGCAATCGTCGCGATGGCGTGCTCGAACCGTTCGTTCTGGAGTCCCATCGTGACTGCAGCGACACCGTTGTCGAACTGTACACCGATCGTTGTGATACCGGTCTGTGACATTGGTAGATTGTGTGCGTATGTGTTTTCGAGCCCGGAACGGGCGTGTGGCGTTGTCATCGAAAGGGCAGGGCCGTCAGCAGTGACTTTGCCCGCCCATGCCGACAGCGGAGTGGTCGTGCTCGACCGGCCCGCGATCATGGTCGGCCTCGGCCATCTCGTCGACGGTCCCGTCCATTTGGGACTCCATCCATTCGGCTGCGCCCGCCCCCATGTGCTGGGTCATGTGGTCATCCATCCAGGGACCCCACTCATCTGCAGTTTCGTTGGGTGGCGCTGCGTCGCCAGCGGTCGTTTCGTTCCCGTGTGCGCTGACCATCGGGAGCGCAACTGCGAGTCCGACGATCGCGATCGCCACGAGCAGCCAGCGGCTGAGTTTGACGTTGGTCAATGTGTTTCTCCTCAAGAACCCTGAGGACAGCCCAGGGGTTATCATTCTGGGTGTGAATCCGCGACTGAGATCGTTCGAGACTGTGTATACCGCTCGCTAATCGTTTCTCAAAAGAGAGAGTGTTCATCGCTGCCGAATTCGAGTCCTTCGGGGAGACAAACCGTAATCGACACCCTGCCTGGCGCTCAACAACAACCATGAGCCGCAATCCCGGGCAACTGGAGGGAACCACATGAATCGGCGGCGTGCAGATACCGTGGTCGTCGTGCTCGTTGGATTCGTCAGTATCGTTGGCGGTGCAGTCAGCTGGCAGGCCTATCAACAGCGTCGCAGCCTCGAGGAGTCGATGGGCTCGATGATGGACGGGACAATGGAGACGATGCACGGCCCCGATCCGTTGTGGTACGTCCTCGGGACGCTACTGGTCGTCGGCATCATCGGTGGCCTCTATCTGCTGGTTCGAACAGACCTCACGGACGAGGCCGATCCCCCTCAAACACCAATGCCAGATGCAGCATCGTCCGAGACGGCTCCCGCGCAGGACGACGAGTCGACAGGTGGGGGACACCCACGCCAGAATCAGATCCACAAGCGCGCGTGCTCGATCTGTTGCCGGACGACGAACGCCGCGTGCTCGAACCCGTCGTTGACTCGCCCGGAATCACACAGATCGAACTTCGCGACCGGTCTGATTTCTCGAAGAGTAAAGTCAGTCAAACAGTGAGCGCACTCGAAGAGCGTGGACTATTGTTTCGGGAGCGGCAGGGCCGGACGTATCGAGTCTTTCCGAGCGACGATCTGAGCGACGAGACGCAGTAGTCGCTGGGTATCGAAAAGGGATTGCGTACAGCAGTAGGCGTGAGCGGTTGGCACCAGGCAGCGTGGACTGCACAGCGGGGAAAGATTGCGAAAAGTGCTCGGATACAGTGGAACGAGAGTGACTGGTAGACAAGCGCGGTTCGGTACCAGTGAGCCGCGTTGGGGCCGTCAGGGATAGCCTCAGGCGTCGTTCATGCGCCGTCGTGTTTCTCGGCCACAGACCCGACACTGCCTCACGCGATACGGCTCACGTGAGAAGGCGGCGTTCGTCCGGTCGTCGCTCTCGGTCACGAGCGTCAGTGACACCGCGTGTGGCTGGTCGGTCCCACAACTCGGGCAGTACTCCATCATGGAATCGGTCGCGTGATCTGTGCTGGCCATCTCACCTCTCGAGAGGGGAGAGCAAGAGATAACAACGGTAGTCCGTTCGGACCGTTCATCGCAGGACAGAAGGCAAACTCCAGTAAAACTGAAGAATCCGATCGAGACAGTTCACCGCTGGCGTTTCGAACGTGAAAATGGCCGTTTCCCCCGGCAAACGGCCGATAGATATAAATACGCCAACTCACGCCGAGGGGAGAGCGGAACCGATTAACTCCCCCGGGGGCGTGTGCACGTATGGACCAGGTGTTCGCGCCGTGGCGCATCGAGTGGGTCGAGCGGGACGAGAAAAATCCGGACATCGACGAGTGTGTGTTCTGTGAACTCCCCGAGCGTGACACACACCGCGAGGAGTACCTCCTCGCCGAGAGCGAACACGCTTACGTGCTGTTGAACAACTACCCCTACAATCCCGGCCACGCAATGGTCATTCCACGAACGCATACGGGTGAGTACGGTGACTTGAGCGACGCGGCACTGCTCGATCACGCGCGCCTCAAACAGCGGACGATCGCTGCGATGGAAGCAGGTCTCGATCCGGATGGTTTCAATGTCGGCCTGAATCTCGGCGGGAGTGCGGCCGGTGGGTCGATCGACGACCACCTACACACGCACGTGGTCCCACGCTGGGCGGGTGACAACAATTTCATGGCAGTCATTTCGGAGACGAAGGTGATCGTCGAGGCCATCGCCGAGACGTACGACCGCCTCCACGACGCATTCGCTGCCCAGGATGGGGCCACCGTCGCTGGGGACGACACGGCCGTCGAGTTTTGAGTGACTACCACATCGTAGGGAACGCACGTGAACACGCCGAACAGGAAGGTCCATTACTGGCGCTGTGCAACGGGGAACCGATGAGTCGCCGCCACACGCTTCGTCGGGTGGGGCTGGTACTGTTCGTCGGGAACTTGGCACTGGTTGTCGCCAAAGGAGCCGTTGCCCTCCAGACGGGGAGTCTGGCAGTCGAATCCGAAGCCATCAACAGCCTGGCAGACACCGTGTACTCGATGGTGATTTTGGCGGGGCTGTATCTGACGACCCGGCCGCCTGACTTCGAGCACCCGCACGGCCACGAACGGATCGAGCCGTTCGTCTCGTTGTTCGTCGCCGTTGGCATCTTCATTGCGGCTGCGGTAGTCATCTACCAATCCGGCACGGCGTTGCTGGGCGGACCGATCGAGCCGGTACAGAGCCCGTTGGCCATCGCCGTCCTGCTGGTCTCGGTGCTGGTGAAACTGGGGCTCTATCGATACTGTCTGGCGGTCGGAAGAGAGTGGCAATCGCCCGCCCTCGTCGCGACTGCGCTCGACAACCGCAACGACGTCTGGACGGCCGGTGCTGCACTCGCCGGGGTCGTCGGTGCCGGGTTGGGTGCACCGATGCTTGACCCGCTGGCGGCGATGATCGTCGCAATCGGTATCGTCCACACGGGCGTCGAGGTCGTCCGGGATAACGTCAATTATCTCGTTGGGGCGGCCCCGCCCGAGGAATTGCGGGCCGAGATCGTCCAGCGAGCGCTCGAACACCCGGACGTCGAGGGCGCTCACGACGTCATTGCCCACTACGTCGGCCCCGAGATCGACGTCAGCCTCCACATCGAAGTCGAGGGCGATCGTACGCTTCGAGAGGCCCACGACATCGAAACGGCCGTCGTCGAGACAGTCGAAGCTCTCGATCAGGTCGACGAGGCATTCGTCCACGTCGATCCACGGCAACTCGGCGAGTGGAAAGCCGATCAAGAAGTCGATCGGCTTGCCAGCGACGACGAGACAGCGTGAACGGGAGATGTGCAACTCGCGGCCAGTGAATAATACAAATATTCATTATATTTTCACTATTGCGACAAAACCTGCCGGTAGAGGGGCTCTTGGGGCCACAATACCCCAAAAGTATTTGCCACCTTCGGACGAGGTTCGTATCGACGTATCATGTCTTTGCTCGAAAACGACGTTGCTGTCGTAACTGGTGGTTCGAGTGGTATCGGCCGGAACATCTGTGAGACGTTCGCCTCGGAGGGGGCGTCCATCGTCAACGCAGATATTCAGGAAGCGCCCCGGCAGGGCGGCACACCGACCCACGAGATGGTCGCTGACGAATACGACGTCGAGGCGACGTACGTCGAGTGTGACGTCTCGAAGAAGGCTGATCTGGAGGCTGTTGGTGAGGCAGCCAAGGAACTCGGGGGGATTGACGTGTGGGTCAACAATGCCGGGATTTTCCGTGGCGAGGAGTTCACCGAGGTCACGGAAGACGAGTACGATCAGCTAATGGACATCAACGTCAAAGGGACCTTCTTTGGCGCCCAGGTCGCCATCGAGCAGATGGTCGAGTCCGGCGGCGGCAGCCTGATCAACCTCTCGAGTGTGGCTGGACTGGAAGGATCGGGCGATTTCGTCACGTACTGCTCCTCGAAAGGGGCTGTCCGACTCATGACCTATTCGCTCGCGGATAAGTACGGTCCGGAGGGCGTCCGCGTCAATGCCATCCACCCGGGCGTCATCGAGACCGAGATGGTGACTGACGACGTGCCGATCATCGGCGGCGAGGGCGAAGAGGCGTTCCGCCAGCAGGTACCACTTCGGCGCTTTGGCCAGCCTGACGATATCGGAAACGCCGCGCTGTTCCTCGCCAGTGATATGAGCGACTACGTCAACGGAGAATCGCTAGTCGTCGACGGCGGCCAGACCAACACCTGATCGAGTGCGGTAAACCCGATCGAATCGGGCGAACGCGGGCGGGACGGATCGGCGCGTTTTTGAGGGTTCGATCGGCACGGACACACATGGATACGCCGATCGAATTCGGAACCGATGGGTGGCGAGATACCCTCGATACGTTCACGACACCGCGGATCAAGATGGTGGCACAGGCCGTCGCGGACTATCTCCGCGAAGAGACAGACCGGGCCGGCGATACCATCGCAGTCGGATACGACGCCCGCGATTCCTCGCCAGGCTTTGCTGAAGACGTTGCCGAAGTCCTCGCAGCCAACGGCTTCGACGTACTGGTCGCCAAACGAGACTGCCCGACTCCGATCACGGCCTGGACGATCGTCGACCGTGATCTGGCCGGCGCGATGGCTATTACTGCCTCGCACAACCCGCCAGAATACAACGGTGTGAAGTACATTCCCGAGAATGGTTCGCCCGCACTCCCCGCAGTGACCGAAGGACTCGAAGCACGGCTGCGCGAGCCCGACCCACTGCCCGAAGCCGACCATGGCGACATCGAAGAGGTCGACTTCACCGCAGCCTACTACGAACACGCTCTGGACCTGCTGGAACCGGAACTGTCCGATCTCACAGTCGTCTACGATGCCATGCACGGCAGTGGTCGAGGGGTCACTGACGAGTTGCTCGAACGTGCCGGAGCGACCGTCCACCGCCGCCGCTGTGAGCGCGACCCGGACTTTGGTGGGACTCCGCCCGAGCCGTCGGCCCAGAACCTCGAAGGACTGCTCGAAGCCGTCCGTGAGCACGACGCCGACCTGGGCGTGGCCAACGACGGCGACGCCGACCGGATCGCCGTCGTGACACCGGAGCGTGGGTTCCTCGACGAAAATCTGTTCTTCGCCGCCTTGTACGAGTACATGCTGGAAGACGACGCCGGCCCAGCGGTTCGGACGGTCTCGACGACGTTCCTCATCGACCGTATCGCCGAGGCCCACGGCCAGACTGTCCAGGAAGTCCCAGTCGGGTTCAAGTGGGTCGCCCAAGCGATGAGAGAGCGTGACGCACTGATGGGCGGGGAGGAAAGTGGCGGGTTCTCGATCCGTGGGCACGTCCGGGAGAAGGACGGCGTTCTCATGGCACTGCTCGCGTCGGTCGCGACCGCCGAGTGCTCGCTCGACGACCGGATCGAGGCGCTGCTGGCCGAACACGGCGAAATCCACCAGGATCGCCGGAATCTTGACTGCCCGGATTCGGAGAAAGATCGGGTCGTCGGCGAGATCGAACAAGCGCTGCCCGAGACGGTCGCAGGCGTCGCGGTCGAGGACGTCAACGACGCCGACGGGTTCAAGATCCTCTTAGAAGACGGGTCCTGGCTACTCGCACGTCCCAGCGGCACCGAACCGAAACTCCGGATTTACGCCGAGGCCGACAGCGCCGATCGGGTAGAGACACTCCTCGATGCGGGCGTCAACATCGTCGAACCGATCATCTGAGAGGCCGTCGTCGCCCTCGATTGCTTCTCGAGGCCGGGTAAAACAGTTGCGACGCGAGTGCGATTAGTCTGCACTGGCATCCAGATGCCGACAGTGCTTTGCGTCGGCGTCATAACAGTCCGGGCATTCCTCACAGCGGTCGACGTATCTGGTCAGCCGGGCAGCAACGTCGTCACTCAGTGCGTGTTCGAGTTCACAGGCTTCCTCGTGAAACCCCTCAGTGACGTCCAGCCCGTCGACGAGGAACCGCTCGATGAGACAGTGTTTGGCCAGTAAATCCGCCGCTTGGCGCTCGCCTTCGTCGGTCAAGATGGCTCCGCGTCGCTTCTCGTAGTCGAGAAGTCCGTCCTCTTGAAGTCGAGACAGCATCTGCGTGACGCTGGGCGGGGAGACAGCCAGCCGCTCGGCGATCGCGCCCGTCCTGGCGGGATCGCCGTCCCGCGAGAGGATGTATATCTCCTTGAGATACATCTCGACACTCTCGCTGACGGCGGAGTCTTCGTGGTGGCTCATGATAGGCTCGTCTAACGGCCAACCAATGAAATATTCACGGGTCCGCCCGGACCGGTAGTCCTTTTCCCGACCGCCTTAGTCACTGTAGTCGGCGAGCGATCGACGAACGTACTTCCCCTATCACCACGGACCGGGAATCCCCTCCCGAGAAGCGACTGGCAGTGACGCTGCCCCGTGTCACTCGTGTCTAACTCCCGTAGCAGTGCGTGAGTCCGAACTCACGGCCCACGTGTGTCGACACGATTTGTTGGTGCACATAAACGAATAGGTGTCGTCGTCACCTGTATCCGCCCCCGCAGCGCCACACTTCGGGCAGTACGTCTGATACGCTCGTCCGACGGTCGCGTTTACCACAGTTAGACAAACGCTCGGCGAGGTCTATCATGAAAGTACCGATTTATTTCTGACCGACACGAACTGGTCGGCGGTACTTTATAACCCAAGCGCATTAATTTGAATGAGAAATATTAAAGGCCCTCATTCCATAGCCGGATGTAATGACAGAGATAGTAGCGACCACACCGGGGTTGTATCCGCTGCCAGACTGGGCGAAGGACGATCTGGCAGACCTGAAAGGCCACCAGAAGAGTGATCTCATCGGCGGGGACGAGAACAACGCGATCACCGGAGCGTACGATCGCGCCCGCGAGGAAGTAGTCGATCGCCAGCAGACGGCTGGTCTCGACCGGATCGTCGAGGGACAGTTGCGCTGGGACGACATGCTCGCCCACCCGCTCGCAGTCCACGACAACGTCGATACTCGTGGCATCGTGCGATATTACGACAACAACAATTTCTATCGCGATCCGGTGATCGAGGGCGAATTGACACCGGACGGCGACGTCGCCGGCGAACTCGATGGGGCTGCCCAACTCGTCGACGAGGGACTCCAGGCAGTCTTGCCGGGGCCGTACTCGCTTGCAGAACTCGCTTCGGACGAGTACTACGGTGACGACGCGGCGCTGCTCAACGGCGTCGCGCAGTTCCTCGCGGGCGAACTCGAACAGTTCCCCGACGTGGAGACGTTGTTCCTCCTCGAACCGTCGCTCGTGACCGACCCGCCGGGCGATGGCGACGACGAGCGGGCGAGCAACGCCATCGACACCGTCGCAGACGCGATCGACGCCGAAGTCGTCGTCCACACCTACTGGGGTGCCCTAGAGGAGAAGGTTCACGCCCATCTGCTCGACGCCGACGTCGACGCCCTGGGGTACGACCTGGTTAGCGATCACGAACAGACGATCTACAACGTCAACGAGTACGGGACGACAGAGAGTGTGGCCCTCGGACTGGTCGACGGCCAGAACACACTGCTGGAGACGCCCGAAGAGATCCGTGAGCGCATCGAGTGGTTCGGCACAGAGACGGTCAACGACTTCGAAACGATCTACGCGACGCCAAACACCGAACTGTTCTACCTGCCAGTCAACAAGGCCGAGGCCAAACTCGACGCGCTTGCCTCGGCGGCAAACGAGGAGGTGTCCCTATGAGCAACACACGCGAGCAATTCCGACCGGACGACCACGAGAACGACCACTTCCTGCTGACGACAGTCGTTGGCTCGTACCCGAAGCCAAAGTGGCACGACCGCGCCCGCGAACTCTTCGAGGACGAGGACGCTGATTTCGACGCCGAGGAGTGGGAAGAGTCGAAAGACGATGCCGCTCGGATCATCACTGACGAGCACGAGCGCGCGGGTCTCGATGTCGTCACTGACGGCGAGATGCGGCGCAACGAGATGGTCGAATTCTTCGCCGAGCGCATTCCTGGCTACGAGTTCAACGGCCGCGTCAAGGTCTGGGGCCACAATTACTTCGACAAGCCAAGCGTCGTCGAGAACGTCGAGTACGACCAGCCGTGGCTGGTCGATGAGTACGAGTTCACTACCGAGGTCGCCGACGCGCCGGTGAAGGTCCCGATCACCGGGCCGTACACACTGGCATCCTGGAGTTTCAACGAAGTTTATGACTCCGAGGCGGAACTCACGTACGCCCTGGCCGATCTTGTCAACGAAGAAATCGAAAAACTCGTCGAGGCCGGCGCGAAGTACATCCAGATCGACGAGCCGGCACTGGCGACGACGCCCGACGACCACGCCATCGTCGGCGAGGCCCTCGAACGGATCGCCGACGACGTGCCCGAAGACGTTCGCCTCGGTCTGCACGTCTGCTATGGCGATTACTCGCGGATCTACCCCGAGATGCTCGAATACCCCGTCGAGGAGTTCGACCTCGAACTCGCCAACGGCGACTTCGAGCAGATCGACGTGTTCAAAGAGCCCGAATTCACGAAAGATCTCGCGCTGGGCGTCCTCGACGTCCACGACACCGACGTCGAGTCCGTCGCACAGATCAAAGAGAACATCAAGAAAGGCCTGGAGATCGTGCCACCCGAGCGCCTGACGGTCTCGCCGGACTGTGGCGTCAAGCTCCTTCCCCGTGAGGTCGCCTACGAGAAGATGGCTAACCTCGCCGAGGCCGCCCGCGAGGTCGAGGCCGAACTGGACGCTGGTGAGATTGAGGTTCCTGCTGCCGAGAACTGACGCTGCGTAGTGTTGTCCGTCCTGCCCTTACTGATTGTCGACTGTTTCGATCGCCTGTTTGCCGATCTCTAGGACGTCATCCGCCAGCCTGTCGCTCGCGGCCTCGAGATCAGACGGCGAGAACCACTTCCAGGCCTCGACCGGCGCTTCGCCATCTGCAGGGTCGATAGCACGGTTCTTCAGTTCACCGTAGAAGATGAAGTCGATGTGCTGGTGACCGACTTCGCCATCGTGGACGTTGATGTCCTCGAGCAGGAAGTGCTGTGGCTGGGGGATGCTTTCGGCCGTGGCTGATTCGAGGTCTCCTTGGGGGGCGATGAGATCCGGTTCGAGGCCGATCTCCTCGTGTACCTCGCGACTGGCAGCGACGTGAGGGAGTTCGTCTCGATCGATGTGCCCGCCAGGCGGGAGCCACATCTCTAATTTCTCGTGTTCGTGAAGGGCCGTCTCACCGTCGTGGACGACGTAGACTGTCGCGACGAAATGGCGGGTCGTTTCCATGGATACGGCCGAGAGGGCAACCGAGTTGAACCTGCCGAAGTGGGCCTCAGAAGAGCGGACGTTCGTCGACGCGTTCAGCTCGCCCTGATGCCTTCCTTGGCTTCGAGCAGTTCGTGATAGCGGTTGCGGATCGTGACCTCGGAGATGTTCGCGACTTCGCTGACTTCGTTTTGAGTTACCTTCTCGTTGGCCAGCAGTGAAGCGGCGTAGATGGCCGCAGCGGCCAGTCCGACGGGGCTCTTTCCGGAGTGGACGCCTTCCTGTTTGGCGTTCTCCAGGAGGTCACGGGCGTGGCGCTCGGCTTCCTCGGTGAGCCCGAGGTCGGAGGCAAACCGGGGGACGTAACTTGCGGGATCGGCCGGTTGGACCTCCAAGCCGAGTTCCCGAACGACGTACCGATACGTTCGGGCCGTCTCGTCTTTCTCGACGCGGGAGACGTTGTTGATCTCGTCGAGACTTCGCGGGTTGCCCGCCTGGCGGGCAGCGGCATACAGCGAGGACGTAGCGACACCTTCGATGGAGCGACCGGGCAGGAGGTCTTCGTCCAAGGCCCGGCGATAGATGACAGAAGCGGTTTCGCGGACGTTCTCGGGGAGGCCGAGTGCGCTCGCCATGCGGTCGATTTCGCCAAGAGCCTGCTTGAGGTTGCGTTCTTTGGAGTCCCTGGTGCGGAAGCGTTCGTTCCAGGTCCGGAGGCGCTGCATCTTCTCGCGTTGACGGCTGGACAGCGAGTTGCCGTAGGCGTCTTTGTCTTGCCAGCCGATATTCGTCGAGAGGCCCTTATCGTGCATCATGTTCGTCGTCGGCGCGCCGACACGGGACTTCTCGTCTTTCTCTTTGGCGTCGAAAGCGCGCCACTCCGGGCCGGGGTCGATCTCGTCTTCCTCGACGACCAGTCCACACTCGCTACACACCGTCTCACCGCGTTCGGAGTCCGATCGGAGTGAACCGCCACACTCCGGACAGACGTGTTCGGTCTCCTGTTCGTCCTCGGTAGTCTCTTGCTGATTCGCTTGCTCGTAACTTCTGAGGGTCGTATCTGACATTGGTCGAGTACGTAACGGGCGGGAGGCCCGAAGAACGGTTTCGCTCGTCTTTGTGTTTTTTCGGGGAGAACTTAAATTCTTTGGTCGGCCAAAACCGGCAGCCATCGCCGGATAGTCGGTGTCGTATTCGGGATCCACCGTTTCGAAACCCTTAGTGGCGGTCCCACCCAGCGAGAGGATATGAGCGAATCGGTCGTCGATCCCGAGGAGGTCGAGCACGTCGCGGATCTCGCGCGGGTGAATCTGGACCCGGAGGAGCGCGAGCGATTCACCGAGCAATTTGCAGACATTCTCTCGTACTTCGAGACGCTCGATGACGTCCCCGAAGTCGAACCGAGCGCGGAGCTGACCAACGTCATGCGTCCCGACGAAGTAACCGAGAGTCTCGACCGCGATGCAGCGCTGGAAAACGCACCTGACAGCGAAGACGGCTTCTTCAAAGGGCCAAACGTCTCATGAGCAACAACGCCTACATCACCGAGGAGACGATCGAGGGTGCAGACGACGGCCCCCTCGCGGGTCGAACCGTCGCCGTCAAGGACAACATCTCGACGGAAGGTGTCCGGACGACGGCTGGCTCTGCGATGCTCGAAGACTACGTACCGCCCTACGATGCGACGGTCGTCGAGCGCCTGAAGGCAGCCGGGGCGACGATTCCCGGCAAGGCCAACATGGACGAGTTCGGGATGGGGACGACCACGGAGACCTCGAACTTCGGTCCGACAGAAAATCCCGCTGCCGAGGGGCACGTCCCTGGCGGCTCTTCGGGTGGATCGGCTGCGGCCGTCGCCGCAGGTGAGGCCGATCTCGCGCTGGGCAGTGACACTGGCGGCTCGGTGCGATGTCCGGCCGCCTTCTGTGGCGTCGTCGGGATCAAGCCGACCTACGGACTCGTTTCTCGGTACGGCCTGATCGCCTACGCCAACTCCTTAGAACAGATCGGCCCGATCGCGCCGACCGTCGAGGACGCGGCCGAGCTACTGGAAGTCATCGCCGGACCGGACCCACACGACGCGACGACCCGTGACGCGACCGACGAGATCGGCGGCCCAGACCCCGACGGCCGCCGGGACTACGCCTTCGCCGACGCAGCCGACGGCGACGTCGAGGGAGTAGAGATCGGGATTCCCACGGAGCTACTCGACGGTGCCGACGAGGCAGTCGTCGAGACCTTCTGGGACGCCATCGACGAGTTAGAAGCGAAAGGCGCGAGCTACCACGAGGTCGATCTTCCCTCCGTCGAGCACGCTGTCGAAGCCTACTACGTCATTGCGATGAGTGAGGCCTCCTCGAACCTGGCACGGTTCGACGGCGTTCGATACGGCCGTTCGGGCGGCTACGACGGCAACTGGAACGAGACCTTCGCGACGGCCCGTGAGGACGGGTTCGGTGAAGAAGTCAAGCGGCGGATCCTCCTGGGGACGTACGCACTCTCGGCGGGGTATCACGATAAGTACTACAAGAAAGCCCAGGACGCCCGCGCCTGGGTGAAAGAAGACTTTGATTCGGCCCTTTCGGAGGCGGACGTCCTGGCCAGTCCGACGATGCCAGTCCCGCCGATGGAACGGGGCGAGAGTCTTGACGATCCCCTCAAAATGTACCTCGCAGACGCCAACACGACGCCAGTCAACCTCGCAAACCTCCCAGCGATCTCCGTGCCGGCCGGCGAGACAGACGACGGACTGCCAGTCGGAGTACAGGTGATCGGTCCGGCATTCGGCGAGCGGACGATCATCCGGGCTGGGAGCGCGCTGGCGTAGTGTTGTGAACGGTTGGTGCGGTTTTTTTTCGCCCACGTTTTTGCGTGAGAGGTCCGCCGTGCGGACCCGAGCGGAAAAAGGTGGTCGCGTGAGCGGACGATCATCCGGGCTGGGAGCGCGCTGGCGTAGTGTTGTGAGCGAACAACAGTCCCAGCCAAGTAAGGAGAGGCCGAGCCTCGGCGGACGGCCTTTGAAAGCGCTAGTCGTCTTCGAGGACACTTTCGTAGACGTCTGTCAAGCGATCTACGGCGTGATCAATGCTGATGGTCTCGCGTCGGCTGAGGCATTGTTCAGCGAGCGTGTCCTGTTCGGCGAGCACGCGGTTGATCGCTGCGCGGAAGCCGGTGATATCGCCTTGGGAATACGAGTAGCCATTGACGCCATCCTCGATAGTGTCTGCCAGCGCCCCACTGTCGACGCCGGCAACCGGCGTCCCGCAGGCGTTGGCTTCTAACGCGACGAGACCTTGCGTTTCGACAGGGCTCGGGAACGCAAAGGCGTCCAGTGCCGAGTAGAAAGCGGGCAACTCCTCACGTGGCAGAAAGCCAAGGAAGCGGACGTCGACGTTTGCAGCCTCGGCCCGGGCCTCGATGTCGTCACGGGCCGGGCCGTCACCACCGAAAACGACAGTTACGTTCATGCCGTCAGTGGCAGAAATAATATCCGAGAGACACTTTTCGTAGCCGTGACGACCCGTGTATCCGACGAGCGGACGGTCGGTCGGGAGGTCGTATCGTGTCCGAAAGTCGTCACCGGCGACCGGCTGCAATCGCTGTACGTCGACGCCGTTGGGCACGACTTCGACCGGCGTCGAGACATCGACCGTCTCGACAATGTGGTCGCGGGCACGGTCACTCGGCGCGATCACGACGTCGGCACGGTCGAAGAACCACCGCTCGTAGCTCGTGGCGGTCCGTCTGACCGTCCGTTCGACACGATCGCCAAGTGAGACGTAGGCCGCGTACTCGCTGGTCGGCGTGTGATAGGACGCGAGCAGGGGGAGATCCCGTGAGCGGGCGACCCGCATCGCGCTCATACCGAGCCCGAACGGCGTGTGGGCGTGGACGAGGTCCACGTCCCCGATCGCCTCGGGGACACGCGGGACGCCCATCCGAAAGCCCTCGTAGAAGGGAAACGGCAGACTCCGGACGGGGTACTCGCGGTCGTCCGGCTCGTAGTCGTCGGCATCCGGGTAGACGATCGCCATATCACCGCCTCGGTCCCGCCAGCGGTCCCGCCAGGCCTGAACGGTGTAGGTGACGCCGTTGACCGTCGGCAAGTACGTATCCGTGAACGCGCCGACAGACGGCAGTGCCATATTGGACCGAATTTGGCCGAGGATCGATTAATGCGTTGTGATACGCCCGGCGTCGACCGATACCCCTAACCCGGCGACGACGCTACGTGGCCGTGATGAGTGACGACGCAACGATCGCCGCCGAGCGGATCGAGGTGCTGGCCGAGCAAGCCCGCGAGGCGGCCCGAACGGACCACCCCGACCGCGCACGAGAGTGCGTTCGTCGAGCACGTCGGGTCGCGGAACGCCACCGGCTGTCTCTGCCGGCGTCGTTCGAGCGGTTCGTCTGTGATCGCTGTGATGCCTATTTGCGTCCGGGCCGAAACGCCCGGGTTCGGACACAATCTGGCCACGTCGTCGTGACGTGTGAGTGTGGTAGCCAGGCCCGATACCCGTACGCTGACAGCCAGTGAACGATACTGGCTCCCGCGGGAGGACTCGCAGTTGGCTAAGCTTAAAACGCGTTCAGTCCGAACATCGGTGACATGAGTGACGTAACTCCGAGCAACGCGATGCACGAACTCGATGTAACTCTCTGGGTCGGCAAACACGGCGTGGATGCCGTCGCCGACGAACTCGACGACCAACTCACGGACCGGGACCTGGTGAAAGTCAAATTCCTTCGAGCCGCCCGTGGAGAGGGTGACGTCGAAGCACTCGCGACCGAACTCGCCGACCACGTTGAGGGCACCGTTGTCGAGACACGAGGCCACATGGCGGTACTACAAGGATGACACTCCTCGACTCTGTCGTGTTACAGGCTGATTCCGGGCTCATCGCGCGCTTGTTGGAGGGCGCGAACGTACCCTATGCCGACGTGCTCGGGGCGATGATCACGTTCGTCCTAGTCTCGGTCGGCGTCTACCTCCTCGGTCGGATGACTGTCGTCCCACTGGTAAACCGTGTGTTGAAGGCCCGGGATCTGGACGTTCACGCGCGAACGCCGATCAAGAAGCTTACCGGTGCTCTGGTCGTGTTCGTCGCCATTGCGGTCGCGTTTGCCTTTGCGGGGTTCGGGAACATCCTCACCGCGCTGGCGACGATCGCCGCGGCCGCGACGCTTGCGATCGGGTTCGCTATGCAAGACGTGATCGCGAACTTCGTCGCCGGCGTGTTCATCTTCACGGACCAACCGTTCCGCATCGGCGACTGGATCGAATGGGACGACCGCAGCGGCGTCGTCGAGGATATCAGCCTCCGCGTGACGCGCGTGCGGACCTTCGACAACGAACTCCTGACGGTCCCAAACTCCACCCTGACCGACGGCGTCATCAAGAATCCGGTCGCCAAAGAGCAACTCCGTCTGAAGTTCGTCTTTGGGATCGGCTACGACGACGATATCGACAAAGCGACGGAAATCATCGTCGAGGAAGCACAGGCCCACGACGAAATCCTCGACGATCCCGCACCGTCGGTGCGTCTCGTCGAACTCGGCGACTCCTCGGTGGGCCTGCAATCGCGCATCTGGATTTCGGATCCGAGCCGCGGCGATTTCGTTCAAACCCGCGGTGAGTACGTCCAGGCTGTCAAGGAGCGATTCGACGAAGCGGGAATCGACATCCCGTATCCGAACCGTACGATCGGGGGCGAACTGGAGGTAGCAGACGGAGCCGCCATCGGGGAACTCGAGAGCTGAAACCCCACGCTGGCTGGCAACTGGACGCCGCTGTCGACGTGCCCGCCGAGAGCGAACTTACTTGGGGCTGCCGTGCCGGGATCTGACATGGCCGAACCCGATCGAGTACCCAGCGAACCGGCAGACACCGACGTGCCGACGCAGGGTGAGGTGATCCCGGATCGGTTCTCTACCGACGAAGTATTCCAGCGGATCGTCGCCGACGCCGATCACGAGGTGACCTCCGGGGTGCGGGAATTGTTTTTCAGCGCGCTGGCGGCCGGGTTCGCGATCACGGTCACGTTCTTGCTGTACGCGTCGCTGTACCCGCGGACGGACGGCGGTATCGCGGCGGTGATGCTCTACCCGCTCGGGTTCATTTACATCATCATCGGTGGCTACCAGTTATATACCGAAAATACGCTCCCGCCGGTAGCACTGACGCTCGAACGCCTGGTTTCGATCCCGACACTGTTGCGCCACTGGCTGATCGTCCTGATCGGTAACTTCGCCGGCGGCGCGGCCGGTGCAGTCGTCCTCGCCTACGGGGGCGTTTTCAGCCCCGAAGCCGCAGCGGTCGCGGTCGATCTGGCCCACAAGGGCGTCGAGACGCCGATCGTCTCGTTGTTCTTCAAGGGTGCCTTCGCCGGGTTCATCGTCGCTGGCGTCGTCTGGCTCGACTTTGCTGTCCGGGACACCGTCTCCAGACTCGTCATCGTCTACCTGGCGTTCCTGGCGATCCCGCTGGGGAACCTGTTTCACGTCGTCGTTTCGTTCACCGAGTCGATCTACACGGTTCTGGCGGGTGATTTGAGCGTTGTCGTCGCGATGACGGAGTTCGTCGTTCCGGTTGCAATCGGCAACACGGTCGGCGGGATCGTGCTCGTGACGATCGTCAACTACTATCAGACGAGCGAGCGACGCCTCGAAGTCGACCGTTTCGAACACGTCCGCAGGCTCTCGATCCGGGAGTGGGTACTGGGGAACCTCGCAGGCCGATCGTACGTGCCGATCGTCGACACAGTCGAAGACATCGTCCGCGATCCGGATTCCCACCGTGTTCTGGTCCCGATCACGAATCCACGAACGGAAACGAAGCTCGTGCGCTTGGCATGCACGTTCGCCGCCGCTCGTGAGAAGGGGACAGTGCATGCGGTTCACGTCGTCCAGACCCCCGGCCACGTCAGCAGCGACGAAGAACGCCACGATCGCATCCTCGAAGAGTCCGATCGGCTACTAGAAGACGTCCGACGTGTCGGCGAGCAGTACGACGTCGGCTTCGAGACGTCGACGATCGTCTCGACGCGTTCTCTAGAGGAAGTGTTCGATCGGGCACGGCGAACCCGCCCCGACCTGGTTGTACTCGGTTGGGGCGAGGACAAACTCTGGGACAGTGCCCGGGCCGAAAAGCCGGTACACGAACTGACGAACAGACTGCCCTGTGATTTCTTGATCCTGAAAGATCGCGGCCT
Source organism: Halorhabdus sp. CBA1104 (assembly GCF_009690625.1). Taxonomy (NCBI): domain Archaea; kingdom Methanobacteriati; phylum Methanobacteriota; class Halobacteria; order Halobacteriales; family Haloarculaceae; genus Halorhabdus; species Halorhabdus sp. CBA1104. The sequence continues at coordinate 645,301 of NZ_CP033878.1, read as the reverse complement.
GGACTGTTCGCGAGTGTTGGTGCCGACTGCAGGCGGTCCAGACTCGTCGCTGTCGGCCGAAATCGCCAAGATACTCCAGGCGGCAAGCGACGCCAAAGTCACGTTACTGCACGTCGTCGACGACCAACGCCACTGTGATGCGGGAGAGCGTTTCCTTGCCGAGTGGGCCGCCGAGCACGATCTCGAAGCCGCCGATCAACTGGTCGTCGCCGGGGACGTCGAGCGAACGATCGAACGGGAAGCCGAGGATCACACGCTGGTCATGCTCGGCGCGACCGAGCGCGGGCTGCTGGCTCGGCTGGTCACTGGCTCGTTGCACCTGCAGGTCGTCAACGATGTCGAGTGCTCGGTCGCACTCGCCGAACGGCCACACGAGCGAGCGTTCTGGAAGCGTCTGTTCGGTCGTGGACGACGCCGGTCGATTCCATCGGACCGATACCAGGACGATCCCTGACCAGCAGTCGCTGTCGGAGACGCCGTGAAATAGTACTACGAGACGTATAATTCCGGATGAATGTGGACAGCCGGGATGGCCCGGCGTTCGGACGTGGGGAGTCCCGCGTGCCTCCTCCACCCCGCGACCCTGCGAGCGGCAGGTGTCCGAGGGTCCGCTGCTCGCTTCCGCGCCTGGCGGAGTGCCCTCGGTTAACGACACCGGCACGCCCCTGCAGGCGATTCAGTGTCGACCGCTACCCCCGTAGGACGAGGCTTCGACGTTGGCTAACGGGGCCCGCGTCCGTCTGTCCGGACGCCCCCGGGATTTGGCCCCCGCTGAAGACCATAGCGCGGGTGACGAGCGGGGCCTAACCGCCCGGCCTAGTCCGGTTTGATCGTACTCCGGTTGTCCATAAGGGCCTTTCGGCTCGGAACTGTGTTTCGGCCACGACGAAAGTGGTGACCACTCACCAGACGCGAAGTTCTCGCGCATACCAGGCCGCAACGAGTGGCACTGTACTGGCCGTCACAACGAGGGCGTGACGATGGTACCGGGTGATCGATAGCACATCAGTTCTGGCCGTCAGCGCCCAGGCGACCGCCATCCCAGCCGCCAACAGCCCGAGTGCCAGCGTGACTCCGGCTGCGAGAGCAGGATCTGTCCGTCCTTGGCGGCCAGCAGCAAAGACGATCACCGCAATCAAGGCCAGCAAGCCACCGAGGAGTGGATTCACCGCGCCCGTCTCGTAGTAGAGGCCGGCCCCGGCAGACTGAAACGGGACTGCCAGTGTCGAGAGGAAAGCCAGACACGCGAGTACACCCACGAGCGGGACCAGACTGGTTCGCTCCATGCCTGAGCGTGTGATCGACGCCCCCTTAATGGCGACGTTCCGCGGACCGAAAAGCGCACAACCCGGCAGTGACAACCCAGGGGCATGGGATTTGGCGACACCGCAAAGAAGCTCCAGAAAGTCACCGGCATGGCAGAGGACCTCTACGAGAAGATGAACGATCTCCGGGGGCAGATCCAATCCCTCCGAGAAGAGCTCGAAACGACGAGCACACAGGTCGACGAGATGGAACAGGATCTCGCCGAGCAACGAGCGTTGTTGGAAGCGCTGGCCGAGCAACAGGGCCTCGACGTCGACGCAATCGTCGCGGATGCCCACATCGAAGACGCCGACACGGTGCCCGAGGCCGAAGCGATCGACGAGGGAGACGAGGAAACAGCCGAATAATACGTCGCCTCAGGCGAGCAGTCGCTGGTGTTGGACCTTCAAACAGTGGTCTTGGACGACCCGCCGACCGGCGTCTTCGGCACGCGAAACAGCCCCATCGTGGGTAATGCCAAGCTGGAGCCAGATTGCTGGCTCGTCTTCGCGATCCAGTGCTGCGTCGACGATTTCGGGTACTTCGTCGCTCGGGCGAAAGACGTTCACGAGGTCAATTTTGTCGGGGACGTCGGCGAGTGAATCGTACGCGTCGCGGTCGAATATCTCCTCGGCGAAGGGATTGATCGGGATGACGTCGTAGCCAGCAGCGAGGAGATATTTCGGGACCTCGTGGGCATCCTTGCCGGGCGTCGAGGAACACCCGACGACGGCGATAGTAGTTGTCGTATCGAGTAATTCTTGCAGTTGGTCGTCAGTTGGCATGCCTGTATCTGGGGGTGCGGTATGGAAAAACATACCGTCGAACTGGATAGAGACATTTTTTACAGTGGGTACCTACTGTGTGGATGTAACCGGGAGGGCGCTTAGCTCAGCCTGGACAGAGTACTTGGCTTCGGACCAAGCTGTCGTGGGTTCAAATCCCTCAGCGCCCGTGCAGTGAGACGGTGAGCGATGCGAACCGTCGAGCGAACCGGCACTGCGGATTTGAACCCTGCCAGTCGCGCGCAGCGGAGCAAGCACGTCTGGGTTCGGTTCAAATCCCTCAGCGCCCGTCGCATTTTGCTGCGAACAAACTGTGAGCAGCAAATGCGCCATCTGAGGCATTTGAACCCGGGGAGTCGCAGCGCGAACGAAGTGAGCGACCGTCTCCATTTGGTTCAAATCCCTCAGCGCCCGTAAATTCTGCGCGAACGATAGTGAGCGGTGAGGAGCGTCAGCCGAGGATTTGAGGCAGGGAGTGGGAGGTGAACGAGCAGTGCGAGGTCGCAAAGCGACCTCGAAAAGCCGAACGGAGGAGCCGTGAGGTAGCGAGCGAACGGGAACGAGTGGGGTTCGAATCCTGCAGCGCCCATATTTCCGAGGGGTGTAATCGCCCGATAGCGGCGCAATAAACCGCCAATCGAACGCAGCGCAGTTGCTCTCGTTCGATAGTCGAACGACGGGTGATTTCCACCGGGAGTCGCGTACAACCAAGCAGGTGGCAATTCAGAAAGTCAATCGGTGGGTGACGGGCGTCTCCCGCTTGTCTCGATTCAGTGTCCTCTTGTTACCGCTCTCAAATCCGTGCTGATGACGTTCGTCGGGCAGTGACTGCGTACAGCGTGGACGGGGCCACATTCTACCGTTCCGATACCTGCGATTCGTCCGTCCCCCACGACAGGCCCACGGGTGTTTCTGGCGGGGCGAGCGGGCTCGTCGGCAGCTCACCGCTCGGGTCGGGGTCGTTGTAGGCTTTCGGAGCCACGTCGTTTGGTGCGTCGGGATAGAAGAGCGAGGCAAACGCGTGGATGTGTTCGCGGCCGACGTCGAGTTCGAACTGTCCGCCGCCGAACATCTGAATTTCCTGGTTGTGGCAGTAGTCGATAGTGTCAAAGAGCGACTGTATCGAGCCGAATCGGGATGGCTTGATGTTGAGCCACTCCGGGTCCCAAGGGAGGTCTTCGACGGTTTCGACGCCTCGAATCGGGTAGTCCCACGTTACGCGTGCCTCGTGTCCCTCGAACAGTGGTCGCGTCACCTCGTTCAGTTCCGGATCTTCGATGAGTGCTTCGGGAAAGCCCTCGATGATTCGCTCGTACAGCTCCGGGTCGGCAGGCTGATCGACCGCCGTCCCGTGGTACTGTCCTTTGAGGTCGAGTGTTCGGACAGCGTCGGTTGCCGCGAAGCGCTCGATGACTGCTGTTGTCCACTCCGATGTCGGATCGAGTTTGAACTCCAACTCGGGATTCCGGTCGAGCCACTCGAGCACGACGTCGCCGGTCGGCGGGTCCTCCAGACGTGTACTTACGACGAATCGAACTGGATCGTACGTGCGGCCGAGACAGTCGGCGAGGTCCGTGTCGGCCTGCTTCAATGCGAGATCGAGCGCGGCGCTCTCCAAGGCCCACTGTCGATAATTACGGAAGATTGACTGGCTCGGTTCGGTGCCGTGGAATAAATCGATCTCAGATACCTGGTCCGAGAACGCGTCGAGGGTGTATTCTCCCGTAATAGGGAAGTCCGCTACAGAAGCGCGTAGGGCTTCGTGTGCGTCGTTGTCGTATGTGACGTCCTCGCCACGCCCGGTTTCGCCGTTGCCGTGTAACGAGACGATGGTCGTCGCTCGGGTAAAGCCACTGGACGTGTCCCGCTCGCGTTGTTCGAGCTCGTAGGCCTGTATTTCCAGTTCGAGGCCGGAGACATGATCGTACAACACTGTGAACCCTCTTTTGTCCCGGCGGCATTAATAACTGAGAGAGACAGCCGTCGAACCGATGGAGACGTGGGGTACAGACGCTACGACGGACTCGGACACGCCATCAACGACGACGAGGTCCAAACGGTGAATTCGTTTATCGAACGACTCGTCTGAACTGTGGTGAAATCAGCACACGCTAGGAGAATATGTCGGCTACAATGGGATGGTCTCCGGAGGGACACGCTTTTGCTGCCCGCAGCTATCGTATCGAGGGTGTACCCGACGACGGTGCTGTCGCGACGGCCAACTGTATATGTGTCTGGCGCTCTTACAGTTCAGTGAATGAACAGCCGACTGCCCGACGGGAACGTGCCGTCGACATAGATGAGCAGTGCTGACCAGCCCCCCACGGAACGCTCTTCGGACAGTGTTGAACCCGGACTCTCGACGTCGTTGGCAGAACGGTACTCGAACGCAATGGGGCGGTTCGTCCATGGGGTCGAACTGGCCGCCGCAACTGTTTTTGCCGGCCTCTTCGCGATAGGGGTTGTCGATCTGATACTCCAAATATTCGGAGCCGTACAATCGGGGAGCATCACCGATCCACTCGTCGTCATTGGGTTCATCGACACTGGCCTGCTCCTGTTGATCATCGTCGAAGTGTACCAAACGGTGCTTGCATACGTCGAGGAGAACGACACGCGACGCATCGTCCAGCTCGTTATTTACACCGGCGTCATCGCGATGGTCAGGAAAGTTATCATTTTCCGAACGAGCGAGTATCCCACACTCGAAGATGCCGTCTTCGCCGCTGGTTCGTATGCGATCATTATCTTCGCGCTAGTCGGGCTACTATTTGCCGAACGAGTCTACGGGAACGGTTCCACGCTACTATCCGACTAGGGGACGAGACGGGTGAGAGAGAATCCAAGCACGGGCGTACTACTTGTGTCGTCGTTCGCGTCCAGCGGTACACGAGCCTCGATGCACTCGACGTCGAGACCGAGGCCAAATCGACGACCGACCCCCCACAGCACAAACGGAGATCGGACCGTTTACCGCTGTATTCCCGTCCTACCCGGAGTTGGGACAGCGAAGAGTCCAGAGAGCGTTCGTCACCCATAGAACGGCACGTCGTGGTAGCCGTTTTATCAGAGACACGCCACGGAGGAGCAAGTTTGGTGCTCTTTGGCACTGAGATGAGTGTCAGTCAACAGCGAGGTGGTACGGCGTTTCGGCAATAGTGCGACGAAGATCGGGGATCGAATCCCGCCCAGCCTCGGTCGCTGCGTCCACGATCGCCACCACTTCCTGGCGAGAGATCTTCACTCCGCCATCGGTCAATGCGTCCTCGGGACGGTCCCGCAACTCGCGAAGGGTCCCCACGCTCAACAGATATGGGACCGACCACGCAGCGATCGTGTTACCGTGAGTGAGTGGCATTGCGTCGATATAGTCTGCAGCATCGTCGAGAAATGTCGACGCGTGGGCGGCAGTCCGTTCGACGACTTGGGCAGCTGCTTTCCGGTTGGTCGCCTCGAGCATCGTCTCTTGCTCGATCCCCGCAGCTGCGAGCCACTCGGCGGGCAAGTAGACGTTGTTCTCTGTCGTGTAATCGTCGTAGACGTCTTTCGCGACGTTCACCAGTTGCAAGAGGAGTCCGAAATCGATCGCTGTCTCGTCCAACGTCCGAGCAGGAGTCTGTTCGATTCCGTCTCGCGTCAGTAAGTTGGTGATGAGCTTGCCGACAGTCCCCGCAGCATAATAGCAATACTCCTCGAGCTCAGCACGATCGACGAGACGAAGTCCGCCGGAAGCCTCATATCGTTGCACGAACGTTGCCATCCCGTCGACCATTTCCCGGACAGGCGGGACAACCGCTCGCTTGACGGATGCTGGCTGAGTAGCGAACGTCGCCTGGATTGTCGGGGAACGCGCGACGACGGTCCAGTCAGGACCGCGATCGGCCGGGGCCGGCAGCCACTTGTCGACAGCGTCTCGGAACGCCAGTATCGTCTCGTCACTGGCCGGATCGAGCGCAGCTCCGTACGTTCTCAGGAGAGACGCTTGCCTGGCAGGCGGAATGTGATCGGCGTCTTCGACAGTATCGGCCACGCGACACAAGAGATACCCCACACAGATCTGTGACGACATCGGCTCCGCTAAGACGTCAACTGTCAGAGCAAATGTCCGGGAGACTCCCTGTAGGGCGTCGTGACACCACGAGAGGTCCGGTTCGGGGGAGGAAGCAACTACCATTGGTGTGATCACAGAGTACTGAGGTAAACGACCCACCACAGGAATCCAAAGCCGCCCAGCCCCGAGACCAGTAGGGCGAGGGCGGTTCTTCGCTGGGTAGTGTACAGTTTGTACCCACAGTAGACGGCAATCAGGCCGAGCAATGGAACGGAAACGAGTGACAGGATAGCAGTAGCCAGACCGACAGCGACGTACAGACGCCCACCCTGGTTCCAGGCTCGGGCCGAACTCACGAGGCTGCCCCGTGACAGACTCATTTGTGCTGCATCCCTCGCATAGCAGTTACTAACTAGTTAGTAAATATTTAAGCGTTGCGGAGATTGACAGCATACACGAGGCGATACTGGGCAACGGGCCAGGTATTCTAACTGCGACAGCTCGCTGGACAACGCGAGCGTTCGTGTCTCACTGTCTGTACCCGGCCTCCCGATCGGGAGAAAGACATCCACCGACAGGCGAGGAGTTGACAGCTGGGCCGAGTGGGTCTAGTGGCTATTCGAAGGACTCTCGACGAATAGTTGTGCCGAGAGATACTCGTCAACGGCCTGTCTCGCATCGGCTACGATGCTGTCTTCGTCTAAGTAGATCGAGCGCGCACGTGCGCCGTTGACGATCATGAGAAGGGTCTGAGCGACGTGTGCCGGCTCAACGTCGCGAAAGACTCCCGCAGAGATACCCTGCTCGATGACCGTCTCGAGGAGATAGCTGATATATTGATCAGTCTCCGTGAACCGGAGACTGAACGATTCCTTGTGGAGGGTCTGATTGCGCATTTCGGCGAGCGCGACGAGAAGATCGTGGTGGTCCCGCGGGTCCATGAGTAATTTGTCGACGAGTAATTCGAGGCGTTCCTTGGGATCGGTCGCCTGTACCTCGTGGAGCGTACTCACGTATTCGCCGAGTATGTGATCGAGAAACGCCAACAGGAGATCGTCTTTCGTGTCGTAGTGATAGTGGATCGCCGCAGTGGTTTTGCCGTATTCCTCGGCGATCCGTTTGATCGTCAGATCCGCATACCCGTACTCACACAACGCTCGATAGGTCGCACCCATGATTTCGTCGTGGCCATCTGTGGGGGCTTGCGGAGAATGTTCCATCCTACAGAGAGATAGCGAGATCACGCAATTAATTGTTTTGACTGCTTGATAAGTATCGCGCCACGCTGGGAGTCTGCCGTGAGGGACTCATCAGTCGACCCGAAAGTAGCAGTCTTCCCAGTCGTCGTACCCGAAACTGAACCAAAAAGTTGATACTGACCAACCAGTCAGTAAGTTACGGAGGGAAACACAGTCAGCAAGTGATTCTCGCGCTCGTTACACAGTCACTGTCGGCATGAACCCCCTCCCGCCCCTCACCGACGGGATCACGTTCTGTCGGCCGGTCACGACCTGCACTGCTGTTGGGCTTGTCACGAGTGGGGGTGCACAGAGCGTGGGGATGTCCCCCCACCCCACTAGCTAAGTGCTACCACACTTCGATCCTGTGTCTGAACGTTTCCCTCCTCGAACCCATATTCACGGTTGGCGCACCAAGTACGCTCCCTATCCTCGGGTACACATCCCGGCAGCGTTGCCGACAACGAATATACTAACTAACTGTTCAGTAGGTAATGAACGGTGTAGCCCGAAAGAACTTGGGCCGGAAACCCAACGACAGAGACGACCACGAGCCCGGGCAGGAACCGGGGACAGACGAAACGAAAACAGACGCGATAGAGACGCTGGACGACTATACTGTGGTGATAGAGTACTGATTGAACTGTTCGCACATGCAATGTCGTCACGGCTTCCGAGACCGTCACATATATGCTGACTAAATGTTTAGTCAGTCCGAGAACAGACAATGACTGCAGACAGTGTACGGAGGCCAGACAGTGGGACTCAGTGACCGACTGTTCGAGCAAGTAATCGAGCACAGCAAGGTCGCGATCGTGGTGCTGTTGGTGTTGACGGTCGCCGTCGGTGCCGGCGCAACACAGGTATCACAATCGTCGTCGTTGGATCAGTTTCAGGGCCAAACAACGGAGTCAGCGAAGCTAGATTACATAGAGACGAATTTCTCCGCAGGAGAGTCGAATACGACGTCAGTACAGGCAATCATCCGGGACGAGAACGTCCTCGATAAGGATTCACTGACGGAGATGCTGGCAATGCAGGCCGAACTCCGCGAAAACGAGACAGTCAACGGGACGTTGGCCGAGCAAAATGCGATTGTCGGTATTCCCAACATCGTCGCGACGGCCGGCATCCGAGCGGAGATTGGCCAGCAGTTACGGACGACCGCAGCCGAATTCGAGCGACTGAACAGGACAGTCACGCGCGAGCGGACAGCGATCGCAAAACGGGCCACACAGCTCGAACAACGCGCTGTCCGACTCAACGAGACAGCAAAGAGACTCCAACGCGCCCTCCAGACAATCCAGCGCAGGCCCGCGGCGGACGCACGAACGCTGTTCGAGCAGGTCGATGCGAACTCGACGGTGACGCTGGACGAGGAGCACTTTTCGACGTTCAATCGATCGGTTCAGCAACTCCGGGCCGCAACGAACGAGTCCCAGCGTAAAGCAGCCTACACGCTTGGAACCCAGGGTGTCTTGCGCTCGGAATACCAGCAACTACAGCGCAATCGGACGGCACTCACAGACCGGACCGACGACCTCGAATCGAAGGCACAACGGCTCAAGTCAGTCGGTGCAGAGCTCCAGACACGACAGTCACAGCTGGAGAACGCGAGTGCCGCGTCGTTGTCCGCCCAGCGTGAGCAACTCGCTTCGATGAACGAGTCCGAAATCGACGCCGTCCTCGGTCAAATTCTGAGCCAAAACGGTGGGAGCGGGCAGGCGTTCGCGTTCATGCCGACCGGGTACGAGCCCGGGAGTCCGAACGCAAACGCCACGATGTGGCTTATCACCCAGACCTCCGGTGGAGAGCGCTCGGCCGGTGCTGTCAGTGATCGACTGATGGACTCTCAACTCGCGATGGAGACAGTCCTTTCGGAGGCGGCCACCGAAAACGACGACGCGATCGTCTTCGGCACGGGGAAGATATCCGACGAGATCAACCGGTCGATGACAGACTCTCTGGCCATCGTGGGGCCACTTGCACTGTTGTTCGTCGTCCTAGCCCTGATTGTCGCCTATCGGGACGTCCTGGACATTCTCCTCGGAGTCGTCGGGATCGGTGCTGTCCTCATCATGACCTTCGGGTTCATGGGCTGGGCCGATATTCCGTTCAATCAGATGTTCATCGCCGTCCCGGTGCTGTTGATCGGGCTGAGCATCGACTACGCGATCCATACCTTCATGCGCCACCGTGAGGAGCGCCACAACGACCACACCGCCAGTAGTGTGCGTGGCGCGATGGGCGTCGGGCTAGCTGGGGTCGGTGTCGCGCTGGTCTGGGTAACAGCGACGACAGCCATTGGCTTCCTCTCGAATCTCACGAGTCCGGTGCCGCCGATTCAGGACTTCGGTATCGTGAGTTCGGTCGGGATCGTGGCCGCACTGCTCGTGTTCGGGATCTTGATCCCCGCACTGAAAGTCGAAATCGACGAGTTCCTCGAAGGCCGCGGGTTCGACCGCAAAAAGCCCGCCTTTGGAACCGGTGGTGGACGGTTCAGTTCCGTGCTCAGCATCGGTGCGACGGCGGCACGCAAGGCACCGTACCTCCTGCTCATCGGTGCGGTCCTGCTCAGTGCGGCCGGTGCCGTCGGTGGGTCACAAGTCGATACGAGCTTCGATCAGGAGAGTTTCCTGGCCGAGGATCCGCCAGACTGGTCGAAAAATCTCCCAGAGCCGTTCAAGCCCGGCGAGTACTCCGCAAAAGAGAACCTCGAGTACGTAAACCAGAACTTCTTGCGCCAAGACTCCCAGGCACAGATCCTGATCGAAGGGCCGGTCGCCACGAGCGAGGCGATCGGGGAAGTACACGATGCACGCCTGGCTGCTGGCAACGATTCGGTAGCACCGAACGTCCAGGTGCTCTCAGATGGGGAGCCAGATATTCGGAGTCCGCTGTCGGTCATGCAGTCGGTCGCGGCCGACAACGAGACGTTCAACGCCACCTTCAGACAAGCCGATACGAACGGTGACGGTGTGCCCGATCAGAATGTGAACGCGGTGTTCGACGACCTGTTCGCGATCGCACCGGAACCCGCTGCTGGCGTCATCCACCGGACGGACAGCGGCTACGAGGCAGTGCGGATGGTCATCTCCGTGGAAGGTGGCACCTCAGGCAGTGCAGTGACGACTCAGATGCGAGACATCGCGGAGACAGTCGACAGTGAGCGCCTCACTACCACTGCGACGGGCCAAACGATCTTGTTCAAGATCGTTCAAGATCAGCTCCTCCAGACGGTCATCGAGAGTCTGCTCATCACCCTCGTTGCCGTCTTCGCCTTCCTGATGTTCACGTACCGCATCACGGAGGGAAGTGCCTCGCTGGGTGCCTTCACACTGCTCCCGGTCGTGATGAGCGTCAGCTGGATCCTGGGGACGATGTACCTGCTCGATATCCCGTTCAACATTCTCACGGGGATGATCACGAGCCTGACCGTCGGGCTCGGGGTGGCCTACAGCATCCACCTCAGCGAGCGGTACAACCAGGAACTCGAACGCGCCGAGACGATGTGGGACGCCATGGAGACCGCCGTCACCGGCACTGGCGGTGCGCTGTTAGGCAGCGCCGCCACGACGGTCGGTGGCTTTGGCGTGCTCGCGTTCGCGATCCTGCCACCACTCCAGCAGTTCGGCATCATCACCGGTCTGACGATCATCTACGCGTTCCTCGCGAGCGTCCTCATCTTGCCAAGTCTGCTCGTCATCTGGACGAAGTACTTTGGCCCCGACCACGCGAGCGTGGACGACACACCGAGGGCAGAAGCTGTGTCGACTGAGGAGTAAGCCCCGGATCAACCGCCCCACGCGGGCGGAGTTCTCGGACCGAGCGTTCCTGACGGGCACGAGTTTTCGGGACGAACGGTGTCCGTCGCCCACGCGAGGGCAAGCGGCCGGAGGGAGTCTCCGTGTGGACCGAAACCATGGACTGTCCCGAGAGCCAATGTGGGGACCGCCCACCCGACACTCGTCGGCGATACTGTTAGGAGGGTCTCGATACCAGTGTCGAACAATGGGACGCGTTCGGACGTGGCTGAGACGGAATCGGGAGCGACTAGTCGTCTGGGCAGTCGTCGTCGCGATGGTCGCAGTCGTCGGGATCACACTGTACTTTACGACGCCATTTCACGGGAGTCCCGAGAGCGTCAGGGCAATACAGGACAACGACGCCATCGACTCCCACACCGTCGACGGTGACTACATTCTCGAACCCGCAAACGCAACCACAAAAGCTGGACTGGTGTTTTACCCAGGGGCGCGCGTCCATCCGGATGCGTACCTCTCGTCACTGTCACCGCTGGTCACGGAAGCGAACGTTACAGTCGTTGTCGTCAAACTGCCGTTGAACCTGGCGATTCTCGAACAGGGCGCAGCTACCGGCATAATGGACGAGGACATCGAACAGTGGTACGTCGGCGGCCACTCGCTGGGCGGGGCGATGGCCTGTCGATACGCCAAGCGCAATCCGGAACGCGTCTCGGGGGTCGTGCTGTTCGGTTCCTACTGTGACCAGTCGATCGCGGCGACCGATCTGCGTGTGTTGAGCGTCGCGGGCGAAGCGGACAGGGTGCTCGACTGGACGACCTACGAGCAGAGCATAGCGAATTTACCCACCACCGCAACTGTAGAAACCATTCCGGGCATCAATCACACACAGTTTGGCAGCTACACCGGGCAGCCAGGCGATCGACCGTCAGGAACGGCCTATGCGGTCGCCCACCAGCGGCTGGCAAACGTGACAGTCCCGTGGTTCCAAGACGGCCACACTGAGCGAGGTACGTGACCGGCAACGTTCGATCGCCGTATCTTGGACAAACGACGAGTATCCACCGCGTTATCGGCTACGCGTCGTCACGTCACACCCATCCTCGGTGACGATGAGGGTGTGTTCTTTCTGGCTGACGTAGTGGCCGTCGTCTTCTTTCAGGACGGGATAGCCGTGGATGATGTCTTGCTGTTTCAGCCGTCGGAGCGCCATCTTGGGCCGCTTGACGTCGAGCCAGCGCGTCGCAAAGGGGAGAGTCTTGAACTCCTCGGCGATCTGTTCTAAGGCCTGTCTGGCCCGCCGGTCTCGAACGTTGCCTTCGCGTTCGAGCGCGAAGATCTCCTCGTCGCTGCCTTCCCGAACCTTTCCAGGGCCGTCGGTGGCGAACGGTTCGATCGCCACCACGTCACCAGCTTCCAGGGAGACACTCTGGTCGACCGCCCGGTTGGGGATGTTCGGTGTGGTGTGTTGCTCGTACTGGCCGAGACCGTGGCCCGTGAGGTTGACCACTGGGTTGAAGCCGTAGCCCTCGATCGTTTCCTCGACGACGGCCCCGATCTCGCCGGTTTCGACGCCCGCTTGGACGATATCGAGGGCTGCATCGAGGGCCTCTGCGGGGGCCTCGGCGAGTTCGTCCCGGCCGGCGAGGTCGACCGTCACGGCCGTATCGGCCAGCCAACCGTCCACACTGACACCGATATCGAGGTTGATCAGTTCTTCACCGAACGTCGCCTCGTCATCAACGCTTGGCGTCGCATGGGCAGCCTCCTCGTCGACGCTGATATTGACCGGAAACGCCGGTTCCCCGCCGAGTTCGCGGATCCGATCTTCGGCCCACTGGGCGACTTCGAGGTGGCTGACACCGACCTCGACGCGCTCGGCTGCTTCGTCACGAACTTCGGCGAGAATCTTCCCGGCTTCCCGGTGTTTCTCGTACTTCTCTGCCGTCAGGTCCACGTCGCTCATACCCGCCCTACGGAGGGCCGGGGGAAAGTGTTTGCCGATCCGTTCGATGCGACGGTTGGCCTCGTCTAGGTCTGCTCGCTGACTTCCTCGTCAGTGGTCGTCCCCTCACTGACTTGTTCCTCGGTGGCGTCCCCCTCGGCGGTCATCCCGTCAGTAGTCGTCTCCTCGGTGGTTGCCGCAATTGTCTCACGAATGTCGTCGACGTCCGCGTCGTCAGCGAACACCTGGACGGTCGCCTCGCTCGTTCTGATCTGGAGGTAGTGTTGGGCCGGCTGATCGTCACTGTCGTCACGCAGCCGCGACCCGGCCAGGCCGGCGGCAAACAGCACCGCGCCAATGACGATCGGAGACAGCGCCACCTGGGCCGACACGTCGACGAAGAGCCAGAGGATGGGAGTCACCAGCAAGCCAAATACCAGCGCCAGACCGCCAAGACCAGCTAGCAGTCCAGCCCCGGACGGCTGCATCGACGTCGATTCGAGATCCTGGACCTGCTCGAGAGCGACGGTTTCGAGTTCCTCGTCGAGCCAGAGCAATCGCTGATCTGTCATCCCCAGCGTCTCCGCGCCGCCCAGTGTCGGGACTGAAAGCGAGAGACCGCGAGTGATTCCGTCGACGACCCAGGTTTCGCGCAGTTGCTCGTCGTCGCCGAGAAACGAGCGCAGCGCTTTCTCGGTTCGGTCGGTACTCATCTCACTCGTCGCCCCACTTTCGGGCCGTTTTGGGCCGTGAATCGATATCTTGGACGTTCAGCGGTTCGTCGGCTGACTCGATCGCTTCGAGGGCGGCCTCGGCACTTTCCAGCGTCGAGAAGTACGTGATCGTCTCCTCGACACAGACCTCCAATACGTCCCGGTCGCGGGAGACCACGAGATCGATCTCGCCGTCACGCAGTGCCTGCTCGATGGCCGCCGTATCTTCGAAGTCCGCAAAGTCAAGCGTCTCGAAGTGTTCCTCGAAACCGAGGATCGGGAGGTCGACGATCGCCGTCCCCTCTAGGGGAATTGCCTTGCCAACCGCCTGTTGGGCCTTCTGATAGGCTTTCCCGAACGAGCCGGCGGTGCCCATGACCTCGCCCGTCGACTTCATCTCCGGACCGAGGCGTGGGTCCGATCCCGGCAGACGGTCAAAGGGCAACACGACCTCCTTGACGCTGACTTGCTCGGGCTGGTTCTCCTCGATGTCGAGATCTGCAAGATCGGTCCCGGCCATGACTTTCGCAGCGATCTGTGCGATCGGGACACCCGTCGTCTTCGAGATGAAGGGGACCGTCCGCGAGGAACGCGGGTTCGCTTCGAGGACGTAGACCGTCCCGTCCCGGACCGCAAGCTGGACGTTGAGCAGCCCTTCGGCATCGAGTTCGCGGGCGATCTCCTCGGCAACCTCGCGGATGCGCGGCATGACCGCTTTGATCTCTTCGCTGCGGGGCGGGATCATACACGCCGAGTCTCCAGAGTGGACCCCAGCCGTCTCGACGTGTTCCATGACACCACCGATGAGGACATCTCCGCCCTCGCCGGCAGCGTCGGCAACGGCATCGACGTCGAGTTCGACAGCATCGGCGAGGAAGTCGTCGACGAGGATCGGCTTGTCCGGGCTGACCCGAACGGCCTCCTCGATGTAGGTTTTCAGGTCCTCGTCGTTGTAGACGACATCCATCGCACGGCCGCCAAGCACGTAGCTCGGGCGGACGAGCACCGGGTAGCCGATGTCGCGAGCCAGTTCCAGGGCTTGTGCTTCGCTGGTTGCCGAGCCACCCTCGGCCTGGGCGATGCCCAGCTCGTCCATCAGGCGGTTGAAGCGGTCACGGTCCTCCGCGAGGTCCATCGCATCGACCGAGGTGCCAAGAATCTCACAGTCCAGTCCGCGGCGATCGAGTTCCTTCTCTAAGGGATGGCCGATGTCGACGGACGTCTGGCCACCGAACTGAACCATCACGCCGTCGGCACCGGTCTCCTCGACGACATCGGCGACTTCCTCGGCAGTGATGGGCTCGAAGAACAATCCGTCGGAGGTGTCGTAGTCCGTCGAGACCGTCTCGGGATTGTTGTTGACGACGTGGGCCTCGATGCCCATCTCCTCTAGGGCGCGGACGGCGTGGACCGAACAGTAGTCGAACTCGACGCCCTGCCCGATCCGGATGGGACCGCCACCGACGACGACGACGCTCTCGACGTCGGGATCGACCTGCACTTCGTTGCGTTCCAGCCCCGAGATGGGTTCACGAGCCGAGTAGTAATACGGCGTCGTGGCCTCGAACTCGCCGGCGCAGGTGTCGACCTGCTTGAACGAGCGTGGCGGGGCCGCTTCCTCGACATCGTCGACTGCGACGGCTCCGGTGCCGCCATCGGCCTGTGGCGTGGCTTCGTCGCCCTCGTCGACGACACCACGCGCGTCGAGCAAGCGGTCAGGCAGCCAGGAGGCGTGGGTGTCCTCGAAGGCCCCGCCGCCAGCCAGCGTCGCGACTTCGTGGTTCGTGAATCCTTCCTGGGCCGCGAGTTCGAGAGTCCCGTCGTGGGCGGCCTCGGCGGCGTCGGCGATCCGTTTGTACCGCTGTACGTACCACTCGCGGATCTCGGTCAGTGCCGACACCTCCTCGACGCTGTAGCCGCGCTCGAAGGCCTCGAACATCGCGTAGGGACGATCAGGCGAGGGGCGCACGAGATACTCCGATTCGAGTTCCTCGTCGTCGATCTCGGCCCAGTTGACCGCCGGATCGTACTCCGTCGAGCGCAGGGCTTTCAGCAGTGACTCCTGGAAGGTTCGCCCGATCGACATCGCCTCGCCGGTCGACTTCATCGCTGGCCCGATCTCGAAGTCGACGTCGGTGAACTTGTCGATCGGCCAGCGCGGAATCTTCGTGACCACGTAGTCGATCGCTGGCTCGAAGGCGGCAGTGGTCTCGCCGGTGATCTCGTTTTCGATTTCGTGGAGGCGCTTGCCCATCGCGACCTTTGCAGTAACGCGGGCGATCGGGTAGCCGGTCGCCTTCGAGGCCAGTGCCGAGGAGCGTGAGACGCGCGGGTTGACTTCGACGACACGATACTCGCCGCCCGGCGTGCCGTCGTCACGCCAGGCGAACTGGATGTTACAGCCGCCGTGGATCTCCAGTTCGCGGATCACCTTCAGTGCCGTGTCCCGCATTTCCTGGTGGCCATCGTCCGGAATGACCTGGGAGGGCGTGACAACCATCGACTCCCCGGTGTGGATGCCCATCGGGTCCAGATTCTCCATGTTGCAGATGATGATACAGGAGTCATCGGCGTCGCGCATCACCTCGTACTCCAGTTCGATCCAGCCGTCGATGGACTCGGTGATCATCACGCGGTCGTCACGCGAGAGGCGCAGCCCCTTCCGTGTGGCCTCCTTGAGCTCGTCCATGTCGTCGATGACGCCCGAGCCAGCCCCACCCAGTGTGTAGGTCGTCCGCATGATGACTGGCAGACCGCCGACCGCCGCAACGGCGTCTTCAACCTCGTCGATGGCCTCGATAGTCGTCGAGGCTGGGACCGGTTCGCCGATCGACTCCATGCGCTTTCGGAACTGCTCGCGGTCTTCGGTCGCATAAATCGTGTCCAGGGGCGTCCCCATGACCTCGACGTCGTGCGCTTCGAGGACGCCTTCTTCGGCGAGTTCCGCGGTGACGTTCAGGCCAGTCTGGCCCCCGAGCCCGGCAATAACGCCGTCAGGGTCCTCTTTGCGGATGATCTCGGCGATGGCCTCCGTGTTGATCGGTTCGAGGTAAACCTCGTCGGCCATCTCCGGATCGGTCATGATCGTCGCCGGATTGGAGTTGACCAGGACCACGCGCGCGCCTTCTTCCTGAAGTGCGCGACAGGCCTGTGCCCCCGAATAGTCGAACTCGGCTGCCTGTCCGATCTGTATTGGGCCGCTCCCGATCAGCAAGATCGTTGGATCTTCGTCGTCCGTCATTGTGCATCTGGAGTTCGTTCGTCGTAATAAATCCGGCGAAGGGTTACGATACTCGCAAGTGAATTTCGAAAATCGTATTCGGTGCTTACCCGCCGGTCGCCAGTGCAGCCCGGTCGACGAAGAACACGTACGTCTGGCCGCCGAGTTCATACTCGAAGCCGAACGCACCGATCGTCACGGGACCGGGACGCAGCAAGACGGCTTCCTCACGGACGCTGTACCCCGGAAGCCGGGCGTGGAGCACATCGCGCTGGGTACTATCGGCGATCACGACCGGCGGTGGATCGGCCGGCAGCGAATCGATATCGGCCGCGCTGGTCACGGTCGCACCGGTCGCCTCGGTGTACCACGGCAGCGGGAGGCGATCGTACCAGTTGCTCGCGGCCGGCGGCTGGTCGTTATGAGACTCGTTGGCGACGGCGATATCACCGTAGTATAGCACGTCGGCCCCCTCGTTGGTGGCCGCGGCCGTCTGGAGATCCTCGACGATCGGCCGGAGGTCGCCGCCCGGCTGGCCACCTTGTGCGACGACATTGAGTCCGTGTGGCGGTTGCTGGTAGGTGATGAGGGCACTGGAGCCGACGACGAACGCCCCCGAGCTGACCAACAGCGCTGCGAGCCCAACAGTCGCGACAGTGTGGCCGTCGAGACCCACCGTTGGGAGCCGATCGAAGACGGCAACGAGTCCGATCGCCGCCGGGATCGCCAGCGCGACGACGACGTGGACGGCGAGCCACGGGGCCTTGATGTCAGCGACATAGGGGTAGCCGACGACCGCCGACAGCGCCCACCAGCCACAGAAAGCCACGAGCGGGCGCGGGTGCCAGCGAATCGCAACCACCGCGAAAACGACCGTCGCCGCGGCGGCGAGGGCGAGGACGGCCCCGAAGTGCGCCAGATAAGGAGCGTACGGATGGGCGTGCATATCCGGCGCGAGCCAGAGGTCGGCGAAGGCACCCGCCGAGCCGACGGTCGCGTCCCACACAACCCGCGGGAGGAGCGACGGGTCGGCGAGGGCGCTCCACAATCCAGCGTCGGGGTCCGGCGACCGTGGCGCATAGAAAAACACGAGAACGGGGAGCATCTCAAGCGGGATGAGGAGTAGCGTCCGCCCCCACGATCGCACGCGTCCCATCGCGGCAGCGAGCCCCGACCGAACGGGATCGATCGGATCACGGCCGTGGCGACGAGCGGCCACAGCAGCGCCGACACCGACCATCACGATCGCACCCAGCCAGGAGACGGGATAGAGAATCGCGTTCTCCTTGGTGGTCAACGCCAGCGCGAAGGCGATGGCCGCCAAGTGCAGGTAGCGCCGTCGATCAGTATCGATCGCGGCCACGAGCGCGCCGAAGGTAACGAACGCGAAGACAGCCAGGGGTAGATCGCTCCGCATGAACCGCGAGTAATACAGCAGGAGGGGGTTGAGAGCCAACACGACACCGAGCGCGATTGTTTCAGTATCCTGCAGACGCGTTCGAAAGAGCAGTGCCGACAGCGGGAAGAGGCTCCCAAGGATGGCGACCGGGAGCCGCATGACGAAATCCGACGCGCCAGCGACCGCGATCACCCACCGCGTGACGTGCTGGACGAACGGCCCGTGGATGATCGGGCGATACTCCCAGTGCCCGCTCGCGGCAGTCCGGAGAATCCAGTAACCGACCCGCCCCTCGTCCCAGTGGGCGACGCGAACGCCGAGTCCAGC
The DNA here is from genome assembly GCF_009690625.1 of Halorhabdus sp. CBA1104. NCBI lineage: Archaea > Methanobacteriati > Methanobacteriota > Halobacteria > Halobacteriales > Haloarculaceae > Halorhabdus > Halorhabdus sp. CBA1104. Next base: position 626,554 of record NZ_CP033878.1, on the reverse strand, counting down.
CAGCCTGACGGTGAGCGCGACCACGACGACGAGGGCGAGTGCTCGACGCGGATCCCTGAGCCAGGGACGATCATGGAGACGCTGCACGGCTTCGGCCACGAATGAGGGCTAAAAACGTGTTCCGGTCGGCGATCGAGCGGACACCGCCAGCGGTCCCCCTCACCGACCCCGCTCGTCGAAGCGATAACGGTACGGCTGGCCCCGAATGACTTCGATCTCGCCCGTCTCGGCGTGTCGGCCCAGAACAGTCGCCACCTGATGGGCACTGTCGAAGGATTCGCCGTGGTCTTCGAGCAAGTCGAGTATCTCCCGGGCGGTGAGGGGACCGTCGCGATCGGCCTCGCGGATCACGGCTCGAATCGTCTCGAAGTCGCCGTGATGTAGCATGGTATGACATACAGCCTCATACCCCATTAAACACCGTCAGACTGGCGTCTGACGACCGTTCAACCCGGAACGCCGGACACGGACGGAATTAGGTGTCACACAAACGGGACGGATCGTGATACTGTCACACACCAAGTCACGCTGCCGAGTCGTACTCGCCTTCGAAGTCCCGCTGGTGGCGGTAGGTCTCGACGAATTCGCCTACGTCGAACTCGGCCATTTCGGTTTCGAAGGCGTCGATCGCGGCCTCGTCGTCGGCGTGGCTGACGGCGTGTTCCATCAGTTCGACGACGAGCTCGACGACGATTTCGTGGAGTCGCCGGGAGTCAAAGTCAGTGACCCACACCAGTCCGCAGCCAATGTCACCGTCGTCTTCGACGTCTTTGGCGAGGACGGCGTCGGGAAACTCCTCTAAGACGATGCCCATGAGGTGGACGGTGCCCAGCTGGTCGGCTTCGTCTGTCGTCTCGACGGTCTCTCTGAGCACGTCGACGAGAAACTCCGGGAGGAAGCGACCGGGCGGGTGGACATCCATGACCACGGCGTGGGTGTCACCACAGTCACAGTCGAACTCCCGCATGCCCATGTCGAGTGTCGACAGGCCGACGGACTCGCCACAAGGGAGTTCGAAACGGTCACCCGCACCGGGAACGCGAGGCGATGTCATCGCCGGATGTTGCTCGCCAGCGGGGTTAAACGGCTCGAAGGGTGCAAGGCCACCCGAGACCGGTGGTTCAGGGCCAGTCCTCGCGCGTCTCGTCTTGCTCGGCCTGGGCCGGCGATTCCGGCTCGCCAAGCTCCCACTCGGCAGCCTCGGCGGCGTCTTCGACGTCGAGATACTCCCACCCCTGCTCGTTGGCCAGTGCCTTTGCGTCCTCGTCGGTCCCGACGTAGACGTACCGCGGGGTTTCGAACTGGCCTTTGACCGACTCGAGACTGTCTTTGCGCCCGCGCGGCCCGGAGAAAAAGTCCTGACGGACCCGATGTTTACGGGCGAAATTCGTGACGACGTAGGTTGGCTCCTCGGAGACGATGCCGACGTACTCGCTCCACGTCCGAGCGTCGTTGAAAACAGCGTCGGGGTGGGCGAATCGCTGCAACGCGTCCAGATCGAAGGCGAGAGTCATCTCGCCGCCCGAATCGCCGTGCATACCCCAACCAGCGGACTGGTGTGCAAAACGGTGTCGATACGCCCGACTGGAGGGGTCAATCGACGACCGACTGTTCGACCGCAGGGGCAGCCAGAGCGTCCAGATCGACCTCGGGTTCGAGAAGCAGGTCCGTCTGGTCGCCGACGGGCCGTTCCTGACGGATGATGCGTTTGAATGCACTCTGTTGAGAGAGATCGCCGACCAGGACGCCACCGATCAGCCGCCCGTCTTTGAACGTGAGTCGGCGCCACTCCTCGTCGCTGTACGTGCGCTGGGCGGACTGGTCGCCAAGCGTCGGGTGCCCAAAGGAGAGAAAGGGGAACTCAAAGTGCGTGATCGAGTACGTCGGCACGTACCGGAACGTCGCTGCAGGCTCGTCGGCGACCATGTTCTGGCCGGCGACGGCACCCTGCTCTTTAGCGCTGCCCCAGGAGCCATTCTGCGCGCGCTCGTCGAGAATGACGTCGAAGTACCGTGTGAGATCGCCGGCTGCATAGACGTTCTCGACGTTCGTTCGCATGTGCTCGTCGACGACGATCCCGTCGTCCAGTTCGACGGGCGTCTCCTGGAGAAACTCGGTGTTGTAATCGAGTCCGACGGCAACGGCCGCAAACTCCGCGTCGTGGAACTCGCCGTTGGAGTCGATTGCCCCGGAGACGTGTCCGTCGTCGTCGACTTCGAAGCGTTCGATGCCGCTCTCGAAGACCGGCGTCACGCCTAAGTCTCGAAGGGCCTCGTGGATCATCTCGGCACCGTCGAGCGTGAGCGCGTACCGCCACCAGCGGTTGCCCCGCATGAGATACTCGGCGTCGACGCCCTGAGCGCCACAGATCGCCGCGAGGTCGATCCCGAGCAGTCCGGCCCCGACGACGACGCCAGTTTCGGCCTCGCTTGCGTGCTGGCGGATGCGACGCGCGTCCTCGAAGGTCCAAAAGTGATGGATCCCGTCGGCGTCGCTATTTTCGACGGGCAGTCCGATCGGCGTGCCACCGGTCGCCACGAGGAGTTTGTCGTAGGCGATTGTCTCCCCGTCGTCGGTCTCGACGGTCTGGCTATCGGTGTCGACGCTCGTGACGCGCGTGTTGAGTCGGAGGTCGATGTCGCGTTCGTCGTACCACTCTTCCTCGTGGATCGCGATGGGGGCCTCCGGGAGTTTCCCCTTGGCGAACTCCTTGATGAGGATCCGATTGTAGAGGGGTTCGCCTTCCTCGGTAATGACAGTCACGTCGGCGTCGGGAGCAGCCTCGCGGATCGTCTCCGCGGCAGAACTACCCGCGATGCCATCGCCGAGGATTACGTGGGCCGTGGTCATGCTCGCGGTATTGGAACCGGGGCCTAATGTGGATTGCTATCGCTGCAATCGGCAGTAGTAGCTGGTTCCCGATCGTCTGCCCGGATCTGCCACGGACCGACAATGCGGGCGATCACCCACAGAGGGGCTGGCGTGCTCGGCAGTCGACGGGCGGCGAGCTACCGACTCCCGGACGTTGATGTACCTGGCCAGCCAAGAGTCAGGCACATGAAGATCAAGCAAAGTGTCAAACACTGGGCGGCAAAGCAAAGCCTGACGGCACCAGTCGTCGGCGACATGGTGGCCGACCGTCTCGTCGATATTCATACCGATTTCTTCTTAGACTGGGCCGACGAGGACCGCCGCGAAGAACGTCGCGAGCGCCTCGAAGCGCTGTTCGACGCGACGATGGACACCTACGTCGTCGCGCTGAGAGAGGGGTATCCGGAGGCCGAGGCCCGCGAAATCACCCACGCCCAGGCCAACTTCGACTTCTACAACCACGGCTGGACCGAAATGATGGAGTTCCCCGTCGACGAGATCGAAGCCCACTACGACCGCTACGCCGACTTCTTCGACGCCCACGGCATCTCGATCGACGATCCCCTCGGCGACTTTGCGCCCGCGGGCGGATTACCCGACGCCCCCTCGACGCCGGAAAAACTCGACGATCCCGACCACCCACACGCGATCGGTGGCTTTGCCGACGACGTGTACGTCGAGACCGACGACGGCGAGGTCGTGATCGGTGGCGGGGAAGAACCCGAGGAAGTCGACGTCGAAAAAGCCCCAGGCGTCGACCCGACTTCCGTCGACAGCGAGATCGAATCCTGAGTGGCCGGTCGGGTGACCCCAGCTATACCGGGTCCGTATCGTGGCGGAACGTCTGGAACTCCATAGTCCGTCCCTCGGGGTCCTCGGCGAAGAACTGGTAAATGTCGTACTCCTCGTTTACCGTCGGTGGGCCACGAGCCCGGTCGGCGAGTCGCTCGTAGTAAGTGTCGACACCGTCCCGCGTCTCGGTGACGAAGGTCAACACGCCATCGGTCTCGGCCGTCTCGCGGTCGCAAAACCCGAACAGAAAGGAGTCGTACCGAAGAATTGTACACGCAGACTGTTCGAGCCAGACCGTCGCGCCGACGGCCTCGACGTAGAACGACGCGATCGATTCGTACTGCTCGGAGCCGAAGAACACTATCCCTGGCATGGGTTCGTGGACGGCGACAGCGCCGAAAAGCGTTTGTGTCAGCGAGAGATCGGTGGCAATCTCGATCGGAGAAAACCCTTGTGAGTCTGCATACAACGTATGCACATGTCGAAAACCCAGTCGTCTCTCAGAGGAAGCCTGCAAGCGCTTCGCCGCCCATAAGAGAGACGACGAAAACGGTATCAGCGGCAACCAGAACCTCTATGTAGTCGATAACGAGCCTCCGGCGCTGTGTTGCCGCTGTGAAAACGCCAATATCCAGGTATGAAGACGATCCCATTGGGCATATTTGCAAGGCGCAACCGTTTTGTTCTATTGTGTTATCATCCCCGGCGTGTCATCCAACAGCCAGCCAGCGGATCGATCGAACCCCCAATCGGTTGGTTGACTGCCGTCGTGACGCTTCTCGGATACGGAATCGCGGAGATGTGGCTTGGAATCACAGCGCAGTCGCCAGGATGGATCGCCGTTCGCAACGCGCCTGTCTCTATCTCGTTTTGATTGTATTGGTTGTCGTCTATAGTCGTGAACAATAATCAGAGCGTGTCAGAGAAAGATTCCCACGGAGTTCGTGAGTCGCTCAGTACAGTTGAACAGACTACCGGCTTATCTTTCCTGCAGGCCTTCGATAAAGAGCGAGAGTATCCAGTAGCCTGTCCCAAGTGTAACGATCACACCGATAATACCGATCAGGTACTCCCCTACCAGAAGTCTCCCTGCTAATTGGAGAGCAATTAAACCAACTATTCCGAGAAACAGCCCTAAGAGCCCGCGGTGAAGTGATGACGCTAGTTGTTCAGTCGCGGATTCTGGGGAAGCCATGTCAGTATAGAATAACACACGACTTGTTGAACATTCCGGTGCTTGATCAAAGCTTCAATGAGCAATACGCACATACAGTGAGCATCTCTACGATAGCTGTGTATTATTCTATGACAGGCTATGATCAAGTAACCAGTCGGCGAATCCAGAAGATTGCGGTGGCGAGTAGTCGACTCACAACTCAACGCAAAGGGAACTACTGTGATTCCTGGATTAGGTCAGCACACCGCTCGCCCGCGACGATCGCGCCGTTGAGCGAGCGTTCCGGATACTGGGCCTGGGAAGCCATCCCGGCATAGTAGACGCCCGCGGCCACGTCTTCACCCAGATCGTAGGGCACCACCATATCGAGATAGCCGCGCTCGTAGACGGGTGCCGTCTTCGGATTCCGTGCCGTTTCGATCCAATTGACCGTCTCGCGGTCGAATTCCGGGAACAGGTCCTCGATCCCGGAGAGCCAGGTTTCCTCGACGCCCTCGTCGTCCTGCTGCCAGAGGTCGTCCTCCAGATCCTGGACGTACTTGACGGCGTACAAGAGGTGTTCCCCCCCGTATCGCTCGGGCGGGACGTAATTGGTGTGTTCGATCAGTGCGCCGAACGGTGCCTCGTCGGCGATGTTGAGCCAGTAGGTATCCGTCAGCGACGCCTCCATGCTGATGACCGAACAGACCGTCCCCTGGAAATCGATCGCACACTCGTAGCCAGTCAGTTGCTCGAGGACGTCCGGCATCGTCGCGACGACGACGCTATCGACGTCGTGGGTCTGGGTCTGGCCAGTTTCGACCGTCAGCGAGTCGACCCTCCCGTCGTCGATCCCCACGTCAGTTACGCGAGCGCCCATGACGATGTTCTCACGACCGACGGATTCGATCAGCGCGTCGATCACCCGGCCGAACCCACCGTCGAGGTAGCCAAGCAGTTCTCCCTTGAGGATGTCCCGCTCGCCACGGAACTTCACACGACCGAGCAACCAGGCCGCACTGACGTCCGTCCACCGGTCACCGAATTTGGCCTCCAAGAGCGGTTTGAAGAAGCGCTCGAAACAGCCACGGGAGGTGTGATCGAGGATAAACTCCTTGACCGGAACGTCCTCGAAGTCCTCCAAGCGCTCGTAGGTGTCAAAAGAGGGGATCCCGCCGCGAACGTCGACATCGAGGACGAGCATGCCCAGCCGGAACTTGTCGTAGATCGAGAGGTGTGGATAGGCCAGAATCTCCCAGGGCTTGTCCATCGGATGGACAACACCGTCGACGTAGTAGGCGTCGCTGCCGTAGCGCCACTCCAGAGCCGAGTCCAGGCCCAGTTCGTCGATCCACTCGACGATCGTCTCTTCGGATTTCGAGAGATGGTGGTAGAACTGCTCGATTGGATCGCCGGCGGTCTCGTAGGTCGCTGCGAGACCACCGAGGTCCGTGTTCGCCTCGAAGACACGAACGGCTCGACCCTGCTCCTGGAGGCGGTGGGCGGCCGCCAGTCCGGCGATTCCGCCCCCGACGACGCCGATCATGGCTCGGCTTGTGCTGGTTGGTGAATAGGCCTTTCCCTGTTGGCTTGTCCCGGAATGGAACGAAGCCACTTGCCCACGCTACTCGGCTGATGAGAACGCCTGCTCTGTGTCGCCTCGCTGAAATTCGAGGACGGCGATCGCACCCCGCGGATCGTTGTCTTCGAACCAGACGTCCCCGCCGTATAGATCCATCATGATGGCGACGAAGTACAGTCCGAACCCGTGGGCCGTGTCGCTGATACCGACGTTGCGCTCGAACAGCGATTCCTTGAGGTGGTCTGAGACCCCGGGGCCGTTATCAGCGATATGGACCTGGACCCACTCGCCGACGTCCTGAACCGTGATCTCGATACGAGTCGTCTCACGGTCGTTGTGCTCGATAGCATTGCGGACGACGCTTTCGAAGACGTCCGCCAGGAGGTCGTTTGCCAGGACCGTCGTTTCGTCCGCGATGTCGGTCTCGATGGAAACGTCGTGCTGGTCGGACACGTCTCCGAGGCCTGTCGTGAGCGTGCCTTCGAGCGGGACTGGCCAGAGCCGCTCGTCAGTCTCGTCGGTCAGTGTATCCGTGATCGACCGGATCGTTTCAGTTAGGGTCGCTAGTTCGCTCGACCGCTCTTGGATCCGCGTGAGATGGCGCTGGCCGTCACTGTCGGTGTCGACGAATCGCGCCAGCAGATCGGCGTTGCTGTCGATGACTTGCATACCGTTGCGGATGTTGTGTCGGAGGACACCGTTGAGAAAGTCGAGTTGCTCGGTTCGCTGGCGGACGATCCGTCGATTCTCCCGCAGTTCTTCCTCCCGAGAGACCCGTTCGATCGCCGTCGCTGTCGCGCCCGCCAGGATGTTTGCAAACTGTCGATCCTCGGCGGAGTATTCCTCGGCTGACCCCGAGCCGACGAGCAGGAGGCCGGCCTCATCAAGCGGAATGACGAGCAATAGCCCCGACCCGTCAACACAGTCGCTGATCGGAGACCAGGTTGCCCCGTCGGTTTCGATCACTCCCGGCTGTGCATGCTCGTATGCGTCCCACAACGCCCCGTCTTCGGGCGTTACGTCCGGCGGACGCCCGTCGATAATCGACGCCATTTCCGTCGACAGCGCTGCCGGGCGCAGGCGATCGTCCTCGGCCAGCAATACCGCCGCGATCTCCTGGTCGAGGACGCCCTCGACGAACGAGACCGCGATTTCGGCGACCTGATCGTCGATGCGGGCCTGGATGAACTGCTCGGTCGTCGCCTGCAAGGCCTCGACCCGATCGAGTCGCCGTTGCTGGACGGTTACGTCCCGAAGCAAGAGCAGTCGTCCACGAACGCGGCCGGCCCGGTCAGTGATGGTCCGCGTCTGTGGTCGAAAGACAGCGTAGGAACTGTCGCTGCCTGCAGCCCCGAGATCCGAGACGAGCCGATCCGTGCCGAGTCGATCGCGCAATTCCGGGGCGACATCCGCCAGCGCTCGCCCGCAAAGCGCCTCGACACCGAACGCGGCGACAGCCGCCTGGTTGTGATCGACGATCCGATCGTCGGTATCGAGGACGAGCACCGGATCCGGTAGCTCTTCGACGAGAGCGTCACTGGCCAGCGGTGCCACGGTCAGGAAGTCGTACTCGAACAGCGCCCACCCGACGAAAGCACCGGCCAACGCGAACGCCAGCGGCGTCATATCCACGCCAGGATGGGGCGCGAATCCGAGTACGTCCACACCGTTGGCGATCAGTGGGAAGAGACTCGCCCCGACGATCGTCGCCGTCTGCCGACGATATACGCGTCGCGAGCGGACAGAGAATTCGACGAGGCGGTAGTACCCAAAGACGAGCAGCAAGTAGGCAACGGTGGTAAACAACCAGAACGGCGCTCCCCGCGGCCTGACGGGGGCCACGATGCCGTTCACCGTCTGAAACGTCACGGTGACGTCAGCCAGCGAGTGGAGGGGAGCGGTAACCAAGACGATCGAATAGACAAGCGGTGCGACCAGGAGTGCAGCGAGGATCCGTGGCCGATCCCACTGGTCGTACCCGGTATACGCCAGGGCAAACAGCACCCAAAGGGGTGCAACGTGTGAATCAGCGATCGTCGAGACGACAGTCGACACAGTGGCGACCGTCGGGTTCGTGGTGAGCAACGCGACGGTATCGGCAACTGCCCAGACGCAGACGACAGTCGCGAGTCCACCGAACGGGATGGCTTCGGGGACGTCACGGTGACGCCAGGCGTAGACGGCGAGCCAGCCGGTCACGACCCCGGCAGCGAGATTCCCGGCCACGAAGACGAGACGTGCGAGGTCTAACTCCATTGAGCGCCAGGTTGGCGATTGCGGGGATGGAGGCTTATCAGTTGTGCGTTCGATTAGCCAACCGACAGGTTGAGCCACCCGAGGGAGCCTCGACAGTTCGCTACCTTTTTCCCAGCAGTCCGGCAACAGCGAGGCATGTTGACGGCGCGGGCGCCAGCCACGAGCGCGAACCTCGGGAGCGGCTTTGACGTCTTCGGGATCGCACTTGCCGCCCCGGCTGACGTCGTTCGCGTCGAACGCGCCACAGAGACGACGATCGACGTGACCGGTGCCGGGAGCCAGTATATCCCGGAAGACCCAGAGAAAAACACCGTCGGTGCCGTCGTCGACGCACTGGACGCGCCCGCACGCATCGAGATCGACAAGGGGATTCGCCCGGCCTCCGGACTCGGGTCTTCGGCCGCCAGTGCGGCCGCAGCAGCAGTCGCACTCAACGAACTCTACGATCGAGGGAAAACCCGTAAGGAACTGGTCCCGATCGCTGCCAAAGGAGAGGCAGTCGTCTCGGGAGACGCCCACGACGATAACGTCGCGCCAGCGATCCTCGGTGGCTTCACGATCGCTACACCGGACGGTGTCACGCAGATCGACGCGAACGTCTCCCTGGTCGCCTGTTTGCCCGAAATCGTCGTGTCGACGCGTGATGCACGGCGTGTCGTCCCGACGGAGACGTCCGTCGACCAGTTGGTCGAGACGGTCGGGAACGCTGCAACGCTGACAGCAGGCATGGCGCGTGACGACCCGGTTTTGATCGGCCGAGGGATGGAAGACAGTGTTGTCACGCCGGCCCGGGCGAAATTGATCGATGGGTACGACGCTGTCCGAGAACACGCGCTGGCGGCAGGTGCAACTGGCGTGACGATCAGCGGTGCCGGTCCGGCTGTCCTCGCGGTCTGTCGGGACCGCGATCAACGGGCCGTCGCGACCGCGATGCTCGATGGGTTCGACGACGCTGGGGTCGATGCGCGAACCTACCAGACCCAGATCGGTAATGGAGCCCAGCTATACAGGTGACCGTACCCCGATCGATCAGGTCCGGCCGTCACCGCTGGCTGACTCGTGAGTGGACCGACTACTGCTCTCTGGCGATCCGGCCCCCGCGTCCCGAACGGTGAATCCACCGGATTCGGCTCGCCCGGTGAGTTCACGCTGTGGGAACGGGATCTTGATATCTTCGCGTTCGAAGGCCGATTTGACCGACGTCACGACGTTCTCGACTGCGTTCCACTTCCGTGGCGGTGTGGGATGATCGATCCAGAACCGCATCTCCATGACGATCGCCGAATCGCCAAACGCCTTTGGTACGATTTGGGGCGGCGGTGCGTCGGCGATCACGTCGATAGTTTTGATCGTCTCCAGGGCCACTTCTTTTGCACGTTCGGGATTGGACTCGTAGTCGATCCCGACGTCGACGCGTAGCCGAAGAAGGCCACGTTCACTCCGATTGACGATTGCCTTATCGCTGACGCGATCGTTGGGGATGACGACGACCTCACCGTCGAAGTTTTCGAGTCGCGTGTTGACGATCGTAATATCCGTCACGACGCCTTCCTCCTCACCGATCTGGACCCAATCGCCGATGGTAAACGGGCGAGAGAACATCAACACGAACCCGGCGATGATCGAGCCCAGCGTTTGGCGGGCCGCGAACCCGACGACGATCCCGAGGAACCCGGCGCCGACGAGCAGTCCCTGGAGGTTGATGTTCCAGATCGTCAGTCCGAGCAAGCCAGCGACCACGAGGATCGTGAGTTGGCCCATCCTGACGACGATTTCCTGTTGGTGGTCGGTCATCCAGTCGGCTTGTTGGCTGATTCGATCGATGGCCTGCTCTAGCTGGTCGATAGCGATGTAGGCCCCAATCGCCAGCCCGATCGTCAACAGCAACTGCGTGAGCATCGGGATCGAGTCTTTGAGGAGCACGAGCAGGTCCCAAGCTTCCGTCATGCCGCCCCAGACAACCAGCAGTGCTACACCAGCGCCAAAGAGGATGACAGACTGCAGCCCACGCACCAGGAGGGACGGCGCCGTCGTCGGGACGTACTGATCTAGCACGTTCGCACCCGCCACAATCCTGCCGCCGACAAATCGGTCAGTGAACAGCGACCAGACGCGGCGAATGACACGCGGGACGATGACTACCGTGAGTAGAATCGCAACGAGCAGAACGATCGCCGACCACGCCAGCTTCGCTTCGGTACTCGTCAACGCAGAGAGAAAGTCACGGACTTGCGTCACGACGGACGCGACGGATTCCATGTGCTACATCCCGGGACGAACAGACTTGACGATTGCCCTCGTGGACGACCGACTGGACGAGGAGACAGACCGACCGAAATACGCGGTTTCGACCAGAAGAGCCACCGCTTGGCGGTCACTACCTGGCGAACCTGGCTACCGCTGGCCAGACACGATTGCCGTCCCAGAAACCCACTCGCCCAACACGCATCTTTATAAATTCGGTGGGTCATGTCAGGAACATGTATTGCCACGAGTGTGGGGACGAAGTCCCCGAGTCGGCCGGGATTTGTCCGTCGTGTGGGGCGACGTTGACAGTCGAGCCCACGGCCGAGAGCGAACCGAACGAGCGAACAGCTCCGGACGAACCCGACCAGGAAAGTGAACCTCCAGACCAACCCCCAGCCGGACACCATCCGTCGCCCGAGACAGACACGGAGCCCGAGACTGCCGACGAACCAGCGGCCCAGCAGCCGTCCGACCCGGCTGGCGGAAAACAGCGATCACCGGGCACACCCGGGCAGAGAGAGCCAGGAGATCCAGCGGGCCAGCCATCTGGAGGCGCGCCACGGCAACAGCCTGCTCGACCGGGACAGAGCGGGCCACCACCGCACGAAGCAGGCACAGAGCCCACACAGGGCCAACCGCCCGGCACACAGCACCCGCAGGGTGGCGGCCCCCAACAGGGCCGGGGACAACCCCCACGAGGCGGACAACCCCAGGGTGGGCAGCCACAACGGGGCGGACAGCCACCGCAAGGTGGCCAACAGCAGTCACCGACCCAACCGGTCCAGGGACGGCCGGGCGGCCAGGCCGGTGGCCCTGGACAGCCAGCCCCAGCAGGTGGTCCGGGCGGCGGCTACGGCGGTGGCTTCGATCTCGACCGACTCCGGGCAACGCTACCGCTGGTGTCTGGTGGGATCGCCGGGGCCGTCGTCGGAGCAGTCATGTTCGTGCTCGGGATCGGTATTACCCTGGCCTATCCGGATGGACTGTCGACGTTCTTCGATTCGACGCTCGGAAGTGGAGCGGCAACGGCACTCGACCTACACTTTGGGACGCCCCAACACATCGTGCCAGGCTTGTTCGGGAACTTCGAGACGTTCCAGGCGGGCGAAGCAACGTTCGGGTTCCTGTACCTGCTTGCGCCGCTGTTGCTCTACCAGACAGCGAAACTCATCAGTGACTCGAACCGCCCCGAGAACGCGTCTCTGACTACGGGCGTTCTCACGGGGGCGACGGTCACGCTCGGGTACTTGCCGGTCGTGCTACTGGCCGCAGTGCTCGTCCCAGCAGACCTCGGCTGGGATTTCTCGCTGGTCACGGCAGTCGTCCTCGCTGGGCTCGTGTATCCACTCGTGTTCGGTGGGCTCGGCGGGTTCGTCTCGTGGTACTTCGAGCCGAGTGAGCGCAAAGCCGGCACGTCATACGGTACGCTCGCTTTCGTTGGCGTCCTGATCGGGCTGTTCGCGACGAGCTACATCTACATGGACGTCCCCGAGTTGGTCGAAGTCGGGACGCTCGATCGGCTGCTGGCTTCGTTCGTCGTCTTTGCACAGGTTCACGGCTTCTCAGTCGGCGAAGGCGTCGGCACGGCAGCGATCCCCTACCTGGTGACAGCCCTGATTATCGGGTTCGTCGGATTCGTTCGCGTCCGGCGGAGCAACTACGTTCGCTCGCTGACCGACGCCTTCGCGAAGGGGACGACGCCAGCGGTCGCGTACCTGACGCTGTTCGGGCTGTTCACCAGTCTGACGGTCGTCACAACCAGTAGCTTCGTGATCGAGGACCTGGAGCTCGGCCGCGTGTTTGTCCTCTTTGCCCGCTCGTTCAGCCAGGAGGCAGTCGCCAGTATCGGCGAGTACGTCAACCTCATGCTCGTGGGAACGATCGTCTATCCCGTCATCGTCGGCGGTGCCGGCGGCGCGCTGGCCTGGTGGCTCGAATCGCGCGACCGTGCGCCGGCCACGAACCAGCAAGCGCCACGAAACCCGCCTCAGTAACGAGTGCTGACTGGTCAAAAGTGACTGTGACGAAACCGATCAGCGAATAAATTACGGCGATCGACGTTCAGACGCCGCGACCTTGCAACTGCTCTTCTTCGGGCAGGTCCGCGTTGGCGTCACCTTTCATCCCCGAGCCGATGTTCGACGCGATATCGGCCAGTGTCTCGGGATCGTCCCAGTTGTTGACCGCCTCGACGATCGCCTCGCCCATGGCCTGTGGGTCCTCGGCACCGAAGATCCCCGAGCCAACGAAGATACCGTCACATTCGTGGTGCATCATCAGTGCCGCGTCGGCGGGCGTGGCGATCCCCCCTGCGGCGAAGTTCACGACTGGGAGCCGCCCCATCTCAGCCGTTTCGTGGACCAGCTCGGCCGGTGCTTCGTGTTCGCGCGCCCAGGCCTCGCGTTCCTCGTGGCTCATGCCGTCCAACTGCCGGATCGCAGCCTTGATCGTCCGCTGGTGGTGGACGGCCTGATTGACGTCGCCAGTGCCGGCCTCACCTTTCGTCCGGATCATCGCCGCGCCCTCGTCGATACGCCGGAGAGCCTCGCCGAGGTTGCGCGCGCCACAGACGAACGGGCTGGTAAACTCCCGCTTTTCGATGTGGTAGGCGTCGTCGGCTGGTGTGAGGACTTCGCTCTCGTCGATCATGTCGACACCGATCGCTTCGAGGATCTCGGCCTCTTTCGTGTGGCCGATACGGGATTTTCCCATCACCGGAATCGAGACTTCCTCGATGATCTCCTCGACGTCTGCGGGGTCTGCCATCCGTGCGACGCCCCCGCGCTTGCGGATGTCCGCCGGGACCGCTTCTAGGGCCATCACGGCGACCGCGCCCGCGTCCTCGGCGATGCGGGCCTGTTCGGGGTTGACGACGTCCATGATGACGCCGCCTTTCTGCATCTTCGCGAAGCCACGCTTGACCAGATCGGTGCCGCGACGCAGGTCTTCGAGATCGGTTTCCGTCATTGTGGCCAAATTGACCGTGGATTCACTTAACGAGTCGCTTTCGGCCGGCACCGACCAGTCGTCGCGCGGCCGGCAGTCACGCTGTCTCGGGCGCGTCTTCGCGCCAAAACAGGTCATCAACCGTCGTGTCGAAAAAGTCTGCGAGGTCGAAAGCCAGTTCGAGACGGGGGTCGTAGCGACCCTGTTCGATCGCACCGATGGTCTGGCGTGTCACGTCGAGGGCTTTGGCGAGGTCCTCCTGGGTCAGATCGTGCTTGACCCGTCGAACTTCGATGTCGTTATCCATGCGTCCAACCCGTCAATTGTGTGTCTGCAGGTAGCGAAACGCGCCGTACCACCCGAACAGACCGATACCGGTGATCCCCGCCAGTATCGTCTCTCCCGAGAACGTGTACAGCCCGACGTCTCGTGCCCACAGTAACACTCCGCCCAACAACACGACTCCCATCAGCACCCAGAACGCGGCCTTGTACGCGAGTAGTTGTATCCGCTCGTCGGTCTGGGTGACAGTCGTCTCTCGCTCACGCTTGTGGACCCAGTAGACGACCGCTGGAATGAAAAACACCAGAAATGCTTTTCGAGCGAGGTCGCCCGAGCCGAGAACTGGCGTGATCGCGACTGATCCCACGCCAACGCCCAGAAACGTCGCCACGAGCGCTAGCGTCCGTCGTCGCGAGACCGTGCCCGTCCGCAAGCGGAAGGCAGCCGCTCCCGCCAGGCCGATGAAAGCACCACCCACGAGCGTCAAGCCGACTCCCGGCAGATAGCTGAGGCTCGATTCCAGTACCAGCGCGTACCCGGCCCCAAACGCCAGTATCCCGACGGCGAACAAACCGATCGATACCCACATATTGCGGTTCATATGTTATATTTGTTTACCGTGATGTTAATGTAACTTTCCATCATGTCGGCCAGGTGCTCCCGCGTCTTTATCCGTGAGTGGGCGACCAACGGGTCCCGTGCTCGACCTCGGCGTCAGAGTCGCGTTCGCCCCAGAGGCAACCGCAGTCGCCGTCGCAGCTATCGCCGGTGGAATCTGTCTGGGGACGATCAGCGGGCTGACGCCGGGGCTGCACGCGAACAACTTCGCCTTGCTGCTCGCCGCGGTCGCACCCAGCGTCCCCGCCCCGCCACGCCTGGTCGGAGCGGCGATGCTCGCCGCTGGCGTCGTCCACACCTTCCTCGATTTCGTCCCCGCGCTGGCCCTTGGCGTCCCCGATCCAGCGATGGCCGCCAGCGCACTCCCGAGCCACCGGCTGGTACTGGCCGGCCGCGGGCGTGAAGCGCTCCGGCTGTCGGCACTGGGCAGTGGCCTGGCCGTCGTCTTTGCACTGCCACTCGCTGTCCCGGTGACCCTCGCCATGCTTCGGATCTATCCCACACTCGCGGCCCATCTGCCGGTCGTCCTGACGGCGATCGCCGCGGGGGTGATCGCTACGGAGCCGACAGCCCACGCCAGGCGGGCCGCGCTACTCTCGTTCACCGCAAGTGCCGTCCTGGGCGTTCTGACTCTGGACGTCCCCGCCGAGGGGATACTGCCGATCGGGAGTATGCTCGCGCCGCTGTTTGCCGGGCTGTTCGGTGCGCCGGTATTGCTCGACGCCATGCGCGGGGCGGGGATCCCACCCCAGGACGACCCGACAGTCCGGACGACACAGCGCTCGATAGGCGGGCTCGCCTTCCTCGGGACGGTCTCGGGCGCGATCGTGGGTTACCTGCCTGGCGTCTCCAGTGCCGTCGCAGCCACGCTCGCTCTGGTGAGTACACCAACGAACCAGGGCACTCGTGGGTTCGTCGTCACGACCAGCGGCGTGAACACGTCGAATACGCTGTTTGCCCTGTGTGCGTTGATCGCGTTTGGCAATCCCCGGACTGGTGTCTTGGTCGCGCTCGATCGATCCGGTGCCCCCCTCTCGTGGCCGCTCCTGCTGGCTGCCGTGTTGATCGCGGCAGCGATCGGGTTCGTGCTCGTGGTCGTCGTGGGGGACTGGTATCTCCGGACCGTCCGGAGACTCGACCACGCCCGGCTCTCGATTGCCGTCCTCGGCGCGTTGGTCGTGCTCTGTGCGCTGTTTGCCGGCCCGGTCGGGGTCGCCGTCTTCATCGTGAGTACCGTGGTCGGACTGATTCCGGCGCGTCTGGGTGCCCGACGCGTCTCGCTGATGGGCGTGTTGCTCGGTCCACTCATCCTCGGCGTCTGACCGCGAGCGAGCCACAGTCCCGCTCAGAGGTAGGACTGTCGCCGAAAGTACACCACCATCAGACCTGCGACGATCGCCATACCGATCAAAACGGCCGGGTACCCAAAGCGCCAGGACAGTTCGGGCATGTTGTACGGACCACCCGAGAAGTTCATGCCGTAGACGCCGACGACAAAGGTGAGCGGAATGAAAATCGTAGCCACGACCGTCAACACCTTCATGACCTCGTTGGTGGACTGAGAGAGGGCGTTCAGGTAGATATCTCGTGTGCCGACGATCAGGTCGCGATACGTTTCGATGAGATCGACCAACTGAATCAGGTGGTCGTAGACGTCTCGATAGTACTTCTCGGAGTCCGCTCTGATCCCGTGTGCGTCACCACGAGCGAGAACGGCCAGTGTTTCCCGGACCGGCCAGACGACTTTCCGAAAGGAGAGGAGTTCACGCCTGACGCTGTTTATGTCTTCGAGGAGCCCAACGTCCGGCGACTCGACGACCTCGTCCTCGATGCTCTCGATCTTCGTTTCGAGGTGATCGAGGATCTCGAAGTATTCGTCGACAATTGCGTCGAAGACGCGGTAGGCAGTGAAGTCAGGCCCACGTTCGAGCAATCGCTCGTCGCCCCGACGAACGGATGCCTGAACACGACCGATCACGTCGGCACTGCCGGTTGCGACAGTCACCAGCCAGTCGTCGCCGATGAAGATACCGACCGGTTCGTCGTCGATTTCTTCCTCGAACGTTGTCTCCCCACGAGTCAGGCGGGCCGTCTTGACCAGCGCGAAGGTATGGGTGTCGAACTCCTCTGCCTTCGCACGAACGTTGTTCTGGACGTCCTCGACCGCCAGCGCGTGGAGAGAAAAGGCCTCGGCGACGGTATCGATCTCGGCGGTCGTCGCCTCGCTGACGTGGACCCAGGTGGTGCCTGCTGCCGCCCGCGCGGCGTCGAGATCCGCGTGGGCCTCGACCCCAGTGCCGTCGTAGACGAGCGTGTCGATCACGGCGCACCCCCCGTGGCACGACCGATCGCCAACAACGTCACCCCGCCTATCACGCTCGTCCCCGAGAGCTCACGACCGGGATGGGTCACGAACAGCCCCGCCAGAGACGCACCGATCCCGAGCGCAGAGCGGACACTTCCGACGATCAGCAGACGCATACCCGCTTCTCGGCAGGCTGCTAAAAAAGCGTTCGCCCGCGGCGATAGCAACTCGCCTCAGGGCAATCGGTACGTCGGCCCGTCGTCGCTATCCTGGACTTCGACGCCCAGGGCAGCGAGTTCGTCCCGAAGGTCGTCGGCACGTTCGTAGTTGCCGGCTTCGCGTTCGGCTTCGCGAACGTCCAATACGAGTTCAACGAGATCCTCGGCCAGTCGAACGTCGCCGCCGTCGCCACCTGTCTCGCCAAGGGGCAATCCGAGCACCTCGACCCCGAACGCTTCGTAGGTCTCGATCGCCCGCCGGAGTCCACGGTAGTCGGCAACCTCTCGCTCGTCGACGTGGCGGTTGACCGCGTTGGTCAGTTCCTCTAGGGCGGCCAGCGCCTCACGGGTGTTGAAGTCGTCGTTCATCGCCTCGGGGACCGCCTCGCGGGTATCCTCGATGGCTTCCCGCAGAGCATCGGCTTCGACTTTCGTCCCCGCGTCGACGCTGTCTGCCGCCTTGAGGGCCCGCTCGTAGCCGCGCTTGAGGCGCTCGAATCGATCCTCTGCCTCCGTGAGAGTCTTGTCGCTGTAGGTCGCCCGAGAGTGATAGGCCGTCGACAACAGGAAGGTTCGCACGACGCCGGGGCCGTACGCCGCGATGGCTTCCTCGACGGTCGCGAAGTTACCCAGCGAGGAAGACATCTTCTCCGCTTTCGTTTCCAGCAGGCCGACGTGCAGCCAGTAATTGGCGAAGGGCTGGCCAGTCGCGGCCTCGCTCTGGGCGACCTCGTTTTCGTGGTGGGGAAAGACGAGATCCTGGCCGCCGACGTGGATGTCGAGGGTCTCGTCGAGATGGGTCATACTCATCGCCGAGCACTCGACGTGCCAGCCTGGCCGCCCCTCGCCCCACGGTGAGTCCCACGTCTGGGCCGTCTGGCAGGCATCGTCGGCGGAAGCAGCCTCGGGGTGTTGGTGCTCCTCGATGTCCTCGGGAGCGACGCCGTCGGCCTTCCAGAGTGCGAAGTCCTGGGGATGGCGTTTCTCGCCACGCTCTTCGGGATCACCCTGGGCGTCAAGTTCCTCGACAGTCTGGTTCGAGAGGGTGCCGTAGTCCTCGAATTCAGTCACGTCGAAGTACACTGAACCGTTGGTCTCGTAGGCGTAGCCCCGGTCGATCAACGTCTCGACGAGGTCGATGATCTCGGGGACGTGTTCGGAGACACGGGGATAGACGTCGGCCCGCTTGAGGTTGAGCGACCGCATGTCCCGGATGACGTCCTGGATGTAGGTACGAGCGACGTCAGCTTCGCTCTCACCGGCTTCGCCGACGCGGGCGACGATCTTCTCGTTGACATCCGTGAAGTTCTCGACGTGGCGAACCTCGTAGCCGAGCCACTCCAGCCAGCGGTGCATGACGTCGACGTGAACCCACCCGCGGGCGTGGCCGAGATGGGGCGGGTCAGAGGTCGTCAAGCCACAGTAATACAGCAGTACCGAGTCGGAATCGCGTGGCTCGAAGGCCTCTTTCTCCCCGGAAAGCGTGTTCGTCACGCGAAGGGTCATTGGCTGAAGGTTCGGCGGCGGGCGTTTCAATCCGTCGGATCGAGAGACCCGACACTGCAGTGGCGAGAGCGGACCGCCTCCCTCGCCGGCAGTGGCAGTTGCGACGCCCACTACACCAGTGCTTCGAGAAACTGCACGACCTGTGGGCCGTCCCGGCGATCGACCAAGACGACGAGCGATTCGTCTGCGACGCCCGCCGCTTGCACAACCACGTCTTCGGCCACCAAGCGGGCGCACACACGAGTCAGCAACGATGGGTCGACGTCCCCATCGACCAGCACTGCCGTCAGAGACCCCTCTCCCGAGGCGAACGTCGCGTCACCGACCATCAGGAGGCCGTCGTCGGCATCCTCGACACGGCCAACCCCGCTGTGCATCGTGACGCGTGCCGACCGGTCCGGTTCGTCGCGGTCGGCCAGTTCCTCGCCGTACCGACGGAGCGCGGCGGCGACAGCATCTTCCTCGCCCACGTCGAGGAGCCGAGCGGCCGCAGAGTAGTTGATCACCCCGGCCCGCAACGCCTCGTGGACGAACGGCCGTGCCCGGACGGCCTCTCGGGCCTGCTCTGCGAGCGTCATATCCATCCGTGTGACCGGTAGTCGCATAAATCCCCAGTAGGCCAACGGCTAAGACGACCCTCGGCCAACAGCCGGCCATGCCCACACTCGTCGTCGCTGCCCACGGTTCCCACCTCAATCCGGCGTCGAGCCGGCCGGCCCACGAGCACGCCCGGCGGCTCCGTGCGACCGGGGCGTTCGATACCGTCCAGCCCGCCTTCTGGAAGGAACAGCCCCACTTCCGGGAGGCCCTCCGGACCGTCCCCAGCGAGGAGATCTATCTGGTGCCGCTGTTCATCAGTGAGGGGTATTTCACCGAGCAGGTGATCCCCCGGGAGTTCCGCCTTGCAGGCTGGAGCGGCTGGGAGTCGGATGGGACCAGCGCCGTCGCGGCGACGCTCTCGGCCCAAGACACCGCCCAGACCGTCCACTACTGTGGCCCCGTGGGGACTCACGACGCGATGAGCGACGTGATCGTCCGCCGTGCGGAGTCGGTCACCGGCGATCCCGACGTGGGTGAGGGTGTCGGACTGGCCGTTGTCGGCCACGGCACCGAACGCAACGAGAACTCGGCGAAGGCCGTCAGGTATCACGCCGATCGGATCCGTGCTCGGGACCGCTTTGGGGAGGTCCAGGCGCTGTTCATGGACGAGGAGCCGGCAGTCGACGACGTGACGGATTACTTTGAGAGTAGTGACGTGGTCGTCGTCCCCCTGTTCATCGCTGACGGCTATCACACCCAAGAGGACATTCCCGAGGACATGGGGCTGACAGACGATTACCGGACCGGTTGGGACACGCCCGCTACCGTCGACGGCCATCGGATCTGGTATGCCGGTGCCGTCGGGACAGAGCCGTTGCTGGCCGAAGTCGTCGCCGAGCGGGCAGCCGACGCCGGGGCCGAGGTCAACGATAGGCTTAGAACCGAGCCTGAACGAAGCGGCGACGATACCGTATCGTTCTGTTGAGAGAGCGACCACCTCCGGAGCGACGGCGAGATGACCCGCGCGTGTCAGCGAACAGTTGCCGGTGGCGGAGTGTTTTATCCGCTGTCGGCCCTGGAACGCGTATGGACCGCGATCCGGTCGAGGCGCTTGCCAAAGCGGCAGCGGATGGCGTCGAGTTCGATGGACTCTCGGCTCGTCTGGACGGAGAGAGGCTCCACGTGGCCACAGAAGGATCAACGACGACCGTCGCCGCCGACGGGACGCTTGCGGACCTGCCTGCCCCCCTGGCGGCCTCCGTCACCAACTGGTTCTACTGGGACGCCATCGCCCCCGAGCAATCGGCCGGACGGGCGTTTCTTCGGTGGCTCGAAGGGGCAAGCGAGGGCGAGCAGTCGACGGTCCCCGAACGCTACGACGCCCTCGAAACTGGCGTGAGCCGGGAATGGGGGCAACTGCTACTGACGGCGCGGCTGGCCGACCAGGGGACACGTCGATACGAGGTCCGGCACGTCGACGACCAGGACGTTCCCATCAGCGAGCTTGCAGTCAAGACGGCTCTGGACGACGCGACGGCGATCGCCAGACGCGACGACCGTGATCGGTACCGACCGCTCAAAACCGCACCGACGTTGCCAAGGGGCTGGGTGTTCCCCGACCTCGGCCCCGACGCCGTACTCTCGATTGTGGGCGAGTTGTATCCGGCGACGATCGAGAACTGGTATCGCGAGCGCGAGGGCGACCTGGACGTGACTCACTACCGCGAAGCCGCCCAGCGCCAGACGGGTCGGTATCAGTCGGTCTCAGAACTCCCGTCCGAAGCCCTCGAGTGGGCGGCCGAGGCCTGCTGTGTCGACCCAGAGTGTCTCAAGCGACGCGAGTGGGACGAAACCGAAGACGAGGTACTCGACGTGCCGCGAGGTGACGGGTCGTTCCCCTGTCGAGAGCCGTGTTCGCTGTTCGTCGCTGCCGCCAAGGAGTGGACGAGTCTCGAAGACGAGGCGACACGGACCTACGAGATCGAACTCACGCCAAGCGAGCGCGACCAGCTCGAAGCCATCGTCGACGCCGTCGCCGACGGCCAGACTGACCAGATTCGGGAAGCCGATCTTGGCGCGGGTGCCAACCGATACCGAGCGCGATATCTTCGAGCCAAGCGCTTCGAGGGCGACGCGTCGGGTGCGTTCGAGATGGCTGACGGAAGCGACCCAAGCGAAGAGCACACGACGGAGTGAGTTTTATCACTCGAAAACGAGGACGTACCCGGCCACGAGGACACCAATCAGAACGGCGACCGCGCCGACCGCAACGACGAACTGTTTGAGGAGGACGGCAACAGCGAGGGCGAACACCAGAGCCACGAGAGCCAGGCCAATCACCGGGAGTGCTGGACTCGCTTCGAAGACGCTGTCAGTGGACTCCGGCTCGGTGGGCTGGGGGTGGGCTAAGGACTCGTCGACCGTGACTGAGCCGTTGGCCTCCTCGGGTTCAGTGAGCACGATATCGACGTACCGGGTCGTCGCCCCGTACCCGCTGACGATCTTGAGTTTGCCCCGTTGGGTAACGCCGTCCTGGACTGAGACCGTAACGAAGCGTTCGTGATTGCCGTCGACGTAGTGATTGGTCGCTTCGAGTCTCGCAACGTCAGACAGGGAATCATCGAGGTGGAGGTGGACGTGTGACGGTTCGCCGTGATTGATCAGCCGGATTGGGAACGTTCCCGTCGTTTCGTAAGACGGAGGCACCCCTAGGTCGTGGAGTTGCTCACGGTTGACGTGGACGGGAAGCGGATCAGCCACACCTGATAGTCCGCAGGGACTGGTAAAAAAGCTTCAGGCCGGGGCATCCTCCCGCATATCAGGCGGGAGGAGGTTCGGAATGCCGTCTTCGATGGGGTACGTTTCGCCACACTCGTTGCAGGTCAACGTGCCGGCGACGATCTCGCCGTCCTCGCGTTCTGCCACGTCGAGTTCGAGGTCGTGTTTGTCCAGCGGACAGCAGATGATGTCCATCAGCTCTTCGTGCATACCACATGCCTGGCTCCCGCGGGCCAAAAGCGTGCCGCTCGACGTGAAGGCTGAAGCAGGACGGTCCCCATCTCACCGGGCCAGCGATGGCACAACTCCACTGACGTGCATGTCGCCGAGGCCGTCCAGAGACAAGCGACCGCGAGTATCGAGGCCACTCAGTACGGGCGCTGGCGGACGATCGTATCCTCACGCGAGGGGCCGATCCCGATCGCGTAGATCGGGACGTCGAGATCGTCGCTCAGGAACTCCAGGTAGGTGCGGGCATTCTCCGGCAGCGCCTCGTAGCCATCCTCGGCGATCGCGTCCCAGTCGTGGTCCTCCCAGCCCTCGAAGCGTCGGTAGACGGGCTCACAGTCAGCCCACCGCTCGGTCGTCGGAGGGATCGTCTCCACACGGTCGCCATCGAGTTCGTAGGCAGTCGCGACCTGCAGTTCGTCCAGTCCGGCAAGCGTATCGACGTGGTTGATCGCCAGTCCAGTGAAGCCGCTCACTCTGGTCGAGTGACGCAACATCGGCAGATCGAGCCAGCCGACCCGTCGCGGACGGCCAGTGACAGTGCCGTACTCGTCGCCAGCCTCGCGAATGTACGTCGCGAGTTCCTCGTCGTCGCCATCACCCTGTTGGTCGTAGCCGGGCGTGTCACCGACGACGCCGCCCAGTTCTGTCGGCAGGGGGCCGCTCCCGACCCGCGTGAGGTAAGCCTTGACGATCCCGATGACTTCACCGTCACCGATAACGCCCGGTGCGAGCCCGGTGCCGACTGTCGCCCCACCTGCGGTCGGATTCGAGGAGGTCACGAACGGATAGTTGCCGTGGTCGATATCGATGACCGTCCCCTGAGCCCCTTCGAGCATGAGGTTGTTACCCGACTCGCGAGCGTCAGTAAGGTACGCCCCGGCATTGACGGCCATGCCTGCACGTTCGATGCGGCGGCCGTACTCGCTGAACTCCTCGAACAGTGCGTCGATGTCGAAGGCATTGGGATACTCCTCGAAGCCGTCTGGATCCAGACCGTACACGTCCTCGACGACGGCTCGTTTCTGCGGGACGATATACTCCAGGCGCTCGCGGAGGACCGCGGGGTCGAGTAAGTCACCGATCCGGACCCCGCGGCGGCCGGCCTTGTCCTCGTAGGTCGGGCCGATGCCGCGGCCAGTCGTCCCGACTTCCTGGTCGTCTTCGCTTTTGACGTCTTCCTCGATGCCGTCGAGCACGCGGTGGAACGGGAGAATGACGTGTGCCCGCTCGGCGACTCGAACGTCCGGGTCGAGGCCACGATCGGCGAGCATTTCCAGTTCGTCGAACAGCGTCCGTGGATTGATGACACAGCCGTTACCGAGGACGCCCACTTTACCCCGGATCGCACCGCTGGGAACGAGTGAGAGTTTGTACTCCTCGCCGGCATGACACACGGTGTGTCCGGCGTTGTCTCCGCCCTGATAACGGACGACAACATCGGCGTCGTCGCTGTAGAGGTCGACAACGCGGCCCTTCCCTTCGTCGCCTAACTGCGACCCGACAATCGTGACAGTCATTATCTCCGGGTTTTTTCCCTCCCGATAAACCGATTTCGGTCCCGTAGCTCTGGTAGTGACTCTATCACAAGGGTTATATCCCCGCTCACTCAAGCTCACACGAGGAAATTCTTCGTGGACGGACAACAACCTTTAAACCCTCCGAACACAAGTTAACACGTGCCATGATAGATAGGCTTGAGAAAGAAGTGGACATGCTGGAGCGACATCTGCAGGTTCTGCGGATGGTCATCGAGAATGAACCGATCGGCATCGTGAAGATGTCCAACGAGACAGGCTACCCGCATCACAAGGTGCGGTACTCGCTTCGCGTACTCGAAGAAGAGAACCTCATCGAGCCGTCCAGCCAGGGAGCGATCACGACCGAGCAGACCCAGGAATTCGTCGACGACCTCGACGAGAAAGTCGATCAGACGATCGAGAAACTGGAAGGCATGAAGATCGAGGACGCGGCCCAAGTCGAGAGTTAATCGGGACGGTTCTACCCGTTGACTCACAGTTCGGGGACAGCCATGTGGAACTGTTCTTCGCGCGCTTCGACCAGACAGAGGTGAAAGCCCTGCTTGCGGGAGATTTTGACGTAACTCTCCCGTTTGTCTCGGCTCAGGAGACCGCCACCAGTCGCGTCGGCAGCCGTCTCCAGAGCACCGGGTTCGAAGAAACTCGACGTGACGAACATCGCCGCGGCGAGGCTGGCGTTCGATTCGCCGATGCGAGTGGCGGCCGTGACCAGCGAGGACATCTGGTCTTCGGTGGCAGCCTGTCGGGAATCGTTGATGTTTGCGACGATCAGTGGGTTGCCCATCCGGTCACGCAACACCACGTCGAAAGATTCCTGTGACCGTTTCGTCTGACCGTCTTCCGTGTATTCGACAGCCGTCGTGCCGTTGAGTTCGATCCGGTCGATCCGGGGCAACGCGTCGTAGAGGTCTGCAAGCGCGTCCTGGTGTCCCGTATCGCGTATCTCGAAGAGTAGCTGCCGGACGATCCACGAAACGTAGCGATGCTCGACAGTACTGTGTAAGAACGATTCGAAGGAATCCCCGGAAACGACCGTCCCCTCCGTCTCGAACTGGGTGTGGGATTCGACATCGAGGTTTTGGTTGACGTCGGCCCGTGTAGCGCCGTTCTCGTAGGCTGATTTCAGCGTCGGCTCCCCTTTCGAGGCGTATCTGACAAACAAGTCAGTACCATCTAAGGCCTCCTGCTGTCCGAGCCGTCGTTCGGGGGTCTCGCCGTCGGTGCCGTCGTGGGCCTCGAGTTGGGATGAGAGCATCTCCCGTTCCTCACGGAGATCAGACAGTTCCTCACGGAGTTCGGACAGTTCGTCCTCCAATCGCTCTACTTGTGCCTGTAGGTCGTCACGCTCGGTTTCGAGTTCGTCACGTTCCCGTCGAGTCGTTTCGAGATTCGCTTCGAGGGTTTCGATGCGCTGTTCACGGTCCGCGATGGTTTCTCGAAGCGCCGCGACCGTCTCGGTCTCAGCTTGTGGCTCGGGTTCGGGCTCGGTGGCTGATTCGGACTCACTTGACGGGGGGGCCGCCGCGTTGGGTTGTTGCTTCTCAGACGTGCCAGCCGTGGCCGTGTCCGTGGATTGGCTCGCCTCGGTGGCTTCACTCTGGCCGCTTGAACGGTGCTCGTTTGCCGGTTCGGGTTCGCTGGTTGATGGTAGGTTGGCTGACTCCCCAGTCGGGACCTCGGGCTGGCGCTCGCGCTCGTCGCCGTTCCAAGTGCGGTCGGGATCCAGTGATGGAAGCGTCCGGGTTTCTAATTCGACAGCCTCCCCGGACGAGGGCGATCCACCGGAACGGGACGGAGACCGGTCGGCCGGACGATCGGCACCGCTCGTTCCGGTCTCCCGTCGCTGGTCGGCCGTCGGCGACTGCCCGGACGAAGCAGGCCCTTCGGTGGCCGTGTCCGCCGACTGGTCGCGATCCCCCGACGGACGATCAGTCGTCGTTCTCTCCGGCGTGTCCGTGTCGGTTTCCGTCGTCGGTCGTGTCGACTCGGCCGCCGCTGTGGACCCTTGTGCGCGTCGGTCCGCTCCGTCGAGGCGCTCCTGGGTAGCCGTTTCGGCAGGCGTCGTCGATTCGGGATCGGTCTCCGTCGTGGGCGATTCAGCCGCCGTCTCGGGGGGAGCCGATTCGCCCGCCGCCGACTCACTGTCTTGTGCGACCGGTTCCGTCCTTGCTGCAGCGTTGGCGTCCGTTCCGGTCTCGCTCCTCGACTCGGCAGTTGGCTCACTGGTCGAGTCGTCTGTCCGAGCACGTTCGGTCGAGACAGCCCCATCTGACGTGGCGGCTTCGGGCTGCCCACCGGTGGTGTCGGGCTCTTGGACCGTCGACGGCGTTGCTGTCTCGTCGGTTGGCGTTTCCGCGGGGTCGGCCGGATCCGGCTCGGAATCGTCGGGTGCGGTATCGTTGGCCGCCTCGGCGTCAGTGTCAGCGGAGACGGGCACGTCAGAATCCTCGTCCTCAGCCGCCGGTGTGTCCGAGGACCCGGCGGCAGCCTCGGCTGAGGACGCAGGCGGCGTCTCGGGCTCGGGGATCTCGACTGGTTCGATATCGACCGGCCGAACCTCGTAGATCCCCACTTCGTCGTCGGCCCGCTGGAAAGCCTCGTCTTCGACGAGCAACTGGGCACTCTCACCGACGAAGGCAACGCTCATCGAGCGGCCACTGTGATAGACGACGTAGTAATCCCCGCTGAGAACGTTCTCGGAAAGTTGGATGAAACCCGTGAATCCGCCGTCCGAGAGCGTCGAGTCGACCTTCGAAAGTGGCGTATCCTCGGTGTAGTACTTCCCTCGAACCTCGTCGCTGCGCTCTTGCATGACGATCAGCAGGGGAAGGGCCGGCGTCGGGGCGGTATACGCGGTCCCATCGGCATCTTCGAAATCGTCGATAGATCCACCGACGATGCCGACGACAGTACCGTTGAGCATACAGAGCGTGCCGCCGGTGGCCCGAACAACGCCGGAAAACTCCCGGTCTGTGAGCGTCTGCAGCCCCCGATAGCCTCCCTCGAACGAGCGGGTCTCCCACTGCTCGACTCGCTCGATGGCTTGTGTGGTCATTGTGACGAACAAGTCCCATGCGAGCCATATACTTTGCGCCCGCGTGCCGTGCAGCGTCGATCCCCGCCAGACCGGCCGCCTCCGACGGACCTTTCCGGTCGGCAAGCCAACCAGGAGTATGAGCGAGCAGGCCAAGGCAACGGGAGAGTTTCGCCGCGCGAGCCCCTGGCCGGTGTTCATCGCGCTCGGCTTCGCGCTCGCGGAGCTGGGTATCTTCGTCGGCTACTTCGCGGTCGCCGTCGGCGGCCTGCTGTTGCTCGGCGGGAGTGTTGCCGGTATCCTCGTCGAGTCGGGCTACGCGAAGCGCCTCTGGCGGCCCCTTGCCGGCCTCGGCGTCGCATTCGGCCTCTTAGGCGTCGGAATGGTGGCAAGTCAGGTTGACCCCGCAACCCTAGATGTCCTCGGCGTCGTGACCGATCCGAACGGCATCGTGGGGCGAGGGCTCGCAGTCGTTGGGAGTGGCGCGATTCTGGTCGCCATCGGGATCGCTGGCTCTCTGGCGGAGTGAACGCGGAGTGAGTGAGCGCTGGGACGGCGCGATTTCCGGTTCCAACAGTCTATTTATCCGTACTGCCGAACGTTCGGGCATGGAAATCGGTCCGCTCGACCACGAGACCCTACTCGATCTGACCGTCAACGTCATTCCGTTGGGGATGCTCGTGTTCTTCTTCGTCGCGTTCATCGTCGCCAGCCCCTTCGGCTGGAACAGCGTCACATCCGGCCTGCAACTGGGGATCGTCGGTACGATGATGGTCCTGCTCACCATCTTGACCTACTACTCCGGCCGGGCGATCGCCAACGCTGAACGCGATGGCGAATCCGAAGAGCCCCGGGCGTACTCCCCGAAACACGGGAGTGAAACGGGAGAGTGTGGCGACAACGGACGACCGTGAAGACAGTATTTTCCGTTCGCCGAACAGCCACGATAAAACCCCTCAATATCAGGGGACGGTCACGTAAGGGAATGGTGCCGCCAACACACACTTTTTGTACGGCCCACGCTGACTGACGTCTATGGCAGGACAGCAGCTCGCGTTGACGGTGCTGATGGGGCTCGTCCTGGTCGGGGTCGCTGCGATCCTCACGCGGATCGAGGATTGGCGGCGATACACGCCCCTGGCCGGTGGCGGCGCCGTCGCCGTCGGCGAGGATACCGGATACGGCCACCGCGAAAAGCCCTCGGGTGTGACCAGGTGGCTCACGACCGTCGATCACAAGGACATCGGCATTCTCTACGGCGTCTTCGCACTCCTCGCGCTGGCGATCGGTGGACTGATGGTGATGGTCATGCGGTTCGAACTGATCACGCCAGCATCGGACGTGGTTAGTCCCCAGTTCTACAACGCGTTGCTGACGAGTCACGGCATCACGATGCTGTTTTTGTTCGGTACGCCGATCATCGCGGCCTTCGGGAACTACTTCGTGCCGTTGTTGATCGGGGCCGACGACATGGCCTTCCCGCGGATCAACGCCATCGCGTTCTGGTTGTTGCCCCCCGGCGCGCTCCTCATCTGGGGTGGCTTTCTCGTCCCCGGGATCGCACCCGCCCAGACCAGCTGGACGATGTACACGCCGCTATCGGTCGAACAGGCCCACGTCGGCGCGGACCTCATGCTTCTGGGGTTGCACCTGACTGGCGTCTCGGCGACGATGGGGGCGATCAACTTCATCGTGACAATCTTCACCGAACGTGGTGATGATGTCAGCTGGGCCAACCTCGACATTTTCTCCTGGACGATGCTCACCCAGTCGGGACTGATCCTCTTCGCGTTCCCGCTGCTTGGCAGTGCCATCGTCATGCTGTTGCTCGATCGGAACCTCGGGACGCTGTTCTACGCGGTCGGAGAAGGTGGCGGCCCGATCCTCTGGCAACACCTCTTTTGGTTCTTTGGCCATCCGGAAGTGTACATCCTCGTGCTCCCCCCGATGGGCCTGATCAGCTACATCATTCCGCGCTTTGCCGGCCGGAAACTGTTCGGGTTCAAGTTCGTCGTCTACTCGACGCTGGCGATTGGGGTGCTCTCCTTTGGCGTCTGGGCCCACCACATGTTCTCGACCGGGATCGATCCACGCCTGCGAGCCTCGTTCATGGCAGTGTCACTCGCCATTGCGATACCCAGCGCCGTGAAGACGTTCAACTGGATCACGACGATGTGGAACGGCCGAATTAGACTGGCGGCACCGATGCTGTTCTCGATCGGATTCATCTCGAATTTCATCATCGGTGGCGTGACCGGTGTCTTCCTGGCTGCCATTCCGGTCAATCTCGTTCTCCACGACACCTACTACGTCGTCGGGCACTTCCACTACATCGTCATGGGGGCGATCGCCTTCGCGGTGTTCGCGGGCATCTACTACTGGTTCCCCATCTTCACGGGGAAGATGTACCAGCGGACCTTGGCGAAGTGGCACTTCTGGCTGTCGATGATCGGCACCAACGTGACCTTCTTCGCGATGCTGTTGCTCGGGTACATGCAGATGCCGCGCCGATACGCGAGCTACGATATGGTCACGGTCGGCCCACTCGAGGCCCAAACACTGCTCCACCAAGCCGCGACCGTCGGCGCGGTCATCCTCCTGATCGGGCAACTGATCTTCGTCTGGAACGTCGTCTCCTCGTGGCTCGACGCCCCGAAGGTGACCGACGCCGACCCGTGGGATCTCAAGCAGTCCGGGCTGTACACCCGTGAGTTCGGCTGGCACGCCGACCGGCTCACTGCAGCCGACGGCGGCCAACAACAGGCCGTTACTGATGGCGGCCAACAGCCCACAGCAACCGACGACCCGCCGCGCCGCGAAACCGACGAGTAAGCGAGTCACTCTTGTCGCATTTTTCACCCGATCACGAGAACGAACGCGGCGATGCCCATCATCAGCGCGATCGCAACCAGTGCCACAAACAAGAGTTCTTTCTCTTCCATACCGGCTCTTTGGTCGGGACGTGAAAAGCCTAATCGGCTCCGGCACGTAGTGTGGCTGTGTCAATTAGGACTGTCAACAGGGGCCGCCGAGTCGTTATCGCCATCTATCTCGTGGTCATCGCTATCGCCGGACTGATGGGGGCGATCCTCGGAGCCACACGACCGGATATCGTCGATCCGGTACTGTTTGGCGTGGTGTCACTCCCGGCCTCCCCGCTGGGCATGGCCGCGTACGGAATGAGTACAGTTGCCCTTGCTCTCGGTGTCCTGTTGGGTGCCGTCGCGTACGTCGCCGCACGGTTCGACACGCACGAGCCCGGAAGCGAGTAGTCCAGCCCAGCAGTCGGCTCTAGGTTCGCGGCGGTTGGCCGCCCGTTTGGACCTGTTTCCGGATCTGCTCGGGGACCGTTGGGTCCCGCAGCGTCGTCGTGTCGCCGAGGTCCTCGCTGTTTGAGATGTTCTCCAAAACTCGTCGCATGATCTTCCCCGAGCGGGTTTTCGGCAGATCAGAGACGAACAACACACGATCGGGGCGGGCGAAGGCACCGATCTGGTCTTCGACGGCCGCGACGACCTGCTTGCGGACGTCCGCACCGGCCTCGTCGCCGTCCCGAAGGACGACATAAACGTCCGGCACGTGGCCGCGCTCGGTATCCTCACGAGCGACGACAGCGGCCTCGGCAACGGCTTGGACTTCCGTGACGGCACTTTCCAGTTCCATCGTCCCGAGGCGGTGACCGGCAACGTTCATCACGTCATCGAGTCGGCCGAGAATGCGGTAGTACCCATCCTGGCCGTGGACTGCACCGTCGCCGGTCTCGTAGACCCACTCGCGCCAGTCGTCACTCTCAGTGTCCGAAAAGCGCTGCCAGTACTCGGCGATGAATCGCTCGTCGTCGCCATAGACCGTCTGGAGCATGCCCGGCCAGGGCCGTTCGATCACCAGATTGCCGGCCCGGCCACTCTCGGGTTCGATGTGTGTCCCATCGTCCTCGTAAAGGGCGGGCTGGATCCCCGGGCACGGGCGGCCCGCGCTGCCTGGCTTCATGTCGGCAAGCGCCGGGAGATTCGTGATCAGGTGGCCGCCAGTCTCGGTTTGCCACCAGGTATCGACGACAACCGCCTCGGCGTCGCCGACGTGCTCGTAGTACCACTCCCAGGCTTCGGGCTGGATCGGTTCACCGACGGTCGTGAGATGGCGAAAGTCGAAGTCGTGTCCCGCGAGGTGGTCGCTGCCCCACTTCATGAACTGCCTGATCGCCGTCGGTGACGTATGGAAAATGTCGACGTCGTAGCGTTCGGCAATCTCCCAGGTTCGCGATCGGTCGGGGAAATCCGGGGCACCTTCGTACATGAGGCTGGTCGTACCGAGTGCCAGCGGGCCATACACGATATACGAGTGGCCGGTGATCCAGCCGATGTCTGCACCACACCAGTAGGTATCCGTCGGCTTGATATCCAGCACGTACTTCGAGGTGCCCGCAGCGTAGGCAAGGTACCCACCAGTCCGGTGCTGGCAGCCTTTGGGCTTGCCCGTCGTCCCCGACGTATACATCAGGAACAGCGGATCTTCGGCATCGCGGGCGACCGGCTGAACGTCGGCACCCGCTTTCTCGGCGAGAACGTCGTCGACGAGGACGTACGGATCTTCGCCCGCGAGTTCGACCCCCGCTTCGAGATCGTCGTGGCGGGACCACAGCAGAGCCGTTTCGACGTCGGTAGCCGAATCAGCGAGGGCCTGATCGGCTTTGTCCTTGTGATCGAGCCACTCTCCGCGGCGATAATAGCCATCGATCGTCACAAGTACATCGCTGTCGGCGTCGGCCAGCCGGTCGGCCAGGGCGTTCGCCGAGAAGCCGGCAAACACCACCGAGTGGACGGCCCCGATCCGGGCACACGCGAGCATCGTGATCGGCAAGGCTGGCACCATCGGGAGGTGAAGCGTCACAACGTCGTCTTCGGACACACCGACTTCACGGAGGGTCGCTGCAACCTCGTTGACCCGGCGGTGGAGGTCCTGGTACGTCACGGTCCGTTGCTCACCGTCTTCACCCTCCCAGATGAGTGCAGCCTGGTTCTTCCGGTCGGCAAGGTGTCGATCGACGCAGTTTACCGACGCGTTGAGTGAGCCCCCGACAAACCACTCGAAGAACGGCGGATCACTTCCGTCGAAAGTCTCGTCCCACCGTGTCTCCCACGTTAGCAAGTCGGCGTATGCCTCGAATCCGTCGGGAAAGTCCCCGACACGATCGTAGATCGCTGGATCGCTGGCATTTGCCTGGCCGACGAACCGTGGCGGCGGCCGATGATAGTTCCGATCCGACAACCGTGCTTCCAGCCCCACTCCATCATTATCATTCATTAGTAACTCACGACAGTGACCTGCACACTCAGCTACATGAGCGTCAGCAAAGCGGCGACATTCCCTGGTATCAGGATCGTACCCGCAGGTATCGGGCGACGCGAAACCGCCACGAATCGGAGACCGTCAGGGCAGAGCCAACTCGCGGTGGATCAGACGCGCGAAGACAGTCACTCGTCGTCCTGGTACCGTTCGGTCTGCTCGACGAGTGGGTGACGGGCGTAGTCGACGATCGTGATGTCTTCGATCGAAGTCATGTCTTCGTCCTCGGCCGTCTTGGCCATCTCTAAGTCGACTGGTTCGTCGATGGTGATGACGTAGGCGTCCATTTCTTCGGTTCCGAGTTCGACAGCAGCGGTGGTCCGGTGGTGGCCGTCGGCCAACAACAGCTCACCGGCGTTGTCGATAACCACGAGCGGTTCAGCCAAGCCCCGCTCGATTTCGTACATACGGCCTTCGAGTTCGTCCCCGTAGACTTTCGTCTGGGTCGGCTTGAGGGTAGATAGTGAGACGACGCGACGTTCCTGGCCGGTTTCGGCGTCGTGGACGTCCTCGATCGTCTCTCGGAGCTCGTCGACCTTCTCGGGGGTCGCTCGCTCGATCTGGCTGCGAAGGACGTCAGTATTCGTGATGATGCCAACCAAGTCTCCGTCGTCGTCGACGACTGGCAGACGCTGGATGCCCGATCGCAGAATGACGCGGGCCGCGTCGTCGACATCCATCTCGGGGTGGCCGACCATCAGATCGGTCGACATCACCGTCTCGATCGTCACCGACTCATCAGCGAGGAGGAGATCGCTTGCGCTCACAAATCCCTGCACTTCTCGTCCGGTACAAACCGGAAATCCGCTGTGATCGCCACTCTCGGCGATCCGTCGTGCGACCTCACCTACCGTCTCGTCCGGGGCGACTGTCGCGACCTCGTGGGTCATGTATTCCTCGACAGTCGACGAAGTATCAGCACTGGCCATCGTCGTCACTGATGGTGTCTCGGTTGAAAAATCCCTCGCCAGCGCCCGCGGGACCGACAGTGGCTATTCCTCATCCGGTTGGGTGTCTCGAACACGCCACTCGCCTACGTTGGACTCACGGCGATCCGGTTCGGACCCACCGGTGACCCAGCTGTCACTTTCGGGCACGTCGACTGCTGATTCGTCGCTTTGCCCGTAGGTCCCCAGGGACGCCCGCGAAGGATGTAAATCCAATACGTCCAGAAACTGATCGGCAACCAGCTCGTCGACGATATCCACGAGAGAAGGGTCGTCACCGTCGATCGATTCCAGTACCCCCAGTTCGATCTGTGCCCCCGCCATCTCCGCATGGCCGCCGGCACTCCCGATCTGTCCGAACGCAGCCCGCAGCGTCTCACCGAGGTCGAGATCGGTTCCACGAGAGCGCGCCGAGATGTAGACCGTCCCGTCGATGATTCCATACACGAGGGTCGTCGTGATCTCTTCGAGATTGAGGAGCCGATCAGCGGCCTGTGCCAGCGTATCGCGGTCGTTGATCGCCCCCACGCCACTCAACAGGACCGAGCCGTGGCGTTGTCGACGCCTGATCGCTGCAGCGATGGTCTCTACGGTGTCGGAACTGACGCTTGGATTCTCGACGCGTTCCAACCTGCCCAGATCGGCGTTCGCCAGGAGTTCAGCACCGGCCTCGAAGTCCGCGACCGAGACTTCCCGACTGAACTCGTCGGTGTCGACACGGATGCCGAACAAGAGGCCGGTTGCGACAGCCGGCTCGATATCGACCCCGAGTCGGCGGTAGTAATCGACCAGTAGCGTACTCGTCGCGCCGGCATCGCTTCGGAGATCCGCGAACCGAGCGCTGACTGGCCCACGTGGCGGATGGTGGTCGATCACGATATCGACGGGCGTGTCCTCGGGCAGGCCATCGTTGACACCGGGTCGGGCGTGATCGACCAAGGCGAAGCCACCGAATTCGGTGAGGTCCGACTCGGCATCGAGGTTCCGAAGCTCGTATTCGAGGAGGTTGACCATCGCCCGATTCTCCTGATGGTTGATCGACCCGTAGTAACAGGCCTGTGCCGAACAGCCGAAATACTCGATGAGACGCCGTAATGCGACGGCGCTGGCGATCGCATCGGGATCGGGATTGTCGTGCATCACGACAGCCAGCGGACCGTCAATATCGGCCACCACTTTGCGCAGCTCGTGCATCGTCGTCTCGCCGGTCTCGACGCGTTCGGTCAGAAACGTCTCGAAGACAGCGGGAGGGTCGACGAGACGGTCGGCCAGATTGGCCAACGACTGACGAATGTCGGCCGGTGGTTCCAGACCGGCGTACGCCAGAAGAAACGCCGCTGGGAAAGCGTCGCGTGCGAGTTCGGCCGTTTCGAGGTTCCGTGCGGGGTCGTCCCCGGCAACGAGGACGCTGTCTGCGTCGGGGAGCGTTTCGAAGACGCCAGGCTCTGTCGGGTCCTCAACCGTCACGTCGACGGACGGAAATCGTTCGCGGAGCGCTGTTGCGCGCTCGCCGGGGACGACGACCACGACCCGGCCCGGACGGTCACTCAGGGTGTCGATCAGCGTCGCCCCGAGTCTCCCACAGCCCACCACCAGCCGGGTGCGCATGTCCCGACCGTGGGATCTACAGCCCCTAAAAACCTCCCTCCTGGCTCCGGCACGCGCCGGACGATCACTTCAGTCGTTCTTGAAGAAACGACGGATGAACGGCTGCAACCCCCTCGTGGGCCTCGATCTGGTCGTTGATGACGTCGCCAAGCGCGTCGCCGTCGGTCGCACGGACCTCGGCCATCAGCGTGTGGTCGCCACTGGATGTGTACAACGCTTCGATCGCCGAGACATCCTGTAGCGCGCGGGATACTTCGACGTAGGCCTCACTCTCGACGTCCACGCCGACGATAGCAATACTTTCACTCGGGAGTTTCTTGGGATCGACGTCTGCCGAATACCCGACGATGACGCCATCGTCTTCGAGTTGTTGAATGTACTTCCTGACAGTCGGCTTCGAGACACCTACCCGGTCTGCAATCTCGGCGTAGGAGGCCTGGGCGTCGTCCTCTAAGACGTCCAGGATACGCTCGGCCGTCGCTTCGGCGCTCATGAACCTGATTTTGTGATACGTGGAAAAATATCTTCCGAACGTGAAAGGGCTGGCCGGCTTTTTCAGCCGGCAACGCGTCCCATCACACGAGACGGGCCGCGGCGATTACGTGTGGTGTTCCAGCAGGTCGTAGCTGCGCTTCCACTCGGCGTCGTCGTCGAAGTACTTCTCTGCCAGGGGTTCCTCGGGCATCTCACCGGTAGCCTGCTTCTCCTCGGTGTAGGACGGCCGGTCCTCGTCGACGTAGAACCGACCGGTGAGGACCTCGCCCTCGTAGAGTTTCGATTCGACTTCGTACATCATCTGGGCCGCTTCTTCCCGATCAGTGTAGTCGAAGTCGTAGTCGTCGGACTGCTGGACGTCCGTATACGGGACGTACGATTTGGCGTCCTTGTTCCAGGTCGGACACTGGGTCAGGAAGTCGACGTGAGCGAACCCGTCGTGTTCGATGGCTTCCGCCAAGATTTCTGCCGCCTGGTTCGGGTTGGTGGCGGCGGTGCGGGCGACATAAGAGGCACCCGCGGTCAGCCCCAAACTCAGCGGTCGGATCGGATCTTTCGCCGAGCCGTGGGGCTGGGTCTTTGACTTGTGGCCCTTGGGGCTGGTCGGGGACGTCTGGCCTTTCGTCAGCCCGAAGATCTCGTTGTTGAACACGATATAGGTCATATCGTGGTTCTCACGGGCCGTGTGGATGAAGTGGTTCCCACCGATGCCGTAGCCGTCACCGTCACCGCCGGCGGCAACCACTTCGAGTGCCGGGTTGGCGAGTTTCGCTGCACGGGCGATCGGCAGCGACCGGCCGTGAATCGAGTGAAAGCCATAGGACTCGAAGTAGGAGTTGAGTTTGCTCGAACAGCCGATACCGGTCACCGTCAGCACTTCTTCGGGCGTCCGGCCGACTTCCGGCATCGCCTGCTTCAGCGCCTTGAGGACGCTGAAGTCACCACAGCCCGGACACCAGGTCGCCTGCGGTTCGATGCCGGGTGTATATTCTTCTGGGTCAATCTCGCGATCCTGGTCGATTGCGCTGAATGCACTCATGATTAGTCACCTGCCGCTGGGACGAACGTAGTCGAATCCCCCGGGACCTCCGGCTCGTTCTCGACGATCGCTTCGAAGCCCTCGACGATCTCGGCGGGTTCGAAGGGGTTCCCGTTGTACTTCAAGAGGCTCGACAGTTTGTCGCCGAAGCGACCGAGTTCCTTCTGGGTGAGTCCCTTGAACTGGCCACTGGCGTTCATCTCGACGACGACAGCTTCCTCGACGCTTTCGAGGAACTCGGTAACCTCGGTTTCGGGATAGGGCATCAGGTCGCTGACGCCGAGGGCCTTGACTGCCTGGCCGTTCTCGTTCAGGCGGTCGACGGCCTCGAAGACCGTACCTTGCTGGCTGCCCCACGTGATGATCCCGTAGTTGGCGTCGTCCGGGCCACGAGTGGCCTGATTGGAGGCGTCTTTCTCGTCGAGTTCCTCACGAATGCTGTCGAGTTTGCCCATCCGGCGGGCCATCTGTGCGACTCGGTTGTCCGGATCTTCCTCGATGTGACCGTACGCGTTGGTCTCGTTCCCGGACGTGAGATGGCGGCCACCTTCCTGGCCGGGGACCGTCCGCGGGCTGACGCCGCCTTCGACCTCGGAGTCGAAGCGTTTGAAGGTGCCCGATTCGTGGTGGGCAGCCTCCTTGATCTCTTCCTCGGAGAGGACCTCTCCAACGTCCGGATCCGGCTCCCGGTCGAAGAAGTCGATCGGGACCGACCGGAGTTCGCCCTCGATCTTCTGGTCGTAGACGACGATCGCCGGGATCTGGTAGTCGTAGGCGATCTCGAAGGCCAGTCGGGTCTGCTCGTAGGCTTCCTTGATTCCAGCGGGAGCAAAGACGACACGGTTGGAGTCGCCCTGGCTCGTATACAGAACGTGTTCGAGGTCGCCCTGCTCGGGCTTGGTCGGCATGCCCGTCGAGGGACCAGCCCGCATGGCTTCGACGAGGACGATCGGCGTCTCGGTCATCTCGGCGAGACCGAGCGGTTCGGACATCAGGGCGAATCCGCCACCCGAAGAGCCCGACATCGCCTTGACCCCGGTGTGGCTCGCACCCAGTGCCAGGGCCGCGGCGGCGATCTCGTCTTCGACCTGTTCGGCGATGCCACCGAACTCGGACATGTGCTGGGACATGATCGTGAACACTTCCGTCCACGGGGTCATGGGGTAGCCGGCGATGAACCGACAGCCGGCGTCCAGAGCGCCGTATGCGATGGCGTTCGAGCCGTTCATCAGGCCCAGTTCCTGTTCGTTCTCGCCGGTCGGAACAGTCAGATCGTGAGTGTGCTCGAACTCCTCGGCGCGCTCGTAGGCGTCTTCGAGGACGTTCAGATTGTCTTCTTGGATGTCGCCAGACATGTTCTGGCGGATCAGTTCCTCGAAGAACGACACGTCCATGTCGAGCAGCGCGGCCGTGACGCCGACACCAGCGGTGTTGCGCATGACGTCTCGGCCGTGTTCCCGTGCGAGTTCCCGAAGGTTGACCGGATAGACGTGCCAGTCGTTCTCCTCGGCACGCTCTTCGAGATTCAGTTCCGCAACCTCGTCCTCGTCGAACAATCCTGTGTCGTAGACGATGATACCGCCCTCACGGAGTTCGTCCAAGTTCTCCGCGAGTGGCTTCAGTTCCTCGTTGCCATAATAGGCATCCTCGGAAGGGTTGCGAGCGAAACTATCGCCGAGCGATAGCAGGAAGTTGTACCCGTCGCCCCGGGAGGTGACTTCCTCGTCTTTGGCTCGTACTTCGACGTACGTGTGGCCGCCACGAATACGGGACGGATAGTGTCGATGGGTGAAAACGTTCAGCCCTGCCCGCATCAGGGCTTTCGCGAAGTTCTGGCTCGTCGAGTCGATTCCGTCACCGGAACCGCCAGCGATTCGCCAGATGAGTTCGTGTGCTGTCATTGAATATCATCGGCCCAGATGGTGCCGTACAGAACGGACGAACGGACCGACCAAAAGGGTTTGGCTTGTGTCAATTCCCGAATGATTGTGATAATACCTACGTAGGAACAGACCGAACGGTGTCGGGCGTGCTGCTGGGTGCCGGTATCGAGGGAGCTGAGAAGCTGACGCGGCGGTTACGGACCACGAAGCACACACCCGCCGACAGCCCTCAGAGATCGTTCTACGGGTCGAATGAGGGGGCGTATCACATGTCGACAGAGCTGTTCGTCCGGCCAAGACTACCAGGTCGCTCCGTAGAGAGACACTCCCAGTTGCCGACGCCAGCATTAACTTTGGGCTCACTCACGTATCAATATGGATAGCAAACGAATCCTGGCGGGCGCGTCAGTGAGTGCGACTGGGATGGCCGTCTTTCTCATTGCACTGACAGCCGCCACGGCCGGGCTCCCGAGCATCTACGATTTCGGGCTGGCCGGGTTGGGGATTGTGGTCGGCCTGCTATTGGTAGCGACCGGTGCTGGCTTGTTCGCCTTCGAAGAGCTACAGACCGCCCACGTGATCCGGGTGGCGGGCTGGAATGCGCTTGGCGTCGTGGTCCTCGCTCTCGTGCTCGGACTCGTCGTTGCCAGTCCGTCGATCTCACTACCGGCGGCTGTCATCGCCGACGTGCTGGGCGTGAGTGCCATCGCTCACGTCCTCATTGGCGTCAACGACGTGCGCCGTATCAGGGTCGGTGAGCTAGCCCGGGAACGCCAGAAACTGGCAGTGCTCAACAGGATCGTCAGGCACAATCTCCGCAACGACGCCCAAATTTTGCTGGGCAACGCCGAGACGCTAGCGACCAGTCTCGAAGACGAGCGACTGGCGAACATGGCAACGACCGTCGCCGAAACGGCAGACGGGTTGGCGACAATGAACGACAAACTCGGCCAGTTCCAGGCGGCGGTCGATCACGACCCCACAGAGGAACGGACGGTCGATCTCACGGAGCCAGTCGGCGCTGTCGTCGAAGAGATACAGAACGCCTATCCGGACGCCACGGTCGACACCGACCTCTCCGAGGACTGTCTGGTCCGAGCCGACGACAAACTCGCCGTCGCGATACACGAGGCCATCGAAAACGCAGTCGTTCACGGTGGCGAGAACGTTCGGGTGACTAGCTCCCGGGAGGACGGCCGCGTCGAAGTTACCATCACGGACGACGGGCCTGGCATTCCCGACCACGAACTCACGCCTCTCGAAGACGACACAGAAATCACGCAACTCGAACACGGAACGGGCGTCGGACTGTGGGTATTGGACACGATCGTCGATGCGTACGGCGGCACGCTCACATTCGATACCGACGACGGGGCAAGCGTCACGATCAGCTTGCCCGCCGCGTAACCGGGCTCTCTGGGTTCCTGCATCGAGAACGTGGCTTGTAGCCAGCGTACGGTCGGTGTGTCGCCGTTTCGAAACCTTAATGATTAATAATCGCAAAGTATTTGCTCACAGGCTACCTACGTCACGATGTGACGGGACATGACTACAGAGATACTGGTGGCGACTGACGGGAGCGAACGGGCCGAGCCCGTGACAACACGAGCGCTCGAACTGGCCGCGCAGATAGAGGCGACGGTTCACGTACTGTACGTCGTCGACACGCGTCGATACGGTGAGCCGGCGTTGAGCAGCGTCGAGATAGTCATCGACCAGTGTGAAGACGAAGGCAAGCAACACGTACAGACACTCATCGAAGACGGCAAGCGTCGCGGAATTGACGTCGAAGGCCACTGTCGGCGCGGCGACCCGACAGACGAGATCGTCGCCATGGCGGCGGAGGTGGACGTCGATCTCGTGGTTCCATGTCTGGAGGACGTCACGCCGACACACCTCCGACGTCACGGCCTCGACAGGGAGAAGATCGGCGCGACCCAACGGACACTCTCTGCGTGACTCTCTTGGGCCTTAGACTTCGATTGCCTGCATCAACTCGACGAGCTCGTCGAGTTGTGGGAACGTGTACACTTTGACGTCGACGTTCGAGTCGAGCGCCTGGACGTGGGAGTCGAACATGAGTGCCATCTCCGAATCCCGATCGCCAACGAGTTCGTCGATCATGCCGCTGCCCGGCCCGTAGGTGAACGTCGGCGTGGACATATCGATCGTGGTATCGAGGACGTTCGCCCAGCCGTCGATGAACCCCGAGGTCATGATGTTGCCGATCTCCTGGATCGCCGAACGCTCCATCTCGGTAAAGCCATCCTGGTCGGGATCGGCCCCGCCCATGTCGCCGATCATCCCGCGGGCGAGATCTTTCGCGCTCTCGGCGTTCAACAGAAAGAGAATGTGGCCGTGTGGGGGCTCCTCGAGTTGGATACTAATGCCGATCTGTTTGTCGTCACCGACGTGGGTCTTGATGTCGGGGATATCGATGAAGTTGATCTTGGTAATCTCCATCTCCGTCTCCATGTCGGTCATTTGGCTGAGGTGGCCAGCAACTGTGTTGCCGCCCTCTTTGGCCATCTTGTTGAACAGTGCGAGCTTCCGAATGTCGATCATCAAGCTCATGTGCAGTCGTAGAGTTCTGTTTCAAGCCCGCCCTAATAAGTCATGGACCTGCAGTTCTCATCGACGAGAATGACACGTCGGTCACTCGACGCGATAGCCGACCGCGACGCCTTCGCCAACAGGTAACAGTGACGCCTCGAAGGCCGGATCCTCCTGGAGCGCCTCGATGACGGCTGCGATCCCTGCCGACATCTCGTCGGCGTCTCCCCGATCGCCCGCCAGCAGACCACGAACGGCGTCAGCGTCGATCGAGCCGCCCGCGATCGCATTGTCCGCGACGACGATACCCCCGGGTGCAACCTTCTCGCGTATAGCCTCGAAGGCCTCCCGATAGCGTGTCTTCTCGTTGTCGATCAGGGCCACGTCGAACGGGCCGTCGTAGTCCGCGACGATCTCGATGGCATCGCCGTGTTCGTACTGAATCGTCGCGCCGAACTCGCCGCGATCGAGGTACTCTTCGGCGAGGGCGAGTTCGTCGGCATCGATTTCCGTGAGGACGATCTCACCGTCGCCGGGGAGCGCGCGAGCGAACCAGTACGCCGAGTAACCGTATCCCGAACCGAACTCGAAGACGCGCTCGGCGTCGACCATCCGGGCAAGCAATTCCAGCCAGCCACCGACGGCGGGACCGACCGTCGGGAATCCCTCGCGCTCGGCGTACTCGTCCATCTCGACCAGTACGTCGTCCGGATCGGGCCCGACAACGGTCGCAAAATCCTCGATCCACTCCGGTACTGTGGGCATACGCGTACTGGGGCAGCACACGTCAAAACGGCATCGCCGATTGGACAACAATCCGGTACGTTCTTTGGAATGGTTTCTGGACAAGCAGTATGGTCCACCTGTCGCGCCGAGCCCTCCTGGGCAGCCTTGGAACACTGCTCGGCGGATCCTCGGGCTGTCTGGGCAGTGGCACCCTGCCGGATCCAAACGCCACGGATTGGCCCCAGGCTGGCTACGATGCTGGAGCCACGTATTTCAAGTCCGCGGGCTCCCCGCCGGTCGAGGAGCCCCACATGGCTTGGGACGCATCCGTCTGGACGACCGATCTGCAGTCCGACGCGACGCTGACTGATCCAGCGGCGTGGGAAATTCGGACGCCGCTGGTGATCGTCGACGATCTGGCCTACTGCATCGAAGGCGTGATCGTCGATATGGCGGACGGGCGAGTCCGGGAAGCCGCCACGACGACCGATGAGGGGGCGGAACTCGACTCGGACTGTCATCGTACCGACGCTCTGGTCGGGTTCGCACGGACGAACACGTATCAAGACGGCACGCTGGTAGCCACTCGCCGCCACGGAATGCGAGACCACCGGGGCACTGCAGGGGACATCCTCGAAGGACTCAGGCCACCAACGTCGGTCGACGCCGACGGGTGGTGTGAGACGACGAGACGGTGGACGGCGGGCTCGCGTCGGAATTTTGATGCAACCGCCTCCGCAGGACGGATCGAAAACGGTGTTGTGGTGACGGTCGTGCCGGGTGAACGAGCCCCGTTTTGCGTCGTCGCGATCGACGCCGACGACGGGCGTGCCGAGTGGGAGACAACAGTGTCACACCCCGTCGACCGCCTCCGTGTCGAGGACGGCCGCGTGTTCGCCGCAACCAGTTCCGACGCGGGCGGGAAACTATCAGTGTTGGACGACACAGGAAGCAGCACGACCGTGGAAACCGGAGCGGAAACCACCCTCGTTGCCGTCCGGGACGGTATCGCCTACCTTCGGGGGTCTCGATCCCGAGATTCGACTGCTTCGATCGTCGCATTCGACAGCGAGACCGAAGAATGGCACACGCTCATCGACGCACCGTCAGCACTCGACGACCAACTGGCTGGATCGATCGGCGGGATCGGCGACATCGTCGTCGGTCCGGAGCGACTCTACGCTGTGGTGAACACCGATGGGCCGGACGGCGACGTCTGTCTCGCAATGGACCGGAACGACGAAGCGAGCGAATGGCAGCGTCGACTCCCAACGACCACCCGGATCACTGGGACGGACGACGCGCTGTACCTGCACGATGCCGACGGTCGGGCAGTCGCGCTGGACCCGTCGAATGGTGATCGATTGTGGACGTACGAACGACCCACGGTATCCGGCAACGTTGGTCCCGGCCGTCCCGTCGTCGGGACGGAGAAACTCCTCCTTCCGTACGGCAAGCACCTCGTCGCACTGGAGGCACAATGACTCACTCTCGGCAGACTCACTCACGGTTTGGCCGACGACTCGCGCTCGTGATCTATCCGGGTGTCTTCGCGATCGCCGGTGCAGTCGCGGTCGCATCGGTGGTCGGATACCGACAGCTCTCGGTCCCGCTTGCCGATCTGACGCGGCTGTCGCCGCTTTCGCTCGTCAGGGTTCCCGGGATGCCACACTGGGTTGATCCTGCTACGCTCGACCCGGCAGCGGTGGGCGGTTTGGATCCCCTGGTGCTGCTGGGGGCGCTCGGACTCTGGTGTGGGACTACTCTCTCGATCACGGTCGCAGCCGGACTCGTCTGGTGGTGGCGGGCACAAACGCAGACGACTCGAAGACTTCCATTCTCACGGTTCGGCTACCTCTGCCTGTACGGGGTAGTCCTGGCAGGGCTTACCGATCTGCTCTCGTGGGAAATCGCTGGATTAGGAACCCTCAGGTGGATCGTACTGGCAGCGACACTCGTGGTCCTCGGGCGGTTGTTCGTGGCACCAGTAACCATCGTTCGGGACGGTCGACGCCCGCTGGCGGCGATCCGGTGGAGCAACGAGCGGGTCAGCGATCACGGCCTGACACGCTGGACAGCACCCGCAGTCGGCCTGCTGGGAGCACTGGGCCACTTCACCGCACGGCTTAGTACGATTCCGTCTGACCCGTTCCTGGGACTCGTTCTGGCGACGGTCATCGGGACCGCTATCCTCGGACTGGGCCACGCCCTGGCGATGGATCTCGTCTACTGGCCCGTCGAAAAACGGCCGCGTGCGCCACTGACGGACTATTTCGTCGGGTGAGGATGAGACCAGACACGACCGCTACTCGGGCCGGACGCTACCGTCTTTCCACTTGATGTTACAACCGCGCGAAGGGCGGAACTCCGCGGTAATCTCCTCGCCGGCCAGCAGATCCTCGACGATATTGCGCATCTCGAAGGTCTCGGCGTCCTCGTCGGGACTCATCGCGTCGTCGATCCGGCCGTGGTAGGCCAGACGGAACTCGCCGCCGTCGTTTTCGAGCAGGAACGGATCGGGGGTACAGACTGCGCCGTACGCGCGGGCCACGTCCTGGGAGTCGTCGCGGAGGTAGGCGTCATACTGGATCGTGCCGTCTTCGACGAGTTCGACCATGCGTTCGAAGGAATCGTCGGGGTACTCCTCGGCGTCGTTTGCGTTGATGCCGACGACGGCCAGATCGTCGAATTGGGCGGCGAGTTCGTTCAGCGGGTCGAACTTCGCGATCGCGTACGGACAGTGGTTGCAAGTAAACACAACCAGGACAGCCTCATAGTCGTCGAAGTCAGCCAGTGCGTGGGTCTGGCCGTCGGTCCCGGGCAGTTCGAAGTCCGGGGCGACGTCACCGCGTTCGATCGCGTCCCGTTCGGAGTCGAGTGCAGTCATTGCGTTTGAGAAGTACGCGCTCGTCACACAAAGACGTTGAGTCAGCGGAACCCAGCTGTGGTGTCAAGCCGGCGACCACGCGCCCGGACCGCCCAGCAATCGGTTCACTCGTCCAGGCGCTCGCCCAGT
Source organism: Halorhabdus sp. CBA1104 (assembly GCF_009690625.1). Classification (NCBI taxonomy): domain Archaea; kingdom Methanobacteriati; phylum Methanobacteriota; class Halobacteria; order Halobacteriales; family Haloarculaceae; genus Halorhabdus; species Halorhabdus sp. CBA1104. The sequence goes on along the minus strand of NZ_CP033878.1, from coordinate 582,041 downwards.
GCGCGATCGAACCGTTCTGCAGCTTCCAGTACCTCACTATCCGGATTGCGGACGTACGTGACCTCACCGTCCTGTTTGGGCTCGACGGACTCGAAGACGCCAGCCGAGGCGAGATCGGCGATCGTCTCGTCTAAGTACAGTTGCTTCAGCGTCACGTCGGCTACGTCCGCCAGTTCCGAGCGCGTCACTGGTTCGTCCGGTTCCAGATCCAGTGCCGCATCGAGCAACGCTGCCGCGGACTCACTCGATTCGACGAACTTCCAGCCAGCGCCGGCTGACTCGTTGTAACTCATATACCACGCGTTCGGCAGGTGTCGTGTTAAACGTGATCGTTCCTGGCTCGCCTGCTCGTCGATACTGGTCTGGGAGAGGAATACAACCGTCACCAACTGCGACCGTGTGTCGATCGCCATGGAAGACGTCGAGAGCGTGGCCCACACCGTCAGGGGTTCGCTCGGTAACGGCAGTCAGACGGCCGTCGACGGGCTGTCTCGATAGCGGGGGGCAGCCAGCCCGTTTCGGCCGCCGTTCATTGGCGGGATCCAGACCGCCACGTTTCCGCGAGACGAGGACAGAGCAGTGCAGTATCGACACAGTGTCTCCCGTCCCCGTCGGCGTGGGGTGAGGAACCCCTCCCAACGCCAGATATAACTTTCCGGTGACATAACGGTCGGTCGATGAATTCCCTCGAACTCTCCGTCCGGTTACTGGCAGGTCTCGTGTTGATCCTGACCAACGGTTTTTTCGTCGCGATCGAGTTCGCCCTGACCCGCGCTCGCCAGTACAGCGAAGAGGAGTTTATCGGTGACGGGTCCAACCGAGGACTCCGACGCGCCTGGGAGATGACCCAGGACCTCGAACTGTATCTGACTACCTGTCAGGTCGGAATCACTGCCTCCAGCATCGCCGTCGGGATCGTCGCCGAGCCCGCGTTGGCAGCGATCTTCGAGCCGCTGTTTCACAACACCGTGTTGGCCTCGATCGGTTCGGGTGGGATTCTCGCCTTCCTCATCATCAACCTGGTCCACCTGACTCACGGCGAGCAGACCCCGACGTATCTGGGCGTCGAACGCTCCCGGTGGGTCTCGAGATACGGTGCCCAACCGCTGTACTGGTTCCACTGGTTGATCTCGCCGATCATCACGTTGGGTGATGGGATCGCAAAACTCACGTTGAAACTGTTCGGCGTCGAGATGACCGGTGCGTGGCTAGAAGCCGAGCAGGACGTCATCGAGTCTCGGGCAGACCTGCGCAATCGCGTGGGTACGGCCCTCGAAGAAGGTGGCCTCTCCACAGAGCGTCGCCAAGAAGTGATGAACGCCCTCGCGATCGGTGAACAACCCGTCCGTGACGTTATGATCGAGGCCGACGATATCGTCGCCCTCTCGACGGCGGTAGATTCAGCCGAGAACTTCCGGCGACTGGAGGAACAGCCACACACCCGGTATCCGTTGGTCGGCGAGGAGTTGACCGACTTCGAGGGAATCGTCTACGTCCCGGTCTTGACACGCCATCGCGAGGAACTGGCTGCGGGCGAGGTGGACTTTCCGGACCTGGCTGCCCCGCCGATGACGCTCTCGCCGGACGTCGACGTCAGCGACGCCATCGATCAGTTCCAGGCCGAAAACCAGGAACTCGCCCTCGTCATCGAAGACGGGGATGTCGTGGGCATGGTCACGGTGACGGACCTACTGGAGTCTGTCATGGGTGACGTCGAAGACCCGATCGATACGCGATATCTTCCGGAGTTCGAATAGCGTGTAACGACCGCGGGTGTCCGTTCAGTCTGCTGGCTGCCTGGCGTGCCGGCGTGACCGATGACGTGGATCTGTCCGGACGAGTGTGTCGTCGGACAGCCTCGGGACCACGTTCCGACCGTTGACGTTCATCGCGTAGTTCCAGACATCGCGGCGTCGAGTTTCGTTTTTCTGGGCGTACTCCGGACCGTTCGCCGTTTCGAGCTGGTCGCGGTACAGTGCTATTTCGGTCTCTGTCGGCGCGATCCCGTCGAGATAGCGACTGATGAGCGTGGCCCCGACGTGATCTTCGATGGCGATCTCGCCCTCGTCGCCGGCACTGACGAGGAAGACCGGCTGCTCGTGTTCTCGAAGGTAGGTGCCGATCGCCCTGGCGTTCAGCGGTGCCCCGACGTAGACATCCACCGTATCCCCACCACGCTCACGGAGCGTCGAGACGGTCCGCCCGCCGTTGGTCGAGGTCATACTGACTGGGCGACCATCGACGTCCATTCCCTGGACGTAACTGGGGGAGTTGAAGAAGTCGTAGCCGGCTTCGGGCTCGTAGTCGTCGGTTTTTCCGCCGGCGATCAGCGTCCCCCGGTTCGAGGCACGGTAGTCGAACTCCTGGCCCCGCTCGTCGGGGACGTGGACGGACGTGGCCCCGTTTGCCAGCAACTCGATGACGGTGTTCGAAAAGTGCATCGTATCGATGACGACGTACGCGCCCGGGTCGGGCTCGTCGGGGAGGTCTTCGCACCGCTCGATGAGCCGGTCGTCGAGACGATTGTGATGTGTGTCTACGTGCCCCATACGCGTTCTCGCCCGAGACTACGTACACACAGGCTAAAAGACGTATCTATGAGAGCTACATAGCGGTCCGGAGGTCTCAATGCGAGGGCTGTCTACTGATGGGCAATCGCAGGTTGGTCCCCGAGACGCTCGACCGACCGGACGTCCGCTCGCAGCCGTCCCAGGGCGTCCCTGACCCGTGCCCGCGCTGGGTCGGAGGCCCCGTCGTCGGGACCCCCGTGATCGAGGTGTCGATCGGCACTGGGCAATCGCTGGCTCGCTGGATCGATCCGTTTTGTTTGGTCGAGAATGCACTCGCTGGCCGCTTGAAGACTCGATCCGATGGTGTCGATCTGGTCGGCGACGATCTGTGAGTGCTCGTCGCTCAGTGATACCTCCTCGACGATCTCGGCCAGGCGGACGATCGTTGTGGCGACGTCCTCGAGGCGGCCTGCCATTCGCGTGTATCGGGCGAGCGGCACGCGATCGATCCCCAGCGCGTCCAGTTGTTCGAACGATCGAAGCGAGCGGTTGTGGTGGCGACGGATCAGGGCAGCCAGTCGCGTGACCTCCGGGCGACGATGCTGGACGTGCTCGGTGATGGGCGTCCCCTCGGATAGTCCGTCGACGGTCGTCTGCAGCATCGACGTGACGATCGAGACGGCTTGATCGATCGATTGCCGAACCGAGACAGCCGAGGAATCGAGCATGGCCCGGACGACGAGTGCCGTCGGCTCGGTTTCCAGCACGTTGGTGCCGACGAGCTGTCGACTCACCGTGCGAACAGCCTGGCGATGCTCCGGAGGGAGTGGGTCTTGGGCGACGATCGTGATCCGTTCGAAGCCGGTCACGTAGGCCCCATGGACCAACTGCTCGACGGCGCCGATGCTGTGATCGTCGACGGATAGCGTCACTGACGCCAGTGGCGTTGCTTCGGATTGTTCGCCACGGACGATCAGCGAGCCGTCCCGGTGGGTGTACAGCCGCACGGCCTCACCGGTCTCGAGATTCTGCTTGCGCGCCCACTCTTTTGGCACGGAGACCGTGTACGTGCCGCCGCCGACGGTCTGGATCTTGCGAGTTTCCATCAGTAGATCAACTCCGGATCACCCTCCAAGACGTACAGCGTCCGGGCGGCAACGTTGACAGCGTGGTCGCCAACCCGTTCGAGGTCCCGGATCGTCAGTAACACGCTCGCGATCTCATCGAGTAATGGTTCGAGCGTCCAGGCGTCGATCGCCGGGTCGCGTTCGAGGAGATCCCGCACCAAGCGCTCGCTGGCCCGCTGACAGAGCGTATCGATGTCGTCGTCACGTTCGGCGATCGTCCGACACGCCGTCGCGTCTTCGCCCTCGTACGCCGTGAGTGCGTCCGCGAGCAGGGTGTGAGCGCGCTCCCCGATCGCCTCGATTTCGAGGTCGGGTAGCTGTTCACGGCGACTCGACAGCGCGTAGCGGGCAAGATTCGTTGCCAGGTCGCCGACGCGTTCGAGATCGGTCGTGATCTTGAACGAAGCGGCCACGAACCGGAGGTCGCCGGCGACCGGCTGTTCGAGGGCGAACAGATCGACACAGTCCGACTCGATCGCGAGATACCGGCGGTTTATCTCCTCGTCGCCGTCGATCACCTCACGGGCCTGTTGTGGCTCACCTGCCGTAAGCGCCTGCAGTGCCGTCTCGAACCGGTCGAGGACGAGTTCGCCCATCTCGACGACGGCCGTCCTGAGATCGGCAAGCGCTTCACGGTAGGCCTCTCGTGCCATCGAATCACCCGAACTTGCCGGTCACGTAATCCTCGACGCGCTGGCTCTCGGGGTTCTCGAAGATGGTGTCGGTGTCGTCGTACTCGACGAGTTCGCCGCCGGTGAGGAAGACGGCGGTCTGATCTGAGATCCGGGCGGCCTGTTGCATGTTGTGCGTGACAACAACGACGGTGTACTCCTCGGCGAGTTCCTCGATGAGGTCCTCGATCTTGGCGGTGGCGATCGGGTCCAGCGCCGAGGCAGGTTCGTCCATCAGGATCACCTCGGGGTCGACCGCGAGACACCGCGCGATACAGAGGCGCTGTTGTTGCCCACCCGAGAGTCCGAGGGCGTTGTCCGCCAGCCGCTCATTCACTTCGTCCCACAGCGCCGCCTGCCGGAGTGTGCGCTCGACGAGTTCGTCTTCTGCGTCTTTCTCGTCGCGCCCGAGCAGTCGAGCCGCCAGTCCGCGGTTGATGTCCCCGTGCTTTCGAGGGCCATAGGCGACGTTCTCCCGGATCGACTTGGGGAACGGGTTCGGGGATTGAAACACCATTCCGATCCGCTTGCGGAGTTCGACCAGATCGACGCCCTCCTGATAGATGTCCTGGCCGTCGAACTCGACAGATCCCTCAATGCGTGCGCTCTTGATCCGGTCGTTCATCCGGTTGAGCGAGCGCAGGAACGTCGATTTCCCACAGCCCGAGGGGCCGATCAGCGCCGTGACGCTCTGTTCGGGAATATCCATCGAGACGTCTTTGATCGCCCGCTCCTCGCCGTAGTAGACGTTCAGATTGTCGACCGACAGGACGGCCTCGCTCCCGAATTCGTAGTCGACCCATTCCTCGCGGGTGTGTTCCGTGCTCTCGCCTTTCGTCGTCTCGATTTCCGTGCCTGTGCTGCCTTGGGATGCCATCGTCGTCTCAGTCATGGTGTAGTTTCCTCCGGAAGTAGCGCCGCGAAGCGACGGCCACGGCGAAAAACGACAGGACGACGCCGAGCAACACGAACGCCGTCGCCCAGCCGAACGCCAAGTCATCAAGCACGCCGGCGGTGATGATCGCGTACAGCTGGTATGGGAGCGCACTCGCCGATTCGAGCAACGCCGGATTGGTCACCGACACGAACGGCGGCTGGGCCGTCAGACCCACCTCGAAACTCGAAAGGATAGCCGGGGTGTCAGTCGGGGCGACCGGCCCGTTCAAGACGAGCAACAGCGGGGCCGTCTCGCCGGCGATGCGGCCGACCCCGAGGATGACGCCGGTGATGATCCCCGGCATCGAGGCGGGGACGACGACCTCCCTGATCGTGTCCCACTTGCTGACGCCCAGCGCGGCGCTGGCGTCACGATACTCGTCGGGGACGCTCTGCATCGCCTCCCGGCTCGTGACCAACACGAGCGGGAGTAACATGAATCCGAGAACGAGCTGGGAGGCAAAGATCGACCCGCTGTTGCCAAATCGCGGGACGATAAACGCCAGCCCGAACAGCCCGAAGACGATGCTCGGGGTACTCCAGAGGCCGTTCGTCGCCACATCGACGCCCTTGGTGAAGAGGCTGTCCTCGGCGTATTCGGTGAGGAACACGGCCGCGCCGACGGCGATCGGCACGGCGAAGGCGACGGCGCCGACGACGATCCAGACGGTCCCGATCAGCGCCGGCATGACCCCGCGCTGGATCCCGAGGCCCTGTGTCGGGTTCATCACGAACGGCCAGTCGACGGTCCCGCTCGCGACCAGTCCCACGGTCTCTGTCCCGATCGACGTCCCGGTGACGAGCACGTGCAGTGACGCGGCCAGCACTCCCAGGAGGAACAGCTGCGTACTCGATCTGAGCGGCGGAATCGAGGCGGGCGACGGGCTGTCCTGGAACCGCGTACTCAGATTCGCGGCGATGGCGACACCGCTCAGGACACAGACGGCGATAGCGCCCGGTCCGACCAGCGGGATGCCGGCCACGGCGAGGGAACCGACGACGAGTTCGACGAGGACGCCGGCCACGAGCACGATCGCGAGACCGACGCCGGCACGCTTGAGGGTTCGGGGCCGTGGGTCGGACGGCCGCCACGGCGTTGCTTGCCTGACGGCCAGCAGGGCGAGGCCACTGACGAGGGCGGCCGGCAGCGCGCCGACGGCCGCCGTCGGCTGGATCGTGGCCGTGGCTGTCGTGAGCGCGTTCCCGGTCACGATCGTGTATCCGAGGGCCAAACTGGCCAGCGCGAGCGTCCCCGCGAGCGCGAGCCACAGGTACACCGCAACGAGGGTAACCCCGGACGCGGAGCCCAGACCGCGCCGCCCGCGCCGGACCGAAACGACAAGCGGGAGCACGAGCGCGACCAGTAGCGTCCCGGAACTGACAGAGAGGTTCTCGACGGCCGTCCCGATCCCGCGCTCGGCGACGTACACCAGGAGGAAGGCGAGCACACCCATGACCAGGAAGACGACCAGCGAGACGAGCAGGAACGCACCGTGCTGTCGGCCGCGTGCGCCGAAGCCGCCGTAGGCCTTGCCGGCGGTCCAGCCCGCGAACAGACTTCCAAGCAGTGTCAACACCGGGACGACGACGTCAGCGGGGAACGTCGCCGCGAACGCTGCTGACTCCCACGCCCATCCGGGGCCGAGCACGCCAGCGGTGACGAGTCCACCGACCAACAGCAGGAAGGCCCCGACGGGCAGCGTCGAGCCGAGGTCCTCGGGCGACGCGAGGGTCGCATATCCGACCGCGCCGCCGACGACTGCCGCCAGTGGCCAGGCGATGGTTCCCAGCGCCCAGCTGGCCACAGCGCCAGCCGTCGCCAGCCAGAGCGTCGCGAGGACGACACTGACGAGAAGTCCGGGCGACTCGTTGGGCGTCGTCGCAACGTCAAAGCGTCGGGACCCGAGTCCGAGTGCGACGACGAGGGCCCCCAGGCCCAGCAAGGCGATGCCGAAGTACGTCAGCCCCGTGACGCCGAACCCCGCTTCGTCGGTCGGCACCCAGCCGAAGAACGTAGCGACGGCCCCAGCGAAGAGGACGAAGGCGGCTCCGACCGTTCCGGCGGCGATACGATCGTACCCCGTCGACCCTGTATCGACGAGTTGTCTTCGATATGCGTCGCTCATTGATTGCCCTGCAGTTTCCGTTCCATTCGCATCTCGACCAGCTGTGAGGCGATACCGAGTCCGGTGACGATGACCAGCAGGACGACGCCCGCGGCGAACAGCGCACTCCAGAACGTCTCGCCGGGCGTGACGTGCCCGTAACTGCTGGCGATGAACGTCGTCAGCGTTTCCGTGCTATCGAAGACGTTGTACCCTGTCGGTTCGGGGAGCCGACGGCTGTGTGAGATCATCACCGTCGCGGCCATCGTCTCGCCCATCGCGCGGCCGATCCCCAGCAGGACGGCCGCTGAGACGCCGGAGAACGCCGCCGGGACGGTGACGCTTTGCATCGTCTGCCAATCGGTCGCTCCGACGGCGAGGGACCCGTCTTTCATCGGCGAGGGCACGGCCGCAAGGGCGTCCTCCGCGACCGAGATGACCGTCGGCAGCGCCATGAACCCGATGACGACCCCGATCGCGAACAGCGCGCCGGGGTTGACGGAGAGGCGACCCGTGATGTAGGGGTTGATGATCGTGAACCCGATGAACCCATAGACGATCGAGGGGATACCCGCGAGGATCTCGACGGCCGGTTTGACGATATCACGGAGCCAGCCGGGCGCGATCTCGCTGATGAACAGCGCGCCGGCGATCCCGAGCGGTCCGGCGACCGCGACCGCGACGATCGTCGTGAGCACGGTCCCCCAGATCATCGGGACGAGCGAATACTGGCCCTGGCTCGCGGACCACGCGTTCCCACCGAAGGGATTGATCAGGTCCAATCCGGCCGTCTGGAACGCCGGAATTGCCTCCAGAACGAGGAAGACGGCGATCAATCCCAGCGTGACCAGGGCGGATACGGTCATCAGGAACGTCATGATCTTGGCTGTCAGGGCCTGGCGGAGGCCCCAGCCCAGTCCGAACACGAGCAGAAACGACATCACGAAAAACGGCGTCCAGACCGACTGGACGAGAAACCCGACGAAGGCGGCGACGATCAGCGATAGCTGTCCGACGGCCAGCAGCCGACCGATCCAGCCCAGTCGCTCGACCGACCGGCGAAGCGACCGGCCACGTTTGTGCGCCCATCGAGCGACGGCGGACAGCGCGTTCGGCGACTGATATTCAGGTGTCATCGTTGTAAAGACGAATAGATACGTCCAAAGTTCCCATTCTGTATACTCCCGGAGAGCTGTCGTCTTAGACCTGATCGGGGAGCTTCGCGCGTTCTTCTTCGCGACGACTTTCCGGGAGCTTGAAGTAGTTCTGTGGCTCGACGAAGTTGGTCTGGCCGAAGTCAGAGAGAATCATGTTGAGGAACGCGGCTTCCTTCTTGGAGGTCCCGTTGTAGGTGTACATGTGGAGGTCGCGGTTGAGCGGATACTCCTTGGCACCGAGGTTCTTGCCGTACTCGTAGACGGTTCCCTCGAGGTCGAGCGCGATCGGCGGTGTCACGCCGTCGGGCTCGACGAACGCCAGCGCGATGTAGGCGATGGCGTTGTCGTTTTGCTCGATGAGGGTTTTGACCTGCTGGTTTTGCCCTTTTCGGGTGTCGGGCTCGATCGGGGCGTCGGGGTCGCCATAGAGGTTCGCTCGGAACGCGGTGTCGGTTCCCGAGTCCTCGGAGCGACCGACCGCGTAGATCTCCTTGTCCGGGCCGCCGAGTTCACTCCAGTTGGTGATCTCTTTCTTGTAGATCCCCCGGAGTTCCTCGCCGGTGATCTGTTCGACGCCCGCGTCGTAGATCTCCCGGCTCACGACGATCGGCTGGCCGTCGACGCCCACGACGTGATCGACGATGTTATCCAGCTCTTCGTTGTCTTCACCGAGGATCGACTCGGCGGTCGAACTGGCGTCACCGATGTCGACGCGTTTGTTGATGACCGCTTCGACGCCGGTCCCCGAGTGACTGAGCGCGATCTGCGTACCGAACGGCGGGACGCTGCGCTCTTCGGTCGGCTCGAAGCCGTACTTGCTCGCCCAGTAATCGGCGAGGTGCATGTCCGTGTCGATGTCGTACTGGCCGGGTCCCCAGTACTCTTTGTCGTCGGCCGGCGGATTACCGTTCCACAGTCGGCCCGCGTCGTTCGCGATCGGGTACACCGTCGAAGAACCGTCGGCCTTCAGGGTCGAGGTGTCCCGAGAATTCGATTCCGTCGGCGTCGGAGTGTTCTGATCGACAGTATCCTGCTCACCATCCTCGACGTTGGCTTCAGGCTCAGCCGTTGTGTCGCTGCCCCACTGCAACCTGCCAGCGCGGCCGCCCCGAGCGCGCCAGCCGACAGGATGAATTTCCGCCGTGATGCACTGTCCGGACGCGTCGAATCTCGCGTCATCAACGTAGACGGGGGCAGATTTGACTAAAGGGGTTTATAATAGGGGCATGGGAAGATACGATATGCTCCGGTCGGCTCGGTGGGAGTACGAGTAGATCAGATCGTTGTTGCGGGATATACAGCAGTACATAGTGCTCTGTAGCAGTGCCAGATATCGAAGACTGCAACCAGAGCGGCCGCTACCGACACATGTGTCAATATTCGATCGCGCTTGTTCCACTCCCCTTTCAGGGTAACACCGAGTCTAGTACCGAGTGCGTTCCCCCCATTATCGTCTCCTCGAACTCGTCGTTGCCACAAACCTCACACGCCTCGGGAGCGCCCTCGCTGACGTGCATGACGAGTGTCCGCGTCTGCAGGTTGCCACACTGAGTGCACTGCCATTCTTTCGTCATGGTTAATAATCGGCATCTCCGTATATTCAATCTTTCGTCAGCAACAATCTATAAATATATTGGAGGGTTGACGCCGGAAATCCATCTCCCGTTCTGGCGTGCTAGGAAACACACCGATCGGCAGACAGCGCCAGTGAACGACAGTGTGGGCAAGTCGATCGAATCGGCGTCCGTCTGTCGAGGAGGGACGACCCGACGATCTGACTCAGGATTCGGTGACGGGGCCGTCAGTCTCGTAGTCGGCCCCCCAGCGACGGTCGTTGTAGGATCGCTGGCGGTCGACCTCGAACTCCTGGCCGATGCGGTCGCGCAACTGCTGTTTGCCCGTCACACCGATCCTGGCGAGTTCGTCGGCTTTCGCGACCGCCAGCGGTGGCCCGCGTTCGGCGGCTACGTCCGCGACGATCTGTCTGGCCAGTCGCTCCCGACGGTCAGGATCGCGCGTCACGGCGTACGGTGCTTCGACGCGATAGACCAGTTCATCGCGAGGATCGAACAGGGCGAAAAAGGTCACTTCGTAGGCTTCTGGATCGAGATGGCGGTCGATCCCGAGTGCGTTGCCAGCCGTCGAAAGCGGCCGGTCGGTCCCGACCCGAGAGTGAAACCAATTGGTGTAGGTGATCGCGTCGGTCCGGAGGTCGCCAGCTTCGGTCCGTGAGAGGACGTGTTCGAAGAAGGCGTTGTCGTTCGCCCAGGGCGCAGTCGCCTGCTCTCGAATTGCCCGAATCAAGCCGTTCGCGGCGCTGTTCTTGACGAATCCCACCAGCGGTACGTCCCGCTCGACGAACTGTTCGACCAATCGCACGTAGTTTTCGACGACGTCTCGCGGTCGTTTGTCCCCTTCGAGGAGGTCGGCGAGTTCGGGGTGGCGGTCGGCCCACGCAAGGAGGCCTGTCGGGTAGATCGGTCCGTCGAGGATCAGTAGATCCTCGACCTCGCTTGCGTGTTCGAGGGCGTGGTGACTCTCGGCGAGGTACAGCGCCAAGGCGTGAACGACGGTCTGGGCATAGCGGTCGACACGCGGGACTTCGAGTAGGCGAGTGTGTGTATAGCCTTCGTCGTCTTGTTCCCATGCATCCTGGCCCAGGGACTGGCGCTGGTCGTTGGTGTGGGCGCTGACGACGACTGTCCGCTCACGGTGGAGATCGAGCGCCGAGGGCACGCCGGCCATCGCGGCCTGGGCGACGTCCAAGACGAGTCCGTTTTTGAACGTCGTCGGGTTGATCGTCCCCGAGTCCAGTCCGTGTTGGGTGTCGAACGGTCGCTCGGCTAGGGCCACGTCGGGGAGTGGCGCTGCCCGGCGACACTGCTCGTCGAGTGGTTCGACGACTGGATCGCCGTCCCGATACAGCGGGTCCAGAAATTCAGTCCAGGCCGTCTCGGCGAGGTCCTGGTGGTCGGCATCTTCGACGCGATCGCCGAGCCGACCGGCCAGGCGCGCGATCCCCTCGACGTGCACTGGGTCCAACGTCATGGCCCCGTATTTGGTGTACGCGCTCAAAAATCAGTCGGGGCTCCGAACAGCCCCCAAAGGAGATTATATCCTGAATTATAATGCGTTATCGATGGACACACGTGCTGGCGAGGCAGGATTTACCGGTAAATATCAAAAGGTATTACGCTCGGGATCCACCCCTCGGGTATGGACGCTGGACTAGTTATCCTCGACGGCTGGGGTCTCAACGACGACGAAGACGCCCGCGACGCGGTCAAAGCCGCGGACACACCGAACTTCGACGAATACTGGGAGAGTGGGTCGCACAACCGCCTGGACGCGTCGGGCCGGCGGGTCGGCTTGCCGGAGGGCCAGATGGGCAACAGCGAGGTCGGCCACCTCAACATCGGTGGCGGCCGCGTCGTCAAGCAAGATACCACCCGCATCACCGACGACATCGAGGACGGCACGTTCTTCGAAAACGAGAACCTGCTGGCGGCGATGGACTATGCAAAGGACAACGACGGGCAGGTCCACTTCATGGGCCTGGTCAGCGACGGCGGCGTCCACTCACGCCAGACGCACCTCCACGCGCTGATCGAGATGGCCGCCGACAACGACGTCGAAGCCGTCACCCACGCCTTCATGGACGGTCGAGACACGTCCCCGACTGGCGGCGCAGACTACCTGCGAGAACTGGGCGACGTCATCGCCGAAAACGGCACCGGCGACGTCGCGACCGTGACGGGCCGGTATCACGCGATGGACCGCGACCAGAACTGGGAGCGCACGAAGAAGGCCTACGACGCCATCGTTCACCGCGAGGCCGAGTTCTCCGCGCCTGATCCCGTCACGGCCACCGAGGAGTCCTACGACCGGGAGACGACCGACGAGTTCATCGAGCCGACACTGATCGAGGACGGTGCGGCCCTCGAAGACGGCGACGCGGTCATCTTCTTCAACTTCCGGTCGGACCGGGCGCGTCAACTCACGCGGATGCTCAACTCGATCGATCCGGACTGGGAGTTCGACACGTCGCCACCCGAGACCCACTACGTGACGATGACGCAGTACGACGAAACCTTCGACATCCCAGTGGCCTACCCGCCCAACCAGCCCGAGAACACGCTGGGGGAGGTCGTCTCCGAGGCAGGCGGCACACAGCTTCGCCTCGCCGAGTCCGAGAAGTACCCCCACGTCACCTACTTCCTCAACGGCGGCCGCGAGGTCAAATTCGACGGGGAACTCCGCGAGATCGTCGAGAGTCCGGACGTGCCGACCTACGACGAACAGCCCGAGATGAGCGCCGAAGGTGTGACCGACACTGCAATCGAGTACATCGAGAGCGGGTCCCAAAGCGACCCGGAACAGTCGAGCGGCGACCAGCCGCGAGACAGCGACGACCCCGATCTGCTGGTGCTCAACTACGCCAACCCGGACATGGTCGGCCACACCGGCGACTTCGAGGCAGCCGTCGCAGCCGTCGAGGCCGTCGACGAACAACTCGGGCGACTCGTCGAGACGGCCCAGCAAGCGGGTGCCGACCTGCTCCTCACCGCAGATCACGGCAACGCCGACGACCTCGGCACGGTCGAGGACCCTCACACGGCCCACACGCTCAACGAGGTCCCGATCGTCTATCTGACGAGCGAGGGCGACGAGGGCGGTCACTCGGTCCGCTCGGGCGGTTCGCTGTGTGATATCGCACCGACGCTGCTGGAACTGCTGGCCATCGAGCAGCCGGCCGAAATGACTGGCGAGTCGCTGCTGGAGTAGCCGACACCGTTTTCTCGCCATCAACACGTTTCAGACGGCCGATAGACGGAGACGCACCGGACGTGTGGGTTTTCGGCCTCGATCCGGAATCACACAGTCGTCCAGCCCAGTCGGGCTGACCCGTCGGAATGTCCGTCCGCTGGACAGGTCCGAATTGGTCTTCTCGCTGTCAGAACCAGCAGCGTCCAGTAACAGAGCCGGTATCTCTCCCTCTGCGTGGCCGTCTTGCGGATTCGTGGTGTCGATGCCAGGAAGTTTATGAGCGTTCAGCGCCGACACACCGGTGACATGAGACATCCAGGCCTGAAACTCAGGATGGCCGTCGTGGGGTCCATCCTGTTTGGCTTCTATGCACTGGTGGCGTTGCTCGCGTACGTCGCCTTCGGCGGCGGGACGACGATACTGGGGTTGATCCTACTCGGTAGCGTCCTCTTCATCGGCGTCCAGTACAAGATCGGGAAGTGGGCCGCTCTCCGGAGCGTCGGTGCCGAGGACATGCCCGAAGACGATCCGCGCTTCCGGGAGATCCACCGCTCGATCGAGCGGATGAGCGACCGGATGGGCATCGATAAGCCCCGCGTGATGGTCGCCGAGATGGGCGTGCCAAACGCCTTCGCCGTCGGCCGAAAGAAAGCCGGTGTCGTGGTCGTCTCTTCGGAACTCATCCACATGCTCGACCACGAGGAACTGGAAGGCGTCCTCGCACACGAACTGGCCCACATCCGCAATCGCGACGTGGTGATGATGGTCGTCGGCCAGGGGATCGCCTCGATCGTCGCCCTCGTCGCCCAGTTCGCCGTCCTCTTTGCCGGGGACAACGACTTCGGCGACTTCATCATGGCGATGGTCGTCGGGAACATCGTCCAGTTCATCGTCTCGATTTTCGTCATGGCGATCTCGCGATACCGCGAGTACGTTGCCGACAGTGACGCCTCCGAAATCACGGGCGGCGAACCGCTCGCCCGCGCCTTAGAGAAGATCAATTCGGCCGATCACACACAGAGCCGGATCGACGAGCAGGCAAGCGCCCTCTGTATCAAGGGCGAGGAGCGCAGCCTGTTGTCGAAGATCTTCTCGACGCACCCGCCGACCGAAGAGCGTATCCGGCGCTTGCGGGCCTGATTCTCCAGACCGGTCGATTATCCGAGGCGAACCGGCCCGTCGTCCGTCTCGTCGTTTGCTTCCAACAGCCAGGCGAAGACGGGCACGTACGCGAGCCAGGCCAGCAGGTAGCCTCCGCCGACGAGGACGCTTTGCGCGCCAAAGCCGCCGTAGATGCCGTCGATCGTCCCGAGCAGCGCCACGACGATCGCCAAAAGCGCAATCCCGGGGCGGTCGAGCCAGTCGTAGGCAACCCCCAGCAGCGAGCCCAGGACGTAACAGAAGGCATACCGGCCGGCCGCGACGAGGGCGACGTTGCCCCAGAACAGGACCCAGACTGGCACGTCGAAGTCACTCTCCAGGCCGGCAAGCACTATCCGCACTGCTCGATAGAACCCCTCCTCGTGGGTTAGCATGACGGCGACCGTGAGAACGACCGTCAGCGCGCCGACGAAGCGACCGGCGACCACGCCGACACTGCCTGGATCAGTCCGTTCGACCATTCGCCGTGTGGAGAGCCAGTCCTACTTGAGTGTGACCGCGGTGCCGTAGGCGATGACCTCCGAGCCGCCGTTGGCGATTTCGGAACTCTCTAAGCGGACGTTGACCACGGCGTCGGCACCCATCGAGCGCGCGTCCTCGGCCATGCGTTCCATGGCCTCGTCGCGGGCGTCGGTCAGCAACTCCGAATAGGCCTTCAACTCCCCGCCAGTGATGTTGCGGATACTCTGGGTGATGTCCCGCCCGACGTTGCGGGCTTTGACGGTATTGCCGCGTGCGATACCGAGCGATTCGTCGATCTCTTCGCCTGGGACCGTTTCTGTGTTGACGAACTCCATATCTCGGCCTCTACCGGCTTCCTACTAAAACCAGGAGCCGGACTTCACGTGGCGAAGCCCCCCGCCTACAGAAACAGCGCCGGAATCGTCTGCCGGAAGATGTTCAGCGATATCACAAAGAGGAGCGCGACCACGAACCAGTTGAACCGCCGCTCGTCGATCTCCAGCCGCCGGAGGTAGGTCCCGATGAACAGCCCCACCAGCGTCACGACAGCGATGACCGAGCCCAGCCACAGCCGGTAGGGCGTCATGAGGTCGGTGAACAGCGCCATCTGGACGATCCTGACCGTGAAGATCGCGCCCAGGACCATCGAGAGGCCACCGATGTAGCGCTCGGTATCGCGCTCGAAGGTGTGGAAGTAGGCGGGCAGGAGCGGCCCGAGGTTCGCAATTGCAAGCAGGAACCCTTCCAGTGCACCGGCGATACTCATTGCCACGGGGTGGTGGGCTTTCTCGACGGTCACGAAGCCCTGTCCGAGCTGGAAGAGGACGTATCCGAAGACGACGAGGCCGATCAGGAACGGCACCAGCGGGCCGGTCTCGACCGCATCGAGGACGGCAACGCCGACGACCGCGCCAGCGATCGCCAGGACGAGCAACAGCCATTCCTCACGGATAAAAGCCATTCCAGTGTCGGTTTCGCCGACCTGGAACATGTTGAGCATCCAGGGCGGGATCGCGAGGACGACCACTGCCAGCGTCGGGTCGATAACGGTAGCGAAGATTGGGGTCGCGACCAGTGCGTACCCGAAGCCGATCATGCCCTTGATCGCGCCGGCCAGGATCGCGACGCCGACGAAGACAACCAAGATCGTCGCCGAGACATCCGATTGGAGGCCGCTGGTCATCTCCCCGAAACCGGGGAAGAAGACGATCGAACCGGCAATCACCGATAGCGTCGCCAGCGCCATCGTTACCTCGCGGTATTGGAAGGCCCGGAGCTGTTTGAGAAACTGACCCGGATCGACGTGGGACTCGCTGGAAGACATCTAAATCTGCTCTAAAGAGTCGGACGCATCCAGTCCAGTTGGGGGTTGAGACGCCGGTAAGACCCGCACTGACGCTGGTTAGATACATTTGACGAAATCTGCCACAAACCGTCGCATTCGAACCCCTCTGGCTGACTCTCGTGGTGCCGCCCTGTCATAGCTTCCGGGCCATGTTGCTGTGTGTTCGCTCCCGAGCGGGAATCGTCGATTCGGGGACGTTTTGTCACTGGCCGTCAAACTCACTGGCAATGACTGACGACGAGCCCGACGTCCCGATCGTCTGCGAGGAGTGTGAGACCACTGCCGAGATCTCGCTGTCTGACCTGGCGGATCGGCTCGAGCAACACAACGAGCGGATGCACGACGGCGAGCCGGTTGCCGAGGTCGATCCCGACGTAGCCGATCAGCTTGCAGACCTCGTCGCCGACGAACTCGGCTTACTGGACGGTTAGTCCTCGTCGGTCCGGAAGGAGAGATCGAGCGCGTCAGCGGAGTGGGTTAGCGACCCCATCGAGATCACGTCCACGCCAGCCGCCGCGTACGCCGGGACCGTCTCGATCGTGATCCCGCCGCTGGCCTCCGTGAGCACGTCGCCGTGTTTGTCTTCGGCGAGAAGCCCGACGGCTCGTTCACACTCCTGGGGAGACATATTGTCCAGCAGCACGATGTCCGCCCCAGCCCCGGCGGCTCGGGGCGCGTCCGCGGGCGATTCGACCTCTGCTTCGATCTGGGTGGCAAAGGAAGCTTGCTCGCGGACGTGTTCGACAGCACCCACCAGTCCCATCTCGGCGACGTGGTTGTCCTTGACCATCGCCATCTGAGAGAGGTCCAGGCGGTGGGTGTCACCGCCGCCCGCGGCGACTGCACGCTTCTCGATCCCGCGCAGCCCCGGCGTCGTCTTCCGGGTGCCAGCGATCGAGACGTCGCCATTCACTTCTTGTACCTGCTCGACTGCTTGGCGGGTTTTCGTCGCGATCCCCGAGGCGTGGGCCGCGACGTTGACCGCAGAGCGCTCGCCGCGTAACACGTCCCGCGTCGGTCCCGAGACCGACAACAGGACGTCCCCTGGCTCGATCGCCGTTCCGTCCTCGACAGCAGACTCGACCGGACAGTCCAGATACTCGAAGACCGCACTCGCGGCGTCGATTCCGGCCGCGACACCCGCCTCTTTGGCGACGAGACGCCCCGCTGTCTCGCCCGGCAGGTGGTTCGTCACGTCGTGGTGGCCAACGTCTTCGCGCAGCCAGGTCTCGATCGTCGAATCGGTGAGCACGGGTCTCACTCCGCGAGCGGGGCGTCGGGTTCGACTAGATTGTGCGTCCCGACGCTCTCGTCGTTTTCGGCCGCAGCCCGAGCCACCAACAGCGCGACGACGCTGGCGTTGCGGAGTTCGTACAGAGACCGCGACGTACGCGTGCGAGTGTAAGAATCGACTTCGCCCTTGAGTCGCCGGAGCACGGATAGCGCCCCATCCAGTTCCGCCGGATCGCGCTCGATGCCGACGGCTTCGTCCATGACCCGACGGAGCCGGGTGAACTTCTCGCGGGCGAACGAGTCGGGGAGAGACGGATCGCGGTCGTCCAGGTCTGGCACGTCCATCGGCGCCGGGGCACGACCGGAGGCTGCTGTCCCGGCCCGCAGGCCCCAGACGAGCCCTTCCAGCAGGCTCGTACTCGCGAGGCGATTGGCCCCGTGGACGCCGGTGTGGGCACACTCCCCGGCGGCGTACAGTCGATCGAGAGAGGTTCGCCCCCGGTCGTCGACAGCGACCCCGCCACACAGGAAGTGCTGGGCTGGCTGGACTGGGATACCCGATTTCCAGTCGATGTCGCGTCGTTCACACTGCTCGACTAGATCGGGGAACCGACTCTCGAAGTCGACGGGCGAGACGTCGAGGAGGACTTCGCCGCTCAACCGACGTTCCCGTTTGACTGCCCGTGCAACCACGTCGCGTGGAGCGAGTTCGGCAGCCTCGTCGTAGGCCGGCATGAAGCGCTCGCCGTAGCCGTTCCGGAGGACTGCGCCCTCGCCCCGGACCGCCTCGCTGATCAGCAGCGTCTCGCCATCCTCGACGTAGACGGTGGGATGGAACTGGACAAACTCCATGTCTTTGATGTCCGCACCGGCCAGTGCCGCCATCGCGATTCCGTCACCAGTCGATCCGGCCGGGTTGGTCGAGGCGGGGTAGAGGTCACCGATGCCGCCAGTCGCCAGCACGGTCGCGCCAGCGAAGACCGGCCAGACCTCACCATCGGATTCGAGGGACGCACCGCGGACCTCGCCCTCGTGGGTGATGAGGTCCAGCGCGGCCGTGTCGTCGAGCACGCGGATGTCGGGGTGGTCGTCGACGAACGCGAGGAAGCGTTCGAGGACGTAGGATCCAGTCGAGGCGTCGACGTGGAGGATGCGATCCTCGTCGTGGGCGGCCTCGCGGCCGAAGTCGAACGCTTCCTCGGTACTCTCTGCAGTGTCGAAAGGCACCTCCAGGGTCTCGACGAGGACGTCACGAACGGCATCGTTCGCGTTCTCGACGAGGACGTCCGCTGCGTCGGGATCGGCGGTACCTGCGGAGGCGTCGATGATGTCCTGTTTGAACTGTTCGGGATCGTCCCGAGAGATTGCGATGCCACCCTGTGCCCACCACGTCGAGGCGTCTTCCGGGCGACGGGCTTTCGTCGCAAGCGTGACGTCGGCGTCTTTCCGGGCCGCCGACAGCGCGGCCGCACACCCTGCGATGCCACCGCCGACGATCAGGACCGCAGTTGTCTGTTGATCTGTCATAGTTATAGCTCCAGCATCCGGTCGAGTGCGGTTTCTGCGCGATCGGCCGTCGCCGGATCGACGTCGATGACGTTCTGCTCGCGGCCCTCGACTAACTCTTCGAGCACCCACAGCAGGTAGTTGGGATCGATCTGGCGCATGGCGTTGCAGTCCATGCAGGCGTCGCCACACAGTGGGACGACTTCCACGTCGGGGTGCCAGCGATCGAGGTGGTTGGCGAGGTGAATCTCGGTCCCGATGGCCCACGTCTCGCCGGGATCGGCGTTCTCGACGGCGCGGGTGATGTCTGCCGTCGAGCCGACCCGATCGGCGGCCTCGACGACCTCGCGGGGGCACTCAGGGTGGACGATCACGTTCGCGTCGGGGTGGTCCTCCCGGACGCCTGCGATGTGCTCGGCACGGAAGCGCTCGTGCACCTGGCAGTACCCCTCCCAGAGGATCACGTCGTTTTCGCGGATCGCCTCGCTATCAGTGTCGTCGGCCCACGGGTCCCACACGAGCACGTCGTCTTCGCGACCGAGGTCGTAGGCCGTGTTCGTCCCGAGGTGCTTATCGGGCAGGAAGAGGACTTTCTCGCCGCGCTCGAAGGCCCATTCGAAGGCCTCAGCCGCATTCGAGGAGGTACAGACCAGCCCGCCGTGCTCGGCACAGAAGGCCTTCAGATCGGCGTAGGAATTCATGTAACAGATCGGGATGACCTCCTCGTCTGTCGCGGCCGTGAGTTTCGCCCACGCCGAGTCGACCTGAAGGGCCTCGGCCATCCCGGCCATCGGACAGGACGCCTCCATGCTCGGGAGGATCACCTGCTGGTCGTCGTCGGTGATGATATCCGCCGACTCGGCCATGAACGTCACGCCGCCAAAGAGCACGTACTCGGCGTCGGACTGTGCGGCCTCCGTGCTCAACTGGTAGGAGTCGCCGATGAAGTCGGCGTGCTCGACGATTTCCTGGCGCTGATAGTTGTGGCCCAGGATTACCACGTCCTCGCCCAGTTCTGAGAGTGCCGATTCGATCCGACGCTCCCGTTGGTCCGCATCGAGGTCTCGGTACGCCGGCGGCAACTGTGAGAGATTGTCGTATTTGAATAGGCTGAGGTCCGTATCGATGTCAGCTGTTTGCATGTCGGGCACAATGGATCACCGTGTGTAGTTTGGTCCTATTGTACCAGGTATTGAAAAACATTTGTGTTCAAAATACCCATTCGAGATAGATACCACACATGAATTGCCGGAAGCAGTGGGTTTGATTTATCACTACACCGAGCGCCGGGCGGCATTCCCTCCTCGGCATTTTGGGGCTGGTACCGGCGGAACGTGACAGAGAACCGTCCGGTAGTACGAGGTGTCCAAACGTTGGAACAGCAATAGACAAACGAATATTTTTGAGATAGAAAAGATATTTTTCGAACGGGAAATGTTTAAGTGGATGGCGCTAGAACGGCTGTATGTATGAGTAGTCACAAACGCGTACTCAAGCAGGAAGGCGAAGTCGAAGGCTCCGAAGGACTCCGGATGGATGCAGAGCGCGCCGAAGAGATCGTCGAGGCACTCAACACGGACCTGGCGGCCACGTACGTCCTCTATCACCAACTGCGCAAGCACCACTGGAACGTCGAGGGTGCCGAGTTCCGAGACCTCCACTTGTTCTTGGGCGAGGCCGCAGAGAACGCCGAGGCGTTCGCCGACGAACTCGCAGAGCGCGTCCAGGCACTCGGTGGCGTTCCCCACGCCAGTGGCGCAACCCTGGAGGCCAAAGCGCCGGTCGAACCCGAAGACGAGGACGTCTACGACATCCGGACGTCCTTAGAGAACGACCTGGAGATGTACGGCGACATCATCGAGACGCTCCGGGAGCACGTCGAACTGTTCGACAGTCTCGGCGACCCGACCAGCGCCGAGATCATCCGCGAGAACATCGTCCACGTCGAAGACGACGCCCACCACATCGAGCACTACCTCGAAGGCGACACGCTGGTGACGCCCGACGCGATGGAGTAACGACGGAACAGTTTTTTCGTGCTTTTCGGGACGCTCAGTCGTCGATACCGTCGGCGATCGCGCTCCCGACCCGGGCGTTCGTTCGATGGTCGATCGCTCGCCCGTCGAAGACATCACGGGCGCTTTCGACAGCGTCTGGATCGCGTTCGAACGCGATGTCCGGATAGATGACGTCCGTCAGGACGAGTGGTTCCGGCGGTGCCGGGGCGACGCCATCTGGGCCATCGAGGGGATCAGAGTCGAGCAGGTGTTCGATCCGCTCGCGTCCAGCTATCCCCCTCGCCACCGCCTTAAGAACGGTGAGGAGCCGCCGGACGAACTGTCGGGGAAATCCGTCCGAACGGACTGCAACGACCAGGAAGTCCTCGTCACGCTCGACGTCACCGGTGAGGTCCCGAACCGTGCCCGTCGCGTCCGGGGTGAAGTTGTGGAAGTCGTGTTCGCCGGACAGCGCCGACAGTGCTCCCTTGGCGCGTGACAGCGACGCCGACGGCGCGTGGAGATGGTACGTGTACTCCCGCTCGACAGCGTCGTGGGTCGCGTGGAAGTCGGCAGGCACGTCGGCGCTCGCCCAGGCACGGATGGCCGCCGGGAGAGCGCTATTGAGCGCGGCGGGCGAGAGCCACGCCGGCCCCTCGACCGTCACAGTCTGGGCCAGCGCCGAGACGCCGGCGTCGGTCCGACCGGCGGCAGCGTACCAGTCGGGGACAGTCTCGTCGATCACGTCCAGGGATCGGAGCGCGTCGAGGATCGCATCCGAGACGGTCGCCACGTCCGGCTGGCGCTGGAAGCCGTGAAACGAGCGGCCGTCGTAGGCGATCCGGAAGGCGCGTCTCGCGGTCACGGACTGGATTCGACCGTCCCTGGCTTTGGGCTTTCGCCTGTCCGGTGGGCTTTTCGCCGTCACGGCCGGAGGCCCCGACGATGAACGTCGGCTTCGACCTCGACGGCGTCTTACTCGATTCGGCGGCTGACCTCTCGTGGCTGGATCGTGGGCTCGACAATGCGCTCGCGGAACTGGCAGTCGAGCAGAACGAAGCCAACCGCCGCAGCCTCTATCCCGACGCTTTGGCGGATCTCGAATCCGTCGCCGACGAGTTCGGCGTCGAGCCGGACCGGCTCTGGCAGGTCCGCACTCACAACTACACTGAGGCGAAAGTCGAGGCGATCAGAACTGGCGAGATCTGCCCCTACGCTGATATAGACGCCCTCGATCGAGTAACGGACGAAACGCTGTTCTGCGTGAGCAACTCGCCACAGGCCGTCGTCGACGCCTTTCTCGAAACGACTGACTTGGCCGGCGAGTTCGTCGTCACCGTCGGCCGTGGCCACTCACGGGCAGCACTGGACCATCTCAAACCCGACACCGCGATGTTCGAACCCGTCGCCGACGCGCTCGGGGACGGCAAGTACGTCTACGTCGGCGATCGTGACAGCGATCGCGAGTTCGCCGCTCGGACCGGTATGGGCTACGTCCACCTCGATCGTCGTGAGCGAACACTCGACGATGCTGTCGATACGATCGCGGCCGGCGACTGGGCGATCCCTGGGGGCGACTGACGCGGGTAATCGTGGTTCTCGTCGCTGTCGATGCAGACGACGAGAGCCGTCGTCGCAGTATTCGGCGAGTTACGTTCGGCGACCCCGGACGACGGACTGGGTGTGTTCCGGAAAGACCTCAGCGACGGCACTGTTGCCGTGTTCGCTTGCCAGTAGCGTCCGGAGTTCGTGTTCGTAATCGCCTTTGGCCAGCGAGTCGCTTGGCCCCTGTTCGATTGCCAGCCGCTCGGCCGCGAGAGTATCGATGGCGCTCCGTCCGTAGCCAGCGAGGGGCACAACGTACTCGACGTCGTGACGGTCTTCGAGACTCTGGGCAAACGGTCGCGATACCGTCGGCGCGCGGTCGTCACGTCGGGTCCCGTCGCCGATGGCGTCGTACCCAGCCGCGGCTACCGCTTCGAGAGTCGCTTCGTGGACCTGCTGGATACCGTTGCGTGGATAGCCGTCTTCGACCATGCGTTCGACCGCTTGTTGAGCGATGGCTCGCTCGAGGCCCACCGTCTCGTGGTCGAACCCGAGGGCATTGGCAGCCTCACGGGCGTGTGCGGTCGCGTCAGTGAGGCCAAACGAGGCCGTCACGAGCGTCACATCGAAGAAGGGGTCTGCGAGCAACGCGGCCAGGGCCGAATCCTTGCCCCCGCTGAAACACAGCGCCAGGTCCATTACCGACGTTTGATGTCGAAACTCTTCGAATCGGGCGTCATCTCTTCTAGCAACTGGCGCATCTTCTCGTCGTCGATCTTGCCCTGGATCCGCCCGCTCTGGGCGATCGCGACGATCTGGCTCTCGACTTGCTCGGCGACCTGGGGTTTCGACATTTTCAGCGTGTTGAGGCGCTTTCGCGCGTCGTCGGTCAGGTGTTTGCGGAGGACTGCTTTCTTCTGGGCCTCGGCGCGCTGTTGGGCAGCTTCGCGGCCGCCGCCGTCACCACCCTGTTGTTGCTCTTTTTGCTCACGTAGCTGTTCCATTCGCTCCTCTCGGAGTCGTTCCATTTCGTCGTCGGATGGCTCGCCACTCATGGTGCTCGAACGTTGTCGGGTCTCGGGCAAAACGATTACGCTACTGCGAGAAGAATCGACTCGATCGGCGACGGTAATCAGGCGTACCGTTCGAGTGCGGGATCGTCGAGGTCTTCGAGGACATCCTCGGCGATCTCGTCGAGCAGCGCACGACCGTCGGCGGTGATTCGTCGCCCTTCACCCTCAGCAGTCAGGACGTAGCCCGCGTCCTCGAGCTGCTGAAGAGCCGTTCGAACGATATTGCGGCTGCCATCAGCCTGCTGGCTCGGTCGGACCTGATAGCGGTTCGATCCCTGTTTGGTGCCACCGTAGGCAGTCGCGAGCGTGCCGACGCCGACAGGCCCGTCGACGGCCACCTTCCGCAGGAGGCTGCCAGCGCGGCGCTCCCAAAAGTCGTCCTGTTCGGGGGCCAGTTCGCGGCCCGTGCCGGTCGTGGTGTACTCGAGCCACTCGGGGGCTTCGATTGGGTCTGCTGCCTGTAGCTCCTCGGCAACGGCCTCGATGAGGTCTTCGGCCGGAACGTCGTAGAGTGTCGCCATTACCGTCTTCTTCCCCGTGGCGTCATTTAAGCGCATCGTCTCGCGGAGCGACGGTTGCCACGAACACTGTCGAGTCAGTCTGACTGTCGCCGCCGGGCGCCCAGAACCGCAGCAGAACTCCCACCGACGAGCAACGGTAGCCAGTAGGTCGCCACTCGATAGATCACGACGCCGGCAGCGGCCACGGACGCGGCGACGCTCGTCGTCGAGATCGTGAGTCCGATAAACGCCGCTTCGATCCCACCAAGCCCACCCGGCAACGGTGTGACGGCTGCGATACTTCCGACGGGGACGACGACCAGCGCAGCGACGAACGGGACGGTGTAGCCGATCGCCAGCAGCGACAGCCACAACGCGACCGACAACGACAGCCAGCCGATCAGAGAGAACAACGAGGCCAACAGAAGTGCTCGTCGACTCGTCGCCACACGATCGATCGACGAGAAGAACCCCTCGATACTCGCCTCAATATCGGCTTTCGTAGGCGGTTCGAATATCGGGATTGCGGCCCCAACTCGTCGAATGAGCGGCGTGAATGCACGCACGACGACACGTTCGATTTTCTGCCGATACAACCACCCGAGCAGGACGCCAACGAGGAAGACACTGCCAAGCAATGCCACAGCGAATCCGGCGAAATACATGTTCTGCGTTAGTGCCACCGACTGCACGACGGTCGCGCCTAGCCCGACGGTTGCGAGACCGATCGACGGCACGAAGTGTAAGGTGTCGACGCTGGCGATCGCTGCCAGTCCGGTCTCGTAGTCGCTGTCGGCGGCTTCGGAAATGAGCAGTGCCGCGATCGGTTCCCCACCTGCCTGCCCGAACGGTGTGATCGCGTTCGTGAACATCGACGCGCTGAACGCAAGCACCGCCGTCGGTCGGCCGACAGGTGCGCCGATCGCTCCGAGGACGGTATGCATCGACAGCCCCCAGCAGATCATCCAGCACGCCGAAAACGCGACGACACCAATCAGGGCGTAGGGGTCCGAGCGCCCGAGTATTGCAGTCATCTCTCCGATCCCGACGACCCAGAACAGGATTGCCAGCACGATACCGGCACCTGCGAACCCGGCGATCGTCGTCTGGCGATCGGCCTCCATGTCCGTGTCCCTGGGTCACCGTCGGCTTGAACCCACCGAAACCCGCAGCGCTGTTGGCGTGTGGCAAGCGCCACGTTCGTCTCACCCGTCATCGTCGGGTGTTAATACCACCGAACCGAACCGCAGGTATGGACGAGCGGACCGCCCTGTCGGTACTGGCCGACCGGCTCGGGCCCGTCGGTGACGACGCAGCAGTCGTCGACGATCTGGTTGTAACTATCGACATGCTCCACGAGTCGACTGATTTTCCCGCCGGCACGACACGGTATACGGCCGGGTGGCGGGCTGTCGGCGCGTCACTGTCGGATATTGCGGCGATGGGGGCCGATCCGGTCGCCGCGGTCGCCGTCTACGCCGCCCCGTCTCTGCAAAACGAGGAATTGCTCGCCTTCGTCGATGGCGCACGCGACGTCTGTGAGGCGGTTGGTGGCGAATACGTCGGCGGCGATCTCGACGAACACCCGGAGTTCTCGGCGGCAACGGCTGCGGTCGGACGGACGGACACACCCGTTTTGCGGTCGGGCGCACAAGCCGGTGACGTCGTCTGTGTGACCGGGACACTCGGTCGGACGGCCGGCGCACTCGCGTTGTTCGCCGACGGAGAAGCCGATCGCGGCAACGATCTCTTCCAGTTTGTGCCCCGAGTTGCTGCTGGTCGTGTTCTCGGTCAGTACGCAACGGCGATGATGGATTCCAGCGACGGGCTCGCCCGCTCGCTGCATCAACTCGCCGAAGCGAGCGACGTCGGGATCGCTATCGACTCGCCGTTGCCGATCGACGATGTGGTCGAAGAGGTGGCGGCCGACGAGACAGAGCGTCAGGAACTGGGCGTGTTCTTCGGTGAAGATTTCGAACTCGTCTGTGCGATCGAGCCGGAAGAGGTCGCTGCGGCCCGCGAAGCCTCGCCAGTTCGGCTGACGCCGATCGGTCACGTCACGGCGGACAAGAGTGTGACACTCGCAGGTGACTCACTGCCCGACCGTGGCTACACGCACGGGGAGGCCGAGTGAACGCCTCTCGGTACAGCCACTCTGAGAGGGTCGTCTCCTCGGTCAGACGTAGCCGAGGGCGCGTAATCGTTCCTGTGTGCGCCCGGAGTCCGTTTCGGCGGCGCTCGTCGTCGATGCGGTGATGTCACGCCGAGATTCGAAAGGCAACTCGACCCACGGAACGGCCGTCAGCTCCGGGTCGGGGATTCCTGGTGGGTGCCCGTACAGCCGGACTGGGAGTGGGGAAACGCGTTTTCCATAGAGGTTGCCGTGGTCGCTGGTGACAACTGACTTCCCATCGAGGGTATCGACTAATCGTTCGACGGCCGGCAACGCGACTTCTAGATTCTCCGCGTAGGCGTCCCTGACCAGTTCGATGTCAGCCTCGCCAGCGTCGAGTCGCTCCCAGACAGACGGATACGTACGGTTCCGATGCCCGTTCAGAAACGAGCCCTGTGAGTGTGAGTTCTCTCCTGTGGGCCCGATGAACGGAAAGTGGGGTTGCATGTAGTGAACTACTAGCCGCTTGTGCGGGAACCGATCGGCGAGTTCGAGTGCACGGTCAGTCACCTTCTCGGGCAAGACGGTCCGCTCACTTTCGTCCCAGTCGTCTTGCCAGACGTGCTCGACGTGGGCGAATTCACCCCCGAGCTGGGCTACCTGCGGGCTCGCAGTCACGTAGACCGTATCCGGATAGCTGTCGGCGAAGTTGCGGCGCAAGAAATCGCCGGTATGACTCGCGTTGGAGTGGACTCGTTTGGCCTCGCGTTCGAACGGGTTGTGCTCGTCGAAGATGTCGTAGCGACACGCGTCTAAGACGACCAGCGAATCCCAGTCCCGATCGACGAACGAGATTGCGTCGATCTCGTTACGGACGAACGGTCTCACAAAACGGGTTTTGGCCTCCCGTTTGAGGACACTCCAGGTAGAGAACTCTTCGGGGAACCACCGGACGAACGACATCAACGGCTCTGGGAGGGACAGCACAATGATCACTGATTCGTAATTTGGCACCCAGTGAAAAGCCTTCGTTGTTCGGTCGCAATTTTCTCAAGCGAGGACTATTTCGACCGGTACTGGCATGAAACAAAGTGCCCCGAGGCCAACGGTCACTGCAGCCAGTCCCCATCGCCAGGGGCCGATCGGCGCTTCGTCGAGGGGGGTTGCCGAGCCTGCCCGAACCATGACGAACGCGATCACGCCCCAGATCACCCACAGCACAACCGAGTGTGTGTAGTCCGTCAAGAAGTACAGGCCGGCGGCAAGCGAGAGGAGCAGCCCTGGAATAGCTGCCGCGACGGTCTCGTGGCGGTTACCGAGCGCGGCACGAAGGATATGGCCACCGTCGAGTTGGCCAACGGGGATCAGATTCAGGAACGTCACGAACATGCCGACCCAGCCACCGAAGACGACTGGGTTGACGGCTTTGGTCGGGTCGCTGGCATAGTCAGTCGGCTGCCCGACCAGATCAGCCAAGAGGTCCATCAGGAGTGGGTCGTTGAACCGGATGTAGCCGCCTCCCTCCCCGGTTGCCTGGGCAACTGATCCCGGGACGGTGATTGGATCCAGTTGTAATCCGATAACTGTCACGACGATCGTCGCGACCAGGCCGGCCAGCGGGCCGGCAATGCCGATGTCGAACAGTGCCTTGCGAGTTGGAATGCGCCCTCGCATTCGAATGATAGCACCCATCGTCCCGATCGGTGGCGGCACCGGGATGAAGTACGGCAGACTAGCATCGACGCTGTAGTACCGGCTGACGACGTAGTGGCCGAGTTCGTGGGTCGCAAGGACGCCAAGGACGGCCGCGGTAAAGGGCCAGGCCTCGACGATCGCCAGTGGATCGTTCGCCAGATCGATGTGATACCACCACGTGCCCGCGTACAGCGTCGTGACCACTGTGAGCACGAACATGATGACGTTCCCCCAGGGAATGCCATCGACACCGACCGATTTCGGCTCAGCGACGATAGCGTAGGGGGCTGGTGCACCCTGACGGTCGTTGCGTCGCTCGACAGTGATCTCGTAGCCACGACGGGCAAACAGCGGGGCGAGTTCCTCGCCGAGCTCTCGCGGAGAGACCAGGGGCTCGCCGATGTACCGGACCGTCTCCCCCTCGCGTTCGACTCGATAGGCATGGAAGGCTGACGCAAGGGCACCAACAGCAGGTGGATCGTCGGACGACTCCTCGGCAGACATCAATATGTGGATAAGGGATTTCGCACGTAAAACACCGACGCCCGACTGGGCCAAAACGGCACACGAGCACCGCCCGGCGGGAGGACCATGCGGGCGGTCGTGGTGGACAGACCAGACGTAGTTGTGGTGGACGTATCAGGCTGGTTCGACGCGCCAGGTGGTGGCGCTCGTGTACGACCACTTCTCGACGGAGAGGTCACTCGCCGACTCGCGCAATTTCACCATGAGTGCCCCGATCTCCTTTGGTGAGAGATTGACCTCGTCAGCGATGAACTTGCTCTTGAAGTACATCTCTCCGTCGGCGGCTTTCTGCTTGAGGAACGAGCGGAGTCGCTCTTCTTTGTTTGCTGTTGCGGTCTCGTCGCGTTCCCCGGAGGGCTGGGTTTCTGCGCTCATGTGAGTCACCTCACCCATCAGTATTGCATGGAGGGGTATATATAGGGGAGAAGCTTCGGGTTGGTTCGGGACGTTTTAGGCACCGACGTCGTGAACTGGTACCTTTTAGGACGTTTTTAGATCCGATAAGATTTTTCATAAGAGTGTCTTAGAGATTATTTCTTAGTAGTATATTGAGAATATATTCGCCATAAACCAGATGCAAACCGTCGAAATCACGGGTATACTACCACATTCGGCGTGAGAGAGTGACGCTCTGGGCCATCGAGTGGTCGGTTCACACGGGCCGTAGACGCACTGCTTGACAACCCTTAAGAGTGAATCGAAGCTACGGCGACCCAATGAAGATAGTCGTCTCGATCGGTGGGAGCGTACTTGCGCCCGATCTGAACGAAGCGCGCGTGGCCGAACACGCAGAGGCCTTGACCGAACTGGCAGCTGCTGGCCACGAGGTTGGCGCTGTCACTGGTGGCGGCAGCGTCGCCAGAGACTACATCGGGACAGCGCGGGCACTCGACGCCAACGAGATGGAACTCGATCATATCGGGATCGCCGCGACACGGCTAAACGCCAGGCTGTTGATCGCCGCACTGGGCGATCGAGCGGCCCCCGAACCGATCGAAAGCTACGAAGCTGGTCGTGAGGCCCTTCGACGGGGCGACCTGCCGGTATTGGGCGGCATGGTCGCCGGCCAGACGACTGACGCCGTGGGCGCGGCTTTCGCCGAGTACGTCAATGCCGATCTGCTCGTCTATGCGACGAGTGTGCCTGGCGTGTTCAGTGCCGATCCGGACGTCGATCCCGACGCCGCAAAGTTCGACGAACTGTCTGTCGGCAAGCTGGTCGATGTGATCGCCGATATCGAGATGAACGCCGGGAGCAACGCACCCGTCGATCTGCTGGCTGCCAAGCTCATCCAACGGTCCGGCATCAGGGCCATTGTCCTCGATGGCAGCGAGCCCCAGCGGATCGTCAACGCCGTCCTGGACGACGCCCACGAGGGGACAGAGATCGTTCCGGACCACGACGCCTAGTGTATGCAATGTACCGGAACGTAAACGCAGAACGCGATTGTCTATCGACGCCACCGAACCATGACTGAGCACGATCCATACACGACAATCGAAGAGAGCGACCGCGCGTTCTGGGGACAGGCCGTCGCAGACGCGATCGAAGCGCGTGAGCCGACAGAACCCATCGTGATCAAGGGCGGAGTCTCACCGTCAGGTGTCCCACACATCGGCCACCTCAACGAGATCGTCCGCGGGTACGTCGTCGCGGAAGTCCTGCGCGATCGTGGGCACGACGTTCGGCAGGTATTCACGAGTGACGACAAGGACCGACTACGGAAGCTGCCCCGGCGGCTCGCCGATCTCGACTGGAATATCGTCGAACTGGGAGACGTTGACGCGGGCGCGCTCGGGCGCAATCTGGGCAAACCCTATACGGCGATTCCAGACCCGTTCGGCTGTTGTGACTCCTACGGGGCACACTTCACGACCCTGCTAGCTCGCAGTGCGGAGCTGCTCGATATCCCGATCGAGGTCGTCTCGAATACCGATCTGTACGCAGACGGGACGTTCGAGGAGCTTACCAAACACGTTCTGGCCAACCAGCAAGCAGCCCGTGACGTGCTGGCCGACTACCAAGACAGCGTCGGGGAGGCTTACGTCCCGTTCCAGGCCGAGTGCCAGTCCTGTGGGATCCTCACGGACGGCATCACCGACGTCGATCCCGACGCCGGGACGGTCTCGTATACGTGCCAGGACGTTACTGTCGGTGACGAGACCATTGCGGGCTGTGGCCACGAAGGGACAGTCGGCATCCAAGACGGGAAACTCCCGTGGCGCTTCGAGTGGCCGGCCCAGTGGAGCGTCCTCAACGTCGACTTCGAGCCGTTCGGCAAGGATCACGCCGAGGGTCCTGGCCGTCGGGTGTCGACATCGCCCAGAACGTCCTTGACGTCGAGCCGCCGGTCGCAATGGTCTATGAGTGGTTCACGCTGAACGGCGATGCGCTGTCCTCCTCGGCTGGGAACGTCGTCACGGCCGCGGAAGTCCTGGACTTGCTCGAACCGGAAGTGTTCCGGTACTTTTTCTGTAAGGACCCACGCAAACAGCGTGACTTCAATATCGCCAACATCGATCAGCTCGTCGACGAATTCGACCGCCTCGAACGGGTGTACTTCGGCGAGATCGACGCCGACACCGACGAGCGCGAGCGGGCCACACAGGTCTACCCCATCGCCGTTGGGAACCCGCGTGAAGAACGCGTCCGGATTCCCTACACGTTCGCCGCCGTACTGGCCATGACCGACGACCCCGACCTCCGGGAAGAGATCGCCCGGCGCGAGGGCCACATTCCCGATGATGCGCCGGCGTGGGCTGTCGAAGACGCCCTCGATCGCGTCGAGAAGGCCCGGACGTGGGCGCGTCGGACGGACAACGCCTTCAACTACGATCTCAAACGCGAGGAACTCCCGGCCGTCGAGTTCGACACCGAGACGGCAGCCGCACTGGACGATCTCGCCGAGTTCGTCGCGGCAGGGCAAGACGGCGAGGCGATCCAGAGTCGGATCTACGAACTCGCCGACGAATACGACCTAGACGTCGGCGACTTCTTTTCGGCCGGCTATCGGTTGCTGTTCGACCTCGATGAAGGGCCAAAGCTCGGGCCGTTCCTCGCGGCGTTAGATCAGGAGTTCGTCGTCGGTCGGTTGCGCCGCGAGCGCTGAGCAGCGATCGCAACGCCTTTTTGAGGGGAATTGTTCTTCACTGATACGATGGTCGGGACGCTTACGCTGATACTGGTTGGGGTTCTCGCGTATTCGATTGGGGCGATGGCACTCCAGCAGTGGGGATATCTCCCTTCGTCTCTGCGCGTGTCGGGTCCCATCACGACACTGCATACCGAGCGTGGCAAGGCATTCCTCGACTGGCTGGCTCGCCACCGTCGCTTCTTTCGGGCCTGGGCCAACGTTGGCCTCGGATTCGGGCTGCTCGTGCTCGTGGGCATGTTCGGTACTGTCGTCCTCTCTGGGATCCTCGCCCTCCAGCAACCGTCGGCCAACCCGATCAGAGAACCGACCGATGCCCTCGTCATCCCGGGTGTCAACGACTTTCTACCACTGGCAGCCGCCCCCGAGATCATCTTCGGGCTTGCCCTCGGTCTGATCGTCCACGAGGGCGGTCACGGACTGTTGTGCCGAGTCGAAAACATCGATATCGAGTCGATGGGGCTGGCATTGTTCACCATCATTCCGATCGGTGCCTTCGTCGATCCGGACGAACAGGACCGCCAGGACGCCGACCGAGGCGCACAGATGCGGATGTTCGTCGCTGGCGTCACCAACAATTTCGCACTGGCAATCGTCGCGCTATTGCTGTTGTTCGGTCCCGTCGCCGGGTCGATTCAGGCCGTCGACGGTGTCGCGG
The DNA here is from genome assembly GCF_009690625.1 of Halorhabdus sp. CBA1104. Lineage (NCBI taxonomy): Archaea > Methanobacteriati > Methanobacteriota > Halobacteria > Halobacteriales > Haloarculaceae > Halorhabdus > Halorhabdus sp. CBA1104. The sequence continues at coordinate 549,804 of NZ_CP033878.1, read as the reverse complement.
TGGGTGGCGTCGCCGCGGGGTCGCCGGCTGATCAGACTGGAATCGAGCGCGGAGACGTCATCACGGGCCTCAACGAGACGACGATCACACTCCAGGAGAAAGGGACAGTCCCGCTCGAACGGTCAGTCGTCGTGACGCGGGCGGTCGTCGACGGGCCCTTCGACCTTGCGGCCAACGACACGATCGCCAGTGTCAACGGGACCGCGATCGAGACGCTCCAAGAGTTCCGGAAGGCCGTCGGGAACCGGACAGTAGCGACGCTCCGGACACCCGATGGCACCGAGACGACCGCTCCGGTCGGTGCATACGTGGGCACAGTCCTCGAAGGCGAACCCCTTGCAGGCGCCGGTGTGCCGGCTGGGAAACCAGCAGTAATTACGCGCGTCGATGGCGATCGGACGCGAGACAGAGCGGCCCTCCTCTCGGCGTTGAACGGCACGGCCCCCGGCGACGAGATCAAGGTCGAAGCATACGTCGAGGGCGATCGGTCGACGTATGCCGTTACGCTCGGCAAACATCCGGACGACGGCAGTGCGTTCCTCGGCGTCGCGAGGCTACAAGCCGGCTTTTCTGGCCTTGAGGTCGGGGACTTTGGCTTTGGTGTCCAGGAGTATCCCACCGAGCGGAACCTCGCAGTTCTGGGTGGAGAAGGGACTGGACTCTCGCTGTCGTTTGCCGAACAGTTCTTCTGGTTTTTGATGGTCCCGTTCATCTCGCTGCTCGATCCTAGTGCCTTTGGCTTTGCCGGCTTCCTGGGGCCGGTGACGAATTTCTATACGCTCTCTGGGCCGCTCGCGTTCCTGGGCGGGGGCGTGTTCACGCTGGCAAACGTCCTCTTTTGGACCGCCTGGATCAACGTCAACGTCGGCATGTTCAATCTGATTCCGCTGTTTCCGCTCGATGGTGGGCACCTGCTGCGAACAGGGACAGAAGCGATCGTCGCCCGGACGCGGTTGAACAAGCGCTGGGCGGTCCGAGCCGTGACGGTCTCGGTAGGGCTGGTGATGTTCGCCAGCCTCGTGGCGATGTTGTTCGCGGGGCAAGTGCTCGGGTAAGGTGGTGTTGTCGGGTACTGGTCGCGCATCTCACGGCAGGTGCCGAGTGGACACGGAGACGAGATGACGCAATTCTCTTGGCTGGTGAACCCGTCACACCGGTAGATGGTCGATACGCTCACGCTCGTCCTCGCTGGCGTTCTCGCCTACGTCGCTGGGATGGGTGCCCTTCGACGCCGCGGGTATCTGCCCTCGTATTTGCACGTCTCCGGGCCGATCACGACGATTCATACCGAGCGTGGAAAGGCACTGCTCGATCGCCTGGCGCGCCACCGCCGGTTCTTTCGAGCCTGGGCCAACGTCGGGATCGGCTTTGGCCTGCTGGTCCTCGTCGGCATGTTTCTGACGGTCGTGGTCTCCGGGATTATGAGTCTCCAGCAACCAGGGACGAACCCGATCCAAGAGCCCAAAAACGCGCTGGTGATCCCCGGATTCAACGATTTCCTCCCACTGGCAGCGGCCCCAGAGATCATCTTTGGGTTGGTCCTCGCGCTCGTCGTTCACGAGGGGGGCCACGGACTGTTGTGCCGAGTCGAAAACATCGATATCGAGTCGATGGGGCTGGCACTGTTCACCATCATTCCGATCGGTGCCTTCGTCGAACCCGACGAACAGGACCGCCAGGACGCCGATCGCGGTGCGCAAACGCGGATGTTCGCGGCGGGCGTCACCAACAATTTCGCACTGGCAATCGTCGCGCTATTGCTGTTGTTCGGTCCCGTCGCCGGGTCGATTCAGGCCGTCGGCGGCGTCGCTGTCGGTGGTGCGATTCCCGGTTCGCCGGCCGACACCGCGGGCCTCGGGCAAGGGACCGTCATCACCGACGTCGACGGCACTCCAGTCTCGAACAGGACTGCCCTCACGGAGACACTCGCTGAGACGGACGAACAAACGGTCACCGTGTCCGTCCACGACGGCCAGGCTGTCCAGATCGAACGTTCCGTCTTCGTCACGTCGGCCCTAAAGAGCGGGCCACTCGCCGTCGACAGCGGCGACCGGATCGCAGCCGTCAACGGGACAGCCGTCTCGACGGTCACTGAGCTGACAGCCGCACTCGAAAACCGGACGATAGCGACCCTACAGACCGAGAATGGGACCGAGACCACGGGACCGATCGGCGCGTACGTGAGTCGCGTCGCCCCGGGCAAGCCACTTGCACAGGCTGGCGCGCCAGCTGGCGGGTCGCTTGTCATCACACGCTTCGGTGGCGAACGGATCGTCTCCCAGACGGATCTCGCTACCGCCCTCGACCGGACGGTTCCCAACCAGTCGGTCCAGGTGCAAGCGTCCGTCCAGGGCCGCCTCAAGCCATTCACCGTCACGCTCGGGGAGAATCCGCGCGATGACAGTGGCTTTCTCGGCGTCACCGGCATCCAGCCGGGGATCAGCGGCGTTGCTATCGACGACTTCGGTATCCGAGAGTACCCCGCAGAAGCGTATTTGACGATTCTCGGCGGCAATGGCGGAGCAGACACGAATCTCCCCCTCGGCCGCCAGATCCTCTCGATCGTCACGCTGCCCTTTGCCACTGTCGCGAATGCGATCATTCCCTACAACTTCGCCGGCTTTCTGGGGCCAATAACGAACTTCTATACGATCTCCGGACCGCTCGCGTTCCTGGGTGGAGGCGTGTTCACGCTCGCGAATTTGCTCTTTTGGACCGCCTGGGTCAACGTCAACCTGGGTGTGTTCAACTTGATTCCACTGTTCCCACTGGACGGCGGTCACCTGTTGCGGGCAAGTGCGGAAGCGATCACCAGTCGGACGCCGTTTGCAAAGCGCTGGGTGGTCCGGACCGTGACGGTCTCGGTAGGGCTGGTGATGTTTGCCAGCCTCATGCTCATGCTGTTTGGGCCGCTCCTGCTCTCGTGAGTGGGTTTAAACCTTTCCCCGGGCTGCCAGACCGGAAGGTCAGGTTCGTGTACTAAGGGGACCCAGGACCGAGCGTGTATTGCCGGATCCCGGTTGACGCCATCGGCCCTCCAATCCGCCGGTTTACAGAACTTCCGTCGAGACTGCGACGGACTGCCCGTGCCCACTTTTCGATTGGCGTCCCAGGTTGTACCCAGCTTGGCCCGCTTTGTGGTCCACAGCCCCCCAGCTACTCGTCTAGACTGGACGGTGCCGACGCCGGCCGCAGCGGCCAAAGGGTGTGCCCAACCCAGGTGTCCGCCCTACGGACGTCGATACAGCGAGTAGGTGATCAACGCCAGGCCGGCAAACTGCGTAATTCGGGCCACGAGCAGGAGTGGCGTCTCGGCAGCAAGGGGCAAGAGCCGCCAGCGGATCAACAGCGTCCCGAACGCTGCAAGCGAATAGGAGACAGCCGTCAACAGTATCAACCCGAGCGAGAGGTAGCGCATCGACGGGCTGTCGTGGCGACGAAAGCCCCGATAGGCCTGATAGCCGATCACCAGGCCGAGAGCGGCCGACGCCAGCGGAATCGAGATCGTCGCCACCTCGACGGGAACGAGATCGATCATAGATCTTGCCACATCCTGGTGAATCGGTCCGCCGGGTCCGGCGCCGTGGGTTGGCGTCGTTGCAGGTCGATCCGGTAGTCGCCGTCTTCGAACGTGACGGTCACCGACTCCAGTTGTGAAATGTAGACGCTGTAGTGGTGACCGTCCGGATCGATCCGCGTCTGTTCGTCGAGCAGATCGTGGTCTTGCAGGCGGTCGACGCGCCGGTAAATTGTCGAATCCGAGGCGTCACACCGCTCGCTGAGCCGTTCGGCTGACATGGGTTGGGCACTCGTGGCTGCGAGGATCGCTCGAGCATAATCGTCCTCTAAAAGGGCGAGCAACTCTCCGTCGTCGCGGTCCTCGCTCACACTGGACTCTGACTGCCGTCGGCGGTTAAAACCCTCCCCTCGGCTGCAACCCTCGCAGTCGATCGGAAGGGGGCGGCTTTGTCGGGAGGGCAAGGTTCCTTACCAAGAGGCTCGAACCACCGAGTACCATGAGCAGACGAAAAGCGCCGCCCACGGCGGAAGGGTGGTACGTGCTACACGACTTCCGAACGATCGCGTGGGACGACTGGCGGGACGCACCCCAGCGAACGCGGGATGCAGCCCTCAAAGAGGGCCAAAAACACCTCGAAGACGCGGTTTCGGTGGCCGATGCCCAAGAAGGCACATCGGCACTCTACGGTGTCTTGGGCCAGGAAGCCGATCTCATGTTCGTCCACCTGCGACCGACGACCGCCGCTCTCGATCACCTAGAGCGGGCCTTCGAACAGACGACACTAGCCAGGTTTACCGAGCGAACAGACTCGTTTGTCTCGGTGACGGAAGCATCAGGGTACTCCGAGCGTGCCCGAGAGTTCTTCGACGGTGATCTCGACGAGAGTTCCGGCCTCGCGAAGTACATGCGCTCACGGATCGAGCCCGACATCCCAGACGCCGAGCACGTGAGCTTCTATCCGATGGACAAACGGCGTGAACCGGAGTACAACTGGTACGACCTGCCCTTCGAGGAACGGGCCGAACATATGGACGCCCACGGGGATATCGGTCGCGATTACGCCGGCAAGGTCACCCAGATGATCTCCAGTGCGATCGGCCTGGACGACTGGGAGTGGGGCGTGACGCTGTGGGCCGACGATCTCACCGACGTCAAGGATCTGCTCTACGAGATGCGTTTTGACCCGTCGAGTTCGAAGTACGCCGAGTTTGGCCCCTTCACGATCGGCCGTCGACTGGCCCCGGCAGACCTCGACGCGTATCTCGCTGGAGATGCGATCGCCCCTGAGACGGGTGAGACCGCTGAGGGGCAGGCTGCGCCGGCAACGCCGGCCGATGCCGTCGAGCACGACGGCGATACGTCGGGCCACCCACACGGTAAAGCGACCGACGACGGCCATCCCCACGCCGAGCAGGCCTCAGAGAGTGACGATCCCCACGCCGAACCGGAGGATGACGGTGACAGCGGGCATCCGGGGGGCGGCTCTCGACCGGATGTCTCGGACAGCGAGTATGCGACTGTCGACGACCTCGAACAGCGACTGTTCCAGCTTGGTATTCGTGAGGGAGCGGACTACGAGGGTGGCGAGTATGGCCTCCTGTTTTATTCGAATGTCGACGCCCAGGAGTTGGCTGAGGACGTCGCCGGGTTGCGGGAAAACTTCGATCACTACGACCGACACGTCGCCACAGTCGTACGAGCCTCGAGCGGGCGTTCGGCGGTCGCGTCGCTGTGGACGGCCGAAGACGCCGCCGAGACCGCTGCTGGCTTCCTGGGTGATCTGCCGGGAATCGACGAACGATACGGCGGGGTACTCGACTCTCACGAGGCGTCGTCTGCCCAGGACAGTACCACAGACGACGGGACCGACACCGCCAGTGAGGCTATCAGGCGTGAGCTCGCCGAGCACGACGTCTACGCCGGCCAGCCCCACGGCGAAGACGTCTACGCACTGGTCGTCTATTCGACGGCCGGTATCGAGTCACTAATGAGCGACGTCGCCGAGCTCCGGGAGACGTTCCGGGCCGACGACGCTCACATCGAGACAGCGGTCTACGAGACCGGACCCGGCGAGGTTGCGGCCGTCGACGATACCGAGCCGACAGCGGTCGTGAGCCGCTGGGAAACCGAATCAGCAGCCCAAGCGGCCGGAGACGCCCTCGCTGACCTACCGGAAGTCGTCGGCCGGGCCGGTGAAGGCGAAGGGTTCGGGACGATGGGGATGTTCTACACCGTCAAATCGGAGTACCGCGAGGAATTCCTCGAGACCTTCGAGACTGTCGGTGAAACGCTCGGGACGATGGACGGCCACTACGGCACCGCACTACTGGTCAACCACGAAAACGAGAACGACATGTTCATCGCTTCGAATTGGGCCAGCCGCGAGGACGCGATGGCGTTTTTCCGCTCCGAAGACTTCCGTGATACCGTCGAATGGGGCCGTGAGGTACTCGCTGATCGACCACGGCACGTCTTCCTGGCCTGAAGCCGTTTTCCCCCGCCCGAGAGCTATCTCTCGGAGTGGACGATCGCCTCGCTCGGGATCGAAACACAGCTTCAAGCCTTCGCCGAGCCTACCACAGGCGATGGCAGACCACAAAACTGACGAGGAGCCACCAGCGAGCGAGGAAAACGTCCCGACCGTGAGTTGCGATCGTTGCGGACGCGAGTGGGACCTCGGCTACGAACTCGAAGCGATGGCCGTTGGCAACCAAGCGATCGAGCAGTTCGCGCTCGATCATCAGCGACACACCGGGCACTTCCCGGATGGACTGGCTGTCTGGCAGGCAGACTGTCGGCACTGTCCCGAATCAGTACAGCGCTTAGAAGAACGTGGCGCCCGTCGGTGGGCAGCAACGCACGCCCGCCACACGAATCACGACGTCACGCTCGTCGGTGACGATGGCCACGAAACGATCGTCCACGCACCAGAATGACGAGACGGGAGTTATTCGGGATCGTCGTCTTCAGTCGTCGTCTCTTCGAGGTCTTTCTCGCCGAAGTAAATTTCGGCGCCGTCCTGGGCGACTTTTTCAGCCAGGACAGCACACTTGACGCGCATCGGCGAGATATCGACGCCGAGCATATCGATGACGTCGTCACGATCCAGCGCCTCTAAGTCCTCGATCGACATGCCTTCGAGTCGCTCCGAGAGCATCGACGCCGACGCCTGGGAGATCGCACAGCCATCTCCCTGGAAGGCGACGGCGTCGATAGTCTCTTCGTCGTCGTCGAGGACGACATCCATCTCGATAGTGTCGCCACACATCGGATTCTCGCCGACGTGGGTGAACGTCGCGTCCTCGATCTCGCCGTAATTGCGTGGGTTCTTGTAGTGATCGAGGATCTGCTGTCGATACATATCGCTGCCGCCGATGCCCATTGGTAGGAAACGATTAGCGATACCGGCGGAAAAACGTTCCGCGGCAAATCCTCTCATGTGAACGGCCCCTCCAGCCTCGCGAAATGAATTTCATCAGTAATATTATGGTCCCCCGTACAGTGTATCCGGTCGTTGGTTGCAACGAGGGGCACGTAAATGTTCGATAGCATACAGGAGTTGCCGGACACGGCGCTAGGAAACGTTGCCGGGGCTGGCTCGGTGAGCGATCCGATAGACGGATTGCTGAGAGAACACGAGCAGCCACGGACTGTCTTGGTGGGCGAGAGCGTCGAGTACACGACGGGAGAACGGACGACGACGGTAGAGCCCGACGGTGAGTACCACACCTATCTGATTGCAACCGACGAACGCGTGTTGGTCGTACTTGGAGAACAGCCCTCCGAGTGCGAGATCGAGTTCGAGTTACCATCGATATCGCGAGCAGCGGTCAATAGCGGGTTACTGAACACGACGCTCGTCGTCGAGCAGGGAGACCAATCGATACGGGTCTCGCCCACACACGGCGATGCACAAGCGGTCGCAGAGTACATTACGGTGATGGCAGAGGCCTACACCGATGTCGAAGACGCCATCGCGTCGGCCAAGGAGATGACCGAAGAACTCGAAACGAAGGTCCGAGAGGGCGGCAAGATTGGCTATCTTCGCCTCCAAGTCCAGTCAGAACTATCCGACGCACGCCAGTCGGTCACACGGGAGGCAGTACAGACTGACCGACTGCTCGAACGAGTCGAAACCACCGAGACGGAACTCAACCGACGGTACGCCGACGCCTGGATCGACCGCGTTCGCGACACAGTTGGACAAGCCGAGACCGCACTCGACCAAGGCGAGTATGCGGCATTTTGCGAGGCTTACGTCGAGGCGACGGATGGGGTGGCTTCACTGCAGGACGTACTCGCTGATCTCGATTCCCCGTCCGAAGAAGTGACCAGCGAAGCGGCCGAGATGGACCACAAACTCGAGGAATTCGCCGAGAGGTACGTCGAATCGACCCGCGAGGCACACGAGAACGCAACAGAGAGTGACGACCCCGCAGTGACTGCCAATTGCTGGCTCGAAACCTACCGGCGTGTGCGGGCCGCCCGCGACGCCGGCTGGGCGACAGCAGTCGATTCGTGTGCGCTGCCACTCTCGGAGATCGAACCGATCGCCGAGGCGACAGTCGATGCCTTAGAGCATCACGCCGATACGCTCCAGAAAGCCGGTGAGCAGGAACTCGAGACGGATGCCGCCGAAGCTCGGCGCTACTTCGAGCAGGGAGTTACGCGTATGCGCCAGGCCCACGAGATCGTCGACACACAGCCAGTCGGAGACAGTGCAGCGATCGATCAGCGGCTCACGGAACTCAAAGAGAAAGTCGAAGTCACCGAGTGGGAGTGGGGAACGGATTGATCACTTCCAGTGACTGAACTGTTTGGTCGGTGGCAGCGGCCGCCACCGGGCAGTGTAAGGCCTCTCAGTGGGCCGCCAGGTAGGCCGAATCAGAAGCCACATGGCCGAGATGCGACAGTGAGGTCGTTGGCCGTCGCGTCACTGAGTCGTCGCGTCGTCGGTTCTTGCCCGCTGCTGTGGGTCGTGCCTCTCCAGGGCGGCTGTGTCCCGAGAAACAAAGCGTTGGGCCTGCGATGCCTGCGTGCTGGCGTGAGTACGTCTCGTGAGCGAGACGGCGTTGGAAGTGCATACTGCTGGCGAGACTGGACACACCTAGCGGTGCCACAAAACGTCAGCCGGCGGCGAGGGCCACGCAGCTAGCTGTTTCACACAGCAACCGCCGAAAGGCGCACTATTAATATCCCACGTCTGCACAGCTTGGGGTACGAAGTGATGATTCCCAAGAGACCATGTTCGAGAGAGTAAACGACCTGTCGGGATCGTTGATCGGTGGGAACGACAGTGAAGCCGAGTTGGACGCCGGCCCCTTCGCTGCATTGCTCGACAATGGAGAACGTCCCGAGCACGTCCTGGCCAGCGATAGCGTCGAGCACACGACTGAAGGCCGAACGACAACCGTCGAGCCGGAGGGGGACCACGATGCCTACCTCGTCGTGACCGACGAGCGACTGCTGGTCGTCCTGGGCGACCAACCCGAGGTCGTCGAGATCGCCTTCGACTTCGAATCGGTGACGACGTGTAAGCTGAAGAGCGGGTTTCTGAACACCAAACTCGTCGTCGGGCACGAGACGGAATCGATTCACTTCGCCCCGACCGACGGCGATCCCGATCGAGTTACGGACTACATCCAGAACGTCGCCGACGTATACCGATCTGTCGACCGGTCGATTGGGGCAGCCAGAGACGTAATCGACACACTGGAATCGAAGATCGAGGGGGAGACCGGGCAGCAACGCGGTACCGCCACGCAGAACCTCCGACTCCGTGCACGATCGCAACTCTCGGATGCGCGCCATCAGGTCAGCAGCCTCACTGACACGCATCCGCTCGGCGACGAGGGCGACGACGTTCTAGCCGAGAAACTCGAAGAGCGCATCGAGTCGGTCGCCCGAGAGTGCGATCGCCGATACGTTGCCGTCTGGCTGGACCGCGGCGAGACTGACATCGAGCGGGCTGAAGACGCGCTAGCTGGCGAGGAGTTCGAACCGTTCTGTGGGGCGTATACGACAGCTGTCAGAGCGCTTTCGAGGCTCCGAGAGGCGATCGACGACGTCGAGGCAACGCCAGACAACGCCGGCGAGCGGATCGACTCGCTGGCCGATCGCGTCGAGGGGCTGGACGAACAGTACGTCTCGGCGACCACGAAGACGTTCGAAGTCGCCCGGGAAGCTGATCGATCCGACGTCGCTGCGACACGCTGGCTCGAGGCGTATCGCCGGATCAACGCCGCCAGTGAGGCCGGCTGGAACCGGATCGACGGCATCGCGACCCTCGACGTGGCTGTCGACCTCTCGTCGATCGCGGCGTCGACGCTCGAGGCGCTGGAGACCCACGCCGAGCAACTCGAAACGACGGGCGAGCAACGCGAAGACGAAGACGCCGAGGACGCCAGAGAGCAGTACGAGCGAGCGGTCGATCGGCTACGAGACGCCCAGTCCGTCGCCGAGACGGCATCGTCGATCGACGCCGACGACTACGAGAAGCAGATCGACGCGATCAACGAAAAGATCGACCGGACCAAGTGGGAGTGGGGCGGCGACTAAGGGCTATTTCGGCCTCGCCTCGGATCGGCGAAATGCGGTCACAGGCCGCGTCTGCTCACCCAAACAGTTCGCGGGCGTCGTCCATGGCATCGATCAGTACGTCGATTTCTTCCCGCGTGTTGTAGATGTAAAACGAGGCTCGGGCCGTCGCGGCGACGCCGAGTTTGTCGTGTAGGGGTTGGGTACAGTGATCGCCCGCCCGGATGGCGACCGCGTAGTCGTTGAGGATCGACGAGAGGTCGTGGGCGTGGACCGAACCCAGGTTGAACGAGACTAACCCACCACGCTCTTGGCCCGCAGGCGGACCGAACGTCTCGATATCGTCGAATTCGTCGAGACGTTCGAGGGCATACTGGGCGAGTTCGTTCTCGTGGCGGGCGACCGTCTCCATACCGATCTCGTCGAGATAGTCGACAGCTTCCGCCAGTGCGATCCCCTGGGCGATTTTCGGGGTCCCGGCTTCGAACTTCCAGGGCAACTCGTTCCAGGTGGCATCATCGAAGGTGACCTTCGTGATCATGTCGCCGCCGTAGTTGAACGGCTCCATGTCTTCGAGAATCTGTTTCTTACCGTAGAGGCAACCAATCCCGGTCGGCCCGGCCATTTTGTGGCCGGAAAAGGCATAGAAGTCGGCGTCGATGGCCTCGACGTCGACTGGCCGGTTGGGGGCGGCCTGTGCCCCGTCGACGAAGAGCAACGCGTCCTCGGCGTGAGCGAGGTCGGCGAGGTCCGCGACGGGGTTGATCGTCCCGAGCGTGTTCGAGACGTGCAGGACCGACACCATCTTCGTATCGGAGCCAATCAGCTCTTTGGCGTGGTCCATGTCGAGATGGCCGTCATCGGTCACCCGAATGTACCGGACCGTCGCGCCAGTCTTCTTTGCGATCTGTTGCCAGGTGACCAACGAGGCGTGGTGTTCCATCTCCGTGAGAACCACTTCGTCACCGGGACCGAGTTCGTTCAGCCCCCAGGCGTAGGCCACGAGGTTCTCCGATTCGGTGGTGTTGCCCGTGAAGATCAACTCTTGGCGGCCGCCACTCGCGCCGACGAATTCGGCGACGCGGTCGTGGGCCTCCTCGTAGGCTACCGATGCCTCCTGGCTGAGGTGATGGAGTCCGCGGTGGACGTTGGCGTTGTAGCGCTCGTAGTACTCGACAATGGCGTCGACGACCGGTTCGGGTGTGTGGGTCGTCGCTGCGTTGTCGAGATAAACCAACGGCGTGCCATCGAACTCCCGTTCCAAGATCGGAAAGTCCTCACGGATAGCCTCGACGTCGAAGTCCCCTGCTTCACGTACCGTCATCAGGCAATACTCGGGGGCCGAGACTCAACTTTCCTTCGGTCGGCCTAGAAACGGTGGCGAGTGCAAAACGGGGGACGACTGTGCTACTCGTAGAGGTGTTGATGGGTCGCGAACGCGTAGATCGCGAAGACGCCCAGGATGACGAGGCCGAACGTGAGCAGGTATGCCCGCACGTTCGGCGGGATGACTGGTGCGTTTTGCACGGATTCGACGGCAGCTTCCGATATCGCGTTGACGGTTTCGCCGTCGGCGTTGGTACCGACGACCATCGGGTTCATGTTCCCTGCGATTATTTCGAGCAGGCCAATACCGACGGTCCCGAGCAAGAAGAGTCCGCCGCCGAGGCCCATTGCGATCTGATCTGCCAGCGTCATGTTGTCTGTGTTAGTTGCCATAGTGTGTCACCTCCTTAACCGAGCAAGTATCGAAGCCACGGGTTGTTCTGGACGAACGCCATCTTCTCGACGTAGGCGTCCAGCCCCCAGACGCGACCAGCACCGAGCACGATCATTGCCACGAAGAGCAACAATCCCATCAGATCACTGGTCACGATACTGTGGCCCCAGCCGTTGTTGATCGTCACGAAGAACAGCATCAGGAACACGCCGAAGAACGACGCGAGCCTGACGAGTAGCCCGACTAACACGCCGAGCCCGATGAGCGTCTCCCCGACGGGGATCATGAAGTTCGCGAACTCGAGTCCGATCCCGCTTGCGAACGGACTCACGATCGGTTCCATGATCGTATAGTCGGCCGCGAACTTCAGATACCCTTCCGCGCTGAACCCATCGATGATCTTCGTGATGCCAGCGTGGAAGAACCAGTAACCCACGACGGCGCGTAGGAGGAACGTGAAATACGCCAACCACCGTCCATCTATCTCGTACGATACGTCTGTCCCGAACAGGGTCGTATCCACCTCGGTGTTTGCCATTCGTGTCTACCTCACGTACAGATGTTCACCAGTTCCGTATATTAATGGAGTCCGTGATTTTCACGTTCTGGGAACTATCCCAGGAGCAGTATTTGGACGGAAACATTATTTGGAGTTCCAAAAGCTCGCTTATTTGTACACGTTCACGGACCTACGGTCGGATCGTTGATCTATCTAGCACTCATATGACGGATCTGAATAATACCTAGCTATAGTATGTTCATTGTCGTTTATTGTGCACTGCCGCAGGTTTCTCATAGAGCCTCGCCATCCCTGCCAGTTTTCCGTGTCCGGATAAATCGCCGTGCATGGAGCGATCTGACCTCGCCTGGGAAACACTCTCAAGCCAGACCGCCTACACCTGTCCGGGATTCGATGTGGTGACCGACACCGTTGCACTGCCCGACGACACCGAAACGAAGTTCGACTATCTCACGGAAGGCGAGAGCGTCGTGATACTCCCGGTGACGACCGACGAGGAGGTTGTCGTCATCGAGGAGTGGCGCCAGGCCGTCGGTGCTATCAACTACGGGTTGCCCGCCGGGAGCCTCGAACCCGACGACGGGGACCCCGCGGCGGCAGTCCACCGCGAACTCGAAGAGGAGACGGGCTACCAGCCTGGCCAGGTCGAGCATCTCACGACCGTCGAGCCGGCCAACGGCTTTGCCGATGCTGTCTTCCATTACTTCCTGGCCGAGGACTGTGCACCAACCGGGGAACGCGATCTGGATGACAACGAGTCCATACGGGTCGAAACGACGACTATCGAGGCCCTCATCGCGGCCGCCCGCGAGGACGACCTCCGGGACGGGCGGACGATGCTCGGTGTCCTGTACTACGCGCTGTTCGAGCGATAGGCCGGCGAAACGGAATGCTTAGGCCCGCCGACTCCCCACGAGCGGTCATGCGCGAGCACTTCGAACTCCAGGGGTACGACGCCAGTGGGCGGTTAGGAGAGCTAACTGTCCCACGGGCAAATACCACCGTCGAGACGCCCGCCCTGTTGCCGGTGATCAACCCGCACCACGAAACGATCGCACCCAGCCGTCTCGGGGAGTTCGGAGCCGAGATGCTCATCACCAACAGCTACGTCATCTACGGGAGCGAGGAGGTCCGAGAGCCGGCCCTCGAAGATGGCTTGCACGATCTGCTCGAGTTTGACGGCGCGATCATGACCGACTCGGGGTCGTTCCAACTGGCCGAGTACGGGGAGATCGACGTTACGAGCCCGGAGATCCTCCGGTTCCAACAGGAGATCGGCTCCGATATCGGGACGCCCGTCGACCTCCCGACGCCACCGGACGTCAGTCGGGAACAGGCTGAATCGGAACTCGCGACGACGGCCGAGCGGATCGAAGCCGCGACAGAGATGGATCTCGGTGAGATGTTGGTCAACGCGCCAGTCCAGGGATCGACGTATCCCGACCTCCGAGAGCGGGCGGCCCGAGACGCCTACGCCAGCGGCCTGGACGTGTTTCCCATCGGCGCGATCGTCCCCCTGATGAACGAGTATCGATTCGCGGACATGGTTGCTGCTGTCGCCGCAGCCAAACGTGGGCTCGGGGCTGACGCGCCAGTCCACCTGTTCGGGGCGGGCCACCCCATGATGTTTGCCCTGGCGGTCGCGCTCGGCTGTGATCTGTTCGACTCGGCAGCCTACGCGCTGTACGCCAGAGACGGGCGGTATCTGACCGTTCGCGGGACCAAACACTTAGACGAACTCGAATACTTCCCGTGTGAGTGTCCGATCTGTTCACGATTCGGTCCCGAGGAGGTCCGGAATCTCCCCGAAGATCAGCGCGTCGAGAAACTGGCCGAACACAATCTCTACGTCTCCTTCGGTGAGATGCGCCGGATCAAGCAGGCCATCCGCCGCGGTGAGTTGCTCGAACTCGTCGAGGCCAGAGCGCGTGCCCACCCGACAATGCTTGACGGGTATCGCGCGTTGCTCGATCACACAGACCAACTAGAGACGACCGATCCGGCCTCGAAAGACGCGCTGTTCTACCTCTCGGCCGAGAGCGCCCGACGCCCGGAGGTGCGGCGACATCACGACCGCCTCGACCGGATTGGGCCCGCCGGTGAGCTCCTGCTGGTCGCCGAGGACGCGACGCGACCGGACGGCGAGTACGACGAGACCTGGACGGTCGTTCCACCCTTTGGCCCTGTTCCACCAGAACTCGACCAGACCTATCCGCTGACGGCCGAGTTGCCCGACCGGACCGATCGGGCAGCCTACCGAGCAGCGGCCCGGGGAATCGATCGGCTCGTGGCCGAGAGTGACGGGTCGATTACGTTCGCTCACGACGGGTGGCCTGCGGCCGCCCTCGCGTCGCTACCGGCGGCGCTAACAGTGATCGATGCGCGTGAGACCACCGACGACAAGGAAAGATAATTCATCGCCCGGACCGTCCGGATGGCCATGACCGAGTACTTCGAAGTGATCGACCGCGACGGGGCCGCCAGGATCGGCACCCTGCGGCTCGCGGACGCGATCACCACGCCGGCCCTCGTCGACGACGTTCTCGAGGAGACAGGCAGTCTCTGGAGTGGCGAGCAGGCCGTTCCCGACGGGGACGAATCGACGCTATCGGTACTGCCCCACCGCGCGTTCCCCGCTGGGACGCCCACAGAAGTCCAAACAGCCTTCGAGCCGAACTATCCTGACGTCGCGTTCCCGAGTGCCGCTGTCGTCTCGCCCGAGACAGCCGGCGACCACGGGACTGACGCGTACGTCCTCGCTGGCGCGTCCGGGTTTACGGGCCACAGTGCGGCCTTCGTCGAGGCGATCATTGCGACCCGAGAGGCGATCCCCCCGGACGCCGGAGTGTACCTCCCGGGGATCGCGACGCCCGGCAACGTCGCGACGCTCGCCGCCGCCGGCGCGGATCTGTTCGACACCGACCGGGCCGTCGTCCGGGGCACACAGGGGTGGTATCTCACCGCGGACGGCGAGTACCGCCTCGACAATCTGGACGAACTGCCCTGTGCCTGTTCGGCCTGCCAGCAGGGGATCGAGGCGTTCGATCGCGAGGATTGTGTCGAGCACAACGTCGCGACCCTCGAAGCCGAACTCCGGACGGTCCGCAATCGGATTCGACAGGGCCGACTGCGAGACTACCTCGAAGGCCAGGCCCGTCACGAACAGTGGTTGACGGCCACGATGCGGCGGCTCGACGACGAGTACGACTATCTCGAAACCCGGACGCCGCTGGTCCGGAAAGCCGAGATAACCGCGGCAAGTGACGACACGCTCGGCCGAGTCGAGATCCAGCGTTTTGCCGAGCGGGTCACCGAGCGCTATCAGTGTCGCTTCGACGCGCCGCTGGTGCTCGTCCCGTGTTCGGCGACGAAACCCTACAGCGAGTCCCAGAGTCACGACCAGTTCCACGACGCGATCAACTTCCGGGGCCATCTGGCCTCGATCACGTCGCCCATCGGCGTCGTCCCCCAGGAACTGGAACTCACCTATCCCGCCCAGCACTACGACACCGTCGTGACCGGACGCTGGTCAGAGACGGAGATCGCATTCGTCGCCGACGTACTGGAGGCGTATCTCCGAGACAACGACTATCCGCGCGTGATCGCCCACGTCCCCGAGGACTACCGTGAGATTACCGAACGCGTCGAAGAACGGCTCGGCGAGTCCTTCGAGTACACGGTCGCCGATCACCCGACGACCGAGGAGTCGCTGTCGACTCTCTCGGAAACTCTCGCTGGCGAGTCCAAATACCGCAAGCGCGAGCGCCAGCACAACGTCGTCCGGGCGATTGCGGACTACCAGTTCGGCGAGGGAGCCGGCGACGCGCTGTTCGACGATCTGCAGGTCGAAAGTCGCTATCCGAAGCTTCGAGTCAACGATGCCGATGGCGAACAACTCGCCGCGATGGTCCCCGAGTACGGCGTCCTCTCGTTGACGCTTGCCGGTGCGCGCCGCTGGCTGGAGGCAGACGTTCCGGTCAAGCGCGTCGAGATCGACGACTTCGTGCCCCACGGCAGCGTCCTCGCACCGGGTATCGTCGACGCCGACGAGTCGATCCGCGTCGGGGACGAAGTGGTCTTTGAGGGGCCGTCGGCGCTCGCGGTCGGCCGGGCGAACATGAGCGGTCCGGAGATGGTACAGAGCACACGCGGTATCGCCAGTGACGTCCGCCACGTCACCGAGCGCTGAGAAGGAGTTTAGTCTGGGGCCCCGGAAACGGGAGCTATGGCTCACGTGTCGCGTCGCGTTCCCCGGACGATCCGATGGCTCCTGGCGATCGTCGTCGCGACGGCGATTGTTCTCGGCTCGGTCGTCGATCCGGGGGCTGGCATCGCTCGTTCCGGCCCGCTCGGGCTGACGTGGGCGAGGTGGTCCCATCTCGGCGGCTACGGGTTTCTGACCCTGACCGTCTATTACGCGCTACTTGCAAGCCCCCTCAAAACCGCCGTCTCGGCCGCCACAGTTCCGATCGCAGTGAGTGGGTTCGGGGCAGTCATCGAACTCCTCCAGGCGACGCTGCCGTATCGGACCTTTGCCATCGGGGACATCCTCACGAACGCCGCCGGCGCGGTACTCGTCGCGGTCGTCTGGTCGCTGGGCCGTCGCTGGCTTGGCGATCTTGAATCTCGTCGCTGGTGAGAGGAGGGGGCCGACCGCCCGGGCGAGACGTTTTTGCGCGTCGCTACCGGAGCAATTGGCGTGCGCGAGTACGCGTTCGAACTGGCGCTGTGTGGAGCGATCGAAGACGAGGAGACACTCGTTGCTCGCCAGTTGGGCGCACACGTCCAGGGCCGTCGCATCATCGATGTCGTCGCCATCGAGCCGGGGCCAGCCGTCGATCGTCGGGCCGCGATCACCGATGGGACGATCCCATCCGCCGCGATCGAGGCGCCAGTCGGCCCGGGGACTGCCAGGGCGCTCCGAGATGTCTTTCCAGATCGGCGTCCCGAGCAACGCGGGCGGCTCGTCGAGCGGGCCGTGCAAGCGGGCTTTTTCGAGCGCGAGCGGGTCGGTGGTGACCCGGCAGTCCGGCAAGTGTGTCGCTATCCCGAACGGTGGTTCGACCGACTCGTCGGCATCGAGAACAAGCCGGATCTCGACCGGCCTGGCGATCTCCAGGGCCAACTCCAGACCGACGTCTCGCTGGGTATCTTCGATGCGGTCGTGCTGGCGACGGCCTCCCACGTGACCGGTGCCCACCGAAACCGGATCCCCGAAGAAGTCGGCATCTGGCAGTTCGATCCCGAGTCGGGTGAGCGAGACGTCCTCAGGGATCCGACGTCGCTTGCTACCGACCGGACGGGCATCGAAATCCTCGATCGAATGCCGGGACAGACTGACATTCGAACAGTCTCACCAAGTGAGAAGGCACGGGCGCGTCGCCGACTTGCCGAGCGTGCATACGGGAAAGGGTGGCGCACGTTCGACTATCCGGGCTGTACACGGTGTGTCCCCGGTGATGGCCCGACCGAGACAGCCCCATACTGCGAATGGGCCGGTCGGATCGTCGACCCGGCGAGTGAGTGCGGGCCGGATTGTCGGGGATACGAGTCGGGCGAGTGTCCGCCTGTCGATCTGACGGCAAGACGGGCCAACGCCAGTCCGTGGCGGCCCGATCCAGAAGGGCGGACACGACGGCAGGCGGGGCTCGATCGCTACGAGTGAATTACGATTCGGACGTCTGGAGCTGGCGTCGGAGGTACAAGAAAGCGACGTAGACGCCAGTGAAGACGATCGTAAACGCGGCTGTTTCGACGAGTTCGACCGTCCCATCCATCGCCAGCTGGATCGCCAGGTAGACGACCGTCGCGACGACGGCGGCGAGGCCGATCGCGACGAGGGGCCGCTGGGCGGGCAACCCTTCGACCGTCGCCGGATCGAGCTCCGAATCGATGTCCATGCGCTGGCTTCGGTCGCCAGCACAAAGGCCTTATGCTGGGCGTCGAGTGCCAGTTCCGAGAGAGGCTCGGCCACACTCACAGTGAGAACCGCTCGCCGTCGACACCAAGCGGACGGTCGAACGCTGTCTCAGCCGGGAGATAGTGTGAGAGGTGGACGACACGCATCTCGGTCGCGCCGAGATCGGCAGCAAGGGATTGCGTTCCCTCGATGGTCATATGCTTGGTGCCATAGGTCATCGGGACGCCGTGCTCGTCGTGATGGGTTCCCCCGGCCGGGTGGGACTCACAGCGATCCGCCGGGAGGATCCCGTCTGCGACGAGCAAGTCTGGCTCGGCCAGTACGTCCTTCGATTCAGCTGGAAGCTGATAGCTCGTATCGCCCGTAACCGAGAGTTGCCCGCCGGTGTTGGGATCTTCGACGACCACGCCGTACGTATCGAGCGGGGGGTGGTCGACAGGCACCAGTCGGATCGTGAGTCCACAGACCGAAAACGACTCGAACGGCTGGCGAGCCCGGACATCGAGCGGGTCGAGGTAGTCGTAGCGATCACGGACGTGTTCGGCGACGCTTTGGCCCGTTTCCGGATCGACCACGCCCGAGGCGTATACCGGCAGCTCTCGACAGAGCCGATAGGCGTTGCCCAGCCCGTCGAGGTGGTCGAAGTGGACGTGCGTGATAAGAGCGGCATCCGGGGGATCGAAGTCCTCGCGGAGAAATTGCCGCCGAAAGTCCGGACTGGCATCGATCAGCAGTGTCTCGTCGGTGTGCTCGTTGCGAATGTGAAGCGAGAACCGTGTTCGTTCGACGCCGCGGGGTCCGATCTCGACGCCGCGCGTGTCGAGTTTGTCACGGAGGGACGGCTCGGGGTTCCTGGCACGGTGACAGACCGCACAGTCACAGCCGACCGTCGGCGTGCCAGTCGTATCGCCCGTCCCGAGGAGGGTGACTTCCATCGAGGCCTGCCACGCTCCGGAGGCGCCTAAAGCACACGATTGGGAGTCGGCCAGTCTCCGTCCCGGAACGTCTACACAGGCTCGGGTCGTGCCGGAACGGTGTCCATGGGAGGGGCCAGACTCGCCGGACCGAGGCTCACAGATCGGCGGCGGTTGAGCCCGAGCGCTGGGCGATCTCTTCGCTGGTCAGTTCGCGTCCGGCCGCTGCCGACAGATAAATTCCGTCCATGATCCGCATGGCGTTCAGCGCCAGCCCGGCCGTATCGATCGGATTTTCGGCCCGACCGTCGATCGTCTCGATCCAGTGGCGGAACTGACCGACGTCCCGCTCGAAGTCGTAGCCACTCTCGCTCTCTAAGAGTGCCTGGCGGGTTTCGTACTCTTCGAGGTCGATCGAAACGGTCGCCTCGTAGTCTTCGGTCGTCGTGTAGAACTCGAAGGGGTCGAGCTGGAGGCCGCCCTGTGTCCCGGCGACGACACTCGGGCGATCGGGGAGGAACATGTGCCAGGCAGCCCGAAGTTCGAGTACCGAGCCATCGGCCAGATGCGCCCACCCGAGACCCACATCTTCGACATCGTAGCCCGACGACGCCAGTCGGTCGGCGTAGGTGTCTCGGTTCTCGCCGACGAGGGCGGCGTCGTAGGTAGCGTCGGTGTGCTCGAAGGTGGCGCCACCGACTCGTTGGACGCGGGCGTTCCCGAGCAGATAGAGCAACTGGCCCAGGACGTAGGTCCCGATATCGATGACTGGTCCGCCGCCTGCAGATTCCTTCGAGACGAACTCCGGAGTGCCGTACCCGTCGACGAACGGTCGCCCACGCCGCCGGGAGACGACGCCACGAGCGTAGTACGGGTCGCCGAGATCGTCACCCTCGATGAGTGTCTTTGCAGCCCGCGTCTCCGGGGAGAACAAGTCATCGTTTTGGACGCCAACTTCGATTCTCGCACCCTCAGCAGCCTCAACCATCGCTTTCGCATCGGCATAGGTCCCAGCCAGGGGTTTCTCACAGAAGGCATCGACGCCGGCCTCGGCTGCGGCTTCAACCACGGGCCGGTGCAAGTTGTTGTGTACACAGACGCTGACCGCGTCGAGATCCGCGTCCGCAAGCATCGCTCGGACACTTTCGTAGACGGCCGGAACGTCGAACGCCTCGGCGAGTTCCGTCGCTGCTTCTCGATCGACGTCTGCGACGGCGACGACCGAGGCCGCGTCGATTGCTGCGTACCCACCTGCGTGGGTGTGCCCGCGATCCCCAGCACCAACGATGCCGATATCGATCGTCATAGGGAACTCACCCAGGGACGGAGAATAAAGATTGGGTCGACAAAGACTCGGGGGAGCGGACGACGATCAATCCTGGGCGTGGTCTGCGTGTTCGGCGTGATCGTGCTCGTCACCCGTGTCCGGAGTCCCGCCGGCGACCAGAGCGTCGTGGTCTCCCTCGATCATATCGAGGTTCTTGAGGTTATCCCGTTCCTCGAAGTTGGCAACGGCGTCTTCGAGGTCAGTCTGAGTGAGCGTCGTCCGCTCTTCGGTCAGTGCATCCAGGACTGCTTCCCTGAGAACGAGTCGGAGGTCGCTGCCAGTCAGCCCTTCTGTCATCTCCGCCAGGGCCGCGGGATCGAAGTCGACGATCTCCATGTCGCGAGTGACGACGCCCAGAATGTCTGCACGCATCTTGTCGTCCGGTTTGGGGAAGTTGACGATCTCGTCGAAGCGTCGCCAGGCTGCGGCATCGAGTTGATCCGGGTGGTTGGTCGCGCCGATCAACAGCACGTCGTCCTGGATCAGACTCACCTCGTCGATCGATTTCAAGAGCGTGTTCACCGCGCGCTTGATGGCGGCGTGTTCGTCGCTGGCCCGAGTCTTGGCCACGAAGTCGAACTCGTCCATGAACAGGATACACGGCGAGAGGCGCTTTGCCACCTCGAAGGTCTTCTCGACGTTTTTGGCAGTCTCGCCGAGATACTGAGAGGTAATCATCGACAGTTTCACCTCGACGAACGGCAGATCCAGGTCGTGGGCAAGTGCGCGCGCGACACTCGTCTTGCCCGTGCCTGGTGGACCGACGAACAGGAGTTTCCCGATCTCTCGGAGGCCGATCTTCGCGAGATACTCGCGGTGTTCGATCGCCTTGACGAGCTTGTTGATCTCGTCTTCTTGATCCGACGTGAGGACGAGTTCGTCGAGAGTCATGTCGACTTCCTCAGGGGCGCGGATCTCCACGAGATCGAGCATCTCCTCTTCTTCTTCCTCGGCGAAGTACTCCTGTAGCAGACTGTCGATCCAGGCCCGATCGGCCCGCGCGGGGCGGACCTGCTGGCGAGCCTGCTCGCGGCCGACGTCTTCGAAACTGTCCTCGAAGGCCGCTGCGAGGGTCGGGTTCTCGAGTACGTGTGCGGCGTCGACGCGCTTTTCGAGCCACTCGTGGGCCATCTCCCGATCCGTGAACTCGATTTCCCCGGTGAATTCGTCGCGGTCGGTAAACATCAGTTCCGAGACGGCCGCCCAGGGTCGCTCGACGCCCGTCGCTTCCCGTGCCGCTTCAGCGGTCGCGACGACCGGTCGCTCGATCGTCCCATCCTCCCAGAACACCGCCCGATATTCGGGTGGCAGATCGTCGGGTTCGAGGTCATCCTGATCGGTATAAACGGCCGCTGTCAGGACGAATTCGACGACGTCACGCTCCGGATTGCTCATCTCCGGGCCATTGTAGCGCGATCGACATAAGCCACTCGAAGCGCCACGCAAGGTAGTAGTCAGACGATTCTCAGTCGATGCTCGCTTCCAGGCCAGTGAACTCGAATCGGGCGCCCCCACGCTCGCTTTCGGTGATGTCGACACACCACCCGTGGGCCTGGGCGATCGACTCGACGATACTCAAGCCCAGCCCTGAGCCACACTCCCGGGTCGAGTACCCTGCCTCGAAGACGGCCTCCCGGTCTGTCGGTGGAATCCCTGCGCCGTCGTCGGCGATGTAAAACCCATCCTCGAAGTCACCGACCACGACAGTCACGTCGTCCCCGCCGTGCTCGACCGCGTTGCGATAGAGATTCTCGAACAGTTCTCGGAGCCGCCCCGGGTCAGCGTCGATCCGGTTGTCCGTTTCGACTCGCAGGGCTGCCTCGGCCGTGCTCACTGTCTGCCAGCACGAGCGCGCGACCGACGCCAACGAGACGGTCTCGATCGCGTCGGCGTCGACCGTGCTCCCGTCCCGGACAAGCGTGAGGACGTCTTCGATGATCTCGTCGATACGTGTGAGCGCTCGCTTGGCCGAGGACAAGTGGTCGGATTCGACTGTTTCACTCGCCAACTCGAGGCGTCCCGTCGCCACTTCCAGAGGCGTCCGGAGGTCGTGACTCAACACACTTGCAAACTCTTCGAGGCGCTCTTTTTCGTCTCTGAGTTCCCGTTCACGCGCTTTGCGTTCGGTAATATCACGGGCCATTGCGACCCGACACGTATGCTCGTCCATCTCGACGGTCGAAGCCATTATCTCGACGGGGATCTCGGTCCCGTCTTTGCGCTCGTGGACTGTCTCGATGTGTGACGACGGGTCACCGTCCTGTTGGCGGAGATGGCGTCGAAATGCCGCTCGGTCCGAAAAGTAACCCGAGATGTCCCAGACGCCTGCACCCTCTAGTTCCGAGCGTTCGTATCCGAGGCGATCACACGCGGTCTCGTTGACGTCTTCGATGATCCCCGTCTCCGCGTCGGTGACGAAAATTGCGTCCTGGGCCTGGTCGGCCATCTCCCGGAACAGTTCTAGCTCGCGTTGCCGTTCCCGTCTGGCCGTCACGTCTTCGAAAACCGTCACAATGCGAGTGCCGTCGGGCGAGTATGCAACACTGCTGTACCACGATTCCAGCGATTGGAGGTACGTTTCGAAAGAGAGTGGCTCGCCCGTTTCGAGGACAGTCTGATACCGGTCGAGAAGCGGCGGTGGGTCCTGCTCGAACAGCGCCGACGCCGAGACGGGCAACGCCTGGGCCGAGTCGATTCCGAGAGTGTCACAGCCAGCTCCGTTGACGTCGACGAACTCGTAATCGATGGGGTCGTGTTCGTCATCGGTGATGATTCGTTGCGAGGCAACCCCCACGTTCATGTGTTCGAACAACCGCTCACACTCCCACCGTTGCTGGGCGGCGTGCCAGTCTCGGCGCGGAGGCTGAACACTCTCGTCGATCGCAGTAGCCAACAGCGTCGGGTCGTCGACAACCGCGTCGACGCGATGAAATCGATCGGCACCGGCGTTTAACGCTTCTCGTACTATCGTTTCATCCGGATCTGCCGCGAGGAATACGAACGGTGTCGTATCGCCCTCTCGCGACCTGAGACGGCGGAGCAGCGTGGTGCTGGCGTCGCTCCCGTCGTCGATTGTGACGATGCAATCGATGTCCTCGGTCGCGACGGCGTCAAGCGCCGCCTGAATGCGTGTCTTCCTATGTACGTCGTATCGGTCGATATTGGCAAGTCGCGTCCCGATCTCCCGATCGGGAGTGAGGGCAGGAACGTAGAGAATGTGAACGTCTTGGGGGCACATTGTAGAATGGAGGCCGTTGCTATGAGTGGCTCTGTCTATCTTGATAACAAAAGCCACTGGTATAAATTTGGCTCACGTTTCAGCCAGCTACTCCAGATGGGCGACAGTTCGGTAACTGATAACCATTCTTGAGTCCCCGGGGTACACACGTAGCATGAGTATCGATACTGAGACGGACGGGCGCCGTTCACAGCAGTTGCAGAGATGCCTGTGAGGTGAGTAGGTTCCACTCGACGGCGACGCGCGCGTCTGTGTGGATGTACAACCTCTAAGGTCGCCGGCTCGGAACCCCGATTCGATGACCAGCGTCAAGGAGTTCCGGATCGACGAGGAGCCGACCGCGACCGAGTTGGGCAAGGGGGCGTTTGTCTTCACTGACGACTACTCGGTGTTCGACTGGGGGAAGATGCCCGACGAGATCCCGGCCAAAGGGGCGTCGCTGTGTACGATGGGCGCGTACAACTTCGAACAACTGGATGCAGCCGGGATCGGAACCCACTACGAGGGTGTCCTCGTCGACGGGGAACTGACGGACCTACAGACGGCCATCGACGCGGGCAGCCAACCACGCGAGATGGCGATCAGTCTGACGCAAGTCCCGAAGCTACCACACGAGACAGACGGATACGACTACGAAGCCTATCACGACACGGCCGGTGAAAACTACCTCGTGCCCCTGGAGATCGTCTTTCGCAACACCGTCCCTGTCGGGTCGAGTCTACGCGAGCGCTCGGCCCCGCCAGACCACGGACTCGATACTGCGGAGTGGCCCGACGAGGTGGTCGAGTTGCCCGAGCCGGTCGTCGAATTCTCGACGAAGTACGAGGAACAGGACCGTTACCTCCCACGCGAGGAAGCCGACCGGATCGCCGGCCAAGCCGATATCGACGCCCTCGAAGCCGTCGCACGGGAGGTCAACGAGTACCTCAACCGGCAGGCCGCCGAGGCAGGTTTCGCTCACGAAGACGGCAAAATCGAATGTCTCTACTACCAGGGAGAGATTTACGTTGCCGACGTCGTAGGGACGTTCGACGAGAACCGCTTTTCTTACGAGGGCAAGGAGGTCAGCAAAGAAGTCATTCGGCAGTATCACAAGCGAACGCAGCCGGCGTGGGTCGAGGCCGTCAGCGAGGCAAAAGCGACGGCGAGTGAACGGAACCGTGCCGACTGGAAAGCACTGTGTGAACGCCAGCCCGAACCGCTCGAAGGTCACAGTATCGAGGTCGCGAGTAACCTCTATCAGGCAGGAACGAACGCGTATGTGGGCCAAGAGGTCTTCGACGCACCAGCTATCGAGGACACACTCGAGCGGGTCGAGCGGCTGTAAGTAGACTGCTGTGGGGTGAAAGCCACGCTGTGCAGACTGTTTCTATCGTCGCTCACGCGAGTGTCCCGCCACAATCGCCACAGTAGGCGTGTTTGCGGTAGGTCGTGGTCTCGGTGAGTTCGGCACCACAGTCTTGGCACGTGTCGTAATGGGTGACCTGCATGTCCAAAGCGCGGGGACCGACGTGTTTAGCCCTTCTAGAAGAGGCGGGTTCTGCCTGTTTTTAGGCCGGCCAAAAACAGACACTGGCGCCACTCACGGCGGGAACGAACGTCGGGAATATCCATGACGTAGCAATCTTTTTGGGCCGTTCGGGCCTACCAGCGAGTGCTATGGAAGCAAACGAACTACAGGAAATGCTCGAAACGAACGGTGAGCTGATGGTCGCAGTCGCGGACTTCGGCCAGCCGCTTGAGCTTCACCTCCACGACACCGAGATCGACGGCGACACGGTTCGACTCGAACTCACAGACGGCGTTCTTACCTTCGACGTCGGTGCGGTCGCTGGCGCGTGGCAGCACACCCACTCACTCGCAGATCTGGGCCTCGAATAAGCGGTTTTTCTCCCGGCGGCACTCGCCGGCCCAACACAGAGGCTGACTGCTCAGTCGTCAGCGTCGCTGACGATTTCACCGAGTCCGTCGATCGGCCGATCCGGATTGAGTTGCTCGAGTTGCTCGGGTGCACCGAGCTGGGCGTCGGTCTCCTCGGGGTCGCGCAACCGAGTCCGGCCACGGTGGACGTAGATCTCGTCATTGAGGTGGAGATCGATCGCCTCGAGCAGTGCTTGGGCCTCTAAGGGCTGGCCGATCTGCTGGAGTTCTTCCTCGGTCGCCTCGGGTGGGACGTTGAACACGCGTTGAGAGATGATCGGTCCCTGATCGAGGTCGGTCGTCACGTAGTGGGCGGTGACGCCGGCAATCCGGACACCTTCCTCGATGGCCTGCATGTACGCCGAAGCCCCGGGGAAGGAAGGAAGGAGGGACGGGTGAACGTTGATAATCCGGCTCTCGTAGCGGAAGACAACGTCCGGGCTGAGGATGCGCATGTACCGCGCGAGGACGATCAGGTCCGCGTTGTATTCGGCGAGCAGATCCAGAAGTTCGTCCTCGTCGGGCGTGCCCTTCTCGTCACCGATGTCGTGGAAGGGAACGTCGTACTTCTCAGCGAGCGGCTGGAGATCCGGGTGGTTGCCGATGACGACCTCGACGTCGGCGTCGATATCGCCGCTGGCCCAGGCCTCGAAGATGGCTTCCAGGCAGTGACTCTCTTTGGTGACGAGGACAGCGATGGACTGGGTGTCCCGATCCTCGGGGAATCGGACAGTGATGTCGACCCCGAGGTCGTCGGCCAGTTCCTGCAGATCTTCCCGCAGGGTTTCCTGGGTAACGATCATCTCGCTGGTGTCGACCATCGTCGTCATCCGGAAGACGCCCTCCCGGACAGCCTGATCGACATCTTCGATGTTGACCCCGCGCTCGAAGAGTAGCGACGTGACTTCAGCGATCAATCCAGTCGAGTCGTCGCCGACGACGGTGATCTCGGTCAGATCGCGAGTCATGGCCGCCACCTCGTGGGTCGCGTACTGGCGCTCATTGTCCAGTCATGGCGGCCACGCGAGCAAAAAGGGTGCGTTTTCGGCCGTCAGATGACGAGGACGACCGCGGCGATCACCAGCGCAACGACAATGCCGACGGCGTTGTAGTTCACATCACCCGTCTGGATGGCCCGCGTGCGGGTACACAACCAGCGGTAGGCCGCGACGAACCCTTCGTATAGCTGGTCGAAGCCGTAGCCGGCCTCAAGGACAGCCAGAAGTCCACCGGGTGCGGCGTCGTTGATCGATGCCCGGGAGTGGAAGCCGAGATAGCCGAAGCCGAGGATGCCAGCCGTCAGGACTGCCGTCCGGGGCGTCAGCGTGTGCTCGACGAAGCCCACGATCGTATAGCCGTGGATCTCCGCGCCCGGGAAATACGTTTCCAGACCCGAAGAGAGCGGCCCGATCGCCAGCCAGGAAGTGAGGGTCAGGCCAGCCAACATGGCCAGCGGGCCGGTCATCGCGAGGGGCGACTCCTCGGCACTCGCCGTCGGCTCAGCGTAGAAGACGAGATAGTAGATCCTGATCGAGTAAACCGCGGTCAGCACGGCCGTCACTGCCAGCACGGCGAAGGCGACCTGCTCGATGGCGCTGCCTTCCAGTGCCGTCGAGAGGATCAGTTCCTTGCTCCAGAAGCCGTTGAACCCGGGCACGCCGATCAGTCCCAAAATGCCGACGAGGAAGGCGACGTTGGTCAGGGGCATCTGCTCGCGGTTACCCACGCCGCGGTACTCGAACATGTCGACGTGTTTGTGGACCGTCCCGCCGATCCCGTAGATGACCGACCCCGCTGCGAGGAAGAGCAAGGCCTTGAAGATCGAGTGACTCAGGAGGTGGTAGCTCGCGGGCAGGACACCGCCGGCGAGGCCAATCGCCGCGGTCACGTAGCCAAGCTGGCTGATCGTACAATAGGCCAGCGCACGCTTGAAGTCGTTTTCGACAGTTGCGAGCACGGCGGCCAGGAATGCGGTGATCGTCCCGATGGCCAGCACGGCGGTCGTCCACCATTCGAGTCCGTCGAAGATCGGGCGGGTCCGGACCAGCAAGTACAGCCCGGCGTTGACCATACAGGCGGCGTGGATCAGTGCCGTACTCGTCGTCGGGGCCTCCATCGCGTCGGGGAGCCAGACGTGTAAGGGGAACTGTGCGGACTTGCCGACCGCGGCGAGGATAAAGAGTCCGCCAGCGGCGGCGAGTGTCCACTCCGGTAGTGCGCCGCTCGCGGCCTGATCGATCAGTTCGCGGATCGAGAACGTGCCGCCGCCGACCCACAGGACGGCGATCCCGGCAAGCAGGCCGATGTCGCCAAAGCGGGTCGTGACGAAGGCCTTCACGCCCGCCGCGAAAGAGGTCTCCTCGTCCAGCCAGAAGGCGATCAGGCCAAACGAACACAGTCCAAGCACTTCCCAGAAGGCGTACAGCGCGACGAGGCTGTCGGTCAGCACGAACCCGATCATGCCGCCGACGAACAGCAACGTGAGCGCGTAGTAGCGGGTCAGCCCGCCCTCCCGTTCCATAAAGCGCGTCGAGAAGACGAGTGCGAGCGCGCCGACGACCCCCGCGATCGTCGCCATCATGACACCCAGTACGTCCAGGTAGAGGCCGAAGGACACGTCGGCGGCCGGCACCCAGGCGAGGTCGTACTGAACGACAGTCGGATCGCCCGACAGGGCCGTCGGGAGGAGTGCCAGCGTCAGGCCAGCGGTCGCGAGGCCGATCGACACGGCCGCCCCGTTCCGGACGCGATCGCCGGCGACGGCCACGAACGGCAACACGACGGCACCGACCAGCGGCACCACAATCGCGCCGAGGGCCAAGACGGCCGGTGTCGGCTGGCCGGGTGCCATCACCGCGACAGCGGCCAGGAGTGCGCCGGCGACAACCAAGCCGGGCGTCGATGCGAGTAGCGTGCGACGGTTCGTTACCATGTCAACCTCCCGATAGCGTCGAGATCGAGCGTTCCGTACTGTCGATACGCCGCGACGGCCACGCCCAGCAGCACGGCGACGACGACGGCATCGATCAGGATGAGGAGGACGACGATCCCCTGGCTACCTGCCGGGTCGGTCGCCACGAAGTTGACGAGGACGCCCTTCGAGGCGAGCTCGACGCCGATCAACGTCTGTACCACGTTTCGCCCGGCGACGATGCTCGCCATACCGATCACCAGTAGCGCCACAGCGACGCCGTAGGCGAGTGCAGTCATGTATCTCCCTCCGGAGGAGCGGTCGCTCCTGGTTGGTCCTCTCCCGTGTCGGTCGCAGGGTCGAGATGCTCAGCCGTCAACCGGACGACGGCGAGGACGCCAACGAACATGAGTATCGTGACGGCGAGGACGTCGATCGACCGGCCACTCCACAGTTCCTGGGCGAAGGTCGTCACCGTGGTAGCCTCGCCGGCCGCAGGGTCGAGTAGTGCCCAAACAACGATCCCGACACCGAGGAGGCCCCCGAGTGCGAGCCCGACGACCGTGCGCTTGGCGGGGTGGACGCGTTGGGCCGTGTCGGTCTCGGTCAGGCTGATCACGAACAGAAAGAGGACGGTTATGAGTCCAGCGGCGACGACCGCCTCGAAGACGGCCGCGATCGGCGCCCCAGCCAAGAAGAAGTACACCGCCAGGGCAACGCTCCCGCCGGATAGCGAGAGAATCGAGACCAGAAAGTCCCGCGCGGCGACGGCGGCAAAGCCAAGCACGAGCGTGATCGCGAGTGCGCCCGTGGTGAGTGCGATCATGGCGTCACCTCCAGTCCATGCTGCAAGACGTCGGCTGCTGGCCCGACCAGATCCAGGCCGAACGCCGGGGCGAGTCCGAGCAGGATCGTCCCGCCAGTCAGCGCCAGGATCGGTACGGCGAGTCGTGTTGGTGTCCGGTCGAGCGACGACACGGCGTCAGTCGGGCTATCGAACATGGCCCCCAGCACCGGGAGGTAGTATCCCAGCGAGAGAAAGGAGTTGCCGATCACGAGGACAGCGAGGCCGACGCCGACTGCCCCCGAGACTTCGGCGCTTCCGAGGACGATGAACAACTTACCCCAGAAGCCCGCAAGCGGCGGAACGCCCGCAAGCGCCAGCACGGCGACGGCAATCGCGCCTGCGGCGACTGGCATCTGATAGCCCACACCGGCAAGTGCCCCGAGCGTTCGGTGCTTGCCCTCGGCCCCAGCCAGCCGATAGGCGATCGCGCCGACCGCGAGGAAGGCACCGCCCTTCATGAACGCGTTCGCAAGGACGTGAAAAAGTGCGCCGTCGAAGGCAATACCGAACCCGCCGTAGAAGCCAACACCGAGTCCAAAGAGAATGTAGCCGACGTGTGGGATCGACGAATAGGCCAGCAGACGCTTCAGATCGCGCTGGCCCAGTGCCAGGAAGTTGCCGACAGTCATCGTCAGCGCACCAACCACCAGTAACAGGAGTCCGACCGAGACACCGTCAGGAACTACCGAGAGTGCCTTGCCCATCGCCACGATCGCGGCCGGCGTCGCCAGGGCCGCAAGCAGCGCGCTCGCGCTCGCGGGCGACTCCGTGTAAGCGTCCGGCAGCCAGGTGTGGAGCGGGACGACCGCTGCCTTGACGCCGAACCCGACGACGAGAAAGAGGACGGCCGCCTCCAGGGGTCCCGGGCCGGTTGTCGCGGCAAGTTCCCCGGAGAGTGTCGCGAAGTCGAGCACGCCGCCAGTGTGGGCATAGACGAGCGATATGCCGAAGATGGCGAGCAACGAGCCCGCGGCGTTCATGATCACGTACTTGAGACCTGCTTCGACGGCCGTCGCTCGGTCGACCGCGAAGGGGACCAGCGCGTAGGTCCCAACGGCCATCACTTCGAAGAAGACGTACAGCGAGAAGAGGTCTGCAGAGAGGCCGATACCGACGACGCCGGCGAGGGTTGCGAGGACGAGCGGATAGTACAACTCGGGAGCGTCCTTGCTGTCGGTACTTCCCGCCGCGTGGACGATCACGGCCAGACCGACCAGGCAGGCCACCGTCGAGAGGAACACGCTCAGTGCGGTGACCCGCACACCGACGCCCTCACCAAACAGCGCGTACTCGATCGGGAGCGATCGCAACCACAGGAGCCAGGTCGTCCCCGACGCGAGAAGCACCGCCACAGAGGCGACGACACCCGCCCAGGCGACCGACCGGCCACGCGGGGATCGACCTACCAGATAGGTGCCAAACACACCGCCAGACAGCGCCACGAACGGTGCGATAGCGAGAGGTGTGCCACTCACACGACCACACTCCTGGGAATGTCCATACCGGCAAGTTTGGTCGGAATCGGCCTTGAATTATTCGGACGTGCAAGTACCTTCGTCGGCATCTGGGCGCATAAGGGCGGCTGGTCGAGTGCTGGCTCTCGCCGGTCATCTAGTAGCCTATCACGTCGCTTTAGGCGGCGTGTGACGTTGGAGGGACCGTGACTGACCCACCGTCGATCGACCTCGGCGAGTCTGTCGCCATTCTGGGCATCGGGTCGGAGCTGCGTGGGGATGACGCAGCCGGACTCGAACTACTCAGACGGCTAGAATCCCGGACAGGTGCCTCAGCAGCCGACCGGTTGCTGTTCGTCGAAGGCGGGGTCGCCCCGGAGAACCATACTGGGGTCATCAGGCGGTTCGACCCGGACTGGATCGTCCTCGTCGATGCCGTCGACTTTGGCGCTGACCCTGGGTCGGGCAAGTGGGTCGATCCCGGCGACCTCGGTGGCGAATCGTTCTCCTCACACAAGTCGACGCCCGCGATGTTGCGGACCTTCCTTGCCCGGGAGACCGGGGCAGAGGTCGCACTGTTCGGCGTCCAACCGGCCGAGATCGAGCAGGGGAGGGGCTGTCTTCGGCAGTGACCGAGCGTCTCGACGACCTGGCCGGACGATTAGCCGAGACGATCGGGACGAGTCACTGACTGTCTGTGTTATCTGTCCCCGAGCACGCGCGAATCTTTGCCGCTCGATCAAGGCGTAACGGGCACTCAGCGAGTGACGGTCACCGCTCGAACGTGTAGCGCTCTTCGAAACGCGGCTTGTCGCTGCCGGCGAGTTCGAATTTCTGCCCCATCTCGATGGCGTCGGTCGGGCAGGATTCCTCACACTGGCCACAGAACATGCACTTGGCGACGTCGTAACACCAGGTGACGTTGCCGTCGGCGTCGGTCTCGACGGTGATCGCGTCGGCCGCACAGTGGCGCTCGCACATGCCACAGCCGGTACAGGGGTCGGGTTCGAACTCGACGGCCCCGCGGAACCGATCGGGCATGGTCCGCTTGTCTTTCGGGTACGATACGGTCGCGCGGTCTTTGCCCAGCGTTTTCAGTGCTTCTGGAATGAGTTTGCCTGGAATGCTCATGGGATCAGTCCCTCCGTGTACAGTCCGACCAGCAGGACGACGGCGATCTGGGCCAACGTCACCGGGACGAGTACCCGGTAGAAGACGCTGACCATCTGCTCGATACGCAGGCGGGCGACGACGGCCTTCAGCACCGTCAGCAGCGCGATGACTGCGAGCGTCTTGGCGAGGAAGACCCCCAGGCCCGCGGCGATGCCGACTGTCCCTTCGATCGCCCCCGCAGGATACGGGCCACCGAGGAACAGCGCCGACAGCAGTGCCGCGCCGACGACCAGCTCGACGTCTTTCGTCAGACGGAACAGCGCCAGCTTCCGGCCCGAGTATTCGACGAGCGTCCCCGTCGCCAGTTCCGTCTCGGCTTCGGGAATGTCGAAGGGGATACGTTCGAGTTTGGCCTGCAGGGAGAGCAGCGCGATCGCAAAGGCCGGTAGCAGCACCGCGACGTACCAGGGGTTGGCCCCGATGAAGGTGGTGATCTCGGAGGTCGACAGCGACCCGGCAGCAACGGCGGGCGCAAATGCCGCCAGGAAGAACGGGATCTCGTAGCCGAACAACTGGGTTATCGTCCGCGTGGTCCCGATCCGGCTGAAGACGTTCCCGGAGTACCAGCCGCCGAAAAACAGCGAAAAGGACGGCAACGAGAGGAAAAAGAGGACGACGACCAGATCACCCTCGAAGGCAAATGCAGCCTGTTCGGTCCAAACCGGAATGTACAACATCGCGGTGAACACGCCAGCGAGCCCCGTCAACGGGGCAGCGTTGTAGATGCGGGCGGTCGCGTTCTCCGGGACGACCGATTCCTTCGAGAGCAGTTTCAGGAAGTCCGCCAGGGGCTGTAGCGGCGGCGGGCCGACGCGGTTCTGTAGGCGTGCGTACAACTTCCGGTCGAGGAACTCAGCGGTCAGGCCGTAGGCGAACAGGAACGCGAACCCGGGAAACACCAGCAGATACAGCAACCCGGTCGCCAGATCGAGTTCCAGACTCACGGACGCTCACCTCTCTGGGCATCGACTGACGGTCGCTCGACGTCGCCGCGCTCGTCGTACCACTCGATGCCGTATGCCCGGAGTTCGTCCAGATCGAAGGCATTCTCGCCGCCGTGGCTGCCGTCGGTCTCGACGCCGATCCGGGACGTACAGGAGATGCAGGGATCGATCCCCGCGACGACGATCGGCGTGTCCGCGATGTAACTCCCTTTCAGCGACTCGACGACGGTCGGCCAGTTGGCCAGGGTCGGGACTCGGATGTGGACGCGGGCGGGCGTGTCCGTCCCATCCGAGCGGATGTAGTGAATCAACTCCCCGCGAGGTGCCTCGTAGCGGCTGACAACGTCGTCTTCGGGCACCTGGGCGAGCAACGCCTGGGGCGGTTTCGCGCTGGCTTTCAGGTCGCCCGCTGGGATCCGTTCTGTGACCTGCCGAATGATCCTGATTGCCTGGGCGATCTCACCGATCCGGACGACCGTCCGGGCCAGTAGGTCGCCTCGATCATCGGTGATCACGTCGAAGTCAACGTCGTCGTAGGCGGCGTACGGGGCGTCCTTGCGAACGTCCGTCGGGACGCCGGAAGCGCGGCCGACCGCCCCGACCGCACAGTATTCCCGGGCGAGATCTTCCGGCACGATCCCGACGTCTTCACAGCGCATCCGGACGGTTTGCTCGTTGGGAACCGTCTCCTGATAGAAGTCGATCCGCTCTTGCAGGTCGTCCATGCCCTCAAGGATCGTCTCACGCTGCTCGTCGGTCAGGTCCTCGCGAACGCCGCCGATCGTGTTGATCGAGTAGTGGACGCGGTTGCCCGTGATCTCCTCTAAGAGGTCCATCACGATCTCCCGATCGCGCCAGGCGTACTGCCAGAGCGTATCGAAGCCGATCTCGTGGCCCGCGACGCCGAGCCAGAGCATGTGGCTGTGGATGCGTTCGAGTTCCCCGATCAGCGTCCGGATATAGCGGGCACGGGGTGGGACGTCCAGATCCAGCAGTTCCTCGACGCCCTGCGTGAACGCCGAGGTATGGGCGTGTGAGCAGATCCCGCAGATCCGTTCGAGCAGGTAGATGTTCTCGATGTAGGAGTTACCCAGTACGGCCTGCTCGATCCCGCGGTGGTTGTACGAGAGTTTCATCTCCGCGCCGGTGATGACCTCGCCGTCGACGGTCAGGGTGAAGTTGGCGGGCTCTTTCAGCGAGGGGTGCTGGGGGCCGACCGGAATCTCCGTCCCGGCAGATTGGTCTGCCATCAGTCGGTCACCTCGACGTTCTCGGCCCGGAGCGGTGGCCCACCGTCGTAGTCGTCAGGCAACAGGAGTTTCTTGGGGTTGGGATGGCCCGCCACCTCGACACCGAGCATGTCCATCAGTTCGCGTTCGTAGAGGCCCGCAGCCGGGATCTGATCGGTGATGGTCTCGATGGTTGGGTCCGCATCGGGCACAGTCACCCGGAGTGTCAGTTCGATACCCTCTCCGAGGTCGCCAGCATCGTACTCACCGTACTTGAGGAAGTGATACAGGACGTCGACTTGCTCGTCGCTGTCGACACCGGTGATGGTGATCAGGTGCGTGATGCCGGCGTCTCGAAGCGTCCGAACTGCCGTTCCGAGGTTGTCTCGGTCCGCCAGGATGAACTCCAGGCGGCCGTCCTCGCGTTCGTTCGAGGCGGCGAGCACGTCGGCGAACTGCTCGTCGAGCTCACGCTTCAACTGGCTCGGATTCATCCGTTTGCCCCTCCTGGCTATCCTCGGCACTCGGTTGTGCGGTCGATTCGTCGACGGGTGGGACGGCCTGATCGATCCGTGCGCCTTCTTCGATGATCTCGGGTTTGGCGTCGGCGAGCCGTTCGGCCTGTGCTTTCTGGCCAGCCTCGTCAAGCAGTTTGACGATCCCGTCGATCAGTGCCTCCGGCGAGGTTGGACAGCCGGGGACGTACATATCCACGGGGATGACGTCGTCGACGCCCTCGTGACAGTTATAGCAGTCGTGGAAGACACCGCCAGTCGATGCACACGAACCGGCAGCGAGCACCAGTTTCGGCTCGGGCATCTGCTCGTAGACGCGCTCGAGCCGGGGGGCCATCTGCTTGGTGACGGGACCAGTCGCAACAAGGATGTCTGCGTGTCGGGGTGTGTCTTTCTTGCGGATTCCAAACCGTTCGATGTCGTACCGCGGCATCAGTGCATCGAGCGTCTCGATATCACAGCCGTTGCAACTCCCGCAGTTGAGGTGGAGTATCCACGGCGACCGATTCCGTGCCCAATCGATGATGCGTCCCATGTGTGTTACCTCCCTGGGTGTGGCGTATCCGAATCGAGCAACGCGAACAATCCAAGCCCCACGACCGCCAGCAGCGGCAGAGCCAGGACAGCGCCCTCGACGGTGACGGGAACTGTTGCGACCAGCAAGACGGCGACGTGGACGATCGTAAAGCCAATCCCGATATGATACATGCGATAGCGGGGCTCAGTTGCTCGGTTGGGGTGGGCCTCGCCACTCGCCCACGACGTCTCGAGCGCGTCGCCCGGATTCACCCGCTCAGTCGAGATCATATCGCCAACACGATCAATAAGGGCGACTAGCAGTAAGAACAGCCCAAACGCGACCGGGGGCGCCAAAAGAAACGCAGGCTCCATAGTGCCTAGAAATTGTGACGTAGCGCAGATAAAGCTTCCCTCGATTGTGGCTAGAGGAGTGCCTTCAAAGGTAATAGAGACGAATCCAGGAAGTCCACTCCGAGCGGAGAGCACCCAGGCGGAGCGGCATACGTACTCCCCACCGATAGCCCAGCGGTGCCAACGGCGTTCCACAAGAGTTTTCGCGGGTGGCCTCTCCCGTTCAGGCGATGACTGGCTATACGGCGATCGTCACTGTCAGGCTCAAGGCGGGGGTCCTCGATCCCGAGGCCGAGACGACCCAGCAAGCCCTGGAACGGCTCGGGTTCGAACTGGAGTCGCTGCGCTCGGCCGAGCGCTTCGAGATCGACTTCGAAGCGACCGACGACGAGACGGCTCACGAGCGTGCCGAAGCGATGACCGAGCGCCTATTGGCGAATCCAACGATCCACGACTACGAAATCGACGTCGAACAACGATGACGGTGGCTGTAATCCAGTTTGGCGGGAGTAACTGCGACCGAGATACCGTCCAGGCACTGGAGTCCGTCGGCGTCGAGGCAGAACTGGTCTGGCACGAAGACGACTTACCCGAGGGCGTCGAGGGCATCGTCCTTCCCGGCGGGTTCTCGTACGGTGACTTCTTGCGTGCAGGCGCGATGGCCGCCCAGTCGCCGATCATGGACGGGGTCCGTGCGGCCGCCGACGCCGGGACGCCTGTCCTTGGCATCTGCAACGGCGCCCAGATCGGCTGTGAAGCCTCACTGACACCCGGCGCGTTCACGACCAACGAGAGCGCTCGCTTCCAGTGTGAACACGTCCACCTCCGGGTCGAAAACGCCGACACGCCGTGGACCCGTGCCTACGACGAGGGCGAGATCATCCAATTGCCGATCGCCCACGGCGAAGGCCGCTTCGAGATCAGCGACGATCGGCTCGACACCCTCGAAGCCGACGACCGCATCCTGTTTCGGTACTGTGAGCCCGACGGGGCGGTCACGCCAGACGCAAATCCCAACGGCTCGAAACACAACGTCGCGGGCGTCACTGGCGAGGACGAGTCCGTCGCCGTCATGATGCCCCACCCCGAGCGCATGTCCCTGCCAGATATCGGTCCGACGGACGGCCGAGGCGTGCTGGAAGGGTTCGCCTGATCGACCGCATTGAGCCAGCGACAACGAGAACGACCTTATTGTGCCAAGGGAAGCGAGTAACTTCGCTCGCGGTCCCGTACTTCCTCCCACGTACGCTCACACGCACAGTCGACTTGTGCGAAGACACTCTCGTCTTGCCGGAGGTTGAAGTCCTTGATCGCGGTCTGAACGTGATCGTCACACTCCCCGCAGTTATGTGGCCCCCGGTCTGAGCCGTGTCCGACGGGGTCGGAGACGACCGTCACGGCCTGATCGGCGGTCTCTCGGAGCACTTCGACGACGCTCCAGAGCCACGGCGGGCGATAGCCGCCATCGAAGTAGAGTTGTTCGACCATCGTGTAGCGCTGGACGTTCGTCGGGTTCATCGAGACGGTGTGACACCCCTCGACGGCCCCGCAACGCTCGATCGAAGAGATCATGTCTTCGATCGCCTCGCGTTCGCTGAGGAAGGGTGGTTTCATGAGCAGGTACGCCTTCACGCCGGCGTCGGCGGCGACAGCTTCTTCACAAGCAGCCTCGAAATCGGCAAAGTCGAAGTACTTGTTGATGCAGTCGTGACGAACCCGATCGGTCGCGGTCTCTAAGCCGATCGCGACGTCGGTTTCGAGGTCCTGGTCGCGGAAGTCGGCGATCTTCTCGCGGTCGACGAAATCGGGCAGTGACTCGACGACGATCCGGTCGCGATCCCCAAAGCGCTCGGCGATTGCCCGGCGCGTCTCTGCGGGGACCTCCCGTTCGTCGAGGAAACTGCCAGAGGTGTAGATCTTGACCTGGCGGCAGGTCCCGTCGTGGGTCTCACGTTCCTGGTCGAGAGCGGCGTCGATCTGGGCGAGGAGGTCCTCGTGGGCAACCGTCCCGCCGTCGACACTCTCGGCGACGTAGCCACACATCGTACACCCGCCGGCTCGCGCCCAGCGACACCCGCCGGTGTTGAGGACGATCGTCAGCGAATCGAGCACGCCCGCTGGCGTGTTGTCCTCGTCGATCCAGACTCTCGTCGGTTCGTCGGGTTCGTACGACGCATCGTTGCGGGCACGGATCTCCCGCATCACCTGGTTGTGGGCGTCCATGCCCCGCCCCTCCTCGTAGACGTCCGGACTTGGCTGGCTCATTGCACTCCGGTAGCCACTGGGGGACTAAAGCCCCTGCGGGCCGGAGCCGACCGTCGCCACCGCCGCAAGTCAGTCAGTGTGACAGTGCATGAGGGCCACGTCGTAGAACCATTCACAGCCCATTTACTGCGGTACAACCGGCGTAAAACGTATTAGGGAATTGTGACTACAGAAGACCGGCATACAGAGAGTGCAGTCAGCACGGTGACTTCGTTTCTCACAGAGAGACGTCGGTGAATCGGTTACGTTGTCGTCGAATCAACGATCGATATATCTGTGACAATACCACTGGTGGTTGTGGTTCTCGTCGTGGTGGTCATCCTGCCAACAGTACTGTTCGGGGGCACGCACTTCTACAGAGCATTCCGTCTCGGACAGAACGATCCGGATGATATCCAGACTGTCAAAACAGCCAGCGACGGTCCCGTCGAGTTCACCGGACGGCGGCGAAACTCAACGGGACTGTAACAGGAAAATACGCCGAGCAGACGTGTCTGACGTACGAGTGGGAGCACCATGACAGAGACGCAGGCAGTACGGGTGATAACCGAGAGTCCAATTATCATATCGAAGAGATGGGAACGGAAGGCGAACCGTTTCACGTTCGCGATGAGACCGGAACGGTGGCGGTCGACCCCACAGGGGCGGACCCCAACACACTCGCGACCGAAAGCAGCATTGGGCGTTTTCAGCCGCTCACAGTCGGTGCGTCGGAGGCGTTTCTGGCGGCCGTCAGCCACGGCGGCTCGGTCGGACTCGCGGCACCGACTGCCGTGAAGTCAAACTGATAGGTGATGTATCGAGACGAACTGTTACCGCCGAGGGCGTACGACACCGAGAGATTGCGGACGAGCCCCTCAGCTGTGACGCGAGCAGTGACGTTGAACGCATCGAGCTGGTCACTCCAGTTGCCGGCCGGGCGTCCGCCGACCAAGCGGTACTGGCGCGTTCCAGCCACCTGGATCGGCGTCACGTCGACCGAGTCAAGGGCGAGATAGCGCTCGACTGCCCGTGCCGAGAGCGATCGGAAGCGTGCTGGCGCAGCAGTATCCAACGACCGGCGATCGTATCGGACGTCACCGTCGGCAGAACGGCGAATATATCGATAGTCGCCGTCAGCGTAGACTGCACTGCCATCGAGGAACACGGAGGTGCTGTCACGCCAGAGAACGGGCTCCGAAGCACTGTAGAAGTACTCCGTTGGACTTTCGAAAACGAGGTGCCGATCGGCCTGTTTTCGATCCGTCACGCTACCGAAGCGGGCGCGCCGTTCGTAAGACTCCGTCCAGACGAACGAGCGGTTCCTGAGGGCACTGCGGTGGGCATCCGCTAACACAGCCGACTCGATTGTCCCGTCGGGCGAGATACCGGGGAGGATCGTCGACCCGGGGCCGCTTTCGGGGGCCTCGCTTGGAACAGGAACAGGGCTCAACGTCTCTGTCGGGGTCTCGCCGCCGAAGCCGCTACACCCCGCCAGCGCGATCAGAACCACCATCGCACTGAGACGCCATTCCATACCAACCCTGTAGGGCGCCAAGCCACTAAGTACCGCGGAACGGGCGGAAACTGCCGCCCACAGTTTCGATCGCACACTGGCGTTCGACGGCCTGGCTAGTCGTTCGGGCGAAACTATCATCGCGCTCGATTGGAGGGTCGCGCTCGTAGCGGACACGCTCTACGGAGAACGCCAGTGCCCCTGGCCATTTCGAGAGCGTTAGAATATGGCCAAGCACGATGATCGAAACTGGTCACACAAAGAGAGTTAGATCAGACGGTCCCCTCGTCGTGCTGGCAAACCGGCGCGTCGGAGCCGGGTGGACCCACCGGGGCGATAGCTGAGTCTGCCTGTCGATTGGACCCACTCGAGTCAGCGACCCAAGAACAGTAAGTTTATCTTCGCCACGGGGGAAAGTTCGGGCACGATTACTGTGGAGATGACGGGAACACACGGACAACCGGAGGTGAACATCGGACTGGTCGGGCACGTCGACCACGGCAAGACCACGCTGGTCGAGGCCTTGAGCGGGGAGTGGACGGACCAACACTCCGAGGAAATGAAACGCGGGATCTCGATCCGGCTTGGGTATGCCGATGCGACGTTCCGGAGCTGTCCGGACTGTGGACAGCCAGCCGGCTATACCGTCGCAGAGACGTGTTCGGAGCACGACAGCGAGACGGAGGTACTTCGAACCGTCTCGTTCGTCGACGCGCCGGGCCACGAGACGCTGATGGCGACGATGCTGGCCGGCGCGGCCATCATGGACGGAGCCGTCCTCGTCATCTCGGCGACCGAAGACGTCCCGCAGGCACAGACCGAAGAGCACCTGATGGCACTGGACATCATCGGGATCGACAACATCGTCGTCGCCCAGAACAAGGTCGATCTGGTCGACGCCGAGCGCGCCCGGGAGAACTACCAGCAGATTCAGGACTTCGTCGAGGGGACGGTTGCCGAGGATGCGCCGATCGTCCCGATCAGCGCCGGACAAGGCGTGAACATGGATCTCCTCATCGAGGCCGTCGAAGAAGAGATCCCCACGCCCGACCGCGACCCCGACGCCGATCCCGAGATGCTGGTCGCGCGGAGCTTCGACATCAATCGGCCGGGTACGACGTGGGATTCGCTGATGGGCGGCGTTCTAGGTGGCAGTCTCGTCCAGGGCCGCTTGGCGCCCGACGACGAACTGGAGCTACGACCCGGACGCGAAGTCGAAGAGGAAGGCCAGTCAGAGTGGCGGCCGGTCACGACGACGGCTCGCTCGTTGCAGGCCGGCGGCGAGGGTGTCGAGGAGGTAACACCCGGTGGCTTGCTTGGCGTCGGCACCGGACTCGACCCGGCGTTGACGAAAGGCGATGCACTCGCGGGACAGGTCGCTGGCCCGCCCGGAACGCTGCCGCCGGTCCACGATAGCTTCA
Source organism: Halorhabdus sp. CBA1104 (assembly GCF_009690625.1). Taxonomy (NCBI): domain Archaea; kingdom Methanobacteriati; phylum Methanobacteriota; class Halobacteria; order Halobacteriales; family Haloarculaceae; genus Halorhabdus; species Halorhabdus sp. CBA1104. The sequence goes on along the minus strand of NZ_CP033878.1, from coordinate 509,064 downwards.
CGATGGACATCCAGTTGCTCGATCGGATCGTCGGGGAAGATAACGACGATATCGAGGAGATCTCGACTGGTGAGCCACTCATGCTGACGATCGGTACGGCGACGACCGTCGGTTCGGTCACGAGCGCCCGCGACGGGGAGGCCGAAGTCGCCCTGAAGCGCCCGGTCTGTGCCCACGAAGATGCGACGATCGCCATCAACCGGCGGATCGGCGCACGCTGGCGGCTGATCGGCATCGGACGGCTCCGTGGATGACTGCTGTACTGGATACAAACGCCCTGATGATGCCTGTCGAATGTGACGTTCGAGTTTTCGAGGAACTCGATCGGTTACTGGGTGCCGGCCAGCGGCTGGTTCCCCGGGCCGTCGTTGCCGAACTCGACGACCTCTCTGCGGGTGCGTCCGAGGAAGCCACGGCGGCGAGTGTCGGTCGGGATCTCGTCGATCGCTGTACAGTCCGCGATCACGAGGTCGACTACGCTGACGATGCGGTACTGGAACTCGCCACTGCCGAAGAGACCTACGCCGTCACCAACGATGGGCCACTCAAAGAACGGCTGCTGGCCCAAGACGTTCCAGTAATTGGTTTAAGGGGCCGGAACAAACTCGCGATCACTCAACCATAACATGTACAAACGGGTTCGTCTCCGCGATACGGTCGAGGTACCGCCCGAGCATCTGGCGGACGTGACGCCGGAGCTGGTGAAGAAACTACTGCAAGACAAACTGGAGGGTCGCATGGATGAGGACGTCGGCAGCGTCGTCAGTGTGACCGAGGTCCACGACGTCGGTGAAGGGGCGGTCGTCCCCAACGAGCCCGGCGTCTACTACGAAGCCGAGTTCGACGCACTCACGTTCGATCCCCAGATGCAGGAAGTCGTCGACGGCGAGATCGTCGAAGTCGTCAGCTTCGGTGCGTTCGTCGGGATCGGACCGGTGGATGGGCTTCTCCACGTCTCCCAGATCTCCGATGAGTATCTGGCATACGACGAGGAGAACCAGACGCTTGCCTCCCGGGACTCAAACCGGTCGATGACGGTCGGTGACAGCGTTCGTGCACGCATCGTCACCAAGTCTATCGACGAGCGCAATCCCCGTGATTCGAAGATCGGTCTCACCGCAAAGCAGGTGGGGCTGGGCAAGCACGGCTGGCTCGACGAGGAGCGCAAGGAACGTGAGAAGACTGCGGGTGAGAACTGATGGCTGACCGGTACGTCTGTCGGGAGTGTCACCGCGTCCAAGACCAGCCGGAAGTCGAGATCTGCCAGGCTTGTGGATCGAGCTCCCTCACCGAAGACTGGGCAGGGTACGTCGTGATCGCCCACCCAGCAGACAGCGAGATCGCTGCGGAAATGGACGTTAGCGAAGCCGGCAAGTACGCGCTGAAGGTCAGATAGATCGTGACGGACGAGCCATCTACGGAGGCGGAAAGCGGTGCAACTGTTGACGTCAAAAGCGCCGAGTCCCAACCGGAAACCGAGATCGTCCTCGAGTTACCAGATGGGTTGCGAGCCGAACTCAAGGATCCGCTGGGGCCGATCTTCGAGGAGCCAGCGGCCCTGCTTTCGGTTGCCGGCGAGTCGGTGATCGCCGTCGGCGACATGGTAACCTATCATCTCGTCGAAGCTGGCCGTCCGCCAGACGTGGCATTCGTCGACGAGCGGACCGAGCGATCGGCGATCGATAACGGTGTCAGAAAGACGGTCGTCGGCAACGGAGAAGCGTGGTTCGATCGTCGCTTCGAAGTCGCCAATCCCTCGGCGACGCTGACGGTGTCCCTGCTCGAGGCACTCCTCGCGGCGCTCGATGGTGGGCCGCCGACGATTGTTACCGTCTACGGCGAGGAAGATCTGGCAACCCTCCCAGCGATTGTAGCCGCACCGGATGGAGCGAGCGTCGTCTATGGTCAACCGGGCGCAGGGATGGTACACGTCGAGGTCGACACGACGGTCAAAGAGCACTGTCGGTCGCTGCTCGAACGGATGAATGGCGATCCGCCGCGGGCACTGTCGATGCTCGCCGATTGAGCCGGCAGACAGCCCGTAGCCTGTCAGTAGTTTCGCCCGCTCTAATTTCCCTCACCGACAGGATCTAACGATGGACATGGAGGGACAGCCGTCCTCACTGGCGATACGTCCCAGAGAACGACGGCCACTGAGGGAAGCGTGGACTCGATCCGATCGTTGGTCGGGAACGATGATTTAATACCGCAACCTGCGGTAGTTCGGGGGAGATGCTGGAGCTGGAACACGAGTTCCGGGTGGTCGACGTCCACGCCAGACTCGAGCCTGGGGCCGACAGCCGATCAGGTGAGGCCGCCGGCAGTCCGGAACGCCTAGAACGGGAGATGCATCAGGCGGGAATCGTTCGCTCGCTGGTGTTCCCGGACACCCAGACAGACGACTACTTGAAAGCCAACAACGCGATCGCCAGAATGAGTGTCGGGCGCCCGTTCGTGGCCGTCGCCCGCATCAACGGGCCGCGGGACCCAGGGGAGGGGCCAGGATCGCGCCTACGAAATCTCACTGCGAGCCGCGAAGACGAGCACACGTCACCCGCGGATATCGAACAGTACGCCTACGACGACCGGTTCGTCGGATTCAAGCTCCATCCCGAGGCAGACGGACTCCCCGACGAGGCCGTCTTCGAAGCGCTCGAAGACGCGGGCCTCCCGCTGATCGTCCACGGCGGCGAGTCGTTTCCCCCGATGTCGGTCGAAGAGACAATCCTCTCGTACGATATTCCGACGATCGTCGCCCACTTCGGCGGGTACCCGCTCCGACGGGACCGCATGGACGAAGCCATCGCGCTGCTCGATCGCAACGACCAGTGCTATCTGGACACGAGCTTCGTCCGGTTCCGAGAGCCGATCGAACGCGCGCTTCGGGAACACCCGGACCGGATCATGTTCGGGAGTGGGGCACCGTGTGCACATCCAACCGTGGCGATCATGGAGATACTAACGCTCGACGTGCCCGAGGACGCGATGGTGAAAGTACTCTCGAAAAATCCGAGTCGCGTCGTCGACGCCCTGGCGCCGTAGACGCCCCCGAGTCCCTGGTCGCGGTCGTCACCTGGTGTCGTAATCGGTGACGACCCGATCGCGGTGGACGGACCGTCCGTGTGGATTGCGTCGATCTGTGCGATCGCTCGCCCGGGCGACCAGTCCGTCCTTGAACCCGGTAGTGTTCCCAACGAGGACGTCACGGCCACTGGCAAGCCACGCCGAAGCAGGACGCTCACCGTCGAGAAGGTCTCGGAACGTGTCGGCGGCGTCACCGACGGCGTGGCGGCCGAGACGGCCCACGATCGAGGGGCGGACCCCGTAGTTTTTCACGAGGCGATAGGCGAGCGAGCGATACTTCCAGCCCCAGTCTTCCTCCGGACTCCCGCCATCGGCGCCGACGACTGCTTCGACGGCCATCCGGCGCTCGAAAGTCACGTCTCGATCCATCCCGGCGATACGGTGTGAGAGGTCGCGTGCGCCACCGACCGCAAGGTATTCGTCGAATCCGTCGAGGTCGTCGATCAGCTTCCGCGTGACGGCCAGATTGCCGGGGTTGACGTACGTGATCGACCGGCCACAGATGGTGCGTGTTTCGGCATCCTCGGTCGTCTTTCCGGCCCGAACCGGCCGGTGAGTCGGTCCGGTGACGACAGGGGCACGCTGGAAACCGGATTCGAGGGCATCCAGCCAGGAGTCGGTCAGGGACAGTCCCTGATTGAGAAGTGTAATGGCGTCCCCCGAGGCGTACTCGATCCCAGCGTTCCGTGCGGCGTTGACCGAGCGGTCGGCGATCTCGACGAGGACGTCGACATCGTCGCGCTGGCGAACCATACCTGTCGTGCCGTCCGTCGAGGGACCGTTGACGACGATCACCTCGGCGTCGGGCGCGTTGGCGGACAGCGAATCGAGCGTCGCCGCCAGTTGTTCGCGCCCGTTGAGTGTCGGGACGACCACGGACAGGTCCATAGTACGCTATAGCGCTATGGACGAGTAAAAACGTCGCGGGATCGGATCCACCTCAGACCCGACAGTTCCAGTAGGAGACTGACGCCAGTCGATCGCCACCCGGGACCGCACCCACCGCCCGATCGACGCTCCGGAATGCCGAGGCAAGCCCGTCGGGGATCGCTCGGTAGAACCCATACGGCACGATGAAGTCGTGATCTGACCCGACGAGCTCGAGAGCGGCTTCCTCGAGCAAGTTGTCGACTTCCCATCGGGAGTACAGTCGCGACCCCATCGGGAGCGCCCAGTTGTAAACCGATCGGGCACTAAAGCGGTTGAACGTATCGAAGAAGACGACCTCCTTGGAGACCCGCCGCATCTCCGCAAGATACGCACCCGGCGTATCTGCGAGGTGGAAAAACCGCATCGCCACCACGGCGTCGAAGTGATCGTCGGGGAACGGGAGCCGCCCGGCGTCGCCCCGGAAAAACTGGAGATGCTCGTCGACGCCGGCCGCCCGGGCCTTCTCTCGGCCCTGCTGGAGCATCGGTGTCGAGATGTCCAGACCGACGACGTCAGCGCCGCGCTCGGCGAGCATGACGGTAAAGCGGCCGGTCCCGCAGGCAATTTCGAGGACTCGTTTGTCCTCGACGGGGCCGATCGCTTCGAGTACCGCTCGCTTCTCGCGGCGATCGATGAGCCGTCCGCCACCTGAGAATCGCTTGTCCTCGTAGGCCTCGGCGATCTCGTCGGCCTGGTACCACTCCTGTCCTTTCACGCTACTCCGTGTTCACCTCGGGGTGACTAAAACGGTATTGATCGCTATCGCTCTCGACGGGGCGAATGACCTTAAATAAATTAAGGAATTATGTCTTCCATATAGACAAACTTTACCAGTCGCTGCCGGTGACCTGAGAGATATGAGCACGACAGTCGAAGACGGGTCCCGGACGGAAGTCGTCCTCACGGCCGCGGAGTTCCGTGAGCGCCTGCGCGAACTGCCACCGAGCGCAAAGTTGATCGCGAAAGTTCTGGAGACGGACCAGCCACTCTCGCAGGGCGAACTCGCCGAAGAGTCACTCCTGCCCGATCGGACCGTCCGGTACGCACTGAATCGGCTGGAAGACGCCGAACTCGTTTCGGCTCGGTACAGCTTCCGTGACGCCCGCAAACAGGTGTACTACCTGACCAGCGAGTGAACCGGCCCCGGTCGCGGCCCGACGCGTTTTTCTCCCCTGATCGGATACCGGTTGTATGACGCTCGAATCCGAGTTGGCCGCCGCCCGCGAGTTGGACGTGGGTGAGATTGCCGAGGCTGTGCACCGAATCGGCTTCGAGTGTACGCGCTGTGGGCACTGCTGTCGCGGGATGGGCGAGGAGCATACGGCGACGGTCTTTCCCGACGAAATCCGAGCGGTTCAAGCTTCCGAGGAGTACGACTGGCGGGACGTCGCTCGCCCGATGCCGTTCGGACTCGCGGACGACGACCCGAGTGGCGATACCTTCGAGTGGGCGCTCCAGACCGACGTTTGTGGTGATTGTACGTTCTACGACGCCGACGGCGAGGCGTGTTCGATCTACGACGATCGACCGCTCCTCTGTGAGACCTACCCGTTCAGTATCACACTCGGCGAGGACGATGTCGGTACGAGCGAGCCGATGGGCAGCGTTGTCGACACCGATGGCCCAGTCCGTGCCCACGAGTGTGAAGGACTCGGCCGGGATATCACGCGGGAAGAAGCCGAGGAACTGGCGGCAACCCTCAAAGAGCGGGCGATTCGAGAACTCGAAGAGGCTATCGCGGTCCGGGACAACTACGAGCCAGTCGACGCCGATGGCGTAGTCGTCCACGATTCGGAGGGGCAGAAACGACCGGACGGGACGTCCCTGGATGGATCACGATGACTGCCGAGCCACACCGTCGATAGCGCGTCACTCCGGGAAGATTTCGTCCTCGCGTTGGATACTGTCGATCGTCTCGTGATCCGCCGGATCGAGCGTCAGGTCTGGGGCCTCGCGATTCGCACGCAGGTGCGTTTCCCTGCTCGCTTTCGGGATCGTGACGAGATTATCCTTTGCAGTGAGCCAGGCGAGACAGACCGCCTGCGGTGTCACATCGTGTTTGTCGGCGATCTCGACGACTTCGGGGATGTCGTTCGCTCGCCCGTTTGCCAGCGGCGAATATGCTACGAGATAGTAGTCGTGGGCCTGGGCGTCCGCGAGTGCCGCCGTTGGCTGGTACAATGGGTGGTACTCGACCTGATTGGCGAAGATCGGTACCGCCAGGTATTCACGGGCGGTTTCGAGTTGTTCGACGGTGAAATTCGAGACGCCGACGTGTTCGATCACGCCCCGCGCCCGGAGGTCGTCGAAGGCCGGCAACGTCGTTTCGGGGTCGTAGTCACCACGGGGTCGGTGGACAGACAGCAGATCGACGTTCGCCAGTCCCAATCGGTCCAGACTGGCCGCCGTCGATTCCTCGATGCTCTCTGGCCCAAGCTTGTCGATCCACACTTTCGTCGCCACGAAGAGGGCGTCTCGATCGAGCGCCGATCGTTCGATCCCCTCGCCAACGATGGACTCGTTGCCGTAAATCTGGGCCGTATCGAGGTGGCGGTACCCGAGCTCGATCGCTGTCTCGATCGTCGCGGGGTCGTCGATACCCATCGTCCCGAGGCCAACGGCCTGGAGGTCGTCCATACGCCCTCTCTCGCCCAGCCACGCTAAAAGTCCACTGCCAGGGCGGTAACTGTCCGATTGAGCCGAGTTACCGACACTCTCTACCGGGGATGGCGTCGTCAAGTTCTTTAGGGAGGGCGCCGACGCCGCGAACGGAGGATTGACTGTGGAAATCTCAGAGAAGCTCTTGTGTCTGTTCAGTGCGGAAGTGACGGCCGAAGACGACCGATACGTCGTCGAAGTCCCTCGCCGGGAAATCGAGACCGGCTCGATCGATCCCGGGGACACCTACCGGGTTGCGGTCATCTCCGGCGACGCGGAATCGGCCGAAGAACAGCCGACCAGCGAGGGGCCACCGTCAGAGCCCCAACCGCCGGTCGAAAACGGCGAAATCAGGTACGTCGAAATCGAAGACATCGGCAAGCAAGGCGACGGTATCGCCCGTGTCGAGCGTGGCTACGTCATCATCGTCCCCGGTGCTGACGTGGGTGATCGTGTCAAAGTCGAAGTCACCGAAGTCAAGTCGAACTTCGCCGTCGGCGAGATCATCGAAGAAGACATCTAAGCCCCTCCCTCCTGTTTTCCCGCCTGTACCAGACCGGACCGGACGACGGGCCGCTCACCGCTATAATCGCGATACCGTCGAATGAAAATCGACAGACAGCAGCCGGTTTAACCGACTGTACCAAATCCCCTAAACCGGTCTCGGCCGAACTAGCAGATATGAGTGTTCGAACCGTCGGTGACAACGAAACCCAGCCGCTCTCGAAGAAACAACGCCGGATCCTCGAGTATCTTCGTGGCAACGCCGACGACCAAACGTACTTCAAATCACGGCTCATCGGCGAGGAACTCGACTTATCGGCCAAGGAAGTCGGGACGAACATGACGGCGATTGCGGAGGGCAACTTCGACATCTCCGTCGAGAAGTGGGGGTACTCCTCGTCGACGACCTGGATGGTCGACGCCTGAGAGCGTCGCGTTATGTTTCATAAGAGATGTGCTCGTCGGCAGTGGCCGCAAAAGCGATGGCGTCCGGGCCAAACGAGTCCGCGTACTGAACGACGAGCAACAGGAGCGTCTCGGGCTGTCTGAGTTCGTAGCCGTCTTCTCGCGTCAGGAGACCTGCTTCTTCGAGTCGCCCGGCGTGTTTGCTGACGGTCGGGGTCGAAACGTCTAGGCGATCGGCAACCTCACTGGCGGTCGCATCCGGTCGTTCGAGGAGAGTGACGATCATCCCGCGTGGCGTCTCACGACGGAGATACCCCAGGGCAGTTCGCTCGAAGGCGTCGAAGCGGTCGGCCGGGAAGAACCGCCGATACTCCCCGTCGCGCTCGCTTTCGATCGTCCCCTCGGTGAGTAGCTGGCGGAGGTGGTGCTGGGTCTCGCCCGTTCCCAGTTGCAAATCGTCGCGAATCTTCGAGAAGTGTGCCCCGGGCGTCCGCGAGAGATAGCCGGCGATGGCATCCGGGGCAGTGCTGTCGCTTCCTGAATCAGCGAGGGCAACGAGCGGGCTGGCGGCCCCCAGTGCCGCGAATCGACGAAGCGTCGCCCGCTTGCTCTCGTCGACTGGCTCGTCGGCCATTATCGGGGAAGACGGTACCGAGTGACAAAACGGCTTCGCCTCTGGTCAGCTGTCGTCGGCTTCGAGGTCGGCGTCCATCTCCTCGATCACTTCGTCGGGGTTCTTGATGTCGGCCGTTTCCGCGCCGGATTTGACTGCCTGGGCCTGCTCTTCCATCTCTGCGACGTCCACTTCGGCTTCCTGATCGATCTGGCCGAGGATCTTTTCGATGTCGTCCAGGCCGAGCATCTCGCGGGTCTGTTCGTCGAAGTCGAGGCCTTCGAGCATCTCGCTGTCGGTCTGGGTGTCTGAACCCGTCAGGTGCTTGCCGTACCGGCCGACGAGCGACGTCAGTTCCTGTGGCAGGACGAACTTCGTCGACTCGCCTTCGCCGATCGTTTCGAGGGTCTCCATCCCACGTTCGATGACCGCCCGTTCGCCCATCGACTCGGCGGATTTGGCGCGCAGGACGGTCGAAATTGCGTCACCCTGGGCTTCGAGGATCTGGCTCTGCTTTTCACCCTGGGCACGGATGATGTTCGATTGCTTCTCACCCTGGGCCTCCTCGACGGCGGAGCGGCGTTCACCCTGGGCTTCGAGGATCATGGCGCGGCGGCGGCGCTCGGCGGAGGTCTGTTGCTCCATGGCCTGCTGGACGTCCTTGCTCGGGTTGACCTCCCGGACTTCGACGCTCTCGACGCGGATGCCCCACTCGTCTGTGGGTTCGTCGAGTTCCCGGCGGATCTTGGCGTTGATCTCCTGGCGTTTGTTCAGCGTGTCGTCCAGTTCCATGTCGCCAAGGACGGCCCGCAGCGTCGTCTGGGCGAGGTTCGAGACAGCCCGTTTGTAGTCGTCGACTTCGAGGAACGCCTTCTTTGCGTCCATGACCTTGATGTAGACGACGGCGTCGGCGGTCACCGGGGAGTTGTCCCGCGTGATCGCTTCCTGGCGCGGGACGTCTAAGGTCTGTGTCCGCATGTCGAAGGTGTGAGTCGCCGAGACGAACGGGGGCACGAACGCGATCCCGGGTTCGAGGAGCTTCCGATACTCCCCGAGGACGGTGAGGGCTTTCTTCTCAGTCGCGTCGGTAATGACGACCATCTGCCAGACGGTCACCACGGCAATGGCCAACAGTATTAATCCGACAATGGGGATGATCCCCATTTCTCCCAGTTGGAGCGGTATAATTGGAAGCATACGTGAGAACTTTGTCGGACCGAGCCAAAAGTGTTGGCCTCCCAAGTAAACCATCGACACGCCAGGTTCTCACCCACGAAACAGTCACTCCACCCAGCCGATCACGCGCCAGAAGGATGCCGGCGATAACGCGTCGTTTTTACAGAGCTGGGCCATACGTTCGTGCGATGACGCGATCGGGTGCGTTCTGTCCGCGCTGTGGTGATCCTCTCGAGAAAGATCCGCGCAATCGGCCGGGAAGCGAGGCCCGCGATCCGGATAGTGCGCTCTGTGATAGCTGTTACTTCGAGCAGTTCGACCTCGTGGACGCGCCCGACCGGATCGAGGTACGGGTCTGTTCACAGTGTGGGGCCGTCCACCGGGGCAACCGCTGGGTCGACGTAGGTGCCGAGGATTACACCGATGTCGCCGTCGACGTCACCAGCGAGGCCCTGGGCGTCCATATCGAGGCGACGGACGTTTCCTGGCAGGTCGCGCCCGAACAGGTCGATCGCAACACGATCCGCATGCACTGTACGTTCACGGGCGTCGTTCGGGGAACAGCCCTCTCGGAGGAAGTTATCGTCCCGGTAAAGATTTCTCGGGAGACCTGCAAGCGGTGTGGCCGCATCGCCGGGGGCTCCTTTGCCAGTACCGTCCAGATCCGGGCTGTCGATCGGACGCCGACCGACGAGGAGGAGGAACGCGCCGAGGCGATCGCCCGAGAGATCGTCGCCGAGATGGAAGCGACGGGTGATCGTGAGGCGTTCGTCACCGATGTCGGCTCGGTCGATGGCGGGCTGAACATCAAAGTCTCGACGACGAAGATCGGCCAGAAGATCGCCCAGCGCCTCGTCTCGGAGTTTGGCGGCTCGTTTTCGGATTCCGAGCGACTCATCACCGAAGACGAGGACGGCGAGAAGGTCTACCGGGTCACCTACGCGGTCCGACTGCCGCCCTACGCGCCGGGCGAGATTATCGATCCCGAGGACGGCGATGGCCCCGTCCTGGTCCGGAGTGTCCAGAGTAACCTCAAGGGGACGCGACTGAAGACCGGCAGAGACTACGAAGCGGGTTTCGAGGACGGTGACGCGCCGGACGCGACGCGACTGGGCGACCGGAGCGATAGCGTCCGAACGACCCTCGTCGCAATCGAGGACGAAAACGCCGTCCAAGTACTCGATCCAGACACCTACGAGACGAAGTCGATCCCGCGGCCGGACTACCTCGAGGAGGGTAGCGACGAAGTCCCTGTGTTGAAATCGAGAGCCGGATTGCACGTGCTGCCGAGGGACGAAAATGAGTGAGCCGCCGAAAGACAGTGGCCACACGGACAGTGGCGACGATCCGAACGCGGATACCGCGATCGAGGCCGTCAGTGCCGAGGGTGATCTGGCCGTCGTCGTCGAGCGGCCCCGTGCCCAGCAGGCGATCGACGCCCTGCAGGAGGCAGGCGTCTACGACAGCGATCGGCACGTTCGGGCCGACGGCGACGGCGGGGTCTCGATCCCGGTGACGACAGTCCCCAAAGCAGTCGACTTTCGCGAGGTCGTCCGGCAAGTCGGCGACCCCCGATTGCGGACACTGCCCGATCACCTGCGAGAGCGTGGCTGGACTGACACGGAGATTACCCAGGCACCGTCGTCGTGGGCCGTGATCGGCAGCGTCGTCCTCGTCGACAGCGGGGACGCGCCTCGCCCACACGAACTCGGCGAGGCGTTACTATCGATCCACGGCGAGGCCGACACCGTTCTCGATCGCGGTGGCATCGCCGGTGAGCATCGCGAGCCCGATGTCGAGGTGATCGCTGGCGAGGGCGATACAGAAACGATCCACACAGAACACGGCACGCGTTACGCGCTCGATCTCAGCGAGGTTATGTTCTCGCCCGGCAACAAGGAGGAACGCGCTCGGATGGGGCGCGTCGTCGAGCAAAGCGAGACGACGGATCGAGCGAGCGCCAAAGCCGCAAGCAGCGATGTCGAGGGCGACGCGGACGAGTCAGTGCTGGACATGTTCGCCGGGATCGGCTACTTCACGCTCCCGATGGCCCGGGCGGGCGCGGACGTGACGGCCGTCGAGCGTAATCCCACGGCCTTCCAGTACTTACTCGAGAACGCGCGCCTCAACGACGTGACCGATCACGTGCGGCCCTACCGAGCGGATTGTCGGGACGTCGTCGAGCGGGTCGATGCCGAGCGTGTGGTCATGGGTTACTACGACGCCTACGAGTATCTCGACGCCGCACTCGAGGCACTCGAACCCGGTGGAGTCGTCCACCTCCACGAAGCCACACCACAGCGCCTGGTCTTCGAACGACCGATCGAGCGCCTGCGAACGGCCGCATCCGAGCGTGGTCGGACCGTCGAGATTCTCGACACCAACGAGATAAAGACCTACAGCGAAGGAGTCGCCCACGTCGTGATCGACGCACGGGTAGACTGACGCGCCGGCGGCGAGGATAACACCTTTCTCCGCGGAGTCACGACTGGCGGGTATGGATCGCCAGCAGATGCTCGCAGTATTCCTCGTCGTGTTGATGATCGGATCGTCGGTCGGCTACGCTGCCATCAGCATCATCTAAAAAGTGGTGCCGCTGTCGCTCGAACGTTACTCGTCGATTCGCTCTAGCAGCGTCGCGACGTACGTCCGGAGGTTGTCCTCGATTTCGTCGATCGTTTCGACGACTTCCTCGTGGGAGAGCGGGTCGCCGACGACCCCGGCGGCGTAGTTCGTGATGGTGGACATCCCAACGACGTCCATCCCCACCTGATTGGCGACGATCGTCTCGGGCACCGTCGACATGCCGACGGCGTCCGCACCGAGGGTGTCGAGCATCTCGATCTCGGCCGGCGTCTCGTAGCTCGGCCCCATCATGCCCGCATAGACGCCACCGTCGTAGATGGTCAAGTCGGATTCATCAGCCAGGTCCCGAGCCTCCGCGAGCAGGTCCGGGCTGTAGGCGTTGGTCATGTCCGGGAACATCGGTCCGTCGCCCAGTCCCGCCCGGCCGAGCAGTGGGTTGGTCCCCATCATGTTGAGATGATCCTCGATGAGCATGATGTCGCCGGGCTCGAAGTCAGCGTTGACCCCGCCGGCGGCGTTCGTGATGACGAGCCGTTCACAGCCGAGTTCACCGAGCGTCTGGATCGGGGCCACGATCGGTGCCATGTCACCGGACTCATAATAGTGGACGCGGCCGTCCATCGCCAGAACGTCGACGTCGCCAACCGTCCCGACGACGAACCGGCCCACGTGGCCTTCGACGGTCGAAGCTTCGAGCGTCGGGACTTCCTCGTAGGGGATCGACAGCGCGATATCCATCTCTGCGGTCATACCGCCGAGCCCGGACCCGAGCACCATCGCAGTGTCGGGGGTCGAGAGGTCGTTTTCCGCAAGCTGTTCTCGGAGGTAGTCGTCGGGTGTCGTCATACGTTCTTTTTATACCGGATTAGTATAAAAAGGGTGTGATCGTGCCGACGGCTCTCACGGTCTGTTCGTGGCCCTCACTCGGTGTCCCAGACGTCCGCGACAGGGTTCGATCCCGACCGGGAATTGCGTCGCGAGCGGCGGGACCCGCTCGAACCCGATCGGCCGCCCCCACCACTCGAACCGTTGACGCCCAGGCCAGACAGTGCCGCGTCGGGATCGGGGTCTGGCAGAGTGGGATGTCCCATGCGGTCGACCTGCTCTTGGAACCAGCCGGGCATGTCGCTGCGAGCGCGCTCGAAGAGATCCAGCAGACTCGAGTCCGCCAGGTACGTCGCCCCATGATCGTCGGGGGCACGGATGATCCGTCCGCAAGCTTGGATCACCGTCCGGAGAGCGGTCCGGTAGTACCAGGCCCAGGCCCCGTCTTCGAGTCGGCGGGCGACGCGAGAATCACGCGTGTTCGGATACGGCGCTTTACAGAGTAGTTGCCACCGGCAGAGATCGCCTTCGAGATCCAGCGCTTCCTCCATTTTCACCGAGAGGAACACTTCGGGGTCGTCGCTACGCTTCCAGGCAGCGAGTTGGCCGTCCCGGTCCTCGCTGTCGTGGCTGCGCACCCGTCGGTCCACGCCGAGAGAGTCGAGGTGGTCGGCCAGCTCGTTTTGGATCGCATAGGAGTGACAGTGGACGAGGCCCTTCTCCTTGGGGTGGCGCCCCATGAGGGCGAGGAGGGTCTCGGCGACCATCGGAGTCGTCGTCTCGCGGTGCTCGTAGGTCATCTTGCCCTGCGTGACGTCGAACAACGGACGGTTCTCGACCGGGAACGTGTGATCGAGCGAGACCAGCGCCACGCGGTCGGGATCTAAGCCGACACTGGCACAGAAGGCCTCCTTGTTCAGGATCGTCGCCGAAAGCAGCGCAAACTTGTTCCCGCGGTCCCAGACGGTGTGAGTCAGGTACCGCTCCGGATTGAGGGGCTTGATCGTGACGCGAGTTCCCTCACCGTCCGGCTGATCGAGGACCCAGGTGGTCGGACTCTCAGGGTCGCGATACTCCTCGCGAAACCACGACAGATCCGACTGCAGCTCCGTGAGTCGATCGCGTTCCTGGGCCTCGTCGGGATCGAGTTCGGCCTGTGAGCGGAGGTCAGTCAGGCGTCGATCACACGTCCGGGCCAGGCCCGCAGCGTAGTCGGCTGCCGTGTCGAGATCGTCGATCGCCGGCGGCGGTCGCTCGTCGAACACCGGCACTGTGTCGGGCGACAACTCGATACTGGCGTACATTTCGGCCCACTCACCCAGGCCGTGGGCCTCGTCGATGACGACGACATCACGCGTGCCAAAGACATCCGAGCCGGCCGTCTGCATGAAATACGCGAGGGTCATCGCCGCGATCGACTGATTGGCAGCGATCTCTCGGTCCGAGAAGTACGGACACCGGTGTTTGACCTCGCAGTTGAACTCCCGCTCGCGGACGCACGGCGCACCGTTGACGGGTGTGTCGGTCTCACCCGGCAGGATGCACTTGTAGTTTGACTTGCCACGAACGATCGCCAGATCCGAGAGCAGCGAATCGGCGGCAACGTCGTCTAGTTGAGACACCTGCGGGGTCGTGTAGTAGGCACCGATCGCCTCAGTTGCGCTGGCTTGGCTGCCCGGCCGGGCACAGCCAGCGATCGCGCGGGCAAGTAGCGACTTGCCGCTGCCGGTGGGCGCGCGAACGAGGACGACATCCTTGCCGCTGTCGAAGGCGTCGCGAATACGATCGAGCGCAGCGGCCTGATTACCCCGGTATTCGGGAGCAGGGAACGCATCGACGATGCGAGACGGATCCACGATAGTGGCCAACCCATGATCGCGGTTAACCCTACCGATCGGCACGCACGCGGACCTGATCTGTGTGCCGCGGTCTCAGTGGCCTCACGCATCGAAGGCCAACTGTAAGCTAGCCGGCTCCAAAAGTTTCACTTCTGTGGGGGTTGAGGAGATAGATATGTGGCGACGTCGAGACGTGCTCCGAAGCGTTGGCGTGGCCAGCGTCGCGGCTACGCCACTGCTGGCTGGCTGTCTCGACGAGGGCCTGTCGGGAGTGATGGGGACGAACACACTCTCGTGGGTCCCATCACCGGAGACACTGGGGACGATCGAGCAGTTCAACCTCTTGCTGATGACGCCGACGGCACTGAAGCGATCCAACGCCGTCGCCCCGGACGTTCAAAACGGGTTCGCTGCGAGCATTGCCCGCGCTGTCGACGTCCTCGGGATGTCGTTTACGGATCTATCCGGGGTCTATCGGATCGGTCACTTCGCTGCTGTTCTCGAACACACCAGTACAGCTGAGCGAGCTGCAGAGAAGCTCCGCGCTGCGGGCTTCCAGGCGACGGGCGAGTACGACGGCTACAGCCTGTACGTCTCTCCAGACGAGAGTACGCACGTCGCGGTGTCGGACGAAGCGATCCTGTTCGGACCCGGTGTTGTTGACGGTGCGGGTATCGTCGAGACAGTGATCGACGCAAAAGACGGCGATCGATCCCGCTATCGGGCGGTAGACGATACGTTCGCCGATCTGATGAAGGTGCTGGGCGATGGTGATATCATCGTCGGCCAGACGGGCGGGGGGAGGGTCCCACTGACGAACGTTCAGGCGACCGGCGCAGCTTGGCGGTTCAACGAGCAGCTGGCGAAGGTCACCTTCGGGTTCGTCTTCCCGCCAGGTTCGAACGTGCCGACCGACGAAATCGACCGGCTGGCTACCGCCGGGCCACTCTCCGAATACGACGGCGTCGACGTCGGACATCGAGGGCGCGTCGGCGTGGTCACAGCGACGATATCGACACTCACACAGGACACGTTGACCCCACTCCCCGCGCTCGAACGGGCCGTGCGAACGACACCCGCGGTACGCTTCGAGGTGACCGACGGTCCCGACAAGCGGGCAGCCACGATCGTACACGCCGGTGGCGATGCGATCCCGGGAACGCGGCTCTATCTGTGCGGGGAGGGGTTCCGGACTGACGAGTCACTCGATCAAGACGAGCCAGGCCGCTGGGCCGGCGAAACGTCGGGATCGATGGGTGCAGTCGCGCCTGGGGATACGGTCACGGTAGCCCTCGAGGCCGGGGCGACGGTAGAACTCACGTACCACCCCGTCTGTGAGCGCGCGGGCCGGACACTCGCAACCTTCGAAGTCTGAGAGGAACCAACTACTCGCCGTGTCACCGGGGGCCGACGATTTTTGAGCCCGTGTTACCCACCTACATGCATGGAGGTCGACTGCGAGGGGTGTGCCGGCTGTTGTATCGATTGGCGCCCACTCGCCGATGGGGCGCTCGAACACGAACGTCGCGGGCCGTACGAGCCACTCGACGACGCCTACAACCTGGTCTCGCTCCGTCGCGAGGAAATCCGGCGGTTCGTCGAGGGAGGGCAAGGAGACGCGTTGACGCCGCGCTTGTGGACGGGAGACGGCGATAGCGTCACTGTCGGCGGCGTCGAGCTGGCCGCGATCGACAGACGACCGACGTTCTTGATCGGGCTTCGACACGTCCCCAAGCCGGTCGGGCCGTTCGGAGCGGAGCCGACCTGGCTGTCGACGTGTGTATTCCTCGATCCCGACTCCCTCCAGTGTCGGATCCACGACGCCGAAAGCTATCCCGAGACGTGCCAGACGTATCCCGGGTCGAATCTGCTGCTTGGGGCCGAAACCGAGTGCGAGCGGGTCGAACGCGAACACGGCGGCCATCGGTTACTGGACACCGAAGCACCGCCGGACGCCGAGCCGATGTTGGGACCGGGAGCGGTAGGGACCCGCGTGTTCGCTCACCCGGAGCCGGACCGCATCGAGGCAGCCGTGGCTCGGATCCGTGACGGCGAAGCGACGGCCCGAGATCGGGCCGAGTTCGTGGCTGTCGCCGCGGCGGCGAGTCCGGGGACTGTCGAAATCGAGGAAAGCTATTACGAACGGACGCGTGAGCGGATCCAGACCACCGACTCCTGGGTTGGAGGCGCCATCGACGACTGGCAACGACGGGCACGTACCGAGACGGCCGATCCGGCTCTGGCCGAATCGATCGAAGCGCCACGTGGAGCACCGCAGCCGGCTGGCTGGGAAGGGACTACCGAATGATCGTCGGGGATATCCCGCCGACGCTGGGCCACAGCGAACGAGACTCGATCAGTCGGACTGGATCTCCTTGTACGTCTCGAGGAGCTCTTCCGTCGAGTCATCGGTCTCGTACTCGACGCTCCCGTGGTAGACAGTCCGGTCGTCGTCGAAACTGGCATCGACCGAACTGTTCTTTCGCTCACGGCGCTCGTGTTCCTCATCGTCGTAAGAGCCCATCGACATTGTGTACCACACCGAACATTCACGATATTCCCTCATCAATGTAACGGTTGCCACGACATTCAATAGCACGCATGGCTCGGGACACCGGGGCACGGAGTCGCCACAAACCCTTTGCGGCCACCGGTCGGAGAGTGACCAATGACCGATATCCATCCCGACCAGCGGGTCGGCGTACTGGCGGATTCCCAGAATCTCTATCACACGGCTCAGAGCCTGTACTCCCAGAACATCGATTACGAATCGCTCCTCTCGGCAGCGGTCGCAGACCGGCGGCTGACGCGAGCGATCGCGTACGTCATTCGGGCCAACGCCGACGACGAACAGCGGTTCTTCGAAGCACTGATCGACATCGGCTTCGAGACGAAGATCAAGGATCTCAAAACGTTCGCGGACGGCTCGAAGAAGGCCGATTGGGACGTCGGAATGAGTCTCGACGCGGTGTCGCTGGCCCCGCACGTCGATACACTCGTTCTCTGTACCGGGGACGGTGACTTCTCGCGGCTGGTCTCACACGTCAGACACGAGGGCGTCAAAGTGGAAGTGTTCGCATTCGGCGAATCGACTTCCGAGGAGTTGATCGACCGTGCGGAGTCGTTCACCGACCTCAGCGAGGACACGGATCGGTTCCTGCTGTGAGTGGGCTCGCCTAGACTGGCCGGCCTTGGGCTGCCGTTCCGACGAGGAGTGCGCCCGCGGCCAGACCCAGAGCGGCCGGTGCGCCAGCCACGGCCGGAACGATATCGGACACACCACCGGCGAGCATGACAGCGCTCGAAACGACCAGTAACACGAACCCGAGGAGTTGTTTCTGTGAGTCGACAGCCATACTCACCGGTATCACCCCCGGCCGCATAAATCGAGCACTACCCGGTCTCGCTTGCCGTGGCTGATAGCAGCGGTTAAACCGTCGCGTCGACAACGAACGGACCATGACCGAATGGCGTCGCCTCTCGCGGATCGCCGAGTATCAGTTCGGCAGCGGTGCCGGTGAAGCACTGTTTGCCGATCGGGAAGCGCTGTCTGTCTCCCGGTCGAAATCGGGCCGGCCACGCCAAATTCATGGCCCCGACGGACGGCTCGTCACCCTGGGTCTCGATGGCCGGTTCACGCTTGGCTACGCTGGGGGGCAGCGACTCACGGCCGCGCTTGCCGAGCCACGCAATCGCGTCGTCGTCGGCGAGGAGAGCGATCCGTACGTCCGTGATGGTCGCAATGCCTTCGCGAAGTTCGTCACTGACGCGGACCCGTCGATCCGCGAGGACGACGAGGTACTCGTCGTCCGGGCGGACGATCAGTTGCTCGCGGTCGGGCGAGCGGAACTGCCGGCAACGGCGATGGCGGACTTCGAGACCGGGATGGCTGTCGCCGTCCGGGACGGGGCCGACGACTGACACCGAGAGAGAAGCGAACCTGACGTCGCCAGGCTTTTTATTACGCATAGCGGACGCCAGTGTATGTTTGGAGGAGGCGGCGGCGGTCTGAATCCGCAGAAGATGAAGCAGATGATGGAACAGATGGGAATCGACATGGAAGACATCGATGCCGAGGAGGTCATCATCAAAACGCCCGACGGCGATCTTGTCTTCGACGACGCCGAGGTCCAACTGATGGAGGCACAAGGCCAGAAGACCTACCAGATCGTCGGCGAACCCGAGCGCCGTGACGGTGGCGCGAGCGAGGACGCCGACACGGCAGCCGACGACGCTGAGGCAGGGATCCCGCAGGCTGACGTCGATATCGTCGTCCAGCGAGCCGGCGTCGACGAAGCGACGGCCCGCCAAGCCCTCGAAGAAGCTGACGGCGACCTCGCGGCAGCGGTCGCCAACCTCGAGTGAGCGTCCTGCTCGTCGGGGAGGGACGAGAGTACCTCCGCGAACGTGGCGAGACCTTAGAGACCGATCTGGGGGTGCTGGAAATCCCGGCGGACGCCCAGCCAGGAGACACCTTGGAGACCCATCTCGGCACCGCCTTCGACGTGCGGGCACTGCGCGGCCCGGATCTGTTCGAGCACTTCGAGCGGACCGGCGCGCCGATGATGCCCCGGGATGTGGGCCTGATTGTCGGCCACACCGGCGTCGCTGGCGGCGATCGTGTCCTCGACGTCGGCACGGGCACGGGCGTGCTCGCCGGATACATGGGCCGCATGGGCGCGTCGGTCGTTACCTACGAACAGGACGGCGAGTTTGCCGAGGTGGCCCGCGAGAACATGGCGCTGGCTGGGGTTAGCGAGGCCGTCGACGTGCGGACGGGCGATGGGACCGAACAGCTGGACGAACTCCGGGACGATGCCCCATTCGACGTGTTGACGCTCGATACGGGAGACGCCCCGGAACTTGTCGAGCATGCCCCAGACCTGTTGGCCGACGGCGGTTTCGTGGCGGTCTATTCGCCGTTCGTCGAGAGCTCTAAGGCAGTCGTCGAGACAGCTCGCGAGGTCGGGCTGTCAGAAATCGAGACCTTGGAGACGATCCAGCGAGAGATGGACTTCGATTCGCGTGGGTCGCGACCGTCGACGGCCGGCGTCGGGCATACGGGGTATCTGACGTTCGCGCGACTGGTTTGAGCCTGCCCCAGCCCGAGCCGAAATCAATTCCTCGGGGCCGTCCGTGGAACGCGGCATGCCCGAGCGATTGTACACCGATCACCCGGAACTGTACGACGCCATCCAGTCCGAGTGGGACTACGACAGGGACGTCTCCTTCGTCACTGACGTGATCGATCGCTTCGATGTCGACGGGGAGCGACTGCTGGAGATCGGCTGTGGGACCGGCGAGCACACGAGGCGGTTCGCCGCCGCGGGATTCGATGTGACGGCGATCGACAAGTACGACGGGATGCTCAAGGTCGCCCGGGAGAAATACGAGGTCGACTTCCGACAGGAAACACTCCCCGATCTCACCGTGGATGGCGCCTTCGACGCGATCGTCATGATCCGGGGCGTCGTCAATCACCTCGTTCCCGACGATCTCCAGCCCGCTATCGACGCCATCGAGACACGCCTCGCGTCCGATGGAATCCTCGTTTTCGACAATTCGCCGCTCCCACCCGACGGGAACCACCCGGCCCTCGATGTGGGGACGACAGAACACGGTGATTATGCACGCCTCTCACAGCACGTCGCCTGTGATGGGCGACTCGACTGGCGATCGATGACAGTGACGCCCGACGGCGAGTTTTTCGTCGATTCGCGCCCCATGACGCCGTTCGAGGACGCCACGATCGCCGAGGCCCTCCGCGAAGCGGGCCTCACCGTCGAAACCGTCGGTGGCTATGGCCCGGAAGACGACCGGACCGTGTTCGTCTGTACGCGAGCGTGAGGATAGCGGGACAGTCTGCGGATCGGAGTAGCCAGCTATTAACGCTCGCGGCGCGTGACTTCGTTCAAGAATGCAGCAGTATCTCGATCTCGTCGAACACGTTTTGACGGAGGGGACGTACAAGCCCAACCGGACCGGTGTGGACACGCTCTCGGCCTTTGGATACAGCTACGAAGTCGACCTCCAGGAGGGCTATCCCCTGCTCACGACCAAGCAGATGGACGGCTTTCGCTGGAACTCGATGCTCCACGAGGTGCTGTGGTACCTTTCGGGCGAAGAACACATTCGCAATCTCCGCGAGGAGACGGGAATCTGGAACGACTGGGCCGACGAGGACGGCCACCTCGATACAGCCTACGGGCGCTTCTGGCGACGGTACCCCATTCCCGAGGGCGATGACCGACTCCCCGGCGAGTCTTGGCCCGACGACAGCCACCGCTGGGTCACCGACGAGGGAACCTTCGACCAGTTACAGTACGTCATGGACCAACTTCAGGAGAACCCCCAGTCCCGCCGGCTCGTCGTCAACGCCTGGCATCCCGCGAACGCGGCGGTGAGCACGCTTCCGCCGTGTCACTACACCTTCGTCTTCAACGTCCAGGGCGACCAGTTGAACGTCCATCTCACCCAGCGCTCGGGCGACGTGGCGCTGGGCATCCCGTTCAACATCGCCGCCTACGCGCTGCTGGCTCACGTCGTCGCCGATCGGACTGGCTTCGAGGTCGGCCGGTTCTCTCACACGGTCGTCGACGCCCACATCTACTGTGGCGGTGGCGAGCGCGGCCAGTGGTACCGGGACAACCGCACAGAACTGCGCGAGCGCGTCCAGGCGGTCGAAGACCGGAGCGAGTACGGTGCCGTCAAAGACTGGATCGAGGCGGAAGCGCCACCCGAACCCGGTGCGGAGCACGCCGATCACGTGCCAAACCTGCTGGAGCAACTGACTCGCGAGCCCCGCGAGCGGCCGACCATCGACGTCGCCAAAAAACCACTCCCGGACCTCGAATTCGAGGACATCCAGCTTCGGGGCTACGAGTCGGCACCGGGGCTCGAATTTGCTGTCGCGGAGTGACCGATGGTGGACGAAACATCAGACAAGCGCGGACGCGATACTCAACTCGTCATCCTGGCCGCCGTCGCCGAGAACGGGGTCATCGGCAGTGACGGGGAGATCCCGTGGTACTACCCGGAGGACTTGGCCCACTTCAAGGAGACGACGATGGGCAAACCCGTGATCATGGGCCGGCGGACCTACGAGTCCATCGCCGAGCGACTAGACGGGCCACTTCCCGGACGGACGAATATCGTCCTCTCACGGTCCGGATTTGTGCCGGACGACACAGGCCCGGATGAAGATACGAGTGTCCGGATCGCCGCAGACATCGACACGGCGATCGACGTCGCGGCTGAAACCGGGTCGAATGTCGCCTACGTCGCCGGCGGAACGACAGTGTACGAGCAGTTCCTCCCGGTGGCTGACCGGATGCTCATCACCGAGGTCCCGGAGACGCCGGCGGGTGACGCGTATTTCCCCGAATGGGAACAGGAAGCCTGGACGGTCCGCGACCGGCGGCGGACCGAGGAACTAGCGTTCGTGACCTACGAGCGAGCGGCCCCAGAAGACCTGAATCAGGGAACGTCGTAAGTCGCGAGCACGGCAGACGCGTCGCTTTCGGGCGATTCCCAGACGATACGGACTGTATCCCCACGTTCGAGCCCCGTGACAGTGATCTCGTCACCGGCGGCGATCTCGCCGTCGGATCCCGAGGTCGTCCACTCACCGGCACTGCCGGGACTCTGTATTTCGACTTCCGATCGGGGAACCATATCACCACCCGTGTGAGTGATCGTCACCGCTCCCGTCTCGTCCGATTCGAACTCGAACTGTACCTGTGGTGGTGCTGTCCCTCGCTGCTGGGTGTCACCCATGCCGATGACGAACGACCCGGCAATTGCGCCAAACAGCATCAGCAGAATGCCCAGAACCGAGATTACGCCACGCTTCTCATCAGAGCTGATCCCGTGCATCGTGTCCATTCGGTGAACGAACGGCCGACGTATTAACTCTCGTGGCTGTTCGTTCCTGCGACGTCACGCGTTCACCTGGCGGATCAACGCTCGCAACTCTTCGTGACTCCCTTCCGGATCGTAATCCACGTCCGGAATCGATAGCGCCTCAGCTAGCGATTCCGTCGGATACAACCCACCGGCGAGAAGCATCGCGTCGTCGTTCCAGATACCGATCCAGCCTTCCATGGGCACCTCACACTGGTCGTTATCCGTTTCGACCGGGAGCGTTGCGTCGTAGCGTGTCACTTTCGCCTGCGCGCCGGAGTCGGTCTCGATACGCTCGTCGTCGCCTTGTTCGACGTCGGTCAGTCCTTCGTCGCGGAGTTGGTCGGCGAACTCCTCGCAGGCAGCACTGCGGACCTTTGGCAGGGCCATCGCGGGGCCGAACGCGGGGGGCAGCGACGGGCTGAAGGTCAGTCGCGTCGCGTAGAACAGCCGCCAGAGGTGATCCGGCCCACCACCAGCCCGAACGCGCTCACGGAGCCCATCGTCCTCGAATCGCCGTTCGTGTGCGTGGACGGTGACGCCCATGACGCGGGCCCGGACCTCGAGGCGCTCGTCGCGAAGCGCCCAGCCACTGTTCTCGAGGCGCTCTAGTGGAACCGTCGGATACTGCGCGTCGACGTCTGATGTTTCCTCAGACACGGGTCAATGGTCGTCTTCGCGCCACTTGTGGTCGCACTCGGTGCAGGTGAAAAACCGGGTTTCGGACTCGTCTGCGGCCCGGATCTGTTTCATCTCCCAGAACGCCCGATCGTTGCCACATTCCGGGCAGTGGGCGTCTGTCGAGGGGCGGGCGTCCTCTTCGCTCTCGCTGAGGTCGACAATTTCGCCTTCCTGCTGGCCTTGGGTCGTGACCATGCCATCTTCCGTGTCCTGTTTGCGGGTCTTCTCGGCACCGCAACTGCCACAGACCCACCGATCACCCTCGGTTTTCATCATCGAGCCGCAGTCGTCGCAAAATTCCATGTCCGGCGTATGCCAACAGACGGACTTAAGCTTCGGGATTCGATACGACCCGAGAGGGACCCTACCACGATAGATACCGTTTTACTGCCTCGTTTGCAATCCCGAAGTACCATGCGTATCGCACCGTCGATCCTCGCGGCCGACTTCGCCGATCTGTCCGGCGCGGTCGAAGCAGTCGATTCAGTCGAACTGTTGCACTTAGACGTCATGGACGGCCACTTCGTGCCGAACATCTCCTTTGGGCCGCCGGTCATCGAATCGCTCCGGTCTCGGACGGACGTCTATTTCGACACCCACCTCATGATCGAACAGCCCGATCGCTACGTCGACGCGTTCGCGACGGCCGGTGCCGACAGGCTGACTGTCCACGCCGAAGCCTGTGAGGACACGGCGGCCGTCGTCGACCAGATCCACGACGCCGATCTGGACGCCGGCGTCGCGATCAATCCAGACACGCCGGTCGAGACGATCGAGCCCCTCCTTGACGACATCGACCTGGCGCTGGTGATGACCGTCCAACCCGGATTCGGGGGGCAGTCGTTCATGCACGAAACCGTCGAGAAAGTCGAGCGACTGGCCGCACTCAGCGACGTCGAGATCGAAGTCGACGGTGGCGTCGACAGCGAGACGGGGCCAGAATGTGCCACCGCGGGGGCCGATACTTTCGTCATCGGCTCGTCACTGTTCGGCCGCGAAGACGTCCCGGCAGCGCTGGCGGAACTGCGCGCGGCGATCGGCATCGACGCCGAGTGAGCAGTCTTCCGGGGGCGTCGTATACAGGAGCGTCAGAAACTGATTATTCTGCCAGTGCGTCAGCGATGGGTTTGGCAGCGCTGACCTGACTGATCGAGCGGTCGATCGTGTCGGTCGCGTACAGCGACTGGACACCAGCCCGGTGGAGTCTACTGAGCGCGTTTTCGACGAGCAGGGGTGGATACAGGTGACGTAGACGCGACCGGTATCCTGGTTGTCGAGGATGTTGACTGCCTCGCTCATCGTCCCGCCGGTCGCGATCATGTCGTCGACGAGGACGACATCGCTGCCCGAGAAGTCCTTGCCTTCGGCCGTCATCTCGACTTCCGTCGCAGAGTGACGAATCTTCTCGAAGTTCTCGACGTGGCCGTCGCCGTAGGTGTCCCGGACGGAGTTTGCGAGCCATTCAGCGTCCTCGTCGGGACCGAGAAAGACAGGATCGGCGAGGTCCGCCGGCAGGGGTTCGGCCAGCTGCGGGGCGGCGTCGATGGGTGCCGAGGGTACGTCGAAGTACTCCAGTACGGAGATGTTGTGCGGGTTGACCGAGTAGACTCGGTCGGTGCTGGCGTTGATGGCGCGTGCGACCGCCCGTGCCGAGATGGCTTGCCCCGGCTCGAACAGCTTGTCCTGGCGGGCGTACCCGAGATAGGGGATCACCGTCACAACCTCGGCTGGCTCGAAAGCGTTGGCTCGCTCCTGGAGTTCCATCAGTTCGAGATGGGCACGCGCAGTGGTCGTCGAGCCGACCACGACGATCCGGTCGTCGTCCTCGACGGTCACGCCGTCGCCCGTCACAGCCGTCCCGTCGTCCTCGAGGTCGACCAGCGGTTCGCCCAGCTCGTCCGAGACACCCGTCGCGATCGCCTGCGCAGTCGACGTACCCGTGATCATGTATCTGACCCTTGTCCGGAGGGGCAATAAGACATTTCGGTTCGACCCGTCGACCAGCGGTTTTGCCGACTGTCCCGTAGAAACCGTTTTGTCCCTCACCCGGGAAGCCCGGGCGTATGAGGTTGCCCTATCCACATTTCCAGGTCAACTACAAGCTCTATCCGGGCACGGGCGGGTCCGATGGTCTCGAACTCGCGGGGATGATCGAACGGATCGCCACCGAGACCGGCGGGACGTTCGTCCTCACGCCCCAGCTCCCCGACGTACGCCTGCTGGCACGGGAGACGGAGCTACCGGTCATCGCCCCAGCGGTCGATCCCGTCGATCCAGGACGCGGCATGGGGAAAATCCTCCCGGAGACGCTTTCGGATGGGGGCGCAGTCGGCGCCGTGATCAACCACGCCGAGAACCGCGATACGATCGCGGACATCCAGCGGAAAGTCGAGCGCTGTCGAGACGCGGGGCTCGATGCGATCGTCTGTGTCGACAGCGTCGAAGCCGGCCGCGCCGTTGCCCCGTTCGACCCCGACCAATTCCTCTTCGAGCGTCCCGATGACATCGGGGGGCAAGCCCCGATCACGCAGACTCACCCGGAACGGGTCAAGGCGTTTCTCGACATGCGGGACGCAAACGCCCCCGAGACGGCCGTCCGGATCGGCGGTGGGATCACATCCGCCACGGACGTTAGCCGCGCTTTCGATCTGGGCGTTGATGCGGTCGGCGCGGCGTCGGCGATCGCGACCGCCGAGAACCCTGGTTCGGTCCTCCGAGCGATCGGAGCGGCCGTGGCCGAACAGTGAACCGGCGTGCCGGAGGCCGTCGCAGTCGAGCGGGCACGTTAAGGCCGGCCCGCTCGAAAATCCAGCCCGATTATGTCGATCCCGACCACCACGCTCCCGAGCGGCGACGAGCTACCAGTCGTCGGCAAAGGAACCTACGAGTTAGAGAGCGATGCGGTCAAAACGCCGGTCGAAACCGCCCTCGAGACTGGGTATACCCACGTCGATACCGCCGAGGGATACATGAACGAGGCATCTCTGGGCGAGGTCCTCACCGACCACGACCGTGGTGATATCTTCCTCACCTCGAAAGTCCTCCCCAAACATCTCAACTACGAGTCGGTGATCGAGGCAGCGAAGTCGACGCTGGCCGACCTGGGGACGGACTATCTGGACCTGTACCTGATTCACTGGCCGAACCCGGCGATCTCCGTCCGAGAGACGATGGACGCGATGGCGACGTTGAAATCACAGGGGCTCGTCCGCAATGTCGGCGTTTCGAACTTCGATCGGTATCAACTCAGCGCGGCCCAGCACGTCAGCTCGGTGCCGATCGCCGTCAACCAGATCGAGTTTCACCCCTACTTCCAGCGGCCCGACCTTGTCGAGTACTGCCGAGACAACGATATCGTCATCGAGGCTGCGGCCCCCCTCGCCCGGACCGACGTGCTCGACGACCCGACGATTCAAGAACTCGCCGAGAAATACGAGCGGACGCCCGCCCAGATCGTGCTTCGGTGGGCAGTCGAGAAAGACGTCGTCGTCTTGCCGCGTTCGAAATCTCGGGAACACATCGAGGAAAACATCGCTCTCTTCGAGTTCGAACTCGAAGCGGCCGATCACGCCCGTATCGACGACCTCGACCGTGACGAGCCAGTCTACGACGACCGAGCCCGCTCCTGGGACGACGACGTCTGGGGCATGGCAGAGTGAGCAGCCACTGGGCACAGATTCCCTCCCAATCACGCCGATTTCGACGAAGCCAAAGCGCGCGCCGCCGTCCGCTCCGTTGAGTACTTCCACAGCCCGGCCGTAAGCGTCGGCGATCGTCTCGACGGCGACGTCACTCTCGCGTTCGAGCATATCGGCGACCAGCGCCGCCAGACTCGAATCGTCAGCGTCCAAAACGTTTCTCGGTGCCGATTCGTCTGCCACCACAGGCGACAGTGCGTTAGTGGCACCCAGTAAAAAGACCGTGCGAGACCCTCGCCTATATGCCGGGATCGGAAACCCGACACGATCGATATACGGGAGTCAGATCAGCGGATCATCGGACGGTCGAGAAAACGGCACAGCAAGCCGAGACGGCAACAGAGAGTCAGACGGGTCTACTTCAGGGCGGGACTCTCGCGGTCGCCCCAGTCGTCGAGGAAGGCCTCGAGGCCGCTGTCGGTGCGGGGGTGATCGAACATCGCGTCGGCGACATCCGGCGGCAGCGTCACGATATCCGAGCCCGCCTTGGCGACCGCTTGGACGTGGCGGGGGTTCCGGATCGAGGCTGCGAGGATGTCGGTCTCGAAGCCGTAGTTGTCGTAGACAGTCCGAATGTCCTCGATGAGGCCGACGCCGTCGTGGCCGTTGTCGTCTAGCCGGCCGATGAACGGCGAGACCATCGTCGCGCCGTTCTTCGCAGCGATCAACGCCTGGTTGACCGAGAACACCAGCGTGATGTTGGTCTGGACGCCTTCCGCCGTCAGCGTCTGCAAGGCCATCATGCCGTCGCGGGTCATCGGCAACTTGACGGCGATATTGTCGCCCCAGGTATCGTATTCTCGGGCTTCTTCGAGCATGCCTTCATAGTCCGTGGCGATCACTTCGACGCTGATCGGCCCGTCGACGAACTCGTCGAGCTCGTCGATGATGTCACGGTACTGGCGATCGGTCGAAGACACCAGCGACGGGTTCGTCGTTACCCCGTCGACCAGTCCCAGCTCGTCGGCTTCTCGTACCTCGTCAACGAACGCCGAATCGATGTACGTACGCATAGGTATCCTTTATTAGGCGACTGCCACAAAAAGGCCTTTCGACGTTCAGGCCAGCAGCTCTTTGGCTTCTTCGGCGATCGCGTCGCCAGTGAAGCCGAAGTGTTCGTAGAGATCGAGCCCGTTGCCCGAGGTCCCGAACTCGTCGTCGATGCCGACGCGGGTCATCTTCGTCGGCTGTTGCTCGGCCAGTACTTCCGCAACAGCACTGCCCAGCCCACCGATGACGCTGTGGTCCTCGGCGGTCAGGACTGCGCCGGTCTGTTTGGCGGATTCGACGACCAGCTGTTCGTCCAGGGGCTTGATCGTCGACATGTTGATCACACGAGCGTCGATGCCAGCCTCGGCCAGGATATCGGCGGCCTCCTGGACGACGTGGACCATCGCGCCGTGGGCGATGAGCGTGATATCTCCACCGTCTCGCAGTACCTCGCCTTTGCCGATTTGCGGTTCGTAGTCGTCTTCGTCGTGGATGACGGGGATCGACTCACGAACCAGTCGGAGATAGGCAGGGTCGTCGTCGTCGGCGAGTGCGGTGACGAGCGCGTTCGCCTCGACGGCGTCCGCGGGCGAGATGACACGCAGATTCGGGAGCGCACGATACGCCGAAATGTCTTCGACCGTCTGGGCGCTCGGGCCGTCTTCGCCGGTGATGACGCCGGCGTGGCTACCAACGACCGTCACGTTCTGTTTCGGACGGGCGATCTGCTGGCGGACTTGCTCGAAGCCACGCTGTGAGAAAATCGCGAACGTGTTGGCAAAGACCGGATGCCCCGTCTCGGCGATCCCCGCAGCAGTGGCAAAGAGGTCCTGTTCTGAGATGCCGACGTTGATCCAGCGTTCGGGGTACTCGTCGCGGAACCAGCCCCCACGCGTGGACTTTGCCAGGTCGGCGTCCATGACGATGAAGTCCTCGCGTTCCTCAGCCTCACGCAACAAGCCGTTCCCGAAGCCGTTCCGGGTCGAAATCTTCTCACTCATTGGTCCACCTCCACATCGGCAGCGTCGAACCCAAGCTCGTCCATCGCCTCCTCGAGTTCATCGTCGGTGATCGCACCGGCGTGATAGCCGTTGGGCTGGGCCTCCATGAAGTCGATCGGGTGGCCTTTGACCGTGTTGGCGATCAACACTCGCGGACCATCAGTCTCGTTGATCTCTTCGAAGGCCGCGGCGATCTCCTCGAAGTCGTGACCGTCGACTTCCCAGGTGTCCCACCGGAAGGACTCGAACTTCTCGGCCAGCGGGTCGATCTCCATCGTCTCGGCGACGGGGAGGTCGTTTTGCTTCTTGTTGCGGTCGACGATCGCGACGACGTCCAGTTCCTTCTCGCCGGCGGACATCGCAGCTTCCCAGATGTTGCCTTCCTGGACTTCACCGTCGCCGAGTACGACGTAGACATCGAAATCGTCGTCGTCGTACTCCGCACCCAAGGCCTGCCCGTTCGCGTACGAGAGGCCCTGACCGAGCGATCCAGAGGGGAACTCGACACCCGGCACTTTCGGTGAGGAGTGTCCCGGCAGTTCGCCACCAAGGCGGCGAAACTCCTCGTTAGGGTCACAATCGATGAAGTCGTAGCGATCCAGCAGCGCGTACAGCACGGGGCAGGCGTGGCCTTTGCTGTAGACGAGCCGATCTCGGTCCGGGTCGTCCGGCTGCTCGGGGTCGACGTTCAGTTCTTCGTTGTACAACCAGAGTAGAAACTCGACGGCCGACAGCGACCCGCCAGGATGGCCCGACTGGGCCGCATAGACCATCTCGATGATGTCCTTGCGGACGGCCGGTGCCGTCTGGCGATACGACTCGATTCGGTCGGCAAGATCGCCGTCAGGCGCTTGATCAATAGACACGGTATTCACCGGTACCGGATTGCCACTCTCCGGAGTAAAATCTTCCCTTTACAGCCTGTCCGATCGGCCCCGGGTCGATTCAGGCGAAGTCCTGCCGGTAGCTAAGGAATTCCGCCCGGTGGGCCTGTTCGTCCGCGAGCAGTTCCGTTGCCAGGTCCTCTGTAACGGGGTCGTTGGCTGCTTCGGCGGCCTCGATCAGTGCTTCGTAGGTCTCGATGGCATCTTCCTCGGCTTCGATAACGCCGTCGATGACCGTCAGGACGTCGCTCCCTTCGGCCGGGGGCTGAAGGGAGTCCTGGTTGGCCTCGAAATCGGCCGATGCCGGCGGCACTTCGCCGTAGTATCGGAGCCGGTAGCCGAGTTCTTCGGCGTGATGGAGTTCCTCTTCGACGTCCTCTTTGAGCGATTCGGCGACGATCTCACCACGGACCGTCTCGAGATAGGTCCCGTTGGCCAGGTAGTTCATCGCGGTCTCGATCTCGTCTACGTACGCTTTTCGCAGCAGGTCGACAACGTCGTCTGACATACAGGTAGAAAACAGGTCGAGCACATATAAATGGAAAGCGTTCGCTCCCAGCGACTGGGAACGACGAGGGCGGCGACAGAACACGTTCGGCCGCGGGGCCGACGGTCGAATCGACCGATAGCTCAGGGTGCGAGTGCGATCAACGCCGAAAGTGTGATCGCCGAGGCCACTGTCGTGAGAAAGACGTTCACCGAAGCCAGACGACGATCGCCACCCATCTCAGTGACGTAAATGAACGTCGAGACGGCCGTCGGCGCACCGAACATGACGACTACCGTCCGGAGTGTGGCAGGTGTGGCCCCGACGGCGAGCAAGACCAACCAAGCGATGGCAGGCATGGCGAGCAGTTTCAGCGCCAAGACGCGCCCGACGATCGAGCGATCGAAGTCGATCGATTCGAGTTCGATCGAGCCCCCGACACAGAGGAGCGCGATGGGCAGGGCCGCCTCGGCAACCAACGCGATACCCGCGGCAGGCCGGCCAGTGACGGCGAAGGGTGCTTGCGAGACTGCGAGTCCGACGAGCAACGCGATCAAGACTGGGTTCGTTACCAGTCGCCCGAGTTCATCCCGGACGTTCGTCCCAGCGCCAGTGATCCGGACGAGGAGCATGACCGTCAGCGGAATCTGGACCAGGGCACCGATCCCGAGGACGACACTGCCGATAGCCGCCGCCCGCTCGCCGAGCGCACTCGCCACGACCGGGAGGCCAATGTAGCCCAAATTGGTGTGATAGGACTGGACTGTGGCCGCCGCTCGTGCGGATGGCGATTCGAGTCGTCGATGGACCACCATCGCAATCACCGCCGTCACCGCCACGAGGGCGACCACGCCGACTAGCAGTCGCACCGAGATGATTTCGCCCAGGGGTTCGTCGTGGGTCGAATCGAACACCAGCGCTGGGAGGACGACGTAGAAGGCGACACTGTTGAGCCACCCGACGCGTCTCGCGGTCAAAATGTCACCTGTTCGCAATCCCACACCGACTGCAAGCAGCCCGATCATCACGACGAGCCGGGTCAGCACGTCCATCGAACAGCACTCGACGACGAAGACGCTTGGGCCTTGCCAGTTAGAGGCGACGTAAGTCGCACCACAGACCCGTCGCTGGCCGTTTGGCCCCTCACTCGGGGGTCCAGGCGTCGTAGCAGTCGTGGTCGAGGTCGAAGCGTTCGAGGACCTTCCCGACGACGTGATCGAGGAAGTCGGCTGGCTCCTGTGGATCGAAGTAAAATCCCAACACGGGGGGCACGACGTCGACGCCAAGCTCCGCGAGTTTCGTCAGGTTCTCCAGATGGCGCTGGCTCAGCGGCGTCTCCCGAGGCACGACGACGAGTCGACGGCGTTCCTTCAGCGTCACGTCGGCCGCCCGTGTCACCAGCGAGTCCGAACGACCGGTCGCGACGGCCGCGACAGTGTTCATCGAGGCCGGGACGACCACCATCCCGTCGGTATCGAACGAGCCCGAAGCGATCGGCGCCCCCACTTCGCTCTCCCCGTAGAGTTGCTCCGAGGCCGCTCGCAGCCGCCCCATCGTCGCCTCGCGGGACCCCGACTCCTGAGCCATCACCGACTCGGCAGCCTCGGTCACGACGGTGTGAACCGCGCCGTGTTCAGCCAGAGCCTCGACGGTCCGGACGGCGATCGGGATGCCCGAAGCACCCGTCACGCCGACGACGAAGCGCGTCTCGGTCATTGTCGACGTATCTCGCCCGCATCGGCGTCGACCTCGACTGTCTCGTCGTCTTCGAGCGTTTCGAGGGCCACCTCAGGCGAGTCCAGACAGGGAATCTCCCCGAGGATCGCGCCCGTGGCGACGATGGTCTCGGTCTCCTCGTTGACGATCGCAGCGGGCCCACAGCCGTTGTTCGCCAGCCCGTAGAGGACGTAGGAGCCGACCGTCGAACCCTTTCCGCGCGGGAAGACCAGCACTTTCCCCGCAATGTTCTCACCCTCAAGCGGGTGGCCATCCTCGATGAACTCACCGGTGTCGGGTTCGACCGCGCCGTAGAAACTGATCGGGACGGGCGAACGGAGGACTTCACCACGGCCGATTCCTTCAGTGATCGGTTCGGCGTCGATCGCACCGTCTGCCGTCCCGTTGGTCGATTCTGCTGTCATCACTCGGTCACCTCCGCGAGCAGCGTCTCCTTGTCGTTGAACGCTACGTCCTGGTTGCAAAAGCCGGGCAGATACGTCGCGGCCTTCGCGGAGTCGGTTGCGCTGGATTCATAGCCCAGTTCCTCGATCGGCGAGACGACGTTGCAGGTGTCGGCAAGCACTTTCCCACCGGCCGCTTCGATCGTCTCGGTCAGCCCATTCCGGTCGGCCCAGGTCTTGACCGAGGCGCTCGTACAGACCCACAGATCGCTCGTGAGGCTCTTGCCCTCGACGGTCGCCGCGACGTCCTGAATCTCCTCGGGCGAGCAGTGTGGACACCCGATGACCACAAGCTCCGGATCGTCCGCGGTCGTGAGTTCCGCGTACTCCTCGGTGAGTTCGCCCTCGCCGAAGGTCACTGTCTCGACGTTCTCCGGGGGCTCCATTTCGGTCGTCACGCCCTCGAGGAAGTGCAGCGCGACCGCGCCGGTGGCGGCCATCGCCGCACCCAGGGCCTTCAGATCGTCCGTCCCGCCCGAATCGACCCCAGTGAAGTACGGCTTGCCGTCCTCGACGAGTCGGCCCGTCCAGGAGCCAAGCGCTGCGAAGTCGGCCTGGCTCTCGATGTCGGCCTCGACATCGATGCGATAAGTCGGCTGGCGATTGTCTTCCAGGTGCAGACCGTACTTCGGTGTCCGCCCGGTGATCGCCGCGGCCAGCGCCGAGGGACCGCCCTCGCGGTTGGTTTTGGCGCCCACGACGCTGTTGACGAAGGAGACGGCCGAGGATTCGGCCCACGCGACGTG
Organism: Halorhabdus sp. CBA1104; assembly: GCF_009690625.1. Classification (NCBI taxonomy): domain Archaea; kingdom Methanobacteriati; phylum Methanobacteriota; class Halobacteria; order Halobacteriales; family Haloarculaceae; genus Halorhabdus; species Halorhabdus sp. CBA1104. Next base: position 475,876 of record NZ_CP033878.1, on the reverse strand, counting down.
CTGGCCGCGCCGCGGGAGGTTGCCCGCGAGATACGGCGTACACGTAAACGAGAGGACGATCCCCATCTCCTTGAGGGCGTCACGAATACGCTGCTGTTTGTCGGCGAAAGCCTCGTCGATGCCCAGTTCCTCCCAGCGCTCGAAGTCCATCCCGGCGGGGTTGGCGAACGTCGGGACCGACGTTTCGGCACCCTCCTCGGCGAATCCCTCCAGAAACTCGACACCGGGGTCGCCGATCGACTTGTAGGAGATGCCCGAGGCCTGGGCGGACTCGATCTCGATCATCTCCTCGGCGCCGTAGATATCCCCGAGTTTGACGAGCAGTTCCATCGCCTTCCGGACGGCGTCGTTGTCCGATTCGAGTAAGTCTTCCTCGTGCTGTGTCAGATGCATGGTTGTGTTGTCCGGTAGGTCACTGATAGTCGGCGAGATCGATCTCCTCAGCGCCAGGGACCGTCACCTCGGCGAAGTCCGCCCGGTCACGATTGCCTGGCACCGTCGCGTCGACGATCCACTTCGCGAGCGTTCCGCGATCGTAGTCCTGTGACGGATCGAGCGACGATCCCTTGGCGTTCTCGATCACGGTGATGTCCTCGTCGGGCTGCATCCGGGTCGCAGTCGCCCACTCGACGGCTGCCGGATCGGCCGGATCGATATCGCTGTCGACGACCGTGACCTTCTTCATCGAGGGGTGGGCCGCAAGCGCGGCCATCCCCGCGTTCTTTGGATCCCCCTCGCTGCGCTTTTCGAGCTGGACGACCCCGTGCAGCCACGAACACCCACCGGGCGTCAACACGACGTTCTGGACCGTCGGGACGGTGTTCTCGACGATCCGGTAGATCCGGGGCTCCTGTGGGATACCCATGAGGTGAGCATGCTCAGTTCGGCCGGGGACGATGATCCGCGCGTAGGGGTCGGGCCGCATGTAGAGGTCCGCGACCGTCACGACAGGTTGAGAGCGCGTGCGATCCCACGTCCGGGAGAGATCCACGAACGGCCCTTCCTCGGCCCGCTCGTCGGTGATCGTCGCCCGCATGACGATCTCGGCGTCGGCCGGCACTTCGATCCCGTCGACCGCAGCGGTCGCCAGGTCGCCATCGAGCAGGCGATTGGCCAGCGCGAGTTCGCTCTTCTCGGGCGCAAACGACGTGGCGGCCGCCAACTCGACCGCCGGATGGACACCCATCACGACCGCGACGTCGAGCCCGCCCTCGGTTCGGGAGTAGATGTCGTGGAGGTGGCGCTCGACCAGGCGCATGACGAGTCGATTCCCTTCCTCGAACATCATTCGGTGGAACGAGCAGTTGGTGACACCAGTCTCGGGATCCTCGCTGATCACGACCGAGGAAGCGAAGTACTGGCGTTCGTGCTCGTCGTAGAACACCGGAATCGGCACGTGTTCGTCGATGGTCGGCTCGCTCGCGACGTGCTCGAACGAGGGGGCGGCCGTCTCCTCGATGGAGAGCGGATCGTCCATCGCCGAGCCCATCGCGTCGACGATTGCCGAGGGCTCGACGTCGAGCGCCCGGCCGATCATCTCACGGGAACCAAGCGTGTTGGCCACCGCGCGGACGTTCTGATACCCCTCGACGTCATCGAAGACGGTCGGCTGGGATTCCTCCTGGACAGCCAGCGCCGGGAGTTCGAACCGTGGATCGACTTGCTCAGTGAGGGTCGTCCGCTCTTCGTCGTTCAGAAAGGCTCGTAAACCCATAGTGAGCGGGCGTTGCATGCCAGCCTATTCATGTCCCCGGGCGCACTCCCGCAAAGTGAGAACGGGCCTAGACGACCGATGGGAGACTTACCCGCGGGAACGTTTGTAGGTTGGCCTCCCGAAGCAGGCCGTCTGACCGACCTGCGCTTTGCCAGATGCAGACGACATGACGGCATTCGAGGCGACGGTCGTCGATGTCCTGAAGGACCACGACGACAGTCACCACGGGATCGACTTCGAGCCCGCTGACTTCGACATGTGTCCCTGTGGCGAGACTCATGTCGACCGGACGGCCGAGAACGGCCCGATCGAGAGAACGAACCGCTTGTCGAAGGGGGCTGACGTGGAGCGAATCGAGTTCGAGCTATGTGAGGTGTGACGAGCGTCAATCGGGGGCCAACCGCAAAACGACCAGCCGCTCGAAAGGGAAAGAGTCCTCGGCGACGATCGACGAGCCGAGGCCCTGCTCTCTAGCAAAATCGCGAACCTCCTCGATCCCGGTGAGGCTGCTGACGAGCAGGAACGCCCGTCCACCCTCCCGAAGCACCCGTGCGACATCTGTAAGGAATGGATCGACCACGGCACGCCCGTCTTCACCACCCGAGAGGGCCGTTTGCATCCAGTCGCCCCAGTCCGTGTCGGGGTCGGCCGGCAGATACGGCGGGTTGAACGCCACCACATCCACCGCATCGGCGGGGATCGGATCGAGCAGGTTCGCGCGCGCGACCGGAATCCCCACTTCGCGTGCCTGCTGACAGGCTGCCGGGTTCAGGTCCGTGCCAGCCACGTCGACGCCAGCCTCGGCGAGTGCAGCGGCGACATAGCCCGAGCCAGTCCCCACATCCAGAGCGCGCTCGCCCGCTTCGACCGCCTCGACGACGGCCTCCGCAAGTAGGTGGGAGTCCTCGCTTGCCCCGTAAACCGAATCGACGCTGCGCTGTTCGGCCAGGGCCGGGCGATCGTCGTCCCGTTCGGTCGACGCCTCGTCGTCAGTCATCGTTAAGGCCGACGTCGTACGCCAGGGTTGCCAACTGGGCGAACTCGGCAGGCGGGAGCTTGCCGGCCCGTTTGCTCAGCAGTTCCTCGTCGGCGGCCTCGACGACCGCGCCGGGATCGTCCAACCCGGAAATGTGGGCCGTATTCCGGATCCCGTTCCGGACGGTCTTGCGTCGCTGGGTGAACACCGCCTTCACGAAGTCCAGGAAGAATGCGTCGTCGGGAACGGTGTAGTCGGGCTCGCCCGGGAGTGCCCGAACGATCGCGCTGTCGACGGCTGGTGGCGGCGAGAATGCTTCTGGCGGGACCGGTTCGACGAGTTCGACGTCGGCGTAGTGGCCCGCCGTCACCGACAGTCGGCCGTACTCGTCGGTTCCCGGCGCGGCGGCCATCCGCTCTCCGAACTCCTGTTGGACCATCGCGATCAGTGGGTTGCCGTCCGGGAGCAGCCTGAAGAGGATCTCACTGGAGGCACCGTAGGGCAGATTCGAGATCGACGCAGTGTATGCGGGCAGTTCGACCTCGAGGGCGTCGCCTTCGATGACCGTCAGCCGACCCTCGCCGATCGCGTCGGCGAACTCCTCGCGGAGAAACGTCGCCAGATCGGGGTCGCGCTCGATTGCCGTCACACGATCGGCGACGGCGAGTAGTCGATCGGTAAGTGCGCCATTCCCGGCGCCGATCTCCAGCACGTGCGAGCAATCGACAGCGGCCTCCCTCGCGTAGGTCGGAATCCGGTCGAGGACCCGATCGTCGACGAGGAAGTGCTGGTCGCGGTCGGGATTGCCAGCGGCCCCGGCGCGGGCGAGCAGCGCGTCCGGATCTCGGTGTCCGCTTGCCGTCGGATCGCTCTCGGTACCGTCGTTCATTCCTCGCGCCGGGCGAACGTCCGATATTTGAGGTCTTCTTCACGAATCTCGTCCATGATCCGGTCAGCAAGTACCTCCTGTGGGTTGTGCAGACCGCCAACGCGGTCTGCCAGTTCCGCGAAGCTCTCGAATGGCTTGCGCTTTCGTTCATCGAGGATCGTGTTCCGGAGTTTCTTGCCGATCCCCGGCAGGAGGTTCAGCGCGTGAAGGCGGGTCGTGATCGGCTGGGCGTCGTTGAAGAAATCGACGAAGCGCTGCTCGTTGTCCTCGATGACTTCCTCGATGGCGTAGTCCAGTTCTGACTGTGCACCACCCGAGAGATCCTCGTACTCGACGTCCCGCATGACGTCGATCATATCCGTCTCGATGGAAATTCGGTCGCCGATCGAGAGGCTCGCGTCTGCGAGCAAGGTCAACTCGACCAGCCGGAAGTTCTCGGTAGTTACCGCGTAGGCGAGGGGTTGTTTCTGGTATTGGGGGCGGTCGTCTTCCGAACGACCGTGTGGGAGATGATCGAGAATCACGGCCCGGCCAGGATCCGAGTCGCTTCCGTCGGTACTCATGTCCCATCGCTACGGTGAGGGGGCACTTAAAATCACGCGGGCCTGCCGGGCATCGCGACGGCCGGATCCCGTTGCCGGCAGGGAATCAGACGTACTTTGCGACCACGTCGAGAATCGCGTCGAGTTCGTCGCCGTCCAGCGTGTATCGCTCTTGGGCGTAGATCGCACGGAGTTCGTCCCGGTCGCGTGGCTGGAGGTTGACGATCTTGTAGGCGGTCGGCTCGTCGACTTTCTCTAGGTCGAGCAACTCCTCGGCGAACTCTCGGGACTCCTCGGGATCGAGTGTCGCAAAGCGGTTGACGTGCTCGATCGCGCGGGTCAGCTCGTAGCGCATCTCCCGGTCTTCGTCGGCCGCACGCTCGTGCTCGATGTCTACGAGGAGTTCTTTCGCCTCGGCGAAGGTGAGAAACTCCTCGTTGAGCTTCTCCTTGAAGATCGTCATCCCTCAGTCCTCGGTCTGTGCGCGCAGGTGTGCGGGCTTGACGATGATGGTCTTGTCCTTGCCGCCGTCGTTGATCTGCACCTTGTAGGCTTTCCCCTGTTCACCGGTAACTTCGCCGGTATGGCCCGAGAATCGCGGGTTGAATCGGCCGTCAGCGACGCTGGGGTCGATCGCCAGGTGGACTTTCTGGCCGATGTCGAACGATTCGACAGCCTGGTCCGGCGGCGAGGTGCCGCGCTCTCGCGGGTCGTTTTTGAGCTTGTTACGCGTGCCTTCGAGTGGTCCGTTCGAACTGGGCATTCTTGGAGTTCGATAATCCGGTTGGACTTATAAAACGTGCGTTCCGGCCCTACAGGCGGCCGACGTCCTCGACGGAGACACTCTCGACGTCTTCGACGTCAGAGAAGGCCTCCTCGACGGCCTCGGTCCCGCCAGCGTCGTCAGGGACGACGACCGTCGGGATGAGCGCGACGAGGCCGAACGCGACGTCGTCGCGGTCGAACCCGTTGATCTTTGCGCCTTCGGGGAGGGACTGTTCGAGGCGGTCCTCGAGGGCGTCCAAATCGATTTCGGGACTTTCCGGCATCACCTTGATCGCGGCTGCTACTTTTCCCATGGGTATGACTTGCGGTAGGTAGTTATGTGCGTGTCGTTACGGGCCCGTGAACCCGCATTCGGGACATTCGTACAGCGTACTCTGCTTGCGACAGGTCGGACACCGGTAGATGCGGCGTCCGCAGTCGGGACAGTCGAACGCAGCGGCGTTGGTCCCCGAGATGTTGATCCCGCAGGAGACACACTTCTGCGTCCGTTTCTGTTGGCTCTCGCTCATACCGTCCTGTTTCCGGTCCCGACGTTTAACCCTTACCAAGCCGTCTCGATCCCCTGGAAGGCTCTCCCGGGCCGTCGAACCGCCCGCATCGGGTCAGCATTCGGTCCTGTAGCGTAACGTTGATGCGCGCGAGGCCGTAGGTTCGGGCATGGAACTACGGGTCATCGAAAAGGGCGACACCTCCCTATCGATCGAGGTCGCAGGCGAGGATCACACCTTCATGAACGTACTGAAAGGCGCGTTGCTCGAAACCGACGGCGTTGCCGCCGCGACCTACGACATGAATCCCGAGCAGTCCGGTGGACAGACCGATCCCATTCTCACGATCAAGACCGACGACGACACCGATGCCCTGGACGCCCTCGAGACGGGGGCCGAACGCGTCGTCGAGAAAGCCGACGCCCTCGAAACGGCCTACGACACTGCAGCGTAATTCAATTGTCGTCGACGTTCGGCTGGACGTCGGCTACTGACGGCCCAGCAGATTCTCCGGCGTGTTCTTGGAATCGAATCTGCCAGCCAGTCAGGCCCATCACGATCAACACGAGCGGTGAGAGAAAGCCGAGCAGATAGTACGGCGCGTATTCGAGCGTCGGGACGCCGAGCACGCCAGCCATATAGATACCCCCGGTCGTCCACGGGATCAGTGCGCTGGTCGTCGTGCCGGCCGCCTCGATCGCCCGGGAGAGGTTCGAACTGTCCAAGTTGTACTCGTCGTAGAGGTTTCGCAGCGTCAATCCCGGGACGACGATACTCATGTACTGTTCGGCCGCCAGCACGTTCATCGAGAACGCAGAGACGGCCGTCCCGATCGTGAGGCTCCCGACCCCGCGGATCGTTCGTGCGAGCCCGTGGGCGAGGACTGCCAAGATGCCGGTCCGTTCGAAGATGCCACCCAGCGACAGTGCAATCATCACCAGTGAAATGACCCACATCGCCCCCGAGAGGCCGTCAACTGCGAGCCGCTTGTCGATCGACTCGACGCCGGTCGCGGGTTCAGTCCCGAAGTGGATCGTCTGCCAGGCCTCGACCGGCGCGAGTCCCTGCACGACCACGGCCGTCCCAGCACCGACGAAGACACCAGCCAACAGCGCGGGGATCGCCGGATGGCCACGCAATGCGAGTGCAAACGCGACGACGAAGGGGACGAACGTCAGCGCAGAAATCGTATACGAGCCTTCGAGTCCCGTGATGATCGTCTCGAGTTGCCCGACTGGGATCTCACCCCCTGCTTGCAGGCCCAGCACGGCATAAGCGAGTACCGAGAGGCCGAATGCGACCCCGGTCCCGACACGCATCGCGCTGACGTGGTCCATGAGATCGGTGTTAGTTACGGCCGCCGCGAGGTTCGTCGTATCCGACAGCGGCGAAATCTTATCGCCAGTGTAGGCCCCACTGAGAACGGCCCCAGCCGTCATCGGTTCCGGGATACCCAGCCCGGTCCCGATCCCGATGAAGGCCACCCCGAGTGTCCCAGCGGTCGTCCAAGACGAGCCGACCGTAAACGCAGTTCCGAAGGCCAGCACGGCCGCGACAGGCAAAAACACCGACGGAGTGAGCACTTCTAACCCGTAGACGATCAGTGTCGGGATCGTCCCCGCTGCGATCCAGGATGCGATGAGCATGTAGACGATCATCAGGATCAAGATTGCCTGCATACCCATCTGGAGGCCGTCGATGATCCCCTCGTAGAGTTCCTCCCAACTGCGGTCGAACCAGTACCACCCGATCAGGCCAGTAAACGTGCCACTCCACAGCAGCGGCATGTGCGGACTGGGCTCTTCGATCGGGAGGAAAACCATCCACAGCGTGAGTAATCCCAGCATGACGCCGATCGGGACGAGCGCCTGGGTGAGAGTGGGTCGTCGATCGGGCGACAGTTCCTCGTACGTGACCGGTTCGTAAGATAACGACGGCATTCAGGCAACGTTTTCCGAAGTATTGTATGGATGTTTCTATTCGTTTGCACTCGGTCAGCCGATTGACCAGTTATATGTATTGCTAGTTTTTGCGTGTGACTTCGATGACTGGTTAACAGATAACCTGGGTAACGAAGAGCGTGCCATCCGGCGCGCGATGCATGTCGATACCCGTCCGACTCGCTGTTCGCTGGACGGTGCCAGCTTCATCTACCAGTCGGTCGGTAGCCAGCGTTTCACCGAGTGCTGCCGGCGAATCGACGGACGTCCAGTTCGGTTGGACCGGTCCGAGGGAGTAGATGCTTGCCCGACACTGGACAGCGAAGTTTGCCTCGAGTTCGTCACGTGCGGGTAGCGTGCCGTCCCCGTAGACGGACTTGACCCGGTGCTGGTTGTAGTACGTGGCGACCGCATCGAGCGTCGCGGCCCGCTCGAGCGGGGTACTCCCAGCGGCCCCACGGCGGTCGTTGAGTCCCGCCAGATACGCAGTCTCGACGTCCCCCAGAGACAGTCCGTCAGCCGCAGTGGCGTTGCCGGGTACGTTCTCGACGGTCGGCGGCCCCTGGGGCGTGAGTCCGGGCACCGTCACGACTCCGGTGATCGCAAGCGCGCCGACGGCGAGTAATCCGATCAGCACGCCAATGGCTGCTAGTTCCACCCGGCCGATCAGATCGAGGTAGCCACGCGTCGACAGATTGATCTCCTCGGCTTCGAGGGGCTGTTTCTCGAATATCCCGTGTCCACAGCGGGCACACGGTGGGTTGTTACGCTGGTGCTGTCGGCCACATTCCGCACAGACCCAGACAAACGATTCCCGGTCGCTGTTCGGTGCCTCGGGGACCACGGCCCGCTCGAAATTGTGATGTCCGCAGTTATCACACGGCGGATCGTTCCGCTCGTGTGGTTTGCCACACTGCGGACAGCGCCACTTCATGTCCGTACGGCCGACTTACACGTACAAAACTCTCGTGACTTCCACCCCAGCACCACCCTGTCTGTCGAGCCACTCGTTCACAGCCGGACCGGTACCTCGTGCTCGTCGAGGTACTGTTTGGTTTCCTCGATCGAGTATTCGCCAAAGTGAAAGATCGAAGCCGCGAGTCCCGCATCTGCGCCGGCCTCAGTGAATACCTCGTACATGTCTTCGGGTCCACCACAGCCCGAAGACGCGATCACCGGCGTGTCGACGGCGTCACAGACCGCCTGCGTCAGCGGGATGTCGTAGCCGTCCTTGGTCCCATCGGCGTCGATCGAGTTGACGAATAGCTCACCTGCACCGCGTTGTTCGGCTTCCCTGGCCCACTCGATAACATCGATTCCCGTCCCCTCGCGGCCGCCCTTGACAGTGGCCTCGAACCAGACGGACTCCCCATCGACTCGCTCGTAGTGTTCGCCCTGTTCGTCGTAGCGCCGCCTGGCATCGACGGAGATGACGATGCACTGGTTGCCAAAAGCGGTCGCCCCTTCCTCGATGAGACCCGGGTTCTCGATCGCACCGGTGTTGATCGATACCTTGTCCGCGCCGGCCCGCAGCGTCTCTTTGATGTCCCCACGAGTCCGAATCCCTCCGCCGACGGTCAAGGGGATGAACACTTCGTCGGCGACGTGCTCGACGGTTTCGAGCATCGTCGCCCGCCCCTCGGCACTGGCGGTGATGTCCAGAAAGACGAACTCGTCGGCACCCGCCTCGTTGTACCGCTTGGCCATCTCGACGGGATCGCCCGTATACTGGAGGTCTTCGAAGTTCACACCCGTATAGACGGCTGCATTGCCGTCCTCGTCGAGGTCGACATCGATACACGGAATGATCCGTTTGGTGAGCGTCATCTGGCTCGTGTTATACGGGGCACGGTCAAAAGTAATCCGCACGAACGCCCTCAGCTCGGTCTGAATAGGTTCACACGACATCCGATTGCTCACGACGAAGAAACCATCCCGACGTTGCTCGTTCCGGTAAGTCGAAGTGCTCGCTACGCGAACGCAAACGTATGGCCGACGACCACGACGGAGACCGCCCGGCGTACGACCCGAACAACCCCACGCCCCCGGCACAAGAGCCACCGTACAGGAGTACTGCCCCCCAGAGTGCGTACACGACGAGCCAGGTCGCAATGGGATGGGCAGTCGCTATCGTCGGCCTCGTGTTGACGATCGGTCTCCCTGTGCTGGCCGCCTAAAGAGCACGGACGGTCTCGCTTGGGCCACTCCTCGGTAGTGGTAGATTCGATGCAACTGTTCAGTCTCCAGCGTATCGACGAACCCAACCGAATTCCCATCAGCGATAAGCGACCTGGAAACTGTCGATTCGCGGCAATGCCACCATTTACCGTCCACTTGGCCTCATCCCACTCGCATCATCGGAGATGAACGTCCAACTCCGCTCAGTAATGCTTCGCGGCCGATATACAACGATAGGCAATCTTGGGTGCCTTCTGTAGACGAGGCTGGTCGATTAGAGAAGGTATCCGACTTCGGGAGCAGTGGCGCTGATTGGGATAACTCCGTCGTTCGCTAGGTAAACCGATCACAATAGTTCGCCAGGATGAAAGGGCGTCATGGACTCGCCGGGATTTGAACCCGGGGCCTCTTCCTTGCGAAGGAAGCGATCTGCCACTGATCTACGAGCCCGCGCTGAGAGTTCGCGGACGGGGATAGTTGAATGCGACGATCCCGCGTACGCGTGAGAGCGATTGACGTCCTCACGACGGGCCGACTACGCCGATGGTGCCGGATCGCAGTCAGTCTTCGAGGACGATCTCGATGCTGACGTCGTTGGGGACCTGAATACGCATCAGCTGACGGAGTGCGCGCTCGTCGGCGTCGATGTCGATCAGCCGTTTGTGGACGCGCATCTCCCAGTGCTCCCACGTCGCAGTCCCCTCGCCGTCAGGTGACTTCCGCGCGGGAACCTCAAGCGTCTTCGTCGGTAGCGGGACGGGACCGGAAAGCTCGACGCCAGTCTTGTTCGCGATTTCGCCAACTTCATCGCAGATGGCATCGAGATCCTCGGGACTCGTCCCCGCCAGACGGACGCGTGCCTGCTGCATTATTCGCGCTCGTCGACGCTGAGCACTTTGCCAGCCGCGATGGTCTGGCCCATGTCACGGATGGCGAAGCTGCCGAGCTCGGGAATCTCGCTCGACGGCTCGATGCTGAGTGGCTTTTGCGGTCGAACAGTGACGACCGCCGCATCACCCGACTGGATGAAGTCGGGGTTCTCCTCGGCGACTTCGCCGGAGGAGGGATCGATCTTCTTGTCGATAGACTCGATCGTACAAGCAACCTGTGCCGTGTGAGCGTGGAAGACCGGCGTATAGCCGGCGGTAATCACGCTCGGGTGCTGCATGACGACGACCTGCGCCTGGAAGGTCTCGGCGACCGACGGCGGCTCCTCAGCCGGGCCACAGACGTCGCCGCGACGGATGTCGTCCTTACCGATGCCACGAACGTTGAATCCGACGTTGTCGCCGGGGCCCGCACTGTCGACTTCCTCGTGGTGCATCTCGACGGTCTTGACCTCGCCGCCCACGTCGCTGGGCTGGAAGGTCACGTCGTCACCGGGGAACATCTCGCCGGTCTCGATTCGACCGACCGGGACAGTCCCGATGCCCGAGATGGTGTAGACGTCCTGGATCGGCAGCCGCAGCGGCGCATCCGTCGGCGGCTGGGGTTCGGGGAGGTCGTTGAGGGACTCCAGAATCGTCGGCCCGTCGTACCACGGCGTATTGTCGCTGAGGGTCTCGACGTTGTCGCCCTCGAAGGCCGACGTCGGGATGAAGCTGGCGTTGTCCGTGTTGAACTGGACCTGCTTGAGCAGCTGCGTAACCTCTTCGACGGTCTCCCGGTAGCGGGATTCCTCGTAGTCGACGAGGTCCATCTTGTTGACGGCGACGATGAGCTCGTCGATGCCCAGCGTACGGGCCAGGAAGACGTGCTCCTGGGTCTGGGGCTGGACGCCGTCGTCGGCGGCGACCACGAGCACGGCGTTGTCGGCCTGGGACGCGCCCGTGATCATGTTCTTCACGAAGTCCCGGTGGCCGGGACAGTCGACGATCGTGAAGTTGTACTTGTCAGTGTCGAACTCTTGGTGGGCGATGTCGATGGTGACCCCGCGCTCGCGCTCCTCGGCGAGGTTGTCCATCACGTAGGCGAACTCGAAGCCGCCTTTGCCCTTCTCTTCGGCTTCTTCTCGATGCTGCTCGATGACGTGCTCCGGAACACTGCCGGTCTCGAACAGGAGGCGACCGACGAGAGTGGACTTCCCGTGGTCGACGTGTCCGATGATGGCGAGGTTCTGGTGCGCTATGTCCTCACTCATTGTAATCTCACGCGCAGAGGCGCTGTGTCGCAATCGTTCGGCAGAAGTAATTAAAACGGTTTCGATACGCCACAAATCGCGACCCGATTGTGTCGGGTAGTTTGCGAACGCGTCCCACGGTACGGGCCACAGTCGTTGGTCTGTTCGAGCCGGTGGCCCCGTCTGAAGCAAATGAGTGTCTTCTGATGATATCGATGATCGTCCTCTATCGAGCGTGTTCACTCGAGCCGGCCGACGTCCGAGAGAATGGCAGTCGCTGTCTCGGGACCGCCCGCGCCACGGCCCGAGAGGTTGAGCCGGCCTGCGTTTTCGGTCTCGAGTTGGACGATATTCGTCGTGCCCGTCACCGCGAGTTCGCTGTGCTCTGGGACGAGTCGCGGGCCAACGCGGACCTCGCCGTCGGCCACTTCGCCGACGAGCCGGATCGTCCGGCCGTCCTCGCGGGCGAGTTCGAGCGCGCTCCCTGGGACGTCTTTGATACCCTCGACAGTTGCATCCTCGAGCGTGTACGCTCGGTCGCCCTGCGCGAGGACGTTCGCCAGGATCACGCACTTCAGCGCGGCGTCAGTCCCCTCGACGTCGAAGGAGGGGTCCGTCTCGGCGACGCCAAGATCTTGGGCCTCGGCGAGGACGTGCTCGTAGTCCAGCCCCTCGGCGGCCATCCGCGAGAGGATGAAGTTCGCCGTTCCGTTGAGGATCCCCCGGACGGCCGTCATCGTGCCAGGCCCGTAATCCTCGATGGTCGAGAGAACTGGGATCGCGCCGGCGACGGTCGCCTCGAAGCGGACGCTGCCCGCGCTTTGCCGTTCGAGGGCGCGCACGTCGGCGTACCGTTCGGCCATCGGCCCCTTGTTGGCCAGCACGACGTGGTTGTCCTGCTCGAGAGCGGCTTCGACGTGGCTAAATCCGGGTTCGGCGTCGCCTAGCGTGACAGGCGTCACCTCGATCAGGGCGTCGTACTCGGCCGCCAGCAGCTCGTCGGGATCGCCGTCGCCAAGGTGGGCCATCCCATCGGTCCGCTGGCGATCGAGTGCCGCGGTGACGTCCACGCCGTCGGGGTCGATGGTTGCGGCATCGACGTTGGCCATCGCAGTGACCGTGTGGCCGTACTCGGCGGCGAGTTCGGCGACGGAACTACCGACCGTGCCGGTCCCCATAATCGCGAGGTCCATCAGGCCTCACCCCCGGGTGCGAGGGGCTCGACGACGCGCAAATCCTTCTCCTCGGCGACGGATCGCACCGCATTGAGGGTATCCTCGACAGCCCCCTGTTCGGTCTGTAACCGGAGTCGCGCGCTCGAAGCTTCCTCGACGCCCTCCGGCGCGGACAGCGAGAGGTCGGCCACGGCACCGTTCTCAGCCCGGAGTTGGGAGAGCGTATCTGAGAGGTCGGTGTCGACGAGGTGACCGACCAACAGGACCGTCAGTTCCTCGCTGTAACGCTCTTGGCCGGCCTCGATAACGTTCACACCGGCGTCCCGCAGAGCATCGACGATCCCGTCGAACCGATCGGGCGTCGCTTCCAGATCGACCTCGACGGGGATATGCCCACGCGGGGTGAGGTTCCCGCGCTCGTGGTAGATGCTGAGGAGATTCCCGCCGTGTTCGGCGATGGGCGACAGCGCCCGGAGGAGTTCTCCGGGTTCGTCGACGAGTTCGAGCCGAACTGTGTACGCCCGGACTTCGTCCTGGGGATCGCTCATCTGAGACTCACCTCGACTGGCGAAGACGCGTGTCTGGGCGCGTACATCGTATCCGATTCACAGGCGGGGAGGTATAAGTATCTCTTGAACACGACTGCTCGATCACGTTCACGGTGACTCTTTCGGTTCATCGACAGAATTTACACATATGACATCGAATAAACACTGTGGCAGAAGACGAACAGACCGTCGAAGTGCCGGCAGAAACCCCCACAGCGGCGACTCTACCTCCGCAACTACGGTCGACAGTGCTACTACCGAACGAACGGAATTCGAAAGCCCGACCAGCCCCACGAAAGGCGAGTCAGAAGCTGATGATGCCATTTCACGATTCCACGAATTGGACGAGGACTTCGAGCGCCCACCTGGCGGCTCGTCTGACGAACCGCGACGCGCAGTCGTTACCGACGCAAAGCACGTCGAGGCCGGGGAGGTTCCCGAGACATACCCCCTCGAAGGAGACCCGTCGACGGCAATTGCCCTGACACTTGATTTCGGGATGGAAACAGCCACCGCCTATCTTGCCTGGCCCACCGGCGATAGCGAGACAGGGCTGTCCAGGTTGCTCGACACACTCGACATCGAGTTACCGAACCTCTATGGCGAGACAGTCTTTGTCGAACGACAGGGCGTTCACGCTGTGGTTGTCACACCCGAGGAGACGCCCCTCGGGAGTGATCGCCGAGCGGAGATACTCGGTGGGGTAGGCATCATTACCGGGTGCATCGGAATCCTGGCGACCGTCCCGAGTGTGGAAACGATAGCCTGGCCGCTTTTCGTCCTCATGACGATCGGAATCTTTCCGTATTTCGTCTATACGGATGCTCGATACGTCAAGACTCACAGCGACTGGGACGGCGTGCCGTCAGTGTGGGCAACCTTGTCCGCCCTTCCGTTCTACAATCTGGGTATCGTGGGGGCCTACCTGTGGCGCCGTTCCCGGGCACAGTTTTTCAGCGAACAGCGCTCGCTGAGAGGTTCAATTGCCGCAAAAGTACGCTCGTTGCTGTGATCCGGTTTCATCCAGCCGCTTGGTCACTCGTGGCCGAACACCGGCACCGGCTCGTACGGCTCTTCGAGGTATTCGATATCTGAGTCACTCAGCGTAATGTCTAAGGCCTCAACTGCGTCTTCGAGATGGTCGATGCTGGAGACGCCGACGATCGGCGCGTCGACGTACTCGTTCTGGAACTGCCACGCCAGGGCGATCTGGGCCATCGAGACGCCCTTCTCGTCGGCAAGCTCCTCAACGCGGTTGTTGATCTCCTCGCTGCCCGGGCCTTCGTGATAGGGCGTTCCGTAATCGATCTCGTGCTCGCCGCGCGCGGTCTCGGTAAACTCGTCGTGCGGACGGGTGAGATACCCGGCTGCGAGTGGCGACCAGGGAATGACCCCGATGTTCTCGCGGTTCGTGATCGGGTACATCTCGCGTTCTTCCTCCCGATAGGTCAGGTGATAGAGATCCTGCATCGTCTCGAAGCGAGCCAGCCCTTCACGGTCTGAGATATGGAGCGCACGCTGGAACTGGTGGGCCCACATCGAGGAGGCCCCGATGTGTCGAATCTGCCCCCGTCGGACCGCATCGTCCAGTGCCCGCAGCGTCGTTTCGATGGGTGTGTCGTAATCCCAGCGGTGGATCTGATAGAGGTCGACGGTATCCATACCCAGCCGATCCAGCGAGTGGTCTAACTCCTGCTCGATGGTCTTCCGAGAGAGTCCCGCCGCATTCCGGTGGTCTTTGGCTCCAGAGAACCGGACCTTCGTTGCGACGACCTGTTCGTCACGGTCGTAATCAGCAAGGACGTCACCGAGAATCTCCTCACTCTCGCCCGACGAGTAGGTGTTTGCGGTATCGAAGAAGTTGATGCCCAGGTCGATCGCCCGCTCGACGAGTTCCCTGCCCTCTTCCGCATCCAGCATCCAGTCGTCCTGGCTGCCGAAACTCATACAGCCCAGCGCGATCTTTGAAACCTCCATCCCGGTCGAACCGAGTGTCGTGTACTCCATGCCATACGACACACGACGTCCGATGAAATATATCTACTGGCGTGAAGGGCGAGACAGGGACAGACAGTGGGGGTAGGGTCGAGTTTCAGCTTAATGGACGAAATGGCTGTCCTCAAGCATACGACGGCGCTTGCGCCGTCGTTTCGGCGAGCGCCTTCGGCGCTCGGAAGTTTTTGGTCCAGATTTTTGCGAGGTGGGTTCGCGCAGCGAACCCACCGAAGTAAAAAGGTGGAAACCAGGTGGTCTCTAGAAGTAGTTGATCGCTTCTGGCAGTTCGGTCTTCATGCCCTTGCGCTCGCGGATCTCGGTGATCTTCTCGGGCTGGAGATTGTCGGCCATGACGCGGAAACCGGCGTTCTCCGTGTTCCAGGAGGCCCGACCCTCGGTCGCGCTCCGAATGTCTGAGGAGAAGCCGATCATCTCCTCGACGGGTGCGATACCCTCGACGACCATCAGATCGCCTTCCTGGTACATATCGTCGACGCGGCCACGCCGACCCTGGACCTCGCCACTCGCCGCGCCCATGTGCTCGTTGGGCACGTCGATGCGGACGTCCTGAATCGGTTCGAGCAGCCGGATTTCGGCGTCGATCAGGGAATTGTGGATGGCCTGGCGGACTGCCGGGATGACTTGGGCCGGGCCGCGGTGGATGGCGTCCTCGTGG
Source organism: Halorhabdus sp. CBA1104 (assembly GCF_009690625.1). NCBI lineage: Archaea > Methanobacteriati > Methanobacteriota > Halobacteria > Halobacteriales > Haloarculaceae > Halorhabdus > Halorhabdus sp. CBA1104. The sequence continues at coordinate 459,850 of NZ_CP033878.1, read as the reverse complement.
AGACGCGCGTCGTGGAGACGGATGAGCGTGCCCTGGACCGGCTCGGCCGCGAGTGGCCCGTCGTTGAGGGCGTCTTCCATCCCTTCGAGGACGAGTTCCATCGTCTCGTTCAAGTGCTGGATCCCCTTCGTGTCGTCGATGATCACGTTCGTGCCGTGGATGTGCTCGACGTTCTGGGACGTATCCTTGTCCATGCCGGCTTCCTGCAGGGCTTCACGGCGTTCGAGTTCGGGCATGTCCATGGAAGCCTCGCCGAGCTGGATCGCATCGACGATGTCCTCATCGAGCGGGTGAACCGTGATGTAGAAACGGTTGTGGCGGTTCGGCGAGATGCCTTCGACCTCGCGGCTCTCCTCCTGGGGCGCTTCCCGGAAGACGACGATCGGTTCGCCGGTCGTGATCGGGATGCCCTGATTGCGCTCGATACGCTGGGTGACGACTTCGAGGTGGAGTTCGCCCTGCCCGGAGATGAGGTGCTCGCCAGTGTCCTCGTTGATCTCGATCTCGATCGTCGGGTCCTCCTTGCTGACCTGCTGGAGTGTCTCGATGAGCTTCGGCAGGTCGTCCATGCGCTGGGCCTCGACGCTCTTGGTGATGACCGGCTCGGAGATGTGCTCGATCGACTCGAAGGGCGTCATCTCCGTGCTGGAAACTGTCGAGCCAGCGATAGCGTCTTTTAGGCCCGTCACGGCGGCGATGTTGCCGGCGGGAACTTCCTCAACTTCCTCGCGCTCCCCGCCCATGTAGACCCCGACGCTCTGGACGCGGTTCTTGCCAACCGTCCCGGAGACGTACAGCTCTTGGCCTTCCTCGATCGTCCCGGAGAAGACACGACCCGCGGCGACCTCGCCAGCGTGGGGGTCGACACCGATGTCGGTGACCATCAGGACGACGTCGCCGTCCTCGTCGACTAACTGCATCTGCTCGGCAACCTCGCTGTCGGCGTCACCACGCCAGATCCGGGGGATACGACGGGGTTGGGCGTCGACGGGATTCGGGAAGTGCTCACACACCATGTCGAGCACGACGTTCGAGAGGGGCGTCCGTTCGTGGAGTTCCTGGCGGTTGTCGGCCCGTTCGAGTTCCATAATCTCGCCGAAGTCCATGCCGGTGCGCTGCATCGAGGGCATCGAGACGCCCCACTTGTAGAGTGCGGATCCGAAGCCGACAGTCCCCTCCTCGACGGAGACCGTCCAGTCCTCGTCGATGTCGTCCATCTCCTCGGTCATCCCGCGGATGAGTTCGTTGACGTCCCGGATAACGCCCAGCAGACGCTCTTGCATCTCTTCGGGACCTTCCTGCAGTTCGGAAATGAGGCGGTCGACCTTGTTGATGAACAGGGTCGGCTTGACGCCCTCCCGGAGTGCCTGCCGGAGGACGGTCTCGGTCTGGGGCATCGCGCCCTCGACGGCGTCGACGACCACCAGCGCACCGTCAACGGCACGCATCGCGCGGGTGACGTCCCCGCCGAAGTCGACGTGGCCCGGCGTGTCGATGAGATTGATGAGGTGGTTGGTTCCCTCGTACTCGTGGGTCATCGAGACGTTTGCCGCGTCGATGGTGATCCCACGTTCCTGCTCGTCCTCTTCGGTGTCCATCGCGAGCTGTTCGCCGGCCGTCTCGTCGGAGATCATGCCCGCGCCAGCGAGGAGATTGTCAGTGAGTGTCGTCTTCCCGTGGTCAACGTGAGCCGCGATGGCGATGTTCCGGATGTGCTCCGGTTTGTCCATCAGCGTCTCACATTCCTGTACGATTTTCTTGCGTCGGCCCATGATATCGGTCTCTACCGGTAGGTGCGGTAAAAGGGTAGTGTTTCCGTGTGAGCGTGCGAATAACAGACGAACACGGACGCTCGATAGACGACGACCGGTAAAGACCTTCCAACGGGATTTCGGCCGATAGCATATCGAAGACGCGCGAACGGCGAAACAGAGGAAATACCGACCGTAACAACAGTGCCAGGACATCAGAGTGAATCGGTGAGCGGTACGGAACTCGCTACCGGCCGCTGCCGGAGCCAGAAGAGTCATACGCCGCAAAAACATGTGAACAATACACATGGAATTGGTGGTCGAAGGTCCCGGCCCAGCCGAACCGTTCTACGGGGCGCGAGACATCTTTGAGAGCGAATACGGCCTCAACCAGCCCGTGTCCGTGTCGATTCACCGAGATCCCGACGAGCGGACGCGCGTCAGTCACGGTTCGGATGGCCACATCCTGAGTATCTCCCAGCAGGCAGCGACCAGTGTGATGGCACGGGAGCTGACGCTACACGAGTTTGCCCACATGCACCAACACGAGCAGCGACATCCATCACATACGCTTTCGACGGACGAAATTATCTTCCTCGCGCTTGCGGGTCGAAGCGTCGAGCGACGAACGCTCACCCAGTGCTATCAGATCATCAATCACGCCCGAGACATCTACGCTGACGACGTGTGGATCGACGTATCGCCGACAGCGAAGCTAGCGAGGTTCTTCGAATCCGGGCTTGCGGGGGCACTAATCGACCGACCCAGCGAGCCTGTCGGGTGGGAACGGTCGAGCGGTAGCGACGATCCCGAGATCACCGCTGTCAACGCAGCGTTTGCGGTAGCACTGGTCGAGCGTCACGGACTGGCCGACCCGGACCATCGGATCTACGATTTGGCACAGGCGGCCGCCACAGATGCGCCAAACCTCGGGTTCGAGTACTTTCGAGAGCAATTTCGAGACCTCTCGACTGATCCGACTGAGAGTGAGTTTCGGTCTGCCCTGGTCGAATTGACACAAACGTACGTCACACAAGTGCGGTGCCGGCCGGACCAATCCGCTGGCGCTGACTGAGACGTACCCAACACAGTACCGAAGCGTGGCAGCGGAACGATCAGTGGGCTCGTTAGCCAGTCTCGAATACATTTATACTTCTACGACGCGATCCATGTGTACACTACCAATGAATCGCCGGGGGCTGATAGCGTCGAATGTGGGTGCAGATCGGGGTGTGTCCGAGTTACTCGGCTACGTCCTGTTGGTCGGCATCGTCATGACTGGGGCCGTTGCGATCGTGATATTTGGGGCGTCTGCAATCGGCGGGCTGCAGGAACAACAGGATGCGGAGGCGACCCAGACGATGATGCAGGAGGTCGACTCCCGGTTGGCAACGCTCTCGACCGCAAGCGAATCGCGCGCGGTCGGCTTTTCGTTCGCCGAAACAGACCAGACGGTCCAGCGATCGCCCGATCTTGTCACGGACAGCGGATACGTGAACGTCACAGTCAACGGCAACGGAACCTGTTCAGCGAACGTCTCTCTCGATTCAATTCGGCTAGAAGACGAGGCCGGGACGACGATCGTCTACGAAGCGGGTGGCGTCTGGCGGCTCTCGGAAAATGGGGCAGCGTCGATCGTAACGCCACCGACTGTCTCGGTCCAGGACGGACAGGTTAGTCTCTCGCTGACGAATATGACCGGTAGCGTTGCCGCCGAGGACAACCAGGCTATCTTGAACGCAACTTCGTCAGCGGCCGATTCGACCACAGCGATGAACCAGTTGTTGCAGGGAGATTGTCAGCGGCCCGACAACGTCACAGTGCGGATCCAGAGCGATATGTACCAGGCGTGGGGCGAACATCTGGCGGGCGAAACAGGGTACGATACTCGATCGTCGCCGCCAGCCGGGAGTGGAAGTTACCTCGTTGTCAACGATGGCACCGAAACGGCGACGATCCGCCTGAACCAAAGCGCGTTACCCGAGCGAACGAACGACGCAAAGAACAACGTCGTCGACGTGACCAATGCCAGCTACATGGACGATGTGACGGTGACGAGTGACGGGATCTCCGTTAGCAAGGACGCAAATAACTCATACACAGTCTACGCGGAACCGGTTGCCGACGACATCGAGATCGGATCCGTGCAGAAAATATCCAGTGCTGAGAACATAACGCGACCGCCACTCGACGTGGTGTTCGTCGTCGACGAGTCCGGGTCGATGGCAGATCCCTCACCAGGCACGGGCGGAGATCGAAAGTACGAAGACGCCAGACAGGCGATGCGAACTTTCACGACCTATCTCGATGACGGCGATCGGGTTGGCCTCGTTGGATTTAGGGGTACTGGGTATAACAGGCCGTATAGGGCACACACGTTTCGATCGAATGGTCGTATATTAACTGGTGACTTCGGTAAATTTCACTCGACCACAAATAAGACAACATACAATTCGAACACGTATACGGCAACGGGGATGAGGCGAGCGAACGAGATCCTGAATACGCGGTCGAACGCCTCTCGTAACAAGTATATCGTCATGTTGACTGATGGGAAAAATGAGGGCTATAACCAGAATCAAGATTTCTATATTAATGGAAATATAAAAAATGGCCCTGATGATGCGACGAAACGAATCGCAACACTTGCACACAATTCCGGGACGACGGTGTTCACGATCGGATTCGGATCGAGCGAGAGTGACCTCAATCCCGGCTTTCTCAACCAAACCGCACTCAACGGGGGCGGAGAATACTACTACGCCGCAAATGCCAGTGCGTTAGAATCGGCATTTGAATCACTCAGCCAACAGATAACGAGTACAAAACAGGTCGGACACCTCCCACTCTCTACGAACCTATCGAGTAAAACAGCCGCCTATCCGCCACAGATTACCGGAAACGTCGACGACATCGCGAACGTCACGACGGGCAATAATACGTTCCTCAACGTCAATGATCCCACCGCCCCGTCGACGTTCAGCCACGCGTTCACAGTCTCCGAGGGAGACATGGTGAACTTTAGTGCGATGACAGGACAGCCCCCGGATTGGGGTTGTGATAATTGGGTGTCAACAGGTCAAACGACAGCCATCAATGGTACGGATGGGACAGAGTCAGCGCCAGTGACTCGATGTGCGCGGATGAACAAGTCTGGATTGAAAGAATTGGGCGAGGATGAGGTGACTGTGTTTACGAGTGAGGATGCGACCCTATTGGAAGATAACCTGACGAACAACTGGAAAACGTCTGAATGGCAAACGAACCTCACCACGGTGATGAAAAATAGAGGCCTATACAATAGGACCAACGGGTTGACGCTCGAAAGTAACCAAGTGATTGTCGCCTACGACTTTCCCCAGGAGGCCGATAGCGAGACAGACAATATCATGTTGATGCTATACACGGTTGGCCTGAGCGAGGAGAGCGCCAAACCGAGCGGCATTGTTGACATCGATATCAATAATGTCAGAATTGAGGGGTGAAGTGGCGGGAGAACCCAAGCCAAACGCCTGATTCGGCTGTCACCGATCAAACTCGATCGTCACGTTCTGTCGCCGAACGAAGACTCGATCGAGCGAGTCTGAAGCCCCACACTGTGCTGTTGGCCCCGAGACCGTCCAGTTTGCTGCCTCGTCGAAGTGATCGAGCCACGCATCTTCACGCGCAGAGGCAAACGAGACTGAAATCGAAGTAACGTCACTCACAGACCCCCGACCGGATTGATTGATCGGATACAGGAGGTCAGTTCCGTTCGCTGCCGCTGTCACTTCCAGTGCGCCGCCACCGCTCGCGGATGTCTCTGGCGACTGGAGCGTCACGAACGACAACACAGCCACATTATCTGTACAGACGAAGCCTGGCTGCTGGTTGATCGTTCCGCCATCTTCTCGCCCGCGAAAGGTCGCGCCACTCTCGTAAGAAATGTTCGTTGAACCTTTCGAATACACCAATGCGTGCAGCGGGACTGTCAAAGAGCGATCGGCGCCGCTCGCTCGATTGAGCGTCACCGTCGCCGTCGACCCTCGCTCGATACCGATGGTTCCCTGGTAGAGATCCAGTGATTCCTGGCGAATGATAGCTCCGCCCTCTTCGATCGAATCGAAGGAGTTGGCGAAAATCTCGAAGGCACTCTCAGCATTGTCGAGTTGCTGGTTCGTTTTGAAATCGTCGAGCTGGGCGAAGCCAACTGTTGAGACCAGGACGACCGACGTCATGATGATAGAAAACGTGAGAATGAACCCAACCAGATCAGAGACAGCCCGGTCACTCTGTGCCTTGGATGTCACCGAGCTATGGAACGTGTCGGCGTTGTCTTGGCCGGGTGTCGTTCCCTCGCGAGAGAGATCCGGTCTCACAGTTAGCTTCCTCCGTTGACGATCGTCGAGACTGCAACATCTTCCCCCTCGATGGTGACCCAGTATTCGACGCGGAATGTCGTGTCAGCTGGATCCCCCCCTCCACGAAGGCCACGAATGCGGACCGTCGCCGTGTCTGATCGGTCTATCATATCAGTTGACGTGATAGTGATGTATCGCTCACCATCAGTGAGGGTTGCTGGGTCGGCACCGTTCAATTCTTGCGGGTGGTTCCAGCTCCCATCGTCGGTATAATCAATCTTGATCTCTGGATCTGGCGTGTCTGGTGAACATCCAAAAAATCTACAATCTTCGTCGCCATCTACTGACCCTTCGATATAGTGAATGTAATCGTACCCTGAACCGGCATCGACGTTTAATCCCCCCAACACAACATCTTTTGGCCAGTGATTTGTTAGCTCTAATTCGACGTAATCTCCACTTGATCCCGATCCTGAATCAACGATCGTCCCGGTCAATCCGGATGTCGTGACGTTTTCTCCTCGTGGCCGTTTCGATGCCGTTAGTCCATCGTTATCAGTAACTTTGAGCGTCACATTGTGTTCACCGGGGGGAAGTGGAGACGTCGTCGTGAAAGTATTGCCCTCGTTGGGATGGGGCGTGCCGTCGATATACCACGTATGGTTCACAACAGTTCCATCCGGGTCTGTCGTGTTTGCGCTGAATGTGACGGTCTCGTTGCTGGTGGGAAACCCCGGAGAGATGGTGAAGTTCTCGATGATCGGCGCCTCCTGTTGTAGATTGGTGATATTCTGGCCACCGGATCGACCGACATCGGCTCCCACGCCAACACGTAGGTCCTGTTCGACTGGGACGACGGCAGCGTCAGTCGTCACGCCCGTCGTCTTGGTCGCCGAGACGCCGAACGTAGATTGATCGACGCGATCGATCGAGAGCCGGACGTCAGAGCGATTTTGAACGGCAAACTCACGCACCGTGTTCTCACCAGTTCGGGTAATCTCCACCACCAGACACGCATTCGCCGCCATGCCGAGCGTGCACTCACCTGGCGATCGTAGCTCCACGGAGTAGGCGTTCGAGACGATATCTCGTGGCTGGCTGCTCTGCAACGAGGCTTGCTGGCTATTGCGGGCCAGTCTGCCGACGGTTTCCAGTTCTGTCGCCAGTTCAGTGCCGACACTCTCGATCACGGTATCGGAAGCGTACTGCTTTTGGTCTGCCAGATAGCCGTTGGCGGCGATCAACAACCCCACGACGAGTACTGTCGTGATCCCGAGGGAGAGAGTGTGCGTGATCGGTGTCGAAAGTGCTCTGTCAGTATCCAGGCGGTGATGGCAGTTCGAATCTGATCGGTGCGATATCTGTGTGTCTTGCTGGTGGTCGTTCATGAGGTCCCCCGTAGACGCTGACGTTACGTTGCTGGCTGAGTTGGACAGTCTCACTCAAATAAGTGAGATCGATCGAACCTTGCCAGACCGCTGGTGTGAGACATCGTTCTCCCCCAGAAGCAGTGCACGTCGGAAGACCGTTCCAGGGAGTCCCGTCCCAGGTTCGATTGGTCACGATCGCGTACTGGCCAGTGATTTCAGTCCCGTTGTGGACATCGACGGTCATGGGCGCGTTGAGTGTCTCCTCGATGCCAGGGAACGTACACTCGCCGGTTGGGCTCGACCCACCATAGAGATCTACAAGAGCGCGCCCCCCGGTCGACTGGCACGACACAGCGTCCAGCACGGATCCGGAGCCGTCAGTCACAATGACACTGAGATTATCATTGGCTGATTGGTTCAGTGTGTAGTTGAGCGTCTCACTCCCGTGAGTGACAGAAATCGTCGACTCGGTCGTCGACGTGTCTCGAACGTTCACGTTCAGTAGGAACCAACCGATGTCGCTCGTTGAACCGGGTACAACTCCCCAGTCCCCATTGGTCGGGTTACCTGGTTCCGAGAAGTTCCGGTCTTGCCACTGGACGATTCGCGTGCCATTTACCACAGTTCCACTGTAGGTAACGTTCGCGTAGACTGTTCCCGTCGTCGCGAACGAACGAGACAGGCCGTCGCTGTACTCCATGAGAGCCCGTGTCGTGTTGGCGTTGACGTCTGAGATCGACCGGTTGCGCTGGACGTGGTTCACCCGGAGCATGATCGAGCGAGCATTGCGGGTGGCTTCGTAGGTGAATTCGTCGACGTCGTTGATCTGGGTCGCTTCCTGCGCTGAGCCGACGTTTGCAGTGTACAGTACAGTGTTGATGACCAGTGCCAGGGCGACAATCGTGACGGCGATAAGCACTGCGCCGATCAAGAGCATCTGCCCACGGCTGGCCGCCTCGAAGCGCTCGCCCCGTGGCCCGATTCGATCAGTCACCATACGATCAGTCGCACCTCCAAAACGTTGTAGACAGGACCGTCGACGGCATTGGGCACCGGGTAGTACCCACTCTTGTTGCCCGGGTTACGCGTCGGGTGGGTATCGTACTCCCACAATTCCGCCGCTCCAGCCGACGGCGACGTAAGAGTCATATTGTCATAGAGGACGACCCGATGGGTCGCTACGACGGCACTCTCCGAGGGCGTTCCCTGTGAGGCGACCGTGACGGCACCCGTTCCGTTCGACGGATCCCCTTCCAGATACGTCATCTCGACGTTGTACAGCCGGCCCCTGGTAGCGAAATTCTCGACCAGCAAATCTCCAAATGAACCCGGTATGCGTTGGGTCCCATAGCCGACATCCGGATTGACAGCGCCTGCGAAAGTCCGACTTTGCTGTGACCAGTTTCGGACGAGCGTCGACAGACGCTCCCGTTCGGACTGTGAAGCCACCATCAACGTGTCATCGGCTTGCTGGCGGAGGTCTGCCCGGACTGCCGGGTCGACAGTGCCGCCAGTCGTCGGCGTGATGATGACGACCTGCATCGCGTACCACAGTGCCGTCAGAATGAGAATTGCACCGACGAGCCCTTCGAGTGTAAATGCCTGTCCGCGGTCATCGTCCCCCGTTCCCAATGTACGCGTTCGTTCCTGTCTCATGTTACCACGTCCGTACGACGAGTCGACAACCCGGATCACAGCCAGAGAACCCGGTATCGACAATCCGCACCGAGATGGCAGTCCGATCGTTCGTGACTGGATTGCCGGACGCGTTGAGATGTGCCATCCCATCCAGTCGCTGTAATGTTATGTTGAGTCCTGTATCACTCGGGAGTCCAAATTGCGACTTGAGGTCCGCAACCGACCGAGAATCGTTGAATACCGTCTGGTTCAGTCGTGTGGCGTTCAGGACGTTTGGCTCGGCGGGCTTCGAGAAGTTCGAGACGATCTCGGCGGTGACGCGATCGGCTGCGGCCTCAGTATTGCCGTCGAGCGACGATTCAAACGGCGTCAACAACCCCGGAAACAGCGCCAACACGAACATGAAGCCAATCATGAAGATGCTAATTCCCAGAACGAAATCTTGCATCGTCTGGGCACGGTCCTGCTGGTCGGCCTCTCGCCAACCCTTCTCGTTCGCGTCCTTCGAATCCCGACGTATCATTGGCTCAACTCACAACGATCCAGACACTGAGCGTCACTGTCAACAATGCAACGGCATATTTGAGGCCGGCAACGAGACTCACGTTCCGAATGTAGCCGGCAATGATGGCCGAGGAGATGGCCTGCAGTGTCACGGCGTGCAGGAACAGCATCGAGAGGAGATCGGGACCGGGCATGTCAGAGCCGATACTCTGGACGGAACTGCCCCCGTCCGCACTCGAGGCCTGCTGAGAGAGTCCAGCCATCGTCTCGAAGAACTGCACTTTCAGCATCGCGATCACACCCAACAGCGTCAGGAACGTCATAATCACGATCACGACTTGCATCCGCGTCCGGGATTTCCGGTCACGATCGATGTCGTCCTGATTTTCGCTTGCCTGTGCGGCCGTCGAGAGGACGTCCTGAATCTGGTTCGAGGCTTCCTGAGCCTCGCTGACAAGCTTGACTGTCCGGGCGAGTCGCGGAACGTGATACTTGTTGTTGAACTCCCGCAGGGCCTGTTTGAGACTCGTGCCGTACTGGACTTTCCGGTTCATGATCGTGAACTCATCGGCCAGTCGGCCCGACGAGGTGTTGGCGACGACTTTCAACGATTCGAGCAGCGTCATCCCAGTCTCGTTGGCACTAGAGAGTTTCCGGAGGTTCTCGGAGAGTTTGCCGATGATCGCCTTCCGATGACGGACGTTCCACTCGTGGAAGATCGCAAGCGGAATGAAATTGATGTAGGCCGGAACGTACAGCCAGAAGAACGTTCCCTGTAGTGGATCGCTCATCATCCCTTCTAGGGACGTCGGTGCCCACCCCATCAGGACGGAGATCACCAGGGCCGTCAGTGTCGCCGGGACAGTCAACGCGAGCACGTACAGTGGGTTGTCCCGGAAGAAGATGTGCGGAGACCGCATGATCTCGAGGGCTTGATGGGTCCCTTCACGGTCGTTAATCCGGTCGAAAACGCTGTACTCGCCCTTGTACCGTTCGATCAAGCCGAGATCGAAGAGGTTGGTCTGGCCCTCGATCAAGGCCTCTTTCTCGGGGTCGTCCGGCTGTAAGTACCCACTCGAACTCTCGTCGGACGTGACCGTCGACACCAGCACCAGGAAGGCGACGTTGATCAACGGAATCAGCCCGTAAACCGTGATATACATCAACTGCGTACTCGCGTTGCCCATCATCGACATCACGACGAGGATGATGATGAGCAAGAGGGGAAACAGCGAGAGCGTCATGTACATCTCGCCGAACAACTCCAGAGTCTCGAGCATGCGCTGTTGCTCCTGTTTGCTGGTGCGCATGTACTTGTCCTTCTGATCCTCGAGGAAGTCCGTCATGTTCCCCCGGAGTCGACGATCGAGAGCATGTCCGTCAGGAACTGGCTCAACTCGTCGCTGGGCGTCCGGATCGCCTGGTTACGGATCGCCGTCCGATAGTCCGTATCGAAATACTCTGTTTCGAGGACGATACTTTGGAATTCCTTTGCTACTTCGCCGTAGGTGTCGTCGGCATCGGCGATCGATTCGAGAATGTCCAGTTGATTGAGGCCGCCAACCGACAGCGCGTACATGAACGAGACGGCATCGGAAAGCATGACGTTGATCTCCCGTTCCCGGGCGCTGGCCCGAAAGTACGGGATCGACACCAGCGAACCGAACCCGACCAGAAAGCCGATCGTCCCGAACACGAGCCCAGAGACGAACACGAGAAACGGCAGTTTCAGTGCCTGGACGATCGGGAGGATGCTTTCGGGAAGACCGAGTCCGAGAAACGACGGTGCGCCACCGGCAAACAACGTCGTCACGAGCAGGTAGCCGAGCAACATGCCGACCAGCCAGAGCGACGTCCCGGCGATCGTCCCGACGGCAAGCGCCCGCGAGAGGAACATCTCGACGTTGTCGGCCATCCGCGACTCGCCCAGTTTCGTCTCGACGTTGGCAACGAAGTCCCCGTCTTCGTCGAACAGCCGGCGGAACAGTGGGTAGAAGGTATCCCCGAGGCTCCCGGCCTCACCGATCCGCGAGCCGGATTGGCGTCGTTCGAGGCTCATTCGTTCTCAGGTCCCTCGACACCCGCTTTGGGCACGAACTGACCGAAGTCGACGGTCCCGTCGTCTTCGTCTTCGGTCAACTCGTCGCCACTCACGTCCGCAAGTGCGTTTACGATGTCAGATCTGGCCTGGTCCTTGTATCGGTCGAACAACGGCTGGGCGTTGTCGATGACGCCTTGGGCTTCCTCGGCCAACTCGTCGGGTGGATCCGGTCGTGGCACCATCTCCTCTTTGGCCGGATCGACGGTGATCTGAACTGATTCCATCTCTCGGAGGTCTTCGAGACTCCGTTCGAGTTGGCCGTTGGCGATCAACGTCATGATCGTCTCGGGATCGTTGATGAACGCCTGGACCGTCGCGGCAACCTCGGTGTAGGTGTTCAGCCCCTGCTCGATGAGATGTGCGAGGACGACCTTGCGCATGAACAGTTCTTCGTCCAACGTGTCCTGGTCCCACCCACGGTCGAACTTGATGTCTTCGAGCGTTGATGAGGAACCCATCTGCAGGAACTGGTCGGACTCGGCCTGCCACTGGTAGACGTCCCTGACGTTGATCTCGTCGTTCTCCGGGGTGTACTCGTTGATCTCGGTCAACGTCTTGTTCCGGCGAACCTTCCGACCCTGGACGCGCGTTTGGGTCTGGATCGAGACGAGATCCAGCGCCGTAAACAGCGTCTTCGAGACGTTGATCGGGTCGGTCGTGAATCGCTTGATCACCTCGCCGACGGTGTCGGCGTGGAACGTCGAGTATCCGGTGTGGCCGGTGGACATGACCTGGAACAGGTCACGCCCCTCTTCCCCACGAACCTCGCCCATGACGATGTAGTCCGGGCGCTGGCGGAGTGCGGCCTCCAACAGATCGAACTCGTCGATGTCGCCTTTCTCGTCGTCACCAAAGGAAGGCCGGGTCACGCTAGCCACCCAGTTTCGCTGTGGCAGCTCGACCTCACGGGTGTCCTCGATGGAGACGATCTTGGAGTTGCTGGGGATGAACAGCGAAATCGCGTTCAGGCTGGTCGTCTTCCCCGAGGCCGTCCCGCCGGCGAAGATCATCGACTTGTTGTTCTCGATCGCCAACCAGAGGAACGCCATCTCGTCCAGCGAGAAGGTGTTCCAGTTGATCAGGTCGATCGGCGTAAAGGGGACGTCTTTGAACTGCCGGATCGTGTAGTTGGTCCCGTGATCGGAGACTTCCGTGCCGAGAGTCAACTGTGCGCGCGACCCATCGGGGAGGGTCGCGTCGACCTGTGGCTGCCGTTTGGAGATCCCTTTGCCCGAGCGCTGGGCGAGTTTGACGACGAAGTCGTCCAGATCACTCTCCCCGTGTTCGACGTTCGAGATCGTCTGCTCGTAGTCGGTGTGATAGACGAACACCCGGGAGTTGTACCCGTCACAGGAGATATCCTCGACGTTGATGTCGTGTTTGATCGGATCGATCTTGCCGTAGCCGATGTAGTCCCGCTTCAACAGGTACAGCAGTTTCTCGACCTGGTATTCGGTCAGAGTATCTGCGTCTTCTTCGAGGATTGCCGGCTCCGGTCGGGCCGCGATCCCGTCGAGTTCGGTGGACTGATCGAGCTGGTCGGGTTCGGCGGACTCCTCGCCCAGGCCGAGCAGCTGTTTTACCCAGTCACCCGTCGTTTGGCCCACACGATCCGTGTTCGGTTCGTCGTAGATATCGTACCGTTTGAGGAGCGCCTGGGCTTCGCGCTCGATGACCGCCGCCCGACCCTCGGCGTCGTCGCCAACAGCCACGCCCTCTTCGGCGTATTTGATCGCCGTCTTGAGTTTACTGCCGAGAAAGTCCTTGAGCTCGAGTTCGAGCGCGTTCAGCGTCGGCTCGACGACGTAGTACTTACGCTCGTTCTCCTTTATCGAATGGAACAAGATGACACAAGCGTAGGGTTTGTTGACCCAGTAGCGCTCGACTTCCTCGAAGTGGCGCTTTTTCTCCATCGGGACGGCTTTCTCCAGATCGTATCGATTGACGATCGTCGTGTGGCCCTCGACCGTCGAGAAGAACTCGTCTTCGTCCAGTTCCGGGTTGACGTCGACCGTCCGCTGATCGACGAGATCCACCAGTGCCTCCGCTTTGTCTTGGCCGTGGCTCAGTCGTCTTTCAGTCTCGTCGGGATCGAATCCGAGATGGGCGGCCCGATCGAACGGGATCTTTGTCCCGTCGTCCTCACGCGGTGGCGAGCCGTCCCCATCGTAGTAAAACTCCTGTTTGAAGTGCTCCCACCGATACTCACCTTTACGGACGGGCGTCGTTGCGGGGTCGATAAAATCCTGAAAATAGTCGTCGAGTTGGCGTGCGTTGCTCGAACACTCCCCGAGCAACTGCTCGGTGCGCTGTGGGTCGAATCCGAGATATTCGCTTCGGTCAAACTGTCCACCCTCGTGAAATTCACGCCGAAAATCGATCCACGTGTATCCGTCGGGTTCGTCGTCGTCACCTCCCTCTGGATCGCTATCCCCGTCGAATAAGGAACTCGCCCGCGACCGGAGCGAACCCTCGTCGCCACCCTCTTTATCATCAATTGCCATTGGTGTAGCATCATTCATTCAAGCGAAAAAAGGTTACGTCAGACGATCGTAAAGTCGTCGACTGCGACCATTCTATCACCGACGGCAACCCAAGAGACAGTACTGCACTCTGGGTCGAGATTACGAGATGAACGATTCGAACCGCGCCAGTGCTTCTTTGAGGTCACTGAGCCCAGTCGCATAGGAGACTCGGAGATGGCCGCTACCGCCGTCACCGAAGGCAGTCCCGGGCACGACGGCGACGCCCTCGGATTCGAGGAGTGCCTCGGCGAAGGCTTCGCTGTCGTCCCAGGGTGATTCGGGGAACGCATAGAAGGCTCCACTGGCCGGGAAACAGTCGACACCCATCTCCTCGAACCGTGAGAGCACAAAGCGCCGTCGCCGGTTGTACTGGTTGCGCATCTCCGCGACGTCGTCGGCACACCGGTCCAGAGCCTCGATAGCGGCGTGCTGTGGCGTCGTCGGGGCCGACAGCATCGTGTACTGGTGGATGCGGTTCATGGCCGTGATCACTTCCGGCGGCCCCATCGCGTAGCCCAGCCGCAGGCCAGTCATGGCGTAGGCTTTCGAGAAGCCGTTGAAGACGATCGTTCGCTCACGCATCCCGGGTAGCGTCGCGATCGAGGTGTGCTCGTGTTCGTAACTCAACTCCGAGTACACCTCGTCGCTCAATACGACGAGATCGTTCTCCCGTGCGAAGGCTGCGACCTCACGCAGTTCGTCTTCGGTCATGGTCGCGCCCGTCGGGTTGTTCGGGTAGTTCATCACCAGCGCGTCGGCCCCAGCCGCGCCGCTCGCTGCTAGCACTTCACGCGTAAGCTTGAACTCGTCTTCACGTCTGGTCGCCACCGCCAGTGGGTCGCCGCCAGCGAAGATCACGCCTGGTTTGTACGAGACGTACGCTGGCTGGGCTATCGCGACAGTATCATCCGGATCGACGATCGCTCGGAGGGCGAGATCGACCCCCTCGCTGACGCCGGTCGTCACCAGCACCTCTTGGGCGGGATCGTAATCCAGATCGTATCGCTGGTCGACATCCGCGGCGATCCGTTCCCGAAGTTCGAGTTTGCCCCGATTTGCCGTATACGACGTCTTGCCGGCCTCTAAAGAGGCGATCGCCGCTTCGCGGGCACTCCAGGGAGCCGAAAAGTCGGGCTCGCCGACACCAAGCGAGATGATGTCGTCCTGTTGTTCGGCGAGTTCGAAAAACCGGCGGATTCCCGACGGCGGGACTTGCTCGACGCGCTCGCTCGGCTCGATGGTCATGGTGAGATCGAGAGCCGATCGTCCTCGTCGCCGTCACCGAATTCGATGCCGTTCTCCTTGTAAGAGTCCATCACGTAATGGGTAACCGTCTGGGTGATCTCGGGGATCGGCGCGACCTTCTCGCTGATGAACCACGACACCTCGCTCATCGAGTCGCCCTCGACTTCCATGAGGAAATCGTAGTCACCGCTCATCAGCCGGAGGGTCGTTACCTCCGGGAACTTCGCGATCCGGTCGGCGATGTCGCCGTAGCTGGTCTCGCGGTCCAGCGTCACGTTGAGCTCGACCGTCGCTCGCACGCGCTCACGATCGAGTTCGTCCCAGTCGACGACAGCCTGGTAGCCTCGGAGAGCCCCAGCGGCTTCGAGATCTTCGAGTGCTTCCTCGACGCGTGGTTCCTCCATGTCGGCCAACCGCGCGAGTTCGGCCGTCGAGTAGCGGGCGTTTTCTCTCAACAGCTCCAGGAGTTCGTCGCGACTGTTCATATGCACCGGCGGGCGAGCGCGCACAATAAGGTTTGCTACCTGGCTGAACGAACCGAGAGACGGCATGCTCGATCGACACGTAGCATCGAGGGACCGCTACTGCTCGTCGCTGGCTAGCATCGGGCCTCGCGGTCGATTGGACCGCGCGCAGTCCCGTTTCCAACTACCCGATCGGTCCTGAACGGGATCGCTCGTCGACAGCACTGCCCGCATCGGCGACAGATTCACGTTCGATCGCGACGGCCGACTCGGCGACCCCGATGCGGCTGAACTGCGTTCGGAGGTGGTCCTTTGCCGCCTCGATCGCTCGAGCACGGTCTTCGAACCCTCGCGGGGCGGGCGTCTCGAAGGCGACGTTGACCTCGCGATCGTCGATCTGCTGGACGACCCCGCCACTCACGACCTCGTAGAAGGCATCACAGACCCAGACGTACGGCGCGTCCGCGTCGGGAGCCCCCTCGTAACTCGGAGGCGTCTCGCCGGGTTCGTACAGCGTCCCCGTCAGTGCGGTCCCGCCGGCCCGGCCACGGATGAGTAACATAGCAATACTACGTCCGCCAGCAACAAAAGCCAGCGGTCACACCCCGCGAGCAGAGCCAGCGGGATCGACGTCGACCAGCACCGGGAGATGATCAGATGGGAATGCCCCACTGTCGTCGAAGTCGGTACAGACACCGTGTTGCCCGACCGCAACGTCGTCGCTGACGAACACGTGATCGATCTTGCGATCCGGCAGCAGCGTCTCGAAGTCAGTCCGAGACGTCTTGGGCCCGTGGTGGGGCTGGGGAGACCGATCCATGGCGTTCGAGAGCGGCGAGACGGAGTCGGTCCCTTCTGCAAGGATCTCGTGGGCCGGCTCGCCCACGACGACATTGAAGTCCCCGGTCAAGACGATCGGATCGCCGTCGGCAATGTGGGGGAGACGGTCCAGCAACAGCCAGGCACTCTCTCGGCGTGCCTTCGGGCCGTCGTGGGAGAAGTGTGTGTTCGCCTGGAGGAACCGCGTCCCAGTCTGTCGATCACGGAGGCGCGCCCAGGTGACGATCCGGGGATAGCTGGCGTCCCAGCCGACACTCCCTGATTGCCCGGGCGTTTCTGAGAGCCAGAGCGTATCCGTGTCCTCACACTCGAGGCGATCGGTCCGGTAGCCGATCGGCGAGAACTCGCCGCCGCTGGCGCCATCTGAGCGGCCAACGCCGACCCACTCCAATTCCGGGACACGCTCGGCGATGTCCGCGAGCTGGTGGTCGAGTGGCTCCTGCAAGCCGATCACGTCGGGGGCGTGAAAACGGATCGTCCCCGCCACGCGATCTCGCCGGTGTTCCCAGGCGTGTTTGCCGTCCTCGGACGTATCGTACCGGACGTTGTAGGACATGGCCCGTAGCCAGTCGGACATTACACGGGGTTTCTCGGGCCAGCGTAAGGACGTTTCTGACTTGGACGAGCGAGTACCGAGTGCGATAGCGTGGGGAAACCGGTTTGGGCCTCGACCACCAGGCTTTGGCTATGTCCGATCTCGGGGACTTCACTGAATTCGACGGCGACCGCGAGGACGACGGGCGGGCCGATCGACCGTCCGATCAGACCGACGGCCAGCCAACGGACGCGGGCGCAGTGACCGACGACTTCGAATCCGTCTCGGTATCACCGGCCGGCGGGGAGCGTGGCATCGGCGTCCTCTCGGCGGCCCAGGGCCTGACCATCAGCGAGGATGGCGAAGACACGCGTCTGCGAGCCTACGTCACCGTCGGGAACCGCGCAGACGTCCGGATTGGGACGTATCTACTCGCGCCGTATCCCGACAGTGCGACCGACGAGCGGCTGTTCTGTCGGATTACCGCCCTGGAATACGCCCGGGAGTTCCGGGCCGACGACGCGACCGAGATCCACGCTCGGCGGGCGATGCGGTCCAGTGGGATCGACGAGCAAGACTTCAAGTTCATCGCGGAACTCGAACCGGTCGCGATTCTGTATAGTGAGGCGCCGAGTGCCCCGGATAGTCCAGTGGCGGAGCCGCGAGACAGCGACGACGGCGATCTCCAGCGGCGGATGACCGATCGCGTCCCGAAACCGGAGACGATCGTCAGCCACGCCGAGGAACGGTCCGCGATCAAGACCGGCCTGAAAATCCCCGAGGATGGGGTCTTCCTGGGCCATCTCTCGGTCGGTGGCCAGACGGTCGAGACAGCCGCCCAACCACCGACGATCGACTACCGACTCAAGGACGCTTACGACGCCGGCGACCCGCTTGTCTTCCGGCACACTCTCGTCGCCGGCGGAACGGGTTCGGGGAAGACCCACCTCGCGAAGAACGTTCTCCGGCAGTTCCTGGCGGAAGACCGGACCTACCCGGTTGCGACAGGGAGTGACCGGACGATCCAGCCCGCCGTCGTCCAGTTCGACCCCCAAGACGAGTACGCCCAGATGCACGACGACGGTGACCTCTCGGCGGCGTTCCGCGAGCGCTGTGAGCGCGAGGGAATCGCCTGTGGCGGCCACGACGACACGATCGCGTTCGTCCCGAAAGTCGGCGGCGCGACCTACGCGGCAGAGGGCCATCGCGCCGAGCAAGTGGCGTTCACGATCCCGTTCTCGATGGTCTATGACAACCCCTGGCTGATCGCCGGCAGCGGCCTCAACGACAACCAGTACAATGCGCTTGTAAACGTCCTCCTCAAGCGGTTCAAAGAGCAGTACGGCCGAGAGGGGACCTACGACCAGTTCACGTCGTTCCTCGACGATCCTGCGTTGCGGGAAGAACTCGACGAGTCGGGAAAAGTCCACGAGAAGACCTTCGATGCCGTCAGCCGACGTGCAGTGGGTTTCGGAACCGTCTTCGACCAGGACGCCCGGCCGATCACCGATCTCGTTCACGAGTTCGTCCGTCCGGGCGGGCTGACAGTCGTCCCGACCTACCACATCAACGATACGCGGGCCACGGAAACAGTGGTGCTCGCGCTGGCGTCGTTGCTCGTCGACGAGAAGCTCTCGAACGACCCGACCTTCGAGCGGATCGAAGAGACGCCGCTGGTCGTCGGGATGGACGAGGCCCACAACTTCCTGACCGACGCCGACAGCGTCCAGGCCCGGCAAGTCATCGGAAAGTTCACCGACGCCGCAAAGCAGGGCCGGAAAGAACGGCTCGGACTCTTCCTCATCACCCAGGACCCACAGGATATCGCCGATCCCGTCTTCAAGCAGATCAACACGACGGTCGTCCTCAATCTCGGCGACGAAGACGCCATCTCGGCGGTGAACATCCCCCGCCATCTGGAGGCGAAAGTACCCTACATGGAGCAAGGCCAGATGGTCGTCTACTCACCGGACAACTCAGAGCCCGTCGAGTTGATCGGCCTCCCGGAATGCGTGACCCGACACGGCCAAGGGTAACGGCGGGACCTCGAGAGTGTCACGCTAGCATACCGAACGTTGATGCCGGATGGCGAGAAACGTTGTCGTATGGGCAAGCAGATTCTTGTTCCGGTCGACGGCAGCGACCAGGCACGAACGGCTTGTGAGTTCGCGATCGAGGAATTTCCCGAAGCCGACCTGGTCCTGTTGCACGTCATCAACCCCGCAGACGCGGGTTACAGCGTCCAGGCGTCGATTCCGACGTTCTCCGAAGAGTGGTACGAGCGCCAGAAACAACAGGCCCAGGAGCGCTTCGACGAAATCGAGGCCGACGCGAACGAACGCGGGATCGACGTCGAGAGCGTCATCGAGGTCGGCAAGCCAACCCACGTGATCGTCGAGTACGTCGAAAACAACGACATCGACCAGATCGTCATGGGGAGTCACGGCCGCTCGGGCGTCTCCCGAATCCTGCTCGGCAGCGTCGCCGAGACGGTCGTCCGGCGCTCGCCCGTCCCCGTGACGGTCATCAGGTAGACGACAGAAGCTGCGGGACGATCTCAGGTGGCAGCTTCGACCGCGTCTTTGACTGTCTCTCGAACGTCTTCGAGCAGCGCCGTCGCATCGTCACTCTCGGCGTAGACGCGGATGTACGGTTCAGTCCCGCTTGGCCGGACGAGGAACCACGACGCGTCGGGAAGTTCGATCCGGACGCCGTAGTCGAGTGAGACCTCGCCGTCCGGGAACTGCTCGGGCAGGGTGGTCTCGAGGCGCTCCATGGCGTCGGCTTTCGCTTCTTCCGGGCAGTCGACCGGGTTCTTCTCTAGGGGTCGTTCGGTGACGGGTTCGAGCAAGGTGCCCAGTCCCTCCGCAGCGATGAGCCGCGTCAGGACGGCCGCCGTCGCGATACCGTCCGTCCAGATTCCCAGTTCAGGATGGATACACTTCCAGGGCTCGCCGGCGAAGGCGACAGCCGTCTGCTCGCCTTCGGCTTCGACCTCGGCGATTCCCTCGTGGAGGAGGCCAAGTGCGGTACGTTCGACGCGGCCCCCCGCCGCCCGGACCTGCTCGTCGACGCGGCCCGAAACGTTCGGCGTCGTCATGACGACCGGATCAGCGACGTCGCTCTGCTCGACGAAGTACGACGAGAGCACGGCCAAGATGGTGTCCTCGTGGACGATCGACCCGTCGGCATCGACCACGACAATCCGATCGGCGTCGCCGTCGTGAGCGATCCCAAGATCGACAGCCTCACGCTCGCGGACGTACTGGATCAGATTCTCGATGTTCTCCGGCGTGGGCTTGCTCGGCCGGCCAGGGAAGTGTCCCGTGACGTTGGCGTGTAGCGTGTGGACCGTCGCACCGAGTCGCCGGAGCACTTCCGGCGTCCCGAGGGCGGAAACGCCGTTGCCAGCGTCGACAGCGATTGTCATATCTTCGAGGGGGGCTCCGTGCTCGCTCGCGTACTCGACAACAGCATCGAGGTACCCGTCGAGTGGCTCCTCACTGGTCTGGCGCCCCCACTCTTTCCAGGTCGCCGGTTCGACGTCGTTGGCGACGCCTTCCTCGATGCGCTCCTCGTCGGCAGTCGTATACTCGACGCCGTCGACGAAGAACTTGATTCCGTTGTCGGGGGATGGATTGTGGCTCGCAGTGATCATCACGCCGTGGCGACCGTAAGAGGCAAAGCCAAGCGCCGGCGTCGGGAGCATCCCAGCACGAACGACGTCTGCGCCAGCGCTCTCTAGTCCGGCTTCGAGCGCGGCAGCGATGGCGACTCCAGTCTCCCGGCCGTCTCGCGCGATCACGAATTCCTCACCGTGCTCGCCGGCAGCACGCCCGACCGACAGCGCGAGTTCGGGGGTCACTTTCGTCGCAACTGGCCCTCTGATTCCGGTCGTCCCGAAGAGATCCATAGTCATATCTATCCCTCGTAATTATTCGGTTAGTTCGAGGCCGGGGTGCCAGTGGTCGACGCCGGCTTCGGCCTTCACGCGATCCATCTTTGCGAGGAGTTTGGTCGCGAGCGAGGCGACCTCCGACGCACGCTGGTCGCTCTCGGTGCGGAACTCGCCGGTCACGCGATTCGCGTAGACAGCACAGACAGCACCCGCTCGCAGGCCGTAGACGTTGGCGATCGTCAAGATGGCACTGGCCTCCATCTCGATATTGGTGACGTTTGCCTCCTGGAGATCCTCGACGAGCCCGTCGGTGATGGGTGCTTCGTAGCCCTCGAATCCGGGACGGCCCTGTCCCGTGTAGAAGCTGTCCGCGCTCATCGTCGTCCCGAGGTGATAATTGTAGTCGAGGCGCTCGGCCGCGGCCATCAACGCACTGACGACTTCGTGATCAGCCGTTGCCGGGTAATCCTCCCGGACGTACTCTTTGCTGGTCCCTTCCTGTCTGACGGCCCCCGTCGTGATGACGAGGTCGCCGACTGATACGTCCTCGCGGATCGAGCCACACGAACCCACACGGATGAACGTGTCTGCCCCACGCGTGCGAGCTCTTCGAGTGCAATTGCCGCTCCCGGCGAGCCGATTCCCGTCGAAGTCACCGAAATCGGGGCGTCGTCGTACGTCCCAGTGACTGTTCGGTACTCTCGGTGGTGGGCCTTCTCCTCGTGGTCGTCCCAGAACCGCACGATCTTCTCGATGCGCTCCGGATTCCCCGGTAGCAGAACCGTATCGGCGACATCTTCGGAACTTACGGCGAGGTGATACTGTTCGTCGTCGTTTGGATCTTCACTGTCTCCGGGCATCCTGGTTTCCTTTTTAAGCTGGATTTTTATATAATATTCGCCCTCGGATTGTTCCGGGTCATTGTGGCCAGTGACACCGTATAAATCCGCTTCACGCCGTTTTCGCCGAAGAGAGTTCCGTCAAACGGGCGTCGACAAATGTGGTTCTGCCCGAGCCAGCGTTGGGAGTAGACGCCAATAGCCAAGTCACTTCGGTTACAAGGCATGGCTGTCTTCGAAAATCAGAGCCAGAATATGGCTCGAACAGCGGTTGCGAGCGGTCAGTACCACATATCCGTGACACGGTCGCCGAGAGACCAGTTTAAGTGAACCTGCCCTATTAAAAAGAAGAAAGCAGCAAAACTATTATCACTATTCAAGTCCCCATACAGAACTGTAATGTCACGTAACTACGATCGGCGGGCATTCATTAAAGGTATCGCTGCGAGCGGAGTCGGGGTCGCCCTCGCAGGCTGTGGTGGCAACGAGACCACGGAAGCAAACAACAACGACGATACGCCAGCGGAAGGGGACGACACGACCGAAGGGTCTGGTGGGGACCCCCACAACGTCGGCATGGTGTATTCGACGGGTGGCCTGGGCGACAACTCCTTCAACGACATGGCCAACAGGGGCATCAAGTCGGCCAAAGAGCAGTACAACGTCGAGTTCCAGAACGCCGAGCCGGAATCACCGAGCGAGTTCAGTACGTTCCAGCGCCAGTTCGCGACCTCCTCGAATCCGGAATACGATCAGATCTTTGCGATCGGGTTCTCGCAAAAGAGCGCCCTTCAGGAGGTCGCGCCGAACTTCCCGGACATGAAGTTCACGTTCATTGACTCGGTTACAGAACTCGACAACGTCGCGAACTACGTCTTCAACGAGCACGAAGGGTCCTTCCAGGCTGGTATCCTGGCCGGAATGCTGACGAGCCAGGAGTTCTCCGCTGGCCCGAGCGAGACGAAGACCGACTCGAACAGGATCGGGTTCGTCGGCGGGAAAGAGACGGGACTCATCAAGAAGTTCGAGGCAGGTTACCGATTCGGCGCAAAGCGAGTCAACGAAGACGTCAAGATCAACGTGGCATACTCGGGCTCCTGGAGCGAACCGAGCAAAGGCCAGTCGATCGCCAACTCGATGATCGACGACGGCGCAGACGTGCTCTACCACGCCGCAGGTGGAACTGGTGTCGGCGTCCTCCAGGCCGCCTACGAGCGCGGTGTATTCGGAATCGGCGTCGACGCACGCCAGTCCAAGACGCTTACCGAATACAACGGAGCGATTCTCGGCAGTATGGTCAAGCAGGTCGACGAGGCAGTCGTTACCTCGGTCGACAACGCGATCAACGGCGAGTTCCGTGGCGGCGAGACGGTCACGCTCGGGCTCGAAGACGACGGCGTCGCGCTGCTGTACGGGACGGAAATCGGCGATCAGATCCCGCAGGAAATCAAAGACGAGATCGAGGCTCAGAGCCAGACGGTTGTCGACGGCGACGTGACGGTGCCGTCCC
This sequence comes from Halorhabdus sp. CBA1104, assembly GCF_009690625.1. Lineage (NCBI taxonomy): Archaea > Methanobacteriati > Methanobacteriota > Halobacteria > Halobacteriales > Haloarculaceae > Halorhabdus > Halorhabdus sp. CBA1104. The sequence goes on along the minus strand of NZ_CP033878.1, from coordinate 436,290 downwards.
ACCCCGACGACCTCTGATCTGACCCGGTCGCGCCGACTGTTGAAAATTATTTGATACGATGGCACAAACGAAACAACCACCGGAAGACGATACCGGAGGAGGCACAGACCCGGGCCCGGCAGTCAGGCTGGAGAACATCACCAAACGATTCCCGGGCGTCGTCGCGAACGATCAAGTAACCCTCGAGGTGGAGCGTGGCTCGGTCCACACGCTGTTGGGCGAGAACGGTGCGGGCAAGTCCACGCTGATGAACGTCCTCTACGGGCTCTACCAGCAGGAAGGGGGGACGGTCTACCTGAACGGCCAGGAGCGGACGTTCCAGACGCCCCAGGACGCGATCGACGCCGGGATCGGGATGATCCACCAGCACTTCATGCTGGTCGATACAATGACTGTCGCCGAGAACGTCACGCTCGGCAACGAACCACGCAAGTGGAATGGGCTTGCGTACGATGCAAAGAGCGCCCGCGAGGCAGTCCGCGAACTAAGTGATACGTACAATTTCGATCTCGATCCGACCGCAAAGATCGAAGACATCAGTGTGGGTGAGAAACAGCGCGTCGAGATCCTCAAGACGCTCTATCGCGGAGCCGACGTGTTGATCTTCGACGAGCCGACGGCCGTACTCACGCCCCAGGAGGTCGACGAACTGTTCCGGATCGTCGACGAGTTGACCGCCCAGGGGAAGACGCTAATCTTCATCACGCACAAACTCGACGAGGCGATGGAGATCTCCGACGACATCACCGTCCTCCGGGACGGCGAAAACGTCGGGACGGTCGACCCAGAGACGGCGACGCGAGAGAGTCTCGCGGAGCTGATGGTCGGCCGGCAAGTGATGCTCGAAGTCGAAAAAGAAGACAGTCAACCAGGGGAGTCTGCCCTGGGAATCTCCGACCTCGTTGTCGAGAACGACGACGGAGTGCGACAGGTAAACGAGGTCGATCTGACGGTCCACGAGGGCGAAGTTCTCGGGATCGCCGGCGTCGACGGCAACGGCCAGTCACAACTCGTCGACTCGGTCGTTGGCCTGGAAGTACCCGACGAAGGCACTGTCACGCTGAACGGAGAGGACGTGACCGAAATCTCCAGGCGTAAGCATATCGAGCGTGGGATGTCGTTCGTCCCCGAGGACCGCCAGGCGCGTGGACTCGTAATGGACTTCGATCTCGTCGAGAACGCGCTGCTTGGCAACCAGTACGATCCCGACTTCACGAGCGGCCCTCGCGTCGATTGGAAAGCGACCCGCGACCACGCTGAGACGATCATCGATCGATACGACGTACGGACCCCGGGCGCTGATACCGCCTCGGAGTCCCTTTCGGGCGGGAATCAACAGAAGGTCATCGTCGGCCGAGAGATCCTCCGGGATCCGGACGTGATCGTCGCGTCCCACCCGACCCGCGGGGTCGACGTCGGGAGTATCGAGTTCATCCACGACCAGTTGGTCGAGCTTCGCGACGAGGGCAAAGGCGTCCTGCTGGTCTCCTCGAAGCTGGACGAAGTCCAGCAGCTCTCCGATCGCCTCGCCGTCATCTACGAGGGCGAGATCATGGATATCGTCGACCCAGAGGAAGTGACCGACCGTGACGTCGGCCTGCTGATGGCCGGTGAGGTCCCCGACGAGTATGGAGGTGGCGAGGAATGAGCGATCGCCAGTACCCCGAACCGATACAGCGGTTCTTCCGGTTTTTCGTCGGCAATTCGGTCGCCGAGCGGATCCTGATCAGCATCGCCGCGCTGATGACGGCCGTTATCGTCAGCAGCCTCATCGTTCTCGTAGCAGGATATCTGTCCGGGGAAGCGTACAACCCCCTCGAGATCTTCGCTGTGCTGGTCAACGGGGCTTTCGGCTCGCCGTTCGACCTCGACTCAGCGCGGCTGTTCACCGAAGGGTGGTCACCGATCAACTTCTCGATGGGGACTACTCTGAAAGAAACGACACTGTTGATCTTCTCCGGACTCGCCGTCGCCGTGGCGTTCCGAGGTGACCTTTTCAACATCGGTGTTCAGGGTCAGCTCGTCCTTGGCGGGCTCGCGGCCGCACTCGCGCTCGTCTGGGTCGGACCGTTCGTGCCGGGTGGACTGGTCGGATCGGTCCTGTTGATCCCGTTTGGTCTTCTCGTCGGCGCGATTGTCGGCGGGCTCTACGGGGCAATACCGGGGGCACTGAAGGCCTACGCCGACGCCAACGAGGTGATCACGACGATCATGCTCAACAGTATCGCGACGGGGATGGCCTTCTTCCTGGTTTCGTCGTATTTCGCCGATCCGACGCTACAGAGCGTCAAAACCAAGACGATCCCGGACAGCGCCCGGCTCAACGGGATCATCTTCCCGGAGGGGGGCCAGTTCACACTGGTGGCGCTCGTCCTCGCACTCCTTGCGACGGTGGGCATCTACTACCTCCTGCGGTACACGAGCTTCGGGTACGACCTGCGCGTCTCCGGAAAACAGGCCAAAGCAGCGCTGTATGGCGGTGCCAACGCCGAGCAGATGGTCGTCTCGACGATGTCGCTGTCGGGTGCCCTGGGCGGCATCGCCGGCGCGATGTGGTCGATGATGGTCATCGGCGCCTGGCGACAGGGCGTCCCCTCGATCGGGTTCGACGGCATTACCGTGTCGGTGCTGGCCGGGAACAACCCGGTCGGCGTGATTCCGGCGTCGCTGCTCTTTGGCGTCCTGAAGGGCGGTTCGAACGCTATCAACTTCCAGCTCGGCGTCCCGCCGGAGCTGGTCGCGGTCCTCCGAGGAATGATTATCCTGTTCATCGCGATGCCGGAAGCATTCCGGATGCTCGGCAACCGGCTGGGCGTCAAACCGGAGCCGGCTGCGGTGACTGGAGGTGGTGGCGATGAGTAACGCCCCCGCCGACAGCGGTGCACTCGGAAGCGTTCGCAACTGGGCCGCAAACATCGGGCGCATCCCGCGGCTCGTCTTTGGGACGTTGCTCGTCGCCGCGGTCTTCGGTGCGGTCATCAACATCACGATGCCAGGGACGCGTCCGGCCACCATCGCCGGCCTGTTCAATGTCAGCTTCGTCGAATCGACACTTCGAATCTCGGTCCCGCTCGTCTTCGCCGGGATTGGCGGTATCTTCGCCGAGAAAAGCGGCGTCATCAACATCGGTCTCGAAGGCCTGTTGATCATCTCGGCGTTTACCGCCGCCGCGGTCACACACCTGCTCGGCGGGGACGCCCAGTCGGCAGCCTGGATTGGGCTGTTCGCCGGTGTCCTCGCGAGTACGCTGTTGGCACTGGTCTTTGCCGTGCTCGTGATCGAGTTCAAGGCAGACCAGATCATCGCGGGCCTCGCCGTCTGGCTGGTCGGACTCGGCCTCGGGCCGTTCCTCAGCATCGTGATCTGGGGCTCGGTCAACAGCGAGAGTATCGCGACGCTGAATACGGTGACGGTCCCGGGACTCTCTCAAATCCCGGTCGTCGGGCCGATCATCTTCGACGCCAGCCCGATCGTCATCCTGATGCTGGTGACGATCGTCCTCTCGTGGTTCGTCCTCAACCGGACGAGCTTCGGCCGCTGGATCGAGGCAAGCGGGGAGAACCCCTCCGCGCTCGACACCGCCGGTATCGACGTCCACCGCGTCCGGTACGTCGGCGTTGTCCTCTCGGGGGTCCTCTCCGGGTTTGGCGGTGCGGGCCTGGTCGTCGGTCGCGCCGGTCGCTTCATCGGAAGTGGCCAGACGATGATCGCCGGGGACGGGTTCATCGCGATCACGACCTACCTGTTTGGCAACTACAACCCGCTCGGGACTGCCGCAGCGGGGATCCTGTTTGCGGGACTGGACGCCTTGCAGATCCGCCTCCAGCAAATCGCGTTCGTCCCAGTGCCGACACAACTCATCCAGCTCGTGCCGTACGTCGCAGTCATCATCGTGCTCGCGTTCGTCGGGTACACCCGAATCCCGAGTGAAGTCGGCGAGCACTACGAATCCGGCGAGGAGTAACCCGCCGATTCGGGTTCCGGGATTCGACGAGTGGCGTTTTGAGAAAAGCTGATTTTGGCCGCTTCGATTCTTGTCGACAACTGGTTCTATCGGTCCTGCAGGTTCCCAGGCTTCATCGCGTCAGGGAGCAGTTCCCCGAGCGTGTACCGCTGGATCTCGCCATCGTCTTCGGTGATGATCTCAAAGGAGTCATCACAGAACTCGGCGAAGGTCTGTCGGCACATTCCACAGGGCGTGACACCGTCGTGTTCTGCCGAGACGACTGCGACCCGCTCGAAATCGGTGACGCCGTCACGGATCGCGCCGGTGACAGCGAGTTCCTCGGCGTGGAAGCTGTTCGAGTAGTTGACAATCTCGACGTTGAAACCGCGATAGATCTCACCATCCGCTGTTTCGAGCGCTGCCCCGACCGGGTACTCGGAGTACGGAACGTAGGCATCCGTTCGGGCTTCGTGTGCGATCTCGATTAGTTGTTCGTCGTCCATGTCCGTCCCTAGGGAGTGGGTCCACAAATAAAACGATGGTTTATAAGAAATCAGGTATATAATACTCTTTTATCTCTCAAGCGTATAGAGGAGGCAATGACAGCACCACCCACTGAGGAGGAGGGGGCGTCGAACGGGCCGGCTGTGCGAGCGGTGCTAAACGCCATGCCGATTCCGGCGTACATACTCGACAGCGACCACACAGTGATCCACTGGAGTGACGGGCTGGAGCCGCTGCTTGGCTTGTCCCGGGACGAGATGCTGGGGACCGACGAGTACTTCGGCCGGGACGAAGAGGGAAACCAGATCAAAGTACTCGCAAACCGCGTCATCGAGAATCCCTTTGAAGCCGAAACGCAGGAGCGAACTGAGCGGGTCGATTCAGAATATACAGACGCGCCGGTTTACGAATCCGTCCACTGGCTGGAAAACGACGCGGGCCAAGAGCGGTACATCCGGTTCAACGCGATGCCGATCTTCGAGGACGGAGAGCTCTCAGCGGTCATCCAACTCTGTCGAGACGAGACTGATCGCCAGCGTCGCCAGGAACATACAGAGGCACTCGTCGAAGAAGTAATCGACACGATGGCCGCCCTGAGCGAGGGCTCGCTGGGGGCACGAGCGTCCTTCGAGGAAACCGACTACGTCGAACAGCACTTGCTGGCTGTTCTCAAGCAAGTAAACGAAACCGCGAGCCGACTGGAAACACTCGTCGAGCAGGTCGACAACCAAGCCGAATCACTGACCGAATCGGCCGGAGAAAGCGCTTCGGAAGCCAGTCGAATCACCGAACTCGTCGGGAACCAAGCCGACGACCTCGACGAGGCAGTCACCGAAATGGAAAACTTCAGTGCCAGGATGGAAGAAGTCGCGGCCAACGCCGACGAAGTGGCAACAGCCGCCGAGACGAGTCGTGAGACGGCAAAGCGGGGGCTCGAATCTGGAAAGCAGGCCCGTAAAAGCGCCAGTGAACTCGCCGAAACTGGAGAGGCACTCGCCCAGACGGTTGCCACCTTAGAAGAGCGGATGTCGGAGATCGGGACGATTGTCGAGATCATCCAAGACGTTGCCGACCAGACGAACATGCTCGCGCTGAACGCCTCCATCGAGGCTGCCCGCGCCGGTGAAGCGGGCGAAGGCTTCGAAGTCGTCGCCGACGAGGTCAAAGACCTCGCCGAGCAGACGACCAGAAACGCCGAAGAGATCGCGACACAGATCGACGACGTCGAAACACAGACCGATCGGACAGTCGAAGAGATCGAGCGGGCAACAGACGAAATCGAGGCGACGATCGAGGAGGTCGAAACAGCTCGGGACGCATTCGCCGACATCGAACACGAGATCGAGGACGTTTCAACTGGGATCAACGAAATCGCTGCAGCGAACGACGATCAAGCAGCGGCAATCGAAGAGGTGACGACGATGTTGGAGACGGTTCGCGACCGGGCCCAGCAAGCAAAAACTGCGAGCCGCGCGATCAGCGAGCAGACCGAACAGCAACGGCAATCGATCGAACAGCTCGCCGAGCTCGTCGAAGAACTGGATAGCGAATAGAACGGTGCTAAACGGCGTCAATCAGATGCCGAGGACGTCGAGCAGGTTGATACCGTAATCGAAGTAGTCCATGATACGGTACCCCAGGAAGATCCCGACGATCCCCATGACGCCAGCGAGACTCGGTGGAGCCGGAATGGGAACCTCCAAAATCCGAAGACGAGGCCGGTAACGAGCCCGGTTAGCGTCGCGAGGCCGACGAGTGTCGCGTTCATGCGTCCTGATCACTCCGTGTGTTCGCGTCGACTGTGGGCTGGCTGTACTCGTTGTGGGCCGACCGCGGACGCTCGGAGTCGGCGGCCGTATCGTCACGGCGGGCGCCGTGAGTCGGCGACGCTGACGCGATCCGAGAATGCGATCGGGGAGTCTGTGCAATTTTCGTCATGTACATGGCCGTTTAGCGGAATTTCACTGATAAACACTGCGATCCATTATAAGGACACTATCGTATAAAGGTAGCCGGGGCGAGTTAGAGCTGTGTCGCCGCGTCGAGCGCGATCTCGATCGCCCGTCCAACGTTGTTCTTGGCTTTGTCGGGGAGTTCGCGTTCGTCGGTTGCTCCCTTTTGGGTCCCTTCGACGAGGTTGCCGTCGACCGTACAGATCGCGCCTGCTCGGACACCTCGACGACGTGCGAGTGTGAATAGGGCCGAAGCTTCCATTTCGACCGAAAGGATGCCAGCCTCTTCCCAGGTCGTGATGATCTCTTCGGTCTCGTTGTAAAAGGCATCGTCCGTGGCGATCGGACCAACGTGGACCGCTTCGTCGTTTGCCTGGGCAGTGTCGACTAGCGTAGAGAGGACATCGTAGTCCGCGACGGCCGGGAACTCGGCCGCCTCGTAGCGGTCGCTCGTCCCCTCGTTTTTCGCCGCGGCGGTCGCGACGACCATATCGCCGATCTCGATCCCCCGCTGGAGGCCACCGGTCGTCCCGACCCGAATGAGCGTCTCGACGCCGACGTTGGCCAACTCCTCGATTGCGATGGCAGCCGACGGCGACCCGATTCCCGTCGAAGCGATCGTCAGCTGTCGACCCTCGTAGGTTGCGTTGACGACCTTGTACTCTCTGTTTGTCGCGACCGTCTCGACGTTCCGACAATAGGAAGCGATCCGGTCGACACGATCGGGGTCACCCGGCGTCAAAACGAGGTCGGATAGCTGATCCATCTCGATCTGCAGGTGGGACTGTTTCAGCATGTTCTCCCATTCTCGGTGGACGGACAAAAGACTATGTCCGATCGTGCGGGTTGCCGCCTCTCGTCGAAAAGAGTCCGCTGCGGGGACAGTCTCGTCTCCCGCTGCAGTTCCGAATCGGTCAGCGGTCGACGTACTCGGAGACGAGCGGCTCGACACGCTGGTAGGTTTCTTCGGGAATGGCCTCGGGTTCTGTGTTGACAGTCCCGGCAAGAGCACTGTGACAGTCACACGAGTGCCCGTCCGGGAAGGTCTCGACGGCGTGTTGGACGGCCTCTTTGAGGACGGATTCGTTTTTGGCCGCGTTTTCGAGGACTTCTTCGAGCGTGACTTCGGCATCGTCCTTCCAGACGTCCCAGTCGGTCACTCCAGTGATCGTCGCGTAGCTCAGCTCGGCCTCACGAGCGAGTTTGGCCTCCGGGATTGCAGTCATGCCGATGACATCCCAACCCTGTGCCCGATAGAACTCACTCTCGGCACGCGTCGAATACTGGGGGCCTTCGATGCAGACGTACGTGCCACCGCGGCGCGCAGTTTCGTCCGTGGCCTCGTCGACAGCATCGGCGAGGTGGCTGGCCAGGTCCGAACAGAACGGATCGGCGAACCCCTGATGGACGACGATCCCGTCCCCGAAGAAAGAATACTCCCGGTGGCGCGTACGATCGAACAGCTGGTCCGGGACGACGATGCTCCGGGGCGGGATATCCGTCGAAAGGCTTCCGACCGCGTTTGTCGCGATAACGTGGCTAACGCCGAGGTCTTTGAGCGCGTACATATTCGCCCGATAGGGGACCTCTGTCGGCGAGTACTCGTGGTTCCGGCCGTGGCGGGGAACGAACGCGAGTTCTCGGCCCGTCCCGTCGAGCGTCCCGATCGTGATCGGTGCGCTCGGCTCGCCAAACGGCGTCTCGACGTCGACAGTTCGTGTCTCCTCGAGGGGGAGTGCATCGTAGATACCGCTCCCACCGATAAATCCAATCGGCATACTGGAAGCTATCGTCGCCAATCATATAGCCGTTGCTGGCGAGCGCCGTTTGCGGGCGCACCCACGGGACGAAGGCGGCGGATTCTTAGTGGTAGCGAGAGTGGTGTCACGTAATGACCCACCAGCGAGTCCGCTCGGTGTCGACGCAGATCGAAAACCGGGACATCCGTGGGGCCGCAACGATCGCTCGCGAAACGACGCAGGCACTACAGGCCCAAGCGGCGGATGCAGAGGCCGACAGCCCCGAGGCCTTCCGGGCGACGATGCGGGAAACTGCCAGAATTCTTCACGGGGCACGCCCTGAGGACGATAGTCTCTCGAACGCACTCCGCTACGTCTTTCAGCGTATCGAGGGTGAGACCGTCGAAGAGTTGCGGGAATCGACGACGGCCGCAGCTCGAACCTTTCAAGAAAACATCGAGAACGCACGCGAGAAGCTCGGACAGATTGGTTCGCGGCGGCTTCGGGACGGCGACACGATCATGGTCCACTCCCATTCCGCGGACGCACTCGCGGCCATAGAGCGTGCACTGGCAGACGACAAGGAGATCGAGGCAATCGTCAAGGAGACTCGCCCCCGGAAACAGGGCCACATCGCCGCCCAGCAACTCCAAGAATGGGGGATCACGGTCACACTGATCGTCGACAGTGCGGCTCGGCGATACCTCGACGACGCCGATCACGTCATCGTGGGCGCAGATAGCATCGCCGCGGATGGCTCAGTCATCAATCAGATCGGAACGAGCGACCTAGCTGTCGTCGCCCGCGAACGTGGAGTGCCGGTCACCGTCGCCGCCCAGACGCTCCGCCTCCATCCGGACTCGCTGACTGGCCACAGCGTGGACATCCAGATGCGCGAAGACCGAGAAGTTCTCGACGAACCGACTCGCGAACAGATCGGTAAGATAGACGTCGAAAACCCTGCGTTCGACGTCACCCCGCCGCGGTACGTCGACGCGATCGTCACGGAACGCGGGCAGTATCCACCCGAGAGCATCGTGACGCTAATGAGAGAGCTCTACGGCGGCTCGACCAGAGACCCATGGCTCGAAAGCCACTAGGGCACAGAGGGATGACTGAACAGGTCTTTTATATGCAAAGCCCTACTTAATAAGAACGTATGGATGACGTACCCTCCCGGATCGAGCACACCGTACTCGGCCCGGAAACGACACCCGACGACGTGCGGACACTGCTGGACGAGGCGAGTGAATACGGCTTGCGCGCGTGTATTCCACCGTGCTATCTGGAGATGGCCAGTGAGTACACTCCCGAGGTGGAACTTGCGACCGTGATCGGCTTCCCACACGGGAACAACACACCCGAAGTCAAGGCCCAAGAAGCAGTCGATGCGGTCGAAGCCGGTGCCGACGAGCTCGATATGGTGGTGAACGTCGGCCGACTCAAGGCAGGCGAGGACGATGCAGTCCAGGAAGATATCGAGGCCGTCGTGGCAGCGACCACCCAGCCGGTGAAAGTGATCATCGAGACACCGCTGTTGACCGACGAGGAGAAACACCGCGCCAGTCAGCTCGTGGCTGAGGCCGGCGCAGACTTCCTCAAGACGGCGACCGGCTTCGGTGGCGGTGGGGCGACCGTCCCGGACGTCGAACTCATGAGCGAGTATCTCCCAGTCAAGGCCAGCGGCGGCGTCGGCTCCTGGGCGGACGCCGAGGCGATGTTCGAGGCCGGGGCCGACCGCATCGGTGCCTCCAGTGGCGACAAGATCGCCCAGGAATACGTAGACCAGCGAGAAGAGTAGTACTCTACAGCGGGTCCGTTCCCTATCCGTTGCATCGCCCAGCGAAGCGAGACGGTTGCTACGCACGAGCATCGCGAGTGCGCAGCTACGTTTCCCACATTTTGTGACGAGCGGGTTGCGGGTCGATGGCCCGCAACCGGATCACATAGCGGAGGAGACGGCGTTCGCCGTCTCCGGTCGGGACGGTTTCACTACCCCGACCGCTACGCGGTTCGATCGCGACGGATGGATCGATCGGATCCGAGGCGGAAACAGTGACGCCTAGAAAATACTTGCCTGCTGGTAGACGTCGATACCATCGAGGGTGATGGCGTAGGGTTTGGTCTGTCGGGAGTGGTTGGCGTTGCGGATCTTCTGGATCTCGACAGCTAGACGCGTTTCCTGGGTATCTCCACGGACGTACTGAAGAACGAACACGGCATCAGTCAAGTACTCGATAATACCGTGCCGGGAGGCATAGGGATTGTCCTCGTTGGCCTCGCTTGTCAGCATCGTTGTCACGCCAGCCTCTTTCAACGAACGGGTAAAGTCGAACACTTCCGTCCGGCGCTTTGCCTGGTTGTCGTACATCATCTCAAGCAGCGAGACGGAATCGAGTACCAGCCGGTCGGCATCGAATTCCTGGACGAGTTCGGGAAACTCCGCGCGGATGTTCTTGAGGCTATTTGCCATCTCGACCGGATCGAGATCGACGATGGCGAGGTTCTCGTCTCGTTCGTATTGCCTGAAATCCCAGCCGCGTTCGTCGGCCGTGTCGAGGATACTCTCACGACTCTGCTCGAGAGTGATAAACACCGCATTCTCGCCGTTTACGAGTCCATGTTGAAGGAATTGCAGTCCGAAAGTGGTCTTGCCAGTCCCCGGCGAGCCGATAACGACCATCAGATGGCGCTGGGGAACACCGCCCTGGATCATCTCGTCGAGTCCTTCGATACCGAGATCGATCCGTGGGATCTCGGACTCGAAGCCTTCCTCGTCGAAGGTGTCCTCACCGCCGTCCGCACCACTGTCTTCGCCCGGCCCGCCCGCCGACTGCAGGGCACTCGCGAAGTCTTCGTCGAACAACGAGTCATCAGCTTCCGTCGCTACAGCTTCTTCACTGTCAGCCTCGTCTCCAAGCCACGCTTCCCCAGTCGAGTCAGCGTCAGGACGCTCTGCGTTCGCTGGGCTCTCCATCGGAGCGTCGGCTTCGTCGTCCCGATCGCTCTCGGAGAGGGCCTGTTCGAACCAGTCCTCGTCGTCTTCGCTCATCGAGCACGCCTCCGGCCCGCGACCATGAACTATCGTTAGGCCCAGGGTTCAATAACTCTATCCGTGCCACGCGAGGGATATGAGGCGATTTTATCTGTCGGGGCCGGCAAGTCGATGGCATGAAGCTCGGACTCGTTGGCCAAAAGACAATCCGCGGGCCCGCTCGCTTGTCGAAGCTGTTCGCATGGAGCTGGGTGACATCGATATCGTCGTCGACGACGTGACTGCCGAGGCACTCGCCACCGACCGCGAGGAAACCTATGGCGGCGTCGCCACGCCGGAGCTAGACACCCCAAGTGCGTTCCGGTCGCTGAGATGGCTAGCTGTGATCTCGTCGTCTCGATCGGCGGCGATGGGACCTTTCTGCACGCCGCCCGCGGGGCAGCCGGAACGCCGATCATGGGGGTCAATCTGGGAGAGGTTGGCTTTCTCAACGCCGTATCACCGAACGATGCCATCGAGACGATCCAAGACGTCGTCGCCGACCTCCGAGGCGATGGCGAGACAGCGACCCGGAAGCTCCCCCGGTTGGAAGCCAGTGGTGACGACTGGACGTTACCGCCCGCACTCAACGAAGTCGTCGTCCAAGGCCCCCAGCGTGGCCACGGCAACGGCGTCGGCGTCACGATCCGGGCAGACGATGCCCTGTATACCAGCGGTCACGCCGACGGTGTCCTCATCGCTACGCCAACCGGCAGCACGGCCTACAATCTCAGCGAAGGCGGCCCGCTCGTCCATCCCAACGTTCCCGTCTGGGTTGTCACCGAGATGGCTGCCGAACGCCCGATGCCGCCTCTCGTCGTCGAAGACGACACGACGATCACGATCCGGATCGAGGACGCAACGAGTGCCTCTGTGGTCAGCGACGGGCGAACGACCCAGGAAATCGAACCACCGACACAGATTACACTACAGCGGGCCGCACAACCAGTCCACGTTGCCGGGCCTGCCCTCGAATTCTTCACTGCACTGGGCAAACTCGAATAACCGGCACTGCAGTTGGCAGGGCGTAGAAACTACCGTCCCCGGGGCTATCGAGCCCAACGAGAATACGCACTCACGAGCAGTCCACGAACGCGATCTAGACGTGGCCGGAGTGGTTATCGCCGTGCCGTCACGTACAACATTGGGGCAGCAAGCAACAAGACGAGACCGAAGAACTTGTATTGGATAACGGAGCCGAGCAGACTGCCATCGCCCGGTTCGAGTGCACCCCCCGGCGTGAGGACGAGCAGCAGACCGAACCCAAGCGCCTGCATCGAGAACACTTTCCGGGATCGCACCACGAGCGCGCCCAACACAGAGAGCCCGAGCAACAACAGCAACACGTCCCCCACGTTGTACTGCAGCAGGACGCTGTCGATTAGCTGCAACGGTAGGAGCCCGTTCATTCCTGTCCGTGATTGGCTCTGATACGGCCTTTAAACTTCCGCTACCCACCGGAATCGCCGCCACGCGGCGAGATGCCGGCCCCGAAGATCAGTTCCCGTCCAGATCCAGCGGACGCAACCAGCCATACCACAGGAGCACGATCGTGCCGAGATAGCCACCACCCCAGACGACCATGCCTGCCGTCGAGTAGCCTGCACTCGTGAGTGCGTAATCCGCGAGGCCGAACCCGACGATCCCGGCGAGTGCCACCGCGACGAAGGCGAGGCGTCCGTATCGCTTCGATCCAGCGGGCTGGAAAACACCTTGGTCCACAGGTCACCACTCCACACAAGAGGGACAGACCAGACCGTCCTCGGCGGCCCATCGACGCTGGGTGACCGTGCCACAGGCCTCACACTCGACGCCGCGTGGCGAATACGCATACGTGAGCGTCGCTGGTTGGATCGCTGGCGCTACCGTCGTATCAGTCGGTGGATCGTCGGCCACGGAGTGAAAGTCGTTCAGCGTCGCGTCTTCGCCCATACAGGATATGACGGCTGTACGCTCTTAGCCGTGACGGCGAAACGGCAGCGAAGGGAAACTGGAACCGGCAAGCGGGCGACCTAGAGCGAGCAATCAGTTGCTGGACCAGTGTCACACTCGTACGCAGTCTCGGTGCTGATCGTATCCAACGCGAAATAATGGCCAAACCGCTGTCGACCAGGGATACGTCCCTCGACGATGGGTGCCGGCCGCGTCGACTGGTGGTCACACGCTCGGAGGGTCTGCTCGACTGACATACCGACGTTGTAGGAGTGGTCGGTGAGCGCACTGCTAACGGCGTCGGCATCGAAGGTCCCGGCGCGTTCGACCGCCGCGGCGTACTGCATGACCTGTGAATAAGCCAGATGTGTCGGTCCCGCCGGGACGGCATCGTACTGGCCTTCGCCGGTGTATTCGTTCCCGTAGGCGTTAACCAACGTGCGGGACAGCGACGTCGGATCGAAGCGAGCCATGACGGGATCCCACGGTATCGTTCCCAAGACGCCAGTGATCTTCGAGCCAGCCGTTTCGGCGATGCGTCGAGTCAACCGCGGGACGACGATCGTCATGTCGTCGCCTAGCTTGTCTTTTGCTTGTGGGATAGCGGTCGCAGCGTCGAACCCCGGGAGATTGAGGAACAACACGTCGGGACTTTCTTGGTCGACCGTCTCCAGCATTGGCCCGAACTCTTGGGTTCCAACCATCACTTCCGCAGTCCCAGCCGAGTTCCAGCCCAGCTCTGCAAGCTCGGTCTGGATGTGGGATTGCATCTCTCTGCCCCAGTCGTTGTTAGCGTGGATCTGGTGGAACCAGATGTCGTCGCTCCCGAGACGATCTGCTAACTCTGCCCGGAGCACTTTGGCCGTCGAATAGGAATTGAACATCTCGCGAAACGAGTACTGCGAGCACTCCCCGCTCGTGATCGCATCGATCTGGGCGCCCGTGACCATATGGATGCGTTCTCTGTTGGCTGCCACATCGGCCTGAGCGAGGGCTGGCTGGCCCGCAGTGCCCCCACAAAGCATGACCGCGTGGTCGGCATCGAACGCGTCCTGGGCCGCACTACGGGCTGTCTCAGGATCGCTTGCGGTGTTGCGGACGGCAACGTCGACGGTCTTCCCGAGTAAGCCATCCCCCGAAAGCTCATCGAAGAAGTCCTCTTCAACCCACCCTCCACCCTCGTTGATGTGTTTGACGGCCAGTTCCGCACCCCGACGCTCTTCTTCACCCTGGACGGCATACTCACCCGACGTCGCCACAGTAATCCCGACCGTCACGGTCTCGCCAGCCGCCGGTCCCGGCTGTGTCGTCGTCTCCGAACGCGAGCCAAGACACCCCGCCGTGGCGATCGCCCCGATACCCGTCGCCGCCTGAAGGAACGTGCGCCGCGACGGCTCGGCAGCATTCGAGTCGTTTCCTCGCCCCATGCCCAGGTATCCTATGGCAGCTTACATCAATGTTTGGAGTTATCTTACCGTCTAGGCTCGCCCGCACTCCAGTCAGGCTGGTCGCCGGTCTGATAGGAGAGAGACCAGCGGAGAAGAAACCTCGGACACCCAGAACGGCACAGCGGCAGTTCTCAAAGACAGAAGGCGATCGATTACGGTTCCTCCTCAGTGGACGGCGACCCAGGCCCAGTAGGGAAGTAAAACTCGTGTTCAGCTTCCGTTTCGAAACTCCCGAGGACGTCACCCAGTGGCCGAGCGTAGCGCGTGAGGTCCTCGGCCTGCTGTGAGACTTCACTGAGTTCTGCAGCCTGCTCTTCGGCCGCACCAGCAACGGTCTCGGCTTCGGCCATCGTCTGCTCAGTTAGCTCGGCGATGTCGTTGACGGTCTCGGCGACGTCCCGAAGTGCGGCAAGCTGGGCGGTAACGTCGATATCGTTGTCGTCAGCGACTGTTTCGAGTTGCTGAATCGTCTCGTCCATCGTTTCGGATAGCGTGTCGAGGCGATCCATCTCCTCGTGAGCATCGTCAGAGATTTTCTGGACCGAATCGGCGACCTGTTCGGAGGCGTCACGGACGCTTTCGGCGGATTGTTGGACCACGTCACCCGCGTCGTTGACCTCCTCGGCGAAGCGTTTGAGCTGGCCGGTCGTCTTCTCTAACTCGTCGATCATCCCGTTGAAATCCTCGGCGATGCGATCCATCGCCTCGTTCTCGCCGTCGGGTTCCATCCGTTGGGTGAGATCGCCCTTCGAGCACCGTTGCATGATGGCCGAGTATTCCTCAGCTTTGTCCTGAAGGTAGTTGCTCAGTTCCATCGCCTCAGCCCGGGACACTTCCGCTTCCTTCTGGGCCTGTTCGGCCTCCTGTATCTGCCGTGTGAGTGCATCACGCATGTTCTCGAAGCTATCGTAGAGGCGACCGATATCGTCGATCCGATTGGAGTGGATCGTGACATCGAGGTTCCCGGACTCCATCGCTTCAGCACGGTCCCGGAGCCGATTGATCGACCGAGACGTACTCACTCCGAGGGTCGCCCCGACGAGGGCGATGAGCAACACACCAGCCACGGTGGCGATCGTCCCCCAATTGGAGACAGTCTGGACGAGGCCGAAGACGCTACTTTTGGGGGCGTGAGATAAGACGTACCAGTCAACCCCTTCGACAGGCGCGTACCCGACGATGTACGGTTCGTCGATGACCGCAGTCGAGGCAGCCATGTCTGAGATCGCGCCGGCGCGTTGGGCGCCATCCAGACGGAGCTGCTTTGCGTTTTCGAGCGGGGCCAGCGTACGCTCGTTGGTCGCATACGGTGCTAACAGCCCCGAGGACCGCTCGGACATCTGTACGGCCCCGGAACCGTTGACAACTTCGGTGAATCCGCCCTCCGCACGCTCGGCGCCACGGAGTGTCGCCGCGATATCAGCGACGGACACTTCCACCAAGAGCAGTCGTTGCTGTGAGACGGTGACCGGACTCACGATACCGACGACGTGCTCACCGTCGACCTGATAGACGCCCGAGACCCTCGTCTCACTGGTTCGTCGAAACGAGAGATCGCTCACCCACCCTCTGTCGGCTTGGGTCACAGCTTGATCTGCCTCTGTCCCGGCACCGGCGGCGACGTAGCGTTCGCCCGTCGTGGCCCGGCGGTCGATAATCAAGATATCAGAGACAGCATCCAGATCAGACCGCTCGATCCGAAGATCCCGACGCAGATCTTCGGTCCTGTTGGCTCCCCACTCCGGGTTCGTCGAGAAGAGCTGGGTCGTCAACTTGTGACGATCCAGCTCGTTTGCGATCAAGTCGGCCTCCTGTGCGGCGAGATTTTCGTATTCGTTTGCGACGTTGTCCTGTACCTGATTCGTCAGCCCCTGCGTCGCAGCGATGCCGATAACGCCGACCGAGGCAGCCATCACGAGCAGGACGACAGCGAACTTCAATGCGAATCGCCGCCGAAGCACATTGGGAGTCACCGCCCGCAGGGCACGGACGAAGACGTTGCTAGTCGGTGCCTCCTCGTCGTCGCTCATCGCACACCACCCACAGGAGTCAGTAACGTCGAAGCCGAACGATCGCGGTCGCTGTACGATCGTAAGTTGCCACACCCAACATCAAGCACAATCGGTGCCCGATCGGATCGTCCCCGCTCGGGTCCCGCACTTCGCTCGCCCATACTGGTGAAGTGTCCCGGGATCCCACATAAGTGTTTACTGACAGTCTGCCCGCTCTAAGTGCTGGCCGGGGCGGAATCGGCCCGCTCTTGGAGCCACTCGGCAGTCTCCTCAGCCAGCACCTGCAGGTCTTCGTCGGTCGCGTCTGTGGCCAGGTCCGCGATCGAGTCGGCTGCATCGATCGCTCCGAGATTGCCCAGAGCACGAACCGCCCGGGCCTGAACGAAGACAGACTCGGTCGCTAATTGCTCCTCGATGACCGTCGGTGCGGCTTCGGGAACTGCATAACCCTGCTTTGCCAGTTCGCTGATAACGTCGATCGCCGCACCAGCGACGAGGGGATTGGATGCAGTCGTCGCCTCGAGGGCCACGTCCACGTGTTCTGACACGGCATCCGGCTGCTTGCGGGCGATTTCAACCAGGCTGTTAACTGCAACTTCCTTCGTGACGCTGTATTTCTGTTGTTCCTCCCTGTTGTGGGTTCGGAGGGTTTCCCGCTCAGACATGTCGAACACGTCGCCGGCTGCCTCGAAAATATCTGCATCGTGGGCCTCAGCAACCACGGTCGCAATCGCGTCGGTGTGAGCCGCCAGTGCCCCAGGGTGCTCGCTGGCAATTGCCGAATACGATTGGGCAGCGAGAACGCGGATCGTCCCGACCTGTGCGGTGAGAGCATCGATAAACGTCTCGATATCGTCGGTAAATTCGTCCGTGTACTCGGGGACGACGGCAGCTAACGCGGCGAGGGCCTGTTGACGGACGGCGATATAGTCGTCCGCTGCAAGGTCGAGCAACTGCGAGTTGTTCCGGAGGGCAACTTCCGGCTCTGCATCGACGAGTTCGGCCGCTGTTTCGGCCCCTCTCGCCCTGACGTCGTTGTTCTCGTGGGCCAAATACGGCTCAACATCCGCCCAGTCGACGTGGCTGGGATCTTCTCGGGCCGTCTCGAGGAGATCCTCAACGACATCCATGTCTTCGTGTCGCATGTGACTGCCTACCCAGGCAGTCTGGAAATACGTGACGGTTCGATCACTGTCTGCTACTGCATGCGACCAGGGAGAGAAGACTGCTGTGGCATATGTCGAGTACTACGCAGAAATCGATCTGCCATCGACGCCACAAGCCAGCCCCGGCGACACACCGACACTCGTCCGCCATCGCGACGAGAGGCGAAGGGTTCGAACAGACCGAATGCCCGTCGTGATGGGGCTATTCCATCGAGAGCGTGATATCGCCCTCGAAGTTGAGAATGATCTTCTGGGTGAGGTCACCGAACAGCGCCTTGCCGGTCGGCGATCGGCGCTGGCCGACGAGGAAGACGTGATCGCAGTCGTGTTCACGGGCAGCCGTAAGCACAACGTCTGCCCGATCGCTCTCGTCTTCGACCTGGACGGCAATCTCGTAGGGGACATCCATGTCACCGATCGCGTCTTCGACGATATCACGCGTGTTCTTGCGCAACCCCTCGAAGATCGCGTCGTCATCGTAGCTCGTATGCTCGATCTCGCCGATGAGATCCATCGTCTCTGCGACGGAATCGTACTCCGAAGGCGAAACGACCGCCAGGACGGTAAGTGGGGCGTCCGAGCAGTCGCTAAAGGTGGCGGCTTGCTGTAAGAGTTCCTTCTCCGCGTCACTTTCGGACAACAAAACGGCTAATCCTCGTTCCATGAGACCTCTTCTAACGAAGGTCATGTGAATCTAGTGGTTTCTCCGACGATGACAACACCAGAAGTCGTCTTCGAGGTGAGCTTGCAGGGACAAACACGTCGATTCGAAGTGAGATTCCTGATGTTTATGAGACGGTACTGCCAAGCGTCACTATGGCCGAGGACAAGTGGTCGTACGTCTGTAGCCAGACGCAGTATCTCTACACACTCATCATCGCGTTGTTCATGGCGCTGTTGCTCACGTTGTTTGCGCTTTTCTTTGGCGAACCGGGCACGATGTCGTACACGATAGCGATCTTCGACCTCGTGCTTGTCGTGGTTGCTTTCGGGATCACCACGCTTGTCTACCGGAAGTGTCTACAGCGTGAAGACGTGACTGTCGGCTGATACAGCCACTGAAAGACGATCGAGCCTGATACCGTCGGTTCTCGAACGTGGCGCAAGATCCAACGAGCAACAGGACTGCAGTTCGTCGGGCAACAGCACCGACGACGGTACTGAGTTCGACAGAGAGCCAGGCCGGGTACTCAGTCCTGTAAGGGCTGGCTCTGCCAGTACTCGTGATCGTCGTACTCGCGGAAGCACGACGCCCAGTGTTCGATGTCCCCGTGTTCGATCGACTGGGGCTGGGGAGTCTCGTGTTTACACGCGTCACGTGCTTCCGGACACCGCGTGTGGAATCGACAGCCAGACGGCGGGTCGACCGGATCCGGAATATCGATCTTTCGCATCGGCATGTCCGTCGATTGCTCGTCGAGATTGAGATTCGGCGTCGCCCAGCGCAGCACCTCCGTGTACGGATGGCGCGGGTTTTGGGTCACCTGTTCGGGTGGGCCGACCTCGACGAGTTCGCCCAGATACATCCCACCGATGCGGCCGTCGCCGTGTTCGGTGAAGTACCGCGCGTTCGAGAGGTCGTGACTGATGAACAGGAACGACGTGCTGAACTGTTCTTGCAGGTCCAACATGAGATCCATCATCTCGACGCGCAAGGAGACGTCGAGGGCCGAAATGGCCTCATCAGCCAGGATCATGTCCGGATTCATCAACAGCGCCCGGCTCAGCGCAACGCGCTGTTTCTCGCCACCGGAGAGCTGGTGGGGATAGCGCTCGGCGTAGTCCGTTGCCGGCGTCATCCCGACGTGCTCTAGCAGGGAGTAAATGCGCTCCAACATTTCGTTGGTGCTCATCTCCGGGTGGGTCTGCTCGAGCGGGACTTGCAGGATCGATTTTACCCGTCGGTTGGGGTTCAGCGACGACCCGGGGTCCTGGTGAATGATCTGTAGGGAATTGCGGATCTCCGAGAAGGGGATATCGGCGTTGCCACGTCGTGCTTCCCAGATATCCGTACCGCGGAACTTCACACTGCCACCAGTCGGCTCCTGCAGGCCGATTGCGGTCTTGCCCAGCGTCGTTTTCCCGCAGCCGGATTCGCCGACCAGCGCCACGACGTCTTCCTCGTAGATGTCGAGGTTAACGCCGTCGACCGCTCGGACGATTTCCGGTTCGTCAAAGAGATCCAGGAAGCCGCCCTGGTTTTCGAAGTGGACCTCGACGTTCTCTAAGGAGAGTAACGGTTCCTCGGAGCTCATCAGTGCTCACCTCCACGTTCGTCGTCGGTGTCACGCACCTGCTTGCCGCTGTCGTCGCGTGCCTGCAGGTGGTTGAGTGACAGTCGCTCTTTGGCTTCCCGCCAATTGAAACACGCGACGCCGTGATCGGACTCTGGCAAGAAGTAGTTAGGTTCGGATTCGATACACTTCTCTTCGGCGAACGGACACCGCGGATGATAGGAACACCCTTCGGGGACGTTCACCGGATCCGGGCTCGAACCTTCGATGGACTGCATCTCGTCGAGAGGTGCATCTAGGTTCGGTGTCGAATTGAGAAGAGCGCGCGTGTACGGATGGGCGGGCTGTTCGAGCAACGCCCGGGTCGGACCGATTTCGACGAGTTGGAAGGCGTACATGATTGCCATCCGGTCGGCAAGGGAGGCCACCAGCGGCAGGTCGTGGGTGATAAACAGCATCGTCAGGTCGTAAGACTCCTGCAGCTCCTCCATCAGCATGAGGATCGACCGCTGCATCAGCAAGTCGAGGGCCGCCGTCGGCTCGTCCATCACCAGTACGTCCGGCTCCAGAACGACCGACAGCGCCAGCAACGCCCGCTGGCGCATACCACCGGACAACTCGTGCGGATAGGATTTGAGGACGCGCTCGGGCTGGAGGTACAGGTCAGAGAGGAGATCCCGCGCCCGTTGCATCCCCTCTTCGACGTCGTAATCGTGGGTTTCCAGGGTTTCCTTGAAGTGCGCTTTGACCGTCAACACCGGATTGAACGAACTCATCGCCCCCTGGAAGACCATCGAGATATCCGCCCAGCGAACCTGCCGTAGCTCCTCTTTCGAAAGGGACAGCAGATCGATCTGGTCGCGATCCTCGGGATTGTAGCGGATCTGGCCGGCCAACTTTCCAGGGTCCGGCACAGAGTCCAGCATCGCCGAGGCTAGCATCGACTTGCCCGAGCCCGATTCCCCCACGACACCGATGATCTCCTCACGTTCGAGTTCGAGGTGGACGTCGTCCAAGACGCGCGATTCCCCACGATCCATATCGTAGGTGACCCGCGCGTCGTGGATCTGCATGATCGGATCCTCGGCATCGAGACTCGTCACAGTCATGTCCATCTCATCGTCAGTCGCCGTATCGTCGTAATCAGTACTCATCGTTACATAGCACCTCCGAAGGTGTCGACATCGTCTTCCTCAGCGTCACCTTCGACGGATTCTGACTCGCCGGCCAGCCGGGTCCGGACACGCGGGTTGAACACGCGGTCCATCCCCTGAGCGATGAGAATCAGCCCGAGCGACAGGAGCATGATCATCACGATCGGCGCCATGAGCCAGACGTACGAACCGCCGAGGATTGCGCCCTGAGTGTAGGCGTTGTTGAGGACAACACCCCAGTTCGCGTTCGTGTAGGGAAGGAACCCAAGGTAGTACAACCCGACCGAGAAGAAGATCACGGCTCGGCACGCGTTGACGAAGTTAACGGTAATGTACGGCATCAGGTTCGGGATGATATCCTTGAACATGATGCGGGGCGTGCTGACGCCCATTACTCGAGAGGCCTCCACGTAACTGTTCTCACGGATCGAGAGAGTCTGTGCTCGAATCGCTCGCGAGAGACCGGCCCAGTAGTTGATCGTGATAATGATCCCGATGACAGCGGGATTCGTCGGCCGCAGCGTCGAGGTCAACACCAGCACGAGCGGGAGCCCCGGGATCGACATCCCGACGTCAGCGGCGAACATCAACGCGCTATCGACTCGGCCGCCTTTGAATCCAGCGAAGGTGCCGACGAGCACGGCGATGACGATCGCGAAGACTGCCCCAGAGACGATCATGATGAGCATCTCCGGGGTCGCGTGGATCATCAACGAGAGGATATCCTGGCCGATCGTGTTCGAGCCGAGGATTGCGGACCCTTCCTGGAAGGCCTGTAGCATCGGCATCTCCTGATTTGCCTCTGGCGGGCGGTAGAGATTGAACTGTGCGATCAGAGCGATAGCGAGATACAAGCCGACGATCGCGTAGCCGATCCGCGTTCGCCAGTCTGACCAGGCGACGAGGGCCGGCTTGTAGAGATACTCCTGATAATACTCACGTAGCTTCTCACGACGCGTCATCCCGACTTCTTGGGAGGCGTCGTAGGTCCATTCGAGTCCGTCTTCGGAATCAGTGTCAGAATGCTTCACTTTGATCACCCGTTTCGATGCGCGGATCGATCTTCCCGTAGGTCAGGTCGGCGACATAGATACCGACGACCAGTGCGACCGTGATCATGATGAACACGCCCATGATCACCGGATAGTCGCGGACTTCGAGCGCTTCGATAAACTTGAGCCCGATACCGGGATAGTTGAAGATCTCTTCGAGGATCACGGTGCCACCGAGCAGCCACCCGAGCGAGAGCAGAAAGCCCGTATACAGCGGCAAGATCGCGTTCCGTCCGACATACCAGAGCGCGATCCGGGAGTCGGACAAGCCACGCAGCCGGGCGACCCGAACGAAGTCCTCGCCGAGGATCTGGATACTGTTCCCACGGAACGACAGTGCGCGAACACCGTACTGGGTTATCACCATCGAGGCGATCGGCAACGCTCCGTGATAGATCACATCGAGGATGTACGTCACTGAGAGTCCTGGCTCGATGGCGTCCCCGTACCGGTTTCCGACCGGGAACAAGCTCATCTCGTACCCGAGGATCCAGACGAGCACGATGGCGAGCACGTAGAACGGGATCGACGTGAACACGATCGCGATAGCTGAATTCACCGTGTCGAACAGACTCCCCTCCCAGTAGGCCATCAGCGCACCGATTACGACAGCCATGATGTGGAAGAGAATGATAGACGAAATGACGATAAACAGCGTCCACGGGAGTGCCTCTGCCAGGATCTCTGTGACTGGGGTCTGGCGCTGGATAAAGACGGATTTGCCGAGGCTCCCCTCCAAGAAGATATTGCTCATGTAGCTTATGTACTGATCCAACAGCGGGGCGTCGGGATTGACACTGAGATACAGTTCGATACGCTGGGCGATGACTTCCGAGGGAACGTCTTCTTGCATCAACTGCGCTCGTAACGCCGTTGCGGGCCCCCCTGGGAGGAAACGCACCAGTGCGAATGCGATGGTAACGACGGCATAGAGCGTCACTACCATCTGTCCAGTCCGTTTTATGTAGTAATTTACCATGTGCAGCTAGTCAGTTTGTGGTATTTTAACGATTATAGTTAGTTCAGAACGCGGACAGTGCGTTCTGTGTGATGCTAGTCTCCTTTGTAGGAGATGTCGCCCTGCTTTGGCAACCAACACGACGGCCACTTGACCCCGGCTTTCGTCGAGTCTTCGTCAGGCGCGGCCCACGTGTCACTCTGCTCGTACCACGACTGTTCGAGCTTCGTCGAGAGTGGCATGAACGGCTGATCGACGTTCAACACGCGGTGGAGGTCGCGCACCGTCTGCGTGAGTTCCTCTTCGTCAGTGATCCGTGGGAGACTGTCGACCAGTTCGACTGGGTTCGCAGACAGTTCGCCACCGTTACCGTCGGGCACGGTGATCTCTTGCCCGTCACCACCGTTCCAGCCAGGATAGTTGTGGATATTTCCAGCACCCCAGACGTAACCGACCTGACGTCGGGCCGAATAGTAGGGGAACGCACCGCGGGGTCCGCCGGACATCCAGGAGTAGGTGTGGATCTGGAACTTGCTGTTGGGCAAAATGTCGCCCCAGGCAGACCCACCGGGCACGGTGTTCAACGAGGCATCGAAGCCGAAGTCGTTGAGCTGGCTGACAATCGTCTGGGAGGCCGTCACCCAGTCAGACCAGCCAGCGAAGACGCTGACTTCGAGGGATGCAGTCTTGCCGTTTGAGTCTTTCCAGGTGCCGCTGTCTTTCGTATAGCCAGCTTCTTCGAGTAGCTCCGCACCGCGTTCCGGATCCTCAAAGCGGAGGTAGCTGTCCATGGTGTCACCGAGCCATTCTTCTTCAGGTTGGCCCGGACAGAGGGCACCCGGAGTTGCCGCCATCTCTTTGGTCCGCGGGCCAGCGTTTTGCTTTACGACACTGCGGTCGATCGCATGCTGGATTGCCTGGCGGACTTCCCGGTGTTCGACGTGCGGGCGCTCGTGGTTCGGCATGAGCCCGTAGCCCCAGTACGCCGGCGGACGTGCCTCTTCGAACTCGTCCGGCACGTTTGCCGCGATCCGTGGCGGGCAGTACAGACTCATTACACTGTTGACTTTGCCCGAAACCAGCTGGGACTGCTTGTGTTCGTTACCCGGCGAAGCGCCCCAGTAGTAGTTTGAAAAGTTGATGTTGTCGGCGTCGGGGTGTTCCTCGTTGCGCGACAGCCGAACGCCGTTGGCGTCACCGCTTTCGAACGTCCACGGCGCGGCCGTCATCGGCGGGCTCGAAGGCGAGAAGTTCGACACTTCCTCGCGGGTGGAGTCACTGACTCCGTCAACCCCGTTCTCTTGCATCTCGTTCCAAAGGGTCGCAAACGGGGTCCCATCCTTTGCGCGAATGTTCGTCTGGATGGCACCGATCTCGTGCTCCAGCGCTGTCGGGTTTGCAGCCTCGGGAAGCTCCAGAACCAGCGTCTTCTCGTCGGGCGTCTTGATGTTGTCCAGAGTTTCGATGTAGTCCCAGAGCCCACCACCGACGATGTAACTGGCAGCGATCTCCTGTTTGAGGTGCGTGGACGTATAATCCGTCCCATCGACCCACGCATAATCGCCCCGAATAGTGAGTTCTGCCCGCTGGGGTTCGATGGTGTACTCTTCGAGCGCGTAGGGTTGATACTCCCGCTCGTTGAAGTTGTACGCGATGAGGCGGTCGGTCAGGGTCCACGCGATCCAACCCGCATACGAGGAGCTGTTGAGATGGTTGTACTGTAGATCAGCGGTCGCCGCCGACTGGTTGAGGTTGTCGTATTCAGCGTCGTAAACCTGTGTCGAGGAATCGGACGTACCGTCGTCCGTCTCGCCACCGTCCGCCGGCGTGTCTTCTTGGCCGCCCCCTTCAGTGGTCGTATCGCCGCCACCACAACCCGCGAGGGCTGCCGCCCCGGTCGCTCCAGCGATCTGAGCGAACCGGCGGCGGCTGATCGTACTATAGTCGTCTAACTGCTGGTTGTCCACCATAGTCCACGTGGAACTCGTCCGCCGGACGGTATTAAGTATTTTGGCTGCGAACCAGCAGAGGGCGCCAAACAACCGGAAGAGCCTGTGTGTAGGCTCCTACTTCAGTTTTGAAAAGAAAAACAATCAACCATGAACAACAGATGCAGCGCCCAGATGGACTACGGCTCGATCCGTTCGACACCCGTTTCGGTTCCCAGGTAGACGACGTCAGCGAGATCGAGGAAGAGTCCGTGTTCGACGACGCCAGGCAGCTCCGAGAGGGCTGAAGCAAGCGTCGCTGGATCGGTGAGCTCGCCAAAGTCACAGTCAAAGACGAGGTTTCCGTTATCGGTTACGACGGGACCGCTCTTGTGTTTGGCCCGGCGCAGTGTCGGTTCGCCATCGAGTGCACGAATTGCGTCGGCAGCGGTCCGGCGGGCATCAGGGAGGACCTCGACCGGGACCGCGGCGTCGAGGACGTCCGCTCGTTTCGTCGGGTCGACGACGATGACCAACTCTTGGGCTGCACTGTCCACGATTTTCTCACGAGCGTGGGCCGCGCCACCGCCTTTTATCAGATCGCCGCCCGCGAACTGATCGGCCCCATCGATCGCCACGTCGAGGCGGCCTGCTGTCTCTTCGAGGGTCGTCAATTCGATCCCAACGTCGGTTGCGACTTCCCGAGCCTGGAAGGAAGTCGGGACACCGACGATATCCAGGCCGTCTTCAACTTTATCCCCGAGCAGGCGAATCGCGTGTTCGGCCGTACTCCCGCTGCCAAGACCAACCATATCGCCGTCCGTGACGGCCTCGACAGCACGTTCACTGGCGCGTCGCTTCGCTGCCTTGCGTGTGGATTCGTCCATGTCTGGACGGATTTCGCGACGACTGAAATAGCTGCTGTTCCTGGCTATCGTTTCGATCCCCCGCTCGGGGGAGAGCCCGCCGACGGGAACAGTTCTCAGACGGTCTCCGATTCGGTTTCCCGGTCTGCCGGGGAGGGAGTGGTATCGTCGTCCGGTGTCGTTGCCTGGCGGTCGGCTTCGAGTTCGTCGTCGATGTCGTCCGTCGCCAGGGCTGCCATCGATTCGACGGTGATGACGTTGCCGCCACCGGGGTCGACGACGATCACTTCTTGATCGACTGGGATCTCCTCGTCGAACGCACGGGCCCGGTAATACGGGTTGAAGCCACCACCGTCGAGTTTCACTTCCCCATCCGTGCTAGTGACACGTTCGGTCACACGGCCGGTCAGCCCCTTCAACGAGTCCGAGTCACTCGTCCGACCAGCACCTTTCCCGCCGTAAAAGTCGAACTGCCGGTAGACATACAGCGAGACGCTCCCCACGGCGATCACCACGCCGGCCATGAGCACCACCGACAGGACGCCCAGCGAGGAGGGAAGGGCAAGCCCAACCAGTCCCGCAGCCAGCAGCGCGATCCCGAGGACGATAAAGTGCGCTCCGGGCGCGAAGGCCTCGCCGATGATCAGCGACGCTCCGGCCAGCAACAGTAACAACGAGAGGTCCATGCCAAAGACCAGCGCCATACACGCGTTTCGGTCCGGGATGGGTTAACAGTTCGGGGCGATCACAGGACCAGTTGCCAGGCGAGAACGAGACCGAGCAGCAGGCCGATCGCGACGAAGGCGACGTTCTCCGGGTTCGGCGAGCCAGCTTCGACCTCTTCGTGCAGGCTCGACCACCCGCCCTCCTCGTCCCCAGCCACCGTTCCATCTTCGTCGACCTCGTCTACAGAGAACCGCCAGCCGCTATCGTCAGCAGCCGCTTGGGGGTCGTCGTCAGACGGCTCCTCGACCGCGCGGTCGCCAGCCGGTGGCTCTTCGAAGTCGTTGGTATCGTACTGCCACTCGTCGTCGGTCATACCTGCGTTAATCGAGCGGTCGGCTAAAGTGCTGTGGCACAACTCAGCGGATCTTCGACCCGAGCGGTGCATCTGCCTGGGTCGTCAACAGATCAGCTTCCTCGCCGGCAGCAAGCACCATGCCGTTGGACTCGTAGCCAAACAGTTCTGCTTTCTCCATGTTCGCCAGTAGGACGACCCGCGTCTCCGGAAGCGTTTCGACGTCGTGCAGTTGCTTGATCCCGGCGACAACTTGGCGCGTCTCTAGCCCGATATCGACGTCAAGCCGAACGAGATCGTCGCTGTCTTCGATCGGCTCGGCCTCGACGATCTGCCCGACGCGGATGTCCAACGCCTGGAAGTCGTCGAAGTCGATCCGTTCCTCGGCGAGTGGTTCGAGGTCCATAACGGTCCCGTCGTCTCCAGCCGTATCGTCGTTTTCGGTTTCCGCGTCTGCGGTGGTCGCTTGGACTCGCTGTTCGAGTTTCTCGTTGAGGTCCGCGACACGTTCGGCTGGGATTTTCTCGAAGAGTTCGGTCGGTTCACCGAAGGCGACGGGCGGCGCTTCCAGCGCGGCGTCGAGTGTAACCTCGGCGACCGACCCGTCTTCATCGAGCTGGTCCCAGAGCCGCCGTGCCGTCTCGGGCGTGGTCGGTTGCATGAGGACGGCGACAGCCTTGGCGATCTGAACACAGTCTCGAATGACCGGCGCGGCCGCCTCGTCGTCGAGATTCCAGGGTTCGTGGCGCTGGATGTACTCGTTGCCGAACGTCGCCAGTTCGACCGCGGCCTGCGTGGCTTTCCGGATCGAGTAATCGTTGACGCCGGCCTCGAAGTCGGCGATCGCGTCCGCGATCCGATCCTCGACTTCTGTGGACAGTTCGACGTCGGGTGTCCCCTCGAAATTGCGGTAGGCAAAGAGGAGCGATCGGTAAGCGAAGTTGCCGACCGTCCCGACCAACTCGCCGTTGACGCGCTCGCGGAACCGATCCCACGAGAAGTCGATGTCGTCCTGAAAGCCACCGACAGTCGTCAGATAGTACCGCAAGAGATCGGGGTGGAACCCTTCATCGAGGTACTCCTCTGCCCAGATCGCCCGGTTTCGACTCGTCGAGAAGGCGTCGCCGTCCAGACTCATGAACCCGCTTGCGACGACGGCCCGTGGTTCGTTGTACTCGGCGACCTGGAGCATGGCGGGCCAGAAGATCGTGTGGTGCTGGATGATGTCCCGCCCGATGACGTGGACGATCTCGCCACTCTCCTTCCAGGTTTCGGCCCAGTCGTAGGTGTCGGGACCGACGCGCTCGGTGTATTGCTTCGTCGAGGCGATGTACTCGATCGGCGCATCGACCCAGACGTACAGGACGAGATCTTCGCTCTCGGCCTCGTCGCCGGGGTAGTCGAAGCCCCAATCGAGGTCCCGGGTGATACACCAGTCCTGCAACCCCTCTTCGATCCACTGGCGGGGCTGGTTCTGGGCGTTCGGCGTCCCCTCGAGACGGTCGAGGAACCCGGAGAGATAGTCGGCGAGTTCGGAGACTTTGAAGAACTTGTGGGTGCGCTCGCGATACTCGGCGGGGTTGCCCGAGATCTTCGAGACGGGGTCCTCGATCTCGCCGGGTTCGAGGTGGCGACCACAGCCCTCGTCACACTCGTCGCCCCGTGCTTGCTCACCGCAGTAGGGACAGGTCCCGACGACGTAGCGGTCGGGGAGTGGCTGGTCGTCTTCGGGGTCCCAGGCGACCTTGATCTGCTGTTCGTCGACGTAGCCCTCGGCTTCGAGGGCTTCGACGATCTCGTGGGTCAGCTCGCGGTTGGTCTCTTGGTGGGTGTGGCCGTAGTTATCGAAGTCGACCGAAAAGCGCGGGAACGTCTCCTCGTACTGTTGGTGGTACTCCAAGGCGAACGCTTCGGGGTCGATGTCGTCTTCGATCGCCTGGACGGCGATCGGCGTCCCGTGCATGTCAGACCCGGAGACGAAAGTCGTCTCCTGGCCGAGTTTCTCTAGGGCACGAGTCAACACGTCGCCGCCGACGTACGTCCGCAAGTGACCGATGTGCAGATCGCCGTTGGCGTAGGGCAACCCGCAGGTCACCACAGCCGGGTTGTCGGTCGGGAACTCGTCGTGGCTCATATCCACCAGTATCGCTATTCCAGCCTAAAACCCGCCGGTTTCCGGACGTCGCCGGCAGCCGAATGAAGGCGCCGCCCAACCAGTGTCGGTGACGCCGCCAGGGCATTTGGATGCTCGCTTGCCGGGGATGATGAAGACGACCCACAACGACGTGTCAGCGCCGTGTTTCGGTGTTGTCCGGGTCGGTCGTTTCGGCCCGAGCAGGCACTGCTCACCGAACGTGAGCCCAGTACCGTCGAGGCAGGGCAGTCGTGTTTCCCCGTCAAAACAGCACGAAGACGCTACCGAAGGCCCCGATTGTCACCAGTAGCCGGCCAACGCTGCCCGCGAACGTCGCCAGCGCGAACTTGAAATAGTCCTCTTCGAGGATCGTGAACGCATAGATCGATATCGTATCGGGGAAAAACGGGACCGAAAGCGCCATCGCGAGACCGACGTACCCGAAACGGCGAGCGAGTTGGACGGTCTTCCGTTCGGACCACCCGATGACGTCGAATCGAGAAGCCTTGATTCGTCTGACGAGCGGGCCGTACTCCTTGGCCTCTTGCCCGATATGGAAGGCAAAGACACTGCCCGCTGCCTTCCCGATCCCGCTGACGAGGATGATCACCGCGAGCGTCGGCCCGTATGGGAGGCCGAGTTGCATCTGCCCAGCCGGCGCGAGGACGATCTCACTGGGAAGTGGGAGGACGAACGCGATCAAAAACGAGTAAATCGCGATGATGAGGAGGCCGAGTGGCCCTGTCGCTGATTGTACCGATCCCTCGAGCGCGCCATAGAGCCACGACAGGAAGTCCCCACCGGCTGCCAGAGCGTCCTGAAGCGGGCCAAGCAGGCCGATTGCGACGTCACCGAGGAGTGCAAACGAGAGAGGGACAGTCACGGATGCCCGATTTAGCGCGTGTAGGGTAAACCTTCCTGTTTCCGTCCCACTGCAGCTACTCAAAACCAGTCCAGATCCGCGACGAACGTCTGCAACATCGAGCGCGTGACGTGGGGCATACAGACGACGCGCATTTCACCCGAGCCCGTTTTGGTAACCCGCCAGCCACGATCCCGGAGTTGTTCGACGAGTTCCAGGGAGACATCCGCAGCGAGGAGGGGTAGTTCCGGGCCGACGACGTTGTAGCCGCGCTCTTGGAAGCGCTTGGCAAGCCAGTGGGCGTTGTCCATCGAGGCCTGATACTGCTCGCGATAGCCCTCCGGCCACAGCGTTTCCATGGCCTCGACGGCACTGGCCACGCCGGCTCCGCTCCGGGTCCCGGTCAGGGTGAACTGTGACTCCGATTCGAGGTAGGGCGTATCGATGGTCAACTCGTCTAAGTAGTCCGTCGATCGCGCCAGAAAGCCCCCAGCCGGGACGGCCGCCTGACCGGCCTTGTGCGGATCGATCGTCATCGTATCGACACCGGCGTGGGCGAAGTTCCACTCGATGTCGGTAAAAGGCAAAAAGAACCCACCGAAGGCCGCATCGACGTGGAGGAGTGCGCCAGCGTCCGCGGCCAGGTCCGCCAGCGCAGGGATGGGATCGACGTGGCCGTACTCGGTCGTGCCCGCGACGGCGACGATCCCGACCGTTTGGTCGTCGAGGGCGTCAGCCACCGCATCCACGTCCGCCCGGTAGTCAGTCGTCGGCACGTCCCGAAGTTCGACATCGAGCATCTCCGCCGCCTTCCGGAAGCTGAAGTGTGCACTCTCTGGCACGACGACGTTCGGTTCGTCGGCGTCGGCGTAATTGCGGGCGATCCGGACAGCCTGGATGTTTGCCTCCGTGCCGCCGCTGGTGATGTATCCAGCCGGATCGTCAAGTGCCGTTATCTCGCCTAAGAGCTCGACTGCACGTTCTTCGAGCCTGGCGACCGTCTGATAGGTTCCCGGGTCGCCAGGGTTGGTCGCGAGGAACTGTTGGGCTGTCTCGCGAGCCGCTGGATGGGGCTCAGTACACATCGACGAGAGCACACGGTCGAAGTCCTGCGGCACGGCCCGCTGCATGCTCGTTGGATACGGGCTAGTCCCGTTTATCCGTTCCGCTCGCTGTGTGCGTCCTGGCACGTCCGGCGATCGTCACGCTTCGATGATCTCACTGTCTGCTGTCTCCGGGAGGGCGATCTGGCCCGAGAGCGTCGTCACCGCACGCCCACCGACACGGACGCCGTTGGCAGTCCGGACGCGAACACGCCCGGACCGATCGAGGAAATCACCCTGTTCACACCGAAACTCCGTTCCCTCCACGCCGCTGAATCGTCGCAGGTACGCCCCGACGGCACCGCTCGCGGTCCCCGTCACCGGATCCTCACTGACTCCCAGCGTCGGGGCGAACAGTCGTCCGTGAACCGTCGATTCACGATCCAGCGTGTCGAAGGTGAACGCGTAGATCCCGGCCGCGTCGTGGGCCTCGGCAAGCGCCTCGATCGCCGCTAGATCGGGCGAGACGTCCCCGAGTTGCTCGAAGTAGTTGACGGGAACGATCAGAAACGGCATGCCGGTCGAAGCGCGGGCGACCGGCAGGTCCTCGCCGACGCCGGCGAAGGCGGTCTCAGTGAGTCCCAGCGCGGCCGCGAGTTCGTCGTAATCGATGTCGACCGCCTCGACCGACGGCTCGGCCCCATCGAGCCAGACTGTCCCGTCAGACTCGACGTCGACCGACACTTTGCCGGCACCCGTCGCGACTGTCTCGGTGCCAGCCTCGACCGCCGCCCGGTCGAACAGACGGGCGTAGGCAGCGATCGTCGCGTGGCCACAGAGGTCGGCCTCCTGTTCGGGTGTAAAATAGCGGAGCCGCCGATCGGCGTCCCCGGTCTCCTGAACGAAGACCGTCTCGCTGGCACCCATCTCGGCCGCGATCGCCTGCATCTGGTCGGCCTCGAGTCCGTCGGCGTCGGGGACGACCCCTGCCGGGTTGCCCGAAAACGGTTCGGTCGTGAACGCGTCGACGAGGTGTACCTCGCGTCGATCTTGGGCGGTCATACACGCTCTCGGGCCAGGGGACGAATATGCTTACCGACCATCGAGTGAATGCAAAGCGGTTCCGCGAGGACACAACTGCGATTAGCGAGTGATCCGCCTGCTCCAGGCGGCCAGATCTGCCACGACGGGTTCGGTGACGTGTCCCGACTCGGGGCAGTACCAGTCGCCAGCGGTCCCGGACCGGTCGTCAAGAGATGGTTCACGCCCTCGTAGGTCTGGATCGTCACGGACGACCGATCGCCCAGCGCGTCCCGCCAGCGGGACAGTTCCGTGTCCGGGGGCACCTGTACGTCGTTCGATCCCTGCTGGATGAGCATGGGCACGTCCAGCTTTCGGGCCGTCGCGACCTGATCGTAAGCGGCCAGACTCCGCCAGTACGGCCGACCGCCACCCCAGACAGTCTCGTTTTCGCCGACATCGCCAGCCCTCACACGGTCGGCGATCGACTCGATGCGTTCGAGG
Organism: Halorhabdus sp. CBA1104; assembly: GCF_009690625.1. NCBI lineage: Archaea > Methanobacteriati > Methanobacteriota > Halobacteria > Halobacteriales > Haloarculaceae > Halorhabdus > Halorhabdus sp. CBA1104. The sequence continues at coordinate 403,784 of NZ_CP033878.1, read as the reverse complement.
CGCTCGCGTTCGCTATCCGAGAGAGGACCATCCCGCTGGAAGGCATACCGTCGCTGAGAGGCAATGAGGGTCGCCAACGAGCGGGCCGGTGGGGCAAGCATCGCGATGCCGGCCAGAGACGGATCTCGACGGGCGATTCTCGGCGCCAGCATGCCGCCGAGACTGTGCCCGGCAACGACTACATCCCCAGCGGCGACGCGATCGTGGTTACGGAGCCGATCGACTGCCGCCAGTGCGTCGTCGGTCACTTCGTCGTCGATCGTCAGTTCCGTGGCGTCGACCACGAGCGGGCAGGCGTACGTTCGCTTCTCGTAGCGGAGGACCGCGATCCCGCGACTCGCAAGCCCGACGGCAAGATCACGATACAGTTGGACCGCTCCGACGGTGCCGTTCCGGTCGCTCGGGCCGGACCCATGGACGATGACGACACCGGGAGCGGTGTCCTCGCCGTCGGGAATCGTCAGCGTCGCCCCGAGATCGCAGTGCTCGGTCGCCTCGATCGATCTCGTCTCCGCAGTGTAGGCGTCGGCATCGGCGTAGGGAGGGAGATCGTCGTCAGTCGTCGCTGTCGTCCGCGTGCTTGTGGGAGTCGTCGTGACCGATGGATCGGGAACGCGTGGGGACCGTTCGGAGACAATCGAGTCGGCTGCCCTCTCTTCGGTTCCCGTACAGCCAGTGAGGGCGACCGTCGGAAGCGTCCCACAAACCTGGAGGAAGCGGCGGCGTCGCATCGGTACGAACGTTCGGACGCGACAACAAAAAGACCACTGTGTGACACGACGGGCCGTCGATGCGCATGTAAAACCCTAATTGTCGTCGTCACCAGGCTTCGATCGGTGACTACCTGATGGGCGATCTGCCGGAGGAGTTCCCCTGTACGATCACGAACTGGGAGTACATATACGGCCTCTGTCGGACGGTCAGTGACGACGTCAAAGCCGACGACTTCGAGCCGGACGTCGTCGTCGCGCTGGCCCGCGGGGGCTGGTTTGCCGGCCGGACGCTGTGTGACTTTCTGGGCCTGGACGACCTGACGAGCCTCAAGATCGAACACTACGTCGGGACCGCCGCCAAGGGCGACGAGCCAGAGGTCCGCTATCCGATGCCCGAAGGGTCGGTCGAAGGCAAGGACGTGCTGATCGTCGACGATATCGCCGACACCGGCCAATCGATCGCACACGCCTCCGAGTACGTCAACGAGCGCGATCCGAACGCCGTCCGAACCGCCACGCTACAGCTGTTACAGACCAGCGAGGTCGAACCCGACTTCGTCGGCGAGCGGCTCGAAGAGTGGACCTGGGTCGTCTACCCGTGGAACTTTATCGAGGACATGATCGAGCTGACCGAGAGCGTCATGGAGAAAGCTGACGCCCAGCAGTTCAGCGAAGACGACGTTCGCTCGCTGCTGCGCTCCTACCACGAGATCGATCCTATCGAGATGGAGATCGCACAGCCCGATCGCATCGAGGAAGTCCTGACAGAGATGGAGCGCCGCGGCGTGATCGAGTACGCCGGCGAAGATTGTTGGACGGTAGCCTGAGGAACATTTAATAGCCCGTCGTGTCGTCTATCGAAGACATGCCCACCAGTGGAGGCGATCGTCGGGCAGTCGGGTTCGCGACGGCGGTGGCCGGAGCGATCGCGTTCGGACACGTTGCTACCAGTAGCAGTGAGATTACCACCGCAACGAGTAACACGTTGGTCGTGGCGGTCGGCATCGCAGCCGTTCCCGCTGGCGTCGTCGTGGGGCTGTCGAGTCGCGAGTACGACCGTCATCTGATCGAGGGCGGCTTCGCTGCTATCTGTGGGACGGCAGCGGGTATCCTCGCGTGGGCCGTGCTCAAAGCGGCGATGCTCGACGGCCTCTCGCTCGCACAGCGGGCGGACGTCGTCTTCCTCGTCGTGGCGGTGAACAGCCCCATCTTCGTGGCAACGATCCCGTTCCTGTTTCTCGTCGGCGGGTACACGGCCGCGAAAGTGGGCGAGTGGCGCAGTCGGTCGATCGACGGCGACCTGACTGTTGGACTGTTCAGGAACGACGGATGACCACGGGACAGACATCAGCACAGCGATCTACTGGTTTTGGTTTAGTCACACGAGAGTGAGGATGGTATGGTTTCACGCCCCAAACTACTCTCGACGCTCGGCGAGAGTTCGGCCCTCCTCGCGGGCTGTTCGGTGCTTTCGTCCGAGCCGCCGGGCGTTGCGATCCAGAAGCGAGAGTTTCTGAACCGATTGAGTGAACGCCGGACAGTCGAATATCGGATCGACCGGGACGGTCAGTGATCGGACAGAGCATCCCGCTCTCCGGGCAGGATGTGGAAGACGATAGCTTCCAGGAGTCTACCTACGAAAAATCACTCACGAAGAACTACACGAGCGAGCTGTCTACACGGTCAGGTGGCGTCTCGCCGGAAGTGACGAATGGGACGGCCCCGCGATGTACGATGGGAAGTCGTTCACGTGTGTCGGCCTGAAGTTCGACGTTGTCGAGCGATCGGACGGCGATGCGGTGGCTCTGTTCAATGGCGACCTCGCGAACGAGCGCTGTCCCGCACTGACACTCACGACCGAAGGCGAATCTGACTGAATGAGAGGCCGATCGAGTGGTCAATATCGTCGACAGTAATGGACGAACCGTCGGTGAGATGGCAGTGGTTTGCGTTCGGAATCCGAGGCGATTGAGAGGCGAGGTGACCAACCCCGGGGCGTGCCCGCCATCTCAGCTGACGGCCGACTGGTCGGAATCGCCATCGCGCTCGTGCTCAGCTCCGGCGTCGTCGTGCTGGAATTCGAGAACGAGACAGTCGCGCGTGTTCGTGCTTGCATGCGCTGGCCCGTCGGCCGTGACGCCGATCATTCTGCTGGGGGCGTTCAGCGGCCCTGCCGACGGTCCGGTTTCCCCCACGGAATTCGCGAGCAGCGCTATCCTCACCTCGACGCTGCTATCGATCCCAATACTGACGGTCCTGATCGCGCTCCGCGAAGCCGTCGTCTAAGTCTCCCTCACCGCCCGTCGTCGTGAACGTACTCGAGTGCCGCGTAGTAGCGATTCCGGTCGAATCGATCGTCCAGTTCGGCCAGGCGCTCGCTGACACGTTCCGGGGTCATGCCGTGTGTGGGAGTAGCACGGCCAGAACCGTACTGATTCCTCACGAACTCAGTCGTCGGCAGCGGCCACGTCGCTTTGCTGGGTCACGTCGGGATTTCTGAGCCAGAGGTCGCCAAAGAGTGTGTCTTGCTGGAGTTCGACTCGGCCCGTATCGGCCAAAAAGAGGACACCGAGGAACGTCTCGATGCGGGAGCCGCCGACTGCCTCGACTTCAGCGAACAAGACCTCCTCGCGGCCGGCTTCGTAGTGAGATTCCAGTTTCTCGGCCACCGACTCGACCAGTTCCTCGACGTTCTCGCCGTGGGCCGTACCGGTCACGTCGGCCGCCGTCGGTTCTGAATCGTCCCGGAAGTCGTCGCTGGCTCGATAGTCCAGTTGCTGGGTGCCACGCTGGAACCCGCGCGGGGAGTCACTGGTGTCGTACTCTCTGGAGTCTTTCCACCAGGTGTCGCGTTCGGCCTCGCGTAACTCCCTGACGAGTTCGTCCAGTGTCTGTGGCGTCCCGCGAGCACGCTTGCGATCGAGCCGCCGATCCATCTCGTCTTCCAAGGCGTCGAACGGATCGCCATCCACGGTCTCGCCCGGCGCACCGACGAAGGGGTCGGGTTCCGGTTCGGGTTCTGGCTCGTCGTCGTCCTCCAGCAACGCGTCGCTTTTCATCCGGAGGAGGACACTCGCGTAAAACAGCGCCCGCCCGGAGGTGCGAAGATCTGCCTCGTCGAGACGGTCCAGGAATTTGTCCGTCACGACCACGACGTCGATGTCCCAGGGCTCGATCTCGTCCTCCTCAGCCATCGTCACCAGTACTTCGACCGGTTCGACGTCTGCCTCGTCGTCGATCGACGGCCCGTCGGTCGGCGGACTCGCGTCCGTCAGGACCTCCGTGCCGCCGTCCGGTCGCTCGCGTCCCTCGTGGCCAGCGATGTCGAGTGGGACGTCCTCTGTCATCGATTCGACCCTCCGTATGCTGTCTGTCCACAGCCAGCCCCGTCACGGTCAGTCATCGGCAGACACCTCCCCAGCGGTATCGCTCAGGTCGATCCCGGTGACGGCACTGACGTTATCTTCGCCCATCGTCACGCCGATGGCCCGCTCTGAGCGTTCGAGCATGGCCGAGCGATGGGAGACGACGACGAACTGGGCCTCACCCGCGAGGTCGTCGACCATTTCGCCAACGAGGTCGGCGTTGGCCGCATCAAGGAACGCGTCCACCTCGTCTAGGGCGTAGAACGGGGCCGGGTTGTGCCGCTGGATCGCGAAAATGAAGGCTAGTGCCGTCAGTGACTTCTCGCCGCCGCTCATCGCGGCGAGTCGCTGGATCGGCTTATCGCCCGGCTGGGCCTTCATCGTCAGCCCACCGTCGAAGGGATCGTCCTCGTTTTCGAGATGGAGCCGCCCCGTTCCGTTCGAGAGTCGTTCGAAGATATCCTGGAAGTGCTCGTCGATCGCCTCGTAGGCGTCCATGAACGTCTCCTTCTTGCGGGCCTCGTAGGTCTCGATCCGCTCGCGGATCCCATCGGCCTCCTCGACTAACGTCTCCCGTTTGGCCTGCAGATCCTCGAGATCCTCGTTGACCGCGTCGTACTCCTCGATCGCGAGCATGTTCACCGGCTCTAAGGCCTCCATTCGAGATTCGAGCTGGCCGATCCGCGTCTGGACGGTGTGATGATCGGGAATCTCGTCGGGATCGTACTCCCCGACCGCCGACGCCAGTTCCTCGATCTCCCACTGCAAGCGCTGTTGGGTCTCGCGCTCGCTCTCTAATTCGCTCTGGACGGCGTTGACGCGCTCTCGGTGCTCGTCGCGGGCCTCGCGAGCCGCTCGCACGTCCTCACGGAGCTCCTCGCGTTCGCCCTTCAGCTCGGCGAGTTCCGCTTCGAGTTCGGCGACTGCGTCCTCTTTGTCGGCCAGCAACGCCTCTTGTTCGTCGATTTCGCCCTCCAGCTCCTCGATGCGCTCGTCCTGCTCGGCCTTGCGATTCTGGGCCGACTCGATCTCGTCGTGGAGGTCCTCGATGGCCTCCTCGGCGTATTGGTTCTCGAGCTGGAGTTCGTTCAGCTGGGCGTCTAGATCTTCGAGTTCGTCCTCGCGCTCGTCGATCGCCGCCCGGATCGTCTCTGCCTCGTCGGTCAGTGCCGGCAGCTCGGAGTCTTCGATCTCGCTTTCAAGCTGGGCGATCGTCGCCTCGGCGTCTTCGATCTCGGCCTCGATAGCCTCGATCTCTGCCTCGATCTCGTCCATCTGTGCGGAGACGTCCTCGCGCTCTCTCTCGATTTCGTCCAGCTCGCTTTCCAGCGCTTCGATGCGCTCGTCGGCCTCCTCGCGTTCGCGTTCGCGGCGCTCGATCTCGGCCTGGATCTCCCGGAGTTGCTCGGCCGCCTCCGAGCGACGATCACGGGCATCTTCCAAGCGCTCCTCGACGTCACGCAGCTCCTCGCGAACGGACGTGCGTTCGTCCTCTAGGTCCGTGATCCGCTCGGCAACTCGCTTGAGGCGGCCTTCGCCACCCGAAAAGGAGTACCGGGACCCGCTCGAGGAGCCACCAGTCATCGCACCGCTCTTCTCGACGAGATCGCCGTCCAGGGTCACCAGGCGAAACTCGCCCATGAGGTCGCGGGCTGTCTCCATGTCTTCGACGACGAGCGTGTCGCCGAGGACGTAGCTGAACACGCCCGAATACTGCGCGTCGAAGTCGACGAGGTTGTACGCGAAATCGACGACGCCTGGCAAATCGGGCGGCGAGGGCAGCGACCGGTCGTGCATCTCGGTCATCGGCAGGAAGGTTGCCCGCCCGGCGTTGCGGGACTTGAGGTGTTCGATGCAACGCTGCCCGACCCCGTCGTCCGCGACGACGACGTTTGCCAGTCGCCCGCCTGCGGCCGTCTCACAGGCGTCTGCATACTCGGGATCGACGCCACCGAGGTCGCCGACCGGCCCGTGAACGCCCGCGACATCGGCCTTCTGGATCGTCGTGACCGCCCGGCCATAGGAGCCATCACCGGACTCCTCGGCGCGAGCTTCGAGTTCGGCGTACTCCTGACGGGCCGCCTCTAGATCGTCTTCGATTTCCTCGATGTCGGCTTGCAGATCGCGTTTCTCGTCTTGAAGGTCCTCGACTACCTCGTCGATCGTCTCGCGGTTCTTCCGTGCCTTCCGGCGTTCGTCTTCGAGATCGTCGATCTCGGCATCGATTTCGGGAATCGACTCCCGCTGACTCTCGATGGTCGATTCGATCTCTCGTTGCTGGTTCGAGCGCCGCCGGGCCTCATCGAGCAGGCGATCCTGCTCGCGCTGGCGGTCGTTCCGGCGCTCCTTTGCCTCCTCCAGATCGGCCTTCTTTGCGTCGAGTTCCGCGCGGACTTCCTCGTATTCAGCGCCGACTTCTTCGATCTCTTCCTCGACGGCCGCAAGGTCGACCTGCAGGTCGTCGATCTCGGCTTTCACGGAGGATTTCTCGACTTTGGTCTCCCGGATCTCGGTCTCCAGGTCGTCGACAGTCTCCTGCTTGCGGTCGATCTGGACAAAAGCCTCACGGCGGTCGGTCTCGGCGGCCTCGCGTTTCTCGGTCGCACTCTCGACGGCGTCTTCGAGGCGAGCGATCTCGCCTTTGATCTCCTCGATCTCGCGTTTGAGTTGGAGTTGCTCGTCTTCGCCTTTCCGCTCGATCTCCGCGTTCAGGTCTTCTAGCTCCGCTTCGAGCCGGAGGACTTTGCCCTGGCGTTCGTCGAGTTCACGCTGGCGCTTTTCGAGGGTCGCCTCCAGCTCGTCGATCTCGGCGTCGATCTCGGCCAGATCGTCGCGTTTGTCTTCCAGTTCGGCGGCCTTCTTGTAGGCCTCGTATTCGTCTTTCTCGTCTTTGAGTTCCTGGTATTCTAGGGCCGTCTCGCGCTCGTCTTCGAGTTGTTCGAGGCGTGTCTCCTTTTCTTCGATACGGAGTTCGGCCTCGTCGATACGGTCTTGGACGGTCTCCAGTTCCGCAAAGGCCTGCTCTTTTTTCTTGTCGAACTCCGCGACGCCGGCGATCTCGTCGATGATCTCCCGGCGAGCACCCGCGGTCATGTTGATGATCTCGGTGACGTCGCCCTGCATGACGACGTTGTACCCTTCCGGAGCCACCCCGGCCTGGGCGAGTAAGTCCTGAATATCTCCGAGATTGACAGACCGACCGTTGATGTAATAATACGAGTAGTAGTTGTCTTCGGTCTCTTTGACGCGGCGCCTGATCTCGATGTCCTCGATGTCACCGACGTTCTGGCTGCCGGCGGCATTTTCGACCTGCGATCGGGAGAGGGTTCCGTCTGCGTTGTCTAAAACGACGGTGACGCTGGCTTCGCGCTCGCCGTCCGGTCGCTGTCCATCCTGATGACCGGGGTTGTAGATGAGATCAGTCAGTTTCTCGGCACGGATCCCCGACGTGCGGGCCAACCCGAGTGCAAAGAGAATCGCGTCGACGATGTTGGACTTACCCGAGCCGTTCGGGCCACTAATCGTCGTGAAGTCCTCGTAGAAGGGGATCCGTGTCTTGCGCCCGAAGCTCTTGAAATTGTCCAGGACGACCTCTGTGATGTGCATATGGTGAGACGACTCCTTCCGGCTGAGATCCGGGCACCCTGTCGGACCTCAGGCGATGATGATATCCGATTCTGTCTCGGCGTCGTCAGGGATGTCGTCCCCCTGGCCCTTATCGGCTTCGGCCGCATCCGACTCGGGGACTGACTCGTGTTCGATCTCGGCTGGCTCCTTGAATCCAGTGTTGTCGTCGACGACGTTTTCGAGTTCCCGCAAGCGGACTTTGGACTCGACGAGTTCGTCTGTGAGTCCCTCGACGGTGGCTTCGAGATCCTTGACTTTCGCTTCCAGTTCCTCGACGCGATTGTCGCTCATACGTCCATCACCTGCCTCTGTCCGCTTAAACTTGCGTCAGACATTCACATCCTTTCTGATACGTCTCAGCAGTGAGGGGCCGTGTGCCATTTTGAGAGAGGGCTCGAACGAACGGGAAATGATTTTTGTGCCGGCCAGAGAAAATACGTATAGGTATGTGTCTGGGAAATAGGCGTCCACCATGATAGAGCGTGGGCCGATCCGCGTTCTCGTCGTCGACGACAGCGAGTTCTTCGCCGAGATGACTGCCAAGACCCTGGAGACAGAACATGGGTTCGAAACGTTCGCCCGAAAGAGTGCCCACGAAGGGATCGAATTCCTCGCGGACGAGCGGGTAGATTGTATCGTCAGCGATTACGAGATGCCCGAGCAGAACGGCCTCAAATTCCTCGAAACCGTCAGAGAGACGGTCGACGAGGAGATTCCGTTCCTCTTGCTCACTGGTCGCGGTGACGAGGAGGTCGCAAGCGAAGCGATCGCCTCGGGCGTCGATGACTACTTTCTGAAGCTCAACGTCGTCGAAGACGAGGAGTATGGCCGACTTGCAAATCGCATCCGGAGCGTCGTCAGCGAGAACCGTGCCCAGCAAAAGTACGAGCTCCTGGTCACGTCCTCACCGGATGGCGTCGCCCACGTAGCCAGCGATGGGACGGTACTCACGGCGAACCCGTCACTTGCGGCTACTGTCGGCTCGGAACGCGAGACCGTCATCGGCAGTACCCTCCCGCAAGTCTTCGGCGATGTCGGCAACGAGCGTCTCGAGACGGGACGAGCCGTGATCGCAGATGGCAAACCGAAGCGAAGCGAGGACGTCTACGAGGGCAAGCACTTCCACAACATCTTCGTCCCGGTCGATTTCGATAGCGATCACGACACCTTTCAGCTCATCTCTCGGGACATCACCGAGCAGAAGGAACGCGAACGGGAGCTCCAGCGCCAGAACGAACGGCTAGAGAAGTTTGCCAGCGTGGTCAGCCACGACCTCAGAAACCCACTGGGAGTGGCACGGGGGTCGGCGCAACTGATTGCCGATGAGTGTGACGAGACCGACGCAGTCGATCGGATGGATCGTGCACTGACCCGGATGGATCGGCTGATAGACGACGTTCTCACGCTCGCTCGACAGGGAAAGGCCGCCCATCAGCCCGACGCGGTCGATCTCGCTCATATCGCTGAAGAAGCCTGGGCGAGCGTCAGGACCGAGTCCGCCCGGATCGACATTGCCGATAGTGGAATGATCGAAGCGGACCCGGGCCGATTACAGGAACTGCTCGAAAACCTCTTCAACAACGCTGTCACGCACGGTGCAGAAGACGTGACGGTCCGTGTTGGCGTCGCTGATCGGGACGGGTTTTACGTCGAAGACGACGGCCCCGGCATTCCAAGCGACCGACGGGAAGAGGTGTTCGAACTGGGATACTCGACGGCGGACGACGGCACTGGCATGGGGCTGTCGATCGTCCAGCAGATCGCCTCCGCCCACGGGTGGGATAGTGAAATCACAGACGGACGCGACGGCGGAACTCGGTTCGTATTCACCGACGTCACGTTCTTGGAGTAACACGCGCCCGGTGACAATGGTCGTTATCTAATCCAGAGATCGACCCAAACACATCGCTGAGTCTGGACACAGCTCGGTGAACGGTGACGTTTGTCGGATCGGCTCCGGAACTGCTTCCCGAGAAACTGGTTCGTATCCCTGATTTTCGAAGAAGCCGGTCGCTGTCGTCGTCAGGAGAGACAGTGTCTCGGCGCCCGTCGCGGCCGCCCGGGTCGTTAGCCTTTAGCCGCGGCGCTGACAATCGCGGGCAATGACTCCCCAAGCTACCCAAGAACACGAACACGCGGTCGTGATCGGGCTGGAAGTTCACGTCCAGCTCGAAACCGACACGAAGATCTTCTGTGGCTGTTCGACCGACCTCGCCGAGGCCGAGCCCAACACCCATACCTGCCCGGTCTGTCTTGGCCTCCCCGGCGCGTTGCCCGTCCTCAACGAAGCGGCCGTCGAGGCGGCCGTGCGAGTCGGCAAGGCCATCGATGCGTCGATTCCAGAGCAAACCCGCTTTCACCGGAAGAACTACTACTACCCCGACCTGCCGAAGAACTTCCAGATCAGCCAGTACGACGCGCCGATTTGCCAGGACGGCGAACTCGAATTCACTGTCGAGGGCGAGCGCCGCACGGTCGGGATCGAACGCGCTCACCTGGAGGAAGATCCGGGGAGCCTCCAACACCAGGGCGGGAACATCGACACCGCTGAGTACACGCTCGTCAACTACAACCGCGCCGGCGTCCCCCTGATGGAGGTCGTCACCGAGCCCGACTTCCGTGACGCGACGGAAGTCAGAGCTTTCCTCGCGAAGCTGGAGGAGGTCCTCGAATACTTGGGTATCTTCGACGCGACGCGGGACGGCTCGCTTCGAATCGACGCCAACCTCTCGCTGGTCGAGGCCGAAGAAGTCGACGAGGCTGGGGAGATCGACGACGACGTGCTGGCCGAGGCCAACCGGACGGAGGTCAAGAACATCTCCAGTCACAAGGGCGCAGAGAAGGCACTGGCCTACGAGGCCCAACGGCAGAAAAACGCCGTCCAGCGCGGCCGCGAGGTCGAGCAGGAGACCCGCCATTGGGACGAGTCCCGCGGGATCACCGTCTCGATGCGCTCGAAGGAAGAAGAAAAGGACTACCGCTACTTCCGGGAGGCCGACCTGCCGCCCCTGGAGGTCAGCCACTGGAAAGAAGAGCTATCGATCCCGGAGCTTCCGGACGCTCGGCGCGAACGCTTCGGCGAGGAGTACGGGCTCAACGAGGAGGCCGCCTCGAAGCTCACCACGACCAAGCAGGTCGCAGACTTCTATGAGGACCTGGCTGCGGAGTTCGATCCCGACCTCGTGGCGACCTGGGTCGCCGACGAACTGCTGGGCGAACTCAACTACCGCGACATGGCGATCACCGACGTGACCGAGCGACTCGACGAGATCGAGCGCCTGGTCGAACTCGTCGCTCGCGAGGAGATCACCGCCAAGAACGCTCGCGAGACCGTTCTCCGGGGAGTGCTCGACGACGGCGAGGACCCCGACACGATCGTCGACCGGGAGGGCCTGGGCAAGACCGGCGGCGACGAACTCCGAGGTGCAGTCGAGGAGACCATCGAGGAGAACCCCGATGCCGTCGCGGACTACCACGACGGCGATGGCGGCGCGATCAACTTCCTGGTCGGCCAGGTAATGCAAAAGACCGGCGGCAGTGCGGACCCCGGTGACGTGAACGCGTTGTTGCGAGAAGAGCTAGCGGAGTAACCGTGCCAGCCGAACCACGGTTTGAACTGTTTCTCGATCGAGCCGACGAATGGCGCTGGCGGCTCGTTGCGGCAAACGGGGAGATCATCGCCGATAGCGCCGAGGGATACGTCTCGAAACAAGGGGCAAAGCGCGGGATCGACAGCGTCAAGCGGGTCGCCGGGGGCGCGACCGTCGTCGATACCTCGGATCGGGAATGACTCACCATCAGAGCGGAGTGTCACGAGGATATCGCTGTGTCGGTCAGTATCGCCCATGTCGCGGCCCGAGACGGGAGATTCCTCGATAAGCCGACTGTTCGGGACATCCGTGCCGAGAACGCCCAAATGGCCGGAAAACGGACAGTACTGTCGAAATAGGTGATTTATTACTCCGACCGTCGTCTTGGGGAACGATTGTCGATGACCGAGCCAGGAAGCCACCGATCCACGTTTCGAGTTGTCTCCCCGATACGTCGCGCTACAACGAGCACCCACCAGCCAGCACCGGCCGTGAACCGCCACAGGCAGATCTGAAAGGACGATGAGCGACGCACACACGGAGACAGCCTGGCACAGCCAGCCCGGCGCGGATGTCCTCGATGCCGTGAATTCGGGTCCGGACGGGCTCAGCGAGGCCGAAGCCAGTCGTCGACGCGACGAATACGGCCCCAACGAGATCCGTGACGACGAAGAGATCTCGCCGTTGGCGATCTTCGTCGATCAGTTCCGGGACGTCCTGATCTACCTGCTGATTTTCGCCATGCTGATCTCGCTTGGCGTCGGGTTGCTCCCCGGTCACGAACCCGAATACATCGACGCGGCACTGATCGGCCTCATCCTATTGGCCAACGGGATATTCGGGTTCGTCCAGGACTACCAGGCAGAGAAGTCCATCGAGGCGCTGAAAGACCTCTCGACGCCAGACGCGACGGTCATCAGGGAGGGCGAACGTCACGTCGTCGACTCTTCGGAAGTCGTCCCAGGCGACGTCATCGTCGTCGAAGGCGGCGACGCGATCCCCGCCGACGCCCGCCTCATCGAGACCGCGAGCCTCGAAACCGACGAGTCGGCCCTGACCGGTGAGAGCGCCCAGGTCACGAAGGACATCGCTCCGACCGACGAAGACGCGCCGATCGCCGAACGGACCGGCATGGTGTACATGAACACCTCGGCCGTCCGGGGCCGAGGTCGGGCCGTCGTGACCGAGACCGGAATGGATACCGAGGTCGGGGCCATCGCCGAGCAACTCAGCGAGACCGAAGACACGCAGACGCCCTTCCAAAAGGAGGTCGACCGGCTCGGTCGGACGATCGGCCTCGGGATCATGGCGATCATCGTCTTGGTCGGGATCATCCAGTTGCTGTTTACGGGCGCCGGCCCGATCTCGACGCTGCTGGTGGCGATCACGCTCGCTGTCGCCGCCGTGCCGGAAGGACTCCCTGCGGTCGTGACGCTAACCCTGGCGCTGGGTTCGCGGCGGCTACTCGACGACAACGCCCTCGTGCGGCGACTGCCGGTCGTCGAGAGTCTCGGATCAGTCGACGTCATCCTGACGGACAAGACCGGAACACTGACCGAAGACGAGATGACCGTCCGGCGACTCTACACGGACGGGCGAGAGTACGACGTGACCGGGACGGGGACGACCCCGACCGGCGAATTCGAGCGCGACGGCCAAGCAGTCGATACCGAACCCCTCGAAGCGATCCTGCGCTGCGGGACGGTGTGTAACAACGCCGAACGCGCGCCGGCCGAGGAAGAGGAGGCCTTCTTCGGCGACCCAACTGAGGTCGCACTCAAGGTCGCAGCGGAGAAAGCCGGCATCGAATCCACTGGCGAGCGTGTCCGTGAGGTCCCCTTCTCCTCGGCACGCAAGCGGATGACCGTCGTGACTGACGACGAGACCGCCTACATGAAAGGGGCACCAGAGATCGTCCTCGAACGCTGTGACCGGATCCGCGAGGGCGGCGAGGTCGTGGAACTCACCGACGAGCGTCGCCAGGAAATCCTCGATCGCAACCAGTCTTTCGCGACCGACGCTCTGCGCGTCCTCGGGTTCGCCGAGAAGTCCGGGGCCGACCCTGAAGCCGAAGCCGACGAGATCGAGTCCGGCATGGTCTTTTTGGGCCTGCAGGGGATGATCGACCCCGCCCGCGCGGAGGTCCCCGACGCCGTCGCCGACTGCCGGAGCGCCGGGATCGACGTGATCATGGTCACTGGGGACAATCGCGAGACGGCCATCGCGATCGGCGAGGAAGTCGGGTTCGATCCGGCGGGCGCGATGACCGGCACGGAGGTCGAGACCCTCTCGGACGAGGAACTTTCCGAGGCCGTCGAGGACGTCGAACTCTTCGCGCGGATGGCCCCCGACCAGAAAGTACGGGTCCTCGAAGCCGTACTCGAAAACGACCACAACGTCGCGATGACCGGCGACGGCGTCAACGACGCCCCCGCCCTCAAACGCGCCGACGTCGGCGTCTCGATGGGCGAACGCGGGACCGACGTCGCCCAGCAATCCAGCGACATGGTGTTACTCGACGATAACTTCGCGTCGATCAGAGACGCGGTTGCCGAGGGTCGGGGCGTCTTCGACAACATCCGAAAGTTCGTCAACTTCCTGCTGTCGGCCAACGCCGGCGAGGTACTCGCGGTGTTCTTCGGCGTCCTGATCGGTAGTGCACTGTTTCCGTCCCAGTTTGCCAGCGAGTCCCAGGCACTGATCCTGACGCCCGTCATGCTGCTGTGGATCAACCTCGTGACCGACGGCCTTCCGGCGCTGGCACTCGGCGTCGACCCCAAGACCGACGGGATCATGGAGCGACCGCCACGTGGCGCGGACGAACCGGTGATCAATCGCCACAGCCTGGTTTTGATCGTGGCTTTCGGTCTGATCTACGCGGCAATTGGCCTGCCGCTGTTCTTCCACGGTCTCTCCGTGAGTGACGATCTCGTCGTCGCACAGACGCTGCTGTTCACCTTCATCGTCATCGGGGAGATTATCCAGGCCCAAATCCTGCGGTGGCCCTACGGCCTGTCGTTGTTCTCGAACAAATGGCTCGTCGGGGCACTTGCGAGTTCGATCGTCCTCCACCTGGGTGTGCTGTACACGCCCGTGAACACGTTCTTCAGCGTCGAGCCGCTGGGCTGGACCCACTGGCTGTGGATGACCGCAGCAGTCGGTGCGTTTACGATGCTCGGAACTGCACTGGTCTTGGGACTCGACCGGCTGTTCGACTCTTGAGGCAGGCCCAAGAGTAGCCCCCTGCCTGACCGCAAAGCCCCGACGACTCGTCGACACGGACTTCGTGGCCGTCCGAGCAAACTATCGCGGCTTCCCGGCACACCGCCCGTGAGCGAGGGGTTTCGTCGCGTTTGACGATCCAGTCGGTGATCGAGTCGAGGCTGTCGTCGTGTCACTCCAGGAGTGGGTCGTCTCTGCTCGGGGTGTCGTCTGCTGTCATATATCGATGGTTTCCAAACTAGATGGGTCTACAACCCGGTGCAAGCTACTGCTGATCGGCAGATCCGGCCGATGCAAAGTTGTCATAAAAGTGATAGAACTGATAAGGGAATCGCTTCTGATATTTAGAAGTGTGGGATTCACAGCTGGGCTACCAACGTGGATTTTACTCGTCGTCTCCGGTATCAATATAGGCATTGCGATTATCGCTGCGCGCCGGCAGGGAGTCCGGGGCGCGATCCCGTTTGCTGCCGTGATGGTCGCTATATCACTGTACACGCTAGGAGCCGGCGTCCGAGCAGCGAGTGAGACCCTTACACTGTATCGAGCTGGGACCGTCGTCAAATATGCCGGCATCCTTGGACTCGGACCCACGCAACTTTGGTTCGGCGTAACCTACACCGGGAGAGATTCGCTGCTCACCACGCGGCGGTGGATACTGTTGCTGGCGTGGCCAGCCATCGCCTTCGTCCTCGTCGTGACCGCACCGATGCACGATCTCCTGTGGACCGTAAAGGGATTCGCCACAACAGCACCAGTTGCATCGGTCAACCGCGTCGACAGCCCACTCGTCTGGGTGAATATCGCATATACATACGTGTTGATCGTTGTGACGTATGGGCTGATAGCGGAAGTCGGACTCAACCGAGGCGGTCGGTATCGCACGTAAGTCCTGCTGATACTGTCTGGCGGCGTGCTGCCGTTCGTGGGTTCGATGATACTGTTGCTGTACGGGAACCCATCGGCAGCCTGGGATCCAACAGCGTTCGCGAGTACGATTACCGGTATCGTCGTCGCAATCGCACTGTTTCGGTTTGACTTCCTTGATTTGGTTCCCGTCGCGAGACACACGCTCGTCGACGAGATGAGCGATCCGGTTTTCGTCGTCGACATCGACGATCGTGTCATCGATATAAACAAAGCAGGGATAGAACTCTTGGGCACCCAAAAGCAGGACTTTCTCGGACAGCCCGCTGCTGAGGTCATTCCCTCGTTCGACTGCTTGCGTGACAGCGATGAGAATTCCAGTACTGACGTGACCGTCGAGACCGACGATACCGTCCGGTTTTTCGATAGTAGCCGGACGACACTGACCGACAGGACCGGCACACCGAGAGGGTCGATATTCATCTACCGTGACGTGACAGAGCGCCACGCTGTCGAGGAGCGATTCAAGCGACTCATCGAGCAGTCCTCGGATATGGTTGCGATTATCGACGGAGACGGAACAATAACACACGTCAGTCAATCGGTCGAGGAGATACTCGGGTACGAAACGGACGATTTGATCGGTGAAAACGTCGCCAAACGCGTCCATCCTGCTGATAGAGAGACGATCCGCTCGGATCTGGCCGAATACATCGACGAGGACGGATACACCAGTACGTACAGAGTGAGGGTCCGCAACTCGGCCGAGGAGTGGAGAGTTATCGAAGCACGAGCGAGAAACTTACTCGAGGACCCGTTTGTCGAAGGGGTCGTGCTAAATGTGCGGGATATAACGAAGACTCAACAGCAAAAGCGAAAACTCGAACGGCAGAACGAACGTCTCGATCAATTCGCCAGCATCGTCTCTCACGATCTCCGGAATCCGCTGAACGTCGCCACTGGGCGCCTCGAAATGCTCACGGCAGACGTTGGCGAGGGTCATTCGGACTCTATTGAGACGATCCAGCGCCAACTCGACCGCATGGAACAGATCATCGAGGATTCACTCACGCTGGCCCGATCCGGAGAGACGGTAACTGAGAGGACACCCGTGGATCTCGAAACGCTCGCCCGTGACGCCTGGAGCAGTGTCGAAACCGCTAACGGAGCGCTCGTGATCGAACAGTCCCTGCAACTGAACGGAGACAAGAATCGTCTGCGCAACGTCTTCGAGAACCTCTTTCGAAACAGTATCGAGCATAATGAGTCGGCTAGTCTGACCGTCAGAGTTGGTCCCCTCTCCGAGGAGCGTGGGTTCTACGTCGAAGACACTGGCAGCGGCGTTCCGAGCGAGGAGCGTGAATGTGTATTCGAGCAAGGATACACGACGAGTCAAGACGGGACGGGCTTTGGTCTCGCTATCGTCTCGGACATCGTCCAGGCCCACGGCTGGCAGATTTCACTCGCGGAGAGCGAAAGCGGCGGCGCGAGGTTCGAAATCGAGTGCACACAGCCCCCGGTCGAGAGCGAACACACCAGCAGGTGAGGTTCCTGTGCGCGAGACGGCTATCTCGATGGAGTCGATCGACACCGATTATTGTGACGAGTTCACATCGGTCAACACGTCGACAGCGCATGCGCGCGAGTAACGCGTGCGCGTCTTGTCCCGCCGCAGTCGGGCGATTTTGTCGCCGAAAGACATATGGGACGTTCTCCGCGTAGCGAGGCATAATGAGTGACCAGCCTGCCGGTGGTGATCGGCGGTGCGCCTGATCGTCACCGAGAAGGACAATGCCGCTCGGCGGATCGCCGAGATCCTCAGTGGCGAATCAGCGAACGCCGAGCGGCAAAACGGCGTCAACGTCTACCGATGGGGCGGCCAGCGTGTCGTCGGCCTCTCGGGACACGTCGTCGGCGTCGATTTCCCGCCCGAATACGAGGACTGGCGGGACGTCGAACCGGTCGAGTTGATCGACGCCGACGTCGTCACGACGCCAACCCGCGAGAACATCGTCGCGACGCTACGGAGTCTCGCGCGGACGGCCGAGGGGTCGTCATCGCGACAGACTACGACCGCGAGGGCGAACTCATCGGCAAAGAAGCCTACGAGCTGATCCGCGAAGAGACTGAAGCACCCGTCGAACGCGTCCGCTTCTCCTCGATCACCGAGCGGGAAGTCCGTGAGGCCTTCGAGAACCCGGACGAGATCGACTTCGACCTCGCCGCGGCAGGGGAAGCCCGCCAAATCGTCGATCTGATCTGGGGAGCAGCACTGACGCGGTTTCTCTCCCTTTCAGCGAAGCAACTGGGGAACGACTTCATCTCCGTCGGCCGAGTCCAGAGCCCGACGCTGAAGATCCTCGTCGACCGCGAGCGCGAAATACAAGCGTTCGAGCCGGACGACTACTGGGAGATCGTCGCAGACCTCGCGAAAGACGGCGACGCCTTCGAGGCCCAGTACTTCTACGACGACGACGGCAGCGAGGCCGAACGCATCTGGGACGAATCGGCCGCCAAAGCGGCACACGCGGATCTCGCGGACACAGATCGGGTGACTGTCACGGAAGTCCGCCGACGGACGCGGACCGACGACCCGCCGGCCCCCTTCGATACGACCGCGTTCATTTCGGCGGCCGGCTCGCTGGGCTACTCTGCTCAACGCGCCATGTCGATCGCCGAAGAACTGTACACCGACGGGTACATGACCTACCCCCGGACGGACAACACGGTCTATCCGGACGATCTCGATCCCGAGGAGCTACTCGAAGCCTTCGAAGGCAACTACGAGTTCGGCGACGACGCCCAGAGCTTGCTCGAAAACGAGGACATCGAACCGACCCGCGGCGACAACGAGTCGACCGACCACCCGCCGATCCATCCGACCGGCGAGATCCCCGACCGCGACGAAATCGGTGCGGATGCCTGGGAAGTCTACGAACTCGTCGTCCGGCGGTTCTTCGCAACTGTCGCACAACCGGCCACCTGGGCACACCTCCGCGTCGTCGCCCAGTGCGAGGGGCGATCGCTGAAGGCAAACGGCAAGCGGCTGATCGAGGAGGGATACCACGCCGTCTACCCGTACTCCTCGGCCGGCGAGACGTTCGTCCCCGCCGTCGAGGAGGGCGACGAACTCGCGATCAGCGACGTCGAACTGGAAGCCAAGCAAACCCAGCCACCCCGGCGATACGGCCAATCACGGCTGATCGAGCGGATGGAACAACTGGGGATCGGAACGAAGTGCCTGACATCGGACACGAAGGTACTACACAGGGATCGCAACGGGGACATCGTACGGACAGCAGTGTCAGAATTGTTCGAGCGTGGGAGCGTTGTACTGGCGGACGGGGATACGGATATTGCGACGACAGAACAGGGGCCGACGACGCTGTCGTTCGTCGAAGATCACGGCAGGTTGGAGGAGCGCGAACAGACGCTCGTCAGCGAACGTCCGCTCGCGGAAGACGAACAGATCATCGAGATCACGACGACGAATGGACGACTCTCAGTCACTGATGATCACCCCGTATACGTCCGATCCGATACCGGGATCGAGGTCCGGAACGCTGGGACGATCGCTCCCGGCGACGAAGTACTGACGACACGCCCAGCTGTCGATGGAAGCTGGGACCGCAACGACCCGTCGGTCGTCTGCCAGTGGATGGAGTTCGCAAACAGCTGTGATATACACTCGAAGCTGTATGGGGCTGGATGTGCGAATGAACTTCGCGACCATCGGGAAGATCTCGGCGAGACACAGCGGTCGTTCGCTGAGCGATACGGGACGGATCAAGCGGCCATCAGCGAGTATGAAACCGGAAAACGAGACGTTCCAGTGTGGTTGCTAGGCGAACTCGGGATCCGGCCCGAGCAGTTGCACGGATTGAATTACGATCTACGGTTCGACAATCCGTTCCCGGTCCGGTGGAGTCCAGAGCTGGCACGAATTCTGGCAAATCTTCTCGGCGATGGATCAATCCATGTGAACACCGACGAAAACACAGTCGACGTCCGGTACCACAACACCGATCGACGACTCATCGACCGATTCGTCCGAGACATTGAGGCGCTGTTCGGTATCGCACCGACGGTTTCCGAACGGCAACAACGGGACGAGGCCCATCGGACAAAGTATCAGGTAACTCTGCCGGGAGCTGTCGGCCGAGTGCTCCAGTATCTGCTCGAGACGATAACGACTGACGGATGTCCGACAGTCCCGGAGCCGCTACAGCCGGTGTTTGTCGGTGCACTGTTCGACGATGAGGGCCACACCTCTCGAGAACGGAAGGCGTTCATTTCGAATACGGACCACGACCTGTTGACCGGAGTCGCGACGATGCTCGAGTCCTGGGGCATCGAAACGACACTGTCGACCGAGCAGCACAAACTACACATCAGGGGCCGAAACAACCTTGAGCAGTTTTTCGATACGATTCCGGTTGCCGCGGACGAGAAGTTCTATCGTGGGTTGGACGGACTCAAGCAGTACGACGTGACTCGCCACAAGGCGCGGATTCTCGAAGCCGCTGCGGAGACACCGCGCTCAAGCAGCGAACTCGCCGACAGAACCGGCCTGTCCGTAAGTCGGACCGAAGCGTTGATACGGTCGCTCCGCGAGGAGGATTATCTCACGACGCGTGAGGTTGAAACTGGTAGTCAAAACCGATACGTAGCTGACGGATTCGCTGACTCGATTTTCGCCGCCGTTCTCGGCTACCCGTCAGGTTCGACCGTTATTGATGTCATCGGACGGGAATACGACGGGCCCGTGTACGACCTCACCGTCGACCCAGACGCGCCGAACTTCGCCGTCGAAGGTGGAGTCGTAGTTCACAACTCCACACGGCACAACATCATCGAGAAACTCTACGACCGCGGCTACGTCGAGGACGACCCACCCCGGCCGACGAAACTCGCAGAGGCGGTCGTCACGGCCGCCGAAGAGTACGCCGATCACGTCGTCAGCGACGAGATGACGGCCCAACTGGAGGCTGACATGACAGCGATTGCCGACGGTGACGTGGCCCTGGAAGACGTGACCGCCGAGTCCCGAGAGATGCTCCGGGAGATCTTCGAGGAACTTCGCGCCTCGCGCGAAGAGATCGGCGACTTCCTACAAGAGTCACTGAAGGCCGATCGGACCCTGGGGCCTTGTCCGGAGTGTGGCGAGGACCTGCTCGTCCGGGAGAGCCGCCACGGCTCGCACTTCGTCGGTTGCGATGGGTTCCCCGAATGTCGATTCACCCTCCCGTTGCCGAGTTCGGGCGAGCCACAGGTGATAGACGAAACCTGCGAGGATCACGACCTCCAGCACGTCAAGATGCTCGCTGGTCGGGACACGTTCGTCCACGGCTGTCCGCGTTGCAAGGCCGAGGCAGCCGACGAGAGCGAGGACGAGGTGATTGGGACGTGTCCCGAGTGCGGGGCTAGCGGTGCTCCAGCGGAGCACCGGAACGGAGGCGGCGAAGCCGCCGAGACAGATGAGGGCGGCGAGTTGGCCATCAAACACCTTCGATCGGGCTCGCGCCTGGTCGGGTGTACGCGCTATCCCGACTGTGAGTACTCGCTGCCGCTGCCCCGCCGGGGGGAGATCGTCGTGACCGAGGCGACCTGCGAGGACCACGAGTTACCACACATCGAAGTCCACGACGACGGGGACGACGAGCCCTGGGAACTGGGGTGTCCGATCTGCAACTACGAAGAGTTCCAGGCCCGCAATGCCGTCGAAGAACTGGAGGACATCGACGGCATCGGCCCGGCGACTGCCGAAAAACTCGAAGACGTTGGCGTCGAAGCGCCCGAAGATCTCGAAGCTGTCGATCCCGACACGATCGCCGGTGACGTCCAGGGGGTCAGTGCGGATCGAATCCGGGAGTGGCAGACCGAGTTGTCCGCCTGAGTTCCGTTCTGGCACCCACGATCGTCAGTACACGATACGCTGGATGAGTCGCCCGATCAGTCCGGGCTGTCCGTCGCCTCCGGGGTGTAACACGAGCGCGTTTCCACGTTTCGCGACGTCGATCCCGGGACCAGTACGGAGGATCGCACCGCCCGTATCGGCAACGACGACGATATCGGCGTCGTCGGTCGCCCGAACGAGGGCGGCCGCGTCGTCGTCGCTCTCGACGATCGCCGATTCGGTCGGGACCGAACAGAGATCCGCCATCTCGGCGTGGTACTGGTCGACCGAAGCACGCCGTTCCTGGGTCGCATCCGGCGCGATCCCGTGGACGAGTTCGATCGTCGCCTCACGGGCCGTCGCGAGCAGGTTCGCGATCCGAACTTTCTCGGGGTCGAAGGGACCGCCGTCGTCGACTAGGGCGATACGGTCGATGCCATCGAGGCTCTCGGCGTCGACGCCCAATACGTCGAACGAGCGGTTTGGGCCGAAGAGGACGTCCGAAAGGCCCTCGGTGAACGTCGGGCCGGATTCGTCGACGACGAGAAGATCGTAGCCGTGGAGATCAGCGACGTTCGCCACCGCCCGGTCGACGTCGTGGCTGACGATCTCACCGTACTCGACGGGGACACCGGCGTTCTCTGCGAGGGTGGCTGTCCGTTCTTCGAACACCTGATCGGCTTCCGAGAGCGTCGACTCGGCGTACGACAGCGGCGTCTGGTCGGGCACCTGATCGAACTGGACGACCGTGACCGTCCCGTCTCGGGCGCGAGCGACCGGGACCGCCACGTCCAACAGTCGCTCCTCGGCGGCCGCCGTGGTGCCCTCGGTGAGCGCCACGAGGACGTCAGATTTATCGGCGTCGTGACAGACAGAGCGAGTCTCCTCGACGGCTCGCCTGTCGATGCCGCGTCGGATCGCATCAGTGAGTGCGCCTTCCCGGGCCACGTTGCGGTGAGCGTACGCGAAGTACCAGCCGACGCTACCGACGATGATAGCGATCGCACCGACAAACGGGATCAGTCCCATCTGGGTGAGCAAGACGAGCCCACCCAGGACGCCGAATCCCTGCAACCAGGGGTACAGCGGTGACTCGTAGCTGGGATCGTAGTCGATGTCACTCTCTCTGAATGCGACCAGAGCCACGTTGATCAACACGAACACGAGAATCTGGAACGCGCTCGCGAGTTTGGCGATATCCATAATCGGGACGAACGCGATCAGCCCCAGCATGACGAGACCCGTCAGGGCGATCGCCGTGACGGGCGTCCCGAACCGGTCGCTGACGTTGGCGAAGGTCGGCGGCGCGAGGTCGTCGCGGCTCATCGCGAAGGGGTAGCGCGACGAGGAGAGCAATCCGGCGTTGGCCGTGCTAATCAGCGCGAAGATCGCCGCGATGACCACCGCGATGACGCCGGGCGTGGACATCGTCGCCTGAGCCACGTCGGCCACCGGCGTCTTCGAACCGACGATCCCTGACGGATCGACGCCGACGATCACTGCCACGACCAGGACGTATAGGAGTGTGGTGAAGCCAAGCGACCAGATCATCCCGCGGGGAATGATCCGATCGGGGTCCTCGATCTCCTCGGCGACGCTCGCGATCTTCGTCACCCCCGCATAGGAGACGAAGACGAACCCGGTCGCCTCCAGGATACCACCGGCTCCCGACCCCAGGAACCCGTCGAAGGAAGCAGTCTGGACCGACCCGAGACTCCCGCCGACGAACCAGGCCATCGCCGCGAGCATCACCCCGACGATAATGACCTGGAGACGTCCCGTCTGTTTTGCCCCAAAGAGGTTCACGAGGATGAGGACGGCTGCCAACGCGAGGGCGACCGGCTTGATCGGCAACTCGAAGTACAACAACAGGTACGGGACACCGCCGACGAGCGCGAGCGCGCCTTTGAACGAGAGGGCGAACCACGTCCCGATCCCCGCGATCGTCCCGAGGAGCGGTCCCATCCCACGTTCGATGTAGAGGTAGGTGCCCCCGGCTTCGGGCATCGCGGTCGCCATCTCTGCTTTGCTGAGTGCAGCCGGAAGGACGACCAGTGCGGCCAAAACGTACGCCAGTACCACCGCTGGGCCGGCCATCTTCAACGCGAGGGCCGGCAGGATGAAAATGCCACTGCCGACCATCGCGCCGATGCTGATTGCCAGTACTGATGCTAATCCGAGGTCTCGTTCCAGTTCTTTCGGCATTGTGAATTAAGCAGTCTCAAGCGAACGCTGAGCAGTGTACGCGAAGGGGTCGATCGGAGGAATCGTCGCTGCCGGGGTATCGTCGAACGCGGTCTCCTGGGCCGAATCGCCGACACGAGCGATCAGTCGGTCGACACCGTGGCCGGTGGGGAGCTGTCGGGCGGGGAGTGGTTTGATTGATGCACGCCGAGTCCCGAGGAAGGCGACCTCGGTCCGCAACTTCTCGCCATCGACCTCAGTCAGTTGCGCCGAGACACTGGCGCGCTCGGCCCGTCGTTTCTGGTCGCCTCTGACGTCACTGGTCGATTCGACGGCGAGAACGTCTTCACGATCGATGCTACGCTGACTCATCCTGGCAGCCATGCTCCTGGGTCGTCTCGGAGGGCGATCACCGTCTTGTGTACACAGTCTCCTGTGCACGTCGAACCACGTTGCTGCATTCGGTTAGCCGTTATTCACGGAGCGTGATAAACTAGTCGCCTTTTTCGACGGTTCGTCAAATAAATCGGCAAATATGACTGAGGAGGGGCGTAACTCGATGGGAGACAGCGACGACGCTCAGGCAGAGCGGCCACCACGACGACGTTTCGATATCCGTCTACAGACCCCGACTGCGACGGGACGAAAACAGCCAGATCGTGAGGAAATGAACGGCAGGCCGGGCCACAGAGGCGTCCACCGACGGGACTAGTCTTCGACGGCAAACCCCTCGTAGGGCGTCTCGTACTCGTTGCGAATGATATCCTCGTCTTCGATCGTGAAGCCAATCTCGTCGAGTTCCCGACCGATACGGCTCAGGTCGTCGCCGTCCCGGCCGACAGCCTCGACGTGAACGTTTTCGTTGCCCGTCATCACTTCCCGGACGGCGACCACACCGTCGACTTCTTGGGCTTGGTTCGCGAGCCGCTCCCGTTGGGGAACCGGGGCCGTACAGAGAATGAGTGTGTGTAACTGTAATCCGGTTTGTTCGTAATTGATCTCTGCGTGGTACCCCGTCAACACCCCGTCGTCTTCGAGACATTTGATTCGGGTTCGGACCGTACTCGGCGCGACATCCATGCGTTCGGCGATCGTGCTCGTCGACATGTTCCTGGCGTCGTGTTGCAACGCGTAGATGATGGCCCGATCGAGGTCATCGAGGTCGTGAGTCGCCATTGGACTTCGTTCCGGGTGGACGAAAAGAAACGTTGTGGTCGTCGTCCCGCGAGGGCGTCTTACTGTTCGAAGACGTCGATGATTTGGTCTGTAGCGGCGTCGCTGTCCCAGTCGGTCATGAACGACGCAAAGGCGTCGAGCAGTTCGATACGCGTCTGGGTGGTGGCGCTGAGGCCATGGGCTATCGACTGGGGCTGGTCGCGGGCACGCTCGAGGGCGCTGGCCTGATCCTGTCCGAACGCCGAAAGGGCGTCCGTCGGGGCGTCACTCCGGGCTGGGAGCGATCCCTTGGCCCGGGTGAACGCGACTTGGCCGTCGGGCGAACCGGTGTACTCCAGAAACGGACGGATGAGGGCCATGTCTGCGGCTTTCGAGGGCGTCATCGCGTCGATGCTGACGACGTACATGTCTTCGGTCCCGGGGAACGCGACGCGTTGCCAGTCGTCCTCGTAGGTGAACTCCGTGGTCCCGACGAAGACGCCACCAGCCCAGTCACCCTGCTGGTAGAAGGGGGCATCACCGGCGATAAACCGCTCGTTGGCTTCGACCAGTGACGTGTAGACGGCATCGTCGGGTGCCGCGGCGGCGAACGTGGCCACGATGTCGAGCGAATCCACGATAGCGTCCCGGTTTGGACGAGCACGGCCACCGGTCACCGCCTCGAAGGTTTCGTGATCGTACTGCCCCAGCAAGACGAGTTCCCAAAGCTGCAAGACGAGCCACGGTTCTTTCATCGGCAGCAGAAACGCCGCGCCGTCGATATCAGCCTCAGCCACGAGTGTGGCAAACTCGCGGGGGGAATCGGGCGTCGACGGATCGATGCCCGCTGCTTTGGCCGCAGCGACGTTCACGTAGAGGTCGTTGATCCGATGCATCGAGTACGGAACCGCTCGATACACACCATCGACCTGGGCGGCGTCACGAGCCACGTCCCGGTAGTTGCGTTCCATCGCAGTCTCCGTGAACAGGTCTGTCACGTCCGCGAGCACGTTCGCCTGGTCGTAAGCCCGGAGATTCGCCCCAGCCCACCCGGTCCAGACATCCGGTGGGTCACCGTCCAGAATACGACTTTTGACCTGAAGGCGCGTATTGTCGTAACTTATTGGGTCGATGGCCGTCGTGTGGGTTCGCCGATATTCCTCCAGAAACGCCTCGAGTGCGCGCTCACCGTCGCCACCAACGTGATAGTGAACGAGCTCGATCGTCCCGGCCTGGGGTTCACCCATTTTGGGTGCCATATACCTGATCTTTCATGAGAGAGTGACTTAAATACATTTGTTCGTCGGTCCGGTTCGCGCCGCTGGTATCGCAACGAAATCGAGGAGGCGGGCGATATCACGACACCATTGCGGGGCGAGTCAGGATAAGTGGAGTTTAATCCCCGGCGGCAAAATACGGGGGCATGCACGATCGGACGTACGCTGCTGTAGCCAAATCAGGAGAGACCGCGACCGTCGCGGGCTGGGTACACGAGATCCGAGACCTCGGCGGGATCGCGTTCCTGATCCTCCGTGACCAGACCGGCAAGATCCAGATCAAAATCGAGAAAGACGAACTGCCCGAGGAAATCGTCGAGAGTGCACTCGACGTCCATCGGGAGAGTGTCGTCCGCGTGGTCGGACCAGTCGAAGACGAGGAACGCGCGCCGACCGGTGTCGAGATCACGCCCGAGGAGTTCGACGTGATCGCGCCCGCCGATCCCGAACTCCCACTGGACCCGTCGGGCAAGGTCGACGCCGAACTCCCGACTCGCCTGGACAACCGGACGCTCGACCTCCGCAAGTCCGAGGTCAAGGCCATCTTCGAGATCCGCGCGGAGATCCTTCGCTCCGTCCGGG
Source organism: Halorhabdus sp. CBA1104 (assembly GCF_009690625.1). Lineage (NCBI taxonomy): Archaea > Methanobacteriati > Methanobacteriota > Halobacteria > Halobacteriales > Haloarculaceae > Halorhabdus > Halorhabdus sp. CBA1104. The sequence goes on along the minus strand of NZ_CP033878.1, from coordinate 377,306 downwards.
AGGCGTTCCGCAGCCTGGACGCCACGGAGATCAACACGCCGAAAATCGTCGCGACCGGGACCGAGGGCGGAACCGAATTGTTCCCGATCACGTACTTCGGCCAAGAGGCGTTCATGAATCAGAGCCCCCAGCTGTTCAAGCAGCTGATGGTCGGCTCCGGCCTCGAACGCGTCTTCGAGATCGGCCCGATCTTCCGTGCCGAAGAGCACAACACGCCCCGGCACCTCAACGAAGCCACCTCGATCGACTTCGAGTCGGCCTTCTACGACCACACCGAGGCGATGGACGCTTGCGAGACAGTCGTGAAAGCTGCCTACGAAGGCGTCGCACAGAACTGCGCCGAGGAACTCGAAACGCTCGGCCTGGCCGAGGACTTCGAAGTTCCCGGGGGCGACTTCCCGCGGCTCACCTACGAGGAGGCCATCGAGCGCGTCAACGCCACTGGCGAACTCGATGACGTGCTGGTGTGGGGCGACGACCTCTCGACGGAGGCCGAACACGCCCTCGGCCAGGCTGTCGGCGAGCACTACTTCATCACCGACTGGCCCAGCGAGATCAAGCCCTTCTACATCAAGGATCACGACGACGATCCCGAACTCTCGACGGGCTTCGACATGATGCACCCCTCGATGGAACTCGTCTCGGGCGGGCAGCGTGAACACCGCCACGACCACCTCGTCGACGGCTTCGAACAGCAGGGCCTGGACCCGTCAGCCTTCGAGTACTACACCAAGATGTTCAAGTACGGCATGCCGCCACACGCTGGCTGGGGCCTTGGCGGCGAGCGCCTGGTCATGACGATGCTCGGGCTGGAGAACATCCGCGAAGCGGTGCTGTTCCCGCGAGACAGGCAACGGCTCTCGCCGTAGGCGAGAACGTTCCTGTCGGCGGAGGCTCGGAAGTCACAGCCCGCGTGGCCGGCGCAGCCGGCCACGTTCCTAAAGGTCGGCAAAGCCGACCTTTCGCGCAGTCGAGCGGAGCGAGGCGAGCAGGACCGTCTTCCGGCGTTCCCGCGAGATCGTCAGCGACTCTCCCCGTAGAGTCGCCCGATCTCGTAGCGGCCAGAGACCGACAGCGGCTGAGCCCCTAGCGAGGTCGAAGGAAGTGTAGCCTCGAAACACGAGCGGTGAAGACGGTGGGGCCAGTGACACACTCCGTCGAGCGCTTGTGTAGCCAGGAGTCAGAGATCCCCAATTGCCTGGGCGCGGAGTGCACCCGTCAAGTGCAACCCGTGGCTGTCGATCCGGCGAGCGATCCGCTTTGCCTGGGTGGTCTTGAGGTACTTGTCCTCGCTTGCGGCCCGGACCACGACGCCAAAGGTCCCAGTGACTGTCGCTCCGAGGCCGTCGGCGATGGTCCGAAACGGGCGATCGTCGGTGACGAGCCCGATTGCCGACGCCTCGTCGCCGTCCATCGCTGCCAAAATCGGTTCCAACAGCCGACTCTCGACAACGGGCTCAGAGAAGCCAACGATTGTCTGGGCCTGCTCGGCGTACTCGGTATCGATGGGTTCGATCGTCGCGCCGCCGTCGTCGACGAACTTCGCTAGGTTCGTCTTGGCTGGCTCGGTCGAGACCGCCTCGGCGACCAGTTGCGGGACGACGATGTCGCCGTCGAAGGTACCAAGCAGTTTTGTCTCCCCGACAATCCCCAGATCGACCAGTGGCACCGGCCCGACGAAGATCCGAGTCATAGGTCTCTGGCCGCCTCGACCTCACGCTCGATGTCCTCCCGCGTCAGTTGGACCGTCAAATTTCGATCGCGGGCGATCGCCAGCCACTCGCCGACGGTGACGTTCGCCAGCCTGGCCGCCTCGGCGACGCCGACGTCACCGGACTGATAGCGCTCGACAGCGAGCCGAACCCGCAGGTCAGACAGGCCCTCGCGAAGGGCCTTACGGATCGTCGTACTGCGGTCTTCCTCCAGTAACTCGGCCACTGATTCGAGTTCGGCCTTCTCCTCGTCGGGCAAGCGAACGCTGACTGATGGCATGTGTATACAATCGGAGACAGCGTAAACACACATCAATCTGGCGACCGCCGGAACGGTCTCGAAGGGTTCTACCGGACGGCCATCGAAGAGCCGTCGATGACCGACGAGGCGAAAGCGTTCGTGCCGGGGCACGTGACGGGATTTTTCGCCGTCGAGCGGACCGACGATCCGACGACGACAGGCTCGCGTGGAGGCGGGCTGACGCTTTCCGACGGCGTGACAGTGACGGTCAGGCCCGATACGGAGACCGAGATACTCCTCGACGACGTGAGCGTTGACATCGGGGCTGTCGAGGGTGTTCTGGAAGCTCTCGGGATCGAGGCGACGGTGATCGGCGAGACCGATCTGCCACTCGGTTCGGGCTTTGGCGTCTCCGGGGCGATGGCACTGGGAACGGCACTGGCAGCGACTGACGGATTCGATCTCGAACTCTCGATGGCCGAACTCACGACCGTCGCCCACGGCGCAGAGGTCCAGGCCGGGACCGGTCTGGGTGACGTGGTCGCACAGGCCCGCGGGGGCATGGTGTTACGGCTCGAAGCGGGTGGGCCTCGGGCGAACGAACTGGACGGGCTACCGGCCCGCCCTCGCGTGGAATACCTGACACTTGGCGAACTCGACACGAGCGACGTGATCGGCGGCGACACCGAGCGCCTCTCGGCAGCCGGCGACGACGCCCTCTCACGGGTCGTCGAGCAACCGACCGTCGAGCAGTTCATGTACGCCTCGCGGCGTTTCGCCCGCGAAGCTGGGCTCCTGACACCCGACGTCAAAGACGTGATCATGGACGTAACAGAGGCCGGTGGCGAAGCGTCGATGGCGATGCTCGGCGAGACGGTGTTCGCACTCGGGACCGGCCTCTCGGACGCCGGATACGACCCGCACGTCTGTCGTGTCGATCCCACAGGTGCGACAGTACTCGGAGGCAGTCATCGCGACCAGGCTGAGCTGCAACCACACGCCAGCGACGGGAAGTAACAGGCCAGCAGGGCGGCCGCCCCGGCGACGGCGAGTTGCCGACGTTTTTCACCGACGGGACCCGACCGAGTGATATGAGCGATGTCGAGGTTCCGGAGAGTCACCCACGCTACGAGTCGCTGTTGACCCGCCACCGTATCGAGGCAGGGGTCGAGAAAGGGATCACGAGCCAGCAAGGGCTGATCGCCCAGGGTCGCGGCGAAGCCTTCGATTACCTGCTGGGCGAGCGGACGATCGACAGCGCCGAAGCGGCCGAACGCGCCGCGGCCGCACATCTGCTGTTGGCCGACCATCCCGTGCTCTCGATCAACGGCAACGTCGCCGCCCTCGTTCCCGGGGAAGTCGTGGAACTCGCCGCGGCGACGGGTGCCGACCTGGAGGTCAACCTGTTCAACCGGACCGAGCAACGCATCCAGGCGATCGCCGAGCACCTCCGTGAACACGGTGCCGAGTCAGTCAAAGGCCTCGCGGCGGACGAACGGATCCCGGGCCTGGACCACGAGCGGGCGAAAGTCGACGCCGACGGGATCTACGACGCCGATGTGGTCGTCGTCCCCCTAGAAGACGGCGACCGCGCCCAAGCACTGGGCGAGATGGACAAAACCGAAATCGTGATCGACCTCAATCCGCTGTCCCGATCGGCCCAGGCCGCCACAGTCCCGATTATCGACAACGTGATCCGGGCCATCCCGAACATGACGGCCCACGCCCGTCAGTTACGAGCCCACGACGACGAGCAATTGCGCGCGATCGTCGCGGACTTCGACACCGAGGCGACTCTCGCCGCCGCCGAGCAAGCGATCAGAAGCGGCGACAGCGAGTAGCGCTGGGGCGACCGCCGGGAATGGCGGAGTACTTACGTAGCCGCGCCGGGTAGAGAGGGCCATGAGTCTGGAAGTGGACATCCGGAAACTCGATCTTTTCAACAAGATCGCACGGGAGGGGTCCGAAAAGGTCTCGGCCCACCTCGATCAAATGGCTGGTCTGCAGACGGAGATTGCCGTCTCGAAGATCAACTTCCTCGATATCGAGGACGTCCGCACCCACATGGGCGAGGGCGACCGTGTTGGTATCTACGTCGAATTGACCGAACCGCCCCACGGCTACGTCCTGTTCATGCTCGAATCCGACGACGCCAAAGAACTGGCGAGCCTGCTGGTCGGCGACATCGGCAGTGACGACAGCGAGGGCTTTTCTGATATGGAACGATCGGCGATTCAAGAGGTCGGCAACATCATGACCTCCGGCTACATCGACGGGTGGGCAAACGTACTAGACACGACGATCGGAATGTCGACACCATCGTTCGCGTATGGGCCGGCCAGCGGCATCGTCGACAAGATGGGTGGCTGGCCCGAGGAGGACATCGCGTTCGTCATCGACTCAGAGTTGACCGCGAGCGAGGGTGACGTCGGGCTGACGATCTACACCTTCCCCAAACTTGTCGAACTGGTCGATCTGATCCAGGATATCGACGTCGAAACCGTCGTCGGCGAAGACACGATCGCCTCCACAGACATCGCCGACAACGCCTGAGTCGCTCAGTTCTGCAATGGTTGGCCCAAAATCCACGACCGACGCTCCACTCGCGTGAACGTCTCTGCGGATCGTTCTCGAAACGACAGCGGCGGTGCCGGGTCCGTGGGAAGTTCGCCAAGTACGGATCGTCGAAGTTCGGCGGGCAGTCGCCGTGATCTCGACAGAGATCATCGGCCGCAGTTACGTCGAAACCGAGGGTTCGTCGAGTACCGAACGCGAGCGGGTCGTCTCGTCGGCCAGTGTACCCACCGGTTGATCGACTCCGATCGGAGCGGGTCTATCACACTATCACGAGCCCAATTGTGACAGCCACGGGGCACCGAGCACAGCGTTCACGAGCGGGACGGGTCCGTTGACACTGCCATTCGTAGCTCGTGGCTGACGGACGGAGACCGACACAGTGCCCGCGGAGCGGAGCGCTCTTTAGGACCGGTTGCATCCTCGCAACTAGTGCTTGCCGAACTGCTCGATTCCGCGTTGCTTGACCCCTTCGCGGTGATGAACACGATCGGCCTCGTCGCGTTCGCCCTCGTCGGATCGGCCAAGGGCATCCGCGAGGAGTTCGACGTCTTCGGCATCGGTGTGGTCGGCCTGGTGACGGCCTTTGGCGGCGGTGCGACGCGTGACGTGCTGGTCGGGCGGACGCCGCTGGCGCTCCAGAATCTCGGCGAGATGGGGCTGGGAATCCTGGGTGTCTCGCTGGCGCTTGGGCTGAGCGTCCTGCTCGAATCGCCGGACGAACATCCGATCACGCTCGTCGCCGACGCGGTGGGGCTCGCGGCGTTCGCCACCGCCGGGTCGATCGTCGCGACCGAGGCCGGTGTCAACGCCTTCGGTGTCGTCGCCGTCGCGACCATCAACGCCGCTGGCGGCGGTGCCTACGCCGATGTCCTGCTCGATCGCTCGCCGTTCATCCTCTTCGATGACTTCTATGCGAGCTGTGCGGTCCTGGGCGGAACCACCTACTGGCTGTTGACAGTGGCGGGCGTCTCGCCCGGCCTCACCGCCGGGGGCTGTGGGGCGATGACCGTCGGCTCGCGACTGCTCGCGGTCAACTACGGCTGGGAACTGCCGACGGCCCAAATGCTCGGCCTCGCCCAGAAACGCGTCGATTAGCCGGCCGTGTGCTTCCCGACAAACGCTCCCTAACTCAGCAGTGAGAACTGTCTCCGCCATCGAAACACACTTGTTTTACCCAGTGATACCACCAGGTGGTATGAGCGATTCAGAGTTCGACGAGTTCAGCGATGTCGGCGAGGCAGAGGTAACACGTGCGATCGGCCAGGAGTGGACCGAAGAGTTCATGGACTTCTCCGATTCCGACGTGATCATCGTCGGTGGCGGCCCCTCCGGCTTGATGGCCGCCAAGGAACTCTCCGAACGCGGGGTTCAGACGATGGTCGTCGAGAAGAACAACTATCTCGGGGGCGGCTTCTGGCTCGGTGGCTTCCTGATGAACAAGGTCACGGTCCGTGACCCGGCCCAGCAGGTGCTCGAGAACCTGGACGTCGACTTCAAGCGCTCCCAGGACAGCGAAGGGCTGTACGTCGCCAACGGCCCCGAGGCCTGTTCGGGTCTGATCAAGGCCGCCTGTGACGCCGGCGCGAAGATGCAGAACATGACGGAGTTCACCGACATCGTGATCCGCGAGGACCACCGCGTCGGCGGCATCGTCATGAACTGGACGCCGGTCCACGCCCTGCCACGGGAGATCACCTGCGTCGACCCGATCGCCGTCGAGGCCGATCTGGTGATCGACGCGACGGGTCACGACGCCATGGCCGTCAAGAAACTCGACGAGCGCGGCGTGCTCAACGCGCCGGGTCTCGAAGACGAAGCCAGCGGCATGGACCAGACCGGCGAGGATACCTACGGTGCACCCGGCCACGACTCGCCCGGCCACGACTCGATGTGGGTCGGCGAGAGCGAGGACGCGGTTGTCGAACACACTGGTCTCGTCCACGACGGTCTCATCACGACGGGCATGGCCACGGCGACGACCTACGGCCTCCCGCGCATGGGGCCGACCTTCGGTGCCATGCTGCTGTCGGGCAAGCGCGGCGCACAGGTCGCCCTGGACGAACTCGGCGTCGACGCCGAGCCGGTCGATATGACGACGCGCGCACCCGCTGACGACTGACGCGATCAAGTGCCCTCCGTAGACTCCGCCCGCAGTCGCGGCGAGCAACGACGTTAACACGGCCCCGGCCGAGCAATGGACATGAACGTCCTCGTCACCGGCGCGACGGGTGGCATCGGAAGCTGGGTCCTCGACAGTCTCGCGGCCGACGGCCACGCTGTCGTCGGCGTGGACCTGCGTCGGCCACCGGGCGAGCGTACCAACGCGCGCTTTCTCGGGGCCGATCTGACCGATCACGGCCAGGCGCGCGAATTGATCCAGACGACCCGACCGGATGCAGTGGTCCACTGTGCGGGCATCCCCAGAATGGGCGAGCGGCCGGGATCGGAGACGTTCCGCGTGAACGTGATGGCCGCTTACAACGTGTTCGTGGCCGCCGGCACCGTCGACGCCGACGTGGTATACACCTCAAGCGAGAGTCTTTACGGGATGCCCTACGCCGACCCGCCGTTCCTGCCGGACTATCTGCCCATCGACGAAGCGCACCCAAAGCGCCCCGAAGACCCGTATGGCATCTCGAAGTTCGTGAGCGAACACCTCGCTCGCATGGCCGTCCGGAAGTACGGTATCTCGGTCGCCTCGCTGCGGCCGTCGTGGGTGAACTACCCCGGCGACTACGACCTGACGGCAGTCCGTGACGGGTTCGGCCCAGAGACGGCAGACCGATCTGGCAACTTCTGGTCGTACATCGATGTCCGCGACGTGGTCTCACTCGTCGAAGCGGCGCTCGGGGCCGACATCGACGGTCACGAGGCGTATCTCGCCGTCGCGGCGGAGAACTACCTCGGCCGGCCGACCGCAGAAACCATCGAGACGGTGTTCGGGGACCTGCCGGACCGCTGTGCGCTGGAGGGCGAGGAATCCGCGTTCTCGACCGCGAAGGCCCGGACGGATCTGGGCTGGGAACCCGCCCACTCCTGGCGTGAGGCCGAAGACGCAGAGCCCATCGGTCCGGCGTTCGTCTGACAGGAGCAGTCGTCGGTTCCGGACCGAAACGACGCAACCACCCCGCCACGACGGACCGTCGGATCGAATCGATCACGTCACGCGCCCCTGAGAGAAACGATGGCCGGTCCGCAACTCGTTTTACCCAGTGGTACCACCAAAAATATGGTCGAAGAGGTCACCTTATACCGCGCTCCGACGACCGTCGCTGACGCCGACTCGATCGCCGAGTGGCTGGCCGAACGGATCGATGCCAGCGTCAGCGTCCGGGACCGACTCCTCTCGCGATTTGCCGACGACACCCTCCCGGAGGCGTTCGCGGCGGCCAGGGTGCTCGATCCGTCCGATCCCGAGACTGGTAACACGATGCTCGGGATCGTCCGCTACGAGCAGCGCGCACTCGAACACCCCGAGCGGGCTGGGGGCGTCCTCTACGACGGTCTGGCTGTTCAGCAGGCACTGTGGGGCCGGCTCCCCGCCGAGGAGCGCAGCCTCGACCATCTCCACGTCCCGTTGGTCGATCGCGTCCTCGGCACGTGGGGCGATCACGACGGGCGCTGGCACAAGCGCGTGAACGTCCTCGGCCAGCCCACGCTGCTCTCCGTACCCGGTCTCTACGAGGCCCCCGCAAAGCCCGAACAATACTACAAAGAAAAGCAGAAACACGCCCTACTGTCCGGAGATGCCCCGCCGCGAGAAGTCCTCGAAAACGAGGTCGACGGGGACTTTCTGGTGGCAGACGATCCCCGGACGACCGACGCACTGAAGGGGTACGTCCTCCAGGCCGTCGACTATCTCGAAACCGGCGAGGGGTTCTGTGACGACGATCGCTGTCGGCTGTCGAACCCACATCGCCAGCCAGGTGTCGTCGAGGCACAACTTCGTGAGCCAGAATTTTGCCCGGAACACGCCCACTACGAGTGAGAACGTTGGCGGTGCTACTGACCGACGTCGACGGCGACCGCCTCGCCGGTACGGTGCTGGTGTGACCGTCGAACTGTCAGTTTCGGTCCCGAGCAACCCCGTACGGCCAGCGGCAGCGACCGAGAGACTGTCAAGGCACAGACGGACGATCTGAGACGCCATCCGCAGGTAGATTGGACGGCCGAGAGATGAAGCATTCAAATGTTGGCAACGAGCGGGATAGCACGGCGAACAGTTTCGTCTCCGCACAGGTGCAGTCTCACTCGATCCGTCCACTCGACTGGCGGACCAAGCCGAGCGCGCGTCGGCTGGATTCGCCGTCATGCGACCGTTCGAGGACTCGATCGTGAGCGTCTCGGACCCTGCGGGCCAGGGTTACGGCCGGTGACACGCGGTCGCCGCGACTCGAGGGGGCGGACAATCGAGTGAACGCCCTGAAACCCAGGTTCAACGGCCGCCCGGCCAGCCGGTCGCTGAGCGTCCCGTCGAGCAATCCGAGCCGACCCCCGCCCGCAAGCAGGGCAAACCAGGCCTCGACGACGGCGACCGGATCGTCGAACAGTCCGACGACGAACGTCCCGAGCACGGCGTCGACACCACCCTCGATCGGCGGGTCCCGGGCGTCCCCGGTCAGGAGAGTGACGTTCTCCCACCCCGCTCGGTCGACGCGCCTGCGAGCCCGTTCGAGCATCCCTGGCGTCAGGTCGATGCCGAGGACGCGCCCGCCCTCGCCGACTCGCTGGCGAAGTGCTGACAGGTTTGCCCCGGTGCCACAGCCCATCTCGACGACGACGTCACCTGGTTGCAACGCGAGCGCGTCGATCACATCGAGCCGCCAGCGGCGGACGACCGGTCCGCTTGCCAGTCGGTCGTACGGTCCCGCGATCCGATCGTAGAACTGCCGGATCGCCCGCCGGTCGGTCGGCATACCTAAACCAGGTCACGCGCCAGTTCGGCGACCGTGGGTGCGTCCGATCCGAGCAAATAGGCGATCGGTTCGACGCCGAACCCGCCAGTCTGGTAGAGGACATCTGCGTCGGCGATGCCATCGACGTCCGGGAAAGTAGTGTCGAGGTCCGCGTCTGCGTCGAACTCGGCCGCGACGTATCCCTGGGCTTGCAGGGCGTCGATCAACTCGGCCTCGTAGGCGACGTTCAGCGTCGCTCGGGCGTCGTTGCCGTACTCGCGGGCCGCAAGCAGGACGCTGGCGACGTGTTCGCTGACCCCAAACTCCGGATCCCCCGGGACCGACGCTCGCCCCTTCACGTCGAGGATCCGTCCGGGGACGGCCACGACGTCGTCGATGCCGTCCCCACCCGGGAGACACTCCACGAGGTTCGACCCGACGGCCGGGATCAGTCGGGCGAACCCGCTCGTGTTTTCGAGAATCCCTAGACCCCGGCGGACCGACGAGCGCGCACGCTCAGATTGGCGGACGCGACTCTCCGGATCGTGGATCGCGATCGTCCCGCCGTGTTCGGAGAGTTGCGGGAACGCCTCCTCGTGGAGTTGGGCGAGCAGATCACCCTCCTCCAGTTGGCGGACGAACACCTCCGCTTCGGCCAGGGCCTGGACGGTGCTGATCTCTCCGTCGGCCAGGCCGTCTGCCAGGCGCTCGACCAGTTCTTCGAGGCGCTGGTCGGAAAGCAGCCGCTCGTTGCGTTCGACCTCGCCGTGGGCGTACTTCGAGACCGCACTCTGGCTGATCCCCAGCAGATCGGCGACCTCTCGCTGGGTCAGGCCCCGATCGCGAAGGCGCTCGGCAAGCAACGATCGGAACGTCGGCAGGAACTCCTCGACGACGATCTCCTCGACGAATTTCATTGGTCACCACCGAACTCCCGGTCGCCCTGGATCCGCGATGCCTGTGGCCCCTCCTGGCCCTGGTACTTCGAGCCGCGTTCCTCGCCGTACGGGCGCTCTGCAGGGCTGGACAGTTCGGTGAACGTCAACTGCGAGATGCGCATGCCCGGATTGAGCGCGACGGGAGCGGTCCCGAGATTCGACAGTTCGAGGGTGATCTGGCCCTCGTACCCGGGATCGCACAGTCCCGCTGTGGCGTGGACCACGACCGCGAGCCGACCCAGCGAGGAGCGGCCCTCGACGTGAGCGATCAAGTCGTCGGGGATCGCGACGCGTTCTTTGGTCGTACCCAACACGAAATCGCCGGGATGGAGAATGAACTCCCCACCCTCCTCGACGACGGTCTCTTCGACGTACTCGTCGACTTCCTGCTCGCTGTTGGGGTGGATGCACGGAATGTTCGCGTGCTGGAACTCTAGGAACTCACGACCGAGCCGAAGGTCGACGCTTGCGGGCTGGACCTGTAAATCAAGATCGTCGAGTGGTTCGATACGGAGGTCACCCTCCTCGAGTCGCCGCAGAATGTCCGTATCTGAGAGTATCATACCCACCTCTCGAATGGCCGTCCTAATGAAGCGTCGGGTTCGGAAAAACGGGCGCGCTGATCGTCGACCCCACGTACAATCGTCGCCCCTTTGTCCACCCAGAACTGATCGCGAGTATGAAACAGGCGATCGTCGCCCGCGCCGACCTGAACATGGGCGAGGGAAAACTCGCCGCCCAGGTCGCTCACGCCTCGCTTTCGGCCTACGAGGATGCCGACCGGCGGACGAAAACCGAGTGGAAAGGCGAGGGCCAAAAGAAAATCGTCCTGCAAGCAGACGGCGAGTCACAGTTGTTCGAACTCGCCGATGTCGCAGAGCGCGAAGGGATCGCTCACGCCATCGTCCGGGACGCCGGCCACACCGAACTCGAACCGGGCACCGTCTCGGCACTGGCCGTCGGCCCGGCACGCGAGGATATCGTCGACCGTGTTACCGGCGACCTCTCGCTGTACTGATCGGCGACGACTCGACCGCTTTCAATCCTCCTATTTACCTCTTACTGAAGCCTTTATGTGTCACGTGCCCTAACTCGGAGTGAACACACGACCTATGCAAGGAAACCAGCAACAACAGGCCTACGATCGCGGGATCACGATTTTCTCGCCGGACGGCCGGCTCTACCAGGTAGAGTACGCACGCGAGGCCGTCAAACGCGGCAGCGCGAGCGTCGGCATCCGGACCGAAGAGGGCGTCGTCCTGGCGGCCGACCGCCAGGCTCGGTCGGACCTGATCGAACGCGACAGTATCGAGAAGACCCACAAGATCGACGATCACATCGCCATCGCCTCGGCAGGCCACGTCGCTGACGCGCGCAAACTCATCGACTTTGCCCGTCGGCGCGCACAGGTCAACCGGCTGCGCTACGACGAGCCGATGGGCGTCGAGCCCCTGACGAAGGCGATCACGGACACCATCCAAGAGTTTACCCAGACTGGCGGCGCGCGACCGTTCGGTGTCTCACTGATCGTCGGCGGGATGGAGAACGGCGAGCCACGCCTGTTCGAGACCGATCCCTCCGGGACCCCATACGAGTGGTCAGCTCTGGCGGTCGGTGGCGGCCGCGAGGATATCCAGGAGTACTTCGAAGAGAACTACGAGGACGGACTGACCCTCGAGCAGGGCGTCGGCCTCGCCTTGGAAGGGCTGGCCGAGCCTGCAGACGACGGCCTCGACCCCGACGGCGTCGACCTCCAGACGGTCGACGAGGAGGGCGTCCTCACGGTCGGCCAGGACGTACTCGAAGAGCATCTCGAAGAACGCGACCTACTTGGTGGTGACGACGAATGAACCCCGACATGAATCTCGACCCGACTGGCGACGACGCAATCGACCCGTACAGTCCGGAACTCGGCTCGATCGCGACCGAGAACGGTGACAAGGAAAACGTAACGAAGACCGGCACGACGACGGTTGGCCTCGCGACCGAGGACGGCGTCGTCATCGCGACCGACCGCCGAGCCAGCCTTGGCGGCCGGTTCGTCTCGAACAAGAACGTCGTGAAAGTCGACCAGATCCACCCGACTGCGGCCATGACGCTGGTCGGTTCGGTCGGTGGCGCCCAGTCGTTCATCCGCACGCTACGTTCCGAGGCCAGCCTCTATGGGACCCGGCGCGGCGAGCCGATGAGCATCAACGCTCTGGCGACGCTTGCGGGCAACTTCGCCCGTGGCGGCCCCTTCTTTGCGATCCACCCGATCCTGGGTGGCGTCGACGACGAGGGCAGTCACGTCTACACGATCGACCCCGCCGGCGGCGTCATGGAAGACGACTACGCTGTGACCGGCAGCGGAATGCAACTCGCCTACGGGACCCTCGAAGGCGAATACGAACCTGACCTCTCGACGGCGGCGGCCCGCGAACTCGCGACGAAAGCGGTCCAGGCCGCAAGCGAGCGCGACACCGGCTCCGGGAACGGGCTCGTGATCGCCGAGATCACCGACGAGGGCGTCGAGATCGACGAGTTCGACGAGCTCGCGGACGCGCTGTAGACGCGCGCGGTCTGTTTTCGATTTGTCCGTCGTTTCGGCCCCAGAGACCAGCACGCTCTTTTCGGCCGACAGTGTAGCCAAACCGAACCCCCACATGCGCCAGGCACACCCACTCGAGCAAGCGGTCGGGATGGCATACTACGTCAGCGATAGCGACGGCGTCGGCGGGCACCTCCGCCGTGAGCCCGCAGCCTTCGCTGTCCGCGAGATCGAGGCTTTCGACGTCGAGTCGATCGATGCCGAGCGCGGGGCATATCCCCATGTCGTCTTTCGGGCGACCCTCTCGGGGTGGGACACGAACGACTTCGCAAACGTCCTCTCCGATCAGCTGTCGATTAGCCGCGAACGTGTCTCCTGGGCCGGGACGAAAGACAAACACGCCCGGACGACCCAGCTGTTCTCCGCCACGAAAGTCGATCCTGGGGCTCTCGATGGGATCGACCTCTCGGAAGTCGAGATCGAAGTCTTGGGTCGAAGCGGCAGACCGATCCTCTTTGGCGATCTGGCCGGCAACGCGTTCGAAATCGTCGTCAGCGAACCGGACAGTCCAGACCGGATTGAAGCCGTCGTCGACGAACTCGCCACGTTCGCCGGCAGTGGATTCGACGGCGAGGGCGACGCGACGACCGTCGGCGTGCCCAACTTCTTCGGCCAGCAACGGTTCGGCAGCGAGCGGCCGGTCACCCACGAGGTCGGCCTCGCCATCGCCCGGGGCGACTGGAAAGCTGCGGTTCTCGCCTACGTCGGAAATCCACACGAGCGTGAGCGCGAGGAAACCCGTGAGGCGCGGGCATACGTTACGGAAACAGAGGACTGGGCGGGCGCACTCGACCGGTTGCCAAACCGGCTGGGCTACGAACGGTCGATGTGCCATCGTCTGGCCGAGAACGGGGCCAACGAGCCAGACGACTTCCGGGACGCCTTGGAGGCCGTCCCGACGAATCTCCAGCAGCTGTTCGTCAACGCCGCCCAGTCCTATGCGTTCAATCGTATCCTCTCGGCACGGCTGGAACGTGGCCTGCCCTTCGACGAGCCGGTGGCCGGCGACGTGGTTTGTTTCGCCGACAGCGACGCTCCTGACGGACTCGAACTGCCGGACACCGATCGGATCCAGCGTGTGACCGAAGATAATGTCGGGACAGTTCGCCGACACTGTGAGCGCGGCCGAGCGTTCGTGACTGCACCGCTGCTCGGGTCGGAAAGTGAGCTTGCGGACGGTGAGCCTGGTGAGATCGAGCGGGCTGTCTTCGACGAGTTGGGAATCAGTCCGGCGGACTTCGACCTTCCGGGAGAGTTCCACTCGGAGGGGACGCGACGGGCGATGTTGCTGCGGACGGCTCTGGCTGTCGAGCGCGATCCGCTGACGCTCTCGTTTGCGCTCCCGAAAGGTTCCTATGCGACGGTCGTCCTCCGGGAGATCACGAAGGCAGATCCAGCAGCCCTCTGAGTTGGCCAGTCAGCTCCGACGGCAGTCGATCGTACTCGACAGCTTCCCGCTCGGTCTCGCTGTGGGGTCGTTCGTAACTGATCGAAATGCGATCGAACCAATCAGGAACAGTATGGGAACTCCAGAGCACTCCGTACGACTTCGAACACAGTGAAACCGGCTCACGCCCAGTATTCAGAGACGGCCTCCCGCTGTTGCAAGGCAGTCTAGGCCACCCCCACGGGCTGGTGGTGTTGGAGGGAACTGACGCCGTTTCGGCTCTCGACGCCACTGGCGTCCCTCCCAGTGTGACCGAGAAACCGTGGGGTATCGGCCAGGCTGATTTCCCATTCGCAAGTGAGCAGCAGTGGCCAGCCACAGACGACGAGACTAATCTCGACGCCAGCAGTTGATTCTGGCCCCTGCTTGGGAAGTGTGAGGGGGCTTCGTGATACGTAGCGGGACGATGGCAGCAGATGTCCTGCCACGAGTTGTGTATTTGAAAATCTTAATGAGTGAGAGGTGCAACGACGTGGATATGGTGCGCAGTACCCGCCGGCAACTCCTTGCCGGTGTCACCATGGCCGCCCTCCCCAGTTGGTTCAGTATCGCCGCCGCAGGCGAGACGACAACTGGGGCCGAATCGTCCCCCTCCGAAACGGCAACGCCGACGCCCGACTCGGATGAGACAGCCCTCCCCGACGACGTCGAGGCAGTTCTCGATCCCATCCCGGAGTCCGTCGACGGCACGCAGGCCTCGCGCCTCAGTGTTACTGTGCCGTCGCCCGATCAAGAGACCACTGCGATGACGATGTGGGGAGCAGGCACAGATCAGTTCGATCTCGACGAGGAAGCCGTCGATCGAGTTGCAACTGCGATCTACGGTGAAAACCGAAAGCAGATCCTGGCGCTGGTCGGTTCGTTTGACGCCACCGATCCAACCGTTCCGAAACGAGTACCCGAAAACGGGGTCCATCGCGACGACGGGCTCTTTGTTCTCGGTGTGGCTCCCCAGAGCGGAGCCTGGACCGACGGCCTCTCGGCAGCGAAAGATGCAATCGGTGACGAATTCGAGTTCTCCGAAGAGACGCGCCTGTCGCTGGCACAGGTCGTCGATTCGGCAAGCATTCAAGTATTCCCGTCGTTCCCTCCGAGTTCGGACACTGGCGTTCCCGATATCGACACGGACGGACTAGAAACGGTGGCCATTGGCGTCGATCGGATCGACCCGACGGCGATCAGTTTCTCTATTGTCGGTGTGTATACGGAGACAGCGGCCTACGACGGGGACGACTTCGAGGCGCTGTTGGAGAGTACGAGCGTCGACGACATCGACGAGAAAGCGATCAAACGAGACGGTCGCGTCGCCATCGGCACGACTCGTGTACCTGCCCCTTCAGAGGCACTCCGGGAACGCGCGCCGGATCTCTGGTTACACGTTCAGTATGATTCCCAAGCGGGGACAGCGAAACTCCACCACACGCAGGAAAAAGCGGTCTCGACGGAGGGGCTAGCACTGTACGTCGACGGCGAGAAAGTAACGAATGTCTGGAACGGCGAGACCTTCGACCCGGAAGAGGTCATCACCGTCGAGGCCGATCTGCTTTCGACGATCGTACTGGAGTGGACCGATCCGAAGCATCCCGAATACCAGACGGTCGTCAGTCACGAGCTGATCGCCGACGGTGTGACCTTCCAGGAGGACTACGACCGTGAGTCCAAGACACTGACGCTGACGTACACTGGTCCAGAGCCGATCACAGCCACTGAGCGCATCGAGATCGAACACCGTTCGACATCGGGCCGTGAGGACGACTACCAGCGACAGGAGACGACGGAACGATCTCTTGGGGCATCTCACGAGACGTTGTCCCCGGAAGACGAAATCGAGATCGACGACGTCACACTGTACGATCGGGTCACCCTTTCTACAACACACTCGGTTGAGCGAGGCACCGTGACCGAATCGACATCGACGTCGATTTACTACTTCCATGCCGAGGTCCCCGGGTACTTCTCACTCGATCAACAAGACCACCCCACGCTTGTGTATCAGGGCCGGGAAGCCCGTGACCCCGAACAGTACCGAGTGACCGTCGATGGCACGGAGCTTTCGAGCGGGTTAGACGATGAATACGAAACCCTCGAATCCGGCGACAGCGTGTCCATCGACGCCGATCCGGGGGCCAAAGTCCTCGTCGAGTGGGTCGGGCCGGGCGGGCCAGCGACGGCCTTCAGTGAGTATATCAAACCGCCGGTCTCCTTCGAGTTGCACCACTCTACGGACGGGTTCGAGCTCGTCTATCGGAGTGACGACGGCTATACGGGCGATCCCGATACGTTCACCGTCCAGTCACACGGATTGGAGGCGAAAACGCCATTCGCCCAAGAGTACGAAACGCTTGCGGACGGCGACAGTATCGACATCGAGTTCGATCGGTTGAGTATCGTCACCGTAGAATGGACTGGGCCTGAAGAATCCGTCCGGATCGATGGGATTAGTCTGCGTCGCATGGTCCACTTCGAGATGGACGGGCAATCCCTGACGTTTGCAGGAGAGGGCGAGTGGTCGGCTGATGCCTTCGAGATGACGGTAGATGGCGAGTCAATCGACGGGTTCTCCGATACCGTCACCGAGGGCGATAGTATCGACCTCGCCGCCGAGACCGGATCGACTGTCGAGGTCGTCTGGAAAAACGGGTCCGACGAAGAGACTGTGTTCTCGGAGACGTTCCATCCACCATTCGAGTTCGACGTCGAATATGACGCCAAAGCGGAATCGCTGACGATCACCTCACAGACAGAGAGCGAAATCGACCCGGCGGAGGTAGCTGTCGCGACCTATGCCAGCCAGCGGACGTCCTATCCGAACGTCTGGGCCGACGAATACGATGTGATCGAGGCTGGAGATTCGATCACACTGTCGGTATCCACAGAGCCACAGGCACTCGTGGTCGAACACGAGTCCTGGGGAGCATACGTCTCAAAGCAGGTAGCCTGAGACGCAGCCAGGCACTATTCTACCGCGGACGATTCAGCGGTGGTTTCGCATTTTCGAATCGGAGTGGCGCCTCGACACTCGAGTGTGGCGGAGCCGAAGATGGGCACGCACGGCGAAGAATTTTGGCGCTCGGCGCTGGAAGCTGGGACATGCCAGACGAGCAGGCCGAAGCCGCAGGCCCGATCGACGCGTTTCGGTCCGTCTTCGCGCTCCGTCGAGACGTCCTCATCCTCTCGATTGCGATGTTCGCCTTCAGCCTCGGCTTCCAGATGACCAGCCGCTTTCTCCCCGAGTACATGCGTACACTCGGCGCGTCGGGATTCGTCGTCGGTCTCTTCGGGACGTTCGGAAACATCATCTCGGCGGTGTTTCCCTACCCTGGCGGTGCGATCTCGGATCGGATCGGGTCGCGATACGCCCTGACGCTGTTTGGCTTCCTCTCGACGCTCGGGTTCGCTGTCTGGCTGGCCGCGGGCCAACTCGGCGCGTTCACGGTCGCCGGCCTGACCGTCGAGCCGTGGGTGTGGATCTTCGTCGGCCTGCTGTTGGCCCAGGCCTGGAAATCCTTCGGCCTCGGGGCGACCTTCGCCGTCGTCAAGCAGGCGACCGAGCCCTCGCGGCTGGCGGCCGGCTTCGCGGCGACCGAGACGTTCCGGCGGGTCGCCTTTCTGGTCGGCCCCGTACTCGCGACTGTTTTGATCGGCCTCCACCCGTCGTTTACAGTCAGTTTCCGGTACGTGCTCGCGGTCGCAGTCGCCTTCGGTGCTGTCGGGACGCTCGTCCAACATTGGCTGTACGACGCCAGCGAAGACACCATCGGCGATAGCTTCGCTGGCTTGGAACAGATCCGCGCGGACCTCCGAGAGATGCCCCGGGAACTCCGGCCACTGCTCGTCGGGGATACCTTGGTCCGGTTCGCCAACGGTATGGTCTACGTCTTCTTCGTGCTCGTCGTCACCCGATTTTTCGCGGTCGGCCTGGAGACGACCGTCGCCATCGGTGGCGTTTCCTACGCGATCGACCTCTCGCCGGCGGCCTTCTTCGGTGTCCTGCTCGGCGTCGAGATGTTGGTCGCGCTGCTGGTGATGGCACCCGCAGCGAAGGTCGCCGAATACGTCGGCCTCAAACCAGTCGTCGCGGTCGGCTTTGCGGTCTATGCGATCTTCCCGGTGGTGTTGATCAATGCACCGCCAACGGCGACCGCAATGCTCGCCGTCTTTGCCTTCTCGGGGCTGCGCTTTGCCGGCCTGCCGTCCCACAAGGCACTCATCGTCGGCCCAGCCAAGCAAGACGCCGGCGGCCGTGTCACCGGGACGTACTACCTGCTGCGAAACACGGTTGTCATCCCCAGCGCGGCGATCGGCGGGTACCTCTGGGACTTTGCCAGCCCCGAGATCGCGTTCACGCTTGCGGCCGCGATCGGGGCGGTCGGGACGGGCTATTTCCTCGTCTTCGGCGAGGAGTTCGAGGCCTACCGGTGAGTCGCCCGAGGCGCGCGGATCGTCCCGCTTATTCGGCGTGAGTCCCCACGAGACAGTAATGCAGTGTCGAGAGTGCGCCGCTGACCTCGACCGACCGGGCGATTACTGTCTGGTCTGTCGAACAGCAAACGCCGACGTGGTCGTGCTCGATCTCGATCGGGATCGGGCACGCGTGACGACTCTCGACGGCGAAAAGATCCTGGGGACGCGGGTCGTCACGACGACGCCCGAGGACGGCGAGCTAAGCGGCGTCGAGTTGCGCAACTTCGCCGGGCAAGTTGCCGACGAGGTGCATCGCAAGCGCCCGGAAGAAGTCTACGTCACCGGGGATCGGACGGTCATCGACGCCGTCCGGTCGCAGTTCCATTATGAGTGTTTTCGCGTCAAAGGCGACGATCCCGTCGAGCGCGTCATCGAGCGACAGGGCGAACCTGCCCTCGAGGTCGTCGAGGCCAGTCCCGCCGAGAAGATCGGTGGCACCCACTCGACGCTGATCGGCAACCGGGACGGCAAGCGAGCCATCGAAACCGTCGCGGGGCACCCACACGTCAAGAAGATTATCCCCGGACCGATCGACGCCGGCGGGTCAAGCACCCGTGGTGGCGTCCGGGCGAAAGCGACCCGCGCCGACGAGGGCGGCAACGTCCGACTCCTCATCCGGGATGGATCAAGTGTCCAGGAGAACCGCGTGGTGACGACCGCAGGCGATCGCGAACTCGGCGAGCACGTCCGGGCCGACCTCAACGAAGCACTTCGCGAAGTCGACCTGGCGGAATAGCTGGGCCGTCGTGGTGCAGTGCCCGCGACTCAACAGGTTTATGGGCGCGCTCGCCCGAACTGCTGGTACTATGGCTGAACGAGGAGAGACCGGCAGCGCTGGCCGGTTCGGCGCACGCTACGGGCGAGTCGCTCGGCGTCGCGTCGCACAGATCGAGGAAGACATGCGCGACGAACACGAGTGTCCCGAGTGCGGAAACGACCGCGTCTCCCGCCAGGGGACTGGCATCTGGGAATGTAGCTACTGTGGCTACACGTTCACGGGCGGCGCCTACAGCCCACAGACGCCGGGCGGTCGAGCAGCCGAGCGGTCGATCCGCGCTGCACTCGCCGAGACGGCGACCGAGGAGGAGTAACATGGCCTACAAGTGCTCGCGTTGCAAGCGTGACGTCGAACTCGACGAATACGGCGGCGTTCGCTGTCCCTACTGCGGGCACCGCGTCTTGCTGAAAGAACGGACCCGAGACGTCAAGGAAGTCAACGTCGAGTAGCGACGGACGTCGGATGGACCACGAGGCAGTTCTCACCGCCGCGTACGACGACCCCGATAGCGCTCGCCTCGTCGAGCGGAGCATTGCCCTCGAAGTCGACGAGATCGACGGCGATCGCACGCAAGCGCTGGTCGAGCGAGAGGGGGCGACACTGACCGTTACGATTCAGGCAGCTGATCTGGTCGCGTTGCGTGCCGGGCTGACGACCTGGAGTGGGCTCGTCGAGGTCGCCGAAGGTGCGGCAGGGATCTGAAAGCTGCCAGTTGCTCAGGTCCCACCACAGACGGCCACCTGCATGGGCACAGAGACTGCTTCGGTACGTTTATGCGAGAAATCGCCGTTGCCAGTGGCATGGCCCAGCACAGTCACTCGACACAGGCAAGCAGTGGCATTCCGGTCGTCGGCGGGATCATCGGTGGGGCGAGTGCGTACCTCGTCGGGTTTCTCGCCATCCTCTTTGCGAAGTCGGGAGCGATACAGAACGACCTCACGCAGACTCTCGGCCAGATAGGTCAATTGAGCGGCGACGTGACGCTCCCCGAAGCCTGGCAGGTCGGTGGGTGGGTCTTCTATGCAGCCCACAACGTCGAGATTACGATGGATCTCTCGACAGCGGGACAATCGATAAGTCGGTCCCTGCCGGTCACCAACGGGCTGTTGTGGGAACCGTGGTTCCTCGTCGTCCCCATCGTCGCCCTGTTGATCGCGGGGTTCATCGTGGCGTGGACAGCTCCCGTCCAGACCGCCGCGAGCGGGTTTCAAGCGGGCGCATCGGTCGTCCTCGGATACGGGTCGCTTGCTATCGGAGGTGTGTTTCTGACCGAGTGGGGGCTGTCGATCAGCCAGTTGGGGACCGAAGTCACTGCGTCCGTCGGGCCGAGTCTCGTGCCGGGAGTCGTCCTCGTTGGTCTCGTGTATCCGATTATCGGTGGCGGAATCGGTGGTATCGCGGCTAGTCGGACGTGAGACGGCCGCTTATCGAACGAGCCGTGACGAGTCTCGAAAGGTGGGTTTTTCAGTACGGGTCCCGACTTGGTTGGTATGCAGGGTAATCTACCACCTGAAGCACAAGAGAAGCTCGAAGAACTGCAGGACCTCCAGGAGACGGCCCAGGAAGTCGCCCAGCAGAAGGGGCAGGCCGAAACCCAGCTGACCGAGGCCCAGAACGCCTTCGACACGCTCGAAGACATCGACCCCGAGACAGGGATGTACCGCGAGGTCGGCGAGCTCCTCGTCGAGACCGACTACGAGACGGCCGAGGAAGACCTCTCGGAGAAAGTCGACACGCTCGAAGTCCGCGTCGAGACGCTCGATAAGCAAGAAGAGCGCGTCCAAGAGCAGTTCGAGGAACTACAGAGCGAGCTCCAGGAGATGCTCGGCGGTGCCGGCGGCGGCGGTCCGATGGGCGGCGCACCCGGCCCAGGCGCCGGCGGTGCATGAACACCGGTAACGACCCGGACGCCGAAACCGTCGTCGAGACAGCTGCGGAAGCCGCCGAAACCGTCGTGTTCTCGCGGCTGGACCGCTCGCATATCGAAGACGTCGACATCACTGTCAGCTTCGAAGACGGCCGACTCGAAGTCGACGTGTATCTCGATGCACCCGACGGGCAGGCCGATCCCGAAACTGTCGTCGACGACGCAGCGCTTGCGGCACGTGGCGCAGTTGACGAACTCTTCTCGTCGTAGCTCAGCCGCGATCCTCGAGGGTATGTCCCTCGGCACGATCGCTGATAAATCCCGTCCGGAAGCCGATCCAGGCGAGGACTGAGATGAACAGAATTGGCGGCAGAATCATAAAGCCCCACAGCGGATCGAGTCCCCACCCGAGCAACAAGAGGAGATCCGCGAGGCCAAGTGCTAAAAACGGGATCACCGCTTTGAGGGCCTGTCGACGGTCGAACTCTCGGTCCACGGGTGGCGCGGTCACAGCTACGCTACGGGACGGGCGAGCAAAAGGACGACGGCCCCGGAACCGAGCGGCGGGGGAGTACTTTTCAGGCGTCATGTCCAATTTCGCGGCATGGAACACGAAGCGACGATCGAGGGGGTCGGCGTCGGCGTCGGAGAGGACGGGGCGGGGGCGCCAGTGGTGTTGTTGAGAGCGCGCGAGCAACTGGTCCCGATCTTCGTGAGCGGCGATCAGGCCCAATCGATGCAACTGGCTATCGAAAACGAACCGTTCGAACGGCCGCTGACGCACGACCTCCTCATCGAGATGATCTCGGAGTTCGGCGCGGCGATCGATCGTGTCCGCATCGACGATCTCTCAGAAGGGACCTTCTACGCGAAGATCGATGCCGAACAGTACGTCGAGGGGTCTCGTAAGAGTGCAGTCTTCGATGCCCGTCCCAGCGACGGCATCGCCATCGCCCTCCGGGAAGACTGTCCGATCATCGTGTCCGACGAAGTGGTCGAACAGGCCGGCCAGCCCCCGGAAGCGTTCGAGCCGGACGACGAGCCGGACCTGGACATCGACGAACCCGCGGAGTTTTCCCCAGACCTCGAACCTGACGAGTCCGACGAGCCCGACGAGTTCGACTTCTGAACGGCATCGACCGAAAGCGGGGCGCTGTCGGAATCACAGAATCACTCGGAGCTAGTCTGGGATCGACCAACATCAGGCGGACACACCACGGCGTCACTCACGATGGGCGTCCCGACTGCAGCCCAGTGTAGATTGCTGACCGGGGATGGTTTGACTGGTCTCGTGGGCGAAGACGCAGATACTGATTTGTGTCTGGGTCCCGTACGCGAGTGCAAAGAAATGGCCGCACAATCTACCGACTACCGGGTCGAGCCCGAAACGATGGCGCGGCTCGAAGCGATCCTCGACGGCAGCGACCCCGGTGGCACGCTGGATATCTTCGAGGCACTGTCCGACGAGCGGCGGCTACTCGTTATGCGGCTACTCGGGGAGTCAGCGCTGTGTGTCTGTGATCTGGTCGCACTGTTCGAGGTCGACTACTCGAAGCTCTCGTATCACCTCAAGGTACTCAAGGACGCAGGCCTGGTGACGACAGACCGGGACGGGAACTACGTGACCTACCAGCCGAGCGAGTGTGGCAAAGAGGTTATCGACGTGATCGAACAGTTCGAGTGAGCCCCTCCAACGCACCGCTCACTCCCGGTTTGTGTCCCACTCACTTTTCGAGATGCTGTAACAGACAGAATCGCGCGGCTCGTTCCCCGGAGTAGCCTGCCCCCAGCAGGGTTTGCGGAACCAGGTGCCAAGCGTCGCTCGCTGCTGATCCCACTCGACCCCGAGGCCAGCGAGGCCGGCAAACGCACCTGCCCGTTCTCCCGAGTTCGGTCGGACAACGCAGGTAGCGCTCTCACCGTTCTCGAAATCCGTCCCACAGGACTCGACCCACTCGACGGCCTCCTTCGGGTTCGAATAGGGATCCCACGTAACGTACTCGGTGATCTCGTCGATCGCCGGCCACCCTTTTTGAGGTGTTCGTACAGTTCGAAGGGGTCGATATCGTCGGGGTGGAGGTGCTCGTACCGGAGGCGCTCGCTCTCCATCTCGGTCGGGAACAGCGACATTGCCGGATCATCACGAGGTGTCGTGATATGCGTTTCTACCGAAACGACGGAGAGTCGAAGCCGGCTCTCGACCATGACTGGGCAGCACCGTGAGAGCACTCGGCAAGTGGCCTACTCGGCTGGCCCGAACAGTTCCTCGAACAGCTCGCGGACGTTGTTCGCAACCTGCTGGCGGATGTCACGAACAGTCTCGGGATCTTCACCGTCGGGGTCGGGCAACGCCCAATCACGAACCTCGACGTCGGCATCGAGTTCGAGCGTCGAACAGCCCATCGTCGCTACGACGTCACACTCGTTGAGTTGGGCGGTCGAGACCGCCCGTGGGACCCGATCAGACAGGTCGACGCCGACGTCGGCCATCGTCTCGATAACTGTATCGTGGACCGCCTCAGCTGGGTCGGTCCCGCCGGTGACGATTTCTACCTCGTCTTCGAGCCCGCGGCGCTCGCGCTCGCGTTCGGCAAAGGCCGTCGACATCTGGCTGCGACCCGCGTTCTGGACGCAGACAAACGCCAGCTTGGTTACGTCTTCTGTCATCGAGTAGCCACAGGACTTCCCCAAAGGAGTAGATTGCTATGTTCGGTACATAGCTCTCGGTATCGTTGCCTTCGGACGCCCGTCTCACTGATACGAAACGGGAGGTGCTTCGAACGGCTCGGCGAGCACCGTCGAGAGCGTCTCGGCCGCACCGACGAACGGCGAGTGTGCGGGTTCCGAGAGTGGGTCCTCGCTGTGCCAGGCATACCGGACCGTCCAGTCGGGATCGACCACGAAGACCGCCCGTTCGGGAACGCCGGCGTGTCCGCGGACGTCCTCGGCGACGACGTCGTAGGCATCGGCGATCGACACGTGCAGGTCCGACAAAAGTGGAATGTCAATCTCGCGAGTTGCGGCGTACTCCTCGTGGGCAAAGAGGCTATCCGAGGAGATCCCCCAGACGACCAGATCGTCTCTGTCGAGCCACTCGCCGGCCGCGACCAGATCCGGCGTAATCGTCGGGACGAAATCGACTGGATACCACAACAAGAGTGCCGCCGAACCTGCCTGGAGAGGATCAAGCAGGTTGTAGTACTCGGGCTCGCCGTCGACGATGCCCGGCAGTGAGAAGTCCGGTGCCATCGCGCCGTCTTCGATCATGCCCGCTACTCCGGAGAGGGGCCACAAGAGCGTGGCGTCCATTCCGTCACTGATCGGCCACTGGGCACTCCCGTGACCGGAACGTTCTCTACGGCCCAGTCCCGTACTTCGGCCATGTACGAGGCCATCGTCTTCGACAACGACGGTGTGCTGGTGGAACTGACCGAGATGGCTCTCCACCGGCGCGCCGCCCGCGACACGTTCCGGCATGTGGGTGTCGACGATCCTGCTGACGAGCACGTCGAGGCGATGAGCATCGGCGTGACTGTCCCGAAGCTGCAGGCCGTCTGCGATCAGTACGGGCTCGATCCCGACCGGTTCTGGCACGAGCGCGACGAGTTGATGGCCCGTCGCCAGCAAGAGGCCATCCGCAACGGGGAGAAGGGCGTCTACGACGATATCGGGGTAATAGACGCAGTGGAGCGACCGATGGGCGTCGTGAGTTCGAACCAGCAGGCGACCGTGGAGTTCGGGCTGCAAACCTTCGACCTCGAGGACCACTTCGAGACGATCTATGGCCGGGCACCGACCGTCGAGAGCCTCCGGCGCAAAAAGCCCGCCCCTACTATCTAGAGCAGGCCCTCTCGGACGTCGGGACCACGGACGCGCTGTACGTCGGCGACAGCGAAACCGACGTCGAGGCAGCCCACGCAGCTGGCATCGACGCGGCGTTCGTCCGCCGGCCCCACCGTGAAGGCGAGGAGCTATCGGTCACACCGG
This sequence comes from Halorhabdus sp. CBA1104, assembly GCF_009690625.1. Taxonomy (NCBI): domain Archaea; kingdom Methanobacteriati; phylum Methanobacteriota; class Halobacteria; order Halobacteriales; family Haloarculaceae; genus Halorhabdus; species Halorhabdus sp. CBA1104. The sequence continues at coordinate 351,810 of NZ_CP033878.1, read as the reverse complement.
AATTCGAGATCGACGGCCTCACAGAGTTACCGGCGATTCTCGACGGCAAGCGGCCCGCAAGCGACTGACGACGGCGGCCGAACGCGGTCAGGACCCGCCGGAGACGAGATGCAGACCGACGATGCCGACGACGATCGTCCCAATAAAGAAAATGCGTGCGAGCGTGGCTGGTTCGTCGAAAAGTACGATGCCGAGAGAAGCCGTCCCGACGGCTCCGATTCCGGTCCAGACGGCATAAGCAGTCCCCACCGGGAGTTCTTTGACGGCCTGAGCCAGGAGGAGCATACTGATCACGAGCGCGACAGCCGTCCCAATGGTCGGCAACGGCTTCGAGAGCCCATCTGAGTATTCGAGCCCGATCGCCCAAGCGATTTCGAAGAGGCCAGCCACGAAGAGGATCCACCAGGCCATCACGCACGGGCTAGGCCAGTGACGCATCTAAACGCAGTGATCTGTATCGAAACCTTTCAGTCAGCCGTCCCCTTGGGACGAAAACGGACGCTGAAAAAGACCACAGTGGTTTTCTGTGCAGGACGGATCCGAAAGCGGCGACGGCAGGGAGCCATGCAGGTCTGCTCGCGGCGATCAGTCGGCCTGGATCGTGCTGTGGGAGGAACGAGCACCGCAAAGAGAGGGAGAGTATGCAGGAACTCCGCATCATCGTCGCGCTTGCTGCCGCCAGCATCTCGCTTCTGCTGGCGATGTACACGTTCGTCGTCCGCTGGCATCGGCGCCCAAGCAAGACACTCGCGGCGTTCGGCGTGTTGATGCTCGGGACGACAGGATGGGCACTCACAGCGGGATTGGGGTATATCGCACCGACCGCCGACGGGATGAGACTGTGGCTCCACCTCGAACAGGTCGCCATCGTGCTCGTTCCCAGCGCGTGGTTCGCACTCGCAGTGTCGTATACGGGCCGAGAAAATTGGCTCACCCGGAAGACAGTCACACTGCTCGCCGTCGAGCCGATCATCACCCTGTTGGTGACGGCGAGTAATCGCTGGCACGGCCTCATGTGGGCCGAGACGACCGTGGCGACGGCCATGGACGGCACGGTGTCTCTGGAGTACACCTTCGGCCTGTATCACTATCTCCACCTGGCGTACTCCTATACGCTGGTACTGGCAAGCATCGGTCTGTTTCTGTGGATGGTCCTGACCTCCGATCGGCTCTATCGTCGCCAGTCGGTCGCGCTGACCGTCGGCGTCCTGGCCCCACTCGCGACGAACATCTTCGCCGGGAGTGGGCAACCGTGGGACGTGCTGTTCACGATGCCGACAGGATTGACGATTGCGGGGCTGGCGCTTGGGTATGCCATCTTCCGCTTTCGATTGTTGGACGTCGTTCCAGTCGGGCGGGCGACCGTTATCGAGAAGATGCGTGATGGATTCGTCGTGCTCGACGAGCACGATCGGATCGTCGATCTGAACGCAACCGCCCGGACGTTAGCTGGTGACGATGTGATCGGCACGCAAGCGACGACGGCACTGCCAGAGTTGTCACAGTTGTTCGAATCTCGCGATCCCGAGAGTCGGACCCACGACGATATCGTCGTCGAGACCGACGACGGACAACGCTTCTATACGGCTCATCTCACCCCGCTCCGGGACGACGGTTCTCTCGGACGGCTGCTGACGATCCGTGACGTCACCGACAATCGACGCATCGAGAAACGCTACCAGGCACTCATCGAGAACGCGTCGGATATCATCACGGTCGTCGATCAGGAGGGAACACTGGCATACGTCAGCCCGTCGGTCAAGCGCATCCTCGGACGCGAGCCGGAGACACTCCGTGGCCAATCACCACTCGAATACGTGCATCCGGACGACCGCGCCCGAGTCAAAACCGCCTTTGCCGATATCGGCGTCGATACCGGAACCGTCCGGTTCGAGTGTCGGGTCGAAGACGCCGACGGGACCGTTCGCGTCGTCGAGTCGGTCGGTCAGGACCTCACCGAGAACCCATTCGTCCAGGGGATCGTCGTACACACGCGTGACGTGACCGAGCGACACCAACGGGAACAGGAACTCGAACGCGCGAACGAACACCTAGAGGCCTTTGCGAGTGCGATCAGCCACGACCTCCGAAACCCACTCAACGTCGCGGCGGGCAACCTCGAACTGGCGCGGACAGAGAGAGAAGAAGCATACTTCCAGCGCGTCGAAAGTGCCCACGAGCGGATGGAGACACTCATTGACGATCTACTCAGGCTTGCAAAGCAGGGCCAAACCGTCGCCGAAACGGACCAAGTAGATCTCGAGACGGTCGCAACCGACGCCTGGGAGACCGTCGAAACGGCCCAAGCGACACTCGACATACGAGAGACGGATACCATCGATGCCGACCGGAACCGGCTCAGGCAGTTGTTCGAGAACCTCTATCGGAACGCGATCGACCACGCCGGTGAGGACGTCACTGTCCGCGTTGGGACGGTTTCGGACGGGTTCTTCGTCGAAGACGACGGTCCGGGCATCCCGGCCGACCAACGCCAAGCGGTGTTTCAAAGCGGCTACACCACGAGTACCGACGGGACCGGATTCGGTCTCGCTATCGTCCGAAACATCGTCGACGCCCACGGCTGGTCGATCCAGGCTGTCGAAAGCGAGTCGGAGGGCGCACGCTTCGAGATCAATTGTGTCGAGGCCATCGCGGAAACGACTGCGCCGGCAGCGCCATCCGGACAGGGGTAAGCGGTATCGGGAGCGCTGGTGGCCAAGCGACAGTGATATCCTGCGTAGTCTCGCACTGGCGCGGGACTGGGCGCCGATCAGTCGTCAGCCACGAGCGGTTCAGTTTCTGGTTCGACCAGCCGATCGATCGCATCGACCATCGCCTCGACGGAGGCCCGAGTGATGTCGGCGTCGCTGCGTGCAACCGTCACCGAGCGATCGCCCCGCGACATCTCGACCTCGACGGTGACGAGAGCGTCCGTCCGGCCGGTGATGGCATCGACGTGGTAGGAATCGAGGTTCCAGTCGACGGCACGGCCCAGCGCGTCCTCGACGGCGTTCATCGCCGCGTCGACGGGGCCGTCGCCGACCGCGGCCTCGGTCCGCTCGACGCCGTCGATGACGACGTTGACGCTCGCGGTCGGTGTGCCACTTCCGGCGATAGTCGTCAGGTCCTCGACTCTGACACGGCGCTCGCGATCACGGTCCTGGACGTCCTCGGCGATGGCCAGCAGGTCGGCATCAGTGACGCGCTTGTCACGCTCGCCGAGTTCCTTGACGCGCTCGAAGATGGCGTCGAGTTCCGCATCGACGACTTCGATCCCGTGCTCGGCGAGGGCGGCCTCGACACCGGCCCGCCCGGCGTGTTTACCAAGCGCAAGCCGTCGCTCCCGGCCCACCTTCTCGGGTGGGTAGGGCTCGTACATCGACTCGTCTTTGAGCGTGCCGTCCGTGTGGATGCCACTCTCGTGGGTGAAGGCGTTCTCGCCGACGACGGCCTTGTTCGGAGCCAGCGGGATACCGGTCTTGTTGGCGATGAGCTGGGCGAGATCGTACACCCGGTCGAGGTCCATCGTCTCGACACCGTAACCGTGCTCTAAGGCGATGGCGACCTCTTCTAAGGCGACGTTGCCGGCTCGCTCGCCGATGCCGTTGATGGTCCCGTGGACGAGATCGGCACCGGCCGCAAGCGAGACCAGGGCGTTGGTGACCGCCAGCCCGAGGTCGTCGTGGGTGTGAGTGCTCGTCGGCCCGAGAGCCGCGAGCCGCGAGACCGCATCGAGCGTGCGATCGGGCGTGGCGTGACCAACTGTGTCGGCGTAGCAAACCCGATCAGCGCCGGCATCGAGGGCCGCGGCCATGAGTTCTTCAAGGAAATCCAGATCGGCCCGGGAGCCGTCCTCGCCGATCACCTCGACCCAGAGGTCGTGATCGACGGCGTATTCGACCAACTCGGCGGTGTCGGCGATCACATCCTCGCGGGTCGTCGAGAGCTTGCCCTCGATATGGCGGTCACTGGCCGGGACGACCAGGTGGACGCCGTCGACACCGGTCTCGACGGCGAGGTCGATGTCCCCGCGGACGTTCCGGGCGAAGCTGGTGATCGTCGCGTCCAGATCCATCGACGTGACGCGGCGGATCGTCTCGCGTTCGCCGGGGCCGGTGACGGCACTGCCGGCCTCGATCACGTCGATCCCGGCGGCATCGAGTTCGCGGGCGATGCGTGCTTTTTCCTCAGGGGACAGCGATACCCCTGGAGCCTGTTCACCGTCACGGAGCGTCGTATCGAGCAACGCCACGTCCGAGAGCGATTCGAGTGGCTCGGTCGCGGGGTGCTCGCCGAACAATCCTGGCAAAATTCGGTCCTCACTACTGGGGGAGAATTTCGCGCCCAGCCGCCGTGGGGCGACTTCCTCTATCCTCGATCGTCGGGGATGGATCCGACATTGTACCCGAGGGAATGTGCTCGACGTTCATGAAGATACTGGTCCCGGCACGGATCGAGTCCAGAAGAGCGCGGTGACGAAAAACGATCAGGCGTTGTCGTCTTCGAGGACAACACGATCGCCCACCTCGACGTCGTCGGCCCCGCCAGGGGGAAGCTCGATCACGCAGTCGGCTTTCGCCAGCCCGAAGCCGATCCAAGACCGGAGCGTCGATACCTGCTGGACGTCGCCATCGCGGACCCACACGACGTCGATCGGCGTGCGGACGAACACCATATCGATATCTCGGCGGCCGACGGCCTCGAAAGGAAAGACGAGAGCGAAGTCCGCTGGGATCGAGGAACGGCCCCGGAGTCCGCGGAACTTCGCCCAGAAACCATCGGCGACGTGGACATCCGTCGCGAGCGTTCGACGCTCGGTCCCGTCGCTCGGGTCGTGGACGACGCGCATACTGGCTCGTCTGTGCGCCCGAAAATAATGGTTTGGAAGCAACCGGAGAGAGACAAAGAGCGAAAATTTTAGTGAGAGGGCCGTGAGCGTGGCATATCGATGCCGTATTGCCAGGAGTGCGGGACCGAAGTCGAACAACAGCAAGAGACCTGTCACGCCTGTGGAACCGTCCTGCGTTCCGGGCCAAGCGGGGCGGATACCCAATCAGCGGACCAGGCGCCACAGGATCAACCACCACAGGGCCAACCCCAAGGCGGGCAGCCACCTCAAGGGCAACCACCACAGGGCCAACCCCAGAGCGGGCAACCACCCCAAGGCCAACCACCACAAGGTCAACCCCAGAGCGGGCAACCACCCCAAGGCCAACCACCACAAGGTCAACCCCAAGGCGGGCAGCCATCCCAAGGCCAACCACCGCAGGGTCAGCCACCACAACGAGGCCAACCACCGCAGGGTCAGCCACCACAACGAGGCCAACCACCGCAGGATCAGGGCCGGCCCGCCCAGCAGCCACCACAGCAGCAGGGACAGCGCGCCCAGCAACCACGACAAGGACAAGGGCGCAGACCGCCACAACAGCCACGAGCAGGGGGCAAGACGATGGCATCCGGCGGCGAAATCTGCTCGCGTACGGGGGCGGCCTCGCTGCGCTGCTCGGGGGCGGATGGCTGGCGTACGATCAATTCCTCGGGGGCGGTGGACCGGTCGGGGCCACCAAGTCGTTCATCAACGCCTTAGACGCCGGCAACGCCGAGAAAGCCAGCGAGCTGTTACACCGCAACACCCCGATCAGTGAGGTTCCGGATTACGCGATCCAGCAGTTCGAATCGATCGAAATCAGTGTCGACGAGGCCCAACTCGAAAGCGAGACCGAGACGAGCGCCACCGTCGAAGTAACGCTCACGGCAACGGAGTCAGCGTCCGGGCAAAGCCAATCGACGACACAAACCATCGAGCTGCGGACTGAGGACGGCGAGTGGAAGATCTACAGGACGGAACTCCTCTGAGACGGACATTCGAGACGCACCACACGGACGTTTTTGTCGAGCCGAGCCCTACGAACTGCAGGATGGAGAAGACCGACGCAGGGACGACCGTCGGCGTCGACGATCCATATGCGTTCCTCGACCGCTGTGACTACTGTACCGAAGAGGGGCGCTGTCGGTTCGCGGCCGAACACGGTGACCGAGACCCACCGTTTGCCGACGGGTTGAGTGGCCAAGACTTCCGGTGCCCAGTCGTCGGCGATCCGCTCGACGACGGGCTCACTGGCCCCTGGACCTGGAAAGACTGTCCACACATGCGATCGCGCGATCACGCACGCGAGTGTGCGCGGTGTGGCCTCGAAGCCCGGCGGTCGGCCCACGACGACGAGCGCCCGCTGCTGGAAGAACATCACCTCTCGTATGCCAATCGAGACAGCAACGCCGGTGGTTCGACGGCCGCCAGCGACACGCAGGCCCCCTCTGAGGGTGATACCCAGCGGCCGAGCCACGAGATCACGATCTATCTCTGCCGGTGGTGTCACGCCAAGATCCACAACTCCTGGGCGAGTGTCGACGATCCTGCGAATCCCGACCCGAATGCAATCGCCGCCCGCGAGCGACGGCGGAGTCGTGAACAAGCCCAACTGACTTTCGAGACGGCCGCCGACCGACGGGAGCGCGAGTGAACGCCACCGGATTCAGGCTGTCACCCACCCTCGTTTTCAATCGAGATAATCGGACGCGTACTCATAAGTGAACGTGACATAAATCGCACTATTGCGAACGAATGGTCGTGACGAAACAGGTGCTCGGCGTCAATTACGTGATGGCGACCGGAATCGTGCTGAGCGCGCTGTTCGTCCCGACGCTGAATGTGGCTGGGTCGAGTCCGCCCATCTTGATCGTGGGTGGGATGGGGCTGCTGGCAGCACTCGTCCTCGCAACTGCCGGCTACTGGCTCGACCAGTGTCACATGCACGGCGAGCAGATCTGGCGGGTTGCGACGCACGCAGGACTGGGAATCGGCGTGTTGACGTTATCAAATCTGGTCGTCCTGCAGGTGGATGGGTTCGTTCGGTTCGGGTCCCCGAGTCGGCGATTCTGGCGAGTTCCATCGCCATCGGCGGTGCCAGTGGTGCCGCCCTCGGGATCGTCCGGGAGTACGACCGTTCGACGACGACACTCACCCAAAGTACGGAAGTGCTCTCCCGAGCGTTGCGACACAATCTGCGCAACGATATGACCGTTATTCTGGGCCATCTCGACCAGCTCGACGGGAACGAGTCGAAACAGTCCTCTGAGCCGGTACGGGCGATCCGCCGGAAAATAGACGACGTGATGATACTTTCGGAGAAGGCCCAGGAGATAGAACTGGCAGTAACGGGAGAAAATCGCCAGCGACACCCGGTCGACGCAGCGGCGTTCGTCTCGCGGCGCGTGATCGCGATCGAACAAGCCCACGATGACGTCACCATCGAGACAGACATGCCCGACCAGACCTGGGTCGAGGGCGACTGGATGCTCGAAACGGCTATCGAAAACGTGTTCGAAACGGCCATCGGCAACGGCCAACCGGGTGCCGATCTGCTCGTCACGATCGAACACGGCGATCCCGGCTGGACGGCGATCGAGATTGTCGATCCGGACAATCACCTCCCGGCCACAGATTTCGATACGCTCAAAAACGGGACCGAGACGCCCTTACAACACAGCCAGGGGCTTGGACTGTGGCTCGCCAATTGGATCGTCGAAAGCTACAACGGTCGGCTCGACCTGGACCGTAGCGAAGACGGATCGACCGTGACGCTCTGTTTGCGCCGAGCAGTCCCGACCCCGAGAAACCGATAGCACCCACGAGATCCAACAGCGATCGGACGGACAAGAGCCGTGGCGCTCGCTTCTCGGTGGCCCTCTCAGAGATGTTTCCGGGGATATTTATCCGGAAGGGCGCTATCGCTCCCCATGACTCGCATCGACGTCATCGACAATCACGGCCAGTTTACGCATCTCGAACAGCGTGCCCTGCGCGATCTGGGCGTCGAAGTCGATCTCGTGGACAATACGACCCCACCCGAAGAGATCGACGGTGACGGTCTCGTACTCTCGGGTGGCCCGTCGATGGATCGTATCGGCAACTGCCCGGCCTATCTGGATCTCGACGTGCCGATCTTCGGGATCTGTCTCGGTATGCAGATTCTGGCGAGGGAACTCGATGGCCGTGTCGACTCGGGCGAATACGGTGGCTACGCCGACGTCACGGTCGAGATTCTCGACGACGCGGACCCACTTGTCGGGTCACTGGCGCCGGAAACACGCGTGTGGGCCAGCCACGCTGACGAGGTCAAAGACGTGCCGACTGGTTTTGAGCGGACGGCTACCTCTGGAGTCTGTGGCGTCGAAGCGATGAGCGACACGGACCGCGATCTGTACGGCGTCCAGTGGCACCCCGAGGTCGCACACACCGAACGCGGCCAGGAAGTCTTCGAGAATTTCCTGGCCCTGTGTGAGTGAGACAGACACAAGTGGCGTACACGGGTAGATACTTTTAAGCGGATCGGGCATCCCACTCGTAGCAATGACGGCAACGCAGGGTGATCTCGCCCAGCTCTCCCGCTATATCTTTCGCGCGCCGCGGTGGTACTCGAGTATCAGCTTCGCGCTGCTACTGGCCGCCATCGCTGGACTCGCGGCCTTCGATTCGCGATACCTCCTCGAAAACGCCTGGGAAGGAGTGTTCTACATCGGACTTCCGACGCTGGCCGCCGGCGTCTTTACGCCCTACATCGATCGGGCGTTCGGTGGCCAACTGACGCCCAATCGGGCGTCACTGCTCGCCCTCGGCTGTGAGTTGCTCGTGATAGCCATTTTGACGGCCGCGAGCATCGCGACCGTCCTGACTCCGCTAGGACAGATCTTCGTCTTCGACGCGCTGCTGTTCGCGCTAGCGGCGGTCTTCGCCGTGCGCCTGTTGATCGTCATGGCGGTCTCGCGCCACCGCCTCCTGGTGGCGATGGTTCCTGCCAGCATCCAGACCGTCGTGGCGGCCGCTCTGTTGTTCGTCTACAGCGGGACGATGCGCTATCTCGAAGTCGGTGGCCCGCTCGCCAGGTCGTTCCTCTCACGGCCGGAGCAGGCACCCCCGGAGCTGCTGGTCGTCCTCCCCAGTGACTTCGTGCTACTTGGGCTGCTCTGTGGGTTCTATGGGTTCGCCGTGTGGCTGTTCCTCGTGGTTATCGATCAGCCCTGGCGGCGAAGCCTGGGCGTCAGCGCGCTGGATTTCTTGCAGGGGTTTATCGGCCATATCGCGGAGGGATCCCAGGAACTCGAAAGCTTCTTCGAGGAAATCGGAGAAGACGCGCTCGTCCCGGTGACGGTACTTTCGTTCCGTCGGCCCGATGGAGACGAGAAAGCGCGGTTCGTCCTCCCGATGATTCACCCTGGGCCAATGGGTGATATCGGTGGCGGGAACCTCCCAGAGCGAATCGCGAACGAGGCCGACGGTCTGGGCTTTCCGCCACACGCAACCGCCGGTCACGACTTCAACCTCGTCACCGAGGGGGAAGTCGACTCGATTCTGGAAGCGGCGACAACAGCCCACGATCGGATCGAATACAGCGAGACGGCGACCCAGGGCCAGCGCCTCCAGGAAGGGGAAGCCACGCTGACCGGGCATGCGTTCGGTGACGATGCCTTTACAACGGTCACGTTCTCGCCCGCTTTCGCCGACGACATCGAGTACGCGGTGGGCCTGTCCGCCCGGGCGGAAGCGCGAGCCGGCCACCTCGAAGACGTGATGCTCGCCGACGCCCACAACTGCAACAACGGTCTCGAAGGCCCCAACCTTGGCCACGTCGTCCCCGGCGGCGAGCGCTCCTTCGAGTTGATCCACGGGGCCGATCGGCTGGGCGAACGGCTCGCAGCCGCCGACCAGGGGCCGCTCCGGCTTGGCACAGCCTGGGACGAAACCCCCTGGGAACCCCAAGACGGGATCGGTCCACTCGGCGCTCGCGTCGCGGTCATCGACGTCGACGGACAGACGACGGCCTACGTCCTGATCGACGGGAACAACATGGAGCCCGGGCTGCGTGAGGAGATCGTCGAGACGATCGACTCGGTGGATCTCCTTGAAGTGATGACGTCGGACACACACATCGTCAACACTGTCGAGGCCGAAAACCAGGTCGGCGACGCGATCGAGAAAGCGAAGGTACTCGAATTGATTGACAACCTCGTCGCCGAGGCCATCGACGATCTCGAACCGGTCGAGGCCGGGATGGAGAGCGAACAGGCCGAAGTAACGGTCTTTGGTAACGACCGAACCGAAACACTGGCCAGCACCGCGAACGCGGTCGTCTCGCTGGGTGGTGCGATGGCGGGGGCGTTCATCCTCGCAGTGATGGCACTCAGCTTCATCCTGTTCCTGCTGGCGTAACGGAAGGCCGGCTCGCGGTGGCCGTCGTTCGTCGCCAAAAAGTGCCAAGAGAGTTGCACAGCGTGACTCTCGCTGTGCTCGATTCGCTGGTTCAAATCTCACATCACCGCGACACAGGAATCAGACGACGAGAGCGAGCACTCTGCTCACGGGGCGAGTTCAGAGAGCGCCGAGGGGGAGATTTGAACTCCAGCAAGACGTGCTCGCTTCGCTGCGCGCGTCTTGCAACGTTCAAACTCCCGCGTTGTACAACTTCCTCACGTCCGTTCGGAAGTAGAAGCGCCGAGGGAGAGATTTGAACTCTCGAGTCCGAGAGGACACCTGCTCTCGAGGCAGGCGCCTTGGCCAGGCTAGGCTACCTCGGCAACAATGTCGGGTACACTGCTGTCGTGTTTATCCGTTTCGATCCCAGTTCGGTCCCGATATCACTAAGTTACGCCCAACAGAGAGCCGGGACATGGACGTTTCCGAGGCGAGTAAGACCTGCAATAGACTTCTCGACGAGATCGAATCGGCAGTGATCACCGACCGCGAGTTTCTCGAAACAGTCCTCGTTGGCGTGCTCGGGCGCGGCCACGTCCTGCTCGAAGACGTCCCCGGAACGGGCAAGACACTGACTGCCAGGATGCTCGCCGAAACGCTTGGCGTCTCGTTTTCACGCATCCAGTTCACACCGGATCTGCTCCCAGCCGACGTCACCGGTACCCACGTCTACAACGAGCGCGACCGGACCTTCGAGTTCAGCGACGGCCCGATCTTTGCCCACGTTGTCCTTGCCGACGAGATCAACCGCGCACCGCCGAAAACGCAGAGCGCACTGCTAGAAGCCATGGAAGAAGGCCAAGTAACCGTCGACGGCGAAACCCACGAGCTCCCGGAGCCGTTTTTCGTGATCGCGACCCAGAACCCCGTCGATATGGAGGGGACCTTCGAGTTGCCCGAAGCACAGGTCGATCGCTTCGCGATCAAGACGACGATGGGCTACCCAGAGGCAGACGGCGAGAGAGAACTCCTCCAGCGGCGTCTCGATCGTGACCAACAGAGTCCGTCCGTCGAGACGGTCCTCGACCCCGCACAAGTCCAGGCGCTTCGGGCGGCTCCCGAGTCCGTTCGCGTCGAACCAGACCTGCTGGGGTACATGGTCCAGATCACGCGAGCGACGCGTGACCACCGCCACGTCGAGGTCGGTGTCTCCCCGCGTGGGAGTCAGCGGCTACTGGAGATGAGCCGGGCGCGGGCGGCCCTGGTCGGCCGGGAATACGTCACGCCGGACGACGTCAAACGCGTCGCCCAGCCGGCACTCGCTCATCGCATCGTATTGACCCCCGACGCACGCGTCGACGACATCGCCAAATCCGCCGTCGTCGATTACGTCCTCGAAGACACCCCCGTCCCGACGGTCTGAGAACACGCCAAGAGAGCCGCGTCGTCTGGGCGGAGGCGACCGCACTCGCCTATCTCCCGATTTTGAGTGCCGGAACGAGCGCGAGCAATCCAGCGAGTAGTAACACGACCGCAACCAGTGGCAAGTCCCGCGGTGTCACGGAAAAGCCGACCAGGACGACCGCGAGTGCGCCAACAGCCACGATCGTACTCCCGACAGTGTGTGCAAGCAAGAGGCGACGGCGGTCGGGGCCGGTACCCAGTTGTCTGGCAATGCCGATCGCGTGCTCGGCGATATCCCACGTCAACACGGCGCCACTTCCGGCGACGGCAACGAGTGTGGGGTCATAGCCCGCGACGCCAGCGACCAGAACCGAAGCGAAGAGTCCGGCTACACCGACACCGAGGACGAGTCGACGCCCGCGTTCGACCCCCACGAGGGCTCCGAGCGTCCCGGCGATAGCGAGGACGAAGCCCGCGCCGTTGCCCGATATCGATACCAGACAGACCACGGCTGGCAGGAGTGTCATCGCCACGCCGAACCGCGAGGGCCCAGCGGCTCGACTCATCGCGACCACCGCCGTTGGGCACGGTCAAACGCCAGTGGCAGTGGCTCCGCTGGCTGCCAGTCGACGACGCGGGCATCCGTCTTCCGGAGGGTCGAAAGGCGAAGCGTTCGTTCGATGCGCCCGACGGTCTGGCCGGCGGTCCCGTCGCTCGTCGGATCCGGGCTGATCACTGTCATCGGATAGCCCTGGGCCTGTAACTGGCGTGCGACCGCGGTACTCTCCTCGTCACAGAGGGGCGAGAACATGACGATCTGAGCGTCAGCGGGGAGGCGCTTGCGGAGTTTCGGCAGCCGGACGTGTGGGTGAAACGCCTGGGTCGGTGGCTGGGTCGAAAACGCCGGGTCATCGGTGAGTACCGTCTCTGCCCGTGCCCAGTGGACGTGCCCGGCGCCCGGGGACAGCCAACACCCCCGGGGAGACAGGGCAGCCAATCCAACCCGGTCGTCGGCATTCAGCAAGGCCCGAAACACTTTCGCGGCCGCCTGAACACTCCGATCGACGGCGGATGGCGCTTGCTCGTCGGGAGCGACGTAGGCGGCGGCGCGCGTATCGATCAGCAACACGACCGTCGCCGAGCGTTCCTCGCGGAACTGCAGCGTCGCGAGTCCCTGTCCTTGGGCGGCCCGGTTCCAGTCGATGCGCGAAAGGGGATCACCGGCACGATACTCCCGAACGGAATGGAACTCGAGCCCACTCCCACCGACGTCTGTCAGGACGCGACCGACGTGACTCGAAGCCTGTTGGCGGAGCGGAACCGTCGCCTCGAAATCCGGCCGGAGCCCGTAGGTGACGGTTCGATCGCCCTCGGTCGCCGTCCGAAACGTGCGTTCGATCGAGCCCGAGAGGTTGTGCGTGATCGTATAGGGCGACTCGAAGGTATGCGGGCCACGCGCAGCCTGCACTGAGTACTCGAACCACGTGGAGGCCCCCGGACGCAAGACGGTGCCGTGTCGTGGTGAGCCCTCGACGACGGTCATCCCGGCCGGGACGCCATCGACGATCCGGAGATCCGGGACCCACCGCCCGGAATCGTTGTGAACGGTAACGCGGACCTGAACGCGTTGGCCGGGGTCGGGATCGGTCGGTTCGATCGTCCGCTCGACAGTGATCGATTGTGGAGGCTCGACATCCATGGCCGCGTAGCCGACGACGAGCAACAACGGCCCGGCAACCAGCAACAATCCCGGCTTGCCCAGGCCGGCTCCGAGCCCAATCGCGAGCAACGCGACAGCACCCAACCCGCGCCACCGCCCCGTCGAGCGAACGGTACCGAACGTCGAAGGGCGCCGCGTGTGTGGGGCCGTCTCGGGGGAGTCGAACCCGTCTGTCGTTCGCTCGGGCAGGTAGCGGTCCGCCAAGTCCCCGACGACTCGCTCGACGCCGAGAACAAAGGGATTGTGTGGAGCGAGACGGACGGTCTCGAGACGGTCACGCAGAGTGCGATCGCCGGTCTGTTCGGCGAAAAAGTCCCCGGCCACCGGGTCGTCGCTCCAGGTCCCGTCGGCGAGGGCCGCCTCGATCGAGCCCACAGCACGATCGGCACTGGTCGAATCGAGGACGTCGGTCGTCACCCGCCGGAGGCGTTTCGAAACGCGCCGGCGGGCCTTGATTCGATCGGCCTGTGTCGGAAATGGCCCGCCAAGGAGCCGATCGAACGTCGACCCCGGAACCGACGTCGTCGAGCGGGCTTCGACAGTCGGAGGCGTCGATTCCGACACCGAGGAGACGATCCGGCGATAGCTGTACCAGATGCCCGCGATGACCGCGACCACCGAGATCACGTAGACGGCCAGGTATTCGATCGAGATCTCGACGAGCGACGGATTCCAGACGACGACTAACCCAACGCCGACGAGGAGAGTCCCGATCGCACCGATCACCGGAGAGAGAAGCGACTCGATACGCTGTTCGGTTTCGTCGTCACTCGCTACGGTGGGTGCTTCGGCGGCGTCAGATAGCATGTCTCGCTGCCCGGTCATCGTCGCTCCTCCTGTGGGCCAGTCTCGTCGGGACTCGTCCGCTGGCCAGACCTCTCTGGCGTAGCGTACGCGGCTTCGATCCGTCGGAGCGCATCCTCGGCGCGCTCGACCCGATCGGGCGAGGGCGGCACGTTACCGTATCGGACGGCCTCGAAGAGACGTGTGAGTTCCTGCACGTCGTCGGGATCCATGCCAGCCTGGATCGCCGCCTCCGCGAACTCGCCCGGGGTCGTCGTTTCCGGCTCCGACACTGCGAGGGCGTCGGCCATCTCAGCCCAAGCACGATAGATGGCATTCGTCGAATCGACACCGGCTGCCAAGCGCGACGCCGCCCGGCCGGCAGCCGATCCGACGGCGTCCAGCTCATCGACCGACGCCTGGTCGTCGACGGACGCCGCTTCGGTCGACTCCGACCGCCCACTAGAGAGGACCAGCAGTGCCACTGCCCCGAGGAGAACGACCGCGATCCCCCCCAGCGCCACGATCGGCACATCGACGCCCGGAGCGACGGGATTGACCGATCCCGACCCGCCCGGACCAGTGCCATTCGTGACGTTCTGGGGCTGGCGGCCCGACCCCGGAAAGCGCAACGAGAGGTCGATGAGTTGGAGGACGGCAAAAACGACCCCAGCCGCCAAAAGCGATGTCACGACGCCCTTGAGCGTAAGGGTCTGTATCCGCACGAACAGCCCAACGGCGGTGAACCCGACAAGCAGCGCCACGGCGATGGGCCGAACCAGTGGCGGGATATCGACCGTGATGTCGAACTCGTTGGGCTCCTGAGACGGCTGGTCGAGGGATACGCCACCCGACCCGTTACCAGGTTGACGCTCTGCGGTCTGGGTCGGAACGACCGCCGCCGCAACGATAACAGTCGCAAGCACGGCCAAAATGACTGTCACACCGACGAGGACGCGCTGGCGGTTTCGTCTCACCGATTGACACCCGTTAACACTGTCTGACCGTCCGGCGGTACCGTAGAAAAAGTGTCGAAGTCACCGCCGACACGTCAGGACCGATCAAAGACGAAGTGAGGAGATGATGAACCCGGCACCGATCAACAACAGCAGCAGTGTGCCGACGAGTTGGGGCCAGCCAGCCCGATGGCCGGGGCGGCCCGGAACAGAACGATTGCCCGATGACGATGACCGCCAGATGACTGGTCGACAGTTGCTCGCCCAGACTGGGGACGAAGAAGACCGCCAGGGCAGCCAGGAAAACAAATGCCGGCCGGCCGTACTCCGCCACTCCGCTCAAAAGAGCCGGCAAGCAACTCCAGCAACGTCACCAACAGCCAGCCGAACAGCACAGCTATCACCGCGAGTATGACGCGGGCGAGGTCACTCCAGGAGAACGTTCGAAAGGCGACGACGACCGCGAGCAGGGTCAATGCAACGGCCAAGACCTGAAACACTGGCAGGACACCCGGCGGAACGACGACATCGACCGACGATTGGTTGTCCGCCCCCGAGAACAATCCGCCCGTCCCGTTACCGCTGAAACCGAATTCCCCCCACCACCGGTGTTGACTGTCGGATCCGTCAGCGTCGCTGCAGCCAGCGTCAGGGCGATTAGACCGAACACAGTGACGACGATGACGAGACCGCGACGACGATCCATGTGTTTCGCTGAGGTACTCTGTCGAGGACTGTGAGTGTTCGGGCTCGCCCCCTGTTTTCGTCTCCCGTCGTGGCTGTCAGCGCTCCGTAGCCACCGCCAGATGGCCCAAGGAGGGGAAACCGTGAGAGAGCGTTCTAGTCGTTTCGGCCGGGTCGATACCTCCGTCGCTCCGATTCTCTCTGGACTATCCGTCGCCCGCATCGCACATGCCGCCGTTGTGAACAGGAGGAGTCACAAGCGTCTCGAGGCGGTCAAGACCGTGGCGACCCAGTGATGCGGTCGGCTGAGACCGGTAGACATCTGTCCAGACGGACAGTTCCTACGTGAGAAATTAAGTAGGCGGCCGTCCTATCGGACCGTATGAGTGGATCAGGCCGCGAAACGGAGTACGCCGTCGAGGACGTAACAGCGGTGTTCAAAGACCGGGACGACTACGCCGAGCCACTGACCGCAAGCGAGGTGGCCGAGGCGCTTGGGTGTTCTCGTCGGACGGCACTGAACAAACTGCACGACCTCGAAGCGTCGACGGATATCACGAGCAAGAAAGTGGGTGGGCGGTCGCGGGTGTGGTGGATCCCGGTCCACATCGACCGCTGAGGGGCCGTCGCGAGCGGGACATCCACGAAAGGAATCACCAGTGACGGCCGGGTCCCATCGGTTAGGCTTTCCCAGCGCCGACCAGCTCGATCGCCAGCTGCGTGGCTTCGAGGGCATCCGTCCCGAGCACATAGGTGATCGGCTCGATCCCGAACGCCCCCTCGTGATAGACGACTGCTGGCACCGCGTCACGATCACGGAACGCGGCTTCGAGGCGCTCGCGGCGGTTCTCGTAGCCGGCGTCGAACTGAAGGGGGTCGATGCCACGATCCCGTGCGGCCCCGATGAGCGATTCGTCGGTCGCGAGGTTCAACGCCCCGCGCTTGGACGGATCGACGGCCATCGCCGCCAGGATTGTCCGGGCGACGTGTTGAGAGCCACCGAACTCCGGGTTCGCAGGGACGTTGATCCGGCCGCGCATCGCGTGGACTCGACCCGGTACGGCCGCCACGTCTCGCTCGTCCTCGGCGTCGGGCAGGGCCATGCCCACGTTCGTCCCGACGTTTGGTACCGACGCGACCATCGCCGTCTCGTCAGCCAACAGCCGTGTGGCCGAGCGGACCGTCGAAAGGACTGCCCGCTCGTCGGCGACCGCTTCGTCGTGGCCGCGCAGGCACAGGTCACAACCCAGGCCGGCCAGTGCCGGGACCGCCTCCTCGTGAATCTCACAGATCGGTCCCCGATCCTCGAAGGCCCGGATCACGTCCAACAATTCACCCAGCGCGTCGTAGGCGTCCATCGACCCGTCCGCGAAGCCGGCGGCGATCTCGTCGATGGTCGACTGCATTCGCGGGTCCTCACTAAATCGGGACTCGACCGCAACGTCGCCACCGACGTACTTGCTGACGGCGGCCTGAGTCACGCCGAGGTGATCGGCGATCTCCTGTTGGGTGAGTCCGTGCGCGGACAATTCGCCAGCGAGCATGGCCCTGGCCGTCGGCAAGAAACGATCGACGACGATTTCGCTCGGAAATCGCATGCTGGGCGTTCCGACAGCGAGACCAAGAATCTGGCGACCCACCGGCCAGGGGTCGTGGCTCGCCAGCGAGAGTGGATATCGGGCAAGCGGACTCCCAATACGTAGAGCATCCGCTCTCGACGGTCGATCCGCCGACAGCGAGCGACCGAGATCGCGAGACAGGTTCCCCGAGGAGTGCCGACCGGATCGCCGTCAGTGATCGTCGACCCACTTCGCGCGCCGCACGTCGTAGCTCCCACACTCCGGGCAGGAGTGATACTGGACGGGCAGCGGCGTCTCACAGGAGAGACAGAGATAGGGAAGCGTCTCAGCATCCTCAGACCCCAAGTTGAACCTGCCGCGGTCGAAGACACCCATCGTTACCACGCCTGAACTGTGAACCGAGACACGGAAAAAAGAGTGCTATTGTTCACACTGACAATTCGACCGCAGTCTGTCGATGTGAGCGGTTTTAAAAAGCCGGGAGAACTGAGAGCGGGAGCTGCCACCCAGCATCGCTGAATCCGGCTTCGTTCAAAGAGATGATGAAAACGTACTTTTCAACTGCATCCGAGAGAGCGTCCATGGGAAAACTCAGCACGACACAGGGAACCATCGATCGAGACGAGATCGGTCTGTTAGTCCCTCACGAACACATCTTCGCCGACCTCGGGCCGATGGAAGCAGAGAACTGGAAAGACACCGACCCCGAGGCGGTGATCGAACTCATCGGCCCGGAGATCGAGCGCGCCAAGGAGGCGGGGATCGACGCCCTCGTCGAGTGTACGCCCGAAGGCGTCGGCCGTCGGGTCGACATCGATCTCGCTGTCTCAGAGGCGACAGACTTCCCCGTGGTCGTGCCGACGGGGATCTACCAGGAGACGAGCATTCCCCAGTGGGCCCGAGAGATGGGCGTCGCGGAACTCACCGAGTGGATGCTCGATGAGTTGACCAACGAGATCGAGGACACGGGCGTGCGGGCGGCCTGGATCAAGGTGAGTACCGACGACGACGATCCCGAGGGCCTCTCAGACGACGAAGAGAAGATTCTCCGTGCCGCGGCGCGAGCCGGTGCCGAAACGGGCGCTGTCATCGGCAGCCACACACTGCACGGTAACGTCGCCCACCAGCAACTCGACATCATCGCGGAGGAAGGCTACGACCCCTCGCGGTTCATCTGGATCCACGCCCGCGCCGAGGAAAATCTGGACTATCACGAGCGGGCGGCCAAGCGCGGCGCGTTCGTCGAATACGACTGGATCGGTGGCCACGATCAAGACGATCAAACGTACATCGATCTCGTCGAATACATGACTGAGCGCGGATACACTGACAATATCTTACTGAGCCAGGACCGAGGCTACTACGACCCCAGCCAACCCGACGGCGGCGAAGTCGACCCGTACACCTACATCGTCGAGAAGTTCCTACCGAAGCTCCGGGCCGCAAACGTCCCGGACGCGGCCATCGACACGATCGTCCACGAGAATCCGCTGGACGCCTATTGTCGCTGAGTTCGTCCGAATCGCGTCGTGTTGTGTCCGAGTTGAACAGACGGCAGACGTTCCTGCTTGCCCTCTCCGGTCGCTGTGGGAGGCTGCGACTGGCGTGTTCAAATCGGCTCAAGATGGACTTTCGACTGCTCACGTGGTCCCAGCAAAAGTCCGCCCTCCCCGTACTGAGGTATCTTCCGCGCGGTACTCCTCTCCGTGTGACTTGAATTTCGTTGAACTCATAGCTCGAAGAACCTCCGTCGTTGCTCCGCTTTCTGTCGCTTGCTCCGCCGGTCGTAGTGCTTATCCAGGATGTCCTCACTCGCGTCCATCCGATCGGATACGAGAGAACGATCCTCGTCAGCGAGTCTGTGCGCCGTCACTCGACCGCTCCGGACGTCGTGGGGAGAGCGGGCCGACGGGCACGTACTCATTTGCGAGTAGTGGGCGGCCTCGCACTCCGTCGGGTCACGGTCATGGGGGCAACCCTCACCACGCCAACACGGGCGTGAAACCCGGTACAAGGTATCTCGACAAGCGGACACTGAGACCCGGCCGTTCCGGGTCGTCACGAGCGGGGCGCGCCCATACTCGTCGGTGACACCCTCCCGCGGACCCTGAATGTAATCGTCAAGAACCTGAGCAACGTGGCCGCTAATCGCGTTCCACCGCTCGCTTTTCTCTCCGTTCTTGAGCGGGGTCCCCTTCTCCGGGCGGTGGACGAAGTGAACCGCCGGTCCGTCGGCTCTGGGGCGCTGGCCCTCTAAGTCCACGTCGCCGAGGTCGAGCGACCGGAGCGCTCCGACCCGGCACCCAGTGTGCCACAGTAGCAGTACGATGACGTGGCGACGACTCGCGTACTCGTACCGTTCCAGGTAATCCACGATCTCGACGGCACGGTCCGGGTCGAGCGTGCTATCGCTCACGTCCTGGGACCCGTCCATCCGGGGGAGTGGAACCTGATCAAACAACTCCTCACGAACGGCGTCAACCTCTCCGCAGAACCGGAGGAACGCCCGGAGCGTCGCCATGTCGCCCCGGAGTGTCACCGTCTTCAACTCGTCACCCGAATAGCCGCCCTCACGACGCCACACGCGATAGGCGTACAGGTCCCGGCCGGACAGCTCGTTCAGGTTTGCGATCCCCTCCTCGTCACACCACGCGACGAACGCCCGCAGACGGTACTTCTGCCCGTCAAGGGTTTGCTCCGCCGCGTCGTCGCGGGACTCGAGATACAGGTCCAGTGCCTTGGAGGGAGACAGCGGCTCTAAGTCGGCGCTCACGCGCGACTCCCCCCGCATTTGGACCAGCCACATTCAGGACAGTACGGGCATCCTCCGGAGGGCCGCACCCGGTTGCTCTCGCACTCGGGACAGATCACGCCGAACCCCTCCGGTCAAGGTCACAGTCATACGGACCGACCGGCGTCAACAGGCGCACTTCCTTGCGGGGCAAGAGTTCCCCGTCGCGGCGATCGCGGAGGTTGTGAAACGCGCCGTCAACGCCGTCCTGGCGCGCACACTTCGCGCACCAGAAGTGGTGATTGGTGGGCTCCCAACTGCGGTGACCATTCGGGCAGGTGAAACGCCATCGATCGGTCCGGTCTTCGATCCGGACCGTTGCCATCATCTCATCATCGGACATTGGCGGTCGGGTCTGAATCCGCCCGAGGGAAAAGGGGGAATCCACACGCGGAGTGAAAGTGAAAGTGGTTGTCAGAACGGTTCCACCTGGCGATTCTACCGGGGTATCTTTTCGTCGCGGGGATGATCGTTTCATACGGGCTCGCTCCTGAGAGCGACACCCCGGCCGACTGGCATTCCGGCAGGCAACCCTTCTCTTGCGTCCCTACTCTCGCAGGACCGGGTGTGTCGCTCTTAGTTCGTCCGTGATGTAACCCTCTCACTTAAATCCTAACGTACGTTATTCTGCAGAGTAACGAATGTTCGATAAACAACAATCATCCGGTGGAAATATGGAATCGTCTCCCAAGTTCTGGATATGCGCAGACCGAGGGTTTCGTGGATGACTCAGGCAGATGACCGTCTACTTGAAACCCTCGAAGATTCTGGTTTGATACTTTCTCCTCGGGTTTTAGCTGTCAATACCAACTATTCACGTCACTACGTGAGTGAACGGCTCGCGGTTCTCATAGAGGGGGGTCTTGTCGAAAAAGAGAAAGAAGGGATCTATCGGATCACAGAGAAGGGGAAGCAGTATCTCGTAGGCGATCTTGACACCGACGAACTGCAACTGGAACAGAAGTGAGCAACTGTGCAAGACTACGAAGTCACCCCGCCGCCGGATCGTATCGCGGAGAAAGTACAGATCCGGACCGCTTTCACGACCGAACAGGGCGAAGTCGTCCGGTTCATGGTACAACTCGAATACTGGCACAGTGGCGACTGGAAACCCGTCGTCCGGTATGACCATGACCGAGACGCAGAAGGCGGCCACGATATCGCCGCCGAAGGGCTTCACATGGACATCTATCGAGACGGTGAGAAAGTCGACGTGAAAGACGTCACGGGCCCGATTCCGGCTACCGAGGGGTTCGATTACGCCGAAGACGACTTACGTGAGAACGTCCAACAATACATCAAGAGGTTCGAGCAATGGCACGACATCAAAAACGGGAGCAACCTGTGAGCGACGACGAGCTTGAGGAGATGCCCGACCGCATCGGCGAGCACTTCGAGAAGGTACGGGACGCTCTTGACGAGGCGCTCGAAGACGACGAATAGACTACTCCCCGATTTCTTCCTGTCGATCGTTCTCTCAGATCAAGACTGCTCGCTGTCGGACCAGATCCGCGTGGGTCGACCTCGTACACACGACGGCGTAGATCTGGGATATCTACGGTTCCATAATGGAGTCTCGTTTTTATACCTCTGCGAAATGACGGCCAGATCACACCGGACACCCACCCCGACCGGCCCGGCAGCCGCCAAATATGCACACGCTCACGAGCAACTCGTGTGCATATCGAGAGGAGCGTATTTCTCTACGTGTGAACCCCAGGGGTCGGACAGAGATGATAAGCTCGGGCTGGAATCGGTCGCCTGCAGCGTCGCGCCGTGGACAGTCATCCGGTGCAAACAGAATAGACGGATATCAGGTAAGACGGCCCAATTCGCCCGAGATGGCAAGTCCTGGGTTAGCGATTGGTGGGGAGAATGGAAAGACAGCGATCACCGGGACACCGTGGACAAAGTGTAAGGACTAACTGAGTGACCGCGAGGCGATTGCCGGCTGTCCATGACCATGACCTCCAGGTGTACGAAGAGATGGACGTAGGCCGCATGACCAGCGAGAGGAGACGATATATATGACGCGCGGGTAGTGAATCAGGGCAATACCTTCACTTCAACTTGGAATTCATTTCCATCTATAGTTCTAGGACCTGTTAGATCTTTCTCAAAGTTTTCCACATCTGTAATATAGGAATCGGCATCCCATACTAACCCATACATACGCTGACAATCTGTATGTGCATGATAGCTCTCGATATCGACCTTTAATTCCTCAGGTATCTTATTTGCGTGACTACTATCTCGAACATATTTCGCTTCAATTACTGTTGATATTTCAGGGATTACAAAGTCAATTCTCTTTGAATTTGTCCCATGCTTAGGAGTGTATTCTTCAGGCCTTGCATCTGGAAAAATTGGCTTCATGATTGCGTAGAGCAGATCCTGAAAATCTGTTTCACAAGTAAGCTCAAAGTCGGGGCGATCACCGTCTCTATCTTGAAGAATTGATAAAGAGTTTGAGAATCCCTCAAATATCTCAGATAATAAGAACCGCCGATCACCAGTATATGATTCTTGCATAAACTCGTATCTATCAGGCATTCCTCCACAAAGAAGATCCTCTAAGTGTTCTAGAAAGAATGCAGCAGGACAGTATGGATTTGCGGCTTCCTCTTCTCCTTTAGCCCATTCTGCATACTCCCTGGCTGTGGATTTTACACGTTCATCTGATATTTTCTCTAAAGCTTCTTCTTTCTCATAGCCATCATGAACGTAGCCTAGGAATTCATCGTATCCATGTAGAGAATCGACATATTTCACAATTTCATCTGGTTCAAATCGTATCCGACAAAATCCAAACTTTTCCACTTCATCACGCCAAAGTTGTGTATATACGCATCCTTCCATCTCAAGATTATGTAGATCACGAAGGTGCGCTTTGTCTATATTGGAGAACTGGCGACCGAAGAATTCTGTCATAGCAACATAGAGATGTTACCGATACAAGTCTTTAATGGTGAAATGAATGCAAGATCATTTCGCGCGACCCGCAAGGGGCCCGTTTCGGCTTGATCTCCGCAACCGCAGGCGGTGTGTTTTGGAGAAGTGGCCTTAGCCACACCCCTAAGCGAGAACCGAACCCCTGGGGTTGGGTTCTCTCGGGCCGATCGTCCCGGCGCGCCACTCGGTGCGTTCCAGAAAGACAAGTAGAGTTGTAATACACAGCTGGTTGAGCACAATCCGGTTTGTATAAGTCGCCAAAATCACCAACGTGAGCGAGCGTTGCCACTACCCGCGAACCGGGACGTTCCCGGCCCGCGGACGGCTACCTACTACCCAGGCGTGAGCCAACGCCAGGCGTCACCGCGGCTTCCGTCGGCGAAGCGTACTTTCGCCTGGCGGTAGCGCTCTTCGGGGAGTCCGGCGTCTTTCCACACGCGGAACCCCTCACGGATCGCCTGCCCCGCATCGGTGTGATCGTCAAAACGGAGCGTCAGGCGGGCGTCACGGGCGTCAGATACGTCGACGCCGTGCCGGGCGGCCCAGGCGATGAACGTGCTCATGGTCTCGCCCATCCCCCGCTCCGCCGCTTCCATCGCCTTCGCCGTCGTCTCCGCCGCACGCTTCACCGACTCGCGTGCCTCGGCCACCGCGTCGTGGACAAGCTCGGCGACGTACTCACTCCGAAGGGACACATTCGCGTACTCCCTGTGAACCAAATCTTCCATGTCCCGCAGAGCGGCGCGCACGCTCTCAACGTGGCGGTCATGGTCATGGGCGATATCCGCCGGAGCGACCTCGCCACCGTCTGTTACCAGCGTCTCCAGGGCGTCCCACTGTGTCGGCCGGAGTCCATCGGCGAGGTGTCGCACAACGACACTCTCCTGGGACTGTCGGACGCGAGTCAAATCCAGGCCCACCGGGTCCGGGCCGCTCTCGTCTACCTCCGGAGTGAAATACGCATCCTCGAAGAACGGGCCGCCACCGCTCGGCGCAACGTCGATCCCGGCATCTGCCAGCACCGACAGGACAGTTTGATCTAACTCTCGCTCAAGGCGGTCAAGGTCACGCCAGCGGACCGTCTCGTCGTCATCCAGGCGCGACACCTGGAGCGATGCACCCACCTTCGGATGGGCGAGTGGGTTGTCCTCGTCGAGCGCTTCGGCTTCCCGGGCGTAATAGTGCTTCACCTCTTTGGGCAGTCGGTGATCGGGGAACGCTTCACGGACACGGCGCTCGCCGAGCGTCACCGTGTGATAGTACCCTGGTAGGTTTCGCCCGTGTTCGTCGTCATCGTTCTGTACCACTTTGCGGTAGCCCGCCCGGTCGTCTTCGAGGAGGTGGCCCATCGAGGCGATCGGGCCGTCCCTCGCGTGGACGGGCCCGCTCGCGTCCCGATGGATTCGAGCGTACCGCTCGGCGTCCTGAATGTTCGTCATCGGGTGTGGCTCGCGGAAGTATCGCCCGGCGATGCCGAGCGCGGCTCCCGCACGGGCGAGGAGATCGGGGTAGCGATCGAAGGCGATATTCGAGCCCTGCACCCGGACGTTGATGCCCTCGCCGAATCCCTCAGGAACGGGGATCTCGACGCGGCTCCCGTCCGACTTCTCGCCTTGCATCCCCGGCCACCGAGGTGCGATATGGCCGACGAACTCCTGTTGCCCGATCGGGTCCTCTTGCGGATCACGGTACACTTTGATCCGGTACTCCCGCATGGTCTCAAGTCGCCACTCAGTGCCGAGAGGCGTCGTCTCGCCGGGGTGAACGATGTTACTATCCTGGTAGGACAGGCGGGCGCGCCACTGTTCACCTTCGGCGCTGAATTTCGCGGATTGTGACCCTTGACCCTCTTTGACCGCGGAATCCGCCGCGAAGAACGCCGCGAGTCCGTCGTCAGAATAAAGAAGATTCGCGTCAAACTCGTGATACGCGAGCGTGACCGTCTTCACGACGGCTCACCCCCTTCGCCTTTAGGCCAGGTGTGAGGGACTCGCTCGCCCCGTTCAACATCGTACAGGTCCGAGGCGGGGACGAACTCAGGAACCTGCATGTTCCTCACCTCCGACCTTCTGGCGCGCTCGACTCAGTAGGTTCCCGACCGTTCCGGGTTTCCGCCCGGTCTTGCGGGCGAACTCACGAACGCCGTAGTCCTCGATCTCGACGGCTTCGTAGGCGTCTCGCTCGGCCGGCGTGAGGGCCGACAAGTCCTCTTCATAGTGGAACAGCGTCGTCTGTGCGCCCGTCAACGGTCCTCACCCCCGAAGCACTGCGGGTAGCCGCACAGGTCGTAGTGCGGGCGGTAGGCATTGACCGGAACCAGCGTATAGTCGGCCCTGTCGTCGTAGCAGACCGGACACGCTGGTTCTGGCTCGTCGGAATCCGGGTCCGGGCGGTGGAGCGTGTCCGCGTACTGCGACCGATTCCGCACCGCCATCTCGGCGTCCGCGTCGGCCGTCTCCGGATCGGACTTACTCACGCCCACCACCCCCGGTTTCAGCTACGAAATCCGGGAGACGGCACGGACCCCCAACTTGAGACCCGTTCA
Source organism: Halorhabdus sp. CBA1104 (assembly GCF_009690625.1). Taxonomy (NCBI): domain Archaea; kingdom Methanobacteriati; phylum Methanobacteriota; class Halobacteria; order Halobacteriales; family Haloarculaceae; genus Halorhabdus; species Halorhabdus sp. CBA1104. The sequence continues at coordinate 326,146 of NZ_CP033878.1, read as the reverse complement.
ACTCACCAAATCGGGCCGATTTCGCCAAACTCGGAAGTGCCGAGTTAGCGCCTGAAACCCGAACAAACAGCCGATTAGCTGTCTGTCGTACTTCGGCAGGAAACCAAGTCCGCCCTCCCCGATTTGAACGGGGGGCAAGTCGATCTACAGTCGACTGCTCTACCAGTCTGAGCTAAGGGCGGTTACACTCACACGTAGGCCCGGTGGGAGACTTAACGGTTATCATTCGGAGCGAAAAACCGACCGGCGTCGGCCGGTCCTCAACACAACCGCTGACGTGCGTCAGACAGTCACGAAGATTGAAGTAGGCTGGCTGTCAAGCCGTAAGACAGGCTGTATGAGTAAAATCACGTTCCGCGCCGACGACGACCTCGTCGACCGACTGGAGGAGTTCGACGCCTCCAAGAGCGAGGTCATGCGCGAGGCGTTGCGAGCCTACCTCGACGGCGAGACGACCGAGCCTACGCAGACGGATTCGGCCACCGCCGAGGAGAGTCTCGACGAACTCATCGCGGAACGCGTCGATGCCGTCCTCGAAGAGCGGCGTGACCGCCGGTTGCGGCCACAGCCCGAGCCACAAGACGTCAACGTGAACATCTCACTGGAGGAGGCCGTCGCGTCCTCGCCATCTCCAAGTACGGCCCCCGAACGCGCAACCGAGGAACCGTCCGTAGTCGAGCCGGACGAGCAGCCCGGTAATCGGACCTGTTCCCAATGTGGCGAGACAGTCTCGGGCGATCACGTCTACTGCCCGAACTGCGGGGAGAAGGCTTCACGTCGCATCTTCTGTGACTGTGGCGACGAGCTCCGCTCTGACTGGGCATTCTGTCCGAGCTGTGGGCGGCGAACGCCAGCTGCTGACGTACTAGACCAATAAACGCCACGTAAACACACCTCTGGGCCGCTTTTTTAGGTGTTTACGCCTTGGCGTCTTACATCCGCCAAAACCTTTATGTTCCCCCACTCTGTGGTACGGTAATGCGTAAGACGGACTTGTCTTACACAGTGGCGTACCGGATGCCACCGACCGCTGTCTGGCGGTTATCGTGTGTAAGACGAGCGGGCGGCCCGCTGCGTCCGTCTTACCCAAAGGGGAACAATAAATATGGAGCGTGTGACACTACGGATTCCGAAACAGCAGATCGAGGAGGTCGAACGAATGGTCGAAACGGGGGAATACCCGAACCGGAGCGAGGCGATCCGGGCGGCCGTTCGAGATATGCTGGCCGAGCAAGAGACTGGCAAAGAGCGCCCATCCGAAAAACGCAAGCGGCGCACATGGGCGAAGGTGTAGACGATGCAGGATATTGTCAACTCGGCCCTCGAACACGAAGAACAGGAGAGCCGGGACGTCGATGCCGACGGTGACGAGTTCGGCGACCCGCGCATCGTGATCATCGGCTGTGGCGGTGCCGGTAACAACACCGTCAACCGGCTGTACAACATCGGCGTCGAGGGCGCCGATACGATCGCGCTGAACACCGACAAACAGCACCTCAAGATGATCGAAGCCGACACGAAGATCCTCGTCGGCAAGTCCCTGACCAACGGGCTCGGGGCGGGCGGCGACCCCTCGATGGGCGAACGCGCCACCGAGATGGCCCAGGGCACGATCAAGGAAGTGCTGGGCGACGCCGACCTCGTGTTCGTCACGGCCGGCATGGGCGGCGGGACCGGCACGGGCGCCGCGCCCGTCGTCTCGAAGATCGCCAAGGAGCAGGGTGCGATCGTCGTCGGCATGGTCTCGACGCCGTTCAACGTCGAGCGTGCGCGGACGGTCAAAGCCGAGGAGGGTCTGGAGAACCTCCGCAATGAGGCCGACTCGATCATCGTCCTCGACAACAATCGACTGCTGGATTACGTCCCGAACCTCCCGATCGGCAAGGCCTTCTCGGTGATGGATCAGATCATCGCCGAGACGGTCAAGGGGATCTCCGAGACGATCACCCAACCGTCGCTGATCAACCTGGACTACGCGGACATGTCCGCGATCATGAACCAGGGCGGCGTCGCGGTGATGCTCGTCGGCGAGACCCAGGACAAGAACAAGACCCAGGAAGTGGTCAGCGACGCCATGAACCACCCACTGCTCGATGTCGACTACCGTGGGGCCAGCGGCGGCCTGGTCCACATCACGGGTGGACCCGACCTGACGCTCGACGAGGCCGAAGGCATCGCAAGCAACATCACCGATCGTCTGGAGGCCAACGCTAACGTCATCTGGGGAGCCCGGATCGAAGAAGAGTACAAGGGCAAAGTCCGCGTCATGGCGATCATGACCGGTGTCCAGTCGGCCCAGGTCTTGGGTCCGACGACCCAAAAGCAGGCCAACAAGTCCCGGCAAGCAATCGAGGACGTCGACGTCGAGGACACGTCTTTCGATGCCAGTAGCAACGTCGGCACCGACGCCAGCAGTCAGACCGACCGAAGCTTCGGGGAAACTGACGGCGGCCGAGATGCCGTCGAGCAGAACCACGGCCTAGACGTCATCCGGACAGACTGACCGACCCCTCGATCGGACGCATCACTGTTCGAAAAAGCGCCGTTTTCAGGCACCCAACGCATCCAGCAGCTGGCAGCGTCGGCACCGCTCTCCGGTCGTCGGTCGTCCGCACGTGTCACACGACGCGTAGTCTCGGTCTTCGTCGACAGTCCGGGCCGCCTGCCTGGCCAGCTGTTCGTATCCGGCCATGATCGAGTGGCGCGTCCCCGGATGGGCGTCTTCGAGTTCGTACAACAGTGACTGTATCTCACCGCGAAACGACTCTGAGGCGTGTGGACACTCGGTGATGTGTGCCGGGAGATCCCGGAGGCGGGCATACAGCGCGACCTCCTTTTCGGGGACATCTCGGAGTGGTTTCGCCCGTGGGACGTGCCGATCGGTCAACGTTCGCTCGTCGAGCGGGCCGAGGCTTGCGTCGAAGTGTTTTGCCATCTGGGCGATGTCGCCTTCGAGGAAGTTCATCAGCGCTGTCTCGGCTTCGTCGTCGAGGTTGTGGCCGGTCAACAGGAGATCGGCGTTGTACTCCTCGGCGTACGTCGAGAGCAGATCGCGTCGGAAGACGCCACAGTACGCACAAGCAGCCATGTCTTCGGGATCGTCTTCGACGACCTCGTCCATACGAACGCCGAACTCATCGGCGTAGGATATCGTCTCGTGACGGAGCCCAAGATCAGCAGTGAGTGACTCAGCGGCGTCGAGACTCTCGTCGCGGTAGCCCTCGATCCCCTCGTGGATCGACAGCGCGACGAGTTCGATCCGGGGATCCTCGGCGAAAGTCTCGGCGAGGATCTGCGTGAGGACGACGCTATCTTTCCCACCCGAGAGGCCGATCAGCCAGGTGACGGGTTCCTCCGGCGTGGCCCGTTCGGGAACGATGCCGTCCTCACGAATCCGACGGCGAACACGCTTCTCGACGGAGCGCCGGAAGTGGTCCTCACAGAGATGGGCCCCGGAGTAGGCCGCATGCATGACCGCCGCCTCGCCACACCGATCACAGTCCATTCACTGGCTCTCGGAGATACGCACCCGAGAGGATTACGCTTCCAGCCCGGCCGGCCCCTCGGACAGCACTGCACGCAGTGTGGCGAGCTGTCGCTCACGCGATCGTGAGGAGAACAGTTCGTGGCCGCCGTCGTAGAGGCGGATCCGCTCGGCCGGGACGCGCTCGCCGATCGCTCGCGTCGAGACGACCTGATCGGTCAGCGAGCAGAAGACGACGGCCTCGTCTTTGGCGGGCGGAAGGGTCCGGTGAGCCTGTTGGACTGTCCGGAGAAAAGCTGGCGAGACGCGATCGGCCCCCTCGGTAACCTGTCGCGCGGTAGCGTGAGCACCGAGCAACGACGGATCGTCGATCCCGCTGGGCAGCAACTTCACGTCGAGTGGGAACCGAGCAAATAAGTCCACCAGGCGTCCCCCATTCGCCGAGGAGAACCCCCACCACGGACTGAGATACGTCGTCGTCGAAGACTCGATGTCCGCGTGGGCGACGGTAAGCCCACCGGCGCTGTGAGCCAGCACGGCGGGGTTCGTGAGGGCGGCGGCATACGCCGAGACGGGATCGACCCACTCACGTTGGACGTCGGTGGCGTGGACCGGCAGCGTCGCTGTGTGGACTCGCCAGTCCTCGGCGAGTCGGTCGAGCAACCAGCGCACGGGCTCGTGGGTCGGCCGGTTCCCCCAGCCCAGGACGAACAACAGATCCGGGTGGCGTTCGTCGCCAAAGCGGTCGAACTCCATGGCGGGCGTTGTCACCCGCGGCGGAAAAATCAAACCCCCGCAACGACCGGAAACCGTTTTGTCCATCCCGGCCCGAAGGTGGTCGATGAGCGATTTCGATCGCGACGTAGCTGTCGACCGCCTCGAAGGCATCCTCGAGGCAGTCGAACAGGAGACGATGCCGGTTCCCGTTCGTGAAGTCTGGGTCTACGGCGATCTGGCGCTGGGCCTCGATCCCGTCGAGCGACTCGACGTCTACCTCACGAAGGACCTGCTGTTCGGGCAGGCCAACGCGGAAGCGACGGCGTTGAACGAGAAGTTGGGCGTCGAGGGCATCGGCGAAACCGTCCGGACGGAGTGGGCTCGTGACCACCCGGACGAAATTGCAGCCGCCGCCAGCGGCCACGTCGCACCCGAGCAATGTCTCGCCGCCCACCTGACTGAAGCAGGCGAGCCGGTCCATCTGGAAGTCTGCAACGCTTCCTTCGAGGATAACGTCACTCGACGACTCGAAGGCGCACTCGCCCGCGGGAGCTACGAGGAGATCCTCGATCCACGCGGCGTCTGTCTCTGGCACGAAGGGACGCGATCGTCAGAGGCACTCGAAAAACTCCGGACAGGGGAGTACGTCTTTCCCACCCTCGCCGAGGCCCTCAAGCAGCTGGGGGCCGACGAGCAACAGGCCGCGACGGCCGCACAGACGCTGGGCGAGCAACGCGAACGCGAGCGTGGCGTCACTGTTCGCGGAGACGTACACTGACGGGAGGCGCCAGCGAGCAAATCACTCCGGGACCTGGCCGGTTGCGACGTAGAACGGGACCGTTTCTGTGCGCTCGTAGCTACGATCGCGCATCTGCTCGACGACAGTCCGCCCCATCTCGCGCCAACGTTCACGGAGCGCGTCGTACTCCGAAACGGAAAGGTCGCCCGAGAGCATCGTCGCCCGGTCGTCGTCGAGTCCCTGGCCGCTGACCTTGCGCTTTGCAGCTTCGAGGTTCTGCTGTGAATAGGGTGGCTCGATAGTCCGTTCGTGATCGTAGCGAGCGACGTCGATCGACGAAAGCCCCTCATTCTCCAGCAGTGGCCGCAATTCCGCCCCCAGCGCGACGTTCGTCCCGACGCCCGATAGATAGTGACGCCGTGCGGTTCGTGCGAGCGGCGGCTCGGTCGAGACGGTCGACTCGACGGTAACGGCACCGTTGTCCGGCTCGATTACCGCGACGCCATCCCGCGAAACGCGGACGAACTCCGCGAGGGCTCGCTTGGGTTCGGCAAGATTGATCAAGAGTGCCTGACAGACCACGAGGTCGAACGCATCGTCCGGGAATGGAAGGCGATACGCATCACCAGCAACGACCGGCGACACGAGGTGAGCCAACAATTCGGGGTCAGCGTCACAGCCGATGACGTCGCCATCGGTTTCCTCTCGCAGCACACGCGTCAGTTCGCCGGTCCCACAGCCGACGTCGAGGACGCGATCGCGGGCCGGAAGGTCAAGCGCGGAGAGTGCTTCGCGGGACTCCGCCCACATCCCGCGACGCGTGTGTTCGAGATACTCGGCGTCGAACCGGCGCATACGTCACCCTGACTATCTCCGGTGAAAAGCGAGTCGATCAGCGACTGTCTATGCGAACGGTTAGGCGTCCTGGCGCAGTTCCCGGGCGCGCTTTACGTTCCAGGCGAAGCCGCGTCCGTCCTCAGTTGGGGTCTCGAGAACGAACGGCAGGTCCCGGAGGTCGGGATGAGAGACGATCGATCGAATACCCTCCTCGCCGATCTCGCCTTCACCTAGGTGGGCGTGTTCGTCTTTGTTCGTCCCACAGGCGTGTTTCGAGTCGTTGAGATGGATACACTCCAGAGCATCCAAGCCGACGACCTCATCGAATTCGCTGACTGTCTCCTCGACCGCCTCGGTGGTCGATAGGTCATAGCCCGCGGCGAACATATGAGCCGTATCCAGGCAGATGCCAAGCTCCTGGTCACTTCGATCGAGGACCGTCGCCAGGTGTTCGAACTCGCCCCCGAGTTTGGTCCCGCTGCCGGCGTCGGATTCGATTAATACCGTCACGTCCGCGGGCACGTCGAGTTCATCGAGCGCGCTCGCGGCGTTGTCCAGCCCGGTACCGACACCAGCACCGGTGTGGGCCCCGAGGTGGACGTTCACGTACTGGATATCGAGTTTCGCGGCGGCCTCGACTTCCTGTTGGAGACTGTCGATCGACTTCGCCCGGAGGTCGTCCTTTGGCGTACAGAGGTTGACGAGATACGACGAGTGGATGACCCAGGGTCCGACATCCGCGTCCGCGGAATGCTCACGGAACGTCGTTGCTTCCGCGTCCTCGAAAGATGGGTCCTGCCAGACCTGCGGGGAGTGTGAGAAAATCTGTCCACAGTTGCCGTCGTACTCCAGTTGTTCCTCGAGGGCGTTCGAGACGCCGCCGGCGATCGAGGTGTGTGCACCGATTCGCATAGCAGAGAATCTAACCGGCGCGCTCAAAGTCGCTTCGAAGGTGACAACCGGACCGACACAGCCCTCGGTGGTCGAGATTGTATATAGCTTTATTTGGTTTACGTCGCTGGTTCCCACCCCGACACGTCGGGCTTTTGCCCGACAAACTCCTACCAAGGGATGATGGTCTCGAACGTCGCGCCTCACCTCGCGGAGCTAGAACCCGAGGATTTCCATCTCCTCTCTGGGATCGAGCAGGGAATGCGCTTCTCGGAGTGGGTCGCCCGCGAAAAGCTGCCGGAGTTTTCGCGGCTAACCACAGAGGACGCCGACTACCGGCTGGACCGGTGTGAAGATCGCGACCTGATCGAACGGAAGACGATCCAGTATACGGGGTTCCGACTCACTTTCGAAGGGTACGACGCACTGGCGTTGCACACCTTCGCCGAGCGCGAAACGATCGAGGGTGTCGGTTCGAGCCTGGGCGTCGGCAAGGAAAGTGACGTTTACGAAGTCCAGTCGTACAAGCCGCTGGCGTTGAAGTACCACCGGGAGGGATACACGAATTTCCGGGAAGTGATGCGTGAACGGGAGTACACCGCCGACCGTGAGCACGTCTCCTGGCTGTACACCGCTCGAAAGGCAGCCGAACGCGAGTATGGCGCATTGGAGGAGCTGTACCCAGGGGTCAACGTCCCGAGACCGGTCGATCACAACCGTCACGCGATCGTCATGGAGCGGATGGACGGCGTCGAACTCTCCCGGACCAAACTCGAACCCGGGCAAGTTCGGCCCGTCTTGGACCTCATTCTTCAGGAAATGGCCAGTGCCTACGAAGGCGGCTACGTCCACGCCGACATGAGTGAATACAACGTCTTCGTCGGCGAGGACGGCGTGACGATCTTCGATTGGCCACAAGCGGTCGAAACCGACCACGAGAACGCCGCGGAGTTACTGCAACGTGACGTCGAAAACATTATCGGGTACTTCGAGCGGAAATACCCCAGCCAGACCGATGATATCGATCCGTCAGCGTGCGCGCATGCGATCGAAAGTGGGACGTTCGAGTCGGTAACGGCCTAAGGCGCCGCTCTGCCCAGTGAAAACCCGGCATAGCCGGATTGCGAACGACCCTCATAAACCAGTTATCGCTATAGGAAATGACGAACAGCAACAGAACGTATCGACGGGGACGGCGACATTACCGACCGACGATGAGATGGCGAAAAACAGCCCCAAGCTGGCGAAAGTGATACCACGCGAGATCGCGTGGTCCGGTCAGCTCTTGGGAGGAGATACCCACGGCCTCGATTCGGAGGTCGGCAGCCGTCGCCGCGAGAGCGACAACACCACAGTCACAGGCAGGGCCGACGGAGATATGAGGAAGTGCCAAAGCCCTGATCGCCCACACGTCGGTCGACGGATCCGGGACACCAGTCGTTCGAGTGACTAGCTTGTTCAACGTCCACTCCGAAAGACGATCGAGTGCCGGCCGGGTCCCGAAGACGATATCCGCCTCGCCAGCAACAATCGGGGCAACAACGTCGTCGACCTCTCCGGGATCGTACGCGCCGCTCGGTTCAAACAGTGCAATGATATCACCTGTGGCCTGGTCGAACCCCGTCCGGAGTGCTTCAGCACGACCCTGTGGAACGTCGTGAGAGACGACACTCGCGCCGGCCGCCTCGGCGGCAGCAGCCGTCGCGTCGTCGGAGCCGTCGTCGACAACGAGTACGTCGTACGTCGCGACGAGCGTTGCGACGATTCCCCCGATGCGATCGGCTTCGTCGCGAGTCGGAACGACGACAGTGACCGAGTCGTCCATGGGCACGTTCAGGTCACCCCAGACTTGAGCCTGCGGGTATGGGCTTCGAGAAGAGTTCGAAGCGCTTAAGCGCCCAACGAGGGTACAATCGGCAACTCGCTGGTCTGCGGGCAGCCAGCGGGCACCTGTTCGACAGGTCGGAATGTGGCCGGACGGCCGGCTGAACCATCCAACGCCCGCGGTGAAAACATGGCACGAAGCTTCTATTCACACATCCGAGACGCCTGGAAAGATCCGGACGACGGCAAGCTGGCCGAACTCCAGTGGCAACGCATGCAAGAGTGGCGCGAGCAAGGCGCCATCGAACGCGTCGAGCGACCGACGCGACTCGACCGGGCACGCTCGCTCGGGTACAAAGCAAAACAGGGGATCGTCGTGGCACGGATCAGTGTCCGGAAAGGCAGTGCGCGCAAACAGCGACACAAAGCGGGTCGGCGCTCGAAGCGACAAGGCGTCACGCGGATCACCCGCCGGAAGAACCTCCAGCGCGTGGCCGAAGAACGCGCGACCAAGAAGTATCGCAACCTGCGCGTCCTCAATTCCTACTGGGTCGGCGAGGACGGCAGCCAGAAGTGGTTCGAAGCGATTCTCGTCGATCCCGATCATCCGGCGATCGAAAACGACGACGATCTCAACTGGATCTGTGACGACTCACAGGCCGACCGTGCGCTGCGCGGCCTCACGAGCGCCGGACAGCGCAACCGGGGCCTGAACGTTCGCGGAAAAGGCGCCGAACACACACGTCCCAGCAATCGCGGCGACAGCGGTCGCGCGAAGTAGCGACGCGACGATTCTCTTTCGGTTCGACATACGTCCAGAGGCTATTCTGGGAGTTGAGACTGGACAGGAGCGAAATCGAAGCGACCAAAGCAACGATCGAGAAAACGAGAGAGATTACCGAGCTGCTGCCGCGACGCGCTCTTTCTCTTCTTTCTGGTTGACGGCGTAGGTCCCGACATCGTTGTCGGCAGCGCCCACGAGTTGCTGGGCGAGGGCTTCTTCGGCATCGGTCGGCGTCTTGAAGGAGTCGTTGTAGACGCCTTCAGCGAGGAACTTCAGTGCCTGGTCGACCCGACGCTGCGGGGAGATGTCGACAGCTTTGGGCACCGAGATGCCACCGTATTTCAGGCGGACCGTCTCTTCGCGTGGCGCACTGTGCTCGATCGCACCGACGAGGATCTGGATCGGGTTCTCGTCAGTTCGCTCGTGAACGATCTCGAAGGCCTCACGGACCATCCGAGTCGTCTGCTGTTTCTTGCCCGTGTTCTCGTCGGTCTGCATGAGACGGTTGATCAACCGTTCGACGATCGAGATCTCGGACTTCTGGAACTGCTTGGTGGCGTGACGGCCCATCGTGTGGGCGATCGGCGTAATCGTGATGTACCGTTCGGTCGACGGATCCTGGAACTCGATCTCGTCGGTGGCCCAACGACCGAACAGCTTCGCACCAGTCGTGCTTTCGGCGTCCTCGGAATCGGAATCAGTCTCGGCACTCATGGTTATCGCACCGGTTTCTCGGCGTTACCGCGAACCAGTTCGATCATCGAGACGCCGTTGACTTTCTCGACCTTGTAGTTGACTCCGGAGAGGTCGCCCATCGCACGACCCTTTGCACCGCCGATGCCGGCGATGGTGACCTCGTCGTGTTCGTCGATGAACGAGATAGCGCCGTCACCAGGACAGAAGGCCGTGACCTGTTTGCCGTTCTTGATGAGCTGGACCCGAACACACTTTCGGATCGCAGAGTTGGGCTGTTTGGCCTCGATACCGACTTTCTCTAGGACGATCCCGCGACCCTGCGGTGCTCCTTCGAGCGGATCGGACTTGGCTCCGAGCCCGCGTTCGCGGCGAGCGTAGTCGGAGTCGGACCACCGGTGTTGCTGGCGGTCCTTCTTGAGTTTGCGTGCGGCGTACTTGCCGTTTGCCATAGTGACCGCAAGTACCCCGTGAAGCTACTTAAGCGTCTTCTTTCGAACCTGGAGTTACCAGCCGGCCACGTCGACGACTGGATGGCCTGCCCGTAGGGCGTAATTATCTCGATTGATACTGCTGGCGTAATGTTTAGGCAAGCAGTTCCCGAACAGAATTGCAGATTCCTCATATGAGTGACGCCTCGGGACTGCTGGCACGGTTTGAACAGTTGTTACCGGATACGATCAGACGACGGTACCTTCGAAAGTTCTTGCTCGTGGTGGTAGTCGTTGGCCTGGTCGTCCTAGGGATCGGGATCTTTACCCAACAAACGGTCTCGGCAGAGCTTACCGAAAACCGGAACGATCAGTTGCAGGCGGCCACCGAGCGGACAGCCGACAACGTCCAACAGTGGCTCGAACAGAAACAGGAAGCAGCGGACTCACTGTCGAAAGACCCGGCGATCGCGTCCGGAGACTCGGATTCGGGGATGGTAAACATCGCCCTCCAACGCGCAAAACTGAACGGCGGGGAGAGTCTCGTCGCAGTGCACTACGTCAATGTTCCAAAGCGACTGATCCGCGACAGCAGCGTCGACGGACTCGAAAATACGTCGCTTGAATCCCAAAACCTGCGGTGGGGGACGACATCGAGCGGGGATGGGCTATTGGGGCTCGATCGTGATACCGCAGGCACCAAAGAGGTGTACACGGTCGACAATCGCTCGCTGCTCGCGTTTTCCAGCCCGACACAAAGCTTCACGCACGGAGTGGTTATGGCCTACGATCTCGACGCCCGGAGCCAACAGTTCCAGAACGTCATCGAAGGCGGAACCACAGAAGTTGTCTCGACGTCGGGATCGGTGATGATCCCCTCAAACGAGAGTCAGGTCTTCGACCAGTATCCGGGCGGTGCCAACGCGACGGCGTTACAGCGGGGCGCTAATACGAGTGGTATCTTGAATCGGGGCGATGAATTGGTCGCCTACGCGCCGGTCAACGGCACCGATTGGGTCGTGGTCAAGAGCGTCCCAACCGCGAACGCGTACGCGCTGAAAAATACGGTCCAGACACACCTCATTGGCCTCATTGGAGCGGCACTCCTCGGCTTAGTCGTCCTCGCCGTCTACGTCGGCCGAGACGTCATTCCGCGTATTGCGACCGTCGGCGAGCAGGCGTCCGCGATCGCCGAGGGAGACCTGGACATTGCCGTCCAAGACGAAGGACGGATCGACGAAATCGGACAAGTCAGAGACGCATTTCGGGAGACGACGAACTATCTACGGACGGTCGCATCGCAGGCTGACGCTCTGGCACGCCAGGATTTCGACGATCCGGCGCTCGACGAGCGAGTCCCGGGAGAACTCGGGGCATCGCTCGAAACGATGCAAGAGGACCTCCAAGCGTCAATCGAAGAGATCGAATCCGCCAGAGAGCAAGCCCAGGCCTCGAAACAAGAGGCCCAAGCCATGGCCGAATCGCTACAACAACAGGCCGACGAGTTCAGCACGGTCATGGCCGAGGCAGCCGACGGCGATCTTACCCAGCGGCTCGACGAGGACGTCGACGACGACGCGATGCGTGCGATCGCCGTCGCAGCCAACGAGATGCTGATGGAACTCGAACAGACGCTACAGGAGGTGCGTGCCTTCGCGGAGGACGTCGACGCGTCAGCGGAAGACGTCGCTGCGAGCGCCAGCGAAGTACGCCGGGTCAGCGAGGACGTCAGCGAATCGGTCCAAGACATCGCCGAGGGGGCAGATCGCCAGGACGAAACCGTCCAAGACGCCACCGACGAGCTGACCGATCTCAGCGCCGCGATCGAGGAGGTCGCCTCCTCGGCAGAGGGAGTCGCACAGAAGTCCCGACAGGCAGCCGACCTCGGTGAAACGGCAAGCGAACTCGGGTCGGACGCCCTCGGAGAGATGGACGCCGTCGAGTCCCAGGCCGAGACGACGATCACAGAGGTCGAACGCCTCGAAAGCGCCATGGAAGAGATCGGCGAGATCGCCGGCTTGATCGACGACATCGCCGACCAGACGAACATGCTGGCGCTGAACGCCTCGATCGAGGCCGCCCGGGCCGGCGAGGCTGGCGAGGGCTTTGCCGTCGTCGCCGACGAGATCAAGGGGCTGGCCCAGGAGACAGCCGAGGCGACCCAGGACATCGAGCAACGGATCCAAGAAGTCCAAGAGACGACCGACCACGTCGTCGGTGACATGCACGAGATGGGCGAGAGCGTCACCGACGGGATCGACGCCGTCGAAGATGCCGTCCAGCTTCTCGAACAGCTCGTCGAACAGGTCGAGGACGCCGATACGGGCGTCCAGTCGATCAACGATGCCACCGACGACCAGGCCGATTCCACGGAGCAGGTCGTCGCAATGATGGACGACGTAGGTTCGATCAGCGAACAGACTGCCCAAGAGGCCGAGTCGGTCTCGGCGGCCGCCGAAGAGCAGACCGCTTCGATCACGGAAGTCAGCGAACAGATCCAGGCCCTGGCCGACCGTTCGAGTGGCCTGCGCGATGCGGTCGAACAGTTCACCCTCGAGGCGTCTGGTCCCGAGTCCGGACCCGAGACATCCGAGACACAGGACACCGCAGCCGACGGTGGCAGCCAGGAGTGAGGAGGGAGTGACCTGAAAGGGTCACAGCCCCAGGCCGGTACTGTACTCCAGGGTGCCAAAGCCAGTTCCGAGTGAGGCGTCGGCGAGATTCGTGCCCTCGACGTTGCCGGCGAGGCCGGCCATGCGGAACATGTACTCGTTGTAACTCCAGTGAGAGGACGTCCGGCCACCCAGTCGCTCACGTTCGAGCCAGTTGCGTGCGTGGCCGTAGGTCCGGGCGACGAAGCGAACGTAATCGCCGTCGTCGTTCTCGACACGGACATCGAAGTCCGGATGCTCGCCGGTGTCAAGGAGTGGCTCGACAGTGGCGCGGTCGAACTCGACGTGACCACTGCCATCGCCCCAGTGCCAGAACCCCGACTGTCTGAGCGGGATCGTCAGTCGTTCGAGACTGTTCGAAGAGAAGAATGTGTACCCCCGTCGGAACAGCTGTGGGCCGACGAACGGAACCATCACCGAGAAGGAGGTCCCATCCGGGAAGATCGCCCAGACCCACTTCCAGGGGAACAGGGGCAGATCGAAACAGACGCGCTGGAAGTAACACGACCCGGACAGCGTCTCTTTGCCGTCGGGGAGATCGAAGGTTCCCTCGAAGTCGAGCTGGCGCAACGCGACAACTTCGATGCCACCCAGCGACGTGTCGATGTTCACGGACTGGTGGGGAGCCGTCATCTTCGAGTCGAGGGCGGCCCGAGCCTCGAACTCCGCTTCGACGTCGTCGCCGACAACCGTCGCTTCCAGGCCGATCGGATGCTCTGAGAGTGCAGCCACCTCACTCCCACGTCTGGCCCCGTCTGCACGTTCCCGCCAAGCTTCGAGACGCTGGTCGTCTGCTGAGAGTACGGCTTCGGCTGGCTGCGTGACAACGTGATCGTGGACCTGTTCGTCGTCGCCAGCCCACCCGACAGTGGAAGCGTTGAATCTGTCGACGCCGTCGGAGACGGGGCGGTCAGCGTCCATCCCTGGGGCCGGGAGGTCGTTGACGCGACACTGGTCACCCACACAGGCAGCAACCGAGAACATCAGCTGTCGGGGGCCGTACCCCGCCTCGCCTTCGGGGAACAGCAAGAAGAACCACCACGAGGAGGAACTCCAGTTCTGTCGCCCGGGGTTTTGAGACCAAATCTTCTCGAAGACGCGCTGGTGCTCGGCCAGGGATCTATCTGTGAACTCCGCTGTCATCGCTCGTACGTGCCGATTGATGCCACGAACAAAGCGTGCATCGGTTTCGACTGTGGGGCCTCGATGGCGTTCGCCCAAGAACCGAGTTGCCAGTCCGTCTGCCGCGTCCGATTACGCTTCGGTCAATTCGATCTCGTCGAAGTCGAAGTGACGGGCAGCGAGTTCCCGGACGAGTTCGATCTTCCGGCCGTCCGCTCCGATCGCGATACCGATATCACGGTCATCGACGTCGACGCTGGCGAGGCGCCCATCCTCGTCGTCTTCGATCGTGACAGCCTCGATGGCTGCCGGCGCAAACGCATTTGCGAGAAACGCTGCTGGCCTGTCGGCATCTTCGACGAGCGTGACGTCCTGGCCGAGTCGCTGCTCGAGACGATCGACGGTCTCGCCGTCACGGCCGATCGCCTTGCCGATTTCGCCGGTTTTGATGACGAAACCCACGTGGTCGTGTTCGTCGTCGAAGACACAGTCCCGGACGGTCACGTCCGCAACGTCTTCGGCGATGGCGATCGCACGACGCTGTTCGTCCGACAGGGAGATCGTCATGCGTCAGTCGGCTGCGCCGCCGCCGGTGTGACTGCCCATCCGGAGGTCGACGTCACCGGTTCCGAGCTTGATCGGCTTCCCGACGATGACGTTCTCGGTGACGCCGTTGAGGTCGTCGATCTCACCGTGGATGGCCGCATCGAGCAGGTGTGAGACGGTAACCTCGAAGGCGGCACGGGCCAGGACAGACTCTTTACTACCGGAGATACCGTGGCGACCGATCGACTCGATCACGCCACGGTTGGTCATGATGTCTGCCACGAGCATCAGATGGCGGATGTTCACGTCGTCCAGGCCCTGCTCTTCGAGCGTGTTCATCGTTTCTTCGATGATTGCCTCGCGAGCGGCCTCGACACCGAGGTTGCTGAAGATCTCGTGGATGTTGTTACAAGTCGTCCGAGAGGCGTCGACGCCCTCGATACCGATAACGTCGCCAAAGGCCGACCCCTCGGTGTAGAGGACGAACTCCTCGTTGCCGTCTTCGAGTTCCTCTTTCCGAATGACGACGCGGGAGACTTCTTCGATGCCCTTGAAGACGATCTCCCGCAGTTCCTCGACGAGCTGAAGGAGATCCCGGTAGGAGGGTTCTTCCGGACCGAACTGGATAACCGTCTCCTTGCGGATCGTATCGACACCGAGTTGGGACTCGATGGTGGTGGCGATTTCCTGGGCAACCTCGTCGACACTGTCGGCAGTCGGCCACCGTTCTTTGAGCGTCTCGGGGTTGAGATCGATCTGGACGGCCATGTCGGCGACGTTCGTCGAGACGTCACCCAGCGCGAGGATCCGTGTCGCCTCGATCTTCCAGACGACCTCGTGGGCGCGTTCGCGTTCGGTCGCGTACTCCTCGTCGAGGTGAACTGTCATCATCGGCGTGTCTGGCTCCTTGCGAGCGTCGACTAGCTCGATGAGCCGCGGCAGCCCCTGGGTGACGTCGATCTCGGCGACCCCCGCATAGTGGAACGTGTTCATCGTCATCTGGGTGCCGGGTTCGCCGATCGACTGGGCCGAGACCGTCCCAACGGGGTCGAGCGGATCGACTCGCGTGTCGAGGTACTGCGACTCGACAGCTTTCGCGATATCGTCGGCTTGTTCGATGGTAACACCCTCGCGGTCTTCGATGGTCTCGTAGACGCGCGTCTTGAGTCGGCGCGGCAAGTCGGTGTCTTCGACGACCGCGCTGACGTCGGTGTCGACGTGCTCGAAGCGATCTAACGGATTGTATTCGGTGAATTCGCCGTTCATCAGTCATCACCCTCCGCGAGCCAGCGCTCGTCGGCATGTTCAGAGAGGTTCGTCGGCAAGGCCTCCCGTTCGAGGAACTCCGCCTTTGCCGCGTCGTCGTCGAATTCAGCATCGATGATCCGGTCGGCGATCGATTCGACATCGATGTCGAAGTCATCACTGGAGGAGACGTCGACCGGAGAGGTACCGTCTTCGCCGAATTCGAACTGGACGACAGTATCACTGGTGTCTCGGACTGTCCCGTCGTATTGAGTCTCCAGTTCCGACAGCGCGTTGATGAGTCGACGCTGGAGGTACCCGGACTTGGAGGTACGGACTGCCGTGTCGACCAGCCCTTCCCGTCCACCCATCGCGTGGAAGAAGAACTCCTTGGGATCGAGTCCCTCACGATAGGAGTGTTCGACGAAGCCGTGGGCGTCCGCCGAGAGGTCGTTCGGTTTGAAGTGACTGAGCGTCCGATTCTCGTATCCGCGGTTGATCCGCTCGCCGCGGACTGCCTGTTGGCCAACACAGCCGGCCATCTGCGTCAGGTTGAGCATCGAGCCACGCGCCCCGGAGTCGGCCATCACCACGGCCGGATTGTCCTCTGCGAAGTGGTCTTCGGCGATGTCACCCGCACTGTCACGGGCCTGGCCGAGCGTCTGCATGATCTTCATCTCCAGTGTCTCGTCGATCGTCCGGCCGGGAAGCGATTCGAGATCGCCCTGTTCGTACGTCGTGATCAGTTCCTGAACGCGCTCGTAGGCATTGTCGATGGCCTCGTCGACCTGTTCGGCCGCATTGGGCGGGATCGACTCGTCGTCGATACTGATCGAGAACCCGAAGTGCATGATCGTCCGGACCGCGAGCGTCGAGACCTCGTTGATAAAGATGCGGGCACGGGTCTTATCGTAGATCTTCGCGATCGAATCGACGACGTCTCCGCCGAAGGCACCGACCGCGCTGTCGTCGATCGTCCCCTCGACGAGTTGGCCATCCTCGATGACGACGTCGTCGCCGGCCTCGCTCGTGAATTCGAGGTTCAGATCGTCCGGCAAGAGTTCCGAGAAGATGGAGCGGCCGGTCCAGTAGGCGTTGCCGTCTTCTTCCCCGTCAGGTTCGGGCAGTGTATCGACGTTGGTCGCCCGCAACAGGTCCAAAGCCTGGGTCTCGTTGAACGTCGGGTTCTGGTTGGTCAGCAGGTACATCGCGGTGACGTGGTCCTGGATCGCGCCGACAATGTTCTCACCAAAGCGCGGGGAGAGCATCTGTTCTTGCACCCGCATGAGGACGCGAGCCTCCGCACGGGCCTCCTCGTTTTGGAGGGCGTGCATGTTCATCTCGTCACCGTCGAAGTCCGCGTTGTACGGCGGACAAACCGTCGTGTTCAGCCGGAAGGTCTTGTAGGGCATCACGACGACCTCGTGGGCCATAATCGACATCCGGTGCAGCGACGGCTGGCGGTTGAAGATGATGATGTCACCGTCGACCAGATGCCTGGCGACCTCCCAGCCGGGTTCGACTTTCTCGGCGAGTTCCTCGCAGTTCTTCTCGGTCACTTTGAGTCGGCGACCGTCGGGCCGGCGAACGTAGTTTGCACCAGGATGGGCTTCCGGCCCATTGGCGACGTACCGACGTGCGTCCTCGAGATTCCGCTCGTTGACGTTCATCGTCTGGGTCATCTCGCTGGCGACCCGGTCGGGCACTCCGACCTCGTTGAGCGAGAGTGTCGGGTCCGGCGAGATGACAGTCCGTGCCGAGAAGTTGACGCGTTTCCCCGAGAGAGATCCACGAAAACGGCCCTCTTTGCCTTTCAGGCGCTGAGAGAGGGTCTTCAGCGGGCGGCCCGAGCGGTGCCGGGCCGGCGGCGTTCCGCTGATCTCGTTGTCCATGAACGTAGTGACGTGATACTGCAGCAGTTCCCAGAGGTCCTCGATGATCAGCTGGGGCGCGCCGGCCTCACGGTTCTCCATGAACCGCTGGTTGATCCGAATGATGTCGACCAGCTTGTGCGTAAGGTCGTCCTCACTCCGCTGGCCGTTGTCCAGCGTGATCGAGGGGCGGGCCGTCACCGGCGGGACCGGCAGCACGGTGAGGATCATCCACTCGGGTCGGGACCGGTCGGGGTTGATCCCGATGGCCTCGATATCCTCGTCCGGGATCTCCTCGAACCAGTCCCGGATGTCGCTGGGCATCAGCTTGTCCATATCCTCATCGAGGAGATACGACGACGCACTCTCGAAGTCCAGTTGCTCGCCGAGGTGTTCCTCTAAGTCGTTGAATCGGGAAAGCGCCTTGCCGATCTGCTGTAAGGCACCGATGTCGTTGCGGTCGGGCCGGTAGGTGCCAGAGAGCAGTTCCCGGATCCGACCCGCACTGAAGGCATCGTCGATGGCCTCGGCGAGTTCGTCGGGCGTAACAGGCTCGCCTTCGGGCGGATCCATCGCCATGCTGAGGCGTTCTTCGATCTCCGGATGGGGAACCTCGATGATCTCGTAGTAGGTCGTCGGTTTCTCGTGTTTGACGTCGAACTGCTCGGCCCCACAGTAGGGACACCGGCTGGCCGAGCGAGCCTGCCGGATGGCCGACTTCAACACGTCATCTAAGTCGTTGCCCAGCTCTGCCGTCCGACGGAGTTCCTGGCGGAATTCGCGTTTCTTCTCCTCGGCGGCGGCCTCGGCGGCCGCGAGGTCGACAGCGCCCTCGCCATCGGTGAACTTCGCGGCATCGACGGCGGTCAAGCGCGAACACTCCCGGCAGGTCCCTCGCAGTAGTCGCCGGATGAGTTTCGAGAAGCCGACGTGGATCACGGGCGCGGCGAGTTCGATGTGGCCGAAGTGGCCGTTACAGGCCCCGGAGTGTTTCCCGCAAGTCTTACACTCCAGGCCAGGGTCGATGACGCCCAGTCGCGGGTCCATCAGCCCCATGTCGATGGGGAACCCGTCGTCGTCGTAAGTGTCGGCCGTAATGACCTTCGTGGCACTCATGTCCCGGTACTCCTCTGGGTCCATCAGCCCGAAGCTGATCTTGCCGATCGACTTGGGTGATTGTCCGGTACTCATACTGCATCCTCCAGTTCGATCCGCGGCGCGATACCCAACGCTTTCATCTCGTCTAAGAGGAGTTTGAACGCGTAACTCATCTCGACCTCGTGGACGTCGGTCTCCTCATCGCAGTTGGGACAGTAGACGCGGCGTTGATCGACGTTCTCGACGGCGGTCATCCCACACTGTCCACAGACGTTGATCCACTCCTGGTCTGACTCATCGAGCAGGCGCTCTTTGAGCGTCAAGGCGGCACCGTGCCCGATGAAGACGTCCCGTTCCATCTCCCCGATCCGGAGCCCACCCTCGCGGGCACGCCCCTCGGTCGGCTGGCGAGTCAACACCTGGACCGGACCACGCGAACGGGCGTGGATCTTGTTCGAGACCATGTGGTAGAGTTTCTGGTAGAAGATGGTCCCGACGAAGATCTCGGCCTCGATCTTCTCGCCCGTGATGCCCGAGTACATGACCTCCTTCCCCGAGGACTTGAAGCCGTGATCCTCCAAGGAATCGCGGAGTTCTTCTTCGTCCTCGCCAGTGAAAGCGGTCCCATCGACGCGGCGACCTTCCAGGGCACCGACCTTCCCGCCGATCATCTCCAGAATGTGCCCGACAGTCATCCGCGAGGGGAGTGCGTGGGGGTTCAAAATGAGGTCGGGGACGACACCCTGTTCGGTAAATGGCATGTCTTCCTGGGGGCAAGGTGGCCAACGACACCCTTCTGGCCGTGTCGCGAGGCGAACTTGTCCCCGAGTTCCGGGATCCGCTCGTCACGGACCTTGACCTTCGAGAGTTTCGAGCCATCCTCACCCTCCATAAGCGTCACCGTGTCGACGACCCCACTCTCGCCGGATCGCATCGTCACTGACGTTTCACGGCGCTTTTGCGGGCTGAGGCCGCCCATATCGTCCGGCTCTTCGAGGAACCGGGGCGGGCTTGTCTTGCCGAGCAGGACAGCGTTCTCGCCGACCTTCGTCTCGGGGTTGACGAGGCCGTCCTCGTCGAGTTGCGTGTAGGCGTCTTCGCCGCGAGCGCCCCGCACTTCGTCGTCCGGGATCTCGAAGCGGTCTTCCTGACCGCCCGGATAGCGGCGTTCCTCCCCCTCGTACGTCCGGAAGAAGTGCGACCGCGAGAGGGCGCGTTCGACCGATCCTCGGTTCATGACGAGGGCGTCCTCGATGTTGAATCCCTCGTAGGACATGACCGCGACCGTGAAGTTCTGGGCCGCCGGCCGGTCGTCGTAGCCGATCTGTTCGGTCGTCTGGGTCTTGACCATCGACAGCTGCGGGTAGTGCAGCAAGTGCTGGCGCGTGTCCGGGCGAACCCGGTAGTTCGCACTTGGCAGCCCCAGACTCTGCTTGATCATCCCCGACCCCATCGTAATCCGCGGGCTCGCGTTGTGTTCGGGATAGGGGATCATCCCGGCACCGATCCCGAAGATGAGTTGTGGGTCGACTTCGAGGTGGGTGTGGTCTTCCGTGAGTTCGTCTTTATCGACCGCAACGAGGATGTCCTCTTCCTCCTCGGCGTCGATGAACTCCACGTAGCCCCGGTCGACGAGATCCTCAAAGGAGAGGTCGCCGTCTTTGACCGCCTCGATCTCTTCCTCGGAGACGAGTGGCTCACCGTCACGAATGACCAACAGTGGGCGGCGGGCCCGGCCGGCGTCGGCGTTGATGATAACCTCGTCGGTACGGTCTTTGACCGAGACGTTGACCATCTCGCTGACCTCGCCACGGCGGCGAGCTTCGCGTACCTGGTTTGCGAGCTGTTCCGGTTCGGGATGGGTCCCGACGAGACTTCCGTTGACGTAGACTTTGGCTTCGCGTCCCTGACTCATATTAATCGTCTGCGGGCTGTTGTGCGCTGGTTTCGATCGCGGGGATGCCCTGTACCCCCATGTCCGCGAGTGTATGTTTCAGATCGCGTTCGTCCTCGACGTGCTGGGAGAGCTCCATCGC
This sequence comes from Halorhabdus sp. CBA1104, assembly GCF_009690625.1. Taxonomy (NCBI): domain Archaea; kingdom Methanobacteriati; phylum Methanobacteriota; class Halobacteria; order Halobacteriales; family Haloarculaceae; genus Halorhabdus; species Halorhabdus sp. CBA1104. The sequence goes on along the minus strand of NZ_CP033878.1, from coordinate 305,156 downwards.
CTGCGCGAAGTTCTTCACCAGTCCACAGTTCGGCCCTTCTGGCGTCTCGGAGGGACAAATGCGACCCCACTGGGTGGCGTGGAGGTCACGCGCTTCGAAGTGGGGCTGGGAACGGCTGAGTGGCGAACGCAGGCGTCGCAGGTGGGAGAGAACCCCCATGTAGTCGGTACGGTCGACGAGCTGGGAGACGCCCGAACGGCCCCCGACCCAGTTACCCGTCGCCAGTGGATGTTCGAGTCGTTCGGTCAGGACGTCCGAGCGGACGACCGTCGAGACCGAGAGTTGACGGTTACGCATGTTGGCGCGTTCGAGCTGGTATTTGACGTCCCGTGCCAGCTTGTTCAGTGCCGTCCGGAAGAGGTCCCGCATGAGGTCGCCCGAGACTTTCAAGCGCTTGTTGGCGTAGTGGTCTTTGTCGTCGGACTCGCGGCGTTCTAAGGCGAGTTCGAAGCACGCCTCGGCCATCCGGCAGAGGTAGTAGGCCTTGTTGATCCGGACCTCTTCTTCCTCGACACCTTCCTCGTGGAGGTGTGGGAGGAGGTACCGATCGATGACGTAGTTGGCCCGCTTGAGCTGGTAGTTCTTGCCCTGCCCGGAGGCGACGCGCTTGCCAAGCGTCTCGATGGCTTCTTCCTGGGACTGGACCTCTGCAGCCTCCAGGTTTTCGAGCATGAACTTCACGATCTCGGGATCGTCGCTGACGCGATGGACGATCTCCTCGTCGCTCTCTAAGCCGAGTGCGCGAACGAGCGTGACGAAGTTGATCGATCCCGAGACGCTCGGGAACGAGACTTCGAGCAACCCATCTCGGGTGCGTTCGGTCAGGACCAGCGCTCGGTAGCCCCGACGCTGACTGAAGGTCTTGGCGACCTGGATCTCGTCGCCGTACTTGGTGTCGTACTCCGCGAGGATCTTGTTCGGCGCGAGGTCCTCGCTGGTCATCAGGACCCGCTCGGAGCCGTTGACGATGAAGTATCCACCGGGGTCGGCAGGGTCCTCACCGATGTCGATCAGTTCCTCGTCGGTGAAGCCGGCAATGTTGCACTTCTCGGAGCCGACCATGATCGGCATCCGGCCGACCTTGGTTTCGGTCTGGTCGACGACCCGCTCTTCTTCCTCTTCGCCGCCCTTGACGATGGCCATCTCCATGAAGACCGGGGCGGAGTAGGTGATGTTCCGGAGGCGCGCTTCCTGGGGGTACAGCAGTTCCTCACTGCCGTCGGCCTCCCGGACGCGGGGCGTGACGACGCGGACGTCGCCGAGTTCGACCCAGACGGGTTCTTCGCCTTCCTTGTCACCGATGTCGGTATCGATGGTCGCCTTCTCGTCGACGACCTCCTGCATCCCCCGGTCGAGGAAGGCGTTGAACGACCGAAAGTGGTGTTCGGCGAGTCGATCCCTCGAGAAGTATTCCCGTGATATGGCGCGATGATCTTCCGTATCCATGTTATTCTACGACGAGTCGGTACACCACGGCGGTGTCGGTTGTTCGTGAATCCCGGATGACCTTGATCACGTCGCCGACTTCCGCCTCGTTAGGCAAGGCGGGATCGGCACGCTTGATCTTCGGCAGGTCAGTCCGTTTGATATCATACTCCGCGAGCACGTCCTCGAGTTCGTCGTCGTCGAGGATGGTGTGTTCTGGAACGAGTTCGTGTTGACTTACGTCTACCATGTGTGTGATGTCGAGTGTGGCGGGCTGGAGAAGGTTGTTGTCACGAGATACTACAGATTGCTACCGGTGGAAGCCATATAACGCTTACCAAAACCGCCGGCAATAGCTGTCGGCGTACAGGCGTTCAGTACCGCCACGTAGGCCGACTGCAGGTAAATGTGTTCTGGTCGGATACCCCCTGGCAGGCGGGGCGATGTGGAGTCAGCGACCGGGGTGGTCGTCGTCGGGACCGATCGGCACGCACTACGTCAATCACCACCACGTGAGTGACCGACAGTCCGGGTCTGTTTGGAAAGTCTTAATATTACCACCCGGATACGAAGGAGTGTAGCAGGCCCGGATGGTGTAGTGGCCCATCATACGACCCTGTCACGGTCGTGACGCGGGTTCAAATCCCGCTCCGGGCGCTTCTCTGCATTCAACTCCGTGAGCGACTGCGTTAGCGTGTCGCGAACATCTGATTTGCTGTGTGCGCTCCAAAGAGATTTGAACTCTAGAAGACGAGCGCCAGCGAGTCTTCTACTAGTTCACAATCCCGCTCCGGGCGTACTTTTCCGAACTCGATCACTAAGCGATAGGTCTCGTCGCCGAGCGACTCGAGTTCGGTCGATACCCCAGAAGGATTTGAACACACGGAGTCACAGCCCCGGAACGTCTCCCAACGGGTTCAAATCCCGCTCGGGGGCCTGGCGTCTTCCGGCCTTCGCGGCGACGATCTCGCCGCCCAATCCCGTTGAATCCACGCCACTCACTTCGTTCCCCTGGCTGTCACTCGGTCGAATCGACAGCATCGCTCCCACAATCGGGGCAAGTCTCGTAGTCCGTGAAAAATTCCGACTCGCAATCCCCACAGCGATGGGTTGGCTCGCTGGCGTTGTCAGCCGCGCCCTGTTTGAAGGACTCGACTTTACGGCCGAGATTCTCGAACAATCCCATGGACACACAACGCGGGCGAGGACAAAAAGGGTGGCTCCCGATTCAGACGTGGCCTACAACGGAAGCAACGTCGAGACACGGGCGTTGTCTTTGAGCCGGATCCCGTCGCCGCCCACGGAGAGAGGTACTGGATCTAGGTCGGTGACACGAAGCGACGGATGGAACGCCCCGGCGTCCCTGACAGCGTCACGAGTCTGGAGCCAGTAGGACTGGTCGGTCGTGGTGAGAGACTCGTTGAACGCCACCAGATACTGGCCAGCATCGAGATGATACCACTCGTAGTCGTCGTCGCTGTTGTGGAGGGTGGTCTGGACCGCGCGCAGGTCGGCGGCTTCGAGCTCACCACCGCCGAAGTCGACGCGACCGGGGGCGGCGACTTCGTAGACCTCCGCCACCGTGAGATCGAGACCTGGGCTGTCGGTCTGTGTTGGTTCGTAGACGATTCCCTCGACGGCATTTGTCAGGTTCGAAGTCATCGGCTGCTAGTGACAGGCTCGACCGACAACAAGGTTCGTCTCGTGTACCTCGCTGGATCACTCGACGTCGCTGGCGAGTACCTGCAACTCGTCCAGCATCGGTCCGTCGTATGTCTCTTCGAGCAGCGCGACGAGCACGGCGACACCCAGTGCACGGCGTGTCGCGGGGCGAAGGTCAGTGTCCGGAGAGATATCGTCTTCCAGAGCCTGGAACTGTGCGTCGTCGACGTCGAGCACCTCAGACAGCTGGAGCTCGCCCACGGAAGCCAGATGAGAGAAGTCTTCGATCGCGGCGGTCAGTTCCGCCCGGAGGTTCTCGTGATAGCCGGTCGACGGATCGAGTGGTCGCGCCCCGTGGCGCACACCCTGGAGGTACTGGACCGACGTCCGGCCGAGAAAGCCGTCCCGGTCGTCGCCCTCGAACACGAGTCGCTCCCCACACCGATCACAGTACCGCGCCCCCGCCTCGGCGTCGGCCCCGCAATACGGACACTCACGCATACGGCGACGTTGTCCCCATCCGACCTACTGTCTTTCGGCACAATGGGCTACCGCTGTGGGGCTGGTCACCGATCGAGCAGCGCGGCACCGCAAGCGAGTAGCCATGTTGCGGGCTCGGTGTGTCCCGGTCGAACGATGGGCCCGAGACGCTGCCGGCGAGAAGGGTTTAGTGACGGCGGCCAAAGGGAAGCTATGGACCAACCGGACGATGCAGGGGAGTTGCCGGGGATGCTCGTCGAGGAATATCTCGAACGCGAATCGGGGATCCGGACACTACTCGACGATCTCGAACGACAGGCCCTAGAGGGAGAACACGAGGCCGTCCGAGAACGTATCAGACGACTCGCCGAACAGAACCGCGGCGTCTTCTTCACGGTGGCGCTGAGCCTGACCGGATCAGCACAGTTCTTCGGCGACGTCGAAGCACAGCTTGACGTGACCGCGGCCGACCGATTACGGGACCTGGCCGAGACCTATCCGTCCTTAGCGGAGGCGTTCAGCATCGTCCGCAACGAGCAGGCACGGGACCGACGGAACCCCGTCACCGGCCTGGAGACGACGACGAGCTATCACGCCGAAGAAGCGCTGCCGCTGATCCGCTACACCGTCAAGTCGGGCGACGTTGCCCTCTATGAAGGGTGTGAATCACCGGAGGAAGTGCTCGAAGTTGGCACACAGTTCGTCCGCTCGACGACCGACGCCCTGGAGGCCGCGATGGGCGACGACTTCTCGGTCAACACCGAAGAGTTGAGCAACCTCATCGATCGCCGGGAGGCACTGGAATCAGAACTCGACCGCCTGCGGAGCCAGATCGACGAACTGCGGCGGCGGCCAGTCGGCAACGAGTGATAGCGGTCACCGGCCCCTAGAGGGCTTCGAGCAACCGATCGATATCGTCTACAGTGTTAAAGGCATGAACAGAGGCACGGACCGCACCGGGAGGGAACGGCAACGGCCGGACAACCACACCTGCCTCAGCTAGTGCCTCGACGGTGGCTTCCGGGGCCTCTGCCTGAAATGTGACCAATCCCGACTCGTAGTCGCGTGGACTGATGAGACGATCACCGAGCCCCGCCTTCAGGCGGTCGGTCAGTCGCTCGATCCTGGCCTGGACGGATTGCATGCCGACCGACTCCAGCAGGTCGATCGCCGTCGCCAGGCCAACGTGGGGGGCGGGCGAGGTCGTCCCGAGTTCGAACCGGGCGGTACCCGCCTTGTACTCGTAGGGTGAGCCGGTTGGATCCTCGACGCCGCGATACCCGATCCGTCGGGGAGTGAGCGAATCGATCGTGTCGGGGGCGACATAGAGGAAGCCCGCACCCCAGGGACCAAGCAGCCACTTGTGGCCCGACCCGGCAACGAAGTCCGCGCCCCAGGATTCGAGGTCGACGGGACGTTGGCCGGGCGACTGGACGGCATCGATCAGGACCTGCGCTCCAGCCTCGTGGGCGATTTCGACCACCTCCTCGACGGGAAGCCGGGTGCCGTGACTCCAGGAGACCGAACTCATCGCGAGCAAGCGTGCGTCTGCCACGACATCACGAAGGTCGTCGAGATCGAGTCGGCCATTGGTGGTTTCGAGGGTCCGTACCTCGAGACCGTGGAGGTCGGCCATGCGGTCGAACGGGAGGATGCCGGCCGGGTGTTCGAGGTCGGTCCGGACGAGTACGTCACCAGGCTCGAAATCGATCGACGACGCGATCACCGAGATGCCCTCCGCGGTGCTCCCGGTGAGTCCGATCGATTCAGGAGTGGTGCCCAGAAACCCGGCGATCGTCTCGCGGACGGCCTCGTAGGTGTCCCAGGCGTGAGGATAGATCCCCGCCTCGGCGGGAGCCTCGAAATTATGATACTCGACCCAATCCGTCATCGCCTCGACGACCGGTCGCGGGGCGGGACTGCTCGCGCCGGTGTTGAGATAGGCCACCTCGCTCGTGACGGGCATGGTCGCGCGAAGGTCCGCTGGATCCATACGAAAACGGACGGTCGGGAGGCACGTGAACCCCGCGGCCGACAGGGGAGAGAGCCGCCGACGGTGACCGCTAGCCGACGAGGACACTGACGGCCAGCGTCCCGACGCCCACGGCGATCAACGCCCCGCCCAGGTGGCCGGCCGCGGTAGCGATCGCGCGGCGGCGACGCCCGTCCTCGTAGAGGCGGACGGTCTCGAAGGCGAACGTCGAGAACGTCGTGAACGCGCCACAGAAACCCGTTCCTAGCGCAAGTGCGGCTGGCTCACCGACTGGCGCAGCGACGATCGCCCCGAGCAGGAAGCTTCCGAGGACGTTGACCGCGAAGGTGTCTCCACCCTCGCGCTCGATGCACTGACCGACGGCATGGCGTGTGAGTGCGCCCACGATCCCACCGAGGCCGACCAACACGGCAGGGTTCACGCGACCAACCCCCTAGAAACGGCCCGGCCGGCGAGAACGCCCGCGATCGCGAGCGCATAGTTGGCGAGAATATTCCCGACGGCCCAGGTTGGCGACAGGCCGGCCGTCTGGACGGCAAACGTGCTGTAGGTGGTAAACGAGGAGAGAAAGCCGGTCCCGACCAACAGACGGGTCTCGGTCGACAGCAGGTCGGCGAGTCGCTTCTCGTAGAGGACGATCGCCAGTCCGAAGCTTCCGAGCGCGTTGGCCACGAGCGTCCCGACGACGGGAGTGGGCAATCCAGCGGAGAGTGCGTACCGCAAGATCGCCCCGGCGAACCCGCCGATGGCGATCAACACCAGCGGTTCAACCCGCTTGAGGGGGTGGGGCTGGCTCAGTTCCATCAGTGGCGATTTCGAGCCGGGACACTCGTGGGTTTCGATGCGGTGAGGAACCGATCAGTCACCCAGGCGCGTAGCAACGAAGGACACACCGATCGACAAATGCTCACATCGACTCGGTGTGCTGTCTGCGAAGTCTGACGTACGCTTCCGTAATGGTGGCAATCGAGAAGACCCCCACGATACTCGAGACGAACACACTGGCGACGGTCCCAAACGTGCCGGGAATCGCACCCGGGAAGAGCGGGACAACGAACCCAACGAGGAACAGCACGACAGCGACCCCGAACAACAGCCAGCGATTGCCCTTCGTGAGTGCCCACGTTCCCGAGATGGCCCTAGCCGGCCCTTTATCCGCGACGGCGATCTCCTGGCGGAAAAACAGCGTCCCGACGTAGACGAAGATCGCGGGGATGACCAACAACAGGAGCCCCAGCCCGATTGCGACGAGCAGGACGATCCCACCGAGGAAGCCATAAAGCGTCGCAACGCCCAGCCGGCGGGTGACGAGATCGCGTGGGATCCCATCGAGTGCACCGTCGGCAAAGGCCCGGATAGCAACGATATTGATTGCTTCGCCCAGCAGCGCAAGCAGGATAATGCCGGCGACGATCGTGGGGACTGAGATGTCGATCGTCAGTCCCAACGCGTCGACCGTGCCTTCGAGTTCGGTCAGCGCCGTCTGCACCTGTGAATCAGTGGCGTCGAAGTTCTCCTGCAAGTACGTGATCATTGCCTCGCTGACGGTCAGTTGAAGCGACTGCCAGAAAACGGTACTCACGATGCCGATAGCGGAGATGAGAACGACAAGTTGGGCGCCAGTCCGGGACAGCAATCCGTCGAGGCCATCCGCCAGGAGCGCCTCGAAATCCAGCGACGTGGGTTGATCCAGGTCGACGTCGTGATCAGCCGTCGGTCGCTCGTCGTCCATCAGTCACGCCCCCCGACGATCGCAGCTGTGGTTGCTCGATGGCCAGTCTCGACGCCCACGTGACATCGGCAGTCGACGATAGATCGTACCATTGGTCCATCGTTCGCCCAGCCACCACAAAAAGCCACATCCATCGAGAGCGGGCGGCGGCTCCCGACAGAGCCGCCCCGGACGCAGCCGACGGACTCACGACCCGTCCCAGTCGATCCAGTCTTGCTCCCAGCCGGTCCGTGACTGGGCTGCCTGGCGGGCGCGTTCGTCATCTTCCCGGTGCATCCGGTTGCGCTCGATGGCACCGACCTGTTCGCCCTCGACGAGCATCGGCCGGAAGGCAACTGGTCCGCACTCGGCGACGACCTCGTCGCCTTCGAAGACGGCCAGGGTCTGCTCGTGGGCGCCGAGTGGCATCACGAGTTGCCCACTGGGGGTGAGTTGCTCGCGGAGTGCCTGTGGAGGCTCGACGGCCGCCGCTTCGAGGAGAATGCGGTCGTAGGGCGCGTACTCGGGGAGCCCAGCCGCCCCGTCCCGGCAGTCGACGAACACCGAGTCATAGCCCGCCGTCGATAGGTTCTGTCGGGCCTCGTAGACGACCTGGCGGGTGATATCGACAGCCTGGACGTTCCGGGGACCGACGATCGCAGCCGCAACCGCCGAGGTGTAGCCGACGCCCGCGCCGACGATCAACACCGAGTCGTCTGGCTCGACAGCTAACGCCTCGAACAACCGGGCGACCGTCGAAGGCGCGAGGACGCGCGTCCCCAGGCGTTCGGTCTCCCGATCGGCGTAGGCCGCCCGCTCGTCGTCGAAGAAGGCGTGTCGCGGCACGGCATTCATCGCCGTCGCGACGGCTTCGCTATCGAGGACAGCGCGGCTCTCGTGGCGGAGCCCGTCGATCATGTCCTCACGCAATACCGCAGGATCCATTGAGCGAGATTACGAGTCCACCCTAATGAACATCGCGTTCCCGGGTGGTCTCCGGCTGGCGATCACGGCGACTCGTCGCTACCCTGCATCTGGACGAATCGGACCCCACCGAAGTCCTCACGCTCCGTCGAGCCGTCCGGATGCTTGCTGACCCGGACCAGTCGCTGTGAACGCGTACCGATCGGCCCGAGAAAGACGCCATCGGGCCGGAGTTGATCGAGGACGGCAGGCGGGATATCCGTCGCTGCACAGGTGAGATACGCCCGGTCGTAGGGGGCGTGTGCCGGCCAGCCCTCGTGGCCATCGCCGACACGGACTGACACGTCGCCGTAGCCCAGGTCGGCTAACCGCTCGCGGGCCTGTGTCGCAAGCGAGGCGTGATATTCGACACTGTAGACGTGCTCGGCCCCGACGACTTCGGCGGTGACGGCAGCGTGATAGCCACACCCCGTGCCGATCTCTACGACCTCCTGGCCGGGTTCGAGGTCGAGGCGATCGACCATGATCGCGACCATGTGCGGGGCGCTGATGGTCTGGCCCTCGCCGATCGACAGCGGACGGTCGGCGTAGGCCCCTCGACGGCTAGACTGGGGGACGAATGCGTGTCGCGGCACGGCCGCAAGCGCGTCCAGGGCTCGATCGCTCACCCGGTCGCGCTCTCTGAGGTCCTCGATCAGGGCAGTGCGTCGCTGTCGCCAGTTGTCGTCTCCTCCGTCTGTCGCAGCACGATCGCGGTCCGAACCCCACCAGCGGGCCATCCCTACCACGCCGACCAGGCGTCGCTGGTCTCGTCTCGGAGGTAAAGTCGATTGACGTCCTTGGCGGGGGCACTATCCCGGTCGTGGTCGAGTTTCTCGTACTCGTAGCCGCGGGCGTCGTCCCGGAGGTGAATGCCCTCGATCGTATAGGTGAACTCACCCAGTTCGTCAGTTTCGCCGACGACGAACTCGTAGTCGCCAGGGACGTGCAGCGTCTCACTTCGCGTCTCGTCACGGGCTCCCGACTTGGGGTGGACCGTCGCGTTGACGCTGACGTTGCCCACCGCGCGCGTCCAGATCGTCTGGACGTCCTCGACAGGTGCCTCCTCGACTCGGCCCTCCTCGTCGAGTTCGAGACTGGTGATCCGGACCGTCATGATCGCGTCCGCGGTCTCTAAGACGAACTCTTCGCCGACGGCCAAGGTTTCATCGGCGGGCGGTTCGGCCGTCGCCGTGAACGATTCACCGTCCTGTGAGACGACGACATCCCGTTCGACAGTCCGTGCCTCGGGGAGAGAGGTCTTGTGAACGTGGTCACACTCGGTACATCGAACCGTCGCCTGCCCGCCGTGGTTGAGAACGTCGTGAACAGTCTCCAAGTCGGGCGAACAGGCCGGACAAGGCAGCCCTACCCGCTGTGTCGAGTCGGTCATGGCCGAGCGTACTCGACCCGAACGTAAAAGAGCGCCGTCGGAGCGACGCGACCGACAGGCGTCCAACGTGGTCGTTCAGGGCGTCGGAAGTGTGATTTCCTCGCCGTCGACAGCGACGGTCGGATCCTGGAGGATGCCATCGAGGTGGATCGGTGCCGAAGTGTCACCACCGAAGCCCGCGTCGTCGCCGATAGCAAAGTGGACCGTCCCGCCGGCTTTCTCGTCGAGCAGTACCGACCCGACGAGCTGGCGGACGCCGACGTTCGTCCCGATCCCGAACTCCGCGAGGTTGTAAGCGTCGTCGCCGACTTCCGCGGCGGCTTCCTCGACCTGGCCGCGGATCGTCTCGTCGTCGATCTCGGTGACGGAGCCGTCTTCGACCGCGATGCGAACCGCCTGCTCGTCGCTGAGTCGGCCGTGTGGTGCCATCGTCCCGGTTACGACGATCGTGCCCGTCGCAGTCGCCGGACTGATAAACACCTCACCAGCGGGCAAATTCGACATCTCCCCGGCGTCGTGAACGATGCCCGTATCGAGTTGCCACTCGCGATCACCAGGCTGGAGCCGGATATCGGTCCCTTGCTCGGAGGTGACCCGAATCTCATCGGCGTCAGCGACCCGCTCGTGCATGGCTTCGCTGTGGTCCTGAATCTCGGCGTAGTCGACGTTCAGGCCGGTCGTGAACACGTCGTCAGTGATCCCCGGCAGTGTTGCCACCCGGGCACCGGCATCGTTGGCTTCAGTTCGAGCGCGCGTGTGACTCAGGCTCTTGGTCGTGGGCGCGAGGACGACATCGGCACTCGCCATCGCGGTTGCCACCGTTGTTGGGGGCTCGGCTCCATGCTGCTCGCCGGGTGGATACTGGAGGATCATCGCGTCGTCTGTCGTCTCGCTGGCAGCCGCGTACAGCGCCTCGGCGATCGGCCGACGTCGGTCGTCGGTAACGATCAGGCAGGATTCTTCGGCCTCGAGGCCGAGACACTGCTGGATTGCCGTTTCAGCTGGTCGGCGAAAATCGTCGTCGCTCATGGCAATCGGTACGGGGGCGAACGATTAGTGTTTTCGGCCTCGCCGGAGTTCGAATCCGTCGACCGATTCCGTTGTCCGCCCGATAACGACTGCCGCGGGCGGGGTGAGTGAGACACTAGTAATCGAGCAGAAAACAAAAGAGAAGATCTTTCGCCCATATTGAACATGCAAAGAGGGATCTGAGCGGGTGCTGGACGACAGCTACCCCGGGAGAGATATTTTTGTATAGTATAGTAAATAATATAATTTTGAGTTCGAAGAATATTTGTGAACGAACAATATGTTTAAATGGACATAGCGACCACTCCCGCCTGTGAGTCTACGAGATCAACAGCCCGGGGTCGCGTCGTTCACCGTCGAAAACATCGGCGGGATCACGTCGACCAACGTCGACGTTGAACCGGGAGTTACCGTTCTGGTGGGGGAAAACGCTACCAACAGGACGTCGTTTCTACAGGCGATCATGGCTGGGATGGGGTCCGATCAGGCCTCGCTGAAAGCGGATGTTGATCAGGGCCGCGTCGAGATGACGCTGGGGGGAGAAGACTACGAGCGGACCCTCGAGACGGCTGGCGAGGCGGTACAGTACGACGGGGATGGGTATCTGGATGACCCGACGGTCGCAGAGTTGTTCGCCTTTCTGCACGAAGCAAACGAGGCACGACTGGCCGTCTCGCGCGGGGCAGATCTCCACGAGCTCATTATGCGACCGATCGACGTCGAAGAGATCAAAGAGGAGATCGAGCGCCTGCGCGAGGAGAAGGGGTCGATCAACGACAAGCTGGCCACCATCGAGTCCCGCAAACGCGATCTCCCGGAGCTCGAAGAACGACGGGATACAATCGAGGCGGAGATCGAGAGCAAGCGCGAAGAGCTGGCCGAACTCGAGGAGACGATCGACGAGAGTTCAAACGATATCGAGGAGAGTCAACGAGTCAAAGCGGAGTTCGAGGATGCACTGGAAGAACTACGGTCGGTCCGCTCCGAACTGGAAACCGTTCGTCGAGATATCGAAACCCAACAGGAGAGTATCTCGTCGCTGCGGAGCGAGCGGTCCGAACGGGAGACGGAGCTGTCGGAGCTCCCGGCACCAGAGAGCGATGACACTGAGTTGGCCGAGAAAATCGAGACACTCCGGAACCGCCGCCAATCCCTAAACGGCGAGATAAGCGACCTCCAGAGCCTCATCAGCTACAACCAGGAGCGACTCGAAGAAGGAGACTACGAGTTGCTGGGTGACGTCGAAGACGATACAAGAGCACAGAACGGGAACGTCACGGATCAACTGCTCGAAGATGCCAACGAAGAAGTCGTTTGCTGGACGTGTGGGTCACGCGTTCAGCGCGACCAGATCGAAGAGACAGTCACATCCCTCGAAGATCTTCGGGAACAAAAGGTCCAGACGCTCAACGACGTCAACGACGAGCTCGACGAGTACGAAACCCGGCGCCGAGAGATCGAACGTACCCGACAGCGACGCGACGAGATCGAGCGCGAACTCGAAGAGATCGAGACGGAAATCGAACGGCGGCAAGAGCGTATCTCCACACTGAAAGACAGTCGTGAGGAACTTACCGAAGAGATCGAGCGCCTCGAAACGACGGTCGACGAGTTCGAGGATGCCGATTTCGAGGAGATTCTCACACTGCACCGAGAAGCCAACCAGCTCGAATTCGATATCGATCGCCTCGAGTCGACGCTCGAAGACGTGACCGACGAGATCGCCGAAATCGAGTCGATGATCGAGGAAGGCGAAGAGTTACGGGAGCGACGCGAACGGCTAGGAGAGCAACTCACGGACGCTCGGACGCGGATCGAACAGATCGAGAAAGAAGCCGTCGAGGCGTTCAACGACCACATGGACGCGATCCTCGATATCTTGGAGTACGAAAACCTCGATCGGATCTGGATCGACCGGACGACAGAGTCAGTCCGGCAAGGTAGAGAAACAGTCGATCGGACGGTGTTCGAACTCCACGTCGTCCGCACGACGGACAACGACGTGGCCTACGACGATACGATCGACCACCTCAGTGAGAGTGAGCGGAAGGTTACGGGCCTGGTCTTCGCTCTCGCCGGCTACCTCGTCCACGACCTCCACGAAGACGTCCCCTTCATGTTGCTGGACTCACTGGAGGCGATCGACGCAGAGCGGATCGCCAGACTGATCGACTACTTCGCGGAGTATGCGGAGTATCTGGTCGTGGCGCTACTGCCCGAAGACGCCCAGGCTGTCGACGACGACTACCGGCGATTGACCTCAATATGATGCCCGAGCCGTCGCGTTTCGCGCTCGATAAACGAAAATAGATCCATGGCCAACGAGCAGACAGACAAGCCGTCGAGCAAGGTAGCACGGTTGATCGACCGCTACGATCTGGGCGACCTCGGGGCGGAACTCGAATCGCGCTGGACGGCCGATGGAGACCGACGGTTGAGCCTGCGGGACCTTGCGGAGCTATTCAACAAGCGACTGCTGGCACAGACACTGGTTGAGGCGGGCATGAGTACGCTCGAAAACGATGTCGACGCGATCTATCGGAACCTCACTGACACGGACGTCAGCGCAGGCGTCCGAACCGATACCCGTGAACGGCTCCAGCGAAACGGTGTCGATCTCGAGCAACTCGACCGAGACTTCGTTACCTACCAAGCGATCCGCTCGTACCTCAAAGAGTGGCGTGGTGCCGAATACGAGCAGCCAGCAGCCGAAGAGAAGATCGAAAAAGACCAGGAGTCGATCCAACGTCTACAAACACGACTAGAAGCGATCACTGAAACCCGGATCGAGAACCTGGGCGAAACCGACCGCATCGACGTCGACGACTTCGAGGTGTTCGCCAGCGTCCAGGTGTTGTGCCAAGAGTGTGGAACACAGTACGACGTCGACACCTTCCTCGAACAGGGCGGCTGTGACTGTACGCGCAACGAGAAATGATCGAAACGCCCTGAAACCGGAGGCGCGACGACCGACGCGCAATTTGTGTAGAGCCAAGCCTCGAAGCGATATCCCTGCAGCGACGTCTCTGTCGGTGGTCGTTGGACATCTGCAGGACCAAAAGGTCAGATCTAAGACAAAACTGGATGACTACCGAAAAGTGTCAAAAAGCCACGCGAAGTGGCCGGACCGTGAAGATCGGCGAGCGTCAGTCGGCCTGCTCGATCAGCACTTCGGCAGCTTCGAGTTCCTGGCCGGTGAGGGCGTTGAGGTACGCGCCGCCGGCGATGGAGATGTGATCGTAGTCGTCCTCGTCGAGTCCGTACATCGACAGCGTCCGGGCGGTGTCACCGCCACCGACGACCGAGAAGCACTCTGTCCGACCGATCGCATCGATGAGTTCGACTGTCCCATCGGCGAAACGCTCGTCTTCGAAGACGCCGACCGCGCCCTTCACGAAGACGGCCTCGCTGTCCTCGATGATCGGCACGTACTCCTCGATGGTGTCGTGGCCGATGTCGAGGTAGCCGGTCTCTTTCTCCTCGATGTCCGCCAGCGCGATCTCTGCGCGTTCGCCCTCAGCGTCCTCGTAGGCGAAGTCGACGGGGAGTTCGAACTCCTCACGACGGTTGGCAACGAGGTCTTCGAGCGTGTCTTTGGTCTCGTCCCACTGGTCGTCAAGCAGGTCCATCCCACCGACGTCGTAGCCGACAGACTTGCCCTCCGCGCGGAGGAACAGTTCGCCCGGCAGGCCGCCGATGAGGAACGTGTCGATGGCGTCGCCCAGATTGTTGACGACGCTGATGACGTCTTCGGACTTGTTGCCACCCAGGACCATCGTGACCTGGCCCTCGGTCTCGCGGGCGCGCTCGGCGACGCCCGTGTTGTACTCGTATTCGGCTTCCATGACGCGGCCCGCATAGGCCGGCAGTGCCAGTGCGAACCCGACCGTCGAGGCGTGGGCGCGGTGGGCCGCCGAGTACGCATCGTTGACGAAGGCGTCGAAGTACGGCGAGAGCGTCTTCACGAAGTCGCTGTCGGCGTGTTCCTCGGGGCCTTCTCGGGCAGTTCGTCGTCGACCATCCGGGTGTTCTCGAGCAGCAGGATCTCTCCGGCTTCGAGCGCCTCGATGGCGTCGATAGCGTCGTCGCCGACGGTATCCTCGATGAAGGTGATCGGCTTACCGACGTATTCTTCGAGAATTTCGGCGTGCTGGTCCAGCGAAACGAAGTCGTCGCGGCCGGGCCGGCCCTGGTGGGCCATCAGGACGACTTTGTTGTCCCGATCGGCGAGTTCGCGGACCGTCTCCGCATAGCGGTCAAAGCGGTGGTTGTCCTGGACGACGCCGTCCTCGACTGGGGAGTTGAGGTCGACGCGGACCAGGACACGCTGTCCATCTGCGAGGTCATCGAGCGTGTTGAATGCAGCCATGATTGGTGGGTTTCGTGTTCTGAAAGAAATTGCGTCCCTGTACACTACGGAATGGGATCGGACCGATTAGACGATGTCTTCGGCCAGCCGCATCATCTGGGCGGTGTAGCCCATCTCGTTGTCGTACCAGGCGAATATCTTCGCGAGCTTGCCACCCTGGACGGTCGAGGTCTTCTGCAAGTCGACACAGGAGCCGTACTCCCAGCCGACGATGTCACGGGAGACGATCGGGTCGTCGGTGACGCCCATCGAGCCTTCGAGTTCGCCGTTGGCGTATTTCTCGAAGGCGGCGTTGATCTCTTCGACGTCCGGGTTGCCGGGCAGGTCGACGACGATCTCGGTGATCGAGCCGGTCGGGACCGGGACGCGGATCGCCATGGCCTCGAACTTGCCCTGCAGTTCGGGCAGGATGTTCGGCGTCGCGGTCGAGGCGCCGGTCGTCGTCGGGACGATGTTCTCGGCGGCCGCCCGACCACGACGGGTCTTCGATTTGGGACCGTCGACGATTGCCTGACTGCCAGTGTAGGCGTGGATCGTCGTCATCTCGGCAGCGTCGACGCCGAACTCCTCGAGCAGGACGTACATCGGCGGCGAGACACTGTTGGTGGTACAGGAAGCAGCCGAAACGACGTCCTCACCGTCGTATTCGTCGTCGTTGACGCCGTAGACGAACTGCGGGACGGGCTTGTCGCCTTTCGGCGGCGCGGAGATCAGGGCCTTCTCGGCACCGGCGTCGAGGTGTGCGCTCGCCTCGTCTTTGGTGCGGAAAATGCCCGTCGACTCGATGGCGACATCTACGTCCAGGGAGTCCCACGGCAGTTCCTCGGGGCTCTGGATGTTCAGCAAGTCGATGTCGTTGCCGTCGACAGTGAGCGTGTCACCGTCTCGTTCGACGTCGTACGGCAGGTTGCCAAGGGCACTGTCGTACTTCGTGAGATATTCCATCTTCTCGAAGTCCATCACGTCGTTGATACCGACGATCTGGACGTCGTCGTTCTCGAGGGCAGCACGGAGGGTACAGCGGCCGATTCGACCGTAGCCGTTGATCCCGATGCGGACCGGATCGCTTGCACTCATAGTAGTATAGCTCCGTATGAAGGTAGCGGCAACATTGAGTAAATGTTTTTCGATATGGCGAAGTGAAAGGCGAGTATCTCACGATCGATACTCGTGAAGGCGGTATATATCACTATATTCACGCACGGACAGACATACGTGCAATCGAATTCGAGGGAGACAACGGCTGGGGGAATTTCGCCGTTCAGAAGGCTTTTGATGCGTTCGACCCTACTAGCGAGCATGCGAAGAGACGACCGCGACGACCCGTTCAACGACTTCTTTCGTGAGCTTGAGCGGATGATGAACGACATGACCAGTGGTGAATTCGACATGCACGTCGAACGCCGCGAGGGCGAGTCAGCGACGACGAACAACGTTCATCTGGATGTCTACGAAGAGGACGAACGACTACGTGTCGTCGCCGACTTGCCGGGCGTCTCGAAGGACGCGATCGATCTCAAGTGCGATGGTGAACGACTCACGATCGATGCGGCCGGCGATCAACGGGAATACCACGAGCGGGTGCAGCTCCCGACCCGCGTCGACGAACACACGGCCGAAGCGAGTTACAACAACGGTATCCTAGAAGTGACCTTCGAGACGGGCGAGGACTCGGCGGCAATCGACCTCTCCTGACACTGTTCGATCTTTCCCCAGGACCTCAAAGTTGGGACAGCAGGATTTCAAACGCGCCACTCGTAGCCACAGGACAGACACGCGTAGTGACGCCAATCGGTTCCTCCCGGGACCGAATCCTGGCCCACTTTCTGTTTCTCGTCGCTCCCACACTCCGGGCACTGATGCAATTCTACCGCTGACATAGCATCAACTAATTTTACACAGTCTATAATAATGTTTTTGTGACTAAACGATACCTGTCTATACTGCTGGACAACAGTTGCACAGGGAGGAACTTGCAATCTATCGGTTGATACTGGCCGGGGAAGATATACGACAGAAGTAGTATGCTTCCTACGAAGGAATTTGAACGAGGAGAACGAGGATACCAGTAGCGGCAATCGCGTTCACAACCAGAGGGTCATTTCGCGGTTCGGCGCACGAGATCAGCGACGTGATCCCAGAAGCCGGCGATGTATTTCTCGGCGTCGTCGATCGTTGGCCGTGCGTTCGTCTCGGTAACGACGGCGCCGTCGGCGGTCACGAGCAAGTCGATACCGACGATGGGGACGTCCATCGCGGAGGCGGCCCGTTCGGCGAGACGACGGTGATGCTCGGCAAGATCGACAGGCTGGGCGGTTGCGCCGCGGTGGACGTTGTGTTTCCAGTGGCCCCCGACATCGTTTTCGGCCAGGCGGCGTTCGACGGCGCCGACGTACTCACCATCGAGGACCATCACACGATAGTCAGTTGCGTCCGGGAGGAATTCTTGGACGAGAAACGACCGGTCACCAGTTGCCCGGTAGTCGTGGACGAGGTCGAGATAATCACAAATGCCCAGGAAGGAATCTATATCGTGAGCCAGTGTGACCCCGTTCCCGCGGGTCGTCGAATTGGGTTTGACCACCACAGGTGGGTCGAACTGTTCGAAGACGGACTGGAGTGTCTCGCGATCGACGGGATTGGAGACGAGCGTCGTCTTTGGAATCGGGAGGCCGTCAGCTTCGAGGCGCTGGAGGGCCCCTGCTTTGTTGCGCGAGCGTAGCACACACGCGCGGTCGTTGATCCACGGCACATCGAGGGCGAGTGACGCAACGTCACCTTCCATCAGTCGTGGCGGGAAAACATAGCCCACGTCGACAGCAGGGAATGGATCAGTTCCGAGTGGGACGGTCCGCTCGTCGGTTCGAATCGGGACGACTTCGATCCCGCGGTCGGCGAGAGGATCAGACAGTCGCTCGTAGGTCTCCGCTTGCGTCGAGACCGCCAGCCGAAGCATATGTGGAGTGGGGCCAGCATTCGGAAAACTGTTCGGTCACCGCGGGTGCGGAAACGATAACGGTACCACCGATCCGTGTTTCCCACTGCCTGGCACTCAAATCGGGTCACCGCATCCCGATCGCGGCGTGCATATCGGTCGCCACGTCGCAGACGATCGTTTCCGCGCGATCGATGTCTGCAGTCAGGAAGCCATGGATCATGTCGTCTTCGTGGCGGTGGGTGACGGCAACGCCATCGGACTCGAGTCGCTGTGCGTACGCGAGGCCGCCGTCCCGGAGCGGATCGAACCCGGCAGTGACGACCGTCGCCGGCGCGACGCCGGCCAGATCACGGGCATGGATCGGATCGGCGTAGGGGTTGTGGCTGTCGAGTTCGCTCTCGTAGTAGCACTCCTGGAACCACTCGAGATCCTCAGCAGCGAGGGCGATCCCGTCGTTTTGGGCCACCGAGTGCTGGTCGTCCCGGATACCGATTCCGGGGTACAGCAGGATCTGGTAGTCGATCGCCGGGCCGTCACGGTCCCGGGCCAACAGGGCACTCACGGCGGCCAGTGTCCCACCCGCGCTGTCGCCAGCTACGGCCAGATGGCCGTCCGAGTCGAGACGGTCCGGATTGGTCGCCGCCCAGCGAGTGGCGGCGAAGGCATCTTCGACGGCCGCTGGGAACGGGTGCTCGGGCGCGAGTCGGTACGCGACGGAGACGACGACCGCGCCAGTCTCTCTGGCGAGCCGCCGGCAGACCGTATCGTGGGTCGCGATACTGCCAAAGACGAAGCCCCCACCGTGGAAGTACACGAGTGTCGGATACGGTCCCGGTTGGTCCGGTTGGTAGACACGAACCGGAATATCGTCGTCGGGACCGGAAATAGTCCCGTCGGTCGTCGCTCCGACAGCGGGCGAGCCTCGGCCCCCAATCCACGTCCCGATGCGTTCGAGCGCCCGGATCAGTCGTCGATCGTACCGGGAAATCGGTGGCAGGCCGAGTCGTCGCTGTCGATCGACGATGGCACGGGCCTGGGGATGCATCTCGTCGGCACGCATAGCCGGGCCTTCGAGGAGCGATAGCAAAAGGGTGCCGCGAACCCATCGCGACCGGGAGCCGTGAGTGACTGGCCAAACGCATTTCCGGAGCCTGACCCTAGTGTGAACATGGCGACGACAGACTCCGATCCGCCCGATTCGCGGGCTGGGGCCGGGTTACTTCGGGACTCCGATCGGATCACCGTCCTCCACGTCGACGACGACCAGGCCTACGCGGAGATGGTCGCGGTCTACCTCGAGCGTGAGGGCGACACGATCGAGGTGCTGCGTGCCGAGAGCGTCTCACAGGCCCTCGAAACGATCGAAAACGAACACGTCGATTGCGTCGTCAGCGACTACGATATGGGAGGGGCGACCGGTCTGGAGTTGCTCGATGCCATCCGGGAGCAGCGGCCCGATCTCCCCTTTATTCTGTTCACCGGCAAGGGCGACGAAGGGATCGCAAGCGAGGCGATCTCGGCTGGTGTCACCGACTACACCCCCAAGAAGAGCGGTACTGACCAGTACACGGTCTTGGCGAAGCGAATCGAAGACGCGACGAGACAGTACTACGCGGAACTGGAAGTCGAGCACACGTTCAAAGCGATCGAAACGGCCCGGGAAGGTATCTCGTTTATCGACCAAGCGGGGACTTTCTTGTACGTCAACGACGCGTACGCCGAGACGTTCGGCTACGAGCCGGCCGACCTAGAAGGCGAGCACTGGGAGAAACTCTATCCCGACGAGCACGTCGAACAGGTCTACGAAGAGATCCTGCCGGCGATCCCGGCGGCGGGTTCCTGGTCGGGCGAGAGCGTCCACGTCTGTGCGGACGGCAACCGGGTAATCGTCGACCACGCGTTGGCGATGACCGACGCCGGAACGCTGCTGTGTCTGGTCGACGATATTACCGAACAGAAACACCGCGAGCAGACGTTACGGCGCGAGCGCCAGCGATTCGAGCGGTTCGTCGACGCCGTCGAGGGATACGCGATCGTCAGCCTCGACCCGGAAGGGTTCGTCACGAGCTGGAACGACGGGGCCGAGGGGCTCCTTGGCTACGATAGCCGGGCCATTCTGGGTGAACACGTCTCGGCGTTGTACCCCGAAGATAAACGTGAGGCGGCCGTCCCCGAACAGAGACTGGACGAAGCACGCACAGAAGGAACCGTCGAGGATGGGGGCTGGCGCGTGCGGTCGGACGGGTCGACGTTCTGGGCGGACGTGACGACGAGCGCGGTCTTCGACGCGGAAGGCACCCACGAAGGGTTCTTGCAAGTGATGCGAGATATCTCCGACCAGCGTGACGCCGGGCGCTCGCGGGAACACGACCGAACGTTTCTGGAAGACGCACTCGACGTCCTCGAAGACGTTGTTTACGTCCTAAACGAAGACGGCGAAATCGTTCGTGTGACCGAGCAGGCAGTCGAAAAGACCGGCTACGAGCGGGCAGAGCTGCTATCGATGGACGCCCTCGAGTTGTTCGCTGACACGGACCGGGCTAGAATCCGGGCGGATATCGAAGCGGCGTTCCTCGATGGAGCCTCGACGATCGAGGCTGAACTCGTCCGGAAAGACGGCCAGACGATTCCGTTCGAATTCCGGAAACGCCGCCTGGCCGACCAAGAGGGCAACGTCTACGTCGCCGGCGTCGGACGGGACATTAGCGAACGCAAGCGACGCGAACGGCAGCTAAAGCGGCAGCTCGAACAGTTCGAGCACTTCGGGAGCGTCGTCTCTCACGACCTCCGGACGCCGCTGCAGACGGCCAGGGGACGGCTCGAACTCGCCGCCGAAACTGGCGAAGAGAGACACTTCGAGGCGGCCGAACGCGCCCTCGAACGCATGGAGACTCTCCTGGGGGACCTCTCGAAAGTAATGCGGGAAGGAGAGTTCGTCTCCGAAGTACACCCAACCAGTCTGCTCGAAGTGGCACAGCCAGTGTGGGAGTCGCTGGCCCCTGGTTGTGCAACTCTCCAGTGCGAAGACGACGTGACGATCCAGGCAGACCAGCGCGCACTGGAGCGCCTGTTCGAGAACCTGTTCAAGAACGCCCTCGAACACGCGGGCGCGAACGTGACGGTGACTGTCGGCCGATTTCGAGACGGCTGGTACATCGAAGACGATGGCCCGGGCGTGCCAGCCCCAGACCGTGAGCGAATCTTCGAGGCCGGCTATTCGACGGCCACGGAGGGGAGTGGATTCGGTCTCGCGAGCGTTCGGCAACTCGTCGTCGCTCACGGCTGGGACATCACCGTGGCAGAGGGGGAAAACGGCGGTGCACGGTTCGAGATCACGGACGTCGCTGTCGTCGAGTGAGCAGACACCGCTCGTCGAAAGCGCTCTCGTTTCCAGTGACGGCCGAAACGGGCAAGCGGCGACACTGGAGTTGCGCCACAGAACCCCTTCTGTTCGTGTGGAAATGTCCCACAGGGAGGCGTGTCTGACGTCGGCGACAAAGCAGATGAAACGGCCCCACGTTGACCAGAGAGCAATATTGAGCACTACAGAGGCAAAATAGTAGTCACCACGTCTGGACAGCGGACAGTGACGGCGGGGGACCGATCACACCGCTCACTCGCCAAGTGTGGCCACGTCTTCGGCACGGACCTCACGGTCGTCCGGGAGTGTTTCGATGCAGTCGTGACACAGAAAGTGTTCGGTCCCATCGGCCAGTTCCAGCGTCATCCCGCCGGTCGCTGACTGATCCACACTCCACATGTCACCGATACCGCCGGCGATCCGAACTGCCGCACCGCAGCCGTCGCAGGGCTCGCTCGTCATACGTGCTGTTCGGGGCCCAACGCGCAAAAAGCGTCCGCCCGGTCACTCACCGGCGGCGTCCGGGTCTGGAATCTGCTGGCCGTCGAAGCCGGGGTCGACGTACTCCTCGCGGTCGGCTTCCTCGATCAGCGCCCAGTCGGCGAGTTCGGGCTCTGTATAGGAGCCATCGAGTTGCTCGAACCAGTAGACGAACGTGTCGGTTTCGAACCGAAAGGCGAAATCCTCGACAGTTACCGCTGTGCCCTCGTCGGTTTCGAGCACGTCGCCGACACCGAAGGCGGCGTACCGCGAGAACTCGATCGCCAGGTTATGCTTGCGGTTCGCTGGGAAAGTCGCGGTCATGGTTCGGTCTTCGAAGACCCGGCAGTAAGCGCTTTTGCTGGTGTCGATCGCCTCCCGTGCACACGAAGTCATCGAGACCGGCCTGCTCGTCCGGCCGAGGGCAGACACCGTCGTCGGTCCGGCTTCCCTGCCTATCGCGAGAGCGCGACAGCGATGCTCGCCGGGCCACTGCCGGATCGGACAGCGCTTCCCGGGCACGATCCGAAAGGGCTGCCCACCGATCGAGAGCCGCCTCGCGGCGCGCCTCGAAGTCGACGATCGGGGCGGGATAGTCCTCGCCGATGATAACGCCACACTCCTGCTGGACGGATTGTGGCGCTCGTTTTGGCCGGTCGAGGTATGCTGTCGGGAACGATCGCAATTCGGGAACGTATTGCGTGATAAACCCGCCGCCCGGATCGTTGTCCCGAACCTGCTTGCGTGGGTCGTAGAGCGAGTCTCACTCTATCGACCAATTCTCAATACTGAATATTCGAGGTTATGTTTTAATGTCCTGCCCGGTCGTACAATGTGACATGGTGTCAATAGACGATCTCAGTCACGTCGAGTACGAACGATCCGGTAGTGTCGGGGTGTGGAGAATTACTGACTTCGCCGCGTATTTTGACTCCGGCGAAATAGAGCACGGACAAGACCACTATCGGGAGGAAGCAGGGAAAGACAGCATGGATGGCACAGTCATCGTCATTGAAAATGCAGAGTCGCTGGGAAGTGCCATCCAAGATTCACTCGACCACATCAACGAAGAGTGGTCAAAATTGGCCGACGACGTGAACATAGATCGGCTCGCGTACGTCGCTGAGGGAATGATGTCGACGACTGTGAAAATGAAGACGGAGACCGACGTCGAAACAGAATCGTTTGATTCGGCTGAGGAAGCGGTCGAATGGTGCCAACGGGCCTGAAGTGACTACGATACGGACAGCAGTCCACTGTGGATATGTCTGTGAGTGCCATTTCGTGACGTGTCCAGTACACAAGTCGAGCGGGTTTTCTGTCAATAAGCAGATAGCGAGATAGTGAGCAGTGTCCCGAGTGTACCCGCCAACTCGTGCACTGGCTGCTAATCCACGACGAGCAGACGGCGATGTTCTGGACGGTATCGTAGCGACGGAAGAACAATCTGGCCTGTTTCTGATCGTATTCGACGAACGGGGCGTCAGTTGCTTTGGTCAGCTAGCAGGCGAGGAGTTTACTCTCACAGTCGGTCGGGATCGACCATCGGCTCGGGATAGTCCTCGCCGAGGACGACGCCACGGTCGCGTTGCTCGCGGTCGTTCATCCGCCAGGGCTCGCGGGCGTACTCGGCGATCAACCCGTCGAGTGCCGGACACCACTGGGTGATGTACTCCGCGCCAGGATCGTACCGCTCGGCCTGGGAAAGGACATCGAACCCGCCTTCGCGACTGTCGTTGCCGACCTTCGCGATGTACGCCCAGTTGCCGTAGTTCGAGGCCGGGTCGTAATCGAGCAGGTGGTGCTCGTAGTGGGCCCCACCCCACCGCCAGTCGATATTCAGGTCGTGGACCAGGAAGGAGGCGGCGTTCTGGCGAGCGCGATTGCTGACGTAGCCTGTCGCCGCGAGTTCCCGCATAGCGGCGTCCACGAACGGCACCCCCGTTCGTCCTTCCTGCCAGCGTTGGAAGGCAGCCTCGTCGCGACGCCAGTGGATGTCGGTCCGCTCACGGATCCCACCCGGCCTGAAGAACTGCCCGCCGTACTTGGCGAACTGGAACTGGAAGAAGTCCCGCCAGCGCAACTCGAAGCGGAGCCAGTACGTCGAATCGTTGGCGACGCGTTCGCGCTCGTAGGCCTGGACGGTTTGATAGACGTTGCGGGGCGACAGACACCCGACGTTCAGCCACGCCGAGAACTTCGAGGAATAGTCCCGGCCGACCAGCCCGTTGCGGGTCTGTTTGTACTCCCGGAGGGAGTCACTCTCCCAGACGTACTCCTCGAGACGATCCTGAGCGGCGGTTTCCCCGCCCGCGAACTCCAGGGCCATTCGGTCATCATCGGGCACGTCGCCGAGGACCTCCAAGGTGTCGGGGTCGGGGATCGATCCGGCCTCGGGCGTGTCCGCCGGCAGCGGTGGAACAGCAGGCGCGTCGAGCGGATCCCGGACGTGGCTCTCGTTCTCGACCGCCTTGCGCCACGGGGTGAACGTATCCGGCATCTCGTCGTACGGCGTGGGCAGATCCTCGACGTGATGGAGCGTGTGCGTCCAGTGTCGCGTTACCGCGAGGTCGTCCGGTACCGCCGCTCGAAGCTGGTGTTCGCGCGTCCGCTCTTCGGGGAGCGCAAGCGTCTGGCAGTGCAGGCGGTCGGCGTCGACGTGCTCGACGATATCGGGCACCACCTCGTCGGGACGCCCGTGGCGGACGAGCAAGTCCCCGCCTGCATCGCGAAGCTGTTCGCGCAGGTCCGCAACTGCCTCGCGCTCGAACTGTGCCCGACCGGCACCGATGCCGTCGTACTCGAAAGACGCGGGGCCGCCGAACTGCCGCGGGCCGTACCGCCGTGGGTCGAAACAGTAGACCGGCAGAACGCGATCGGCCGAACACGCGTCGGCGAGTGTCGGATTGTCGTACACTCGCAGGTCACGCCGCAGCCAGACGACAGCCGTCTCTGACATAGGAGGAAGTGGGGGCTGTAGTCACTTGGACGGCGGGGTTGACTCGCCGGTTCGCCAGCAACATTTGAGTGTGCCGACACGACTATGCGGATAGATACCGAGAAGCACGTATGGCGATCGCCCGGCGTCAGTCCGGCACGCTACCGGCGGCCCGAGCGCTGGCGTCCCAGATCCACCCCGTGTTCATGTTGCCCCCGGTGGCCGTCTCACTGACGGGATCGCTACTTGCCGCCCGGGAGACAGGCTCGTTCGGGCCGACGATCGCTGCGCTGCACGCGACGGCCATCTTCACAGCCGTCTACACCGCCCACCTCAAGGATGGCTACGTCGACTTCTTCGTCCGCGGCGAGGACGACGATCACCCGCTGTCGGCCACTGGCTGTCGGGTCGGGCTGGTCGCGGCCGGGGTGGTTTTCCTGGCCGCGCTGACCGGGGTTTTCCTGACGGCTGGGCTGGGTGGTGCCGCCCTGACCGCGCCGACGTGGGCGCTGGGATACTTCCACGCCCCGCAACTCGATACGAATCCCGTCACGGCGACCGGTGGGTATCCAGCCGGGATCGCGCTTGCGCTACTGGGGTCGTTCGTCGCCGGCCACGGCTCGCTGACGCCAGCTGTCCTGGGCCTGGCGGGCGTGTTGCTCGCGGTGCTACTGGGGATCAAGGTGATCGACGACGCCCAGGATTACGCCTACGACCGGTCGATCGAGAAGCGAACGGTCGCCGTCGTCCTCGGGCGGTCGCGAGCACGCCAAACGGCCGAAGGGTGTCTGGCCGCCGGATTGCTCGGCGTGGCCGGCCTGGCCGCAACCGGCGTGTTCCCGACGGGGACGATACTCGCAGTGTTCGCGTTCGGCGGCGTCGCGGCGATCGCGCGCCGGGCCGACCCGCGGCTGGCGACGATGTTGCTGGTCCGTGGGGCGTACGTGTTTCTCGCGCTCCTGTTGATCGCACTGTGGTATCGGCCAATGGCTGGGCCGCTCCCGATCGATATCGGAGTCTTCGGTCCGTACACCTACCTCGCGACGGAGGTGGTCTTTGGCGCGCTCGCCCTGGCGCTGTTGTGGCGAGGCGAGGCCATCGCGAGTGCAGCCCGAAGTATCGTCGTCCTCTATCCGCTGGCGTACGTCTGGGACTGGTACACGCTCGAAGTGGGCATCTTCGCCATCGAGTTACGGACTGGGATCGACCTGCTCGCCATTCCGCTCGAAGAGCACCTGTTCATGATCGTCGTGCCAGGGCTAGTGATTGGCATCCACGAAACGTTGCGAGACAGCGATACGTGAAGAGAGTCCGTATGCCGGGCGATAGATACACTCATGGGGCGTGTTTCGCGTCCCCGTGGTACGCCATCTCTCGGAAGCCTTATACATCCCACTCCCCTCAGTAGATTCGCAATGGCAACTGGTACGGTCGATTTCTTCAACGACACTGGCGGTTACGGTTTCATCGAGACTGAGGATGCGGACGAAGACGTATTCTTCCACATGGAAGACGTCGGCGGCCCGGACCTCGAAGAAGGACAGGAAGTCGAATTCGACATCGAACAGGCCGAGAAGGGCCCCCGCGCGACCAACGTCGTCCGCCAGTAAGGCTTTCGACGCGACTCGCGATTCTCCTAATACACTATCAACCGGGTAGCCGACGGCTCGTCGGCTCGTTCCCGCGAAGAGAGCCGGTGCTTACTGCGTGATGTCGGCCAACGGGACGAGCCGGTGCTCCATCGTTGGCTTCGTATAGCCTGACGATTCCTCGGTGACGCCTGCAGTGTACACCGTCACTTTCTGCTGGAGGACGTGTGGCTCACCCTTGGTGTTGTGGATCACGTCGATGGACTCCCAGGCTTCGGCTTGCATATCGGAAGTGGTGGTCGCCGTGACAATAAGGTTCACCCGGCGACGACGGTCGCCGTGATCGGAGAGTGCAACGGCAGTCACCGATAGCGTGCGGAACGCTCATAGCGGCGAGTGTCCTACTGGGTGGCGATGAGTCGGCCACCCGAATACGATTTCTGGCTGTTCGATCTCGACGGGACGCTCGTCGACGTCGAGGGCGACTATCCCCAGCAGGTGTTCGATCGGGTCGGCGAGCGACTCGACTACGACTTCGACGAGCGAGAGATCCGGGTCCTCTGGCATGGACTCACTGGATCACGAAACGACCAGCTCCGGGAGTGGGGACTCGATCCCGACCAGTTCTGGCCGGCCTATCACGAGATCGAAGACCCAACGGCCCGGGCACAGGCGGCCTACCTGTACGATGATGCCCGAGAACTGCTCTCGACGATCGACGCACCGACCGGGATCGTCACTCACTCCCAGCCGTACCTGACGGGACCGACCCTCGAGACGCTGGGCCTTGGCGAACAGTTCGACGCCGTCGTCTGCTGTGACGGGGACCTCGGGTGGAAACCCGATCCCGCGCCCGTCGAGCGCGCGATGGGCGATCTTGGTGTCGATACCAACGGCCACGCTGGTGTCATGGTCGGTGATAGCCCTCACGACGTCCGAGCCGCCCACAACGCCGGCCTAGACGGGATCCACGTCGAACGGTTCGATGGGACCGACCGCCCGGGGGACATCGACGGCGAGCAGCACGTCAAGCGGCTGGACGAACTCCTTTGAGCGGGTCGAGTGGCTCTGTCCGGGATGACACACCAGCGTAATGCTCATCTGCTAGCCAGAAGAAGCGTCGTGAAATGGTGTCGATCGCCCTCCTCGGCGGCACGATCGTGGCGCTGGTCGGACTCGCAATCGTGGCGCTTGGCCTTCGAGAGTTGTCCTTCGCCTGGCGTGTCTATCGCGGCGACCCGCTTGCCGTCTTCGAACTGCCCAACGAGACCGGCCCGGTCGAGGTGATGGGGACGGCCGAGCCCGGTGAGGGGACCGCCCAGGCACCGATCTCCGGGGTCGAGACCCTCGTCTGTGAGTGGGCCGTCCAGGAACGACGAACCAGCGGCGGCACGCACGGCTCGCGGACGTACTGGAAGACCCTCGACCAGGGATTGGTCGGTGGCCCCTTTCGGCTGGCTGATGACACTGCCAGTTGTCGGGTCGAACCGGCTGGCTCGGTCCGGGAGTTCGAGGAACACACGGTAACAGTCCCTGCAGGGACGACCCCACCCGAACGCATCCGACAGTTCGTCGCCGAGAACCCGAACGTCTCGCCACAAGACGAGACCCTGGACATCGGGGTCGCCGAGTTGCATATTGGCAACGAACAGCGCTTCGTCGAGCGGCGGCTCGATCCGGGCGAGGACTGTTACGTCTACGGCCGCGCCCACGCCGATCCGACCGCGGGTGCTCGCGGGGGCGAGGTCAACGTCCGTGTCGATGGCCGTGGAGTTCGTCGATTCTTGCTCGCGGATCGTCGGGAGCGCGGCGTCGCCTGGGTAGTCGCGAAGATCGGGTTGGCGGCTGTCGCTCTCGGCCTTGGCGTACTGGCGCTTGGCGCGGTCGGGCTGGTCGCCTGACCGTTGCCGTGTGACAGCAGCAAGCGTCCCTCGAAGTGTCGATACCACCGTGTTTTTGGCCCTACCGCTCGAAAGACGGTCCATGTCAGCGCTCCGTGAGGCGATCGAGGACTTGCCCGAGGCAGTCTTCGCCGACTTGCTCGAATCCGAAGATGCCTACCTGCTCGTACTCGACATGCCCGGCAGCACTGCCGAGACAGTCGACGTCTCGGTCGAGAACGGGCGATTGCTCGTCGAGGCGCGTCGCGAGAAATCGATTCCCGCGGACTTCGAGTACGTCTCCGAGGAGCGATCGCTGTTCCTCGACGTCGAGGTCCCCTTGCCGCCGGCCGTCGCCCCCGGCGATGCCCAAGCGACCGTCGAGCGGGGTGTCCTCGAACTCCGACTCCCGAAATCGACCGTGACGACGAGCGAGTCGATTCCCGTCGAGGACGCCTAGGGGTGGCTGTCGGGTGTCCCTCCGTACCTACTGGCGGTTTGTCGCCGTCGTCCGGCAGTTCCTCCCGCTTGCGCTCACCTACGCCCGGGACCGCCGGCGGTTCCTTCTGTTCGGTCGAAGCCGGAGTGTCTCCAGCCAGCAACGCCGAGATCGAGCCGAGCGACTGCTGCAGTCGCTTTTGACACTCGGGCCGACGTTCATCAAGCTGGGGCAGTTGCTCTCGACGCGGCCGGACGTGCTCCCGCCGGAGTACGTCGAGGAGTTCTCGAAACTCC
Source organism: Halorhabdus sp. CBA1104 (assembly GCF_009690625.1). NCBI lineage: Archaea > Methanobacteriati > Methanobacteriota > Halobacteria > Halobacteriales > Haloarculaceae > Halorhabdus > Halorhabdus sp. CBA1104. The sequence goes on along the minus strand of NZ_CP033878.1, from coordinate 276,210 downwards.
AAGATAGCGTGCCCCCAGCCGACTGGGAGAAGGCCCAGGCGGTCATCGAAGACGAGCTGGGCACAGTCGAGGAGCGATTCAGCGAGTTCAACACTGAGGCGATCAGCGGCGCGAGTCTGGGGCAGGTCTATTACGCCGAAGTCGGGGACGATCCAGTCGCGGTAAAGGTACGTCGGCCGGGCGTCGAACAGCTCGTCGAGTCCGACCTGCAGGTCGTCCAGTGGCTGTTGCCCATCATCCTGTATTTCGTCGACGATGCGCGATCGTTCTCCCTCGAGACACTGGCCGACGAGTTCGCCACGACGATCCGCGAGGAGATGGATTACGAGCGCGAAGCCGAGATGTTGACCGAGATCCGGGGAAACTTCACTGCGGAGGAGGGCATTCGAATCCCGCCTGTCGTCCAGACCCACTCGACGCGACGGATCCTCACTATGGAGTACATCGAGGGGACGAAGATCAACGACGTCGAGGAACTCGATCGGCGTGGCGTCGACCGGACAGCACTGGCCGAGAATCTCGAACGCGCGTACTTCCAGATGATCGTCGAGGATGGGGTCTATCACGCTGACCCCCATCCCGGGAATCTCGCCGTCCAAGACGACGGGACGCTCGTGTTCTACGACTTTGGCATGAGCGGCCGGGTCGATGCCTACCTTCAAGACCGGATCATCGACTTCTACATGGCCGTCGCCGACCAGGACATCGACGCCATCCTCGATGCACTCATCGCGATGGGGACACTCTCACCGGAGGCGGACCGACAGGTCATGGCCGAGGTGATGGAACTGGCGATCGCCGACGCCCGGGGCGAGGATATCGGACAGTACCGCGTCCAGCAGATCATCCAGAAGGTCGAAGACACGATCTATGAGTTCCCGCTCCGACTGCCATCGAACCTGGCGCTTGTCCTCCGGGTCGCGACGGTCGTCGAAGGCGTCTGCGTGACGCTGGATCCGGAGTTTGACTTCATCGACGTAGCGACGGACTTCCTCCGAGAGGAGGGCTATCTAGAGGAGAGTGCCAGGGAGTTCGTTCGCGATCGAGTCGAGGAAGTCGGACAGGCAGGACGGTCGGCGGTTCGGATCCCACCGAAACTCGAGACGACGCTCGACCGGATCGATCGGGACGACTTCTACGTCAGGGCCGACCTCGAGGACTCCGACGGCCTGTTGGACGCTCTCGCGGCGCGGCTCGTGCTGGGACTCTTTGCGACCGGCGGGTTCGTCTCGACAGCGGTGCTGTACTCGTTTTCGACGGTCCGGGCGACGCTGCTCTCGCTGCTGGTGACACTGCTCGTGTTGTTCGGTCTCTATCGGTCGTTCCGACAGCGGCAGTCGATTCGGGCCAAACCCCAGTTCACGCGCCAGAACATGCGACAGCGTGATGAAACGGGACAGCCCGACAGCCCGGCGATCGGGGCAGACGGCCCGGTCAGTGACGAGGAGGCCAAATCGCCCACGGAAGATCGCTGGACGTAGGCGCCGGAAATGGCCGGGAAACCGCCAGTGACGACGCGATGCGTTCCAAACCGTTTATACTCATCCCCGGACAATCCCGCCACATGGCAAAACAGCAGACCGAAGTGCGAGAGCTCGACGAAGGGAGCTACGTGATGATGGACGAGACGCCCTGCAAGATCACGTCTTACAGCACGGCCAAACCAGGGAAACACGGCAGTGCGAAGGCCCGTATCGACGGGAAGGGCGTTTTCGACGGCAAAAAGCGGAGTCTCTCCCAGCCGGTCGACGCGAAGGTCTGGGTCCCGATCATCGAGCGCAAACAGGGCCAGGTCGTCTCGGTCTCGGGCAACGACGCTCAGGTGATGGATCTGGAGACCTACGAGACGTTCACGATGCGCGTCCCCGAAGACGAGAATCTCGAACCCGACGACGAAATCGAATACCTCGAACTCGAAGAGCAGCGCAAGGTCGTATAGATGGTTTTTCCCGGCGCACTCGCCGACCGCGAGTCGGCTGCCTATGCGGTCGTCGGTGCGCCACTCGATGTCTCGACAACCTTCCAGCCGGGCGCTCGTTTCGGGCCGGATCGCATCCGGCAGTTCGCACGCTCCTTCGAAGATTACGACCCGAAAACGAACAGTCACTTCTCGGCGCGTGACGTCTACGATCACGGCGACGTCGGAGCCGTCGGTGCGATCAGCGACGCCCAACAGTACCTGACCTTCCTCGAAGGCGAGTTACGGGACTTGCAGGCGGAGGGACTCCTGCCGTTGCTCGTCGGCGGCGAGCATACCGTCAGCGTCGCGGGCGTCCGCGCGATCGACCCGGACGTCTTCGTCTGTCTCGACGCCCACCTCGACCTGCGGGCAGAATACGCCGGCGATCCCGACAGCCATTCGACGGTGACCCGTCACGCCCTCGACGTGGCCGATCGGGCGGTGATCCTCGGAGCGCGGGCGGGCAGCGAAGCCGAGTACGATCGGGCGAGTCAGGCCGACGTCTCCGTCGTCCCGCCCGCGAACGTCCGCGACTGGACGCCCGGCTTCGACGACGAATCGGTCTATCTCAGCGTCGATATCGATGCCGCCGATCCAGGGTTTGCCCCGGGGACCGGGACGATGGAACCCGGTGGACTGAATCCACAGACGATGGACCGCCTGGTTCGGGAGGTTGCCCCCCACGCCACCGGGTTCGACGTGGTGGAAGTCAACGATCGGGACGACGGTCAGGCAGCCGCGCTGGCGGGGAAGCTACTGCGGGCGTTTGTCTACGCCCACGCTGCGGACTGACCGAGTGGACGGGCTCGGGAGTGGGCCGCCGGGGTTTTTGCCCCGCCCGATCCTACCACCCGGACATGGACCGCTTGGCATCCTGTTACTTCTGTGGCGTCGCGGTAGAGGCTCCACTCCAAGAGTATCCGGTCGTCCCGCGGGATCTCCGTCCCGGCGTCGAAGACCAGAGTACGGTCGTCCTCTGTCCAGAGTGTCGACGGAAACTCTCGACAGTCGTCGAGCGGGTCGTCGACGCAGCGACTGCGCCCGGAGCGGTTAACGGGCCAGATACCGCCCAGGAGACGCTTTCACGTGAGGAAGACAGAGAAGCCACACGATCAGGACCCGACAACTCGGTACTCGACGGGTTCGATCACGAGCGCCCCGATCTCCTCGAGATCGACGGAGCGGAAGACGACGAAGGCAAATCTGCCGGAAACCACGGCAGCGACGCGAGGGCCGGCAAGCAGGAGGAGACGACCGACGACCGGACGGGCACCACGGACCCAGCGCCCAATCGAACGAGCGAGACGACTGAGGAACAGCCGGGAGACGAGAATCCAACCGGGGCGAGCGAGGGGCGGGCAGAGACAGACGAGCGCGAGGACTCGACGGACGGGGCAACCGACGAGACGACAGCCCCAGCAGCCGACGCGGATTTCTCGCAGTCGGCGTACAACCGCGTGGTCAAGCTCCTCCAGAATCGGGAGTTCCCGGTCGACGCTGACGATATCCAGACGGTCGCCAGAAGTGCCTACGAGATCGAACGTCGGGAATCGGAGGCAGTCATCGACGCACTGATCGAGCGCGACGTCATCGAGCGCGACGGCGAGCAGCTCCGACGAGCGGACGAGTGACGCAGCTTAGTCCCGCTCCCGACCGTGGGACCACACCAAAGCACATTACATCAGACAGAGGATGTAGTGCAGAACCCGTTCAAATATCACATACGAAGGTAGACATATACATGATCATAGCAGTACTGTTCATATCCTTGTTGTTCCCGCGGTCCTGAGCCTGGTACGTAGCGACCCACTTGAAGACTGATTTTCTAAAATCATCGTTGCCCTGCTGACCGTCCGCCACTATGTTGGCCTTGAACTCATCGATCAGCCCCCATTGTGTCTCAATACGGATCGAACGCTGATTGTGACGCTATTGACGTCTGTCATCGGGGCCAGTGTGTTATCTATGTGGTGCCGGACTCACCAGCGGCAATAGGGTTACTCGCGGCCTGTGGAATTGGTGCTATCTTCATTATCTCCTTCGAGGGCAACAAGAAACAATCAAGTCCGCCTCCATAGAGAAAATATATCCGTCCGTACTGGTTAGTTATATATGATTCTATACTATTGGCTTATGTCACCAATAGTAATCGTACCCGTTTTGGATGTCGCATTGTTTGAATTCACCCTGGAGATCAATGTATGCAAATTTTTCTCCATCTTTGTCTTTGTCATCCACTTCTACAATCCCAAATTGAGTAGCCCGGACAGTATGCTTTCGGAGATCGTTACTAATATCGTACGTATGTTCCATATTTTGGAGATCTGGGTCATTTACAGCACTGTCATCATGGATCTCCATATCCTTCTTCGAATGTTGTGTTGAATGTTCAACCCCAACATTTACTGTATCACTGCCTGCAGTTACGCCAATACTCCAAGACTCACTAGCCTGGCCATTAGTGTTATAGGGACGATAATCTTCGGAAAACACGTCTGCGTGGTTGTAATTCTGCTTCAAGATTGCCTTTTCCGCACGATCTTTAATGATTGGATGTTCTTTTCCGGGCTTCAAATTAACATGAGCTTTGACTCCGTGAACGCTTTCTGCATTGGGAGCTTTCTTCCATTGAACATTCCATCCCATTGTGGTCCCCCATTCGCCCTCTTCCCAGTGGTCATTTGATGCCATATCGTCCCAACCCACATCAAAATCGACCTCATCTGATTTTTTAGCCACGTCGACTTGGTTATTGTTAAGTCTTGATTTTTTCTTTCGTTTTACTCGTACATCTTCATCGGCTTTTTTATGCACATTCTCTACTATTTCCTTTGGTGCCTTTTTGTTCCCTGAATTTTTGTGGGTGGTGAATTCGCTGTCATTATTCCGTTTACCACGCACCACCCCTGTCCATTCATGAACTGCACCATCTATTAAATCAAGATTATACGCAGCTACTTGTTTGTCTGCAGTCTTCCCAACTGGTTTGGCTGTAGGAATGTCCGATGGGTGAACCCCATCTGCGCTCTCAATGAAATCATTACGGTGATGAGTTATTTCTTTTACTGATAGCGTATCTTTATAGTCTCGTCGGATTCTGAGTTTGTTTTTATTGTTGTTTTGGCGCTGACTACTGCCGACCCAGCTAATAGCCCTGCGGCGATACTACTGCTTTTCAGGAAGGTCCGTCTTGTTGTTTCTTCCACAATCCGAGAATTTATGTATATAATATAAGTATTTCGCTTTGGATTTCTAGATGTGTAGATAATATACCAATATGGAGTGTCAGCCAGCGCCATAGTTCTCACCCCAATTCTGAAGATTGAATCGAATACCCGCGGTCCTGACCGTCTCGGGACGACGTCAGTTAGTCGCTCCGCGAAGAAGCTGCAGATCAACGAGACCGTCGAGTAGGACAGTTACTACTCTACAGACTCTTGGCTACCGTTTCTCGCTCGACTAATGAGATAGCTTGCGCCCCCCAGACTGATCACTGTACCGAGGACCCCCAATCCCGGACCGGACGTCGATGTGCTCGCGTTCGATTGTCCACCCTCCGGTGCGGAATCGGTAAAGGACTCACCAGGGCGGGATTGGTTGTGTTGGCCTAGCGTGGTGAGTGTGACGCGTGAGCCTTCGCTCGATCCTTCGATACCAGCATCCAGCGCGTAGATGTTTTCATCCTTACTCCCGACGAAGACGGTTCCATCCACCACTGTCGGCGACGACTCCACCCTGCCGTCCGTCTCAAATGCCCACTCTTTCTCGCCCGTGGCCCCATCCACCGCGTAGAGGTTGTTGTCGTTACTCCCGACGAAGACCGTCCCATCGCCCACCGTCGGCGACGAACGCACCCTGGCGCTAGTCTCGAAAGCCCACTCTTTCTCGCCCGTCGCCGCATTCAGCGCGTAGATGTTTTCATCCCAACTCCCGACGAAGACGGTGCCGTCCACCATCGTCGGCGACGAGTCCACCCTATCGCCAGTCTCGAACGCCCACTCTTTCTCGCCCGTCGCCACATCCACAGCGTAGAGGTTGTCGTCGTAACTCCCGACAAAGACTGTCCCATCGGCTACCGTCGGCGACGAGTACACGTAGGTGCCCGTCTCGAAGGCCCACTCTTTCTCGCCTGTTGCCGCATTCAGCGCGTAGAGGTTCTTGTCGTTACTCCCGACGAAGACCGTCCCATCCACTACCGTCGGCGACGATTCCACCCAATAGCCGGGCTTGAAGGCCCACTCTTTCTCGCCCGTCGCCGCATTCAGCGCATAGAGGGTGTAGTCATCACTCCCGACGAAGACAGTCCCATCTACCACCGTCGGTGACGACTTCACCTCAGCGCCCGTCTCAAAGGCCCACTCTTTCTCGCCCGTCGCCGCATCCAGCGCGTAGAGGTTGCAGTCATCACTCCCGACGAAGACAGTCCCATCGGCTACCGTCGGGCTGGATATTCGCGAGGTGATCCAATTGCCAGTCTCGAAGGCCCACTCTTTCTCGCCCGTCGCCGCATCTATCGCGTAGAGGTTCCAACTCCCGACGTAGACAGTCCCATCCACCACCGTCGGTGATGAGTGGGGAGAATTGCCGGTCTCATACCGCCAGATTTCCTCACCACCCGAACTCGCTTGCGCTGTCCCACTTTGACTCGCTTTCGAGCCGATCGCTGCTACCGTGCCGATACCTGCCGCTGTGCGTAGGTACTGTCGCCGCGTCGTCTGCGTTGATTTATCAGTCACGTCTATATCTCTCTATTCACTCTGCCCTTGGTGGGCAATCGTTGTGCTCGCACTAGCTACCAAACAGTCACTGTAAACAACCAGATCGAAAATGGCCGACTGAATCAGTGCCATAGTGCGAATATAAACCGATAAACCTTAGATATTTCGCAATTTATGACTGGATTTTCCTCTGTTATATCTGCGCCGTTACGAGTATTCAAAACCCGGTGGTGATTTCTGTCGCTTATCGGTGTAAAACAATTTTAGATCCGCAAAACGGCACAGTGGTTGTATGATTTTCAACAAGACTCCAGAACTACTACAGTACCGCCCGCGAAACGGGCAAGTATGGACTGTACCGAGATCTGTGACCGGTTCGACGAGCGACTCCGGGTCGAGGACTACGCCGACGTCGACGCCAGCGCGAACGGGCTCCAGGTCGGATCCACAGACCGCCAGATCGAGCACGTCGCTGTCGCGGTCGACGCCGCCGTCGAGACGATCGACCGCGCTCGAGAGGTCGGCGCGGATCTACTCGTCGTCCACCACGGCCTGTTCTGGGGCGATGGGATCACCAGCGTGACCGGCGAGTCCTACCGCCGGCTGGCCCCGCTACTGGAGGGGGACCTTCCGCTGTATGCGGCCCATCTGCCGCTGGACGGCCACCAGGATCTCGGTAACGCGGCCGGGCTGGCCGATGTCCTGGACCTGAGCAACCGCGCGCCCTTCGGCGAACTCGGCGGGGAGTACATCGGCCAGCGCGGCCGGATGCCGGCGATGACAGTCGAGGAACTCGAAAAGCGACTTGCCAGCGAACTCGATATCGGTGGCCAGCCGATACAGACCCTCGACTTCGGCCCCGAAGAGATCAGCGACGTGGCGATCGTCACCGGCAGTGGGACCGACTGGATCGATGAGGCCGCCGAGAAAGGGGTCGACGCACTGGTGACGGGCGAGGGCAAACAGGCGGTCTACCACCGTGCGAAGGAACTGGGACTCACTGTCGTCCTGGCGGGCCACTACGCCACGGAGACCTTCGGGGTCCGTGCCCTCGCCGGCCTCGCCGAAGAGTGGGGCCTGGAGACGACGTTCATCGACCACCCGACCGGCCTCTGAGCATGGCCATCGACAGGGCGGAAGTACCGGCATTCGAGTCGGTCGACAGTCACGACGAGCTGGTCGACTGGTCGCGCGCCTACGCCCGGGAGGCGCGCCGCGAGTGGCTACTCGACGTTCGGTTGGATCTCGTCGAGTGGACCGTCTCGACGCGGGCGCGCCGCCGGGCAGCAGCCGTCAAGCGGCCACAACTGCCGGATGCGACCGTCGGTGAGCCGATCAACTGGGACGATGTTCCCGACAGCGATGGCCGGCCCCTTCCCTGTACGGTCGCCTTGACCTGGGACGCCTTCGCGGAATTCTCACGTTCGGAGTGGGCATCGACGCTCCGCCACGAGTTGCTCCACGTCGAGCAGTTCCAGCGCTTCGGGACGACCGACCACGGAGCGGCATTCCGCCGACGCGCCCAGGAGATCGAGACCGACATGCACTGTCGAAGCTTCGCGACGCCGGAGTGGCTGTTCCGCTGTGGGGACTGTGGCCGGGCGGTCGCCCGGCGATATCGGGACTGTCAGTTCGTCGCCGAGTACGAGCAGTACCGCTCGGAGTGCTGTTGGGCTCCGTTGACGATGAGCCACCCCGAGTCGTGAGCCCCGGAGCTACCGCGATCGTACGCTTCAAGCGCCTCGCCCGTGGAGGAGTGACTATGACAGACGACCACGCCGAGAGTCATCGCGAGACGTTCGGTCACGATCCGATCGGGCACGCCGAAGTACGCGCTGGAATGACAGTCGGAGAACTCGCCGGAGAGTACGGCGAAGGCGGTGTCGGCGCGAACACACTGCACGAGGCCGTCGACATCTACAGCGAGATGCTCGGCGACGACGTGACCAACTTCCTCGGTTTGGCGGGGGCGATGGTCCCGACCGGGATGCGCCAAATCGTGGCCGACCTGATCCGGGACGGCCACGTCGACGCGCTGGTGACGACGGGCGCGAACCTCACCCACGACACGATCGAAGCGATCGGCGGCAAGCACCACCACGGCGAGGTCGTCGCCGAGGACGCCACCCCCCGCGAACACGACGAACAGTTGCGCGACGAAGGCGTCGATCGCATCTACAACGTCTATCTCCCCCAGGAGTACTTTACGACCTTCGAGGAGCACCTCCGGGACGAGGTCTTTCCCGTCTTGGAAGCGGAAGGAAGCGTCTCGATCCAGCGCCTGACCGAGGAGCTGGGCCGAGCCAACAGCGAGATCAACGAGCGTGAGGACGTCGAAGAAGGGCCGGGTATCGCCGCCGCGGCCTACGAGAACGACGTCCCGATCTACTGTCCCGCCGTCCAGGATTCGGTACTGGGCTTGCAAGCCTGGATGTACAACCAGACCAGCGACTTTACGCTGGACGCGCTGGCGGATATGACACAGATTACTGACATTGCCTACGAGGCCGAGCAGGCCGGCGCGCTGGTGGTCGGGGGCGGCGTCCCGAAGAACTTCGTCCTCCAGACGATGTTAGTCAGTCCGGACGCCTACGATTACGCCGTCCAACTGACGATGGACCCGCCCCAGACTGGTGGTCTCTCGGGCGCGACACTCGACGAAGCCCGCTCGTGGGGGAAACTCGAAAAGGCCGCCCGCAACGCCTCAGTGTACGCCGACGCGACCATCACGTTCCCGTTGCTGGTGGCCGCTGCGCGCGAGCGAATCGACGAGTGACTGCGAGCGGAGCGGTTTTCCCGTCACATTGGGCAGCCAGCGCCCCCCAGTCGTTTTGGCCGTCTTCGTCCTCGAATGTCGCCTGACGACGGCCACACCGACGCGCGTTGGGTTCTCGGGATCGTCTCGGCCCACTCACGCACAGCGAAGGGAAAGTCAAGGGTCGACAGCGGAGATGCGGGCGAGACCGCCACCAATCGTTATTGGGCCGGCGGATAGAGGTTCGGTCGTATGTACTACCGACGACTTGGCAAGACGGGACTCGAAGTGTCGCCGATCGCCCTGGGGACGTGGCGGTTCGGGATGGAACACGAGGAGACGGGCGTCGTCGAGACGGGCCGGGAAGAGGCCCACGAACTGCTCGACGCTTACGCGGAGTTGGGTGGGAACTTCATCGACACTGCAAACGGCTACGGCAGGGGCGACAGCGAGCGCTGGATCGGCGAATGGCTCACAGAGCGCGACCGTGAAGACTACGTGATCGCTTCGAAGTGCTACTGGTCGCAAGAGTCACGGTTCCAAGAGAACCTCTCGGCGAAGAACGTCCGGGCTGAAGTCGACGGGTCGCTCGATCGCCTGGATACGGACTACCTGGATATCCTGTATTTACACCGCTTCGACGACGAGACGCCAATCGAGAAGACGCTGCGGACGATCGACGATCTCGTCAGTGAGGGCAAAGTCCACCACGTCGGCCTCTCGACGGCCGACGCCTGGAAACTCACCAAGGGTCTCTGGAAAGCCGACGTCAACAACTACGAAGCTTTCACCGTCACGCAGCCGCTCTTTCACGCCGCCTACTACGAGGACGTCACAGCGTATCTGGACGTCTGTGCCGATCAGGACCTGGCAGTCTGTCCGTACTCGCCGCTTGCCGGTGGGTTCCTGACGGGCAAGTACGAGCGCGCCGGCGACGGGACATACGAACTCGACGCCCCGGAGGACGCCCGCGCCCAGCTCGACGACCGCTTTCTGGACTTTTATGTCTCCGAGCGGGGTTGGCACGTCCTCGACGAGGTGCGGGCAGTCGCCAAAGCGGTTGGAGCCACACCCGCACAGGTCGCCCTTCGGTGGTTGATCGACCAGCCCGAGTTCACCTGCGTCCCGATCGTCGGGGCCCGAACGGTCGAACAACTCGAGGAGAACCTTGGCGCGATCGAGGTCGAACTGACCGACGAGCAGTTCCGACGGATCTTCGACGCGCGCTACGACGAGGATGGATCCCTCTATCAGACAACCGCCTGACGTGCATCATGGACTGGAGAGGGCCATCCAAGCGACTTACCCGACGAGTGTGAGGCCAGTAACGTCCTGAACCGGTTCGATGTCCAACCCGAAGGCAGCGAGTAGCCGACAGTGGCTCTCGACGTGGTCCGTCACGTCCGGAATCGAGATCTCGCCGCCTGCAGCCGCCAAGAACGGGACGAGTTGGTCTGCGAGATGAGCGTCGACGGCCGCGGGCGAATCCCGGACGTCGAGTGCTCGATCGACAGCCTCACTGGCGACGTGCTCGGCCGGTTTCCCGCGTTCACCGAGTGCGGAAACCCCTGCGACCGAAGCCTCGAAGTCGAGTCGAATCACCAGGCTCGAACCCGTCGATGGCGTCACCGAATGCTGGGTCGTCACAGCCGTGACGTCCACGCCCGCCGCCGCGAGGGCGTCGGCTGCGGCGGTTGCCTGGCGCGTCGCTACGTCTGCGTCCTGCAGATCCATCGACGCCGTAGCGTAGATCCGTGCCCCGACGAGTCCCCCCGGATCACCGAGCGCGAACGACTCGAGCGTCGACGGCGCGAGGCAAAGTGTCGCCTCACCACCGCCGGCCGGATAGAAACCGGGTCGGTCGACAGTGACGCCGGCGTGAACGCCGTGGTCTGCCAGGACCGGGAGTTTGACCTGGCGGTGGTAAGCCATCGGCGGCGACCACTGGACATCCGTCCCGCCAGTGGCGGTGAGGACGAGTGGCTCCTCGAGGACAGTGGCCAAGGGCACCACGGCGTCGAACAGGAGCGGGATGCTCCCCGCCGTGCCGATATCGGCGCTGTAACGGCCGCCTCGCGGGTCTTCAGGGTCGAAGGTGACCGTCGTCGCGCCGATCTCGCGGCCGTGGACCGTCGCGTTGGAAATATCCGCAAGTACGTCCAGAACAGCCAGATGCTGGGGTCGAAGCCCCGGGTCGGGGCGAGAGCCTCGGACGTCGGTCATCTCGATTGCCGTGCCGGTCATCGCCGAGAAGGCCAGCGCCGACCGGAACAACTGTCCACCGCCCTCGCTCCCGTCGAGTTCGAGCACGAGCGGTGTTTGGTCCCGAACGGCCCTGAATGGAGCGGACGGTGAGCAACCGTTTTGCGCCTGCCGCGTGTACCCTCGGCTGGCCGATGACGAGCCCACGGGCCGAGCCGGCCTCACGACCCGGCGACGACGAGCCCTATGAGTACCGAGGCCACCGATTTACTGGTCGGGAGAACTATACAAAGTTTGGCCTCTGTTGAAATACGTTGTAGACGATATGTTTCGGCGACCGTGCTGAATATAAGGCGCATATCTTGTACGGAGTTTCCTCCAATTGGAGTCTCCTCCGAGTACTCAGTACAGATAAATTTGTATCAGCGACCAATCAGAGTTCTATGGTGAGACCATCAAAATAGTTCCAAGAATAATGAGAGCAGGGCCGCCGAAATACCGAGTTAACCGAACCAGCCCAGTTGTCGGGTCAGAATTCACGGCGCCACTGTTCCGCCAGCGTGCAACGGTTCGTGGCCAGACAACCATAACGAGCCCAAAGAGAAGGGCGAAGAATCCTACGAGAGGGTATGTTGCACTCATATCTACAGCAGTTTCTTCGAGGGAAAATTAAGCTACCGACCCCGTCCATACTCCAGTAATCATGTTTGCACACTGAGCGACTGATTCCTCAGAATCGGCGTGAAACTCACGATGGCTGATTGCTGAATACAGGCTCTGTATTCAGCACAGCAGTTATATCAACTGATGTGAGAATACTGCTCGCGACTGTGCGTCGATTCGATCCGTGCGCCGGTGGCAAACCGATCCAAACGCGGTCACTGCCGTTCAGCTGGCGTCGAACACCGCAGACAGAGGACGCTCTCTGCGACCCAGTTGACGTCGGTCGAGCCACACGCTGGACACTGGTAGTTCGCGTTGTTGTATTCCGTCGTCCCGCGTGGGGCAGCGAGATAGCCGTCCGCGAGGACCGACTCGAGGAGCGCCGGAAATCGCTGGCGCTTGAACGTCGCTCGGTGGGCGAGAAATTGACCCGGCCTCGACGGATCCGAGCCGTGGAGGGCTTCCCAGGTGACGGCAATCTCCCCGTTTGCCGTACTTCGGGCGACCTGCTGGAGCGGGGCTGTGGCCGCCTCGAAAAGCGGTGTCGTCCCCCAATACTGTGGCTCCTCGACCGATTTGGCGGCCCCACGATAGGCTTGGGCTGCCTCACTGTAGGCCTCGGCTGGACCGTCGAGTCCGCCGGCAAGTCTGGCATCACCGATCAGTTCCTGAAGACAGGCTTGCTGTGCGGGGTGTTCGAGGACCGTCTGGAGGTCACGACCAATCGCAGCAGCCTCGGTCCCGCGATGCCGGGCCCGAGTGTGACAACCGGCGACACGATAGCAGAGCGCGCTCGTCACGTGGTGTTTGAGGGCGTTCCCGACCCACCCTTTCTCGTCGGCATCGAACGGGCTTTGGCCTGGCCGTGGCGCAGTGAGTGTTTGCCAGCCGGCCCGCGCGAAGGCGTCTCCTGCAGTCTCGTAGTTGCGGTCGGCGAGTGCGGCGACAGCCCGGTCGTCGTAGTCACCAGTTTGTGGGCACATGGCTACCGCTTTGCACTCCACCGTGAGAAACGTTCGTTATCGAAAGCAGCGGGTGGACCAGATCCGTCGTGGAGACCGCGGCGAGTGCCGAGCAGCTGCCTACCGGCGAGGGACAGCCCGGCGATTAATGACCAGTGCCTGCGAACAGCTATGCATGGATATCGTCGCCGTCGCGGCCGTCGCCGAGAACGGTGTCATCGGTGATGGACCGACCCTGCCGTGGCACTTGCCCGAGGAAGTCCGCCGGTATCGTGAGCGTGTTGCCGGAGAAACCGTCGCCATCGGCCGCCGGACTTTCGAGATGTTTGAGGACCCGCCCGGGGCCAGACAACTCGTGTTGAGCCGTACCGAGCGGACGTACGACGAGCCAGCAGTCGTCCACACCAGCGGCGTCGAGGCAACGATCGAACGCGCCCGCACGGAAGACGCGCCGGTGCTGTACGTCCTCGGCGGGGCGGCGATCTACGCGGCCTTTCTCCCGTATTGCGATCGGCTGCTGGTGAGTCGAATCGATGGCACGTACGAGGGCGACGCCGAATTTCCCGATTTCGACACCAGTGTCTGGACCCGGACGGACGATACACGCTTCGAGGGATACACGCTCGAACGGTGGGAACGAGCGGACGGATAAGTTCCATCACGAATGGGGCTTGCGGACCACCGAACCTGGGCTAGACAGCACCGCGTCAAGACGACTCCGAGAGCGCCTCGTGGTCGTCCGGACGGAACACGCGCAAGATGTCGCGACCGAGAGGGCGGGATTCGATCTCGACGAAGCCAGCGTCGGTAAACACCTGCTTCCAGTCACGATAGTACAGCGGCACCTCGTCGTTGACGTAGGTGACCGCCGGGTCGCCGGACTGCCCGGCCTCGACCTCGCTCTCGTTTTCGATCGTGACGAGAAGGGCATCCGTAATCCGGCGAAGTTCAGCAAATACCCAGTCGGCATCGGGATGAACGTGCTGGAGGGTTTCGACGGAGTAGACGGCCTCGAAGGCCCCGTCGTCGAAGTCCTCGACGACATCCTCGATCGCTTCAAAATAGAAGGTACCGTCGGCTGCCAGAGCCGGGTACGCATCAGTCATAACGTCGAGAGCATCCTCGTTGACATCGACACCGGAGAGTGACTCGAATCCACGCTGCTGGAGATGAGAGAGATGCCGGCCGGACCCAAAGCCCAGTTCCAGCACCGAGCCATCCTTGGCGATAGTCCCAGCCAGCAGGTCACCGATCGCCTCGCTTTTCTCGTCCGGACCGTAGTGGGCGTAGTACGCCGGGGAGAACTCGCCGGATCGATCGGCCCACGTGCGGCGGACGTCGTTTGAATCCACACCCACTGTTCGGTAGGGAGACAGAAAGGTTCCTCGACACGCCGGCCGGGAACAGCGAGCAGTCATCCAATGCAGTCACGTTTTCAAGTGGGGAGCTCGTTGATCCGATATCGAGATGGCCGACGAGCAGACCGAGCGGAACGAACTTGCGTGGTACTACGACGCCGTGACGACTGTCTCACGGACGTTTGCGCTCACCATCGACGAGTTGCGCGAGCCGATGGCCCGGGAGATCTGTCTCGGGTACCTGCTCTGTCGGATCGCCGATACCGTCGAGGACGCTCGCCACATCCCGCCCGGGGAGCGGGTCGCACTCCTCGAGACGTACAGTCGTGCCCTGGACCCGGACGACGAGACGTCGATCGAGGCGTTTCGGACGGCCGTCGAACCGTGGCTCCCCGCCGAGCCAAGCGACGACTGGGATGTCGTCGCTCGCGCCCCGGAAGCCGTTGGGGAGTTCGAGTCGCTCCCGGCGGCTTCCAGAGACGTGATCCGGCCGTCGATCCGGGAGCTCGTCGACGGAATGGCGACGTTCGTCGAGCGATACGCCGACACCGGCGGGCTTCGCCTCCAATCGTTCGAGGAGTTGGAGTCGTACTGCTGGTACGTGGCCGGGACCGTCGGTGAGTTCGTCACGTCGCTCTTACTCGAAGAGGTCGACCCGGGACAGCGAGAGTCGTTTCGCGAAGACGCCGAATCGTTCGCACTGTTGTTACAGCTCGTCAACGTCGCCAAAGACGTCGCGACGGACTACCGGACGGAACGGAACGTCTACGTGCCACAACCCTTACTCGCCGAGGAAGGGCTCGAACCCGCGGACATCGCCGATCCGTCGAGCGGGGCGGCGTTCGCGCCGATCATCACGCAGATCGTCGAGCGAGCCGAGCGATACCTCGATGGTGCACAGTCCTGGCTCGAAACCATGCCCGAAGTGCGTGGCAACACCCGGGCGGCGTGGGCGATCCCGTTTTTACTCGCCGTCGGGACGATCCGAGAGCTGAAATCGAACCCGGCGGCCGTCGTCGAAGCGGGCAGCGTCACCGTCTCCCGCCAGGAAGTGCTGGCGGTCCGGGCTCGCTTCGCTGGCGACAACGAACCGGATATCCAGGCTCTACGAGAAGAGCTGCGCCAGGCGCCACTCGGAGACTGACCGCCACGAACGGACGCCGCCGGGGGGGCACGCCGACGGAGAGATCGAGCCTCGCGCGGAATGGTGCTGTCACGAACCCGAAGACTGGACGGGACGATCGCAAATGGGTGGTTATTCCTGTGGCCAGGTCGAACCATCGCGTATGGACGGATACAACGAACACACCGACCGAACAGCGGTGACGAAACGATGAATCCCTCGCGTGTCGATTTTCTCGTCGACCTGGCGTATGGGGCGCTCATCTTCGTCGCAGTCGGGATTATCTTCGTCGCCGAGACCAGTGTCGGCGTGGCCTTCGGACTGGGTGCACTGATCGCCTACGTCATCCACATTGCCTGGAAGATGGGGCGGTTCGACCCCGACTGGATGACCAGCGAGATGGCCCAACGGGTCGAAGAGACCGTCCACAACGAGGTCGAACAGACCGTCAGCGAAACCGTCTCTAAAGAGGTCGATCGCGTCGAAGAATCGGTCAGCGACGAGGTCGAACAGACCGTCAGCGAAACTGTCTCCAAGGAGGTCGACGACGTCGCCGAACAAGTCGGCGAGACAGTCACCGAAGAGGTGACCGAGACCGTCAGCGAGCAAGTCGAGGAAACCGTCGAGGATACAGTCAGCGAGCAAGTCGAGGAAACCGTCAGCGAGGAGATTAGCAAGGCGAGCGAGCGCGACGAAGACGACGACGCCTCGTAAGCGCGGGTACTAGCTCAGGTGAGACGGCGACGACGTGGGGCGCAATCTGGCGCGAACGCGGGACGCTGCCGTCGGTCGCGTGTTTGCCAGAGAAGTGTCGCCAGCGTGGATGCAGTATAATACATCGAATACATCCGAGAGCGGTGTCGCTGTAGTCAGGAGACGCCAGTTAATCGAACGCGTCACGGAACTGCACGCAGGGGACAACGAGCGCCGTTACTGGTCCCATTCGACCTCGGCGACGTCGTCGGTCTCCCGGAGAATGAAGGGGCCGATCGAGAGGGTGTGCTTGGTGACCGTCGCGATCCGCACGATGTAGGCAAGCAGGAGCAAGAACGGGATCAGCGCGACCGTCGTCGCGGCTGCCACGATCGGGACCAACATGTCGACGCCAGCGACAGCCGGTGTGTGCGTCGACGCGTCGAAAAACGCGACCATCGTTGCCGAGACCAGCAACGCCGGGACCGATGCCACGAGGATCCGCCGCGAGAGGTCGATGAGATCCCACTGGAAGTACAGCGTCTTGAAGTGTTCGCGGGCGGGGCCAAACAGTTCTAGCGTGTCGATCAACTGGTCGAGGGCGGCCTGCCCCTCCGTATCGAGGGCATCGCCGTAGCGCTCGTGGATGCGGCGGGCCGTGAAGATCTTCCAGGAGTAGTTGAAATCGAGCGCCGAGGCGATGACGTCGAACTCGCCAAAGCGAGCGTCGTCGAGTCCCGTCGCGACCGTCTCGGAATTTGCTATCAGACTATCGGTGAAATCTTCAACCGCCTCCTGCAGCTCCGTATCGGACGTGCTCGCGTCCGCGTCGGTACTGACGGCGTCCCGGAGGTCACGTGCCCGCTCGCCGGAGACCTGGACGAGCGCCCGGAGGAACTGTGCCGGCCGAGCCGGACTCACGGGCGTTCCGACGGCGTCGGCGACGTCCTCGCGGAACGCCATGGCCTCCTCCATGCGCTCGCGCTGGTCGCCCGCAGCACCGAGTTCCTGAGAGAGCACCAGTTGGTTCAGGGTGAGCACGAGCGTGACGCCGGTGATCGTCGCCGTCAACAGGGCCTGAAAGAGAGTGTCCACCGAGTCACCCGATCGGATTGCGACCTCGGCGGCCGGCAGAAGGGAGCCTGCAGCGGTCAGCGTGACGAACACGACCGCGACGAGCAACCCCGTGACGAGCCACCGATCGGCACCCATGAACAGCCAGAGCTTCGAATCACTCCCGCTGGCCCGATCACGTAACCGATCGCTGGGCGCCTCGCCGGCACCTGGCATGGCCGAAGCTACTGGCGTCGGCGGGAAAAGTCCTCTGTGGTCGGCAACGGACTGGGCCGG
Source organism: Halorhabdus sp. CBA1104 (assembly GCF_009690625.1). Classification (NCBI taxonomy): domain Archaea; kingdom Methanobacteriati; phylum Methanobacteriota; class Halobacteria; order Halobacteriales; family Haloarculaceae; genus Halorhabdus; species Halorhabdus sp. CBA1104. Next base: position 258,426 of record NZ_CP033878.1, on the reverse strand, counting down.
GCCAGAATGCGGGCGTACACCTGGAGAGCCAGGCGAGAACAGCGACGGCGACGCGAGGTTGGGACTACGGGCCGAAAAGAAATCCCAAGAAGCCCTGCGTCAGTCGATGTGCCCTTCGCGACGGAGCTGCTCGGCGTCGGCGTTGTCGTAGCGCCACTCGACGTTTGCCTTCTCGTCTTGCCAGTCCCACGGTTCGGCCAGCACGACGTCGCCCTCCTCGATCCAGACGCGGTACTTCATGCGCCCGGGGATGCGCCCCATGCGGGTCTTGCCGTCCTCACACTGCAGTTCGACGTGGTTGCCGCCGTTGTGCTGTGTCACCACGGCGAACACCTCGTCGTCGTCGGGCATCCGAAGATTCCGGCGCCCTGATTTATCGCTCATAGCATTGTTAGGACCCGGACACGCTAAAGGCGTGCGGGACCGGTGGTATCTCGCCCCATGGGCGTCTCTCACAGAGAGTCGAGCCACAGATAGCCACGAACGGAGATGAGAGACCGTGAATTGCGTTGCTCCGTCTCGCGCTCGCTACCACGATCGCCCAGTAGCGACTCACGCAGTCAAACCGATACTGGCCCGACGGCCGGTAGTGGAGCCGACCAGAAGAGAGACTGGACTGACACAGTGCCCCGAGACTGGCCGAGGGCTCTCAGGTGCGATCGGCAGTGTCGTCTGTGGAGTCGTCGGCCGCGTCCGAATCGGATTCGGATGCTGTCGGGTCCTCGGCCGCTGAGTCAGTCTCCGCAGCGTCGGGTTCTCCCGACGGGTCGTCGCTCACAGCCCTGCTTTCGTCGGGTGTGCCGGCGCCTGATGACGAGTCCTCTCCAGCGTCTCCCACTGGCGTCGAAGCGTCGGACTCGCTGGGCTGGCCGGCCCGGGGGTCCTGTGGGTCGACGCCGGCCGGTGGCTGTCCCTGGCCGGGCCGAGTGCGGTCGTCACCCTGGCGCTGCTGGGACTGCCCCTGGCCGCGAGAGTGGCGCCCGCCTCGCTGGCGTGGCTGTGCGTTATCGGGCTGTTGTCGGCCGGTCTGCTGGCCACGTTGCGGGGTCGTCTGCTGGCTGCCCTGGCTCGGCTGCCCACCCTGCTGGCGTGGCCCCTGGCCACGGGGCTGGCCCTGGCGTTGTCCGGCGCGTTGACCGGGCTGGGTACCCGCACGACCGCCGGCGTCTCCGCGATGCGGCTGGGCCGCCTGACGGGAGCCACCTGGACCACCAGCCCGCGGGGCAGGGCCAAAGCCGAGTTGCCGTCGGAACCCATCGAAGTAACCGCGTTTGTCGGCGAACACGAGCACGAGCAAGACGAGCCCGGCGACGAGCAAGAGCAGTGACTGGGTTCGAAGTTGAGCGAAGATGCCGTCGACGAGAGCGATCGTCACGTCGGCAAAGCGCTGACCGTCCGGCCCGCCGATAGCGTCCCGGATCGCCGAGGTGAGTGGATCACGCGCCAACAATGCTGGGAGAAATCCGGCGATGCCGGCGATCAGTGAACTCGCGCCGACTGTCCGGCCGACGGTCCACAGCGAGCGCGTGAGTACGGCGAGGACACCGATCACCAACAGGGCCAACGCGGGCAACGCCAGGGTGAGCAGATCGACGAGCTGGACGCCGTCAGCGGCGGTATCGAGACGGTCCCGCGCCTCGGTATCCATATTTTCGGTCAGCGAGAGAGTGTTGGGCAGCTCTTGGTCGAGTCGCTCACGGACGATCACCTGGGCTCGCTCGGCGATCCGCTGTGTGAGGGACTCGACCTGCTGGCGGTATTCCTGGTAGGTGAGATCGCTCGTCAGTGCGTCGACCGTCGCGAACTGGAAGTCGACAGCCCCATCGGTGAGCTCCTGGTCGTACCCGCCGACTTCTTGGCGCGTCGCCGTTTCGAGTTCGGACTTGAGTTGCTGGTTGACGGTCTGGAGATCTGCCCCATCGCCCAGCGACGACTGGAACTCGGCCCGGGTCTGCTGGAAGCTCGACTCGCTGTCGAGTAAGCCTTCGACGGTCGTGGCGTCGATCTGTCCGCCGGCCCCGTCGAGTTGATTGGCCGCGATGTCGGCCAGGGCAGGCGCGTCGACGGCGATCATGCCCTCGGTGACTGCCTGTGCGAAGTTCGACTTTACCGGCGCGAGATCGACCGAAATCGACAGCGAATCCGTCTCACCGTGGAGAAACGCGTAGATCGCATCGATGTTCTCGTTGGTCTGGGTCCGGACGTACGACTCCGTGAGCGCCTCGTCGACGAGCTGCTCGGGTTCGACGCCCGAGGCGTCGATCTGGGCCGGCAACGCCCCGCTCGTATCGAGATCCACCGAGTCGATCTCGGTGCTGATCCGTTCTTCGAGGACGTCTATCGCCTCGGTATAGGCGTCCTCGTCGTCGAGTGTGTCGGTCACGTAATCGGCACGCAACGCGGTTTGTCCGGCCGTAATGAACACGTTGCTCCCGACCAACGCCACGACGAGTACCACTCCGGCGAACGCGAGGCCGAGCCGACGCCCGAAACTCATGCTCGCCGCCCCCCAGTTGTCCGTCTCAGTGGTGTCTGCTGTCGGCGATCGGTGTGGGCTGGGTGCTCCATGTCTGCCAGTTCGTTCTCACGCAGTGAGTAAATGCTTGCGGCCGGCACAGATCGAGAGGCGACTCGAATCCGGAAGGTACTGAACGGTGGCCCGCGAGATCGAAGACACGCGTGCGGATTAGTCACTATTTCGAGTGGGAGGACGCGATCACCGGCGGACAGGCCCAGTCAGTCCGCCAGCAACGGACGATCCTCGATCGGGCCGGGATCGAATACACGACCGAGCCCGATCTCGGGGCCGATCTCTTACACCTCAACAACATGGGGCCACAGTCGGTTTTCTACGCCTGGCGCGCCCAGCGGGCCGGCGTGCCGGTCGTGATTCACACCCACCAGACGGCGGCTGATTTCCGGGAGAGTTTCGCATTCTCGAACCTCCTGGCCAAGCCCCTGCGGCCCTATCTCGAAGCGGCCTATGGACTGGGCGACCGGTTGATCTGTCCGTCCGAGCACAACCGCGACGTGATCGAGGGCTACTGTGACGTCCCGACGTCGGTCGTCTCGAACGGGTTCGATCCCGAACGCCTCGAGGGGTTCGAGTCGCTCCGCGAAACGTATCTCGACCGCTACGATCTGGACCCCCCAGTCGTGTTCAACGTCGGCCACGTCATCGAGCGCAAGGGCCTACGGGCGTTCATCGAGACGGCCCGGGCGATGCCGGAGCTGGATTTTGCGTGGTTTGGCTATCTCAACCCGACCGGTGGAGGCCGACTGGACAGTCTGCTTCGCTCACAGACGGCAAAGCAACTCGTCGCGAACGCGCCCGACAACTGTGCGTTTACCGGCTATATCGAGGATATTCGGGGTGGGTTCGCGGCGGGAGACATCTTCTTTTTCCCGACGAAAAACGAGAACGAGGGAATGGCGCTGCTCGAAGCGATGGCCTGCGGTCGGCCGCCCGTCGTTCGGGACATTCCGACCTTCGAGTGGTTGACCGATGGCGAGGACTGCCTGAAGGGAAGCGAGGAGTTCACCGAGCCGCTCGATCGCCTGCGGGACCCGGAGCGACGTGAACGACTCGGAAAACGGGCCAGCGAGCAGAGTGACTCCTACACCATCGATGCGATCGCCGACGACCTTCTTGCGGTCTACCGTGACGTCCTCGCCGACGAGCGATAGCGAAGCCACGAGAGCCAGCGGCGTGACCCGCTCTATCACGCCTCACGGAGCATCCTTCTGTCTGGATCACGTCCGAACAGTATGAACTACGAGCAGGCCTTACAGCGAGCCCACGACGCACTGCCCGACCGCCCGGCGGCCGACGAACGACGACTCTCGATCCCCGATCCCGAGGGCGAAGCCGACGGGGCGTTTACCCGACTGACGAACCTGGGAGCGATCGCGGACGCCCTCTCTCGCGATGCCGAACACGTCCACCGCTCGATCCAGCGCGAACTCGGTACCAGCGGGCAATTCGAGGACGACCGCGCCCGATACAACGGCGAGTTCGACGGCGCGGACTTCGCCGCAGCGATCGACAGCTACGTCGCCGAGTACGTCACCTGCTCTGAGTGTGGCCTGCCGGATACGATCTTGGCGACCGAGAACGGTATCGACATGCTCCGCTGTCAGGCTTGCGGGGCCTTCCGGCCCGTCGAGACGCGCGCGTCGTCGTCGAGTTCGCAAGGCCAGCGCCCCACCCTCGAAGAAGGCAAAAGCTACGAGGTCAAGATCGTCGGCACCGGCCGGAAAGGTGACGGCGTCGCCGAGAAGGGCAACTACACGATCTTCGTCCCGGGAGCCAGCGAAGGCGACGTCGTAGAGGCGTACATCGAATCGATCAACGGCAACCTCGCGTTCGCCCGTCAGGCCTGAGCTACGGCCGGTGGGTCCGGAGAGCGGCCACAGGGGTGTCTCGACACCGACCCGATACGTTAAACTCAGTGACGGTCGAGTATCGGTTCGATGACAGCGTCCCAGTCGGCCGGAACGCCCACTCGTCGCGTCGGCCTCTGTCTCGATATCGACGGAACGGTCCACCGACACGGCTCGATCTTCGTCGAAACGCTCGCCGTCCTCCCGTATGCGAGTGAGCTCCCGCTGAGTGACGCCGATCGAGCGGCCATCCGGAACGTGCTCGGGGCGGTCGCCGACTACGCCGGAGGCGATCGCTCCCGGGACCGGTGGCTGGGCGCCTTACGCGGCTGTGACGCACTCGCCGCGATGGGACTGGATGCTATCGTCGCTCGCGTCCTCGCGAAGGCGATCCGACTGCGCGCCCGAGGAGCCTCGCGGAGTGGCCCGACCGGCGATGGAGCGGACTACCGGTCGATGCAGACACAGGTACTCGACGCCTACGGCCAGTTGCTGAGGGACAAGCGCGCCGAGCAGATCGACGACGCCGTGACAGCGGCGCTCGGGCTCGCCGTCCGTGTCGACGAACGGCTTCAGGAAACGCTTCGTGAGCGCGGTGTCGACGTCGTTCTCGTCACGGACGTCCCGACACACGTCGCCACCCAGTACGCACAACTGATCGATGATCGTGTCCGAGTGGTCGGCACCGATTTCGAGACGCGAGACGGTCGCTTCACCGGCGAGTACAGCTTCGTCCAGAAGGGGCCAGCGGTCGAACGACTACGCAACCGACGAGACTGGGACTACGTGATCGCTGCCGGTGATTCGGCCAGCGACCTGCCGATGGCCCGAGCGGCCGATCTGTTTCTGGCGGTCGCCGGTCGCGGGAACGTCATCGAGGAGTTGCCAGCCGAGTCCCGGACAGTCAGTGCGGAGGCCCTCGGTGCAGACCAACTCGATCGATCGACCGACGTGGTGACTGTCCCCCGGGAGATGGCTCTCGGGACAGCGCTCGAACGGACGATGGCAGCATGTCCGTTCGGATCCGACGACAGTGAACCGGGATCGGCAAACGAGTCGGGGGGGAAGCGATGACCATGGCGTCGATCGCCGGGCAGGTCGCCGACGGACTCGATGCCGAGTCGACCGGGTGCCAGAAACTCGACGGTGGCATGATCGGCCGTGTCTATCGCATCGACTTCGCCGAGCGGTCGCCGGTCGTCGCCAAGACCGGAGAGACACCACTGTCGGTCGAGGCGAAGATGCTGGAATACCTTGCCGAGCACTCGGCGCTACCGGTCCCCGACGTGTTGTGGGCCAGTGACGAACTCCTGGTCATCGAGCACGTGGCAGGCGAGTCGGCGATCACGCCCCCAGTCGAGCGCAACGCCGCCGAACACGTGGCGGCGTTACACGACGTTACCGCCGAGGCCGTGGGCTTTCCCTTCGATACGCTCGTGGGCTCGCTCGACCAGCCAAACCCCTGGCGTGAAAACTGGATCGCGTTCTTCCGGGCACAGCGACTGGTCCCGCAACTCCGTGGCGCTCGCGAGGACGGCCCACTCGGTGACGATCTGGCGGCGCGGGTACAGGCAGTCGCCGACGACCTGGAAGACCTACTGAGCCAGCCTGCAGAGCCCGCACTTCTCCACGGCGACGTCTGGCGGACGAACGTCCTCGCGGCCGAGGGCGAAGTCCGGGCGTTTCTCGATCCGGCGACCTACTACGGGCATCCCGAGATCGAACTCGCGTACATCGACTGGACCGAGACGTTCGGGAACCCGTTTTTCGACCGTTACCGGTCGTTGCGATCGATCGAACCGGGGTTCTTCGAATCGCGCCGGTTCGTCTACCGGCTGTATCCGCTGTTGATCCACGTTGGGCTGTTCGGCGAGGAGTATCTGCCCGGCCTCGAAGCGACCCTTGCCGAACTGGGCTACTGACCGTCCCACGAGTCGACAGCCAGAGCGTTTATCGCTATCGCCTCCGAGACGCAGGATGATGGACGCCGTCCCAGTCTGGCGACTGACCCGGACCAGGTGCGGGCGAGCACTGTGGAACGCACTCACGAATCGAGGGATCAGGATTTCCCGCCTTCGCCTCTACCGGACGGAAGCGTTCGATGTCCCGGTACCGTCGCTCTCGCCCGACCTCTCGTTGGCCGTCGATCGCGGAGCCGATCGTGACAGCGACACGATCGAGGCCCCGATCGCTCCCGACGACTGGATCGTCCGGGTCGAGACGATCGAAGGCACCGTGGGATCGGTTGTCCTCTCGATCGACCGCCAGGTCACTGTCGAGCCGATCGATACGACCCTGCAATTCGACGGAGGGTACATCTGGGCCTTGTACGTCACCCCAGCCTATCGACGACGCGGGATCGCGTCGGCACTCGTCGCACAGGCAGCGGCCCTCGCGGCCGCGGAGACCGGGGCCTGCCTGGCGCTGGTCGCCCCCGATAACCGCCCGTCACAGCTAGTGTTCGAAGGACTGGGATTTGCCGTCGAAGGATCACTCTCACACGTGCGTCTCCCCGGTTTCGAGTGGACAAGCAGCCTCGATGGCTTGGTGGGCGTCCAGCCGGTCGAGAGTTAACGAGAAGGGCCAGCTGGATCGAGTCACTGCTCGATCGGCGTGACCAGCTTGGGTCCCGTCGCCGTCGGATCGTTGACAGCCCGCGAGACGGGATCGACGCGAAGGTGCTGGGCTGAGAGCGGTTCCAGCAACGACGCCGCCCGACCGGGGTCAGCTGACAGCCAGGGTCCCTCGGCGTCGGGCGGCAACACGACCGGCATCCGATCGTGGAGTGGCTCGATCGCGTCGTTGGCCTGGGTCGTGACGATGGTGAACGTCTCGATCGGTTCCGGCTCGGCCGTAAGCGACCCCAGCTTCGTTTGGGTCCTCGAGGGCGTCCACCGTTCCCAGAGACCCGCCATCGCGAATGGCTCGCCGTCGGTCCGTCTGACGAAGTGGGGACGGCGCTGTCCGTCCGGCGCCCCCCACTCGTAGAACCCGTCAGCGAGGACGAGACACCGCCGTTGCTCGGCAGACTCCCGAAAACTCGGCCGCTCGAAGAGCGTCTCGGCGCGGGCGTTGGTGTGACGATGGGCGTCCGGATCGTCGGCCCAGGACGGGATCAGTCCCCACTGGCGCGTCCGGATCTGCCGTGATTGCTCGGCGTCGATGACCGGCAGCGACTCGCTCGGAGCGGCGTTGTACGTCGGCTCGAAGTCACACGCCATGGAGGCGTCGAACCGCACTTCGAGATCAGTCGGCGGCGTGAACAGCCCGTATCGACCGCACATACGCGGTGTAGGGCCACCGGCGGACAAAAGGCTGGGGCCTGTCGAGAGTCGCCTGCGTGCGTTCGCCACAGGCGTTGCCCTGTCCGCTCTTTGACAGTCGAACGCTGCCGGCCAGGTTGCAATACCGCCCGTACGTTCAAAACGGATAGCGACCAAGTGAGAAGTGGTACCATGGCTAGCGACCCCGCATTCGAGATCGAATCCCGTCCACAGCGGGAATACGATCGGGCGGGCCGCCTCTCCTACGAGGGCACCACGCTGTTCCGACTCGAACCGGCCGAGCAACGTCCGGAAGCGACCCTGCGGACCTACCTCGATGGCGTCCTCGACGATGGCCCGTATCAGTACGGGGATTTCCACGATCTACCGATGGTCGTCTATCTGGTCAGAGACCGAGAGACCGGTGACGTGTTCCGGGCGTCGATACGGGACGGGGCGATCCGATTGCACGTGCTCCCCGAAACGGAGGCAGCGGGCCTCCGACGGTTCTTCGGGCGCTTACAGGCCTACGCTGAAGACGAGTGGACCGTCGACAACCGAACCACGGCCGGCTGAGTGGGATACTGGGTCCCCGGTGACCGCGTCCTAATCGTGTTCGGTCGTTCGTGGCTTAGACGCCATCGACAGTCGCCCGGTACTCGCTGATCGCCGTTCGGGCATCCTCGATGGTCGCTGCCGTCTCGTCGGCCGTCTCTTGCTGGATCTCGTCGAGTGCGGTCTGGATGCGGGCCATGCGACCGTGATCCGGACCGCGGTCGGCTTCGGCCAACTGGTCGAGTTGAGCGGCGAGATCGGCGAGGCGATCTGCGTTCGTCTCGGCACTGTCGGCGGCCGAATCGAGTCGCTCGCTTGCGGTCTCGAGTTTCGTGCGTGTCATAGCTGGTGGTGGCAGGCCACCCACAAAATGGCTGGCGCTGGTGGCAAAACGAGGGTGGTATCTCGGACGTGAGAGGCGCCGCCTCGAGACGCCCGAAATCACTGCCGGGAGCGAACCAGCGGAACGGTTTCCCGGACAGCAAAGTCGAAGCGGTCGGTCGCCAACAGCCCGACTCCGAACAGTCCGGCCACAGCGACCGAAAGCCAGTTGCCGTACCAGGCGTTGATCGCGCCCCACAGGATCACGAAACTCACGAGGTCGTCGAGCATGAAGCCCGTCCGTTCCAGTCGATCGAGCAGTCCAGCCCGCTGAAAGCCCAGATCGAACGCGAGCACGGCGACGCTGGCACTCAGTACCCATCCGAGGTAGTTCGACAGCGGGACACCGTAGAACTGGGCAGCCGTCGCACCCGCCCACAGACCATCGCCCGACAGCGGGGGTGCATACTCCCAGAAGCCGAGTCCGACCGCTCCTGGATCCAACACGAGGTCCATCGCCAGGACGGTCGCGATGACCGCCGGAAGCCGGACCCGCGTCAGCGAGGCACGGTCACCGAGCAAGAGCAGACAGAGCAGGTAAGCGTTCAACACCAGTGGGAAAAAGAAGATCGGCAGGGCTGCCGGGACGGTGTCGAGCAACATCGGTCCGAGGTCGATGGCGTACTCGAAGTGGCCATAGGGGAGTCCAGTCAGCACGCCCGTGAATTCGATCCCGTAGGTGTAGAGTGTCAGGGCGGCGATCGCGAGGCCGGCCCGGCGGTCGACCAGGGGGGCGATCCCGGCGATCAGCGGCAGGCGCATCACGGCGGTCCCAAAGAGAACCAGATAGGGGTTGAACTCGAGACTCCCCGGGAACCAGCCTTCGGCGCTGGCGAGGAGCATGACGGCGCCGATCGCGGGGAACGTCACCGCGATAGTGAAGCGATTGTCGGCGACCAACCTGTCGAGTCGCGCCTCGAATCGCCGGCGGTCGAGGTCAGCCACCGTACATCACCCTCCAGAGATAGCCCATCGTCAGGACGGTCCCGACGACGGTGTTGATCGCCGGGAACCACCAGTAGGCGCGGTCGACCACCACGTCCGAGACGGCAATGACGAGTTCCAAGAGCGGGTAGACGGCGAGGACAGTACCCAGCAGTGGGTGAACCAGGGCGAAGGCACCGGCTGCAAGCGCCCAGACGGCCCCACAGTAGGCGTAGGTCCGGCGCTGGCCCAGGACCGTCGCCGTCGTAGCGATGCCAGCCCGGCGATCAGGTTCGATGTCGGGGATCGCCGAAAAGGTGTGCATCGCCATCGTCCAGAGCCAGCCGCCGACGATCGCCGGGAGGGGCGGGAGCTGGCCCGCAACGGCCGTGAACGCGAGGACGCCGGGCAGGACGTACAGTCCGTTCGAGAGTGAATCGAGGCCAGGCGTCGTCTTGAACCGGAACGGTGGGGCGCTGTACTCGACGGCGAGAACGAGGAATCCCGCCAGGGTGACTTTGCCTGCAGGCCCGACGACGAAGGCAAAGGGAAGCGCGAGCAGTCCCGAGACGAGCACGACCCCAAGAACCCACCGGTCCCCGGAGAAGCGCGCTTCCGGCCCGTCTTCCTTTTTCGGATTCTCGACGTCGATATCGACGTCGAAGACGTCGTTGACACCGTAGAGGAAGACGTTCGCGGGCACGAGAAAGTAGGCGAACAGCGCGACCGAGAGTGGGGTGATCAGCTCCGCTGTCGATTCGGCGGCGTAGACAACCCCAATGACGACCGGTCCGGCCAGATACAGCCAAAACCGGGGTCGGGAAAGGACCAGCAGGTACCGCACCCGGTCGAGCAGACTCGAACGCCCGGGACGCCGTGACGTCGTCGCCATCATCGACTGTTCGAAAGCACCGCCTCGGCCGCGTGCTCGCCGCTGATCAGACACATCGGGACGCCGACCCCTGGCGTCGTATAGCCACCGGTAAAGTACAGATCCTCGACGTTCGAGGATTCGATCGGCGGACGGAACATGGCCGTCTGGCGCAAGGTGTGAGCGAGCCCCATCGCCGTGCCCTTCGTGGCGTTGTAGCGCTCGCCGAACTCCGAGATAGAGAACTGTTCTTCGAGAACGATCCGGTCTTCGAGATCGACGCCGGTGTTCTCGGCGATGTCGGCGATCACTTTGTCGCGATACCGGTCTCGCGTCTCCTGGGGATCGTCGAGGCGGGTGGCGATCGGGACCAGGGCAAAGAGGTTGGTGTGGCCCTCTGGCGCGACATCGTCGTCGGTCTTGGAGGGAACACAGAGATAGTAGGAGGGATCATCAGGCCAGGCCGGGTCCTCGAAGATGTCGTCGAAGTACGCTTCCCAGTCGGTCGGCATGACCAGGGAATGGTGGGCCAACTCGGGCACGTCGCCTTCGACGCCCAGATACAGCAAGAACGCCGAGGGCGCGTAGGTCCGGTCGTCCCAGTACTCGGCATCGTACTGGCGCTCGTGGGCCGGCATGAGATCCTGTTCGGCGTGGGCGTAGTCGGCGTTGGCGACGACGGTGTCGGGTCGGCGCTGTTCTCCCTCGGCCGTCTCGACCAGGAATCCCTCCTTGCGGCGCGTGATCTCCGTGACTTCGGTGTCGGTCTCGATGGTCACACCCAACTCCTCGGCGAGATCGACGATCGCGTCGACGACAGCCCCGATCCCGCCCGGCCCGCCATCGACTGGCTGGGGGTAGTAGACGCCGAGATTGAAATCGGCGTGGCTCATCATGTTGTAGATCGCGGGCGTGTTTTTGGGCGAGCCACCGAGGAAGACAAGCGTGTACTGGACGATCTGGCGGAGTTTCTGATTCTCGAAATAGTCCTCGACGTGGCCCTGCATCGAGCCGAGTAGCTTCAGCCCGAGCGTGCCGGTCTTCATGAGCGCCGGATCGACCCAGTCTTTCCAGGTCGGCCGGTACTCGTAGACGAAGTTCTCCATCGACAGTTCGTAATGGCGCTGGCTCGTCGCGAGATAGTCGTCGAAGGCCTCGCCAGCGCCCGCCTCGTAGGACTCGAAGAGTTCGCGGTTCTCGTTGCGATCGGCGCTGATGTCGACCTCGTCCCCGTCCTTGAAGAAAATCTTGTAGTGGGGGTCCAGCCGTTCGAGTTCGTAGTAGTCGGTGGGTTCGTGGTCGAAGTGCTCGAAGAAACGTTCGAACACTTCCGGCATCAGGTACCACGACGGGCCCATGTCGAAGACGAACCCGTCGCGTTCGAGGCGGCTGGCCCGCCCGCCCACGGCGTCGTTCTTTTCGAGGACGGTGACGTCCACACCGGCGTCGGCAAGGTGGCACGCGGCCGAAAGGCCGCCAAAGCCCCCACCGACAATCGTCACGTCGGCGTTCGTTGGTGCTGTCATCGAGCCCAACCAACGACCGGCACCCGCTTAAATGTCGGCACGAAGAGCGATCGAGGACGGGAACCCGATCACACAGACCGGGCGCTTGCCCGATAGGTCTCAACTCACGGTAGCTCCGCCGCGTCGAGTCCCACCGACACGTTCATACCCGTCGGTCGGGAACAACCGGCCGATGAGTAATAATAACCAAGCCGTTCTTAATAACTCTCGGTCGGAGACGCTTCTGGGGGCCTCTCGACGGCAATATTGCTCGGACTGACGGCACTTGCAGTGGCTGGATTCGGCGACAGTCGGGGGGTGGGAAAGCTCGTCGTCATTTCGTGGGTTGCCTTCGGGGCGATGGCTGGGGGCGCACTCGTCGGCGCCTGGTCGAACGGGCGCCACCCCCGGAGACTCGTGTGGGGATACGGACTGGCAAGCGGTGCGATGATCGCCAGCGCCGCGGCGTTTCTCGTCCCGCAAGCAATCACTATCAGCCAGGATCCACGCCTCGGTGGGTTCGGCATCGCTGCCGGGATCCTCGTGGGCTACAACGCTCACACGATCGGTCACCGGCTCTCCCATTTGGATCTCCCGATGGACACGACGGCGACCGAACTGGCGGCTCACGCGCTTTCGGCGGGATTGATCATCGGGCTCATCTACGGCCAGATGCCGGATCTCGGCCTCCTGCTGGGATTATCGATCATCTCCCATAAGGGGCCGGCGGGGTACGCTGCTGCGCGTCGGCTGGCGCTAGACGGGAACTCGACCGTTCCGCTGTTGTTGCCGGCGGCCGGCGTCGGGCTGACGGCCCTCCCGGTCGCGATGGTGAATCTGCCGAGTACACCGGCGATAAACGCCGTCGTCTTCGGGTTCGCCGCGGGGGTTTTCCTCCACATTGCGATGGACTTCCTGCCCTCGTGTGAGGTCGGCGGCGAGATCGACCAGGCTGCGGGGATGACCGAGACCTCCCACGAACTGCTCGATCGCCTCCGCGTCCAGTCGCTGTTCTCGACGACCCTGGGCGGCCTCGCGGTCGTCGTCGCCTGGGCACTCGTCACGTAGTCCGCACACCCCCTCGCGCGTATCGAGGACGAAACGGTCGTAGGACTGCCCATTTTGGCCAATTCGTCGTCGGGATCAGCGAGGCGACGCCACAGGAACCCACCAGGGACGCGCTTCGACGGTCGCAACCGGGAAGCTGAGTCCAAGCCGACGATGGCATCGGTGCCTGGCCCGACCGCAAACCAGTGAGTCACAGCGCGGAGAGATCCCGATTCCACACGGTTTTGGTCTACCTAAAACCGATGCCCTTATGTCTGATTAGGCGAGCCTAAATTCCAATGCCATCCAGACGGGAGGTACTGGCGAGCGGCGCAGCGTTGTTAGGGACAGTCGGGCTAGCAGGTTGTTCGGCCCCTGAAGAGACGACGACCGAGGGCGGGTCGGGTGGGAATGGCCAGGCGGACGCAAACGCGGCCGTCGCGGCCGAGTGGAACACCATGCGAGCCAGAGTGCGAGACGCGGTCGCACTGGGACGGGCCGGGGCACCCGACGCCGGTGGCGCCCTCGCCCAAAACGTCTTCGCACGCTTCGAGAATGCGGGCGGCGAGTACGGCGCTCACGAGATGCTCGAAGGGACCGACAGCGAGGCCTACGAGGGCTTCGAGTCGGCGCTGGGTGCCCTTCGATCGGAGGGACTGTCTGCGGGTGATCTCCAGCGGGCCAGCGACGCCGCCGACACCGCGACCGGCCATTTGGCCGACGCCCAGGGCGCACTGCTCAGCGAGGGGACGGCACAGGCATACGATCTGCAGGCTCTCGCGGCAACCGTCCAGAACACCGCGTTCCTGCTCGAAACGGACAATCCCGACGCCGCCGCGACCGTCGCCGAGGATGCACAGGCACGCTTCGAAGACGGTCTCGGGAGTGCCTTCGAGTCCGCTGACAGCGACACTTTCGATTCCCTCGAGGGGAGTCTGGAGAATCTCGTTTCGAACGCTGGCTCGGGCAACAGCGAGTCGGCGATGGCCAACGCCGATCTGGCCGTCGAGACCGCCGTGGCCGGGAGCTATAGCCTGGCTGACGACGAGCACGCAGCAGGGGCCGGCCACGTCGCACTGTTCGGTGCGATGGGCTGGGACGCTGCAGCGCTTGCTTCGTTGGGCGGCCCCTCACTCGGTGTCGCACACGCCGCGACGCTGACCACGTACCGAGCCCGGGTCGCCGACGCCGCCTGGCTGGTCGCAGCGGGCGAACGCGAGCAGGCCGCCACGGTCGTGACCGACGTCTTCGCACACTTCGAGGGCGCACGCGCCCACGACGGCCTCGAATCCGCGGCCGCCGACGCCTACGAAGGGTTCGAATCCGGACTCGAAGCCCTCCAGACGGCCATCGAGGAGGGCGAGGACATTGCGGAGCCGCTGGCGACCGTCGACGAGAATCTCGTGGCCGGGATCGAAGCACTGACCGGCGAGGCGGCACCGGTCCTGGCCGCCGCGTTCTTCCGGGCTCGGGTCGCCGACGCCCGCGAGCGCTATCGTCGCGACGAGGGTGACGCGGCGGCGTCGATCGCCCAGGACCTGTTTGCCCGCTTCGAGGAGGACGAACTCGGGTTCCACGAGGCCGTCGAGGAGACGAGCGAGGACCTCTATGACGCCTTCGAGGAGGAACACCTCGCGGGCCTGATCGACGCTTTCGAGGCCGGGGACAGCGAGGCCGTCAGGACCCACGACGAGGGCATCCACTCGACGTTGCTGGAATACGCGACGACCGCCGCCGAAACGCCGGTCGTGAGCGCGGGCGAGGCTGCCATCGTCACCGCGCGCGGATTCGACGCTGCCGTCCTCGATACGCTGGGCAACGACGATCGCGCCCAAGCCATCGCCCAACGGGTCTTCGAGCACTTCGAGGGCGACCCCGGCGGCTACCACGAAGCCCTGGAACACGCCGACGCCGAGACCTACGAGGCCTTCGAGGCAGCCATCGGTGCGGTGAGCCAGGCCGCCGAGAACGGCGAGGCCGTCTACCCGCCGACAAAGACCTTCGGCGGCGAGGCCGTCGCCTCGGCCTACGCCGTCGTCGAAGCTGCGGGCGGTCCCCAGCGTGAGGTCGCACTCGGCATCGCCGAAGATGCCTTCGCTCGCTTCGAGAGTGCGCGCGTCCACGAACTCCTCGAGGAGGCCGACCGCAACGCCTACGAGACCTTCGAGGCATCGCTGGAAGGGTTAGTCGAGGCACTGGACGGCGGTGGCGACGTCGCAAGCGCCGCCGAGTCCTTCGCCAACGCCACCCAGTACGCACAGTTCGCCCTGGTCGATGCCAGCGAGGACGTGCCGCTCGATCTCGACCTGGCTGGCGCACCCTCGGGTGGCCACAGCGAGGAGAGTTCGAGTGGCGGGCACAACAGCAATCTCTCGGGTGGCCCCAACGTCGTCGAGGGCGTCCCCGAGGACGCCGACCACGTCGTCGACATGACGGCCGCGGCCTTCGAGCCCGAAGAATTGACCGTCGAAAGTGGCGATACCGTCGCCTGGACGTTCGTCGGTGGCGAACCCCACTCGGTCAGCGCCTACGAGGAGAAGATCCCCGACGATGCCGAGTACTGGGCCTCCGGCGGCTTCGATAGCGAGGAAGCTGCTCGCGAGGGCTGGACAAACGGCGAAGGGGCCGTCCAATCGGGCCAATCGTACGTCCACACCTTCGAGACGACCGGCGAGCACGGCTACGTCTGCATCCCCCACGAGGCCGTCGGCATGGTCGGGACGATCGTCGTCGAATAGCCGGGAATCCCTTTTATTGGCGGTCTAGACGGGCGGTGTTGAGCGCAATCGCACCAGCCCACCGACCGAAGACGCCACAAGAAATAACTTGCTTGGTGTAAGATATTTCTAACACGCTATGTTAAATAGACCTAACATCGGAGTCGGAAGCCCCCAGACGCTGTACCGGATTGTCCGAGCGCTCTACCTGCTAATAGTGATCGGGTTGGTGAACGCCGGGATCAGATTCGAGTCGGCACCACTGCTGGCGCTGGGTGGCGTGCTGTTCGTCGGATTTCTCCCGGCGAGTCGATGGCTGGGGACTCGACTCGGGATCGAGGAAAACGACGAGCGTGTCCGAAGGCTGATTCGGACGGCTGCCAGTCGGGCACTGTACGCGCTGTTCGCGATCGGGTTCCTCGCGTACGTCCTCGGCGCACTGCTCGACGCACAGGGCAGTCTATCTGGCCCGGTCGAGACGTTCATCCAACAAGGCGAGATCGTCTTCGTCTGGGTCGGGATGACCGCGATCGCCTCTTCGGTGGTCCACAAAGGCTGGAACCTGCTCCGGGCCCGGCGGTTGGAGGGGTAGGATGGACTTCGAGACGACGGTCAAAGAGCGACGCGAGGACGCCGGGTTGACTCAGGCCGAACTCGCCGATCGGGTCGGCGTCACTCGCCAGACGATCCTCTACGTCGAGAAAGGTGAGTACAACCCCTCCCTGGAACTGGCCTGGCAGATTGCCCGCGAGTTCGACGCCCGCATCGAGGACGTCTTCGACCTGCCAGAGAGTACGGATCCCGCCTGAACGACGATCCTGACGCCGACTTCCGCATCACAGGCGTCGCTCAGCTGTACCCGCGCCAGCGGTGCCCACACTCTTTGCACTTGAAAAAGCGTGTCGGCGGTTCGTCCGCGGAGCCGGTCTGCTTGATCGTGTACCAGGCGTGGCCGTGGCCACACTCGTCACAGTGTACGTCATCAGCGGTGGGCTTGCCCTCGAAGTTCGCGTCTTCCTCGGTCTCGATCAGGTCGTCGTCGCTCTGGTCTTCCGTCGAAACGAAGTCCTCGGCCAGCTCCTGATCTTTGGCCTCACGATAGCCGCAACTCTGACAGACCATCTCGTCGCCGTCGGCGTCATCAGAACTCGAAGAGTGCTGATTGCTCGTCGAGCTCCGTTCGACGGCGTGCATCATCGAGCCACACTCATCACAGAACTGCATGCTACTCACACGGACGGGCCAGGGGGTCTAAAGTGACACGTCTGTGCGCCTAGTCGGGCTCGTAGTCGGCCAGTTCCTCGCGCTCGGCGACGATCGGGCAGTCAGCCACCCGGACGGTCTCGCTGTCGACGAACTCGATGATGTCCGTTCCGTCGTTAGAACACGCCACGTCGGGCGGTTTCGAGAAGTATTCACACCGTTCACAGTACGAGTGTTTGTCCACCTCGGCAAAGCGCCGCTGGCCCTGGCGTTCGGTCTCGGGTTCGGCCTCGCTCCGAGAGAGTGCCTCCCACAGCTCGGAATCGCGTTCGGCGTCGACTACCCGGCCCTCGCCGAGTCGATCGAACGGAGCCTCCCCACGGCGATCGACACCGAGCCGATCGAACGGATCGTCGACATCACTGTCGACGACGGGCTGCTCGTCGGCGTCAGCGCCTGTCTCGGGCTGGTGGGCGGCATCTGCCGGGGTCGAATCGGTCCGGTCGTCGTAACCAAAGGCATCGAAGCGACCGGTCTCCGATGCAGCGTCGCCACGGGCATCGGCCTGTTGGTCGCCGAGATCAGCGAACGGGTCGGCCGGGCGATCGTCGACGTCGATCCGCTCGAAGGGGTCTTCGTCCCCACCATCGGTAGGGGCGAGTGGCGCGTCGTCACCCGCAGAGATCGCCTCGAACGGATCGCCCGCCGCAGTGTCTTCGTCCGCCGCCGAGTGGGAGTCTCCGTCCGGATCGTCGTCGTCACTCATCGCCAGTCTCCCTGTCCTGTCGCCGAGATGTCCCCGTCTCGACCACTGGTGTCGCCAGCCTCGATCTGGGATGCAACGACCAGTGCGGGCTTGCTGAAAAAGCCACTCGCGGGCTCGACGTTGGTCACCGCGGCGTTGCAGTGCGGACAGGCCGGCCGGGTCAACAGCGCTATTTCGACGGCATTATCACAGTTCTGACAGACTGCCCGGCTAACGTCGTGCCCGGCCGCAGCGGCCTTGAGCCGTTCGAGCGTGTCGGTGCCACGCTGTTGCTGTGTGTCCCGGAGATCGCTGACCGCCCAGGCGACAGTCCGGAGTTTCTCCTCGGCGTCGGCCAGACGGTCGTCGTGCGTGTCGGTAGTGCCATCGAGTGCTTCCAGTGACGCTTGCAGTGCTGCCAACTCGTCGGCATCGGGTGCGGCCTCGATCTCCGCTTCGAGGGCCGCCATCGCAGCCTCGATATCAGCCAGTCGGTCGTCGATCGCATCGAGTCGCTCGAAGGCGTCGTGGTCGTGATCGGCCGGTGCCTTTTCGTCAGTCTCGCGTTTGACCTGAACGACCCGCTCGCGGACGTCTTGGAGTTTCGACTGGAAGTTCCCCTCGGCGGTCGCGATGCGTTCCTCGACGGCCTCGCTGTCCGCGAAGCGCTCGCCGACCGCCGAGGCGACATCCTCGGCGATCGCAGGTTTTTCTTCGGCGAGGACGTCAGCCACGACGGCTTCGATTCGGTCGCGATCGACGGCCGTCGGCCCGACATCGGCGGGACTGTCGTCGTCGCGGTCTGCAGTCTGCCGGTAGGCTGCCACGAGCTGTTCGAGCACCACGTCGCGGTCGACGTCAAGCTCCGCGGCCCGCTCGTCGAGCCACTCAGCCAGGTCCGCGGGTAGCGACGCCGTCACGTCTTGCGACTCGGTCGACTCGCTTCCCATCACTGGCAGTTCATCGAGCGGATAGTTAAGGGTTTGCCACCCGTTCCCAGGATCGATACTTGCCGAGGGGAGCACTTCAGCGGATCTTCCGGACGTCCGAGATGTCGAACCCGTCGTCGTCGATCTCGGTCTCGAAGCGCACGATATTCTCGTCTTCGAGCTGAGAGAGCACACCTCGGAATTGCTTGACGACGAGCGTCCGGGCGCGGGTGCTGCCGCCGCTCTCCCACTCAAAGCGCATGGTCCCGTTGACGGCATCGACGAGCTGACCGAGGCGCTCAGACGAGAGTGTCTCGTGATTGATGTGGGCAAGAACGAGTCCGTCCCAGCGATGGGCCGCCTTCTGGAGGCCCTTGAGGACGTACGTGATGTCAGGCCAGGAGACGTCCTCGTCGTTGGCGGCGACGAGATCCGTCAGCGAATCGATCACGACGAGGTTATCGGCCGCATTGTCGGTCATCAGGTCACCAAAGGCCGACAGCAACCCCTCCCGGTCGGTCCGGGAACGCAGATCGGTCACGCTCGGCGTGCGTTGGGCGTACCACTCCCGGGGGAGTGGACTGGCGTGAAAGAAGTCAGTCGAGAGATCGTGGAACGTGATCGCCTCTGTGGCACCGTCGACGATATCCGTCTCTAAGGTCTGTGAGAGTTCCCAGCGGAACTGTGACTCCCCCGCAGTAAAGGAGACGTAGTGGATCTCCTCGGGAAGCGTCGCGTTTGCCGCGAGATCGCCGTAATACAGATCGTGCAGGTCCTCGTTGCCTCTCGCGAGGCCGTTCATCGTTGCGGCCGTGTACATGAACTCGCGTGCGCCGGCCCCCGATTCGCCCGAGAGCAAGACGACTGTCCCGCGGGGTGCCCCGCCGTCGATCAGCGAATCCAACTGCTGGATACCCAAGGGGATGCGCTCCATACCCCACGGTCACGGCCAGTCCGCTTGTGTGTTACGCCGGGCGGAGACGCCTGTGACGTTTGCAGCCACCGGTGGCTTCTAACCGGCGGCGAGTCAACGACACACTATGGACGAAGACGCCTTCATCGAGCAAATTCGTGCCGACAACGACACCGCCCTCTCGCGGCTGGGCTCCTCGAAAGCCCTCTATGCCGATACGGACGGGGACATGGACGACGAGACGGTCCTCTCGGCGGCCGCCGACGCCGAACACCACGCCGCCGTCACCTATCAGCAGTGGGCCGACACCGAGGACACCGGCGCGGTCGCCGACGCTTTCGCAGAGACAGCCGCCGAGGAACGCGACCACTACGAGCGCGTCGCCGGACAGCTCGACGAGCACGAACCGGGCGAAAGCGTCCCCGCGATCCAGCAGTACCTCCGTGCTCTCGATGGAACGGTCGATCGCCTGGGTGGGTTCGTCGGTCGGACGATCGCCGCCGAGAAGTCAAAAGAACAGTTTACGGGCTACTTCGTCGGTGAGGCCGATCCCCAGACCGCACAGCTGTTCCGGGATGTCGGCGGGGACCTCGACCCGCAACTGGACCGGGCCGGCGAGTTACTCGAATCGATCTGCGACGGCGAAGGCGACTGGGAGCGGGCGGCTGAAGCCGCGAGTGGCGCGATCCAGGAAGCCTACGACGCTTACACGGAGTCCCTGGAGTCGATGGGCGTCAACCCCAAGCCGGTCTGTTGAGCGACGAGTGGCCACGGGCCGAATTCCAGAAATACATAGTCCGGTCTCGGCGCACGCGGAATGTGAGCACGCATTCTTTTGTTGGCGAGCCCCGACGTAGACCATATGACCGTTCTCATCTACGGGGCCTACGGGTACACGGGCGAACTCGTCGCCCGGGAGGCCGTCGATCGGGGTCTCGATGTCGTCCTCGGCGGGCGCAACGGGACGAAAACGCGCGGCCTCGCGTTCCAACTGGACGTCGACTCCCGTGTGTTCCCCGTCGCGGAGGCACGACACAATCTCGACGGGATCGACGCCGTTCTCAACTGCGCGGGTCCCTTTAACAAAACCGCCGACCCGATGGTCGAGGCCTGTCTGGCAACCGGAACGGACTATCTCGATATCACTGGCGAGATCCCCGTCTTCGAGGCGCTGGCCGAACGCGACCGGGACGCCGAAGACGCAGACATCTGTCTCCTGGCGGGCGTGGGTTTCGACGTCGTTCCGACCGACTGTCTGGCCGCCCACCTCCACGATAGACTGCCGACTGGGACGCAACTCAGACTGGGAATCGACACGCCGGGCTCTGTCTCGGGCGGGACGCTGGCAACGGCACTCGACCAGATTGGTGCGGGCGGGATGGTGCGACGGGACGGGCGACTCCAATCGGAACCGCCCGGATCGCGAACCCGGACCATCGACTTCGGAACCGGACCGACACACGCCGTCAGCGCGCCGATGGGCGACGTCTCGACGGCCTACTATTCGACGGGTATCGAGACCATCGAAGTGTACCTGTCCGCTCCCGAGTACGCCGAGTACCTGCTCCGGGCGAGTGCCGCTGTCTCACCGCTGCTGGCAGCTCCCACGGTCAAGCGCGGATTACAGGCACTCGCCCGGACGTTCGTCAGCGGGCCGTCCGAGCGCGCACGGCAGCGCGATCGAGTCTCCCTGTGGGGAGAAGTGAGCGACGGCGAGAAGACGGTGACGTCGCGGCTGGAGACGCCCGAAACGTACGCGTTGACGGTTGATGCGGCGACGACAGCCCTCGAACGGATCGACGCCGATGCCGACCTGGCCGGCTACCAGACGCCAGCCACGGCGTTCGGACCCGAATACGTCCTGAATCTGGACGGGGTCGCCGGGTTCGTCGACGAATGAGTCCGCTGTCGAATAGCGCCTGGTCGTCTCGATACAACAGAAGGCTGACAACTGTGGCACCCGGAGCGTGACACCGATGGACGTCTCCGTGCTCACCATCGGCGAAGAACTACTGGCCGGTGATATCGACAACACCAACGGTACGTGGCTCGCCTCGGCGTTGACGGCCCGAGGCGTTTCAGTCCGACGGATACTCACCGTTCCCGACGATCGGGACGTGATCGCCGAGCGGACACGAGCACACAGTGGAGCCTTCGATGCCGTGATCGTCACCGGTGGGATCGGTGGAACGCCTGATGACGTGACGATGGAGGCCGTCGCGGACGCCTTCGATCGAACGTTGGTCGCCAGCGATCTCGCCATCGCCCACGTCCAGCAGCGACTGGCTGCGGTTGGCGAGTCGGTGCCCGAACTCGACATCGATATCGAGGCGGAAGCCGCCATCCCGGAGGGGGCCAAACGGTTGTCCAATCCCGAAGGGTTAGCACCGGGCTGTCGGCTGGACAACGTCTACGTCTTACCGGGGATCCCAAGCGAGATGCGAGCGATGTTCGAGACGATCGCCGAGGAGTTCACGGGCGAGGTGACTGAACGGGTCCTCTACACTGTCGAGCCCGAAGCGAACATCGTCACCGACCTGACCGAAGCACGCGACCGCTTCGAGATCCGAGTCGGCTGCTATCCGGACAAAGACGCCCGCCACAACCGGCTCAAACTCACCGGCGCTGACGAGACGGCACTCGACGACGCAGCAGCCTGGCTCCTGGACACGATCGACGCCAGCGAGACACCAGTCGAACGCGAGTGGGACCCGGACGAAGAGCCCACTGGCGGGCCGGAGTGACGGACCCATCCGTGCGGCCAGTCCCGGACCCTCGCCCGTAGCTGTGAGCCTGTTCGAGCACTGTGAGGAACCCGTCGTGTCGAGGGCTGAGTCGAGCGAGGCCGTCAAGTAGATCAAGCGGTATGGCTAGGACAATGAGCGACACCGGCGGCCCTCTCTCGCCCGACCGCCCCGATGCCGAGACGACGTTCCGCGTCGAGGCCCCGTTCGATCCCGCAGGCGATCAGCCCGACGCCATCGCACAACTCGCCGACGGGTTCCGGCAGGGCATGGACGAACAGACCCTCCTCGGTGTCACTGGCTCTGGCAAGACCAACACCGTCTCGTGGGTCGTCGAAGAGATCCAGCAGCCGACGCTGGTCATCGCCCACAACAAGACGCTGGCGGCCCAACTCTACGAAGAGTTTCGGGAGCTCTTTCCGGACAACGCCGTCGAGTACTTCGTCTCCTACTACGATTACTACCAGCCCGAGGCCTACGTCGAACAGACCGACAAGTACATCGAGAAAGACGCCTCGATCAACGACGAAATCGATCGGCTGCGCCACTCGGCGACCCGCTCGTTGCTAACCCGTGACGATGTGATCGTCGTCGCCTCGGTCTCGGCCATCTACGGCCTCGGTGACCCCAGAAACTACATCGACATGTCGCTGCACCTCGAAGTCGGCCAGGAGATCGACCGCGACGAGTTACTGGCCCGGCTCGTCGACCTGAACTACGAGCGCAACGACGTCGAGTTTACCCACGGCACGTTCCGCGTCCGTGGCGACACCGTCGAGATCTACCCGATGTACGGCCGGTATGCCCTTCGCGTCGAGTTCTGGGGCGAGGAGATCGACCGCATCTCGAAGCTCGATCCACTGGAAAGCGAGCTCAAAAGCGAGGAACCGGCGGCCCTGATCCACCCCGCCGAACACTACTCGATCCCCGAGCAGCGACTGGAAGACGCAATCGCGGAGATCGAGGAGCTGCTGGACCAACGGGTCAGTTACTTCGAGCGCCAGGGCGACCTGGTGGCCGCCCAGCGCATCGAGGAGCGGACGACCTTCGATCTGGAGATGCTCGAAGAGACCGGCTACTGTTCGGGCATCGAGAACTACTCCGTCCACCTCTCGGATCGGGAATCAGGCCAAGCCCCCTACACCCTACTGGATTACTTCCCCGATGACTTCCTGACGGTCGTCGACGAGTCCCACCAGACGATCCCCCAAGTTCGGGGCCAGTACGCGGGCGACAAATCCCGCAAGGACTCCCTGGTCGAGAACGGCTTCCGCCTGCCGACGGCCTACGACAATCGCCCGCTGACCTTCGAGGAATTCGAGGAAAAGACCGACCAAACGCTGTACGTGAGCGCGACGCCTGGCGAGTACGAACGCGAGCAAAGCGCGCAGGTCGTCGAGCAGATCGTCCGTCCGACCTATCTCGTCGACCCCGAAATCGAAGTCAGCTCCGCCCAGTCGCAGGTCGAGGACCTGCTGGATCGTCTCGACAGCCTCCCGGACGACGAGCGGGCCTTGGTCACGACGCTGACCAAACGGATGGCCGAAGATCTCACCGAGTATCTCCAAGAGGCAGGCGTCGCCGTCGAGTACATGCACGACGAGACCGACACGCTCGAACGGCACGAACTGGTCCGGGGGCTGCGGGCCGGGGAGTTCGACGTCCTCGTCGGGATCAACCTCCTCCGGGAGGGCCTGGACATTCCGGAGGTGAGCCTGGTGGGCATTCTGGACGCCGACCAGGCGGGGTTCCTGCGCAGCGAGACGACGTTGGTCCAGACGATGGGCCGGGCCGCCCGGAACGTCAACGGGAACGTCGTGCTGTACGCCGACGATCCGAGCGACGCCATGGAGGCAGCCATCGAGGAGACCAAGCGCCGGCGACGGATTCAACGCGAGTACAACGCAGAACACGGCCACGAGCCGGCGACCATCGAGAAGGCCATCGGCGAGACGAATCTACCCGGGAGCAAGACAGACACTGGCGAGTCGGCAACCGCCGACCCCAACGACGAGGAAGACGCCGCGCGGCTGGTCGAAGAGCTACAACAGCGCATGGAGGCGGCCGCCGACAACCTGGAGTTCGAACTCGCGGCCGACATCCGCGATCGCATCCGGGAGTTGCGCGAGGAGTACGACCTCGACGGCCCCGAGGACCCTGGCGCGGAGGGCGTACCAGCCCCCGAGCGGTGATCGAGCGGGGCCAGCACCGAGCGGGACCCGCCCGGATGCGGGGCTTTTTGTCGGTCTCGCGTGAGCCGTGACGTATGACAGCACGTCGCTGGTCGCGTCGGACCGTATTGGCGAGTGTGATGGCTACCGTCGCCGGCTGTACGGGCATAGAGAGGGATGGCGAAACAGCGACGGACCCGCTGCCAGCGACGACCACCGATCGGCCGACGCGAAGCGACGACGAACCACCAGCCACAACGACAGCCGACCCAGCCGATACCGAGCGTCCCGAGACGACCAGTGTCGACGGCGACCGACAGACGAACGTGCCGTTCAGGGAGACCCCAGAGCGGACGCTCGAACTCGATCTCTACGAGCCGCCAGCAGGCACCGACCGACCGTTCGTGCTCTTTGCCCACGGCGGGGGCTGGATCGGCGGCGACAAGGGATACCGACCGATGTTCGACGAACTGGTCGATGCTGGATTCGTCGTCGCGGACGTCCAGTACCGGCTGGCCCAAGAGAAGCAGTATCCCGCGGCCGTCCGGGACGTCGTCGCGGCCCTGAAGTGGCTCCGGGCCAACGCCGACGCCCACGGCATCGACCCGGAGCGGGGCGCGCTTTCGGGGTACTCCGCGGGCGCACACCTGGCAGCACTCGTCGCCGTTGCCCCGGCACACGAACGGTTCCAGCCTGCAGACTTTCATCCGGACGTCCCGGTCGCCGTCGACGCGCTGGTGGGCTATAGTGGCCCCTACGACTTCACCGACGCCGGCATCGGGGACAATCCGCTTGTCGCTGCGTTCTTCGGCCCCGAGGCGGACGTGGAAACGCTGCGGGAGGGATCGCCGGTCACACACGTCGACAGCGGCGATCCGCCGGCGTTGCTGGTCCACGGAACGGAAGACGGGGTTGTCCCCGTTCGTTCGACGGCAGTCCTCGCCGACGCCTACCGGGACGCAGGCGTGACGGTCGAGGTGATCACAGGCGAGGGGGCCGACCACGGCATGATCGACAGCGCGGAGTGGCGCGAACAGACGGGAGCGAAACAGCGGCAGTTCCTCACCGCCCACCTCGGCGGTACCCGTTCAGAACGATAGGTCGGAGGTCGATTCGGGCTGGGCAGTACTGACGGGATGGAGCACGGGCTGGCGGTATCACTCACCAGGTTCGATACGATACCCGTCGTTGTCCGGCGAAGCGATGCGAACGGTGCCGTCGATGCCGATTGTCTCGAGTGCCTCGACAGCCGCCTCGCGGACGTGATCGCTCCGCGCTGGTCCCGTGATCGCATAGACTGTCGGCCCCCAGGAGGACTGGGTGACGCCATCGACGCCGGGCACGCCCGAGAGCGCCTCGATCAACTGGCCCGCGGGCGGCCGGTAAACGCCACCCTGTTCGTCGGCGTACCAGGCGCCGTTGAGACGACCGAGCCGCGAGATCGCCGCCCCGAACGTGGCCCGGTCGCCCTCGGCGATCGCGGGAAGCAAGCGCTGGGTCAGTAAGGGCGCGATCTCGTCGGCGATCCCGGGATCGGCTCGTTCGACGGCTGTTCGCATGCTTGCGTCCTCGCCTTGGCCGCTCCGGCCTGTCTCACCCGCCGGCGTGACGAGGACGAACCGCCAGGAGTCGGGCACGTCGTGGCGAGCGACGACCGGCGGTGTGGTCCAGGCACCCGTCTCCGGGGGGCTGTGGGTAAACCGCTCGGTCGGGTGACCGCCGTCGATGACGAACCCACCTTGGCGGAACGTCGCGATTCCGACCCCGCTACGCCCGCCCCGACCGAGTGCAGGGGCTCGTTCCCGGACGGCCGGATCCAGTCCGTAGGCGTCGGCGATCGCGACTACCGCGGCGAGCGCGAGGCGCGTCCCGCTCCCGAGGCCGGCGTGGCGGTCGAAGCGGTGGCTAACCGTGACTGTCGCCCCTGGGACGTCCAGTGCCTCGATCGCCCGGCGTGCGTACGGTTCGACAGCGCCATCGGAACAGACGAGGGAGTCGGCCCGGTGGGCTTCGAGGACGAGCCGTGGCTCGTCGATCGCGAGTCCGATCCCTCCATAGAGGCGATCACGCGCGAGCGAGAGATTTTGGAAGCCGGCGTGTAAGCGTGGGCCGATCGATACCCGCGTCATTGCCGGTGTTTGGAGGAGGTGTCTCTTGAAGGCTCGCGTCTCGTGGGGCGGGCGTCATCGACATGTGTACCGCTGCGTACCGGCCACTGCCAGAAGTCTATCGACACTGACAACTCGCCCGGTCGGTATTTATACCACCATCAACAACTATAGATTATGAACAAAACCCGGAAAACGACCGGGCTTGCCGGCATGGACGGTGTGCTAGATGGGGGACTCATTCCTGGGAGAAACGTCCTTCTCAGGGGGACGCCGGGGGCCGGCAAGACGATCTTCGGACTGTACTTTCTGTCGGCGGGCGTCGAGGCGGGCGAGCAGAGTCTCTACGTCAATCTGGGGAACCACAGGCGTACGTCGAGGAGACGGCCGAGGCGTTCGGGTTGGAAACGGAGGGGATTTACTTTCACAACCTCTCGCCGACCAGCGAACAGTTTGCCGAGCAGGAATCGTACGACGTCTTCGAGTCCGCCGAAGTCGAGCAGCCGGAGTTCATCGACTCGCTTCGAACCGTCGTCGACGAGGTCGAACCGGACCGGGTCCTGCTGGACCCGATTACGGAGTTCCGCTACCTGACGACCGACGAGCGGCAGTTTCGGAAGGGAATCCTCGGCCTGCTGGATTATCTCAAAGACGCCGGGGCGACGGTGATGTTGACGTCACAGGCCGGCGAGACAGTCACAGACGAGGATCTGCAGTTCCTCGTCGATAGCGTCGTCACACTCGAAGTGACCGGCGACAGTCGATCGGTACAGGTTTCGAAGTTTCGAGGGTCGTCGTTCCGTCGGGGCAAGCACTACTACGGCATCGACGACGAGGGACTGACGGTCTGGCCGACGCTAGTCCCCGGCGAGCAAGAGCGATCGATCGAACCCGGGACGTTGTCATCGGGCGTTCCCGAGCTCGATAGCCTCCTTGGTGGCGGGCTCGATACGGGCACGGTGACGATCCTGAGTGGCCCGACCGGTGCGGGCAAGACGACGACCGGGGTGCAGTTCCTCACGCGAGCAGCCATCGAAGAAACCGAAGGCATCCTCTTCCAGTTCGAGGAGGCCGAACGGACGATCCGCGAGCGGGCCGACGCGATCGGCATGCCACTCAAGAAAGTACTCGAAGAGGGGTGTCTGTCGATCGTCGAAATCGAGCCCGACGCATACACTGTCGGTGAGTTCGAGCAACTGATTCGAGAAGCCGTGAGGGATGGGGTCGAGTTGGTGATGATCGACGGCACACAGGGGTTCAAACAGAACCTCCGGGGTCTCGAGGACCCGACGGCTGCGCTGTTGCGGGTCGGTCGATACCTGCGGGCAGCCGGCGTCTCGACGATCCTGGTCAACGAGGTCCACAATATCACGGGGGACTTTCGGGCCACCGAGGAACGGACGAGCAACCTCGCGGACAACCTCGTCTTCCTGCGTCACGTCGAGTACCGCGGCGAGTTGCGGAAAGTCATCGGCGCGTTGAAGATGCGGACCAGCGACTTCGAGCACAGCCTGCGGGAACTCGAAATCACGCCCGAGGGGATCCGCGTCGGCGAGCCACTCCCCCAGCTGCGCGGCATTCTCACCGGGACACCGGACTGGGAAACGGCCGACGTCCCGGACGAGACCAACGCGAAACAGGACTGACCCAGCCATGCCACAGCCTGAAGAGACCGGCAACGAGGCACACGCCCAGCCCAGCGAGTCAAGCGAGGAGCGAGCACCCGAACGGACGCCGGTCTTGACACTCGTGTCTAGTCCGGGAAATCGGCGAGTACTCGAAGACTGGCTAGCCGATCACGAGGCGTATCGACACGTCTCGCGTGACGCCGACGTCCGTACAGCCGACTTCGAGTGTTGCCTACTCGACAAAGAGATGCTGTTCGAACACCGGGCGAGCCTGCTCGAACGGCAGGCCAGCGAGGGGAGTATCCTGCCGTATCTGTTGCTCGTCCCCGAAGCAAGCCACGGCAAGATGCGGACCCAACTCGAAACCGAGTACCCTGACCTGTGGGCGGCGATCGACGGGCTGATAGACATGCCAATCTCCAAGGATCGCCTGGCAGAGCGGATTGCAACGGTGCTCCGGCTGCGCGGCCAGTCCGTCGCCGTAAATCAACAACGCGAGCAACTCGACGTGTTGAACCGGGTCCTCCGCCACGACATCCGCAACGACGTCCACGTCATCTTGGCCTGGACGGAGAACCTCGGGGAGATGGTTTCGCCCGATGGACAGGAGTCTATCGAGAAGATCCTCCGGGCGGGCAATCACGTCGTCGAACTCACAACGAGTGCGCACGATATCGCGGAGATGATTCACGGCGAGGGGTCGCCAGATCTATCGGCCGTCTCCCTCGAACGGATTCTCACGGACGAACTCGAAAAGCGACAGGAAACACACCCAGGAGCCGACATTTCGATGCCCGATCCCCCGAGTCCGGAGACACGCGTTCGGACCAACGAGATGCTCTCCTCGGTGTTTCGCAATCTGGTCAACAATGCCGTCCAGCACAACGATTCCACGGAGCCAGCGGTCACGGTCACTGTCGAAGAATACGACGATCGCGTCAGCGTCGTGGTTGCGGACAACGGGCCTGGGATCCCCGACGAGCACCAAGACCGACTGTTCAGCGAGGGGAAAGCGGGGATGGACAGTGAGGGGACCGGGATGGGACTGTTCCTCGTCGACCGACTGGTCGAGAGTTACGGTGGCGAGGTCCGGATCGAGGATCGAACGACGGGCCCAAAGGGAGGGACCGTGTTCGTCGTCGAGTTGCCGATGGCTCCCGAGCGGGGCTGAACGGACGGCGGCGACATTTCGGCGCGAGCGGAGCGATAGCCGAACGTCAGGGCAAGACAAACCTATAGGGTCTTGCCGGGAGAATACTAGAATATGTGCGCGGCCGTGGCGAAAAAACAGAGCGACGTCCTCGTGGTCACGGCCGATGAGAGTTTTGCCAACGCCTGTCAGAAGCAGCTACCGAGCCAGGCCGCCCTGGCGGTCGAAACAGTTTCGACGGTCGGGGCCGCGATCGATCGGCTCGTCGCCGAGAACGGGATCGACTGCATCGTCAGCGATCACGACCTGCCAGACACTGATGGGATCGCGTTTCTGGAAGCCGTCCGATCCCAGGCACCGACGCTACCCTTTGTCCTCTTTACGAGCGAGGGCAGCGAGGGGATCGCGAGTCGAGCGATCACCGCTGACGTGACCGAATACCTCATCAAGGACGACCACAGTGGCCAGTGGGCGCAACTCGCAGCCCTCATCACGGATGCGGTCGCGTACCGCCGAGCCCACGCGGAGTTCCGGGAGACGGACATCCACGCCACGGCCCTGCTGGATGCTGCCCACGACATGATCGCAGTCGTCCGGGATCGAGAGGTGGCGTTCATCAACGAAACCGGGCTCGAACTCATGGGACTGCCAGATCGCTCGGCCGTCCCGGACCGATTGCTCTCCCAAGCGTTGTCCAGCCGGGAAGTCGACGACTTCGAGGAGCGACTCGAAGCTGTCCGAGACGGGTCCCAGAGCCTCGATCGAGTCGCCGGGACCCTCACGCAGACGGACGGAACGACCGTGCCCGTGGCGGTGACCGCCACGCACTTCGGGTGGGCCGACGAGCCGGCGACCGTTCTCGTCGTTCGGGACGTCAGCGACCGCGAGCAACGCGAGCAGGACCTGGAACTGAAAGACCGCGTACTGAGCGCGGCACCGATCGGGATCACCATCGCCGACGCAACCGAGCCGGACAACCCACTGATCTACGCCAACGACGCTTTCCAAGCACTCACCGGCTACAACGAGGGGCAAATCCTCGGGTACAACTGCCGGGTCCTCCAGGGACCCAACACCGACCCCGCACGCGTCGCCCAGATCCGCGCGGGGATCGAACGCGAACAGCCAGTTACCGTCGAATTGCGGAATTATCGGGCCGACGGCAGCCAATTTTGGAACCGTGTGACCGTCGCCCCAGTCGAGAACGATGCGGGGGAGGTCACCCACTACGTCGGCTTTCAGCAGGACGTGACTGAACTCCAAGAACGGACTGAACAACTGGCCCACTACAAGCGGGCCATCGACGGCGCGAACGAACGCATCGCGGCCGTCGATACCAACTACGAGTACATCTTCGCCAACCCGGCCTATCGCGAGTTCCACGGCATCGAGGACGATGTGCGAGAGGTAACCCTCCGTGAAGGCATCGGGCAGGAGGCGTTCGCGATCGCTCGCCCGTACGTCGAACGGGTGTTCGCGGGTGAATCGGTCCAGTACCGGACGACCCGAGACGTCCCGGATAAACCCACCCGGACGTTCAACGTCCGCTATCACCCGCTCGCGGATCCATCGGGAGGCGTCGCGGGCGTCGTCGCCACGCTCCAGGATCTGACCGCACAGGTCGAACGGGAGAAGCAACTGACCACACTCGATCGGCTGTTGCGACACAACATCCGCAACGAGTTGAACACGATCCTCGGCCGGGCATCGATGATCAAAGAGGCAGGTGACACGATCGAACAACAGGCCGAACCGATCGAGCGGGCGGCCGAGCGTATTCTCGAACAGGCCGAGAAAGAACGGGAGATCATCAAACTGCTGAGGGCCGTCTCGACGCCACAGTCGATCGACCTCGTGACGATAGTCGAGACAGTCCGGGACACTCTCGAAACGGCCTATCCGGAAGCAACCGTGGCCGTCGAGACACCGGAGTCAGTCACAGTCCAGACGATCGCTGAGATCGAACAGGCCATCGAGGAAGTCATCGAAAACGCCATCGTCCACACCGAAAGCGAGACGCCCAAAGTGACAGTCACCGTCGAGAGAGGACCCGAGACGGTCGAAGTCACGGTGGCGGATCGTGGCCCCGGCATCCCGGCCGAGGAACGGCAAGTGATCCGCGACGACAGTCCGGTCGAGCCGCTACGTCATAGCGCGGGGATGGGGCTGTGGCTCGTCAAACGGATCTGTACGCGGGCCGGCGGGACAGTGCGCTTTGCGGAGAACGACCCGCGAGGGAGCGTCGTCACGCTCGTCATCCCCCGGAGGAACCCATCCATCGATGAGACACAGGTGGGAACGACGATCGAGTCGAACTGACAGGTCGATCGAGCGGTCCGACCGGGAGACGAGCGGGCCATTCCGTTTTCGCCGCTGATAGCCAGGCCAGTAGGTACATGCCCCACGGCGTCGACAGTGTAGCCAATGCCACATCGGATCCTCTGTGTGGACGGCGACACGGACGCCCGGGCGGAGACCGTCGACACCCTCCGGTCGGCACTGACCGACCTCGAAGTTGGCATCGAAGGGGTCGGGACGGTGGCCGACGCCGAGGCTGCTCTCGGGACGGACACCGACGCGATCGTCACCGAGTACGAGCTGCCCGACGGGACGGGCTTCGATATCGTCACCGCGGCTGGAGATATCTGTCCCGACGCCGGGACGGTCCTCTATACCGAAACCGATCCGGGGACCCTCGACACGACGGCACTCCGGGGGACGATCACCGAGTACGTCGGGAAAGGATCGGTCTTTGGGAGCGAGCGCCTGGCGGATCTGGTGCGGACGACGATCGCATCCAGGCCCCAGGGATCCTATCCTGTGCCACAGAACGAGGCCGATCGCCTTGCAGCCCTTCGATCCTACGATCTGGAGAACGAGGCACTCATCGAAGCGCTCGATCGAATCACCGACCTGGCGGCCACCCACTTCGAGGTCGAGCAGGCTTCGATCAACCTCATCACCGAACACAGCCAGGAGTTTCTGGCGTGTTACGGGGACGCCGCCGAGTGGGAGCGGATGGATCGGGAAGACTCGATCTGTACGTTCACGATCCTCGAAGACGACGGCGTGATGACCGTCGAAGACGTGACCGAAGATCCCCGATTCCAGTCCCGAGCGGACGCGCTGGTCGACCTCGGCATCCGGGCGTACATGGGTGCAAATCTCGTCACGAAACGTGGCCTCGTCATCGGCCCACTGTGTGTCTACGACGACGAACCCCGATCGTTCACCGCGGCCGACGAGGCGTATCTCACGGAGTTGGCAACCCTAGCGATGGACCTGATCGAGTGTCACGCTCGACTCGATGCGGCCGAGGATCCCGCGGAGGTGGACCGATGAGTGGCGATCCCGACGGCTACGGGTTCGGCGAGCAGTTGCCCATCGAGCCGATCGACCCGGGCTCGACGGTGCTCGTTGCGGGGCCAGCACTCAGCCCGGCCGAGTCACTCGTCAGATCGCTCGTCTTGCAGGCGGCCGAGGACGACGAGGCGTCGCTGTTTATCTCGACGAACAAGACCAGCGAGAAGCTCCTCACGGCGTGTCGACGGACAGACCCGGCCCTGGACACCTCGCTGATGGGTATCATCGACTGTAGTGGCCAGGAGCCAAAGCCAAACGAGACCGACGCTGCGCTCAAATACGTCTCGACCCAGAGCGACCTGACCGGGATCGGGATGAAGTTCTCCGCACTGTACGAATCGCTGTACGCCGACGCCGCCGACGGGCGCGTCCGAACAGGACTCATCAGCCTCTCGTCGCTCGCCATGTACGTCGACCTGCGGAAACTGTTCCGGTTCGCCCAGACCCTCTCGGGGCGTATCGACAGCGCGGGCGGCCTCGGCGTCTTCGCGATCGACCCGACGACCCACGACGAACGCACCGTCAACACCCT
Source organism: Halorhabdus sp. CBA1104 (assembly GCF_009690625.1). Classification (NCBI taxonomy): domain Archaea; kingdom Methanobacteriati; phylum Methanobacteriota; class Halobacteria; order Halobacteriales; family Haloarculaceae; genus Halorhabdus; species Halorhabdus sp. CBA1104. The sequence continues at coordinate 225,294 of NZ_CP033878.1, read as the reverse complement.
CGGCCAGGTTACCGACGGCCGGATCGAAGTGCGAGAATACGAGGGTGAGGAGGACGGCATCGACGGAGAAGTGCGTGTTCGCGGACTGCCCGAGCAACCCAGCGGCTGGCAGCCGTTTGCGCTGTCCTGATCCGACCCACTCCCCGATTTCGGGACGCTCGTAACCCCATCTGCGCTCGGACTCGGAAACAATCGGCCCCACCGGGCCCTTTTTACTCGCTCCGGGGCTCCCTTTGTGCATGTCCAACGACGACAGGTTCTCCCGCGACAAAGACGCGGGCCTTCCGAGCACAGACGTTACCGAGGGGCCGGACAAGGCTCCCCACCGGGCGATGTTCCGCGCGATGGGCTACGACGACGCCGACTTCGACTCGCCGCTGGTCGGCATCGCCAACCCCGCTGCCGATATCACGCCCTGTAACGTCCATCTCGACGACGTGGCCGAGACGGCCTGGAATGGAACCGACGAGGCGGGCGGGATGCCCGTCGAATTCGGGACGATCACGATTTCCGATGCCATCTCCATGGGCACCGAGGGGATGAAGGCTTCCCTGATCTCCCGGGAAGTCATCGCTGATTCCGTCGAACTCGTCTCCTTCGGCGAGCGCGTCGACGGCCTGGTCACGATCGGCGGCTGTGACAAGAACATGCCGGGGATGATGATGGCGATGATTCGGACGGATCTGCCGAGTGTCTTCCTCTATGGCGGATCGATCATGCCCGGCGAGCACGACGGCCGGGACGTCACCATCGTCCAGGTCTTCGAGGGCGTGGGTGCCCACGCGACCGGCGACATGGACGACGAGGAACTCGACGAACTCGAACGCAACGCCTGCCCCGGCGCGGGGGCCTGCGGTGGGATGTTCACCGCCAACACGATGGCCTCGATCTCGGAGGTCATCGGGCTGGCACCGCTTGGCAGTGCGTCCCCACCTGCTGAAGAAGAGTCACGCTACGACGTCGCCCGCGAGACGGGTGAACTCGCCGTCGAAGTCATCGAGGAGCGCCGTCGGCCCTCCGACATCCTCTCGCGGAAGTCCTTCGAGAACGCCATTGCCCTCCAGACAGCCATCGGCGGGTCGACCAACGCCGTCCTCCACTTGCTGGCGATGGCCGCCGAAGCGGGCGTCGAATTGGATATCGAGGATTTCGACGAGATCAGCCGACGGACGCCCAAAATCGCCGACCTCCAGCCCGGCGGCGAGAAAGTGATGAACGACCTCCACGAGATCGGGGGCTTGCCGGTCGTAATTCGCCGGCTGCTCGAAGCTGGCCTCCTCCACGGTGACGCGATGACGATCACCGGCCGGACGCTAGCCGAGGAGATCGAATATCTGGAGGAGGCCGGTCGACTCCCGCCCGAAAGCGAGATCGACGCCGACTTCCTCTACTCGATTGACGACCCCAAGGAACCCGAGGGTGCGATCAAGATTCTCACGGGCAATCTCGCCCCAGACGGCGCAGTGCTGAAGGCAACGGGCAACGACGAGTTCTACCACCAGGGTCCGGCCAGGATCTTCGAGGACGAGGAGGACGCCATGGAGTACGTCCAGGAGGACCGCATCGAATCCGGCGACGTAATCGTCATTCGCGGCGAGGGACCGAAGGGCGGACCGGGAATGCGGGAGATGCTCGGTGTGACGGCTGCCGTCGTCGGCCAGGGTCACGAGGACGACGTGGCCCTCCTCACTGACGGCCGCTTCTCCGGCGGGACGCGCGGCCCGATGATCGGCCACGTCGCCCCCGAGAGTTTCGTCGGCGGGCCGATCGGCGCGCTCGAAGACGGCGACACCGTGACGGTGGACATTCCAGAGCGCACGCTCGATGTCGATCTCAGCGACGACGAGATCGAGCGCCGTCTTGCGGACCGCGACGACCCCGAACCGACCTACGACAATGGCGTACTGGCGAAATACCACCGGGACTTCGACTCGGCGGCCAACGGCGCGGTGTCGAACCCGGGCGTCAAGCGGGAGTGATCACTCGAACACGCCGGCCATCACCGCGCGTTCGGCCTTCCGAAGGTGGTCCGAGACAGTGCTGGCTGCACAGTCAAGTCGTGCGGCGACATCGGCCACTGACGCGTCTCGTGGGACGTCGTAATATCCCATCTCGACAGCTGTTCGGGCAACCTCACGCTGACGATCCGTGAGATCGAGGATCCCCTGGGATGGCCCACGATATTCGCCGATCGACTCGACCGTCACGTCGATCGCGTCCGGGACCGTCTCGACCACCGCTTCGAGGGCATCGGCTCGGCCCACGATCCGCAACCGCGTGGTGCCGTCGGCGTCGTAGACCACTGGCGGGACCAACACGACGTGTTTGCCTTCGAAGGTATCGCGCAATCGTCGATCGACGTCGCGCGTTTCGTGTTCGACGTACGCGTAGAACGAATCGTCGTCGATCGGCGTCAGATCGTACTCGGTGACGAACTGTGCGTCCTCGATCGCCTCCCGGTAGGGCTCGATCGGCCCGGCAACGCGAAAGAGGAGGACGTCAAGTTCACTCCGCGAGAAGTTCCAGATCAACAGTTCCGCCTGCTCGAACCTCGACGCTTCCGCGATGAACGTGTGCATCGGGTTCCGCCAGTCGGGCGGTTCCGTGAACGTCACCGCGAGAGATTTCACAAGGGATCGTTGCCACCTGCACTTCAAAGCACTAGTGAATTCGGCAAAACCAGCTTTGCCAGGGTCCACTTCACCCAGGGCATGGGTGCTGTCACGCGGACTGGTCGCGAGCGATCGGGAGACTGGGAGTCTATCGTCGCCGAACTAGACGGAGTGGTCAGCCGCGAGACCCACAGCAACGCCCCCGGGATCGTCGTCCGGGCCGACGCCGTGGCCGCCATCCTCGAAACCCTTCGTGATCGGGCGGGCTTCGATCACTGTGCCTGCGTCACCGGCCAGGAGTACACCGACCGCTTCGAGACGATCTATCACCTTCGGAGCTACGACGACCCAACCCGCGAGCTGAGCGTCGTCGTCCCGACCAGCAGCGACGAGCCGGCAAGCGAATCGGCGGCCGCCGTCTACGAGACGGCCGACTGGCACGAGCGAGAGGCCTACGACCTCCTGGGGATCGAATACGACGAGCATCCCGATCTTCGTCGCATCCTCTTGCCCGACACCTGGCAGGGCCATCCACTCAGAGACGACTACGACCAGACGCAATCTCAGGTCGTCACCTATCGGGAGAACGTCAATCCGATCCAGAACGATCACGAGCGAAGCAGCGACACGATGTTGCTCAACATCGGGCCCCACCACCCGGCGACCCACGGCGTCCTCCACGTTCAGGTTACCTTGGACGGTGAGCAGGTCGTCGACGCCGAGCCGGATATCGGCTACATCCATCGCTGTGAGGAGCAGATGTGCGAGCAAGGCACCTACCGCCATCAGATCATGCCCTACCCCGATCGCTGGGACTGGGGCGGCGGCGGATTGCTCAACGAGTGGGCCTACGCCCGTGCCGCCGAGGACCTGGCGGACATCGAGGTTCCGGAGTACGCCCAGGTCGTTCGGACGATGAGCGGGGAACTCTCGCGAATGCTCAGTCACTTCCTCGCTGTCGGGGCCTATGCCCTGGACGTGGTCGGGGACTTCACCGCGACGTTCATGTACGCGATTCAGGATCGGGAGCGAGTCCAGAGCCTACTCGAAGACCTGACCGGCCAGCGGCTCATGTTCAACTACTTCCGGTTGGGCGGGGTCGCGTGGGATCTGCCCCAGCCACGCGAAGCGTTCCTCGAAAAGGTCCGGGAGTTCCTCGATTTCTTGCCCGACCGGCTGGCCGAGTATCACGACCTGCTCAGCGCCAACGAGATCCTGCAACTTCGGACGCTGGACACCGGCCACCTCGATCCCGACGTGGCCAAATCCTACGGCGTCACTGGGCCAGTCGCCCGCGGGTCGGGCATCGACTACGACCTCCGGCGCGACGATCCATACGGCTACTACGACGAGCTCGACTGGTCAGTCGTCATCGAGGACGGCTGTGACAACTACGCCCGGCTGCTGGTTCGTATGCGCGAGATCGAGGAGTCCGCGAAAATCGTCGAGCAGTGTGTCGATATCCTCGCAGACTGGCCCGAAGATGACCGGCAGATCCAGTCGAACGTCCCCCGTACCCTACGGCCCGACCCCGACACCGAGACCTACCAGGCGGTCGAAGCGGCCAAAGGCGAACTCGGAATCTACATCCGGAGCGACGGCACGGACAAACCAGCGCGGTTCAAGATCCGCGGCCCCTCCTTCTCGAATCTGCAGGCCATCCCGGAGATGGCCGAAGGCGAATACCTCGCCGACTTCATCGCCACGCTTGGGAGCCTCGATACGATCATGGGCGAAGTCGATCGCTGAGGGTCACTGTGTACCGTCCCGGGTGGCTGCTACCACAACCTGTCCGTAGGCGATCCCGCCGTCCCCCGGCGGTACGCGATCGTGGCCGAGCCATTCCAGGCCGGCTTCTCGGACTCGATCCCGTACCGCTCGGGTGATCGCGTCGTTGTACGCCACGCCGCCAGTGAACCCAACCGTCTCGACGCCCCGTGACTCGGCAACCTCGACAGCCACATCGGCCAGCCCCTGGGCCAGCGCCCACTGGGCTGTCGCGGCCAGATCCGCCGTAGCGTGATCGCCAGTCATCGCAGCCAGATCACAGAGGAGTTGACTGCTATCCAGTACTCGGTCGCCGTCCCGACTCACGTATGGAATATCGTAGTCGAGCACGTCTCCCTCGACCCCAGTCGCTTCGAGTTTCATCGCCGGTTGGCCCTCGTAGGAGCGTTCGGTACAAACGCCCAGGAGCGCACTCACCGCATCCAGCAATCGGCCCGCACTGCTCGTCGTGGGCGTGTTGATACCCTGCTCGAGTTGCTGGCGAACCGTCGTGGCGTCGCGCTCGCTATCGACGCCATCCCGTTCGACCAGCAGTTCGTCGATCCGCTCGTCGTCCTCAAGGAGACTCGCCAAGATGCGTGCCGGGCGCTCGATCGCGGCCGTCCCGCCGGGGAGCTCGAACGTCGAGAGACCACCAGCACGCTCGTAGTCTGTGAGCGTTGCGTCGAGTACTTCCCCGCCCCAGATCGAGCCATCCAGTCCGTAGCCCGTCCCGTCGGCGGCGATCACGACCGCCCGGTCGCGTTCGTGTTCGGCCAGCAGCGAGGCGGCGTGGGCGTGGTGGTGCTGGACGCGAATCGGCCCCGCGAGGCCCTCGTCGTCGACGTAGGCCTTGGCTTCCCTTGTCGTCAGAAAGTCCGGGTGGGCGTCACAGGCCACGACGTCGGGATCGGTGCCGAGCAGGTCCCGGAGATGAGCGACCGTTTCCCGGAGGTACTCGACCGTCTCGGGGTTGTCGACGTCGCCGACGTACTGGGAGGGGATCACGTCGCCGCCCTGGGTCAGGGCGACGGTCGCGTCGAATTCGGCTCCGAGGGCGAGGACGTCACGGTCAGTATCGGCAGGGAGGGGGAGCGACTCCGGGACCCACCCGCGGGACCGACGGACGAAGCGGCGTTGTCCGCCCGAGAAGCGAGCAACACTGTCGTCACACCGCATCACGATCTCCCGGTCGTGGACCAGGGTAGCGTCGATCACTCCCGCCAGATCGGCCAGGATCGATTCCCGGTCGGTTGCCATTGGGACACCGGGCATGTTGGCGCTAGTCATCACGAGAGGTCCCGCAACGTGATCGAAGAGTCGGTGGTGGAGCCCAGCGTAGGGCAACATCACGCCAACGGTGTGCAGCCCGGGCGAGACCGCAGCGAACCAGTCGGGCCGCCCGTCGGCCACGCCGTCGAGCAGCAAGATCGGCCGCCGAGTATCCCGCAGAGCCTCGCGTTCGGCCCCCGAGACGCGAGCGAACGTGTCAATCGTCTCCAGATCGGGAGCCATCAGCGCAAACGGCTTCTCGGGGCGACCCGTCCGCTCACGGAGGTCCGCGACGACGGCGGGATCACTCGCGTCACAGACCAGATGCGTGCCGCCGATCCCCTTGATCGCGACCAGATCGCCGTCACGGAGTGCCTCGCCGGCTCGGGCGATCGCATCCTCGCCGGCTGCCAATCGGGTCCCATCGTCGGCAAGCAGCGACAGCGACGGACCACACGCGGGACAGGCGATCGTCTGGGCGTGATACCGGCGGTCGCTGGGGTCCTCGTAGTCGTCGCGACAGTCGCCACACAACGGGAACGCGTCCATCGAGGTCCGCGGGCGATCGTAGGGCAGTTCGCGAATGACCGTATATCGCGGCCCACAGTCGACACAGGCCGTCGCCCAGTAGTCGTGAAATCGCGAGTCCGGATCCCGGAGGTCATCGAGGCAGGCGTCACACATCGCCGTGTCCGGCGGAATCGTGCCCGAGCCGCCCGTCGAATCCGTCGAGGTGACGATCTCGAAGCCTTCAAGACCCGTTGGATCGTCACGCTCGACAGTGATAGTCTCGACCCGGGCCAGCGGTGGCGGATCCTGCCGGAGCGTCGTGAGGAACGACTCGATGGCAGCGGCCGAGCCTTCGAGGACGATATCGACCCGGCCGTCGCCGGTGTTTTTCACCCGACCGGCGAGACCCGCATCAGTTGCCGTCCGGTAGACGAAGGGCCGAAAGCCGACCCCCTGGACGACGCCAGTCACTGAAACGGTCGCTCGGCTTCGATCGGTCATTGGCTCGTAGAGGGCGGTCCGGCCTGTTGAATGTGCCGACCAACGTCTTCGCCCCCAAAGCGTGACACCCCACGGCCGGTCCTGACGATAGTTCAGTACGTTTAACTCCACGAGCCCACAATTAGATGTAGAGTGGATGAAATAGATAATCGAAAATATTGGCTCGTCGCGATTTTCGCCTTCGTCGGCCTCGGGGGCGCGATGATCCAGGCCCGCGGGGCACTCATCCCCACATTCGAAGGGTACTTCGGCGTGAGCAAGGGCCAGCTGGGCCTGGTCACACCGGTGGGGACCGTCGGGTTCGTCGCCGCGATGGTGTGGCTCGGCCCCGCCAGCGGTCGGGTCGATCTCCGGCAGTTTCTGCTCGGCGGTGGTATCCTGACGGCGATTGCCCTGGTGTTGATCGGTCTTGCCCCGACGTTCACCGTGTTGCTGGCCATGGTCGGCGTCCGGAGCTTCGGCATCGGGATCTTCAGAGCACTGGATCGGCCGACGCTCAGTCACCTCTTTCCCGACTCCAGGGCCCGAATCTTCACCCTCCAGGAGATGGCGTGGGCGGTCGGGGCAACGACCGGGCCGTTGCTCGTCACGGCCGTCCTGTTGCAGTTTTCCTGGCGACTTACGTACTTCGTGCTCGCCGCTCTTACCGTGCCGGTACTCGTCGTAGTCTGGCGGCTGGAACCGCCGGCGGGAACGGTCAACGAGAAGTCCTTCGCGCTGTCGGACATGCGCTCGGTGCTTGCCCATCCGAGCGTCTACGGAATGGTCGCGGCGATCGTCCTGGTCGGCGGAATCGAGAGTGCCTTTTTCACCTGGTTGCCCTCTTATGCCGGGGAGATGTTCTCCGATGGGGTCGCAAGCATCACGCTATCGATCTATCTGGTCTCCTATATTCCGGGCCGATTGGCGTTCAGTCGCCTGGGCGAACGCTACCGGTTTACGGATCTATTGGTCGGTGTCACTGTGGTGTTGACCGGGTTGCTATACGCGGCGTTCGTCCTGGCTGACGGCCCGGAGTTGCTCGTGCTCATCTTCGCGATCGGCTTTCTGGTCTCGGGACTGTACCCGACGCTGATTTCACTGGGCATCGAGTCGAATCCCGCCTATACCGGCCCAGTAAATGCGATCGCGAACGTCGCCACCCAGGTCGGGTTCTTCACGGTTCCGGCGGCAATCGGCTTCCTCGCGGAAGGCTCGACGATCCAGCAAGCGATGCTGGTCCAGATTGGACTCGCCGGCCTCCTTGCGATCGTCTTGATTGGACTTCGCCTCGGACCGGTCGAGGATGGCTGATTTCACGCTGAAAATTGCCGGCTTGCGGAGTAACTTCCAAAGGCTGGCAATACAGTTCGTTTAACCGATGAAACCAATTCGAACCAAACAATGAAAAAGAGAACAATAAGAAATATTGGATTTTGGCATTGTTCGCGTTCGTCACGCTCGACGGAGCCCTCATCCAGGCCCGTGGGGCGCTAGTGCCGACGTGGAAGGAGACGTTCACGACAAGCGAGACGTTCCTAGGGTTAATCACGCCCGTGGGGACTGTCGGGTTCGTCGCTGCGATGGTCGTCTTCGGGTCGGCCAGTGGCCGGATCGACATCAAGCGAGCCCTGTTGGCCGGCATCGCAGTGACGGCCGCCGCAGCGTTGTTGATCGGTGCCTCACCGACGTTTCTGCTGTTGCTCGCGTTCATCGGCCTCCGAGGTTTCGGGACGGGGATCTTCCGGTCACTCGATCGGACGGTACTGAGTCATCTCTATCCCGAAAGGCGCGCTCGCATCTTCAGTCTCCACACGATGGCGTGGGCGATCGGCGCGACGGCGGGACCGCTGCTCGTCACGGCGGCGCTGTGGCTCTCCGGGTGGCAGTTGACGTACCTGGTGCTCGCGTTGCCACTCGTCCCGATCTTCGTCATTCTCTGGGGACTCGATCGGCCGGCAACGCTGGCTAACGAACAGTCCCTCTCGCTGGCCGACGTTCGGGACTTGCTGGGCGAACCCGGCATCTACGGGATGGCCCTGGCCTTGCTGTTCGTCGGGAGCATCGAGAGCGTCTTCTTCCAGTGGTTGCCGTATTACGCCACTGAATTGTTCTCCCGGGACGTTGCGAACCTGACACTCTCGATCTACCTGGCAGCCTACGTCCCCGGCCGCTTTGCGTTCAGTCGGCTGGCCGAACGCTATCGATTCACTGATCTGGTGGTCGCTGTTGGGGTCATCCTCGTCGGCTCGCTGTACGCCATGCTCGTACTCGCGGAGGGTCTCGTCGTATTAGGGCTCGTGTTCGTGATCGGCTTTTTCGTCTCCGGACTGTTCCCGACGCTCATCTCGATGGGGATCGAGTCTCGTCCGTCCTTTACTGGCCCGATCAACGTCGTGGCCAACGTCGCGGCCCAGACGGGCTTTTTCATCGCGCCCGCGACGGTCGGGATCGTCGCTGATGCGACCTCGATCGGGACTGCGATGCTACTCCAGATCGGACTGGCCGTCGTGCTGACTATCGTGGCGCTTGGTCTGAAAGTCGGGCCACTCGGTAGCCGCCGATCGACGGCGTCCGAGTAGCCACTATCGTTCGGAGCGAAACAGAAAGCGGAGTCGATAGTCATCGTCGGGCTACAGTAGACGGGTTACTCGTGGTCGTGAGTGTGACCGTGAACCGTCTCACCGACGTAGGCCTCGTGATCGTGGTCGTGGACGTGCCCACGCTCGTCGAGGAATGTCGCCAGTTCGTCCAGGCCGTCGCCGTGTTCGGCACTCGTCTGGAAGGTCGGCATGTCGGGCGCAATCTCGTTGACGTCCGATTCCATCAGACCCAGATCGGCGTTGACCGCCTCGGCGATGTCGACCTTGTTGATTACGGCACCGTCACAGGCCTGGAACAGGAGGGGATGTTTCCGCACCACGTCGTCGCCTTCCGTGGCTGAGACCACCAGCACGCGAGCCTGCGCCCCCAGCGGGAAATCGGCCGGACAGACCATGTTCCCGACGTTCTCGATATACAGCGTATCGAGTGCATCGAGATCGAGGTCTTCCAGTGCGCCCTCGACCAGCGAGGGATCGAGGTGACACTCCTTGCCTGTATTGACGTTTGCGACAGAGACGCCCAGTTCCCGAAAGCGCGTGGCATCGTCCTCGCCGGCGACGTCGCCGACGATCACACCGATTTCCTCGTCCTCGGGCGCTCGCTCGATCAGGCGCTCGATGAGTCGGGTCTTGCCACTGCCGGTCGCACCCAGAAACTCCGCGACGAAGATACCGTGCTCGTGAACGACACGATCGTGGAGGTCGTCGGCCTGCTGTTCAAACTGGGCGAGGATGTCGGCCTCTGCATCCCCGTTGCCGTGTTCGTGGTCGCCTTCGCCATGACCCATCCGATGGGCCTGCAGGGGCCAGGTGTCTCGGCGTCGCCAAGCAGTTGGTCGAGCAGTCGGTCGATCGGATTCGTGTCGGTGAACGGTTGTCGTCGTTCGTGATACATACTCAGTTACTCGCGTTTGAACCGGGGGGATCGGCTGTCGGTTCAGTGTCTGGAATCGTGACGCTCATTAGTTTACACTCGTTGCCGGCGGCGAGTTCGATTCGCTGGTCGCACTCGGGACAGGTGAGATCGGGCGCGTAGGCCAGCGCTCGGTCGACCGTCTCCGGTTCGCCACTCCAGCCACAGTCACATTCGGCGTGGGGAGCCACCGTTTCGATCTCGATGTCGAGATCGGCCTCGCCGACCGTCGAATCGGCCGCCGCGTCGAGACACGTCCCCAGTTGGTCCGGATTGACGTGGCTGGCCTCGCCGACCGAGACCGTAATTCCCTCGAACGTCTCCGCGCCGTGGTCGGCCGCGGCTTCCCGGGCCGCATCGAGTACTTGCGTCGCGATAGAGAACTCGTGCATGTCAGCAGATCCGTGGGAGTTGTTCACCCTCCGGGGGCGTCAGATAGCGGCGGCCAAAGCCAGTATCGAGGACGACCTGGCCGGTGTGCTCCTCGACGACCTCGCCCACGATCGCAGCGTCTTCGCCTTTGGGGTTGTCCCGAAGTGCTTCGAGAACAGCTTCGGCATCGTCACTGGCGACACCCATGGCGACGACACCCTCACAGGCCACGTCGAAGGGCTCGATGCCGAGCACCTCGCCCGCCGAGGAGACAGGTCCCGAAACCGGGATTGCTGGCTCGTCGAGATCGATCCCGACACCGGCCTTGTCCGCCATCTCGTTCAACACCGTCGCGAGGCCACCCCGCGTCGGGTCTTTCATCGCCGTCACCTCGCCGGCGTCCATGGCAGCACGGACGAGATCGTTGACCGGCTGGACGTCGCTGGCGAGACCGCCACCGAAATCAAAGCCCTCGCGTTCGGACAGCAAGGAGATGCCGTGATCGCCGATGGTGCCCGAGACGATGAGTTTATCGCCGACCGAGAGACCAGCGTCGGGGACGTGGCCCCCCGTCGGGACGACGGCGACGCCTGTCGTATTGATCGCGAGCGTGTCGATCTCGTCGCTGCCCATCACCTTCGTATCGCCGGTCGTCACGGTCGCGCCGGCCTCCGCGCAGGTCTCGCGCATCGACTCGGTGACGCGCTCGACGGTCGACTGTGGCGTGCCAGCCTCGATGATCAACGAACTCGTCAGCGCCAGAGGGTCGGTCGCACCCATCATCGCCAGGTCGTTGACCGTCCCCGAAATCGCCAGCCGGCCGATGTCACCGCCGCGGAAGAACAGCGGCGTGACGACGTGGCTGTCGGTCGTGACGACAACCGAATGGTCGTCGTCGATCGGTTGGACCGATCCGTCGTCTAAGGCTGCCAGCCCCACATCTGCCTCGCTGTCGGCAAAGCGGGACACGGCCATGTCTTCGATCAAGTCGGTCATCTGCCCACCGCCCGCCCCGTGGGCGTGAGTGATCACGTCGTCGCCCGTGTAGCCGTCACCGCTCGATTCGTCGGCCGTTCGGTCGTCGTCGCTATTGCTCATCTGAGTCCCTCACAGATCCGGTTGCCCGCCGTATTCGAGCCAGATCTTGCAAGTCCCCTCACTGGAGACCATACAGGCCCCGACGGGATCCTGGGGTGTACACTCCTCGCCGAACAACTCACACTCGTCGGGATCGGCCTTCCCGGCCATGATATCCCCACAAATGCAGTCCTCGGTCAGCGGATCGGACGCACCCGCATCGACGTCGATGTCGAAGCGTTCGCGGGCGTCGTAGTGAGCGTAGTCGTCGCTGATGACGAGATTCGCGTCGGGGATCTCGGCGATCCCACGCCACTCGCCGCTGGTAGTGTCGAAGACCTCCCACATCGCCTCCTTGGCTGGGACGTTACCGTCCTCGGTGACACACCGCTGGTAGGCGTTTGCGAGACCGGCTTCGTCGTCCCGGATGAACTCGAGCAAGCGCGCGAGTGCAAACAGGATATCGATCGGTTCGAACCCGCCGACGACAGCCGGCGTGTCGTACTCGGAAACGAAATCCTCGAACAGTCCATAGCCCGTGATGACGGCGGCGTGGCCCGCCGCGAGGAAGCCATCGACGTCCGTGTCGGGCATTTCCGCGACGATCTCCATTGCCGGCGGGACGTACTTGTGGGCCGAAAGCACCGAGAAATTCTCGGGGGGATCGGCCGTGAGAACGGCCGCCGTCGGGGCGGCAGTCGTCTCGAAGCCCGTCGCGAAGAAGATGACCTCGCGATCGGGTTCCTCGGCGGCGATCTCGGCGGCCTCGCTGGCGCTGTAAACCACCCGAACGTCTGCGCCTTCGTCTTTGGCGTCGGCGAGGCTCTTCTCCGTGCCGGGCACGCGGAACATGTCGCCGTAGGTGGCGACGATCTTCCCCTCTTCGGCCAGAGCGACGGCCTCGTCGACTTCGGGCATGTTGGTCACACAGACCGGACAGCCCGGCCCCATCCGCACTGTCAAATCGTCGGGGAGGATCGACCGCAGGCCGAACTTCGCGATGGCCTGTTCGTGAGAGCCACAGACGTGCATCACGTTGACCGGCTCGCCGATGTCGTCCATCAGTGACTCGAGTTCCTCGGTCAGCTGTTCTGCCTTCTCGGGGTCGCGAAACTGGAGTTCCCCGTCCCCATCGTCGGCTGTGCTCGCCATCTATCGACCCTCGATCCCGAGCTGTTGGCCGTCGCTGGCGCCGATCTCTTCTAAGGCTTCGTCTTCGTCGCCTTCGAGGAACGATTCGTAGATCTCCATCGTCTCCTCGACTTCCTCTTCGGGGATCTTCCGGATGGCGAAGCCAGCGTGATTGAGGATGTGATCACCCACCGCGACGTCCTCATCGACGACGTCGATCCGGACCGTCTTCTCGACGTCCCAGAACTCGGCGCGCGCTTCGTTTCCGTTTATTTCGACGATCTCTCCAGGGATGCCTAGACACATGTACTATCACCTTGCTCTGTTGTCTCGCCCTCACGGCATTGTTCCGTCGGAACCGGACGATCCGGCCGGGGTCCGGGGGCTGTCACGCGTCGGGACACGCGCGTGGCCCGATTGCTCGCCACAGCACCGGGACGGTCGGATCTCATACGAGAACACAGGGTTCGACTGTACTTCACTGTGAGCCCTCTTCCCGGACCGTGATAACTTCGATGATAGTCGATACACAATCGGAACGAGCCGAACTACTCGGGGACGACCGCAGAGGCAGGCAGTGGCCAAACTGTTATGTCTGGGGTGGTCGTGGGAGACGTAATGGACCGGGACCACGCCGTCTCCGCGCTCGTCCGGCGCGTGTCCGTCGGTGGCTTGGTCATCTCACTGCTGGGGTTCACGTTGACTCGCTTCACCGTCACATTGACTCTCGACGGTGACCCGCTGCGGTTCGTGGTCGCGGGACTACTCCCGTTGACGCTCGGGCTCGGCCTGTCGGCGTTCGGAATCGCCCTCGCGATCGGCTCCGTCGGTCGCGAGTACGCCCGGACGACGGCGGTCTGGACGGTCGTCGGTGCCGGCGCGATGCTCGTACTCGTCGTCCTGACAATCGTCGGCGCTGGGATCGATCAGATGGGCCAGATGGGGGGCGTTACCCCCGGAGCGTACCTGTCGAATTTCCTCATCGGCGGGGCCATCGGTGGCGCGCTGACGGGCCTGTACGCGGCCGAGAACCGCAAACAACGAATTGCCCTTCGCCAGCAGACAGACCGGCTGGCGGTACTCAACCGGAGCCTGCGCGATCGGGTGCTCAACGCCGTCCTGGCGATCGACGGCCAGATGAGCGTCGTTGCCGATCGCGACGATCCGCAACTGTACCAACAGGTCGCCAGCACCGTCCGCGATCAGGCCGACACCATTCAGCGGACCGTCGAGGACGTCAAGTACCTCGCACGATCGACGGCCGACGCCCAGAAACACCTCGATGCGATCGATCTCACCCAGGCCCTGGAGGAAGCGATCGCATCCGTCGAGGCGGAGTATCCCGACGTCGAGATCGAGGTGACCGACAGACCTGACGGTGAGATCGCTGTCTGGGGCAACGTGATGCTCGAACGCGCGATCGAGCACGTACTCGCGCGGGCAGCCGACGACGAGGCCACGACACGTGTGAGGATCGCCGTCGAATCGACTGCTCGGACCGCTCGACTTCGAGTCACCGACGACGGCGAGGGACTGTCCCCGGCCCAACGACGCATTCTCGAAGGTGGTGCCAGTGGCGAGTACGACGACCCGTCGGTCGGGTTCGGTCTCAACGTGGTGCGGCTGGTGACCGACACCCTGGACGGGAACATCACGTGTGCCGAGACCAACGGCGAGACGACCGTCGAAGTAGAAGCGCCGCGAGCCGACACCGACACGCGTCCCGGCCAGGCAAGTGGGACCGATGTCCGGGCCTACGGCGTCCCGACGACCGATCTGGGGATCGCAGTGGGGGCGGCCATCCTCGCCGGGATCGCCATGGGACTGGTCGGACAGGCGACATCCGGTGTCGTGCCGATCATCGGCGCGCTGTACGGCAACACGAACGCACTCGTCGGGTGGGTTACCCACGAGTTCCACAGCGTCGTCTTCGGCCTCGTGTTCGCTGGAATACTCGCGACGGTGCCGGAGGGGTACGCCGAGGACTGGCGATGGTGTCTGGCGACCGGATTGGGCTGGGCATTTACCCTGTGGCTGGTTGCCTCGGGGATCGTCATGCCACTCTGGCTCGAACTCGTCGGGATTCCAGCGGTCGTCCCGAGTCTCTCACCCTGGGGTCTGCTTAGCCATCTGGTGTGGGGTCTGACACTCAGCGTCTTGTACATGGGCGGGACGATGGTGCTCGACCGACGAGGACTCGCCAAATCGGGGTGACCGGGAGGGCGCCGGTCGTACATGTGAACGCGATCAGTGGTCCGACGCCGACTCGAATCGGATCTCGAAGGCGACGGCATCATCGTCGCTTCGAGCCAGGCTGAGAGCCCCATAGGAATCGATCGATCGCTCCGCAAAGTAGAGTTTGAGGCCACTCTGTCGCGTGACTGGTTCGAACAACGCATCCTCGATACCTGCCGGGAGGGTCGCCGGCCTGGCAGTAAAGCGGGCCAGAACGGCCCCGTTTTGGGCCTCGAAGGCACACTCGATGCGCCCATCTGGCGCTGCAATCTCGGCCAGGGCTTCCAACAGCAACGCGAGATCCTGGGCGACCGAGGCACCGCCCACGACCGTCGGTCCGTCCTCGGGGATCTCCATCGACAGGTCCGCGTCGATCTCGGCGAGGTGGCTCGCCTGCTCGCTCACGCTGGCCAGCTCAGTGGCTGGTGAGACGCTGTCGAACTCGGGGGCTGGGCCGAGACGATCGACGTGTTCGGCGACCGTCGCGATGGTCTCGACGCGGTCGGCGATCTTCTCGACGTGCTCGCGCGACGTCTCGTCGGTGACGCGTTCTCGGAGATCCGCCAGACAGAAGTCGATGACCGTCACCGAATTGTTGACGTAGTGGCCAAAGACGGTGTTGAGTTCGGCCCAGCGCTCGCGCTCGTCTTCGAGTGCGGCAAGCCGGGATTCGACGCGGGTCACCTCCTCGGCACGGGAGAGTGCGCGAGCCTCGAAGGAACCGATAGCCGCCCCGAGCAAGCCCCCGACACCGAGGGACACCTGGACGATGTGAACCAACTCCTCGTCGGTGACGGTCTCCTGGGCCATCGGTTGCACGAGAAGAAAGATCGCCAGCAGTACGCCAGCCCCCAGTCCCGTCCACGCGAGAATCCGCTCGTTTCGGGCAGTAGAAAATGACTGATCCGAGAGCCAGTAGGCGACATAGAGCAGCCCGATGCCAGCACCGCCAGCAACGACTAAATTACTCAGTATATGCCAGGTGGTCACAGTGTATATCTCGTGGGTGAGAAAGTGCACCACGGCAAAGCTGACGAGTCCGGCACCAGCGAGTGCGATGACCGACGCCACTCGGTTCGTTCGCATCAAGGTTCAGCTATCACGCCGATTATCAAAAATGTAGTCACTAGCTGCAGTCACGACAGATCGGGCCCCAACGAAGAGACTCGCCAGGGAACGCTCTTGGACCCGGCCGAGTGGCCTGTCACTGCCGAAGACGACCGGAAGTGCCGATTCGTTGCCCAACACAGTGCCAGCAGCCACGTCGTAGCTTGTCCGCGTGCTCTCCTGTCTGCCGTTATCCGACGTATCGAATCTTGTCTCACTGGCGGTAAGCATACGCCGAGCGAAGCGAGCGCGTTTCCCTGCGAGCGGGCCAACGGCCCGCGAGCAGATGTTTTTGGTCCACCGGTAGAGCAAGCTCTACCGAGCCTTGACTCGCTTCGCTCGTTGTCGAGCACTCAGTTTTCGTCCGTCGCTCGCCGTGCTCGCTCGGAGCGAAAACTGAGAACGCCGAGATTCGAACGAAGGAAGACGGTCCTGCGCTCGTCGCTCGGTCTCACTTCGTTCGACCTCACGACGATTCGCGGGCTGCGACTTCCAGGCTCGAATCTCGTCGGATCCAGCAATTGCTGCTCACGTACTTGTTCGCAGCAAATGGATGGGGCCGCCGAGATTCGAACTCGGGTCCGACGCACCCCATGCGCCGAGGATACCGCTACCCTACGGTCCCGCGATTCGAAGATCGAGAGAGTCGTAGTTAAGGCCTTCGTTTCGTCCGTTATACCAGCACGCGTTCGAGGTCCACGACCGGCCCCGCATTGGCTGTTGGCTCCCCCACGAGCCGTCCGAGACAGACCGCAGCCCCGTTTGGGGTGTAGCAGGCCACGAGCGGTTCAGCGGCGGGATCGAGCCCATCGTCGGCGTCGATCACGCCCGGGGCGTAGACAGGTGCCCCTTCCGCGACCGACGCTGCGGCGCTCTCGGCGATCGTCACCGCGGGGAGATCGACCAGCGCCCGTTCGGCTGGCTGCACAACGTCTCGCAGTGGTTCGGGATCGCCGTTGTCCCGCCACCACGAAAGCGCGTCGGTGACGTCGTGCAGTGTCACCAATTCGCTGTCGTCGAAGGGCTCGGTCCCGACCCGGCGGAGATCGTCCATGTGCGCGCCAGTCCCCAGGGCGAGGCCGATATCGTGACACAGTTTCCGAATGTAGGTGCCACTCGCACAGCGCACACGAAGGAGGGCCTGTCGGTCTTGCTGTTCCAGCACGTCCAGGTCCAAAATTTCCCGGCTGCGGAGGCGGCGGACGACGGCGCTTTTCTTGGGTGGTTTCTGGTAGATCTCGCCCTCGAATTCGGTGGCGACCCGCGCCAGATCGGCTGCCTGCACGCGATCGTGTAGTTCCAGGACGGCGACGTATTCCTTGACGCTATCGTCGAAAACCTGTGCGATGCGCGTCGCGTCACCCACCAACATCGGCAGGCAGCCGGTCACCTTCGGGTCGAGCGTGCCGGCGTGGGCCGCCCGCTCGACGTCGGCCAGGTCGCGCATCCAGGCGGCGACCTGGTGGGCGGAGGGGCCGGGTGGCTTATCGAGGTTGACCACCCCAAACTGGAGCAATGCGGCGGGCGAGCGTTCTTCAGGCGGGCCACGGAGTGTCATTAGAAGTCGTAGTCGATGTCGTCGATGGGAGCTTTGCCTTCGTCGCCGTTTGCCTCGTAGGACTCGACGGCGTGCAGGACGACGCTCAACACGCCCTGGGGACTCCAGCGAGCAGTGTTGATCGCCAGGTCGTAGATCGACAGATCGTCGATATCGATACCGTAGTAGTCCTGATATCGCTGGGCTTCGCTCTGGCCACGCTCCTTGGTCTCGGTTTTGGCCTGTTCGATCGGTTTGTTCTCCCGCTGAGAGATTCGATCAGCTCGGATGGTGAGCGGGGCATCCAGCCAAAGCTTCAGGTCCGCGTGATCACCGGCCATCCAGCCGGCCAGCCGAGATTCTAACACGAGATCGTCACGATCCTGGGCCGTCGTCCGGAGGCGTCGATCCAGGTCCAGGTCGATTGCCTCGTCGTCTTCGGCCTGCTTGTTCAGTTCGAGTGGCGTCATCCCCCGTTCCTCGGCCAGCGATCGGAAGATGTCGCCGCCGCTGACGTGATCGTAGTCTAACGCGTCGGCGAGACTCTCCGCGAGCGTACTCTTGCCGCTGCCGGCGGGGCCGGAGACGGTGATCAACATATGCCACCTGCGAACGGCGCGGTAAAAAGCAGTGTGTCTCGCGGTTCAGGTTGGCGTCGTCTGGACGTTCAGGGCCTTGCGGACGATCTGGCTGAAGGATAGCGAACAGATGAAATACCAGAACAGCCAGGCTGGCCAGGGACCGAGCGTCCCAGCATTCCAGTTGGCGACCTCGCCGAACAACGGCATGACGATCGCCACGCCGTCCAGATCCAGATTCCCAGTCCGCCAGTACAGCCACAGGAACACCGGGATCGTCAACAGCATGATCCAGACCATCGGGCGGATCTGCTGTTTGAACATGCCCATCTGGTCGCTCATCATCTCCATCTGTTCCTGCTGGATACGATCGAGTTCCTCGTCGTTTCCTTCTTCTTTGGCCTGTTTGCGACGCTCTTTGAGCCGTTCCATCTTCTCCTGGTGGTCACCCATCCCACTCATGTCCATGAGATTGTCCTGGAGGAGGGCCGACCAGAGTCCCGTCAGCGTCGCCAAGACGAGAATGACCATGTAGAAGGGCAACATCGACTCGACCGGACCCAAGACGGTATCGAGCGTCGTCCCGACAGTGTTCTTGATCGACGGGATCGAGTAGCCCAGGATGAGCGATACCGCGCCGACGCCGGCGAGTTTGTCCCAGGTCGTCCAGCCACCCTCCTCGTCGTCTTCGGGTTCGGCGACCTCCAGGGCCTCCTGGACGCCCTCGGGATCGTCGACGACGAACCCGTCACCGTCGGCGTCGACCAGCAGGCCAGTTTCGATCAGTCGGCCCCACTGGCCGCTCGTGAGGTCGTCGCTGACGTCACCCCACGAGACAGTACCCTGTTCGTCGGCCGTCGACAGCACCGTCTCGATCGCCCCTTCCATGCTCCCGTCCTCGGCGACGAGACGGTCTATCTTCTTGCCTGTCCGTGCCATCGTACCCCCTCTAACGAGCGCAGGTAAATCAACGTTGTAGTTTCCATACGACCACGCCCCAACGAAACACGTCGCCGCTCCGGCTGCAAAGTTGGCGGCGACCCAGGCTCAGACAGTGTCTTCGACGGCCGCCTCTAAATCTTCCCAGACCGCATCCAAGGACTGTTCGCCGTCGATCTCGACAAACGCGTCGCGATCGGCGTAGTACTCGATGACGGGTTCGGTGTTCTGGGCGAAGACATCGAGGCGATTACGGACAGCGTCTTCCTGATCGTCCTCACGCTGGATCAACTCGCTGCCACACTCGTCACAGACGCCCTCCTCGGCTGGCTGGTCGAACTCGACGTGGTAATTTTCGCCACACTCCTCACAGACGCGACGGCCGGTGAGTCGATCGACGAGTTCGGCCTCGGAAACCGAAAGCGAGACGATGACGTCCAGATCGGTCATCGATTCGAGTTCTTCGGCCTGGTCGAGATTCCGAGGATAGCCGTCCAAAACGAATCCATCCGCGCTGGTCAGGGCCTGCTCGACGATGGCGTTGACCACTTCGTCGGGAACGAGTTCGCCCCGATCCATGTACTCGCCCGGCGTCTCGTATTCCAGGCCGAGATCCGAGATGTCCATGTCCTTGTTCGATCGGAGTGCATCCCCCGTTGTGACGTGCTCGACACCGAACGCATCGACGAGATTCGAACTCTGTGTGCCTTTCCCCGCGCCTGGCGGTCCCAACAGCAGAATTTTCGGCTGACTCATAGGGGAGGATTCGCCACCGGTGATTAACTATGTGACGTTTGCCGATTGACGCTCAGTATGATCAGGTGGCCCCAGATCACTGGTGGTCGTCCAACATTGCCGCGGCGTCATCAACTGATTCGGCCACGAAAACGTCGTAGCCCTCCTCAGAGGACGCTTCGTCGCCGATCCGTTCCCACTGGAATTCAGCCGTGACCGACTCACCGGTGACGCGGACGACGGTATCCATACCGAGTCGGCCCGCCTGCCTGGCCCCGTCTTTGAGACTCGCTTCGGCAGCCGCGGCCGCCGGCTTGAACCCGGAAATGTCGTTTATCAATTCCCACCCATCGTCGAGGTCCTGTGCGCCATCGGCCATCGCATCGACCACGGCGTCAACCTCGGACGTATCGAGTTGCCCCTCCAACGTGAGTGTCATCCGATTCTTTGCCGTCTGCACGTCGAGATTGTAACTCCCCATCACCCTATTTTAAACGTTTTATGATTATATATCTTCGGACTACAACAATTCGATCGCGCTTCCAGGAGATGGCGGCCAGTCACAGCAGCGTCACATGGGAATTCCTTAACCACGTTCGACCACAATCCCCGGCGATGAGTGAGCTACTCGTACGGGCTGCCCGCGGCGAGCACACGGAGCGGCCACCAGTTTGGCTGATGCGCCAGGCAGGTCGCCACCTCCCCGAGTATCGCGAGATCCGCGAGGAGTACGACTTCCTCGAAGCCGTGACGACCCCCGAGATCGCGGCCGAGATCACACTCCAGCCCTGGGAGCGGTACCGGCCCGACGGGGTGGTCATGTTCTCGGATATCCTGACGATCCTCGAACCGCTCGGGTTCGACTACCACATCGAACCGGGGAAAGGCCCGATCGTCGAAGAGCCCGTCTCCGGCCCGACCGATATTCCACCCGCATACGCATCCATCCCGGACGAACTCGATTACGTCGGGGCCTTGCTCGACCGCCTCGAAACGCGAGTCGGCGACGAAACCGGGGTCATCGGCTTCGCTGGCGGCCCCTTCACGCTTGCCGCCTACGCCATCGCCGGACATCCCACCCGGAATCACTACCCCGTCCGGCAGTTCCGGGCGCGCCATCCAGACGCATTCGGCGACCTGCTTGGGATCTTCGCCGAGGCCGTCACGAAATTCCTCAACTATCAAGTCGAGCACGGCGCGGACGTCGTCCAGCTATTCGACACGTACGCCAGCGTGCTCCCGCCCACAGACTACCAGGAATTCATCCAGCCCCTCCACCGCGAGATTCTGTCGGCGGTCGACGCTCCAACGATCGTCTTCGTCCGGAACATGAGCGGCCGACTCGACCAACTGGCGGCCACCGGTGCTGACGTCGTCGGTCTGGACTGGACCGTCGAGATGGACGCGGCCCGCGAGCAATTGGGCGATCGAGCCGTCCAGGGGAATCTCGATCCATCGGTCCTCTTTGCCGATCCGGCGACGGTCCGACAACGCACGCGAGACGTAATCGAGGCCGCCGGCGCTCGTGGTCACATTCTCAATCTCGGGCACGGCGTCCACAAAGACACGCCGATCGAGGGCGTCGAAGCCTTCGTCGAGACGGCAAAATCGATCGAGCGCTAGTTACTCCATGGGCGCGTTCAGACACATCGTCCCCGGTTCATCCCGGCACTGGCACTGCCGGAACTGATAGACGGCGGGGTCAAAATCCGCGATGAAGGGTTCGACCAGATCCTCGAGGACGCCGACGAAGCGGTCGTCGTCGTGGGGGATCGGGACGCGGTGGAAATCGAGGCCTTCCGCCTCGGCCTCCTCTTTCAGTTCGACATCGAGTTCCGAAAGCGTCTCGCTCTGTTCGTGGATGAAGCTGATCGGCTCGACGACGACCCGCTCGGCATCGACGGTCTCGATGACCTCCTCGATCTCGGGTTCGGTCCACGGGATGCCCCGGTTCTCGTGGTTCTGGTAGCCGAGTTCGTACTCGTCGATCCCGAGCAGGCCCGCGACGGTCTCGACGTACTCGGTGACGTAGGTGTCATAGCGACTGCCCTCTTCGAGGTAGTGCTGTGGCGTCCCGTGAGCAGAGAAGACGAGCGCTGTCTCGGGATCGTGCAGGTCGACGCCCTGCTCGTCGGCGAAGTCGGCGATGTTGTCCACCCGCAGGCGGGGATAATCGGGGTGGCGGTGCCAGCCCGAGAGTTCCTGCACATCGCCGTCGAATTCGCGCTCGTCGGCGGCCGCCCGCAGTTCCTCCAGTGCGTCGACGGTCGTCGAGGGGCCACAGAGCGGATAGATCGGCAGGCCGATGATCCGGTCGTGGCCGTCGTCGATGGCCGCGTCCAGGGCGTCCTCGATGAACGGCTCGGTGAACTGCATCCCGATGTAGGTCTCGACATCGCGGCCGCGTTCCTGAAGTCGGGCTTGCAGGGCGTCGGCCTGGTTGCGGGCCTGTTCGTTCAGCGGTGAGCCACCGATCGCCCCGTACTCCTCGATCAGCGGTCCGGCGCGGCGCTCGGCCAGTTCACGCGAGCGCTCGCGGGCCTCGGCCTCGGTCGTGTCGCCCTCGATCTCGCGATTGTTGAAGAAGATGCGTTCGAGATACGAGACGACGGCCTCGCGTTCGGGGGTGGCCGGTTCACCGAAGTTCAACAGCAGGACAGCAGTCGACATGTGGCGCTGTTGGGGCCGGATCGAAAAAGGGGTTTGCCTGCCAGCAGACTAGTTACCGGCGACGCTTAGGACCGCCAGTAGGCCCGCGTCAGCAGGACGAGCACCGGGAAGATTTCCAGGCGGCCGATCCACATCAGAAAGACCATCCACAGTTTCGAAGTCCAGGGGAACGGCAGGTAGCTCTCCATCGGCCCGACGACGCCAAAGCCCGGCCCGACGTTGCCGATCGTCGCAGCGATGGCACTCAACCCATCCAGCACTTGCAGTTCCATCCCGACCCGTCCGGCATCGAGCATGAGGACGACGACGCCGAGGAAGAACAAGGCGATATAGAGGAGGGTGAAGGTGTGGATCCCGCGGACCGCCGACTCGTCGAGTGCCCGGCCGCCCAGCCGGACGGGACTGACCGCCTCGGGATGGACCGTCGTGAACAGCTCCCGTTTGATCGACTTGGCGATCACCAGCCAGCGAACCATCTTGATCGCACCGCCGGTCGACCCCGCCGAGCCACCGAGAAACATGCCAAAGAGAAGCAGGTACTGGGCGGTCGTCGTCCAGTTGTTGAAGTCGAAGCTCGCGTACCCCGTCGTCGTGACGATCGAAACCACCTGGAAGAGGCCGTGCCGGAGCGATTCTTCGATCCCAGCCAGCCCGGTGGTACCCGGCAGACTCGGCCCCACGAAGAGGACGACCGTCAGCACGGCAGTCAGGGTGGCCATCACGCCGGTGTAGAAGCGGAACTCCTCGTCTTCCAGCAACGAGAGTGGTTCCCCGCGAACCAGGCCCCAGAACAGCGCGAAGTTGGTCCCCGCGACGACCATGAAGGGGATGATGACCCACTGGACAGCCGCCGAGAACGCCTGGATCGAGTACGCCTCAGGGGAGAACCCGCCGGTCGGCAGTGTCGTCAGGCCGTGAGAGATCGCGTTGAACAGCGTCATCTCCTGGGCGAGGCCAGTCAGTTGCAGCCCGTACAACAGGAAAATTTCGAGGACAGTGAAGGCGAAGTACGCGATCCACAGCACCCGGGCCGTCTCGGCGATCCGGGGCGTGAGTTTCTCGATGCCGGGACCGGGCGCTTCGGCGTCCATCAACTGGGCACCACCGACCGAGAGTTCGGGCAGGATCGCTACCGCGAGGACGACGATCCCCATGCCGCCCAGCCACTGGGTCAGCTGTCGCCACAACAAGAGGGCGTGAGAGTGGTGCTCGACGCCGATCTGTCCCATCACCGTCGCCCCCGTGGTCGTGAAGCCGCTCATCGATTCGAAGAGCGCGTTGGGGACGTTGGGCCAGCTAAGCGTCGACGCCGTGCCATGGTCCGCAAGCAAATACGGGATCGTCCCGACCAGCGCTACCGCCAACCAGGTCGCTGCGACCATCAGGAACCCTTCGCGAGCGCCCAGATCGTGGTCGTCGTCGAGTTGGGAGAGGGCGAAGCCGGCGAGTGTCGTCACACCGATCGTCACGAGAAACGGAATCCAGCCCTCACCGTAGATGACGGCCGTGACGAGCGGGATCGAGAGCGGTACGGCGAGGTACAGCAGGACCCGGCCGGTCAACGAGAGGCTGGCCCGCCAGTCTACCCGGACGTACCCGTTCATAGTTTGGCGAGTGTCTCGTCCAGCCCCGCGGCTTCGGCGAAGACGACGACGTGATCGCCAGTCTCGACGATTGTCTCCCCGCGTGGCCGGATATACTTGCCGTCACGCGTGATCGCACCGACGACGACGCCATCCGGGAGATCCGCCGCGACTTCACGGATCGGCCGGCCATCGAAAACACTCTCCGAATCGATCTCGATCTCGATGACCTCTGCCTGATCGCTGCCGATGATGGCGACGTTCTCTGCGTGTTGTTCCCGGGTGAAGCGCGTGATCTCTTCGGCGGCCACCTCGCGGGGCTGGACGGCCACGTCGATGCCGACAGTCTCGAACAAGTCGACGTACGATCGGTCTTCGACGACGGCGATCGCCCGGTCGGCACCGAGTCGCTTCGCGAGCAATCCCGCAAGCAGGTTACCCTCGTCGGACTCTAAGGTCGTGACGACGACGTCGACGGCGTCGATGTTCTCCCGCTTGAGGAAGTCCCGATCGGTCGCGTCTGCTTCGAGGACAGTCGTTCCCGAGAGGGCCTCGGAGAGATACCGGGCTCGTTCGGGATCGTGGTCGATCAGCTTCGGGCGAATCCCACGTTCTTCTAAGAGTTTGGCCGTCTGGTAGCCGACCGAACTCCCACCGACGACCAGAACGTCGTGATAATCGTCGTCAGGAGCGACGGCGTGGCTGAACGCCGTCACTGCCTCGTCAGTCCCGATGACGACTACCTCGTCGCCGGCCGTGAGTGTCGTCTCCCCACGGGGAATAACGATCTCCTCACAGGTGCCGTCCTCGTCGGGACAGAGGATCGCAGCGAACGTGAGATCATCGAAGCGATCTGCTTGGGCGACGGTCTGGCCGGCAACCGGGCTGTCCGCGGCGAGTTCGAAGTCGGCCATCTGGATGGTACCCTCGGCGAACGTATCGACATCCCGGGCAGCCGGAAGCCCGATCATGCTCGCGATCTTCCGGGCGGTTAGTAGGTTCGTCCCGACCATCGCGTCTACGCCCAGCGCCCCCTCGGCGTTGTTCCAGGTGTTGAGGTACTTCGTCGAGCGCACGCGGGCGATCGTCGTGACGTCGGCAAGCGTCTTCGCGGTACCACAGGAGACGATGTTCGTCTCGTCGTCGTCTGTCACGGCGATCAACAGGTCGGACGCTTCGAGACCAGCCTCCCGGAGCGTCTCGATGGCCGCGCCGTCGCCCTCGATCGCCAGCACGTCCAGTTCGTAGGTCAACGCGTCAATGCGATCGCCGTCGACGTCCACCACGACGACCTCGTGTTCATCGGCGAGACTCCCAGCAACGCTGGAGCCGACTTCGCCAGCGCCGATGACGATCACCCGCATCCGCGTCCCTCCATCATTGTCCCGAGATATCCGCGCGTGTCGGAAGTGTGTTTTCACATACTAGCAGTGCTGGGGACGGCTCTCGGGAGCTCATTGTCCCGTAAACGCCGACAGCGTCCCCTCGGAGATCCCGGATCGAGAGTGGACCGTGATGAAGTCACCCGCCTCGATGGTCGTTTCGCCCGTCGGCGAGATCGACTCGCCGTCGCGGTTGATCCGCACCACGAGGAGATCCGACGTCAACACCCCCTCCTCGTTGGCTTCTTGGAGGGTTTTGCCGACGATCGGCGTCTCGTCTTCCACGATCAACTCGACGACGTTGGCATCACCCGTCAGCCCGGCGACGCCCGAGACCGGCGAGATCGGCTCTTCGTCGCGAGGGCCAAAAGGCGCGTAAGGTCTAAAGTACTCCCGATAGCCCAGGTCCTCGTCGTCGATCTCGATCCCCAGCGAGCTGAGATCCTGGGCGATGCGCGTCAGATCGTCGGTGTCGGTCCCGACCACTTTGATCCGGAGGTCTCCCCGGCCCGAGAGGATCTCCCTGACGTTGATCACCCCCGAAATGTCCAGTGCCCGCCGGGCGAGTTCCTCCCGGTCGCGGTCGCCCGTCGAACAGACGTAATGGTTGACCAGGCGCCCCTCGACTTTCTCGTAATCGATGTGGGCGTGATAGCCCTGGATGATCCCCTCTTCCTCGAGTTGGCGGATCCGGTTGCGGACCGTCGGTGCCGAGACGTCGACCTGCTCTGCGATGTCCGGTGCCGAGGTGTGGCGCGCCTCCTGAGAGAGATAATACAGGATTTGTTCGTCGATCGCGTCGATACTCCGGGACATGTTCGTCGTCGATATCGATCGCGTATCGCCTTTTATATTCCGTAATCGATCCGATCACACGCGCCGAAAGCGCCACCATTTGGCGATGTAGGCGCTGATTGCAGAGGTGAAGACCTCTCTCAGGAGTGACCCGGGCGACAACGTTTCACGATCGATACGATCGGATGGAACGGCAATATGACTGACACCCTCACGGCGTCTCCCGTCGTGACGGTCGCCGACGACGGGGACGCACGGGACACGGCAACGGGGCTCGAAAGGGCCGCATTCGAGCACGTTACCGCCGTGTACGTCGTCGAGAAGGCGGTGAATGCCCGGGGAAGCTCTCGATGAAACAGGCCGAACAGCGGTCGATACAACCGTCGAGGTGTTCCGGGAGGTGATTCCCCACGTCGAGACAGAGTTCACGTATCACGCCGACGTGATCGAGGGCGTCTTGGAAGTTGCGGTTGACCCCTCGGCGAGCGCCCTCGTGTCACCCTCGGAGCGGGAATCGGGTCGCACAGGCCCTCTCGGGAGAGGCTGCGCTCACCCCGTCACAGGGACGATCAGTCGGTGATCGCGCTACCAGACGGACGAGAGGATCGAAAGTCGACAGGGAACGTGTCACGTCCGGCGACCGCTTGACGGTCGATCTGACCAGAGTTAAGTCCCCGACCGCGTTTAGGGCCATTATGATCCGCCAGTGCTCGGGACTCCGCGTAGAGTCGAGACCGTGCGGAAACCGTTCGACTGACCGCCAGAGTGGTGATCAACAGTGACCGACGGAGACAGTCCCAGGGTTCCCTGGACGACAACCACGAACGGTACCGGAGGGTATCGATGAGCGAGGAGGAACTCGCCAAGGATCTCGGCCCGCTGGCAGCACTGACCATCGGCGTCGGGACGATGATCGGCGCGGGTATCTTCGTCTTGCCGGGAGACGCGATCTCGACCGCTGGATCGCTGGCCGTCCTGTCGTTCGTCGTCGGCGGGGCGATCGCACTCCTGACGGCGTTGTCGGCGAGTGAACTCGGGACGGCAATGCCACGCTCTGGTGGCGCGTATTACTACGTCAACCACGCACTGGGCCCACTCTTTGGCTCGATCGCCGGATGGGCCAACTGGCTCGGGTTGGCCTTTGCCTCTGCCTTTTACATGGTCGGATTCGGCCAATACATCGGGCGAATCGCCGGTGTCGCGGGCACCGTCGGGGTTGGCCCCGTCACCGTCGACGTCGTGTCGCTGATCGCCCTGGCCGGCGGGACGTTCTTCGTCGGCGTCAACTACGTCGGCGCCAAGGAGACGGGCCGTCTCCAGAACGTGATCGTCCTCATCCTGATCGCGATCCTGACAGTGTTCACACTCGTCGGAGGATTCCAGGCCGATGTTTCGAACCTGCCGAAAAACGAGGGACTGACGCCCATGCTCACGGCGACGGGATTCATTTTCGTCTCGTATCTCGGCTTCGTTCAGATCACCAGTGTCGCCGAGGAGATCAAGGACCCGGGGAAAAACCTCCCGCGGGCGGTCATCGGCAGCGTCGTGCTCGTGACCGGTATCTACGCCTTGGTCCTGTTCGTGATGAGTGCCACAGTCGAACCCGGATTTATCGCCGGGATGGGTGAAAACGAGATCGCCGTCGTCCAGGTCGCCGAGCGGCTACTGGGTCCGGTCGGTGCCGTCGCGATGCTCTTTGGCGGCCTCCTGGCGACAGCTTCCTCGGCGAACGCCTCGATCCTGGCCTCCTCGCGCATTAACTTCGCGATGGGGCGAGATCGCGTTATCTCGCCCGACCTCAATAGGGTTCATCCTCGGTTCTCGACACCCTACCGATCTATCGCGATCACCGGCGGACTGATGCTCAGCTTTATCATCGGCGTCGATCTCGTGGGCGGCAACGCCGTCACGACGCTGTCGGGGCTGGCGAGTTTCCTTCACCTGATTATCTACGGGCTGCTCAACGTCTCGCTAATCGTGATGCGAGTCACCGACCCGCCTGACTACAACCCGGACTTCCGGGTGCCGCTATCGCCGATCACGCCTGCGCTGGGTGCAATTACCTCCTTCGCGCTGATCTACTACATCGAACCGATGGTGACCGCCTTCGGTGCTGCCATCGTCGCGTGGGCCGTGATCTGGTATGCCGGCTACGCCCGCGAGCGGTCGCTGACGACCGGGGTCCTGAGGAAGTACCTCCGGGAACCGCGGCTGACCGACGGACCCGGCGAGGACATGCCCGACGACGACAAGGACTACCGGATTCTGGTGCCACTGGCCAATCCCGAACACGAGACGGAACTGATCTCGCTGGCGAGTGCGATTGCCCGCCAGCGCGGCGGGACCGTCGTCGCGACACATATCGTCACCGTCCCGGATCAGACCTCCTTAGAGTACGGCGCCGAGCACATCGATCAACTCGACGCCGAGAGCGAGTCACTTCTGGAGACGGCCCAGCAGGACGCCACGACACATGGCGTCCCCGTCGAAACTCACACGATCCTCTCTCATCGCTCCTTCGGCGAGATCTTCGACGCCGCGAAAACCCACGACGCGGACCTGATCGTCATGGGCTGGGGTCCGGATTCCCACGGTGCACCGGGCCGTGCCGAGGGAGCCCTCGACGAGATCACCGAGGACGTCCCCTGTGACACCCTGGTCTTCCGGAATCGCGGGTTCGATCCGGCGAAGATCCTGGTACCGACGGCCGGCGGCCCGGACTCGGAGTTGAGCGCCGCGACGACCGCTCTCCTGGAAGCGGAGTACGACAGCGACGTGACCCTGCTGCACGTCGCCGAAGATCGCGCCGAAGGCGAGGCGTTCCTCGAAGAGTGGGCCGCCGACCGCGGTCTGGAAGACGCCACGCTACGCGTCGAGACCGGCGACATCGAGTCCGCGATCATCGAGGACGCCCGGGACGCCACGCTGGTGGTCGTCGGCGCGACCGAACGCGGACTCCTCGATCGACTCGTCCGGGGTTCGGTCCTGATCGACGCCATCGAGGACGTCGAGTGTTCGGTACTGATGGCCGAACGGAAGCGGGACCGATCCCTCTGGGAACGGCTGTTCGGATAACCGGCCGAGGACCCGGCGGAGTCGAATGCCCAATACTATGTACTGCGGTACGATACGGACAGCTATGAGTGTCGATCTCGGTTCGGACGATCGAGCGCTACTCGAACACGTCCTCCTGCCGGTCGCCAACGAAGACGACGCCCTGGCGACGGCACGGGCACTCGAACCGTACGATCCCGAACGCGTCACGGCCATACACGTCGTCGAGAAGGGCGAGGGCGTCCCGGACAAGACGCCCGTCGAGCAATCCGGGGACCTCGCCGAAGAATCCTACGCGGCGGTCCGAACTGTCTTTCCCGACGCCGACGACTACACTGGGTACGCCCGGGATGTCGTCGAAGCGATCGACGAAGCCGCGGCGGATATCGACGCGAGCGCGGTCGCCTTCCGGCCCCGGGGCGGAAACCGCCTGATCCAATTCGTCTCGGGTGACACCACGCTGAAGCTGGTTACCGAGGTCGAGCGCCCTGTGATAACGCTACCACACAACGACACATGAGCGAGGAAGAACTCGCGAAAGACCTCGGATTGGTCTCGGCGATGACCATCGGTATCGGGACGATGATCGGCGCGGGCATCTTCGTCCTGCCGGGCGTGGCAGCCAACGCCGCGGGGCCGGTCGTCGTCGTCTCTTTTGTCGTCGGCGGCGTGATCGCGATGGTCAACGCGCTGTCGATCTCGGAACTCGGGACCGCGATGCCGAAAGCCGGCGGCGGGTACTACTACATCAACTCCTCGCTTGGCCCCCTCTTTGGCTCGATCGCCGGGATGGGCGACTGGATGGGGCTGGCCTTTGCCTCGGCGTTCTACTGTATCGGGTTCGGCCAGTATCTCGTGGAGTTCGTCGGCTTGCCTGCCGTTCTCTTTCTCAATCCGATCCAGGTCGGCGCGCTGCTGGCGGGTGCCCTGTTCGTTGGTGTCAACTACGTCGGCGCAAAGGAAACCGGCGGCGTCCAGACCGTGATCGTCTTCATCCTCCTGGCGATCCTGACGGTCTTTGCCATCGCCGGGTTCACCGCCTTCGAGTACGCGACGCTGGTCGGCGAGGACGGCATCGCACCCAAAGGGTACGGTGCGATTCTACCAGGGACCGCCCTCGTCTTCGTTTCCTTCCTCGGCTACGCGAAGATTGCAACTGTCGCCGAGGAACTCAAAACCCCGGGCGGAACCTCCCGATCGCCATCATCGGCAGTGTCGGGATCGTGACCGTCATTTATGCGATTCTGGTGACGACGATGCTCGGCGTGATTCCCTGGCCGGACCTCAGTCAGGAGGCCCCCGTCGCCCAGGTGGCCGACATCGCGTTCCCGGCCTCGATCGGCCCGATCGGCGGGGTCGCGGCGGTCGCGGCCTCGACGATGACCCTGGGCGCGCTGCTGGCGACGGCTTCCTCGGCGAACGCCTCGATCCTCGCCTCCGCGCGGATCAACTTCGCGATGGGGCGAGACAAGATCGTCAGCGCGTGGCTCAACGAGATCCACCCCCGCTTTGCGACGCCCTACCGATCGATCCTCGTCACCGGCGGACTCATCGTCGTCTTCATCGCCTTCCTCGGGCGCGATATCGAGGTACTCGCAAAGGCCGCGAGTGTCCTCCACCTCATCGTCTACGCCCTGATGAACGTCGCACTGATCGTCTTCCGAGAAGCAGACACACCCGAGTACGACCCCGATTTCGAAGTGCCGCTGTACCCGATTACGCCGATCGTGGGCACGGTCCTCTCGCTGGGGCTCGTCGCCTTTATGGCGTGGTACGAGATCGCGCTTGCGGGCAGTTTCGTCGTCCTCGCGATCGTCTGGTACTTCCTGTATGCCCAAGACGAGACGAGTGCAGAAGGCGTCCTCTCGGAACTAGTCAGCGAACGTGAAGAGAAGCTCCCCGACCAGATCGTCGACGCCACAGAGGCGGCCGCCCCGACGGGCACGGAGGGGCCGACGATCATGGTCGCGCTGTCGAATCCGCGCTCGGAGCAGGCTTTGATGACGCTGGCCAGCGCGATCGCCAAACACGAGGGCGGGCAGGTCCTCGCAACACACATCGTCACCGTTCCCGACCAGACGAGTCTCCAGACGGCTTCGGAACGACGAGCCGATATCGACACGGACTCCGAAGCACTGCTGGCAGACGCCGAGGCCGACGCCGAGACGTTCGGCGTGCCCGTCGAGACGAAGACGATCCTCTCTCACCGGGGACTACAAGAGGTTTTCGACGCCGCCCGCTCGAACGACGCCGATACGGTCGTGATGGGCTACGGCGGGGCTCGCTTTGCCGGCGGCCGCGCCGAGAGTGCACTCGACGAGCTCAGCCACGATCTGCCCTGTGACTTCCTCGTGCTCGATGGCGACGAATGCGGCCCCGAGAACGTGCTCGTCCCGACGGCTGGCGGTCCCTCCTCGGACCTCTCGGCGGAGGTCGCCCGGGCGCTGCGGGACTCGCTTGGCGTCTCTGTCTCGCTGCTCAACGTCTCCAAGCCAGGCGAACAAGCAGAGAGCCAAGAATTCCTGGCCGAGTGGGCGGCCGGCCACGACCTCGAAGACGCCGAGTTCCTCGTCGAAACCGGCGATATCGAAGAGACAATCGAGCGCGTCGCCGACGGGTTCGACCTGTCTATCCTCGGGGCGACCGAGCGTGGCCTGCTCTCCCGGGTCGTCCGCGGGTCGCTGGTCTTCGACGCGATCGAGCGGATCGACGGGCCGGTACTGCTGGCCGAACGACCATCGCGACGCTCGCTAAAAGAACGGCTGTTCGGCGGGGACTGACGCCAATCGTGTCGGTTTTGGGCCGATTTCGATTGTCACGCACGGATCGGAACGCTCACCTTTACTGCTCGATATGCACTCAGTAACCAGATTGAGGAGTGACCTAACGTGTATATCATCATCGTCGGCGCCGGCGACATCGGGACGCCACTGATCGAGATTGCGACACGCTCGGGCAACGAGGTTGTCGTCATCGAGCGAGACAGTGAACGGGCAAACCGGGCGGCCGATCGGTTCGACTGTCTCGTCCTCGAAGCCGACGCGACGACCAACGCGACCCTCGAGGACGCCGGCATCGAACAGGCCGACGCCGTCGTCTCGACGACCGACCGCGACGCGACGAACATCATGGTCTGTCTGCTCGCAAAGGAGTACGACGTCCCGTCGATCCTCTCGGTGGTCCACAACCCCGAGCACATGAACCTCTTTGAGCGGATCGGCGTCAACACGATGGAAAACCCACAGGAACTCATCGCCGAGTACCTCTACCGGGCAGTCGCACGGCCGGCTATCGTCGATTACATGCGCATCGGCGAAGAGGCCGAAGTGTTCGAAATCGAGGTGACCGAGAACGCACCGATCGCGGGCAAGACACTCCAGGAAGCAGCCGACGAAGGAGTGCTCTCTCAGAACGTGCTCGTCGTCGCGATCGAGCGAGACGATACCAGCGAGCCGATCACCCCGCGCGGCACCACGACGATCCACGCGGGAGATCTCCTGACGGTGTATTCGGCCGTCGGTGCCGATCCCGAGGTCACCGACATCTTCGGCCACTACGAAGACCGGATCGAGTGACGGATAAAGACGTTCCCGATTACCGCACACAGTCATGAACGGAACGACAGCGACAGTCGGACGCGACGTGGGCCGTATCCTCGAAGCGCTCGGCGGGCTGATGGTCGTCTCGATCCTCGTGCCGCTGGCGTGGGGTGAGTGGTTCGGCGCGGTCGCCTTCGGGGCGTCGGCCTTGGTCCCGCTGGCTGTCGGCTACGGACTCCACCGTCGCTTCGCCGACGCTGACTCCCCCTCGCGCTTACACGGGATGGTCGTCGCCGCCACGGGCTGGCTGCTCGTGGGTGTGTTCGGCTCCGTTCCCTTCCTCCTGATCGCCTGGGGCGTCCACCTCGATCTGCCGACAACCCTCGAATCGACGCCGACCCTCGCGGCCTTCCGGGAGCCACTCAACGCCGTTTTCGAGTCGACGAGTGGCTTCACCGGAACCGGCCTGACGATGACCGACAACGAAGAAGTGTTGCCCCGCAGTCTCCAGTGGTGGCGGACGTTCATCGAATGGGTCGGCGGCGTCGGCGTGATCGTCCTGACGACTGCGGTCCTCGCCCGCCCCGGCAGTGGGTCGCTGACGCTCTACGAGAGCGAGGCCCGCTCCGAGAAGATCCACCCGAGCATCGTCTCGACGGTCCGGACGATCTGGTGGATCTTCCTCCTCTTTACGTTCGTCTCGATTCTGGCACTCTTCCTCGCTGGAATGCCTCCCTGGGACGCGATCAACCACGCGATGACCGGGCTCGCGACGGGGGGGTTCTCGATCATGGACAACTCGATTGCGACCTACGACAGCGCGCTCATCGACGCCGTTCTGATCGCGATCATGCTACTTGGCTCGATCGCCTTTCCCGTCCACTACTTGATCCTCCAGGGCGATCTCCGGAACTTCTATACCGATCTGCAGACCCGCTGGGTGTTCGTTTACATGGGGGCTGGGTCGGCACTGTTGTGGGCGTTCCTGTACGTCGGCCCGTACGACTCGCCGCTCAGGGCCGTCCGGTACGGCGTCTTCCAGTTCGTCTCGGCGGCCACCTGTACGGGCTTTCAGACGGCCGTCGACACGACGAACGTGGCACTCGGGGCCTGGCCGGCACAGGCCCAACTCGTCGTGGCATTCGGGATGTTCGTCGGCGGGGCAGCCGGATCGACCGCCGGGGGGATCAAAATCATCCGTGGACTGACCCTGATCAAGGGCATCCGCTATCACGTCGCCGACGTCTTCTATCCGGATAGCGCTGTCCGCCGAATGGACATCAACGGGCGACGGCTGACCGAGACGGAAGCCAACCGGGAGTTCGTCGAGGCGACGATCATCGTCGTGCTCTGGATCGCGTTCCTCATCGTCGGGACGTTCCTGTTGCTGGTCGTCCTCCCCGCCGAGGAATTCTCGCTGGCCAACGCCTTCTTCGAGGTGGCAAGCGCCCAGGGCAACGTCGGACTCTCCTCGGGGATCACCGGCCCTAACTCGCTGCCGGCGATCGGCAAGATCGCCTTCCTCGGGCACATGTGGATCGGGCGCTTAGAAATTATCCCGGTCCTCGTGGCACTGCGGACGCTGTTCCGTCGCGGAGGGATGTACCCATGAATCTCGCTGACCTCCCGATCGTCGGGACAGTCTACGAGTCCGGGGCCGACGATCGGATCTTCGACGGCCTGCTACTGGTCGGGCCGCTGGTCGTCGTCGTGATCGCCGCGCTCGGGCGGTCGCTGCTCACGGAACTACTCGCAGTCGCGTATCTCGTCGTCTTCCTCGGATACGTCCTGTATCGCGGTGGCGATCAACTCTTTTCTAACTGATATAGAGTACGCTGACGGGGCGGCGATCAGAATGGTAGCACAGACACTCCGTACTCGTTCCCTACCTGATCCGTCTTAAATTCTAACGTGATCAGACGAGGAATAATATGAAGTCGGTTCTGGGGGAGGCCTCAGAAGTCAGTAGCCGAATTGGCTGTCGACTGAGAGTAGTACTCACAATCCTCACACGACAAATCAGAAATCATTGAATGATATCTCTGTGAGTTCCTTCAGTAGTTCTCGCCCTTCCACCACCGTCACCATGTCCCCGACTCCTGAAGCGTCCAGCACGTCACCGATCGCCTGTTCAGCCAGCGTATCGCTCACCAGTACGACCACGTGGTCTGATTCCTTGGCCGCGTACTGATATGCAAGTCCCGCAAGCACGGTGTCCGCTTTCTCGATTTCGTCTTCAGTGACGTCGGCGTCCGAGAGGAGATTCATACGGGTTCGCGTGCGATCGATGATGTCTGAGACGTCCGGGTTTGAGAAATTTACGACGCCACGCTTGAGCCACCCGGCATTCCGGGCTGCCTGCAAGCGATCACGCTGGTAGGCGTATGCGTCTGGACTCTCACCGAGTTCTTCGGCGACGTGATCGGGAATCCGAACCTCGATGTTTCGGCGAGTTACGAACCGCTCGAAGGCTTGGTATTTCGAGTTCGACGGCCCTCCCATCGCGAAGAGCACGCTACTGTCGATGACTGCGATGCTCCCGCGAGGAATCAGCTCCCCGGACATCACTCGCCAGTGTCCAGATATGGATCGTAGGCTTCAGCCCCCTCCACGACGTCCTGAAGTGCCGTGATCACAGTCATCCCCTCGACCGGATGGACATCGAGTTTGTTGGCGGCGGTACGCTGGGTGAGGTCACCGTCCATCACGCGCACGGTGTAGTGCAACGCGGCGGCGAGTTTCGGGATTCCCTGACGCTCGACGAACACGCGGATGTCCTCAGTGTCGATCTGCCGGGCAATTGCGTCCACAAGGACGGGCGTGACGACCACGTCGCCGTGGTCGGTTTCCATTGTCAGTCGGATCGGTTCGACCTCGATCGTCGTCGGCCTCGAATCCTCGTGACGAGTGAGGACGCCCATCTCCTCGAGTTCGCCGACGTACTTGTAGGTCGTCGAGTGTGGCAACTCGAGATCGTCTTTGACAGTCTCGATCGCAACGGGACCGTTCCGGAGGACGTAGACGTAGAGTCGCGCCAGTTTCGGCGTGTTGAGCAACGCCGCGTAGGTGAGAAGATTACCGACCGTCGCTTCCGGATCGGTCGCGTCGGCGAGTCGGTGCTCGGTTGACATCACTATCCATGTTCTATGTATAGCAATATAACGGTTCCGGCGCAACTAGAAGTAAACACAGCAAACACACAGCAGATCGAAGCGGTCCACAGAAGAGTGAAAAACTACCCCGAATGCAGTGAGACGGCCGGCCTCACAGCTAGCCAAACATCTGGCGCATCATGGGATGCATTTCCATGAGTTGCTCTTCGGCGATCTCCTCGTAGAGCTTGTAGGTGATCGAGACGGTCAGCAGCAGCCCCGTCCCGGTGACGCCACCGATCGTACCGAGCATGTTCGCCATGACGGCGAGCAGCCCGACCAGTGCACCACCGATGACGGTCACTTGTGGGATATAGCGTTCGAGGACCTTCTCCAAGACGCCGGGATTCTGACGGAAGCCGGGGATCTGCATCCCGGAGTTCTGGATCTGCTGGGCCGTCGCTTCCGGGCCCATGTCGGTGGTTTCGACCCAGAAGATCGCGAAGATCGCACCACCGATGATCATGAACGTGAGGTCGACGCCGACCCGGAGGAGGACTTTCCAGACTGGTTGTGAGACACTACCCAAGAACCAGGCCCATTCGCCGGGCGACTGGATCGGTGCCAGATAGTAGAAGAGCCCACCTGTCGGCTGGGAGCCGCTATACTGCCCCAGCCAGGCCGGTAAGGTCCCGAGTTGCTGTTTGAGAATCCGGCCGAGGAACTGAATGTTCATCTGCAGCGCCCGGACGAGGATCATCGGCAGGACGCTGGCGTAGATGAGCTTCACAGGGAACCGACCGCGAGCCCCCTTCACCCGGGCGTGGCTGAGCGGGATCTCGACACGGACTGACTCCGCATAGACGACGATCACGAAGATCGAGAGCGTCGTGAGGATAGCGATGAGCCCGATATAGTTCTGTCCACTCGTGTGGAACAGAAGTTGTGTGATCCCCTGAGACGTCAACACCGACGGGACATCGACGAACCCGGCCACCGCGCCGATCCAATAGGGGATAAAGCCCCAATTGCCGGAGATCTGGGGGATCGCGATCAACCCGCCGACCAGACTCTGGCTGACGCCAGCAATGATGAACAGGCCGATCCCGCTGCCGACGCCCCATTTGCTGATCACCTCGTCCATGTAGAGGATGAGGACACCGCCGACGAAGATCTGAGCGAACATCAACCACTTCGTCCCGGCCACACCCAGTCCGAAGACTGGCTCAGCTGGGAGGAAGTCGGCGGCGAACACCATCGGAAAGCCCGTCAACACGATCATCACGAGCACCAGTAGCTTCTGGAGCCCCTGATAGAGGATCTGATCGCGCGGATTGTTCTGGGTATCCAACCCGAGTAAGTCCGCCCCGCCGAGCAACTGCAAGACAATGCTCGCGGTGACGATCGGCCCGATCCCCAGCTGCATGATCGAGCCCTGCTGAGTGGCAAGGATCGACGAGAACCGGCCGAATGCGTTCGATCCACCGGTACCAAGGCCGTACAGGTTGATGTTTCTCAAGAAGAAAAACAAGACCAAGACGCCGGCCGTCCAGCCGAGTTTCCGCTTGAAGGGGACGTGGCGGTCCGGTCGAGCGACTGACGGCATCCGCGTTAGCAGTGGTTCGGCGGTGTCCTTCCAGCTCATCCTTACTCGTTATCGTCGGCGTCGTCCTTGTCAGCCTGTCGCTGTTCGCCTCGCTCGCTCAATTCAGCGTTTCCACCGGCAGCCTCGATCTTCTCGCGGGCACCGGCCGAGAAGGCATCGGCGACGACGGTCAGTTCGTTGCGAACCTGCCCGGCACCGAGTACCTTCACCGCGTCGGCGTCGAAACCATCCTCGACGACCTCGCGGGCGTCGATCCGGTAGCCGTCGCCGTCTTCTTCTGCAATGCCGTCGGCAGCCAGTAAGGCGGCGTCCTCATCGAGTCGCCGGATGTCGACCTCGGCAATATCCTCTTTGGTCTTCTCTGGCCGCGTGAAGCCGCTCTTGCCGATCGGCGGGTGGAGATGCTGCTCGTGTTTGTCGCGGCCAGCGTCGCCGCGCCCACCGCGGTGACCGGCCCCGCGACGGTTCTTGTGCGTGCCGCCGCCGTGCGTTCGAGAGCCGCGCTGGCGTTTGCTCTTATCTGTCATTATCGCATCGCCTCCAGTAGTCCGTCGATGCCGTCGGTGTCGTGTTTGCCCAGCTCGCCACCCTCCTTGACGGGATGTTTGATCCCGTCGTGGCCCTTCCGGGGCGGGTGCAGACGAAGCGTCGGTGAGAGGTTGGCCTCCTGCAGCGTGGTCTCTTCGTCGACCAGCGCCGAAGCCAGATCCGCGATGTCGTCGTAGTTGGTGTTCCAGCCGACCCACTCGTCGTCGACGGACGCTTTCTCACCGTCGGCATCGGCGGCCGGTTCCGCTCGCCGTTCGAGCAAGAGTTCGACCGTCTCGACTGACGGTTCGCCGTAGGCGACAACGTCGTTGACCTTCGTGATCATGCCCCGATACGTGTCGGTCTCGGGGACGAGCGTCGCGTGATTGACGCGACCGAGGTTGAGCATCTCCAGAGTATCGACGACGTCCTGGCTGACGTCGACCTCGCCGCGCAGTTGGACGATCGCTTGCATCACTCGATCACCTCACGCTCTTGGAAGGCTCGCTCGGGGACCCGCGCTTCGGCCGTGTTGCGCAGGGCGTTGAACGTCGCCTTCGCGAAGTTGACCGTCGTCCGGGTGTTCCCCGACGAGCGGGTCCAGATGTCTTCGATACCAGCCAGTTCGAGGACGTGCCGAACGGTCTCTCCGCCGGCCAGCCCGAGCCCGCGCGGGGCAGGCTGGAGCTCGACCTCGACGCTGCCGGCCTTGCCGGTGGTACGCAGCGCGACCGTGTGCGGTCGCCCGCAACCACATTCCCACGAGCCACACCCGCGGGAAACGTCGATCATGTTCAGCTTGGCGATGTCGATGGCCTTCTGGATTGCGCCGCCGACCTGATCGTCTCGGCCCTCGGCGTAGCCGACGAGCCCGTCGCGGTTACCCACGACGACGACACAGCGGAACTTCACCCGGCGACCCGAGTCGGTCATCCGCTGGACCATGTTGATGTCCAGCACTTCGTCTTCCAGCCCAGGAACGAGCTGATCGACGATTTCCGATTCCTTCAGCGGCAGCCCGGCGTTCAGGGCGTCGCGCATCGAGTCGATCTCGCCGTCGGCGACCTGCCGGCCGAGCCGCGTTCGTGGTTCCCATCCGTCAGCGCTCATAGTTCGATGTCACCTTCGAGTAGCGTCTCCCGCACTGCGTCAAAGTGTGCGGGCAGTTCTGTCGCGTCGAATTCCCCACTATAGAGCCCCTCATCGAGGGACTCGGCGTACTCGGCGATGTGCTCGCCGCGCGTCCGTGGCCACTCGGCCAGGACATCGTCGTTGTGGGGAATCTCCAGGCCGGCGTCGATCGCTCCTTCCTGGATCGCGAATACTTTACTTCCTGGCGTCGGCGTGTTGAGCCCAATGTCCAGCACTGCCTCCTCGTAGCCGGCCTCGATCGCCCGCAGCCCCGCGAGCAGTCCGGTCAGGTACGCGGCGGGCAGGTTGCCCGTCGGCGCCTCCCAGCCGTACTCGGCGAGGTCGTTGGCCGTGGCCGCTGCAACAGTCTCGTCACCGTTGGGACCCGTTGTCACCAGCTGCGCCCTGGCCTGGCTGTTCGAGAGCCGCGCCACGAGGCGTGGCTTGCCGGATTTCAGCAGGCGCAACCGCTGATGGTAGTCCGTCCGAGATTCGCGGCGCCGACGCATCGGCACCTTGTAGCGTGGTCCTGTCGCCATCACTGATCACCGTGTTGGTCGTCGATATATCGGTTCAGGTCACCGACGTCGTCGAATTCGCCGCCGCTGGCCTGATCGTACAGTTTGCGATACTCCGTCGGCGACAGTTCGCCACTGTCCCGGAGTTCTCGCAGCCGCTCGCGCTGGGCCCGAATGCGGGACACCCAGTCGTCTTTCTCGTTCTGTCGGGCTCCCGCGGAACCCTTCCGGGACCCGTGTCCCTTCTGGTGGCCGTAGGCGCGCTTCTCTTGGCGCTCTTTGGCCCGACCGCGGGAGTTCCCACTCTTTTCTTTCGTGCGGATGATGCCCTGGTCGATCAGGTCACGGACGTCCTCGCGGGTGATCGCATCCGCGATTTCGCCCTGTGCCTCGGGGTCGAACCAGACGCGGTTCTGCCCGACGTCCAGAACGTCTGCCGCCAGTCGCTTCTGTGCGCTGAGATCACTCATCGTCGCTCACCTCGACTTCGACGTAGGTGGGATTGAGTACGCGAATCTCCTCGCTCTCGGCGCGCTCTTCGATCCGTTCGCGCTTGCGTGCCCCGACTTTCGAGGCGATGCGCACCGCTTGGGTATCCCCGTCGACACCGTCGAGATCGTCGACGTTGTGGACGCGAACTTCCTCGAAGCCGGAGGGGTGCAATCCGCGAGTCGCCTTGGGAGTGCGGAACCCGGCCTCGACCGTGTCGCCTTTGCCCTTGATGCCGCGGCGCTGCTTCGAGAGGGTGCCCCGCGGTCGTCGCCAAGACGTCGGCACGCGCTTTTTCTTGTGGTAGTCCTGTCGATTGAACTGCGGCTTGCCTTCGCGGCGGCGCTGGACCAGCAGCCGGGCCTCCTCGTCGGAGAGATCCGGCTGCTTGTCGACCAGCCCACGAGGCTGCAGTTCAGTCTCGACATCCTCGGCTTCCTCAGCGGCCTCTCCTGCCTCCTCGACGTCGGCAGCTTCGGCCTCCGAGACGTCGAGTTCGCCGACGTCAGCCTGGATCCGGGCCGCCAGAGCGTTTCCGACGCTCTCGACCTCGGTAAGGGCGTCCTGATCGGCGCGTGCGACGGCTTCGACAGTCTCGAAGCCAGCTTCGCTCAAGGCATCTGCCGTCTCCTCGCTGACGCCGCTGATATCCGTCAGCCCCTCGTAGTCCGCGAGTGTCTCCGTGTCGCCTGCGGACTCGTCCTCGTCGGTCGAAGCGTCTTCGACCTCGGCATCGGCGTCGTCTGCAACCTCGACGTCGCCGACGTCGGCCTTGATCCGGGCCGCCAGGGCGTTACCGATTCCCTCGACCTCCGTGAGTGCCGATTCGTCTGCTGCTCGCAGATCGTCGACAGTTTCGAATCCGGCCTCGGCCAATGCGTCGGCCGTCTGGTCGCCAATGCCGCCGACGTCCGTAAGTTCCGTAGGTTCTTCCTCAGCCATCAGACCTCACCTCGATTCGGTTTGTCCGTGATGTAGACGCCGTCCTGGAACACCCGGACGTCTTTGTCGGTGACACGGGTGAGCTGTTCGATATCCGCGGCCGTCTGGCCGACGTCTTCGATACTGGGACCACGGAGCGTGATCTGTTCTTCGTCGATCTCGACGTCGGTCTCGCCGTGGATCGGCGTCCGGCGGGGAGCCTTCTCACCGAGGAAGTTCTCGATGACGACTTCCTCGCTCTCGGCGCGCACCTGCATCGGGAAGTGTGAGTAGAAGACCTCCATCTCGTAGGTCCATCCCTCGGTGACGCCGTGGAACATGTTGCGCACGTGGCTCTCGAAGGTCCCCAACGTGGACATCGTCTCGGCGTCGTCCTCGGTCGATTCGATGACGATCGTCTCGTCTTCGACATCGACAGTGACATCCGGATACCAGAGTCGACGCGTCACGCTGCCTTCGGGTCCCTCGACAGTGAGTTCGAGGTGGTCGACCTCGGCACTGACTTCGTCAGGTAGCTGTAGTTCTGTGCGTGGCATTGTCAGTATACGTACGCGATCACCTGGCCACCGATGCCCGCCTCGCGGGCCTCGTAGTGGCTCATGATCCCGTGGCTCGTGGTCACGATGAGTGTCCCGTAGTCACGGGCCGGGAGGAATCGCTTCTCCCACTGCTCGAACTCATCGGCGCCCGCGGTATAGCGGGGCTTGACCGAGCCACACTCGTTGATCGCACCTTTCAATTCGACCTCGAACTGCCCGGCTTTGCCGTCCTCGACGCGCTCGAAGCCGTCGATGTATCCTCGATCGTAGAACACTTCGAGGACACTGCCGATCTCGTTCGAGGCGGGCTCGACTGTGTACGTCAGTTTGCCAACGCTCTCGGCGTTATCGACGCCGGAGAGAGCGGCACTGAGTGGATCGTTACCCGTCATCGTTAGCTGTACTTCTTGAATCCCATGTCGCGGGCAATCTCCCGGAAACATTGCCGACACAGGTACATATCGTATTTGCCGACCAGACCCTGCTTGCGACCGCACCGCTGGCAGGCTTCGAGCTGGCCGGTCCGTTTGGCGGCCTGCTCGCCGGTTTGTTCGCCCGCGTCGGCGTCAGTTTCACTCTCGCTCATTCGCTCACCTCCACGTCGAAGGTCGACTCGACGAATGCGACGGCGTCTGCAGGGTCGAGTCGATGATTCGACGGAATCGGGCGTGAGGCCTTATCCCGTTTGCTGACCCGGTAGCCCGGGCGCGTCAGGTTGACCGTCACGTCAAATCCGTAGATTCCGATCGTCGGATCGTACTCCTGGCTCGGGAAATCGGTGTGTTCCTCGATCCCGAAGCTGAAGTTGCCAGTCTCGTCGAACTGTGTAGCCTCGAGATCAGCCAATTCGAGGGCTGTCTCGAGGAACGACTCGGCGGCCTCGTCACGAAGCGTGACTTTCGTCCCGACCGGATCACCCTCGCGGATGTCGAACTCGCCGACAGTCTCTCTGGCAGTCGTCCGGACCGGCTGTTGGCCCGCAATCTCAGCCAAAATCTCCTCTGCGTCGGCGAGTTCCTGGCCACCGCGGCCGATACCCATGTGGACGACGACCTTCTCGACCGACGGTTCACGCATCGGGTGGAACCCGGCCTCGGTCTCGGAGCTCATTCGTCGTCACCTCCGTCTTCGTCGTCGGCAGCCACAGCGTCTTCGTCAACGACGTCTTCGGTTTCCTCGTCGGCTGCCGAATCGTCATCGCTGCTCTCGTCGTCGCTCGTGAAGTTCTCGTCGATGACGACGACGTACTCCTCGACGGTTTCGAAGGTCGAGCCGTCCGTCCGTTCGACGATGACGTTGTTGTCGGCACTGCTTGCCGTGACTTGGATCGTCTCGATCTCGCCGATCTCGCCGGCGTGCTGGCCGTCGACGGCGGTGACGAGTGCGCCCTCCTCGTAGGTGAAGTGGGCGACGATCTCCTCGTCTTCGTTGGCCACGACGATCGAGTCGTTAGGCGTGTAAGGGTCGTCCTCGCCGACCAGCAGCGTCTCACCGTCGTGTAGGGTCAGCTGCACGTCGCCGCCAGGGACGTTGCGTTTCTCGACGATCTTGCCCAGTTTGGATTGGGCGGATTCCTCGTCGATGGGAGTCAGCGCGAGCCGACCACCATCGCCGGGGAAGATCCGGTAAAACTCCTCGCGTTCCCTGAAGGCGAGAATGTCGAACATTCCCACCGGACGCGTTTCGTCACTTTCGGGCTCGCCGTTGATCAACACCTGGTCCTGATCGAGTGCGAACCGGGCCTCCTTGCGGCTGTCGACGTACCCCAGAACGTCCCGAAGGACGATCAACAGGGGTACGCCCGCCTCGCCGTGTGGGCCGGCGTCGGCCGACACGGTGAAGGTCTCGGTCTTGCGCTCGACGGGCCAGCGTTCCGGTACCGAGAGTCGTTTCTGGTGGTTACTCATTTATTCGTCCTCCTCGAGTCGCTGCCGTCGCACGTCATCAGACAGGTCGAGGTCCGTCACGCGAACGTTACTAGCCTCCAACCGGCGGGGGGTTTCCTCGCCGTCGGCAGTCTCGACAGTGACCTCTTCGACGCTAATCGTCGCGTCTCGGAGGTCGACATCGGTAACCTCGCCTTCCTCGCCGGCGAAGTCGCCGCGCATGACCTCGACCGTATCGCCCGCGTTGACGCGGACACGACGCTGTCCGTACTCCTCACGGAGGTCCGTCGAAAGCGTCGAACGGACCTGCTTGTGTCGCTCGTGCAACGGAGCGCGCTCGGTCTGATTGCGCTGTTTGGTTGGTTGTTCACTCATAGCTAGACGATCATCGTAGCAGTCGAGGCGATGGAGCCAAAGCGTTCGGCCACCTCGCGGGCAATCGGGCCCTTGATCTCGGTGCCGCGGGGGTCTTCGTTCTCGTCGACGATGACCGCCGCGTTGTCTTCGAACTTCACGCGCTGGCCGTCCGGTCGCCGGATCGGCTTGCGCTGACGAACGACCACTGCTTCGAGGACCTGGCGGCGCATCTCCGGCGTGCCCTTGGTCACCGAAACAGTGATCTTTTCACCGATTCCCGCCTTCGGGTGGCGGTTTTTGGTCCCGGAGTAGCCAGCAACGCTGATGACTTTGAGTTCACGTGCGCCCGTGTTGTCGGCACACGTGATCAGCGAGCCTTTCTCTAAGCCCTGGGTGACGTCGGCATTGAGGGCTTCCATCAGTCCGCACCTCCGTGTTTCTCGACCACTACGTGAGACTTCGTCTTCGAGAGTGGTCGGGTCTCTGCAATCGTGACCGTGTCGCCTTCCGCCAGGTCCACGCACGGGGGTGCGTGGGCTGGAATCCGACTCCGCCGTTTCATCAGGCGGTCATACTTCGGCACGGGTACGTCGTACTCGCGCTCGACGACGACGGTCTTGTCCATATCTGTGGACGCGACGGTGCCTTCGATCGTCTGTCCCCGCACGGAAAGGGTTCCGTGGAACGGGCAGTTTTGATCGTCGCAGGTCGCATCCGGTTGTCGTACGTTCAGTCCTAGCGCCATGTGGATTCACCTCTGCGTTCGGTCCGTCTGGCCGGGCGAGCGATCAATCGCTCCCCATCGACGGCGACGGTAACGGGTTCGCCCGCATCTGGGCTGGCCCCCG
The DNA here is from genome assembly GCF_009690625.1 of Halorhabdus sp. CBA1104. Lineage (NCBI taxonomy): Archaea > Methanobacteriati > Methanobacteriota > Halobacteria > Halobacteriales > Haloarculaceae > Halorhabdus > Halorhabdus sp. CBA1104. The sequence goes on along the minus strand of NZ_CP033878.1, from coordinate 180,467 downwards.
CGTCGCCGGGCAGGTCGAACGCGAACGTCGCGCCGGCCTTGGGAACCTGCCACGTCCGCCCACCGTGCTCGATCGAGACGGTGTTGGTCGACTCGGCGACGACCGTACCGTCGATACCCACGAGCCCAGGATCGGCCGCATCGCTGACGCGAGCGGCGAGCCCGAGCAGTTCGTGGCGAGCCAGGGTGGCGGGTGTGCGTGGCATTACGCTGTTCCTTCTGAGGCCGTCTCGGCCTCACTGTCTTCGTTTTCGATCGTCTTGATCCGCGCTATTGCCTTGCGGATCTCCTTGATGCGGCCCGGGTTCTCCGGGGCACCACCCGCCGCCTGGACGGCGCGGGCATTCAGCAGTTCCGTCTGGAGGTCCTCGAGTTCGGCCTCTCGCTCGGCCGCCGTCATGTCGCGGATCTCCTCGGGATGGAGGATCGTCATTCGGCATCACCCTCCGTGTCTTCGTCGTCCATTTCGTCGAGGAGTTCCTCGGCTTCTTGTTCGGTCTCCTCGTCGAGTTCCTCGTCGACGGCCGACTCGAGTTCGTCGAGGTCTTCCTCGACACCCGAATCGTCCGGGACATCGACGTCGTCGAATTCCTCGGCCTCGTCGGCTTCTTCGACGATCTCCTCGTCAGGCGTCGCTTCCTCGGCCGTCGCCTCGGCGTCCGCTGCGGTCGCCGACGCGTCGTCCTCGCCCTCCTCGGGCTCGCCGGACAGCAACTCCTCGACGGAGTCGCCCTCGACATCCTCGACGTACTCGCTGACGTCGACGTCCTCGTAGATCTCGAAGTCGTCGGGCAGCTCGGCCTCCGGCGGAATGATCTTGACATCCACACCGATGGTGCCAAGCTTCATGACGGCGACACCCTGGCCGTGGTCGACAATGTCCTCGGCAGGTTCGCCGTTGTGCTTGATGTAGCCACGGTTGAACTTCTCCACGCGTGAGCGTGCACCCGTGACCTTCCCCGAGAGGACGATCTCGGCACCCTTCGCGCCGGCCTCCATGATCCGGTCGATCGTGGTGTGACCGGCCTTCCGGAAGTACCAACCGCGTTCGAGGGCGTTAGCCAGGCGGTCGGCGACGATCCGGGCGTTGAGGTCGGGTTCCTCGACTTCCTGAACGTCGACCTGCGGATCTTCGAGACCGAACTCCTCTTCTAAGGTCGTGGTGATCTTGCGGATGTTCTTCCCACCCTTGCCGATCACCATACCGGGTTTCTCGGCCTTGAGGACGATCTGAGTCCCCATCGGCGTCTTGGCGACTTCCATGCCGCCGTAGCCGGCCCGACCGAGTTCGTCTTCGAAGAACTCGTCGATCTGGGTGCGCTGGAGGCCATCCTCGATGAACTGCAGTTCGTCGGCCATCAGGCATCACCCTCCGCGTCGGGTTCGACCAGGATCAACTCGACGTCGACCTCCGGCGTGTTCCACTCGTTGGCTCGGCCCATCGCACGGGGCTGGCGACCACGCTGTTCGCCGACCTTGTGGGCGGCGACGTGCATGATCTCCATCGAGTCGCCGTCCATACCCGCGTATTCGGCGTTGCCGATGGCGTTCTCGAGCAGATCGAGGAACGCCTCGCTGGCTTTCTCGGGAAAGCGGCCGGCGTCCCAACCCTCGATGTCCTTCCGGTGGCCGACGCCCGAGTTGTGGGATTTAAACGGCACTGATTGGGCGCCCTCGATGACGTCCTCGAGGTAGGCGACCGCGTCCTCTGCGGTCATGCCCTTGATCTCCCGGGCGATGGCCTTGCTGTGCTTGTGGCTCATCTGACGCTCCCGGAGCATCGCTTTCGCCGTCCGCTCCGGATCCGCGTCGACTGAGTAGCTGATTCCCATGTGTTACTTGAGGGGCACGAACTTCGAGGAACGGGTCGCCCCGATCCCGGCCTGTCCGTGCTCGACGCTCGTGCGCGTGAGCTGGAACTCGCCCAGGTAGTGGCCGAGCATCTCCGGCTCGACGTTCACGCGCTCGAAGCTCTCGCCGTTGTGGACCGCGAACGTGATCCCGACGAACTCGGGGAGAATCGGCATATCCCGCAGGTGGGTCCTGATCGGGTTGTTTGCCGTCTCCTCCTCGCCGGCCTCACGGGCCGCTTCGAGCAGCTGTTCTTTCTCGTAGGACAGGCCGCGTTTGATACTTCGCCGCTGGCGTGCGGGCAACAGTTCCGCGACTTCCTCAACGTCCATCTCCTGCAACTCCTCGAGCGTATGACCACGGTAGGTAAACTCGCCTTCGTGGCCGATCTGGTAATCACTAGAACTCATGCGTTCTCACCTCCGGTGAGACTCATGAGGTTGTCGCGCGCGAAGCGTGCGACAGAACTCATTCGTCACCACCTCGGCCGGTGCGTCGCGAGGAGATGTCGCCCACCTTCCGGCCCGGCGGGGCGTCCCGCGAGATGGACTTCGGTTTCCCGGGGTGCTGGCGGCCGCCACCACCGAACGGGTGGTCGACGGCGTTCATCGCGACCCCGCGAACCCGCGGCCACTTCGTCCCGCGAGACTTCATCTTGTGATATTTGTTGCCGGCCTTGACCATCGGCTTCTCCGTGCGGCCACCGCCGGCCACCACGCCGATCGTCGCCCGACAATCCGGATCCAGCCGTCGAACCTCGTCGCTTGGCAACTGGACAACCGCAACCGAACGGTCGTGTGCCATCAGTTGTGCCGAGACACCGGAGGCACGGGCGAACTTGCCGCCGTCGCCCGGCTGTGCCTCGACGTTGCAGATCTGAATACCCTCCGGGATCTCAGCCAGCGGGAGCGTGTTGCCAGGCTCGATCGAAGCCGAGACGCCGACCTGGATCTCGTCACCGACGCCGACGCCTTCCGGCGCGAGGACGAGTCGCTGGTCGCCGTCCTCGAACTCGACGGCCGCAAGCGGCGCCGAGCGGGCGGGGTCGTGTTCGATGTCGACGACCGTGCCCGCGACGAGGTCGCCCTCGGTGGCTTCGGTGCTCCGATGCGAGAGTTCCGCCTTGTAGCGGTGAGAGGGTGCCCGGAACGTGGGCGTCCCGCGACCGCGTCGTTGTCCCTGAATGCGTCGTCCCATTGTTAGAACACCCCAATTCGAGAGGCGACTTCCTCGGCGTCGTCCGCCTCGGAAAGCCGAACCTCTGCCTTCTTGTTGCCGTTCATGGTGACCTGTGTGTTCACGTTCTCGACGGTCACGTCGAACTGCGTTTCGACCGCCTCGGTCACGTCGTCTTTGGTGGCGTCGAGTGCGACGATGAACTGCAAGGCGTTCTCGAAGTCCATCTTGTCCATCGCCTTCTCGGTGACGTGTGGGTGCTCGATGACGTTGATCGGATCAGTCATCGGTCGGCCACCTCCGCGAGGGCACTCTCGGTCCAAACTGTGAGGCGACCGGCCGTCGCGCCGGGCGCGAGGTCTTCAGCGTTGACCTCGCGTGCGGTCGTGACGTCCGCGCCCGCGAGATTGCGGGCGGCCTTCGACGGTTCCTCGCTCGTGACGAACAGAATCGACGTCGGCCGTCGGTACTTCCGGCCGCGGGTCGTCCCCTGGCCGGCCCGGACGGTCGCGTCGTCGGCTCGCTCGATGTCCGCGTGAACACCGAGGCTTTCGAGGACGTCGACGACCGCCTGGGTCTTCTGGAGGTCCTCGAAGGCGTCACTGACGATCAGCGGCAAGTCGGCCTCGTCGTCGAATTCGTGACCGCGCTCGGCGACGAGATCCGCGTCAGTAGTCGCCGCGATCGCCGACCGAACGGCCTGCTTGCGCTCCTTGTCGTTGATCGCGGGCGCCTGATCTTTCTCTTCTTTGGGCGGGTGTGCGGGGCGACCACCGACGGTCTGGGGGACGCGCCTGGCACGGCCGTCCTGCTGTGGGACGTGTGCCATACCGCGGCCGCTCCCTTGCGATTCTGCGGGCGTTCGCATCCCCGCGTAGTCGTCTGCACCGTATGCCTGTTTCCGGTTGGCCTGGGCGGCAAGCACCGCCGACTTGATGAGATCGGGCCGGTAGGGCGTCTCGAAGACGTCCGGCAGCTCGACCTCGCCGTCAGCGTCGCCGTCCAGGTCGTGTAGTGTTGCCTGCATTCATCTCACCCCTGATTAGACTCCGTAGAGACGTACCGCACCTCGGGGTCGAGACGCGGCTGGTCGTTCGGCCGGACGGCCGGGCGCAGGCGAACGAGGCGACCCTCGGGGCCGGGAACCGACCCTTTCACCAGCGCGTAGTCCCCGTCGACCTCGCCGTAGTTGACGAAGCCACCGTCGGGGGTGACCTCGTCGTCGCCGATGTCGATGAGGCGCTTGTTCAGCTCCGTACGCTGGTGGTAGCCAGTCTGGCCCTGCTGGGGCACCGTCGAGCGAACCCGCGATGGGTTCCACGGACCCAGGTTGCCGATGCGTCGGCGCCAGCCCTGGCGGGCGTGTTTGCCCTTCCGTTTTTGGACGCCCCAGCGCTTGACGGGACCCTGGGTGCCCTTGCCCTTGGTGACGCCCGCGACGTCGGCGTACTCGCCGGCGCGGAAGACGTCGGTCAGGGCGTGCTCGCCGCTCTCGCCAACGAGCTCGAGCCCGTGGTCGAGGCGGTCTTCGAGACTGCCACCGCCGACGCGCGTCTCCATGACGTCCGGTTCGTTCTTTGGCACGCTCGACAGTTCGCCCGGGACCGTGTGCGTAATGAGGCGCACGTCCCCGAGGCGTCCCGCGTCGAGTGCCTCGCGAATCTGTTCTTCTGTGGCGTCGCCGTCCTGGTCCTCGGGAAGGTCGATGGCCCGATCGAGATCCGGATGGAACTCGTCGGTCCAGACCTCCGTCAGCGGACGCAGGCCGTACGGCGTATCCTCGTAGGCTCGCAGAGCCACCGCCCGCATTGGCGGCGTCTCGACGACCGTGACGGGCACGGTTTCTTCCATGCCCTCCCGCGGTGAGTCGGGTTCGTCGTTGATGAGGACGACGTGGCTCATGCCGGCCTTGTAGCCGGCAAAGCCCTGCGTTCCCGGTTGCCCCTCGTCGTCGGGCCAACTGTTGAACCGCGGCGTCTCACTGGTCGCGCGCTTGCGCGGACTGTAGGCCAGCGAGCCTTTGCGTGGTCTGTTTGGTTGTGGCATCGGATTCTCACTCCGTGAGCGTCAGGGGTGCGAGGGTGGCGAACATCGCTTCTTCCGTTCGCACGACCTCGCTTCCCTGGTTAGGAACCGTGTTCAGCCAGAGGTCGAACCGGGTTCCGTCCGGCCGAGATCCGGTGACCGCATCGCCAGTTCCGTCCTCCGTGTCGTCGGCAGCCGCCAGCTCCGCCACGGTGGCCGAGCCAGCGGACTCCGCATCGACGCCGAGGATAGCCGGCAAACCGCGCTCGGGTGCCCCGAAGACGACTGTCAGGTCGCCGCCGGCCCCATCGATCGTCCCGATCAACTGGCCAATTCGCCCAGACGTGAGCGGTTGGCCGTGACGGGATGCGGCGATGGTGATGCCGACATTGGAGCGTGCGAGCGCCGTATCGAGGTCCGCCCGATCCACCTGGAAGCCCGCTGGGGGCTCGTCGGTGAGTTTCGCGCGGACCGGTCGTCTCGAAGAGACCCTGACGGTGACACGCTCTCCCTCCCTGAGATTCCGGTCGTCCGGAACGGGGAGAGAGATCGGGTGTTGCAGGCCGCAATTGACCCGGACGCGCCCATCAGGTCCGACCTCGGTCACGATTCCCTGTCTCAACGACCCCGAATCGTCCGATCCGGAGCCGGTCCGTGTCGCAACGCGGAGCGGCGGCAAGACGCCGACACACTCCAGTTCGTCCCGCCTATCCCATACCGCCTTTCGGAGGTAGGGGGTGTGGCGGCGTACCGCAACACGGTTTCGACGAACCCGTCGCCCCACTTCCCCGCCCCATCTGGGTCGGGGAAGATGGTGAGCCGATCGACCCGGAATATCGTGGCCGCGCGGGCCACGTATCCGATTTTGCGAGTTGCCTCGCGTTTGTCCTCGGCCTCCCGGCAGAGGGACGACGGCACGAGTGCGTTGGTCGTCATGCCGTGACGCTTCTACGTCACGCCACTAGACTGTGCCGATTACTCCCGGCCCAAGTCCTAAAAGGATGCCGCTTTGTCCCGGTCGTGAGACGCTCTCTCAGGGGATCACGAGCCGTGGGAGTAGGTGTCGTGGATCATCCGCCATCGGGCATCCGATTCGGAAGCCTTATATTCTTCTCACGCCCGACTTTGAGATGCACCGTGCGACGGTGGTGTAGTGGTATCACAGGACCCTGCCACGGTCCTAACCCGAGTTCAAATCTCGGCCGTCGCACTTCTCCCGAGCGCAAAACCGCGAGCGACCGCTGTGCGTGTCGCTCGCCTCAGCGCGAGGGTGAATGCGTAAGAGAGATTTGAACACGTCAGTCGCAGCCCCGGAACGCCCGAGCGGTGCGAGGTCGCGAAGCGACCTCGGTTAGCCGAACGGCAAAGCCGTGAGGCAGCGAGGGCGCACGCCCGGAACGTCTGACACCTGTTCAAATCTCGGCCGTCGCACCTTCTTCAACTCAAATTCACGAGCGACGCGTTTCATCGCGTCGCGATTCCTGATGTTGTGTAGTGCGTGAAGCGTGATTTGAGCAAGCGAGTCCCAGCCCGCGCAGCGACCGACGGGAGCGAGCAGGAATGTCTGACAGCAGTTCAAATCTCGCTTCATAGAATCCACCCGCAAGGAGACCAGATCCGACCGACAAAGTGACTGGCGACCGTAGGGAGCGCATGGCACCCGGACAGAGCTTGCCTGACCTGCTTACGATGCGATGGCGTGACGTGTACTTCGCCCACTGGCCAGTCGACCCGGCCGTCGTGGAACCGACGATCCCGGACGGCCTGACAGTGGACACCTTCGACGAGCAGGCCTGGCTGGGGATCGTCGGCTTCCGGATGGCCGATATCCGGCCCCGGTTTGCGCCGATCGGTCGCTCGTTTCACGAACTCAACCTTCGGACGTACGTCCGCCACGAGGACAGCCCGGGCGTGTACTTCTACACCCTCGACGCCGACGACCGTCTCGGAGTGAAGATCGCCCGTCGGTTGTTCGCCCTGCCGTACTATCGCGCGAAGATGACCGCCCGCGAACGTAACGGTGAAACCCGGTTTCGCAGCGAGCGCGCTCACCCTGAAGCCCCGCCCGCCGCATTCGACGCCACGTTCGACCCACAGGGCGAGCCCGGAACGGTCGATTCTGTGACCCTCGAAGCCTTTCTCGTCGAACGATACCGCTTTTTCACCGAACGGCGTGACTCGATCGCCGTCGGCGAAATCACTCACGAACCTTGGCCACTCCAGAACGCTGACGCGGCGATCCGGGAGAACACCCTCTTCGAAGCGTCGGGATTCGAAGCGCCCGCCGGGGATCCACACCTGCGGTACAGTCCGGGCATCGACGTGACAGCAGGATGGATACATGCGGTGTGAGACACGAGCGGTCGATTGGCGGTGCCGGACGCGGTGAAGACGGTGAGCAGCTCGAGTGAGTTGCCGTTCGGGAGGAGATCCGCTGGTTCTATACTGGATGCGGTCGATCGGACACGCATGACAGCGTTCGGATTCCTGAGCGTGGCACCGGTCATCGAGGAGAGCATGTCCGGCGAAGTCGCCAAGGCGGTCGCAGCGATCGAAGAGCACGACGTCGGCTACCAGACGACGCCGATGGGCACGATCATCGAGGCCGAAGATCCGGCTGATCTCTTTGCGGCCGCGGCGGATGCTCACGCCGCAGTCGATGCCGACCGCGTCGAGACGTTTCTCAAGATCGACGACAAGCGCGCGGTCGAACAGGCTGCCGGGCAGAAAGTCGAGTCCGTCGCCGAGGAACTGGGTCACGAGCCAGAGCAGGATTTCGAGGCCTGACGGGCCGCCGGTTGCACGTGGGTTTTCAACCCCCGGAGCGAACGGACGGCATGGACCAGCTCAACCGGATGGCCACGGAACTGGTCGACGAGGCCATCGACTTCGCCGACGAACTCGGCATCGTGGAGTATCGCCTGGACAACGACACGACTGTGCTGGATTTCGGCGTTACCCACCCGGGCGGCGTCGAAGCGGGACTGATGCTTTCGGAGATCCAGACAGGGGGGCTGGCCTCTGTCACCTCGCGACTACAGGCGGTCGGCGACGCGACGTTGCCCCATGTTGAAGTAACAACCGACCACCCATCGCTGGCGCTGCTCTGTTCACAGAAGAGTGGCTGGGAACTCGCCACCGAGGACTTCGAGGGGCTGGGCAGTGGTCCCGCACGCGCGCTGGTCGCCGAGGAAGACGTCTTCGACCGGCTCGGGTACGCCGAGGCGTTCGACTTTGGCGTGTTGGCTGTCGAATCCGATTCGACACCGACTGAGGCGGCAGCCACGCAGGTAGCCGAGTACGCCGGGATCGGCGAGAGTAGCGTCTTTCTGCCGACCTACGCGACGGCGTCGATCACGGGCAGCGTCTCGGCGGCTGCCCGCGCAGGCGAACTCGCCGTCTATCGGTTGTTCGAGCTGGGATACGATCCGGCAGACATCCACTCGGTATCTGGATTCGCACCAGTCGCACCTGTCGCCGACAGCGAGTCGGCCGCGATGGCCCGCACGAACGACGCGCTGGCCTACGGCAGCGAGGTCCACGTGACCGTCGAGTCGACGTTCGACCGCTTCGAGGAGGTACCCTCGACGGCGAACGACGACTACGGGCAACCGTTCGAGGAAATCTTCGAGACGGCCGAGTGGGACTTCGAGGAGTTGCCGGCGACTGTCTTCGGCCCGGCACAGGTAACGATCGACGTGATCGGCGGCGAAACGACGACCTACGGCGAGACGAACGAAGAGCTACTCGTCGAGAGTTTCGGCGTGTAACACGCCGTTGGGCGGACAGAGGTACTGTTCCGGAGTCGTTTTCAGTTCCCCAGCCCTGTCATCGATCAATGACTGTCGATGCCGTCCTGTTCGATCTGGACGACACGCTCTGTGAATACGCCCGCCCCGCCAGTGATGTACTGACTGCAGCCTTCGAGCGAGTGGGCGTCGAGCCGTTGTTCGCAGTCGAAGACTACTACCAGCGCTTCGGGGAGTTCGTCGTCACTGGCGACGACATCCAGGACGTCCGCCAACGATGTTTCAGCACCTTCGCCGAGGAATCGGGACTGGATGACGACGTGGGCCGGGCCATCGCCGAGGCCTTCACAGCGGAGCGCGACCAGACGAACGTCCGATTTCTCCCGGGTGCGGAAACCGCCTTCGAGCGGATGATCGACCGCTATCCGGTCGGGATCGTCACCAACGGCGACCCGTGGATGCAGTCCCAGAAACTCGCCGGCCTGGGGCTCGACGACCGGGTGGAGACGGTCGTCCACGGCGGCCACGACGCCCCGTACAAGCCCGATCCCGAGCCGTTCGACGTCGCACTGGATGCACTCGGCATCGATCACGACCGGACCGTCCATGTCGGGAACTCCCTGGAGAGTGACGTGGCGGGCGCACACAACGCCGGCATCACGTCGGTGTGGCTCGACGGCGACAGCGACAGCGAACCGGATCCAGTGCCGGACTATCGCGTCGAATCGATGCACGAAGTTGCCGACGAACCCTGGAAGTAAGGACTTACGGCGGGCACGAGATCACGAGTCAGCGAAAGAGACTACCCAGAAAGAGCACCAGACCAAGGAGTACGATGAACGCGGCGACGACTCTGTACAGGGCGACTTTCCACCCCGCCGCCTCGGTCTCGGCGGCCGAATGGGTACTCCCGATCGCGTCCACTTGCTCTGTGGCGTCCGCGATCGAGCGGGCCCCGGCGATCAACACCCCGCCGCCGAACATGAGCAGCAGGCCGGCGAAAAGGTCAGCGAAGACGACCATACGCGAGGGTGAAAGACCGGGGGCAAAATACCATCGGTTCTAGTTTCGTGACGATCAAAAGCGAACGCAGTCGATTCAACCGGTCTCGCTTTGTCACACTCAATCGCATTCGACCATCATCTCAAGCAGTCACTGGGCCCCGTATCACTCCACGCCGGTCACGTCCGTTACCGTCCCGACGCCCTTCGAGCGCCCTTCCCGGAAGACGAACCGCTGGCCTTCCTCGACGAGATACGGCCGGAACTTGAACCGAACGCGCGCACGCCCGCTGTCGCCCGGCAGGAGTTGCCCGCCCTCGGGGTAGAACGCGGCGGCCTCGCTGATGGTCTCCAGATGCACCACGGGCTCGTAGCCCTCGCCGATCCGCGTCGGGTGATTGAGCACCATCACTTCGGCCTCGAACTCCCGGACCGGCTGGGGGTCGGCCTCGCGTGGGAGGAGCACCGTCCCACGCTCAACGTCCTGCTGTTCGACACCTTTCAGTGCGATCCCGACGATGCGGCCGGCCCGTGCTTCCTCGACGCGATGATAGTGCATTTCGATACTCCGGGCCTCGACCTCCCGGAACGAGCCGTCGGCCATCGGGCCGAGCAGGAGTTCCTCACCGGCCTCGACGCGCCCGGCGTTGATGGTCCCCGAGGCGACCGCACCGACGCCGGTGACGTTGTAAGAGCGGTCGACGTACATCCGGAACTGGGCGGTCTCGTCGCCGCCGGTCTTTGGCAAGCGCTCGAAGAGTTCGTCCAGCGTGTCGAGTCCGTCCAGCGTGACGGCGCTGGTCCGGACCACCGGCACGACGGTCTCGGAAATCTCTTCGACGGCGGCCTCGACCCCGTGGCGGTCGATTACCAGAGGCGTCTTCTCGACGTCCCGCAGTAGTCCCTCGACCTCGCGTTCGACCGCAGCGACGCGTTTGTCATCGACCAGATCGGCCTTCGTGATCGCGACGATCGTCGGGAGATCGGTCGCCAGCAGGATACCCAGGTGTTCACGGGTCGTCTTCGTCGGCCCGTCGTCCGCGGCGACAGTCAAAAGTCCGTAGTCGAGTTTCTGGCCGACGAGCCCGCGGATGGTCGTCCGGAGCCACGGCTCGTGGCCGACAGTGTCGACGAAGCTCACGAGGCGATCGGCCTCCTCGACGACACGGGCACGATCCGTTTTCCGGTCCGGGTTGTCCATCCGGACCGGGCCGTCGTCGTCGAATCCGTAGACGCCATACGAGAGGTCTGCCGAAAGGCCGCGTTCGACCTCGTGGGGCTGGACATCCAGGAAGGATCGCGTCCCGCCCTGGCCGTCGTCCGGCTGGCCGGTGACGAGCGAGCCGACGAGCGTCGACTTGCCGTGGTCGACGTGGCCGGCCGTCCCGATGACGATGTGCTCGTCGTCTTCTAAGACCGCGCCCTCACGGATCGTCGCGACCCCGACGATGCCCCGCTGGCCGGTCTGGCCCCGGATCGCGTTGCCCGCGCTGTCGACCCCCCAGGTCTCGACGTCCGCGATGTGGGCGCCGGCCTCTTCGGCCAACAGAGAGAGCACGTCCATCGACTCCGAAAAGGCGTCGGGGTCGATGCCTGCGATAGTCCCCTCGTCGGTGACACCGACGACGTAGGTTGCTTCGCCATCACCAGAGAGTACGCGATGGCGGAGTTGTGCGGCCAGACTTTCCAATCGGCCGTCGGTCGAGTGGAGATCCCGCGTGAGCCGTTCTTTGAACTCGACGCTGCCGCCCTCCCGCTCGCCACGCTCGATCGCGCCTTCGAGGACGGCCCGGTCGGAATGCATGCGAGTCGGTAACGGTGGTGCCACCAAAAACCTTCGCCGAATCCGGTTCGTCAGTGGGCAAGCGCCGCGTTCACGCTACCAGCACACCTGTCGAGGGAGATCGAGACCGTCGTGTGGTTTTATACAATTGCCCTGCGGGGATGACGTGAGGAAAACATGAGTATACTCAACTCGTTCGGAGGCTTGGTCGCGAGCGTCATCGCGGCCCTGGTACTGTTGGTGTTCGCGGTGCTGAGTTTCTTCGTCACCGTGTTTATCGTCGACGTGGGGGCGAATCTAGCGGGCTTCTCGCCCAGTGGCAACTTCGTGACGCTTTCGGCCGCGATTCTCTCAACTGGCGCGATCGTCGCCGGCGCATCGCCGATGACGGGACTTGCCGGGGAATAGTCGACTGGCCACCAACAATAGCGGACGACTTTCCGTCGTGAGCTTTGGGTCTATCCAGAGCGAGAGGGAGCTTCCCCTCCTAACCGCCACATCCCATCTCGCCGTCGTCCGCTACCAAGGCGTTTTGACGGTCGCCCGCACAGAAGCGATATGGCTCCGACTGACGCCCAGAAGGCGACGTTCGAACTCGGGATCAAATTCGGCTCGCTGTACCATCAGTTCGCCGGGACGCCGATTAGTCCAGAAAGTGCGCCCGACCTCGCGGCAGCCATCGAAAGTGCGATCGAGAACCAGCCCCACTGCCGAGAGGTGACCGTCGAGATGCAAAGAGACGCCATTCGGGACGCAATCGAGCCGGACGTCGGGTACACGGAGTTCACCGGCGAGTTCGCCGAAGTCGAGATCGTCGTCGAGTACGACGGCATCGAAGCGACGGCCAGCATGGCGATGGACGAGGGGTATCCACGGATGGAACTGCTCGAAGTCGAGTGATCACGGACTGCTTCAGAACCTGAAGCTGTGGCCCAAAGCTAAGCCCACCGACGTTGAGAGACCAGTATGGCCTTGGCTGCGGTCGAACGGATCGACGACGCGGTCGACATGACACGGTCGTTTCTCACGCCCGTCACGGCGGGGCGGTGGGGCCGACTGGCAGTGATCGCTGCCCTCTTGCTCGGCGGAGCAGGCGGCGGAAGCGGGGCAATATCGAGTGTGAGCAACCTGCCCGCAACCGCCGGGTCCGTTCCCGGCGAGGAACTCCCCGAGCTATCGGTCGCGCTGCCCGAACTCTCGGCGACGGCGATGGCCGTCGTTCTCGGCCTCGTCGCCGCCCTCGTAGTGGTCGGGCTCCTCGTCGGTGCGGTCGGCGCGGTCATGGAGTTCGTCTTCGTCGAGTCGCTCGCGACCGACGAGATTCACGTCCGGCAATATCTCCGCCGCTATGCGGGGAAGGGGCTACGGTTGTTCGCCTTCCGACTCGTGCTCGGACTCGCGACACTATTGGTCCTGGGCGGAGCCACGCTACTGTTGTTTGGCGATGTCGTCGCAACTCTCCTGTCGGGTGAACTCGTCGTCCCCTCGGCCTCGCGGTTGCTCGTCGGCGCGTTCGTCCTCGTCCCAGTGGGGCTCGCGGTGGGTGCCATCGTGGCGCTGGCCAACGGATTCACGACGGAATTCGTCGTGCCGATCATGCTCCAGGAAGACCGTGGGTTAGTCGACGCCTGGCGGCGCTTCTGGCCGACACTGGTCGAACAGTGGAAACAGTACGGCACCTACGTTTTGGTCGCCTTTGGCCTGCACGTCGTCACGGAGATCGCCGGGAGTATCGTCATCGGAGTCGCTGCTGTCGCGCTGGCAATTCCGTTCGCGATCGTCGCTGTTCCCGTCGGTCTGGGGGCCATCCAGGGCGGGACGATGACCGCCGGGGCACTCGTGCTGTTGGTCGTCCTGTTGGGGCTGTACCTGCTTGTCGTCTTGCTCGTGGCGGCAGCAGTGTACGTCCCGATCAAGGTGTTTCACCGTCAGTTCGCGTTACTCGTCCTTGGTGACACCAACGAGACGTTCGACGTGCTCGGTGATCGACGGCCGTCGGCGACGTAGCGATCGCGTCCGAGCAGTGCATTCACGTTCAGTTGTGGGCAACCTTTTAACAGGTGTGGGAGTGAATCCCAGTACATGAGTCAGGCGACACTGGACGACGACGACCTCTTTGGCGAAGCAGCCAGCGAGATGCGCGAGGATGTCGAACAGCACCTCGCGGCGACCCGAGATGAGTTACCCGATGTGGCTGACATCTGGGACGTCGAGGCCGACAACACGCTTGGCGTCCTCAACGCCCTGCGTTCGGGCGTCGATCCCGGCGACGCCGAGGAACACCTCAGAGACGCAAAGAAGTGGTACACGATGGGCAAGCGCGCCGACGCCTTCGAGGATGCTGAGGATCTCGAAGCCGAACTCGAAGCACTAACAGAGATTGTCGACGACTTGACCGAGGCACGCGAGCAGATCGGCGAGTTGACGAGTACGATCCCGGAACTGAAAAGCGCACTCGAGTCCGCTGGAGCGGCCGCCACCGAGGACGAGGAGTAACCGTCCCGTCTCAGTCCCGTGACCGCTCGGCGACCCGTTCGAGCAGCGCCGCCAGCGCGTCAGTCGCTTCGGCGAGCAGTCGTTCGCCCAGCTTGGCGCTCCCGTCGGCGGGATCGCCGACGACCCCATTGTCACTGAATTCGTTCGTATCGTAGGCGAGATTGACACTGCCCTCCCACTCGCCCCAGCGGTCGGCGGCATTCTTGCCGGCCGTCGCTTTCGCTTCAGTGTCGATTGACTCGGGGGCGACGTGTTCGAGTAGGGCAGTTTCGAGCGGGCCAGCGTGGCCCATCTCGACGTCTGCGGGATCGACCGCCTCGAACCACGTAAACGGGACGGCATACGCGTCGCCGTCCCGGGAAATATGCGCACAGACTTCCCGGAGCGCCGGGACGTTGCCGCCGTGGCCGTTGACGACCACGATTCGATCGAAGCCGTGGTGGGTGAGGCTCTCGATCGTCTCGCGGACGTACGCGCGAAACGTGTCTTCGCTAACCCAGAGTGAGCCCGCGAAGGCACGGTGTTCTTCGCTCACACCGACGGGGATCGGTGGCCCAACGGCGACATCGCGATCGACGGCATCGACACCGGCCGCCGCGACCGCTTCTGCGGCGAGTGCGTCGGTTCCCAGCGGTGCGTGTGGCCCGTGCTGTTCGGTACTGCCGACCGGCAGGACAGCAAGATCGGTGTCAGCGGATTCGACGTCAGTCCACGTACAGTCAGTGAGTTGCATAGCTCAAGAGGATGGTCCGATTGGCAAAACGTTTCTGCGAACGGGAAGACAAAACGATCCGTTAACACTCCATCGTCAGTCGTCGTCGGCTTCCACGTCGTCGGCGTCGACGTGTGAGCGCCGTTCGGCCGCCCGTTCGATGAACTCCTGGGGCAGTTCGTCGATTTCGCCGGCCTGGACCGCCCAGAGTTTCGCATAGAGACCGTCTGCAGTGAGCAACTCCTCGTGGGATCCACGCTCGACGATCCGGCCGTCCTCGATGACGACGATCCGGTCGGCGTCTTTGATCGTCGAGAGTCGATGCGCGATGGCGAAGGTGGTCCGATCGGCGGTCAGTTTGTCCAGGGATCGCTGGATCAACATCTCTGTTTCCGTGTCCACGTCAGAGGTCGCCTCGTCGAGGACGAGGATCTCCGGATCCTTGAGGATCGCCCGCGAAAGGGCGATCCGCTGGCGTTGACCACCCGAGAGCTTCACGCCGCGCTCGCCGACCTTTGTGTCGTAGCCCTCTGGCAGATTCTGGATGAACCGATGGGCTTCGGCCATCTTCGCGGCCTCGACGACAGCATCTTTCTCGGCGTCGAAGGTGCCGTACTCGATGTTCTCACGGACGGTCCCGTAGAAGAGGAACGTCTCCTGGCTGACGTACCCAAGAGCCTGACGAAGGCTCGGAATCGTCGCATCTCGGAGATCCGTTCCGTCGATCGTGATCGCTCCCTCGTCGACGTCGTACATCCGGAGGAGGAGTTTCATCACGGTGGACTTGCCAGCCCCGGTCGGGCCGACGAGAGCGACGGTATCGCCGCCTTCGACCTCGAAGGAGATGTCTTCGATGATGTACGCTCCCTGGTCGTCATCCTCCCCGGTCGCTTCCGAGGCGCTTCGCGCCTCGCTCACGTCGTACCCGAAGGTGACGTCCTCGAATTCGACCTGGCCCTCGGTCACGTCCAGGGGATCGGCGTCGGGATCCTCGACGATCCGGCTTGGCGTGTCCATCAACCCGAAGATGC
Source organism: Halorhabdus sp. CBA1104 (assembly GCF_009690625.1). Classification (NCBI taxonomy): domain Archaea; kingdom Methanobacteriati; phylum Methanobacteriota; class Halobacteria; order Halobacteriales; family Haloarculaceae; genus Halorhabdus; species Halorhabdus sp. CBA1104. Next base: position 164,644 of record NZ_CP033878.1, on the reverse strand, counting down.
GCTCACTGGAGGCGTAGGCCCGCTGGTACATGTTGATGATCTGTCCGAACTGTGCCATCGGCCAGATGAACCGCTGGGACAGCAGGATGAACCCGACGAACTCCCCCTCGGAGAGCGTGCCCGTGAAAAACCACGGCCCGCTTCCAGTCGTCTGGGACGTGAACACCCAGAGGCCGCCGACGAGGAAGGTGACGACAAAGCCCACACCCGACAGCAGTCGCAGGCCAGGGAAGAACTTGATCCGAGTGTTGATAGCCTCCCAGTTTGCGTCGAAGTAGTCCGCAGAAACATCGTCGACCCGACCCGACTCGAAGGTCTCGGTGTTGGCGGTTTTGATGACCTGGATGCCCCCGAGATTGTTCTCCAGCCGGGAGTTGAGCTGTCCGACCGACGATCGGACCTCGGCGTACTGTGGCTGGATGATCTGGACGAACTTGTAAGTGAACAGCGCGATCAGCGGCACGACGACGAGCGTCACCAGCGCGAGCTGCCAGTTCCAGTAGAAGAGGATGCCGGCGATGCCCAGCACCATGATCGACAGGCGGAAAAAGGAGTTCATGCCGTCGTTGAGAAACCGTTCGAGGCGGTTGACGTCGTTCGAGAGAATCGACATCAACTCGCCGGTCTGTTTGTCGGCAAAGAAGTTCATGTTCAGCCGCTGCATCTTGTCGTACGTATCAGTCCGGACGTCGTGCTGGATGTGCTGGGAGAAGGAATTCCAGCCCCAGTTGCGCGTCCAGTGGAAGACAGCGCCGATCAGGAACGCCGCGCCGATGATACCGACGGTGAGCCACAGCTGTGGACCCTGATTAGTCGGCAGCCAGGCGTCGGGAACCAGCCAGAGGCTGTAGGCCTGGTCGCCGAAGATCGAGTCGATGGCGACGGTCAGCAGGAGTGGCGGCAGAAGATCCAGGATGCGAGCGGCGACGCTACTGACGAAGCCGATGGCAAACTGGAAGCGGTACTCCCAGCCGTAGGATCGAAACAGCCGCCGCATCGGCCGGTCGACACGATCGCGGACGTCCTCGAAGACGTCATCGTCGTCGAGGTCGGAGACACCCATCGAGGATTTTGAAGAGTCTATCGCTAAAAAGCCCGTCGAAGGCCTCAGTCGTGGACTGAATCGGGAATATCGACCCGATCACCGACGGCGATTCCCGTCTCGTTGGTCCACCCGTACGGAACTTCGAGGACGTACTGACCGTGGCCACGATAGCGTCGGTCCGGGTTGCGAGGATCTGCCGGGACTGGAGCGTGGTGAATCTCCGTGATCTGCCCCTCAGTGTCGATAAAGAGGATGTCGATCGGGAAGGACATGTTTCGCATCACGTAGGCGTAGCTGCCGGATTCAGGGTGAAGGAACAGCATCCCAGCGCCGGCTTCGAGAGCATCTGTCTTGCTGAGTCCGATGTGGCGCTCGCGTTCGGTATCGGCGATCCGGACATCGACGGTGCCAAGTGCCGTCCTGTTCTCGTCGTGGATCGTCAGCGTCGCCTCACCGTAATCGAGCGGGTACAGCCATGGGGCAAGCGGGCCAGTCGGGCTGGCGAGGACCATCGCCGCCGCGACGAGTAGCAGGGCGACGACGATGACGTTGACGAGCCGGGTTCGGTCCACACAGTGTGGATGGACGGGTGGGGTGAAAGCGTTCGGGTGAGAAAGTAAGGGTTATTTCGACAGGTAGGGAACGTGGTGGTGTCGGGTCCGTGGTCTAGGTTGGTTATGACGTGGCCTTTACAAGGCCGAGGTCGGTGGTTCAAATCCGCCCGGACCCACTTCTTCCGGCGACTGCGACGAGTGAAACGAGGAGCCAGCGCCGGCTGTGTGGGTACCGAGGATTTGGGCTGGAGGACGAGCAAAGCGAAGTCCTCGTGGTTCAAATCCGCCCGGACCCACTGAGTTTTCCTGGCGCTCATTGACGAGCGCCGCGTCTGCGAAGCGTCCGGCGGATTTGAACCCTGAAAGACGAACGAAGTGAGTCTTTCTTTGGTTCAAATACGCTCGGAAAGAGCGAACCGGACCCTCAAATAGCGTCGAGCCCGCCCCGATCCAGTTCCCACCCATCCTGGGCCACGAGATCGGCGAGCATCGAACGCAGATCGACAGCTGCGACGCCGAAGAACTTCTCACGGCCGACAGGCGTTCGGAACCGAACGACGTACGTGTACTCAGTCGCTTCGAAGACGGCGAGCGCACTCGGGGTCGATCGATCACGCAGTTCCAGGAGACACGTCGCATCGCCACCAGTGACGCGAGACCCAAGCGTCCAGCTGAGCGATTCGATTGCCGCCCGATCGATAGGTAACACGTCAGCCAGGTGCCCGCCCCGCCCCGACCCGCCATCGACTGGCCCCAGCTCGCGGGATGACATACCGTCACGTACGACGCGTGGCTGGCAAAAGTGTCCCGTTCTCAGTCCGGCGTGAGGGAACCTCACCCGCGTGTTGGGCGAGGCCGAGAGTCAAACGCTAGGTTGGCAACTCGTACCACAACCAACAAACCTATATGCTGGTGTGGTATACCATGTCATGTATGGCGACCGCACCGAGCACCGACGAAGTCATCGACGAATTCCTCGCCCAGCGCGGGCACGAAACCGAGGCTGTCGGCTGGAACGAAAACTACAACAAAAAGCAGTGCCCGGACTGTGGCGGATTGCACGAGTCGACAGCGACAAAGTGTTCGGTATGTGGGTGGACACCGTCGCGACCAAGTTAGCGAGGGCGAAGAGACACGAGCGGATCGCTCGCCCGGTATTGGATTCTCACAACGTTTTTGAGTGTCGGTGGAAAATTTCGACTCAGTGGACGACGAGCGCCCGATCGAAGAAGTACTCGATACGATCGGCGACCAGCACGCCAGGCGTGTACTGGCCGCCATCAGTGAAGATTCCAAGTCGGCGAAACAACTGAGCGAGGAGTTGGACCTGTCCTTACCGACAGTCTATCGCCGCCTGGAGATCCTCGAAGAACACGAGTTAGTCACCGAGCGGACCGAAGTCGCCGAAGACGGGAACCACTTCAACGTCTATCAGTCCAACTTCGAAAGTACAGTTATCAGACTCGAAGACGACGAGTATCACGTCCGGATATACCGGTCTGAGAACTTGCCCGATCGGTTCGGAAAGCTCTGGGACGACCTCAACGTCACGTGAGCGTCGGGGCTGTGTGTCCGGCCAGTCGGTCAGTCGTCGTCGGGCAGTTTCCTGCGGGCCAGCTTCGCACCCTCGATCAGGGACGCTTTGCGGTCACGGGAGTGTTGTTTGATCTCGTATTCGCGAGACTGAGCAGCCGAACGACTCTCGAACCGTTCGAGGTGAACGAGTTCGACCGGTGTTCGGCCGCGCGTGTATTTCGCTCCCTCGCCGGCCTGGTGCTCGGCGAGTCGCCGTTCTGGATCGGTCGTGTAGCCGGTGTACAGCGTGTCGTCCTCACAGCGGAGGACGTACACGAAGTGAGCGTCCGTACTCATGGTGGGACGGCCCCGTCAAGCGTTGACGGCCCGTCGCCGCGCCGTCTCGGCGATGCCGGCATTGGCAGCGCAGTCGGGGCAGGCGTGTAGCTGTCCGCGTTCGTCCGCGAAGACGCGAGCGAACTGTTCGGAAACGTGCGCGCCGCAGTGATTACAGTCGGGCATTGGGCACCGTCGGCCTCGCCAGCCGACACGCCTACTATGTCATACACCCACATGAACAGTGGGAATCTATGCACGCTTGCCGCCAGCAGCATCGATGCGCCGAGCGATCAGTCCAGCCTGTGCGCCGGCCGTGAATCCGGCGTCGACGTTGACCACCGAGAGTGCGGTACAGGACTGTAACATCCCGGATAGCGCGGCTTCACCGTCACCACCGTGACCGTAGCCGGTCGAGACCGGGAGGCCGATGAGTGGGACGTCGACGAGACCGGCAGTCACCGTCGGCAGCGCGCCCTCCCGCCCGGCGGCGACGATCAGGACGTCGACGGCCCGGAGTGCATCGAGCTTATCGAGGAGGCGAGCGATCGAGGCGACGCCGACGTCGTCGACGCGGTAGACGCGAGCGCCCATCTCGCCCGCGATCGCGGCGGCCTCGCCGGCCGGAACGGCATCAGAAGTGCCAGCGGTCACGACGCCAACAGTCGCCTCCAGCCGGGGGCGTTCGAAGTCGGGAGCCGTCGCGACGAGGACGGCCGAGCGTTCGTCCCAGCGCAACGTGGCGTCCGGGTGTTCGTCTGCGAGTCGCAGACGGACGGCCGTCGTCTGGGCTTGCGTGAGGCGGGTTGCGATGGCCCGCCCAGTGGTTTCGAGTGCGGTCGCCGCGAGCGAGGCGACTTCAGCTGGCGTCTTGCCGTCTCCGAGGATCGCTTCGGGGACGCCGGCCCGGGTCTGGCGGGCCGCGTCGAATCGACCGCCCGCGTTCCGAGCGTATCCCTGCAACTCGGCCTGGGCGGCCTCGACACTCAACTCGCCCGCTGCGAGCGCTTCGAGGATATCGCGCATGCCACCTGCTCCGGGCCGAAGCCACTCTTACCCGTTGGTTTGTCGGCGTCGAGACGCCAACGCCGATCGACAGGTCATTCGGATCGACGTGACGGCTCAGTCCCGCCTCAAACCCCCGTCAACCCCGCCGAGAGCGGATAGAATTGGGAACGTTTTTAAACGACCCTTGGAAAGAAAACGGTGTATGGCAGACCTAATCGTCAAAGCCGCGGTCAAGGAAGCGCTCGATGATATGAACGTCGCCTCGGACTTCTACGGTGCCCTCGACGAGGAAGTCGAGGAACTGCTCGAGGACGCCGCACGCCGTGCCGAGGAGAACGACCGGAAGACCGTGCAGCCGCGCGACCTGTAAGTCGCGGGGTCTCCTCTTCCGATTCTTTTGACGCAAATTCGATAGCAACAGCACTGTATCGCCGGTTTCTGGGGCCACGGATGCTTCGAGTGCCATCGTCCACAGCCGCCGTCGAGGGCACCCGCCGAATCGACGAGCAGTCGCGCGTCCTCGGGCACGGTTTTACCCGTCCCGCGACCGAACTGCCGCTCATGGCAGTGCCACCGGAGGATTTCGACCCGGAATCGCCGGCGGAGCGCGAGGTGGCGGGTGAGGCCGCAACCGAACGCTCTGATTTCCTCTCGTTGATGGGCCACGCGTATCGGGGCGAACTCGGGCGCACGACGTCCTGGCGGACGCGCATCGACCGGACGACAAACTGGGCCGTCGTCTTGACGGCAACGCTGCTTACGTGGGCGTTCTCCGGCGAGTCCCGGCCCCACTACGTCCTCCTGGTCGGGATGGGAATGATGATCGTCTTCCTGGGGATCGAAGCGCGCCGGTACCGAGTCTACGACATCTGGCGCTCCCGCGTCCGCCTGTTAGAGGAGAACGTCTTCGCGAACGCGCTCGATCCGGAGGGGGCAGAACAGCCCAACTGGCGGGAATTGTTGAGTGACGACTTGCGAGAACCGACGATCAAGACGCCGCTCAGGGAAGCGATCTCTCGGCGGCTGTGGCGTGTGTATGCCCCGCTGTTGTACGTGTTGCTCGCGGCCTGGCTGATCCGACTGACCGTCTTCGCCGAGCCGCCGACAGGAGTCGTCGGAACGGCGGCAGTCGGGGGTGTTCCGGGGGCGGTCGTCCTCGGGACCGTGGGCGTCTGTTACACCGCCGTCACCATCCTGGCGTTCTGGCCGTCCTCACGGCAGGCGAAAGGCGAACTCCACGAGGAAGACGACACCGGCGAGTGGCGGTGACCAGCAGCGACCCAGAACCATCTCGACGGACGATTTTTTGTACCCGGTCGTCGAGGAAAACGTATGTTCGGGACGAGCGGCATCCGCGGGCCGGTCGGCGAGACCGTGACGGCGGCGCTTGCCCTCCGCGTGGGTCGTGCACTCGGCGTCGAGGCGGATCGTGTCGTCGTCGGCCGCGATCCACGGGAGAGCGGAGAATTTCTTTCTGAGGCACTGTCGGCTGGCCTCCGGGAATCCGGGACCGACGTGATCGATCTCGGACAGGCGGCGACCCCGACAGTCGCCCGGACGACCAAGTGGGACGGTGCCGACGCCGGGGTCGCGATCACGGCCTCGCACAATCCGCCGCCGGACAACGGGATCAAGCTCTGGCAGCCGACGACCCAGGCGTTCGACGCGCCACGCCGGGAAACGATTGCCCGCCGAATCGACGAAGACCGGACGGATCTACAAGCCTGGGACGGGATCGGCGAGTACGAACGACGCAACGCGAGGGCCGAACACGTCGAAGCGATTCTGGACACGGCCGATATCGAGACTCCCCCGGAGGTCGTTTTGGACCTGGGCAACGGCGCAGGCGGCGTCACTGCGACAGCGCTCTCTGAGCTCGGCTGTGATTTCGAGACACTGAACGCCCAGCCCGACGGGTCGTTTCCGGGACGGTTGAGTGAGCCCACCGCCGAACATTGCCAATCGTTGGCGGCATTGGCCGGTGAAAACAGTGCCGTCGGGATCGCCCACGACGGTGACGCCGACCGGATGCGCGCTGCCACGGAGGACGGCGAGTTCCTCAGCGGCGACACGCTGCTGGCGATCCTGGCACGGGAGACGGCCCAGCCGGGAGAGACGATCGCTGCGCCACTGAACACGAGTCTGGCGGTCGACGATTACCTCGCTCGCAACGACATCGACGTCGCTCGAACCCGCGTCGGTGACGTCTCGGTCGCCGAACGAGCCAGCGACCCGGACGTCGTCTTTGGCGGCGAGCCCAGCGGGGCCTGGATCTGGCCGGACGAAGCGCTCTGTCCCGACGGGCCACTCGCAGCCGCGAAGCTGGTCGAGCTCGCAAGCGAGCGACCGCTTACAGAGCGGGCGGCCGAAATCGACGAATACCCGATCCATCGAGACAGCGTCGAAGTCGACGCCAAATCGGCCGTGATGGAGCGGGTCCGCGAGCGGGTTCGGCCCACCTACGAAACCGTCACGACGCTCGATGGCGTCCGCGTCGATCTCGGTGACGGCTGGTTTCTCATTCGGGCCAGTGGCACACAGCCGCTGGTTCGGATCACGGCCGAAGCCCGAGGCAAAGAGCGCGCTCGGCGGATATTCAAAGAGGCCGAAGGGATTGTTACAGCGGTTTGTTCCTAAGCGGGGACGGGCGTCCGGCGGTGGGGCGGTTACCCACGTCGTGTCGAGCGTGCCTCTCGCACGTCCGCGCCGTCTCGGATCTTGTCCTCACATTGGGGACAGACCCGCGGCTGGTCCACACCGTTGGGCGTGAAAACACGCGCGTATGCAGCGGTTACGAATGAACCGCAGTTTTGGCATTCCGGCATACGTTTACGTTGTGATTGTCCCGAACCTTAACTATTGGTGATATGCAATGGGAAGTCATCACACACCATAGATCGGTGGCGAGAGTCGACGCCGGCGGCCTCAAAACGTCGTCCTGACCGTCCCATCTCGGTCGAGTTCGACGACGGCATCGAACAGCGCCCGAAATTCGTCGACGACGCTCTCGTCGTGGACACCGCCAGCCAGGTGGAACAACCCGACAGCGTCTTCTTCCTCGAGAAGCGCGAGGAGTCGGTGGGCTGCCTCCCGCGTGCGTTGCTCGTCAGTGTAGTAGATCAGTTCGGTGAGCGAATCGAGGCTGATCCGGCGTTTGCCATCGGTCTCGTCGAGAAAGCGGCGGGTTTCGGCGACGATCCCGTCTAAGTCCTCGGGAGCGGAGACGTACCGGACGTCGTCGCTCTGTCGGCGAGTGTAGCCACGTTCGACGGACAGCGCGTCGAGAATCGTCGCTGTGTCTTCATCGACTTCGTAGTGTTCGAGTTTCTGGGTCACCTCGCGAGCGGACGTGCGCGTCGAGATGACCAGAAACTGCTCGGTGTCGGTCTTGAGGAAATCGGTGTCGATCCGGTCTGTCTCCGCGGTGCTCGGGTGGACCAGTAGGATACCCGTCCCGGCCGGGATCGTCGTCGGTGCGTCGTCGATCGCCAGGGCGTAGTCCATCTCTGCCCGGAGACGGGGCTGGCGGGCTCTTAAACGTGCTGGCTCGGGTTATCTCAGAAGACGCTGTCGGCCGTCGCCGCACCGACGACGCTGAAAATCGCGCCCACACTCACCACTTTGAGCGTCACTTCGACGTGTCGAGCCATCGAGACGTCGCCAAGGAACGACGCCGGGGCGTTCAACAACAGGGCCAACAACGTGACCGAGCCGAATGCAACCGCCATCAACGAGAGAAATCGGAGCGGGAGTCCCGCGACCTCCGCCTCGGCACCAGGATCGCGGTCGTCGTCAGCTTGATAGAGCGCGCCGTAGCCGATCACCGCCACCAGCAGCGCAGTCGTGAGTGCATGCCAGGCGCTCATCTGACGAGCCAGCATCCAGACTTCCTCGGTGACGACGAACGGCCCCGCCAGCAAGAAGCCACCCACAACCTGCTGGGCAGTATCCGCAAACTGGTAGCGGTTCCGCAGTGCCATAGCCACCCTCCGCGGGCGAGGCGGTTGAATCTTTCCGGACCGAGACGAACCGGTTTTGGCCGTCCCGTCCAGAGGGAAACTATGAGCGTCAGCGACGCATTCGACGAGTGGGCCGAAGATGGCCGCGACCAAGGCATGGAAGAGCGCCACTGGCACACCGCCAAGCACGCGCTCGAACGCATGCCCGTCGCGGACGGCGACGTCGTGCTGGATTTGGGTTGTGGCAGCGGCTACGCCGCCCGGGCGCTGCGAGAAGCGGGCGGTGCCGGCCGCGCCTACGGGCTCGACGGGGCCGCACAGATGGCCCGCAACGCCCGGGCCTACACCGACGACGCTCGCGTGGGCTTTCTGGTCGGTGACTTCGAGTCACTGCCCTTCGAGGCCGATAGCATCGATCACGCTTTCTCGATGGAAGCGATCTACTACGCGAGCGATCCCGTCGCCGCCCTCGAAGAACTCCGTCGCATCCTCCGGCCAGGCGGGACCTTCTACTGTGCGGTCGATTACGTCGCCAACAACCCCCATACTGCCGAATGGGACGAGTACGTCGACATTCCAATGACGCGCTGGACCCGAGGAGAGTACCGCGAGGCCTTCCGGGAAGCCGGGTTTCACGTCGCCGAACAGGACCGCATTCCCGACGAAGAAGTCACGATTCCTCCCGCCGAGTCGTTCCCGACCGAAGACTGGGAGACACGCGAGGCGATGGTCGAACACTTCCGTGAACACGGCACGCTGTTGACGGTCGGGGTCGTCCCCTGATAGCCCACCGCGGCCCGTTTCGAGGGCGGTCAAGGCCACCCCTTCCGAAAGCCCTAACCGCAATTCAGCCGTACACAGAGGCGAATGAGCGAGCAACTCCCGGACGTACAGGCAAACAGTCCGGACGTCACCGTAGGGCTGAATCGCGTCGGTGTCACCGGCGTCGAGAAGTTATTGCAGATCGACCGTGAGGATCGCCGCCCGATCGTTTTGATGGCCGAGTTCGACGTGTTCGTCGACCTGCCGACCTGGCGAAAGGGGGCAGACATGAGTCGGAACATGGAGGTCATCGACGAGACGCTGGAGGCCGCCGTCGATCGCACGAACTATCGCGTCGAGGACGTCTGTGGCGACGCCGCAGAGCGACTCCTCGACAAACACGACTACACCGAGAAGGCGGAAGTGCGCATGGAAGCCGAGTACGTGACACACGGGCAGACACCCGCCACGGACAAGCCCACCCAGAGTACCGCCGACATCGTTGCCTCTGCGACGGCGACCGAAGAGGGCACCCGCGAGGAAATCGGGGCTCGCGTCACCGGCATGACCGTCTGTCCGTGCTCGCAGGGCATGTCCGAGCAGCGAGCCCGCGAGACGTTGGCCGACCTCGGCGTCGACGAGACAACCGTCGAGGACTTTCTTGATGAAGTGCCACAGGCCGGTCACTCCCAGCGGGGCCACGCCACGTTGACTGTCGAATGCGAGGGCTCGCCCGGTGTCGACCTCCGGGCTCTCATCGAGGTCGCCCGCGAGTCGATGAGTGCGCGCATCTACAACCTCGCGAAGCGACCGGACGAGGACCACATGACCTACGAGGCTCACAGCGACGCCAAGTTCGTCGAGGATTGTGTCCGCTCGATGGCCGAGGGCGTCGTCGAGCGCTTCCCCGAAATCGACGACGACGCCGTTGTCCGGATGGAACAATCCAACGACGAATCGATCCACCAGCACAACGCCCACGCCGAACGGCGCGCCCACTTTGCCGATCTGAAGGCCGAAATCGACGGCAACGGCAGTGGCTCGCCCGAAAGTACCGATCCGCGGACCAACGGCGCAGGTGGGCTGTAACGCAGTTCGTCGTCCCGGCCTTCTTCGACCCCTCCGAAATCACCGATCGGTCGTCGGTCGCGTTACCCAGGCCACGGCCGCGAGACCATTCAGATTCCGGGCCGAAATCCGACTCGATGGAGCACGATCGGACGGTTTACCACTCCGGAGACGGACCGGACGGGCAAGTCATCGATGTCCTCTGTCATCGGGATCGTCGCCGTGGCGCTGGTCGCGTCGCTTTTCATGTCTTTCACCGTCGGAGCCAACAGCAACTCCGCGCCGATCGCGCCGGCCGTCGGTGCGAACGCGCTGTCGACCCTCCGTGGCGCGTTGCTCGTCGGTCTCGTCGCCGGGCTCGGGGCCATCTCCCAAGGCGGGAGCATCTCGGAGACGATCGGGCACGGCCTGGTGACGGGCGTGACGATCACCCCGCTTGCCGCTACCGCGACGCTCCTCACCGCGGCGACGCTGATCACCATTGGGAACTCGCGGGGCTATCCGATCCCTTCGGCGTTCACGGTGACCGGCGCGGCGGTCGGTGCCGGGGTCGCGCTCGGCGGCGGGTTCGCGGCCGGGACCTACGCCCGAATCTTGGGTTTCTGGTTCGCGATCCCAGTCGTCGAAGGTGTCCTCGCGTACGGGCTCGCGTGGCTGTTGGTCGACGATCGAGTCGCGGACACGCTGAGCATTCCGCTGTTGGCCGGCGGCGTCGGCTACGCGCTCGCGAACGTCGGACTCTCATTTCTCCCGACTCCACAGGGCGACCAGGGCTCGATCGCCGGCGTTCTCGCCCGACAGTTCCAACTCTCCTCGGGGGCGTTCGGGGTGGACGGGATCGTCCTCGTCGCCCTCGCCCTATCCCTCCTCACAGTCGCAGTGACCCACCGGCAACTCCAGGCGGACGTGACCGCCGGGATCAATCGGATGCTGATCGCCCTCGCACTGGTCGTCGTGTTCACCAGCGGTGGCTCGCAGGTCGGACTGGCGACCGGTCCCCTAGAGCCCGTCTTCGAGGCGACGCTTGGGCTCCCGTCGATCGTCCTGCTCGGACTCGGCGGAGTCGGGATCCTCCTTGGTGCGTGGGTCAGATCGCCACGTCTCATCCAAGCTGTCGCTCGGGAGTACGCCTCTCTGGGACCCAAACGGTCGATCGCTGCGTTCGTCCCCGCGTTCCTCGTCGCACAGGCCGCGATCGTCCTGGGGTACCCAATCTCGTTCAACAAGGTGATGATCTCTAGCATCGTCGGGGCCGGCCTCGTCGGTGGCACCAGCTCCGAAGGCGTCTCAGTCACGAAGACGAGCTATACAGTCGGCGCGTGGATCGCTTCGATGGTCGGTGGGGCCGTGATCAGTTTTGCACTGTACCACGCCCTCGCCGCGATCCCGGGACTAGGTTAGACGTTGTGTAGCGTCACCAGATCCTCGACGGCCGCACTCTCTTTCATCGCCGGCCACGTCTCGAAGTCGGTCGTCCGGTCGATGAACGCGTCACGTTCGGCGTCGGCGAGGCGCTGGACCCCACCGATCGTGTCCTCTGCACACGGGCAGGCCTCACAGAAGGCCGTCACCGACTCGAAGCGTGTGTGCCGCCGAACGAACGCGTCCGAGACCACGCCGTCCTCGGCGTCGGCGATCCACGTCTGTAGCGCGAGCGCCCGATCGAGTCCCTGCCTGAGTTCGGCCCGTAGCGTATCCTGGGTTCTGACTCCGAAGCCAAGAACCATACATCACGGTCCGTGGCTGGAGGGACCTAAGCCCGGCGAAAGAGTCGATCAGAACCGCCAGCGCCCGATCAGGGTAGGACATACCTCGAAAAGTGTTTGGGTCCCGGGACGGTACGGGCGGGCATGCTCCGGCTCATCGCGGTCTTGCTGTTGATCCCGCTGCTGGACATGCTGTTGCTCGTGGCAGTGGCAGGAGTCCTCGGTGTCCTCGAAACGGTTGCGCTGGTCGTCCTGACGGGCCTGGTCGGACTCATGCTCGTCCGCGCGGAGGGCCGGCACACGCTGCGGAAAATCCAGCGGAAAGTCGTCGAAGGCGAGGCGCCGACCGACGAAGTACTCGATGGCGCACTCTTGCTCGTCGCCGGCGCGTTCCTGCTCACGCCGGGGCTCGTGACGGACGTCCTCGGGTTCATCTTCGTTGTCCCACCGACGCGCTACCCCGTCCGCGTCGCGCTGAAAAAGTGGGTCGTCACGCCCTACATCGACAACAAGACTGGCGGCTTCGCGACCGGCTCGGTCTACGTCGGCGGGTTTCCGGGCGAGGGAGACGGCAATATCGGCGGCGCTTCCGGCCCGAGCGGTCCCGGCGGCCCAGGTGGTCCCGCTGGAGCCGGGCCGGACGGCGTGCGCGATATCGGCGCGGCTGAAGACGTCGACGACGCGACCGACGATCGACGCGAGTGAGTCCAAGCGAGCGCGGGACGGCGCCGGCGAAAAGAAACGCTTAATGGTACCCCTCCGGTACGCCCTGATGCGCTCACTTGGGCCAATAGCTCAATCAGGTTGAGCGCTCGGCTGATAACCGGGAGGTTCGCGGTTCAAATCCGCGTTGGCCCATGATTTTGCTGCGAGCAAATTCGCGAGCAGCGATGCTGTATTCGAGATCAGGTCCACTTTCACTCCACTGCAGGCTTCGATCTGTGAGTAGCCACTCCGTCAGTCCCGAGTGGACATGCCAGACGGCAAGGCCGTTGCGACGGTCACTATCGAGGAGCGGACCGACAGATGGCGTTTCAGGTGCCCGAACGGCCACACGACCTGGGAGCCGACCACCCACCACGTCTGGTGTCACACCTGCGCGCGGATGGATCGCACCGACGGCGTCTCCAGCAACTCCGAGACGTCCGCGGCGATCGACTGCTCGCCCGCGATCGGGTGAGCCTCTACGATCAGGTCAGTCCCGACGAGAAGGATCTCGACCGGAGGGGCGAAAGATGACGCTACAGACCCTGGGGGTCACGTGTCGGGTCCGTCGGGCCGAACGAACAGTACCGATCGAGGACCGCTCGCCGTTCCCAGCGGTTGTCAGCTACCACTGCCGCGTCTGTAGCCGGGATCGCCCGTCGTGACTGATTGACGGGCAAGAAAGTCTCTCACCGCAGTTGAGGGGTCGCTGTGACGTCCCGGAGTGTAGGAGCGAGCGCGCCCGTCCAGACGGCGGCTGTGTGGTCTGTCCGGCGTGTGGGTGGAGTGAGTGCCACGGCGGCCGCGCCTGAGGCGCAGCCGGCACCGACCGCCGGCAGTCCGCTATCCAGGGCGCGGTGATCGGCGAGGGTCGGCCGCTCTTCGAGGAGATACCTTGAGACGGGAAAGAAAGCTGTGGACGGGGGTAGTCGATCACTCTAGAAAGTCGATGCCGGTAATCTCGAAGCGTGCACCGCGACTTTCGGCGTCCGTCGCGCGAATGTCCCAGCCGTGGGCATTCGCGATCGTCCGGACGACGGAGAGTCCGTAGCCGCTGCCGCCGGAACTCGTGGTAAAGCCGTGTTCGAAAACCTCGTCCTGATGCTCCGTGGGGATGCCAGGTCCGTCGTCTTCGACATACAACCCCGTCTCAAGCGGCCCGACGTGGATCGTTACGCGCTGGTGGCCGTGTTCGACGCTGTTGCGAAACAGGTTCTCGAAGAGTTCGACGAGTCGGTCGGCGTCGGCACTCACCGACGGAATCTCGTGATGTTCGAGCGTCGCCGTCGGCGATGTCCCGACGACCTGCCAGGCGGTCTCGACGACCTGCCAGGCGGTCTCGACGACCGCCTCGAGATCGGTCGGTTCCGGGTCCGTGACGACATCGCCTTGCCGGGCGACACGGAGAAGATCGTCGACGAGCCGGGCCATCCGGTCGGTCGTCTCGTCGATCGTTTCGATGTGTGCCTCGTCGCCCGTCTCCGCGTAGAGCCGTAAGCGTCCGTCGATGACCTCCAGTGGGTTGCGGAGATCGTGTGCGAGAATGTCCGTAAACTCCTTGAGACGGTCGTTCTGGCGTTCGAGCATCCGCTCGTACTCTTTTGTGGCCGTCTCGTCTTGGCTGATCGCCGCGAACCCATCGGCGTCCGGTCCTACCAGTGGTGAGATCGTCAACGTCCCCCAGAAGACAGTCCCGTTGGCCCGCTCGTGCCAGCGTTCGACTTCGAGACACCCCTCAATTGGCTCCGCAGGGATGATCGTTGCCGCGTCGTCAGTATCGGACTCGCCCCGTTCGGCGAACAGCTCGCTCACGTGCTCGCCGACGATAGTCTCGGCGTCGTAGCCGTACTGCCCTACAGCGGGACCGGGCCAGGCAGTTATCGTCCCCTCACTGTCGAGCATGAACACCGCATGAGAGGAGAGACTGCCGAGCAGGTGACGAGCCACGTCCGCCCCCAGGCCCGTCGTCCGAGATGGTGCCGTCTTTCCCACGAGTGAGTCCCCTATTGAGGAACGATCTGCTACTGACATAGTATCTTGGGTTGATATACCATGTCAGTCAAGTCCCCCGCGACGTGCAGCGAGTGGAAAAGTGAGTCGGCGCTTGCGGTCGCCGTGCTGGCGAGTCAGTCCGCATCGTCGTGGCTTTGTAGTTCGTGCACCAGCACTTCGAAATCCGGGCCACCATCGCCGGTGCGGTAGACCCACGAGCCACGTGGGTCGACATCGCCTTCGAGAGCCGTACGGAGCATCTGCCCAAGCACCTGTTCGAAATCCTCGATATCGCTCAGCTCGTCGTCGACGGGAAACGATGTCATGCTTGGCACCTGATAACTGCCCCCGGACTGACTATCGGATGTGGGGCGGACGCAACCGAGCCGTCACTGGAGACGAAAAATGGGTGGGATCGCAATTGTGTACCTCTGTGTCATAGATACGGATCCAGTGGGGATAGGAGTATCGGAAAGCATGGTACATCATGGCTCCCGAGCAGTCCGGCATTCGGGTGCGGCGAGCTTTTAACCCCGTCGGCGCTGAACGGCAAACTATGTCATGAGCGTCATCGTGGAGTTGACGATTCCCTCCGACGCCTTCGAACTGGGGCAGATACTCAACGTCGAAGGCGGCACCCAGGTCACGCTCGAGACGATGGTACCACTGGGGGGGGCGGCCAACGCCGTTCGTCCGGCTGACTGACGGGGCTAAAGAGGGCTTCGAGCAGATGGTTCAGGACCATCCGTCCGTTGGCAGCATGCAACTAGTCAACACCCACGACGCGGAAACGCTGTACGCCCTAGAGTGGGAGCCGCCTGCGGAGTCGCTGTTCCAGACGATGACGGAGATGGGTGCGGCACTGCTCGGCGCGACCGGGAGTGCCGATCGGTGGGCGATCGAACTCAGGTTTCCGTCCCACGATGCGCTGTCCGGATTCCAGGAGTATTACCTCGACCGGGGGATCCCGGTCTCTATCGAGAAGATATACAATCCGACGAAACCCGACGCCGGACCGTGGTACGGATTGACGGCAGTACAGCGAGAAACCCTCACACATGCGGTCGAGTCGGGCTACTATTCGCTCCCACGGGAGATATCGACGCAAGAACTCGCCGCGGAGTTCGATATCTCCGACCAGGCGACCACCGAGCGGCTCCGCCGGGGCATCGCGACACTCGTCGACAATACACTGTTAGCCGCCGAGACCGAAGGGTGAGGACTCACTCGGGGAAGAAAACGCTGGAGACCCGCTTCGGGCGACAGACGACAGCGGGACAGCGGCTTGGTGGTGGGCTGAACAGTCAGAAACTGTCCAGCGGTGGGGTGAGACGAGGGCCGCCCGTTCGGAGTTGCGGTGGACACCCGTATCGAGCGTCCGTCTCCAGCACGTACGCTATCGTCCCACGCAGCCGAAACGATATTCCATGGTCTCTCAAGCTACGTTTCACTCGATTGTACGGCCTATCCGAACGGACCACGATCGCCGCCAAAGCCGGTCTCCATCACCTCACACTCGCCGTTCTGGTTGATCAGGATGCGCCCCTGATAGCCACAGCTCCCGTTGTTGTTGTACTGACAGCGCGTACAGCGACACTCGACGTCCTTTCGTGCGTTACCTTGTGACATACCACGAGCTTCGAGAGCCAGCCACTTGGAACTATAGCTTCCCCACACGATCAGCCGTGTTCCAGCAGCGAAGCGAGCAGCTCGATCGCGAGGTGCTTATCGAGTGGGTCGTTGGCGTTCCCACAGTGGGGCGACTGGACACACGCCGGACACCCCTCCGTACAGTCACAGTCGGCGACGAGTTCCTGCGTCGTCGCCGCCAAGTCGTCGATGGACTCGTAACCGGCCCGGGCAATTCCCACGCCCCCGGGATAGCCGTCGTAGATGAAGATCGTACTCCGGTCGGTGTGAGGGTGATGGGGGGTCGAGAGGCCACCGATGTCCCGGCGATCACACAGAAATGAGAGGGGCATCGTAGCGATCATGGCATGCTCGGCGGCGTGGATCCCGCCAGGGAAGTCACCGTTCGCTCGCAATGTCTGTTCCAAGTCGGGGGGCAGGGCGTAGTACAGCGCTCGCGTCCGGAGGGTCGTCTCGGGCACGGAGAGCGGTTCGCGCCCGATGACCTCGCCGCTGCTGGCGTCGTGGCGTTCGAATCCGGTAATCTGCTTGCGCATGGTCACGTCCGCAAACCGGACCGGGACGTCTGGACGCCCCGGGAACGGTTTCTCCTGCAGGTCTTCCTCGACGGTGATCGTCTTCTCGTGGCGCACGCGCGTGTACTGGTTGGCGTACGTCCGGGACAAGGTTGCCACGTCGTGATCCAGGTCCAGATCCACGACCTCGTAGGAGGTCCCCTGGTGGTGGTAGATCGCCCCCGGATGGGCGTCCCGCAACGCGTCGCCGAACGGAAGTGTGGCGATCACGTCGTCTGCCCCACGCTCGCGCAGGCGGATCTCCCGGTCGTCGGCCGTCCGGAGACTCGTCTCGTGTTGGGGACTGGCCCCGCCGTCGTAGAGCCAGCGTGTCCCCGCCTCGGTCGCTCGGCGTTCGAGATCGCCCGCGCTCTCCAGATCGGCCACCACGTCCGGGAACGACGCCCCGAAGTGTCGATCGTCGCCCGGCGAGAGCCAGTTCTCGCGGGCGGCCGACCGGACGTGATCGGGGAGAATCTGCTCGTTGTCGGGGTTGGTGAGCGCTTGCTCGGGGTCGCGATCGAACAGCGCCTCGGGGTGGCGGGCGACGTACTGGTCGAGTTGATCCTCACCGGTCACGAGTGCGACCAGTGCGGGATCGTCGCCACGCCCCGCCCGTCCCGCTCGCTGGAAGGTCTCCATGCGCGTTCCCGGATACCCATCCAGTAAGACAGCATCGAGGCCACCGACGTCGACGCCCAGCTCCAGGGCGTTCGTGCTCCAGACGCCACGGATCGACCCGTCGTGCAGCCCCGTCTCCAGTTCGCGTCGCCGGTCGTCGGTCAGTGCGGCCTGGTAGGCGGCGATCTCCGTCGCCAGTTTTCCCTCGCCGCGTTCCCGGAGTGCGTCGGCACTCTCGGTGGCGTAGCGTTCGGCGACCTGCCGGGAGCCGGTGAACACGGCCGTCTGAAGGCCGCGCTGGACGAGATCGGCGAACAGCCGCTTGGTCTCGACGTGCTGGGACTTGCGTCGCCCCTGGCCGCCACCGCCGCGTTTCTCGGGTGGATTCCAGACCAGCCAGTGGCGTGGGCCGGTCGCGCTGTCGTCGTCGTCGATGAGCCGATACGACGCTGCCGGCTGGTTCGTCACGGTCGCGGCGTGATCGACCGGATTGCCGATCGTCGCCGAACAGCAGACGTACTGCGGGTCGGCGTCGAATCGTTCCGCGAGCCTGTTGAGCCGCCGCATGACCAGCGAGACGTGACTGCCGAAGACGCCCCGATAGGCGTGTACTTCGTCGATGACGATCGTCTCCAGACGCTGGAAGAACCACTCCCAGAGACGATGGGCGTGGGGCATGATCCCGTAGTGGAGCATGTCCGGCGTCGTCAGCAAGACCGTGGGCTGGCGCTCGCGAACGGTCTCTTTCTCCGAACGAGAGAGGTGTCCCGTATAGCGATCGACGGTCACGCGCGAGCCAAAGCCCAGGCCGTGAGCCAGCTCCGAGAGTGTCTCGGCCTGATCGTTGATCAGCGCAACCTGCGGGGCGATGTACAGCGTCGTCGCCGTGCGGTCCATCGCCCGCTCGAAGGCCGGGACGGTGTAAGCGAGGCTCTTGCCGCTTGCGGTCGGCGACGCCAGAACGACGTTCTCACCTGCCCGGACCGCTTCGATCGCCTCGGTCTGGTGACGGTAGAAATCCTCGATCCCCGCCCCTTCCAGGGTCGAGGCGAGGCGATCGGGGACCGCGAGATCGCCGTAGACCGCCTCGCGTCCCGGGAGCGTCCGCTCGTCGGCGATCTGTCCCTCGTAGTAGGGCCGACTTCGGAGCCAGTCGAGAACGTCGTCCACGCCCTCGTTTGTGCTCGCACCGCCCTAATCGTTCTGTTCGTCAGCGGCCCGGCAAACGTGACTCGATGTCGACATCGACGACGGCGCCCGTCTCGGCCGACTCGTAGATCGCCTCGATCGCCCGCATATCGACGAGACCGTGCTCGCCGTCGGGGTACGGCTCACGCCCGGATAGCAAACAGTCCGCGAAGTACGCGAATTCTTCTTCGAGTTGGTGGACGTTGGTGACGTCGACTCCCTCGCCGTCGATCCGAACCGCCATATCGCGATCCTCCCGCTCGAAGAAGGCCGGATCGAGGACGATCACACCCTCCGTTCCCGTGACCCGGAGGAAACTGTCGTGGTAGGCGGCGTGGCTGGCAGTAAAGACGACGGGCACCTCGCCCTCGAAGGTCGCCCGGACGGCGACCTGTTCCTCGACGGCATCGAAGGCGTCGTGGACGGAGGCGGTCGAGGCCGAGACCCGGACTGGGTCGGCCGAAAGCAGGAACCGGGTCGTGTTCAACGGGTAGATACCGATGTCCATCATCGCGCCGCCGCCAGCCAGGTCGGGATCGAGTCGCCACTGGTCGGCCGGGTCGCCCTCAAGTTCGGCGAGCATCCGCTGGGACATGTTTCCGTGGATCTGGACGACCTCGCCGATCGCGCCCCCGTCGATCAGCTCTCTGGCACGCCGGACGACGGGATCGGTGTGCATCCGGTAGCCGATCATCAGCGTCACGCCGGCCGCCGCGGCAGTCTCGACGAGTGCGGCCGCCCGGTCGCGGTTCGCTTCCATCGGTTTCTCACAGAGGATGTCTTTCCCGAAGCCCGCCGCTCGTTCGACGTATGCCAAGTGGGTGGCGTTGGGCGTACAGACGTACACCGCGTCGTACTCGGCCCGGGCCGTGCCGTCGTGGAACTGCTCGGGTGTGAGCGACGTCAATCCGTACTCGTCGGCGAGGCGATCGGCCCGCTCGGGGCGCGTATCGACGACGACCGTCGGGTCGGTGTGGGCGGCCCGCTCGAAGCCGGGCAAGGCCCACTCACGGGTGAACCAGCCGGCCCCGATCAGGGCAATACGGACGATGCCGTCGCCGTCGTAGGCCGCCCAGTCGCGGCGGGCGAAGTCGTCGAGGGTATCGAGGACAGTCACGCATACAACGTCACCAGCCAGCGAGAAATACGCTCCGGCGCTTTGGCCACCAAGCCAGTGCGTACCCGGCCTGTGGTCGTCGTCGATCCGTAGTGGTACCCATCAGGTCTCGATCGAGTGGTCGGGAGGCCGGTCGACCGTCTCAACAGTCGATTGGCCGCCAAGACGACGGGCGATGGCATCGCCAATCGAGTGACTCGAGCCGGAAAATGCCCTTGCCGGTCGGTTAGCTGGGGGAGTTCAGCGAGCAGCCCGAACCCAGATCCCCCCGACCGTGACCCACAAGTACGGCACCCCCCTAAAGTGGTGTACGTACCCATGGGACACGTCCACGGTCGACAATCGATCACGCCGTCGGCAAGGGCGGCCTGCGATACCAGTGAAGGGGCTGTCCAGTCAGGCGGCCACAAGCAGTCGTATCGAGACAAGTGCACGGTGGGCAGGCGACAGGGTGGGCGATGACGGATTCAGAACCCGCGGCCGCCGGTCGACAACGAGATCGCGACGTCGAAGCGGTGGGCGAGACTGCGAGACGCGTCGTCGAGAGCGTCGAGGACGTCATCGTCGGCCACCCGGGCGTCATCGAGCATATCCTCACAGCCATGTTCGCCGGCGGACACGTCCTGCTCGAGGACGTCCCTGGCGTGGGCAAAACAATGCTCTCGCGATCGATCGCCGCCTCGTTCGACAGTTCGTTCAAGCGCGTCCAGTTCACACCGGATCTACTGCCCGCCGACGTGACGGGCGCAAGCGTCTACAACCAGCAGACCCAGGCTTTCGAGTTCCGGCCGGGGCCGATCTTTGCCAACGTCGTTCTGGGTGACGAAATCAATCGCGCGCCCCCGAAAACCCAGTCCGCGCTGCTTGAAGCCATGGAGGAAGGTCAAGTCACCGCCGACGGCGAGACCCACGCAGTCCCCCAGCCGTTTACCGTCATTGCGACCCAAAACACCGTCGAGCGCGACCGTACCTACGACCTCCCGATGGCCGAGCTCGACCGGTTCACGAAGAAACTCGAGTTGGGGTATCCTGACGAGGCCGAGGAGAGTGCGATGCTCGAACAGGTCGTCGGCGATCATCCGATCGAAGACCTCGAACCGGTCGCGACGCTCGAAGACCTCGAACGCGCCCGGGAGGTAACAGCGAACGTGACCGTCGAGAAGCCCGTTCGGGACTACATTACACGGCTGTCTCGGTACACACGCGAACACGCCGATCTCGGCGCGAGTCCCCGGGCATCGCTCCTGTTGCTCCGGGCCGCGCAAGGCCGGGCTGTCCTCGAAGGGCGGGATTACGTCATCCCGGACGACGTCCAAACGGAGATCGAGGTCGTGTTCCCCCACCGCATCAAGACCGGCTTCGAGGACACTGGCTCTACGGTATTGCTCGAGGAAACACTCGACGCAGTAGCCGTCGAGTGAGCGATGCAGCTGACGCGACGCGGCGTGGCGGCAGTCTGCGTGGCGATCGTTGCCGTCGGCATGGGGTGGGCGTTTGGCAGCCGGTCGCTGAACGCGATTGCCGTCACGGCACTGATCGCGATCGGCGTCGGGGCCGTCCAGCTTCGCCTCGCTGGCCCACCGAGCGTCGAGCGCTCGAACCCACGCGCTGGCTTTCCCGGCGACCAGCGGGCAGTCTCACTCCAGGTTACCGGATCACGAGGCACACTCGTCCACGTAACCGACACCCTCCCGGATGGACTCACGGCAACCGACACCGACACGACCGGAGTGATCCCCGTCGAGACACCGTACCAACTGGGGCTCACTTGCCGCGGTCACTACCAGATCGGGCCAGCGACCGTGCGCGTCCGTGATCCGTTCGGACTACTCAGCGAAACGTACGAACGCGGAGACGAGACGTCACTGCTGGTGTACCCGACGCTCCACGACGTCGCCAGTTCGACGGCCCTGACGGAGATTATCGACCGGGCCCGGACGCCGGAACGTCAGGAGATCGACCACCTCCGGGAGTACGTCCCCGGCGATCCACTCAGGGACATCGCCTGGAAGGCAAGTGCCAAGCGGCTCCCGGAGTTCGTCGTCACTGAATATGCCGGCCAAGAGACGGCGGGCACGGTCGAAATCGCAGTCAGTGGGACGGACTCGACGATAGACGAGACGGCGAGCGCAGCTGCCAGCGTCGCCGTCTTCCTGCTCGAGGCTGGCCTGGAAGTCGGGCTCACACTGCCCGGCGATCGGCTTCAGCCGAGTCGAGGTCCACGCCATCGTGAGCGAGTGCTCGCCACGCTGGCCCAGGTCGATTCGGGTGCCGTGCCGGAGACTGCCTGGACGCAGGCGGACGTACAGATCGCCGGAAAGCAGCGTGGCGTCCGCGTCGGCTTCGAGGGCCACTCGGTGTCGTATGGACAGGTACGCGGGAAAGCGCTGAGCGGAACGCCACTAGGGAATCGTCACAGTCAGGCAGCGCAAAGGGAGGTGACGACGACGTGAGGATCGCCGATCGAGCGGGCCGTTCCCCAGTTCGACTGATCGCCCTCGCTGCTGGACTCGTCGTCATCAGTTCGTTCGTCGGCGTGCTCTATCACGTGATCGACGTGATCAGCGATCCCGGGACGGTTCTGGTGAGTGTCGTGCTAGCACTTGGTGGGGCGACACTATTGGCCAGGTATCTTCGTCTCAGACACGCAGTCGGGCTCGCGGTTGGCCTGTTTTCGGTCGGGATGGGCTGGTATCTCACCCAGCTTGGCACCGGCTCACTCGACCCGTGGCCCCACGTCCGCTACACGATAGCGCTACTGACCGGCCAGTCCGTGCTGGGAATCGTCAACCTCGAAGCCTGGGTCCTCGCCGTGACGCCTGCGCCCGTGTTTCTCACGTGGTATCTCGCCGTCCGCCGACGCTACGTCGCGAGTGCGGTCGTCGGCGGCGGAACACTCACGTTTTTCGTCCTGACTGGCGACGCTGCACCGACACTCACGCTGCTTGGTGTCGTCGGCGTCGTTGCACTGGTCGGTCTCGGTGACCTCGATCGATTCGGCGGTAGCGTCGGGGACGCAGATGTCGTTGGGACCGTCATCGCACTGGCGATCATCGTGTCGGCCACAGTCACCGTCGTTCCGACAGGGCTGGCCTACACGTTCTCGCCGGATACCGGTCTCCAGAGCCCTGCCGGTGGCGGAGACGCGAGCGCGGGCACCCTCGAAGGGAACGTCCTGAACGTCGACAACTCGCTGTCGATCGCCGGCAGCCTGGAGCTGTCACCCAAGGTCCGCTTTCGAGTCGAGGGTGACAGCCCAGAGTACTGGCGGGTCAATGCGTTCAACGTGTATACGGGCGATGGCTGGGTCAGACGTGGGAACACGGGGCCGCTCGATCGCCGTCTCAGCGACGTTCCGGGCCGGAATCGAAGTGTTTCCCAGACGTATACGGTGGTGAGCCAGACACGAGCGATGCCGGCTGTCTGGCGGCCAACGGCCGTCGATGGGCCGGCCGCATCCGCGGCCCGCGTGACGCGTCTGGGTGGTCTCCAGCCCGAGCGAGCACTCACAGCCAACGAAACCTACCGGGTCGAGAGTGCGATACCGGTCGCAACCCTCCGTGAACTCCGGACCGCTGGCCGATCGTACCCACAGACCGTCGAGGAGATGTACTTGCAGTTGCCCGATAGTACCCCGGAGCGAGTCGTCGATCGGACGGACCGACTCACTGGAAACGCTGACAATCCCTACGATACGGCCCGCGTAATCGAGCAGTGGCTCGAACGCAACCGGGCATACTCGCTGAACGTCTCGAAGCCATCCGGCTCGATCGCCGACGCGTTCCTCTTCGAGATGGAACGAGGCTACTGTACCTACTACGCGACGACGATGACTGTCATGCTCCGCAGTCAAGGCATCCCCGCCAGAATGGTCGTGGGGTACACCTCGGGCCAGCGCGTCGAGCAAAACGAGTGGGTCGTCCGGGGCCAGAACGCCCATGCATGGACCGAGATGTACGTCCCGGATGTCGGCTGGGTTCGTTTCGACCCGACGCCGGCAGCCCCACGCGAGGAGGCAGAGCAGGGGACGCTCGAGACAGCACGCCAGAACAACGCCTCGAACGTCGATACGGCGGGCAGCGACGACGGCGAGTGGACGCCCACGCCGACACCGACGCCAACACCGATCGAGCAAAACGGCACTGAATCGAATCTCCCGCCCGATTTCGACATTCCAACGCCGCCAGGCGGCCCGGGACGGGGGAATACCGTGACGGTCGACACTGGCGGACAGACGCAGACGGCCCCACGGGACGGTAGCGACGATGACGACGAGACGGCCGGCATACCGTTTGAGATACCCACCGCCGAACAGACGGCACTTGGCGCACTCGCCGTGATCGGCGTCGCGGGGATGGCCCGGCGGAGTGGCGTGACACAGCGCGCCTACCGGGCGCTGTGGCTCCGCTTTCAACCGCGGACCGATCCCACAACGGACGTCGAACGCGCCTTCGAGCGTCTGGAGTACGTGCTGGCACGCGAGTACCGCGAGCGACGGACCGGGGAAACCGTTCGGGCGTATCTGACGGCCATCGACGCGAGCGAACGCGTCCGCCGTGTCGCAGCGCTCCGTGAGCGGGTCCGGTACGGTGGCGAGATCGACGACGCGCTGGCCGAGGAAGCAGTCGAACTGGTCGACGATATCGTCACTGAGTAAACTACCCTACCCTACTTCGCTCGGGGTCTAAGGACCCGCTCGCTCGTTGAGGGTTCCGTCAGACTACGTCTGACGACGTGCAGGCTGTGAGCCTGCACTAGGGCTTTCACGTGGACTCCCGTTCTATGCCTCAACCGAGGCAGGAGGGTTGTACTCCCCACTCACGTTCAATGTCCCGCGATCTGCTCACGGCTTCGCCGTTCGCA
Organism: Halorhabdus sp. CBA1104; assembly: GCF_009690625.1. Taxonomy (NCBI): domain Archaea; kingdom Methanobacteriati; phylum Methanobacteriota; class Halobacteria; order Halobacteriales; family Haloarculaceae; genus Halorhabdus; species Halorhabdus sp. CBA1104. The sequence continues at coordinate 140,001 of NZ_CP033878.1, read as the reverse complement.
TGGTCCGAGGGATCTTCGATCCCTCGCTATTCAAGCGCACGTCTACAGGTGCGCCTCCGTCGTCTGCGTTTTGCCGACGTTGACGAGACGCAGAGAGTCTCGTTCGCCCACCAGAAATCTCCGATTTTCGGGATCACGAGAATCTTCGATTCTCGAACGACTCCTTGAGGGTGGGGCCTCCGCCTCGAATCAGGTGAGACAGTGTTGGCTGGATCGGTGACGTGCGCCATCGGCCGTCAGCCCCACCGATCTCGACGACCAGCAATCGAGTGGCGTCGGTGACGTCTGCCCAGCACCGTGGTACGTCCCGACAGTGTTTAATATGAAGCTTCCCAACTCCGGACTGTAATGTCGGAAGTCTGCTCGACGTGTGGGCTTCCTGAGGAACTTTGCGTCTGCGAAGACGTCGCCAAAGAATCCCAGGAAATCAACATCCGCATCGACGAGCGCCGTTACGGGAAAGAGGTAACGATCATCGAAGGGTTCGATCCCAACGACGTCGACATGGACAGTCTGTCCTCGGATCTCAAGTCCAAGTTCGCCTGTGGGGGAACTATCGAGGACGACCAGATCGAACTCCAGGGCAACCACACCGGGCGCGTCGAGGATTTCCTCCGTGAGAAGGGATTCAACGTCGCCTAACTGAGCCGCCTGCGTGTTCTGGAGTTGCGGTCGCCATCATCCAGTTGCGTGTATATCGAGCGGTCGTCGACGGGACAGCGACCACGACAAGATCGGACGGGCACTATCCGACCGGGCGGGCGTCCCCGTGGGCGATCCGACGAGAGAGTCGGATGGTCCCGAGAACCGGATAATCCTGCCAACGAATAAATAGCGTCGCGACGAATTCTAGACCGGAGATCACACACCGGTCACCGCCCGGACCGGAGGCAGACACGTAACCGATCGGGCCAAGAGATTCACTATGCACGCAGCAACGGACGTGGTAGTCATCGGCGGTGGCGTCATCGGGACGGCCATCGCCCGTGAGCTATCCCAGTATACGGTCGACGTCGTGTTGCTCGAAGCTGCCCCGGATGTCTGTACCGGCACGAGCAAAGCAAATACGGCACTGTTGCACGCCGGGTTCAACGCGGACCCGGAGAAGTTGAAGGGCCGACTCAACGTCAGGGGAAACGAGCTGTATCACGAGCGGATTCAACACGAATTCGACGTGCCAATCGAGTGGCGCGGCGCACTCGTCGTCGCCACCGAGGAATCCGAACGGCCGAAACTCCAGTCACTGCTACAAAAGGGCCGGGACAACGGCATCGAAGACCTCGAAATCGTCGAGGGCGAGCAACTCCACGAGTTGGAGCCGACGCTGCACGACGACGCCATCGCCGCGCTGTGGGCACCCACGGCGGGTATCGTCAACCCCTTCGAACTCACGGCCGCCTTCGCCAACAACGCCGTCCAGAACGGCACAACAGTCGAACTGAACGCCGAAGTGACCGACGTCACGGAGACTGGCGACACCTTCCGTGTCGAGACAGTCAACGGCGACATCGAGGCCGACGTCGTGATCAACGCCGCAGGGCTGTACGCCGATCGAGTCTCGGCGATGGTCGGCGTCGATGACTTCGAAATAACCCCACGGCGGGGCGAGTACTATCTCTACGACAAGAAGATGGACGTCGACGTCCAGCGGACGGTCTTCCCCGTCCCCTCGGAAGTCAGCAAAGGCATCGTCGTCACGCCGACCGACGAGGGCAACGTGATTATCGGCCCCAACGCCGAGGAGGTCACGGAGCCGACGGACAAAGCTACGACTCGCGAGGGCTTAGACGAGGTTCTGTCGGGCGCCCAAAAGACCGTCCCCGACCTCTCGAAAGACGACGTCATCCGGGAGTTTGCGGGCCTGCGCCCGGCGATCAAGGAAACCGGCGACTTCCGGATTCAGATCGAACGCGAGGACCCCGGCTTCATCAACGCCGCCGGCATCCAGTCGCCGGGACTAGCCTCTGCGCCGGCGATCGCTGAATACGTCGCGGACCTCGTTGGAGACCTCCGTGGCGACCTCACAGAAGACCCGACCTTCGATCCCCACTATTCGGGGCCACCGAAAGTCAGGCACATGAGTCATGCCGAACACGCGGCCTTGATCGAAGAGGACCCCGCGTACGGACAGATCATCTGTCGGTGTGAGTCGGTGACGGAGGGCGAAATCCGGGATGCGATCAACGAACCGGTCGGTGCGCGAACGATCAACGCCGTCAAGCGACGGGTCCGGCCCGGGGCCGGGCGCTGTCAGGGTGGCTTCTGTCAACCCCGTGTCGTCGAGATCCTCGCCGAGGAACGCGGCGTCGACGAGACCGAAATCAAACTCGAAGACGACGGCTCGGAACTGCTGATCGGCGAGACCAAAGAACTACTGCTGGCCGAGAGCGGCGAGGAGGTGAGCGCGGATGACTGAAACCGAGGCCGAGGCCATCGAATCAACCCAGTCGGCCGCCGCGGCCGAACGTGCGATCCGACGTGAGGAACACGATCTCGTGGTCGTCGGCGGTGGGCCGGCTGGCCTGGCGGCCGCCCAGGAAGCCTACGATCACGGGGTCGACGACATCGTGATCCTCGAACGGGACTTCGAACTCGGTGGCATCCTCCAGCAGTGCATCCACAACGGCTTTGGCCTGCACTATTTCGACGAGGAGTTGACCGGACCGGAGTACGCCCAGGCGTTCATCGAGAACGTCGCCGAGCGCGGTGTCGATATCCGGTTGAACACGATGGTCGAGGAAGTGACCGACGAGAAACTCGTGTATGCCGTCAGCGCCGAGGGCGGCCTGACCGAGATCGACGCCGAGGCCGTCGTGCTGGCGATGGGTTGTCGCGAACGAACCCGGGAGGCGCTCGATATTCCGGGGGACCGTCCGGCCGGCGTCTTCAGCGCCGGGACCGCCCAGCGCTACATCAACATGGAGGGGAAGATGCCCGGCGAGAAGGCGGTCATCCTCGGCTCGGGTGACATCGGCCTCATCATGGCCCGGCGGATGTACCTTGAGGGAGCCGACGTCGAGGCCGTCCTGGAGATCCTGCCCTACACCGGCGGGCTGACGCGCAACGTCGTCCAGTGTCTCGAAGACTTCGACATTCCACTGCGGACTCAACAGACCATCACCGAGATCTACGGCGAGGAACGCGTCGAGGGCGTCACCGTCCAAGAAGTCGACGACGACTTCGAGCCAATCGACGGCACCGAGTACGACATCGAGTGTGATACCGTGCTGCTGTCGGTCGGTCTGATCCCCGAGAACGAGCTCTCGGAGGGTGCTGGCGTGGACATGCACCCCGTCACTGGTGGTCCAGTCGTCGACGACGGCCGCGAGACCAGCGTCGATGATATCTATGCCTGCGGGAACGTCCTGCACGTCCACGATCTGGTCGATTGGGTGACCGAGGAGAGTATGATCGCGGGTCGATCGGTCGCCAAGCAGCTTCAGGGTGACATCGAGGTCCGCGAGGAGCCAATCGAGATCGAATCCACGGGCGCGGTGAGCTACGTCGTCCCCGAACGGATCAGCAAGGTCGACGACGAGCGCGAGGAACTTCCACTCTATTTGCGGGTCTACGCGCCGATGGACGAGGTCTTCATCACCGTCGAGAGCGGCGACGAGCAACTGGCCCGGGAGTTCGAGCGTCGTGCCGAACCCGGAGAGATGATCACGGTCGATCTCGATACCGACACGCTGGACACGCTCCCGGAGAATCGTCTCACAGTCGATGTCGTCCCGAAGGAGGAGATCTGAATGAGCACCGAAACCGTCGAGCTAACCTGTATCGCCTGCCCGGTTGGGTGTGACGTCTCCCTGACGGTCGAGGACGGCGAGATCCAGTCGATCGATGGCAACACCTGCCCTAGAGGGGCCGAGTACGCCAAAGAGGAGTATCGGAATCCGACCCGAATCTTGCCGACGACCGCCCGGGTCAGCGGTGGCGTCCTCCCGCGTGTGCCAGTCAAATCCGCCGAACCGATGCCCAAGCCGAAATTAGAGGACGCGATGGTCGAAATCGCGGCCGTCGAGGTTGACGCCCCGATCCAACTCGGCGACGTGATCGTCGCGAACGTCTGTGACACTGGCGTCGACATCGTCGCGACGCGGGACCTGCCGGCCGCCGAGGATGGGCCGAAACCGGTGGAGTAAATCGGAGAACCGTCGCCGAAGAGCATACGCGCCGCCCCGCGGCGCGTTTCGCCGAGCGCCGCAGGCGCTCGGATGTTTTTGGCCGAGCTTTTTGCGAGGTGGGTTCGCATCGCGGACCCACCGACGTAAAAAGGTCGTTTCAGAAGAACTTGAACAGATCGTCGCGTTCGGCTTCGTGGAGGTGGTGGCGGACGGCCTCGGTCAGTGCATCGATCGAGCCACGTTTGGCGGTGATCGGAGCGATAGTATGTTGCCATTGCTTCCAGGGCGGGTGCAGGCCAAGGCGGTCACAGAGGGCATTCAGGCGCGCCTCACGGTCGTCGACCTTGTCCATCTTGTTGACGGCGACGACGGTCGGGATTCCGACCTCCCGGAGGAAGTGAAACAGTTCGACATCGTGGGGAATCTCCTCGGGGCCGGAGTGGCGGTCGATGATGTCGATGACGCTCTTGCCATCGACGACGAGCACGCCCACGAGGATGTTGTCGGCGTGTTGCTCGACGTAGCGTACCACGTCGGTCTTGATCTGCTCGCGGACGTCATCGGGCACGCCTTCCATGTACCCAAAGCCAGGGAGGTCCGAAATAACGAAGTCCTCGCTGGTCCAGTCGTAGTGGTTGGGGCTTTGCGTTACACCGGGTCGCTGGCCCGTGTCGAAGGTGTGACCGGTGAGTTCGCGCATCAGCGTCGACTTCCCGACGTTCGATCGTCCCACGAGGACGACCTCGGCATCCCGATCCGGCCGCGTCTGGAACATACCACACGTCGGGACTCGGGGAGGAAAGACACCTCGGTTTCCGTCGCCAGGAGAAGCGTTTATACGAGAGCGAACGACAGTGTGCTGATATGGTCCCTGCAACGAACGACGAACGCGGCTGTCCGAAGTGTGGACACGAAGGAACCGAAGTCGGCGAAATTGCGACGACTGGCGGCGGGTTGAGTAAGCTGTTCGATATCCAGACGAACAGCTTCACGGTTGTCTCCTGTACCAACTGCGGGTACTCGGAACTGTACCGCGACAGCACTGCGGGGACGAGTGATATCGTCGACGTCTTCCTCGGATAATGGTTGCCGGCGTGCTACTCGTCGTAGTGCCTGGATTGCTCGTGATCGGCGTCCCACTGACGCTGTTTTGGATCGCCCGGTCCAAGCACGGCCATCGGGAGACGATGAGCCGCGACGAGGCCGAACGGGTCGCCAGACGAGACATTCGCGAGGAGCGATGAGTCCAGTCGCGAGCCCGGAATAGCTGGTAGCTCGGGGCACAGAGCCGGCTGGCCGCTCACTCCGAGCAACCACAGATATATAGTCACACCGGCCGACGGAACCGGTGTGCGCCTCGTCCAGGTGACGATCCCGGCGGGCAAGCGCGAAGCCATCGAGGAGGCCCTGGAGGAGGATGTCGAGTACGTCCTGACCGACGAGACCAGCGGTCGGGAGTATACGGCCATCGCGTACATCCCGTTGCCGAGGAACGCCGTCGAACCCGTCCTCGAACAGCTCCGTGAGGCCGGCATCGACGAACAGGCCCAAACAGTCGTCGTCGAAGCCAACACCGTTATTTCGCGGCGATTCGAGGAATTGCAGGATCGCTACGCCGAGGAAAAGAGCGAGGAACGGATCGCACGGGAGGAACTCACCTCGAAAGCCCGTGATCTTGCGCCGGCGACCTGGAGTTACGCCATCTTGACGGTCGTCTCGGCGGTGATCGCCACCGCGGGCCTCCTGCTGGATTCGCCGGCGGTGATCGTCGGCTCGATGGTGATCGCGCCGTTGATCGGCCCGGCGATGGCTGCAAGCGTCGGGACCGTCGTCGACGACGACGAACTGTTTCGACGCGGGGTCGGGTTGCAGATCGCCGGTCTGGGACTGGCAGTGCTCAGCGCTGCTGTCTTCGCCTTTCTGGTGCGTAACCTCTACCTGATTCCACCTGGATTCGACGTGACGGCGACCCCGGCGATCCGCGAGCGGTTGCTGCCGGATTTCCTCTCGCTGGTAGTCGCGCTGGGTGCCGGTGTTGCGGGCGTGGTGAGCCTCTCGACGGGCGTCTCGACGGCCCTCGTCGGGGTCATGATCGCCGTTGCGTTGATTCCGCCCGCAGCAACGGTCGGTATCGGAATCGCCTGGGGGTTGCCGACGGTCAGCCTCGGGGCGGGCGTGCTCACGCTGGTGAACGTCCTCTCGATCAACCTAGCTGCTCTCGCAGTGCTGTGGTATCTCGGATATCGGCCGACCCACTGGTTCCGGGAGGATGAGGCCCGCGCGAGGACACTCAAGCGCGTGCTGACACTTGCGGTCGCCATCGCCGTCCTGTCGGTGTTCCTCGGAGGTGTCACCTACGATACGTACACGAGAGCAACCGTCGATGGGCAGATCGACGAGGCAGTCGCCGATATCGTCACCCAGACACCAGAGGCGTCCGTTCAGGACATCTCGATCGAACGATCGAGCGGTCTGTTCTTCCAGCAACCACAGCGGGTCGTCGTCACTGTCGGGAGTCCACCGACGGACCCCCCGCCGGATCTTGCCGCCCGGATCGACGAGCGACTGGATGCGCTCCTCGAAGACGACGTGGCAACCGAAATCAGACACGTACCGACCGAGGCGGCTGCATGACTCAAACAGCCGTTTGAGCGTAAGATAGGCGTATGTAGGCGCCGACCGAAGTGTGGATCGATGCACACCAACAAATCACTCCTCGTGGTCGCGACCGTCGCCGTGATGCTCCTTGCGGCGGTCGGCGTGGCGACAGCTGTCTCGCCAGTCGCACAGACCGAGCAACCGGATCGACAGATCGAAGTCGGCGCCTCGGGTGACGTTTCGGCCGAAGCCGATCGAGCGCGCCTCCATGTCGGTGTGGTTGCGACGGCGGCCGATGCCACGACCGCCCGGAACCAGGTTGCCGAAAACGTCACCGCACTCCGAGCGACGCTCGAGGAACTCGGAATCAGCGACGACAACATCGAAACCGCACGCTACGATATCGACGAAGTGCGAGACCGAGCCGAAACGACGGCCACAGTCGAGTATCGAGCCGTCCACACCTTCCAAATCACGCTCGAAGACCCCGCCCGTGTGGGTGCGGTAGTCGACGGCGTCGTGGACAGCGGTGCCAACCGGGTCCAAGGGGTCTCGTTTACCGTCTCAGAGCAGCGTCGATACGAACTCCGCCAAGACGCCTTAGAGAGCGCGATGGAGCGGGCCCGGAGCGAGGCCGAGACCCTCGCCGGGAGCGCCGACCTGACGATCGAAGGGGCGGCTTCGATCAGTGCAGACGACGTACACGTCCGCCCGTACCGCGTCGAAGAAGCGATGACGACGACAGCATCCGGGGACGTCGCTGCATCGACGGCCATCGAGAGCGGGCCGGTCGACGTCACGGCATCCGTGCAGGTCGTCTACAACGCGACGGCAGCCTGACGCGAGCCGAGCGATCAGTTACGCCCAGTCGACTGGCCGAGTCCCGGGATCGAAACCGTGGTTTCGAACCGGGACATCGCCAGCGCGGTCGTCAACACGAGCGCGAGATAGAACAGACCGACGACAACATATATATCAGTGTATTGGAAGGTTTCTGAGGCGATGTCCCGCGCACGCTGGAACAGGTCCGGGACGGTGATGAACGCCGCGAGCGAGGAGTACTTGACGAGGTAGACGAACTCGTTTGTCCAACTCGGGATCGCGAGCCGTAGTCCCTGTGGGAGGACGACGTGACGGATCGCGCCACGTTTCGAGAGGCCGACCGCACGCGCGGCCGTCATCTGCCCGGCATCAACCGACTCCAGCGCCGATCGGATGTACTCAGCCTGGTAGGCCGAGGAGTTGACCGTGAACCCGACAACGGCGACGGCCGACGCTGCTTGTGGGATCGGTGGTTGCCCGGTGAATCCGACCCAGCGAGCGACATCCGAGAGGGGAAGCGCAAAGTAAACGAAAAACAGCTGGGCGAGCAACGGCGTCCCGCGGATGAGTTCGGTGTACGTCAGAGCGACCATCCGGACGAACAGGCCGCCGTAGGTGCGGGCCACGGCGACCGGGATCGCAACGACCAACCCGAATAGGATCGACAAGATCGTCAAGTAGACCGTAATGAACGCTCCTTCGGCGAGGGCGGGAGCGGCCGTCGTCGCGAGCGCAGCCAGATCGGCGAGCCAGACCACCCAATCGAGCAGGACGCTGGCCGGGCCAAGCGGATCGGTAACGCTCGCGATCGCGTCGGCGACCGCCTCGAAGGGGCCGGCCGGGATCCATCCCTCGCGTGCCTGGACGGTGACCTCCGAACGGACGAGGTCCGGGGCCCCGAGCGCCGTGGCCGCCGCGTCGAGGGCGGCGTTGTGATAGGCCCAGCGCGCGACCAGCCAGCCCCAGAAGACGACGCCGACCGCCCCCAGAACGAGCCGTCGGCGGGCCGGCAACTCTTCGACGAGAGAGCCCCGGTCCGCGGCGGGATCGGCCTCCGTCTCCGCTGGCCCGTCGGTCATTGTTCGAGGTCGGTGAGTCGTCCGAGAAATTCGGCAGTGCGGTCGTTCTCGGGCGTTTCGAACAGGTGTTCCGGGCGGCCGCACTCGACGATTTGCCCGTCTTCGAGCACGGTGAGCGTGTCGGCCGCCGAACGGGCAAAGCCCATCTCGTGGGTGACCGACAGCATCGTCATTCCCTCGGCGGCGAGATCGGCCATCACGTCCAGTACCTCGCCGACGAGTTCCGGATCGAGCGCGCTGGTGGGCTCGTCGAACAACATGAGTTCGGGCTCCATCACCAGCGCGCGTGCGATCCCGACGCGCTGTTTCTGCCCGCCGGAGAGTTCGGCGGGATACGAATCGACCTGATCGGAAAGTCCCACCTGACCGAGATAGGCGTCGGCGCGCTCGACGGCCGTCTCGTGATCCAGCTCGAGGACCTCCTCCAGGCCGAGGGTGATGTTGCCCCGCGCCGTTCGGTGGGCAAAGAGATTGAAATCCTGAAACACCATCCCGACGCGCCGCCGGAGGTCATTGACGTCGAGATCGTGGATCGGATCGCCGTCGAGGACGATCCGCCCGCCGTCGATCTCAGTAAGGCGATTGACACACCGCAATAGCGTGGACTTGCCGGCCCCGCTGGGCCCGACGATCACTTCGACGTCACCGCGATCCATCGCGAAACTGACGTCGTGCAGTACGTCCTCCTCCTCGTAAGATTTCTCGACGTGCTCGAATTCCAGAAGACTCATCGATTCGGTCCCTCGTGGATCGATTCGTATTCCTCCCGGGGCTCTTCGAAGTCCCAATGGCCCGCGACGAGGACGAGACGACTCCCGGATCACAGCCGACATCGAGGGTCTGCTTTGACTCACCGGTCCACTCTCGCAGAACCGACAGCCACGCGTCGTGTTGGGCCTCGCTGTGAATCGCATGCTGGCTATCGTTTTCGTACGTCTCGGCGCGCCTGTTCCAGTACTGTTCGACGAACGCTTTTGGGTCGTCCTGTGTCGAGTCCATTAGGCAAACACCTCCCGACAAGCGACTTTGCGAGATGTCGGCTCGCATCGTTCCGTCGAGGGTGGAGGTGTGCGTGTTGTAGCGCGATGTTCCATCGTTGGCCTTCGAGGAGTGTTGTTGAGTACTATCGAATACGGTCGGACTGTGTTGCCGTTGGACATTGTATACGTTTCTGCGGTGGTATGTGCCATTGTGTGGGTGTCGTCTGTGAGTCGGTTCGATTGGATATTCCGATCGTTCGTGTCGGGGTCAGTTCCCGCCGAGACTGACAGCGGTCACTCCTCGGAGAGCGTTATGGATTCGACCCCGTAGTCGCTCTCAGTGGGATGGGGGCGATAGCCATCGAGTCCCGCCGACATCCCGACGACGTTCGTGTAGTAGGTCAGCAAAGCAGTGGGTGCGTCCCGAAGCGTGATCGCCTGGACCTCGTCGTATTTTTCCTTCCGGGTCTCGTAGTCCATGGTCTCTCTGGCCGTTTCCAGCAGCGTATCGACAGTCTGGTTTTCGTATCCGTGTTCGAGCATCGATTGCTCGGAGTGATACATGTCGCTCAACCGCTCGGGATCGGGGTACCACAGCATCGACAGCGACATGAGATAGCAATCGAAGGCGTCCTGTTTGGTCTGTTCCATCATCGTCGTGTATTCGAAGACCGACAACTTGACATCGATCCCGACCGCGCCGAGCTGGCGCTGGAGGATCTCCCCCATGAGTGGCAAGCGCGGGCGTTCGTTGTACGCAAGGATCTCGATCGAGAGTTCCGTGCCGTCTCGTGTGCGCACGTCACCCTCGCTGTCGTTCGTCCAGCCGGCTTCCGACAGCAGCGTCCGAGCAGTGTCCACATCGTACGTGTAGCCATCGAGGTCCGGATTGTGCCAGCGCTCGACGGATGCGGGGAACGGCCCGACCGCCGCTTTCCCGACGCCTTCGAGGACGGTCTCGACGATCGTTTCCTTGTCGATAGCGTAGTTGACAGCCTGGCGGACGGGAATCTCGTCGAACGGCATCGTCGTCGTATCGAAGACGAGAAAGCGACATCGCGGGATCTGATAGGCCTCGACGTCGATATCATCAGATTCTCTCAGTGGCTCGACGTCGCTCAACGACAAAATTCGGGCCATCTCCAGATCTCCGTTCTCTAATTTGAGTCGCCGGGTCTGGTCGTCGGTGATGGTCTCATAACGGGCGGACTCGACAGTCGGGACCTCTCCGTAGTAGTCCTCGTTTCGAACGGCATTGATGATCGTCGAACCCTCCCAAGACTCGACTTTCAGCGGCCCAGTACCGATCAGCTCAGAGACGGTTCCATCCTCGTAGGCCGCCGGCGAGAGAATAGCCGTCTTTGGACGGGTGAGATGGGCCGGCAACGAGACCAGCGGACTCGCCGTCTCGATGGTCACCGTCAGATCGTCGGTCGCACGAACGGCTTCGATCGGGATGTCGGCAAACGCCGGGGAGTCGACCGCCCGTCGGAGTGACCGAACGACTGCATCGGCGTCCATCGTCGTCCCGTCGTGGAAGGTGACGCCCTCTCGCAGTGAGAACTCCCAGTGACGGGCCGAGTTGTCGCTCGTCCAGTCGGTCGAAAGCTCCGGGACGGGCTCGATGTCGTGGCTGACGCCGACCAGCGATTCAGTAATGCCAAATCGCTGGAGGATCAGCCCCGCATCCAGAGGATCGATTGTGGGTTCCCACGTCGAGGCGATGCGTAATGTCTGGGCCTCGCCTCCATCCGACGAGAGACAGCCGGTAAGGGCGATTGCCCCGCCTGCAACGGCACCTTCTAACACTGTTCGTCGACTGATCGGCTGTGAGTCGTTTCCGTTCGTCATTGTCGTCGTTTGTCGGTAATCGCGTCGCTGTTCGATTTCGCGCTGTTCGCTGTCGATGACTCGCCGCTAGTCGGTCGGTTTGACTCCTCGATAGCAGCTGTTCTCGGCTCCTCGCTCCCTCGACCAGCCGGATGGTGACACCGTGTCCGGACCTGGCCGTCGTGTTCCAACGGCGGTTCACGCTGCCGACAGGTGTCCGTTCCAGCCGGACATCGCGGGAGAAAGGCACATCCGGACGCTTCTGGGGCGGGTGACTGTGTCATCCCGGGGCGTGAGGCCGCTGTCCCGGCATCGATGCCCGGAATCGCGTCCAGTAACGTCCGCGTATAGGGATGGGAGGGGTCAGCGAAGACCGTCGTTGCAGGGCCGGTCTCGACGAGCTGGCCGAAGTACATGACCGCCACGCGGTCGGCCATGTGGCGGACGACTTCCAGATCGTGCGAAACCAGGAGATACGTCAGTCCGAGGTCCCGTTGCAGCGAGACCAGCAGATTGAGGATCGTCGCCTGGGCCGAGACGTCCAGTGATGCCGTGGGTTCGTCGAGCAACACGACCGACGGCCCCAACGCGAGTGCCCGGGCAATGGCCACCCGCTGGATCTGTCCCCCGGAGAGTTGTCGGGGCTGTCGCTCGGCGTATTCGACCGGCAGCCCGACCGAATCGAGCAGGGATTCGACGCGTTCGTCCCGTCGCTGTCGCTCCCAGCCGGCCTCGTACAGTGGCTCGGCGATGACCGCCCGGACGGTCTGTTTCGGGTTGATGCTGCGCTGTGGGTTCTGGAAGACGACACCGATCTCCGATCGCTGGTCCATCGTTCGTCCGTCCACGCTGCCGACGGCCTCGCCGTGTAAGCGAACGGTCCCCTCGGTCGGCGTCTCCAGGCCGGCGATCAGCTTGAGCAGCGTCGATTTCCCACAGCCGCTCTCGCCGATCAGTCCCATCGTCGTCCCCGCATCCACCGACAGCGAGACGTCTTGGAGTGCGGTCCGTCGCTCGGCCGTCCCGACGAGGCGATCCGTGAGCGTCTCCGACGTTTGGAAGGATTTGCTCACGCCCTCGACGGCGATGATCGGCTCGGACTCGCCCGGCGTCTTCTCGGTATCGCTGTCGCGGGTCGCCGAGCCACTGCCAGTGTCCCCCGATGGACGCGCCCGTGCGTTGCTGGCGACGGGCTGTCGGTCCGTCGAGACAGATTCACCATCAGCCGCGTGCTGTTCCGCCGGAGTCGCTTGCCCCGTTCGTTCGACAGTCCGTGGGGCTCGGGCACTCGGGACCACACAGTCGACGGTATGGCCGGCGGCGACCGCGACGGTCTCTGGTGGCTCCTCACGGCAGGCCGCCGTCACGGACGGACAGCGGTGGGCGAACGGACAGCCTGCAGGCCCAGTGGTCCGCTCGGGGACGTCACCGTCGATCGTCGGGAGTGTGGTCTGAGGTTCCGAACGCCGTGGAATACAATCCAGCAGGGACTTCGTGTAGGGGTGACTCGGTGCCGTCAGTACCGCGTCGGTCTCGCCGCGCTCGACGATCGATCCGTCGTACATGACGAGGACACGATCACACAGCTCCGAGACGACACCCAGATCGTGCGTGATAAAGAGCAGTCCCATGCCGTACTCGCGGTTGAGCGCCCGGAGCGTCTCGTGGATCGCGGCCTGTGTCGTCGTATCCAGAGCCGTCGTCGGCTCGTCAGCGATAAGCAGTGACGGGCGGCGTGCCAGCGCGATGGCGATCATCACGCGCTGGCGAAGACCGTCGCTCAGTTGGTGTGGGTAGGCGTCGATCCAGTCGCCGGGCTGGTGGATGCCCGCCGCCTGCATGGCCTGGCGAACCGCGTCCCGGTTGTCCGTCCGTCCGCGCCGGCTCAGTCGGGACGTGAGCTCGCCGACCAGGGACTGTTGGTGTGGCCGCTTGCGGATCCGAAGGGCTTCGTCGATCTGCTCACCGACGGGAAACCCAGGGTTGAGCGAGGACGCCGGGTCCTGGAAAATCGTCGCCAGTTCCTGGCCGCGTAGCCGCCGAAGCGTACGTTCGTCGGCGGCGGTGAGATCAGTCCCGTCGAACGTGATCGTCCCGTTGGTGATCTCGCCGGGCTCTTCGAGGCGGACGAGCGAGCGGGCCGTTGCCGATTTCCCACAGCCACTCTCGCCGACCAGCCCGAGGATCTCACCGGCGTCGAGTTCGAAAGAGACGCCGTTGACCGCACGGACGGGACGACCGGTTGTCCGAAATCGAACGTCGAGGTTGTCGACAGTAAGGCGTTTACTCATGTTCGTCTCCGTTGTTCGAGGGTCTGTTGATCCGGGTCCAGCAGATCCCGCAGGCCATCGCCCAGGAGATTGAACCCGATGACGGTCAGCATGATCGCGATACCGGGGGCCGTGATGAGCCACCACGCCGACCGGAGGTGATCACGACCGGCGTTGACCATCATCCCCACTCCGCGGTCGGTGGCTGTGCGCCGACTCCGAGAAAGGACAGGCTGGCGACCGAGATGACGACCGTGCCGAGGTCCAGCGTCGCCAGGACGATGACCGGATGCATCACGTTCGGCAGCAGGTGTCGGCCGGCGATGCGCCAGCGAGGGGTTCCATACAGCTTCGAGGACTGCACGTAGGCGTTGTGCTTCACCGAGAGGACACTGCCCCGAACGACCCGGGCATACGAGGCCCAGCCGACGACCGAGATCGCGAGGACGATACTTGTCAGCCCGGGACCGAGAATGCCGGCGACGACGAGCGCCAGAATGAGCCCCGGGAAGGCCAATTGGATGTCGACGAGCCGCATGACGGCGGCGTCGACGAGGCCGCCGGCAAAGCCCGCAACCAGCCCGACGACCGTCCCGACGACCAGCCGGATCGCCGTCACGAGGACGGCGACTCCAAGCGAAATACGAGCCCCGTAAACCAGCCGCGTTGCGACGTCGCGCCCGAGTTCGTCGGTCCCCAGCGGGTGTGCCAGCGACGGCGCTGCCAGCCGGTCACGAAGGGCCTGGGCCGCCGGATCGTAGGGCGTCACCAGCGGCCCCACGATCGCAACGACGCCCAGTACGGCGACGATCGCACCCCCGAGCGTGACTTTCAGCGGGCCCGACCGGATCCGACGCAACCCTGCGTCGATCGCGGTCCGGACCGACCGGATCGTCGGCTGCCGGGCGAGCAGCTGGTCGATCACGACCGGACACCCCGCTCGATCTGTGGGTCGATGGCGACGTATGCCAGATCGACCAGCTGGTTGATGAGGACGAACAGGACCGCTGTAACGAGGACAACGCCCTGGACGACGGGATAGTTCCGGGCAAAGACCGCATCGACCAGTAGCGTTCCCAGACCCGGCCGCTGAAAGACGACTTCGACGACGACGGCCCCGTTCAACACGAAGCCAAACTGCAGTCCGATGATCGTCACGACCGGGATGAACGCGTTGCGAAGCGCGTGTTTGTAGACGACGAGGCGCTCGCTGACGCCCTTCGAGCGTGCAACGACCACGTAGTCTTTGCCCAGTTCGTCGAGGACCGACGTGCGGACGATCCGGGTGATGATCCCGGCCATCGCAGTGCCGAGCGTGATCGCCGGCAAGACCAGATGCCCAACCGTTCCCGACCCCGAGACAGGTGTCAGTCCCAACCCCAACGAAAAGACGAGAATCAGGAGATACCCCAGCCAGAAATTGGGGATCGAGACGCCCAGCAGTGCCCCGACTTGAGCGGTATGATCGATCCACGTATCGTAATGCACTGCGCTGAGAATGCCAAGCGGAATCGCGATCACGACCGCAACGACGATCGCCGCGATGGCCAACTCGGCCGTGTTTGGCAGGTGCAACGCCAGCAGTTCTCGGACGGACTGGCTGCTGTAATACGACGACCCGAAGTCACCGTGGGCCACGTTCACGAGCCAGGAGAGGTACTGCTGGACGAACGACTCGTCCAGTCCTTGCTCGGCGCGAAAGGCAGCCATTTCCGCGGCGGTCGGTTCACGCCGTAGCTGCTGGGCGAGAATCGTATGGGCCGGATCGCCGGGTGTCAGATAGATCAGGCCGTAGGTGAGCAGCGACGCGCCGAACGCGACGACTGTGACGGACCACAGCCGGGAGAGACCACCGTAGAGAGTGCCCGATAGATCCACGTTGTCGACCATTGTCTTCGCAGTCGACCCCGTCACAGCGGCTTTTCGTAGAAGATAACCTCCCCATCGAGTACCGGATGGGGCTCTCGATGTGTCTCCTCGTAGCCGTGGGCCTCGTACAACGATTGGGCGACGGTCAACACGTCGTCAGTGTGGAGGGTGATGCGATCGAACGCTTCCCGGCGGGCGAACGCTTCCAACTCCTCAAGCAATGCAGTCCCGTAGCCCTGCTGCTGGTGGTCGGGCATCACCCGCAACCGTCGCAGTTCGATCGCATTCTCGTCTTCGGGTCGCATCCCGCCGGTCGCGATCACCGTGTCATCGAGACAGCCGACGAGGAACGTCCCGCCAGTCTCGAAGTAGTGCTCCGGAACGTTCCGGAGATCCTCGTCGAAAGAGGGCTTCGAAACGAACGGGAGCGGTGAGGACTGGATCGTCCGTTTGTGGACGTGCCAGACTCGATCGGCGTCGGCGGATCGAAAGCAGCGGACGGTGAGTGGCGTCACTTCGTCGTCGGGAACCGGGGACTGGCTCATGTGCGATTGCTGTAACAGACCGGAAAAAAGTATTACGGAACTATGATCCAGTAATACTATATCACACTTTATTGTCTCAATATGATACTCTATGACTGGTCCACCGGACAATTGTTCTCGGGCAGATCATCGGAAACGCAAGGACCATCTCGCTCGGTCAAAAGACGCTGCCGGATACCGAGACGCACCCGTTCTCACAGTGAGTGAGGACACACGCTGCTGATCGTGGCCTGTGAGTTGACAGCAGAAAGAAAGGAGCCAGGTCGCCGCTTACTCTTCGAAGGGCAGTTCCGGCTCGTACCCGACGGCCTCGATCGCTGCATCGAGGACGCCATCGACGTTGTCGTTTTCGGTGACGCTCATGTAGTGATCGGCCGCGACGTCACGGGCTCGGTCGCTCTTGTTGCAAACCGTCAGGACGGGAGCGTCCTCGAAACGTTGGACAACATCGTCTCGGAGGTCGAGTTGGACCTCGATCGGGAAGCCACACTCACCACTGGCATCGACCATGACAAGCACAGCGTCGGCGAGGTGCTCTAAGGCACTGATCGCCTGGTTCTCGATATCGTTGCGCTCCTCCGGGCGGCGATCGAGCAGTCCGGGGGTGTCTACCAGTTGATACCGGATATGGTCGCGTTCGATGTGCCCGACGTGGATCTGCGTCGTCGTGAACGGGTAGGCGGCGATCTCGTTGTCCGCCCGCGTCACGCGGTTGACGAACGACGACTTCCCGACGTTGGGATAGCCCGCGACGACGATCGCCGGTTCGTCGGGACGGATGTCCGGGAACACCCGAAGCGCGTTCCGGGCCTCCCCAAGCGCCGCGAGGTCATCACTCACCTCGCGAGTGACGTCCGCCAGGCGGGCAAAGGCCTGCTTGCGGAGTTTGCGGGCGCCGTCGGTGTCAGCGTTGCGCAGTCGGGATTGGTACTCGTCGCGGATATCGTCGGTCTTCCGGCTGGCCCACGTGACCTCCGAGAGGTGCTGGCGCAACTCGTCGACGTCGCTCTCGGCGTCGGCCAGCTCCCGATAGAACGGGTCGAGTTCGTCGAAGTCCGGCCAGGCCGTGACGACGTTCTCCAAGTTGTCCGAGAGGATGTTCGAGGCGGTCTGGAGCATCGACTCCTGGGCCTCGTGGCCTTGCTTGGCCCGGCCCGCCCGGGCGGCCCGTGAGAAGGCTTTGTCGATGAGTTCCTCCGACGTGGGCGTCGTCGGCAGGGCTTCGAAAGGATGGCTCATTGTCCACGCATAGACCGTGCGACGGGAAAAGGACCGCGAAACGGGCTCGTCCAGGCCGGAAGCCTGCTGTACTGGGATATCACTGGAGCTGACAGTGCCCGCCGGGATCGATGGCTCGGGACAGCCGTTTTTGTCGCTGTGGCCCAAACTGGGGACATGGCACACAGAGACGCCACCGAGATCCTTCCAGGCGGGCATCTTACCGCGCAGGTACTGGACGGCGACGTGACCCAGATCCACCGCGGGCAGGCCTACGCCGCGGAGGGCGACACCTTCGATATCGACGGCACCACGTTCGAAGTCACCGACGTGGCCGAGCGGACGCTCGGGGATCTGACCGACGAGGACGCACAGCGCGAGGGATCTGAGAACTTAGCGGCCTACAAGCAACGCCTCGCGCGGGTCCACGACGAGTTCGAGTGGAACCCCGACAGCGAAGTCGTCCGCCATCGTTTCGAGCCAGCCGAAGAGTGAGCGACGGGCCACGGCGAGTGGGTCCTTGAAGAAGTCGCCGAGTCACCGCTGGAGCGAGTCGCCGACCAGCGGGCAGAGAGTCAGTCGTCGGGCAAGTCTAAGACCCACGCTGCGCCGGAGGTCAGTCCTTGCTCGCCGTCCCGCGTCGCGCCGACGAGACCGACAGTTCCGTCCGCCGAGATGTCGACGCGAGCCCCGAAGCTGTCGTTGACCGTTCGGTTGGGAAACTGCGTATACTGTTCGCGCTGTGTCCAGGCGTCCCCGTCGGCTTCGAGCAGATGGACGGACCCGACATCGATGTCTCCGAGACTCCCACCGCCGCCGCTCCCCACGAGTGCCCGTGTCCCGTCGTCGGTGAGGGCGACGGCGTCGCCGAACCGCTCGTTGCCCTCGATGGTGTCGGGCACGACGGTGGCCTGCTGTGTCCACGCCCCGCCGTCAGCCGCGAAGACCGACACCGACCCGGAGGAGTCGCCGGTGGCGGTGTTGTCCAGCTGATCCCCGACCATCGCTGTCGTGCCGTCGCCGGACAGCGACACCGTACTTCCAAACTCGTTGTACTCCTCGCCGCCCTCGGGAACGAGTTTGTCCTGCTGGCCCCAGTCGCTCCCCTCGCCGGAAAAGACGTAGGCAGCGCCGGCCTCCTCGCCGTTCTCGTTTGATTCCTTGCTGGCTCCCAGCAGAGCCGTGGTGCCGTCCGCGGACAGCGCCGCCCGCAGCCCGAAGCCGTGGGCGTCCTCGCTGTCCTCGGCGGTGAGTCGCGTCCGATGTTCCCAGGTTCCGTCGACCCGTTCGAGAACGTGAGCAGATCCGTCGAGGTACTCGTTCGGGTTCTCCTGGGAAAACTGATTTGCGCCGACGAGTGCTGTTGTGCCGTCGGCCGACAGCGCCGCCGAGAGGCCGAATCGCTCGCCCGGCCGTTCTTCGGCCGAGGTCAGTCTGGCCTCGCGGGTCCACTCGCCACCCTCGGCGGAGAGAACGTATACCGTCCCGATGGGAGCGGTCCCCCCTCTCGCACCCGCCGGCACGCCGACCAGCGCCGTCAACCCATCGGCCGACAGCGCCACGGCGTTGCCCAGCAGTCCCGGCGTGTCCTGCTCGTCCGGGCTGACGCTCCTGGCTTGGGTCCATCCGCTTCCGTTCCACTCGAAGATGAAGGCCTGACCGTTGTCTTCGTTCGTCGTCACGTCCCCCACCGCGCCGACGATGGCCGTCGTCCCGTCGCGGGACAGGGCCACGTCGTTGCCCATCCGGTCGTTCTCCCCGATGCTGTCGGGCAACAGTTTCGTGTTCCCCGACGGTTCAGGAACGGGAGTCGATGTCGGAGTGGGTGTGGCGGTTGTCTCGGTCTTCGTCGACCTGTCGGTAGGCTCTGGGGAGGGATTCGCCGACTGCGTCGATGTGTCTGACGGCGTTGGGGTAAGCGTCGCCGACGGTGTGGACGTGCCCCGGTCGCTACTCACCGTCTCGTCGGGCGTCCCAGTCAGCGTGTCGTCTGACGAACCCGCAGTATTGCACCCGGCGATTCCACCGACGACCGCAAACCCGATTGCTCGTAAAAGGTTCCGTCTACTCTGCTTCACGGGGGCAGTGAAGACCTGATGCTCAAAGAATGTTGGTAAGATGCTATGCGCGTCATCTGGGGCGTCACCGCCGCTCGCGCAATTCCGCTCGCAAATCGCTCAAATCCATATCGCTTCCACCTTTTAGTCCTCGGGGTCGCAAGCGACCCGCTCGTCGCAAAAGCTGGGCCAAAACTCCTTCGACCTCGCTTCACTCGGTCGAGTGAAACGCCGGCTCCACGCTGGAGATTAGCGACGTTCCCGCAATTCCGCCCGCAGATCCGCCAGATCCATGTCTTTCATCGCCAGCAAAACGAGCAGGTGATAGACGATATCGGCACTCTCGTGGGCAATTTCTTCCCGGTCGTCGTCTTTGGCCGCGAGTAGCAACTCGGTCGACTCCTCGCCCAGCTTCTCCAGAACGGCGTTCTCGCCTTTCTCGTGGGAGAACAGATCGGCCGTGTAGGAGTCCTCGGGCAGCGTCTCCTTGCGGTCCTCGATTACCGCGAACAGTTCGTCGAGAATCGCTTTCTCGTCAGTCATGCTCGGGAGAACACACCACTGGCCCCTAAGCGCGTCGAAGCGATGACGGGGCCGAGACCGAAGACGCCGACTTAGGCGCCGTATCCCTCAGTTTCGATCGGCCCACTGAAGACGCCATAGAGGAATTTGAAGTACCACAACACGACCACCAGCACCGGGAACCCGAGGACGGTCGTGAGGTTCAGCGCGAGCGGTGAGACCACCGCGTCGCTCACGGTCAGCTCCAACCCTGTCGCCGTTGCGGGATAGATCGTCGGATACAACAGGAGAGCGACGAGCGCGCTCAACAGCGTGGGCAAGGCGAGCGCGGTCGCGAGCCACGCCCGGTACCGATCGCGGAGTGCGAGGACGATCCCACTGAGGCCTGCGACCACCGAGAGGCCGACGATAGCGATCCCAGGAGCCGAGAGGATCGTTCCGGCGGCCTCGCCGGCGTCGGTCCAGACGACGACCGCGAGCAAGACGACCACGCCACCGAGGTACGCAAGCGTGGCGACGACGCCGAGATCGCGCATCTCTCCGGCGAGGGCCGGCCCAGTCTTTGCCGCCAGGAACGCCGCGCCGGTGACCGCCGAGACGGCGACCAGACCAACGCCAGTCAGAATCGCAGGCAGCGAGAGCGCACCCACGCTGAACACCCACGAGCCGGCCAGGACGCCAAACAGGAACGGCGCGAGGACACTCCCGCCGACGAAGGAGTAATCACAGGCCCGTTGCCAGTGCTCGTCTTCGCGCTGTTCGCGAAGCTCCGGGCCGATACCGCGGAACAACAACGCCAGGACGAACCCGAGGGCGATCAGGTAGTTGTCGGCCAGTAGCCGCGAGTAGACGTCCGGAAAGGCAGCGAGTGTCATCGTGCCGAACGCGATCAGCCACACCTCGTTGGCGTCCCAGATCGGCCCGAACGCCGCCAGGAGGGTCTCGCGCTCGTGATCGTTGTCGCGGGTCGCATACAGCATCCCGATCCCGAAGTCGAACCCGTCTAAGACGATGTACATCGCCAGGGCGAACATCACGACCCCGAACCAGACGTCCGGCAGGGACGGGACGAGATACGTCTCGACCGGGATGAACAGGGGCTCAATCATCGCTGGTCACCCCCGGGATCGGCCCGTACCAGTGATCGGTGGCCGACTCTGTAACACCCAGTTCGGTGAGCTCGCCCTCGATCAGCCACCGGAGGGTGTACAGCGCGGCCAGGACCAGGCCGATATAGATCACCACGAACGCGGTCAGGCTCGCGGTGGCTTCCGTCGAAGTCAAGGTCGAGGAGACGGCCTCGCTCGTTTTGAGGACGTCTTGAATGACCCAGGGTTGGCGGCCGATTTCGGTGACGTACCAGCCAGTGAGCAAGGCGGCATAGCCCAGTGGCGAGGCGAGTATCATCGCCTTCAGGTACCGGCTGCTGTCGGCAAGCCGGTCGCGGTAGATCAGATAGCCACCCCAGAAGGCCAGCCCGATAAACAGGAAGCCGAGCCCGACCATGAGCCGGAACGACCAGAATACCAGCGCCACGGGCGGGTTATCCTCGTACTCGTTGAGCCCGATCACCTCCGCATCGAAATCACCCCCGCTGGCGAGGAACGAGCCGACTCGCGGGAGACTGATCGTAAAGAGGTTCTCCGCCCGCGGATCGGTCAGCGCAGAGAGGTCAGTCGGGACAGCAAAGAGGTGGAGATCGGCAGTCCCGGTTTCGTAGTGGCCCTCCATCGCAGCGAACTTCTGTGGCTGAGTGTCCTCGACGTGGCGGGCGTAGGCATCACCGTGGACGGCCTGCAGCGGTGCGGCAACGATCAAGATCAAAATAGCGATTTTCAGTGCCGTCTGCCAGGCTTTCGCGTCGCGTTTCTTCCAGAGGATGTACGCGGCGACACCGGCGACCAGCAACGCGACGGCGATCACCGAGGCGTTGATCATGTGGACGTACATCCAGGTCATCCGCGGCGTGAGGAACGCGGCGATCGGATCGGTCAACTGGGCGACCTCCATCCCGTTGCGTGTGATCATCTCGTAGCCCTTTGGCGTCTGCATCCAGGCGTTGACGACCAGGATCCAAAAGCCCGACAGCCAGGCTCCGAAGCCGACAAGCGCCGAGGAAAGCACGTACAGCCGGTCGCTGACCCGCTCGCGGCCAAACAGCAACACACCGAGGAAGACAGCTTCGAGGAAAAATGCCATCTTCGCCTCGAAGGCCAAGGGGCCGCCGATCAACTCGCCGGCGACCGCCGAGAACTGCGGGAAGTTCGTCCCGAACTGGAAACTCATCGGAATGCCGGTGACTGTTCCCATGACGAACCCGACGGCAAAGACCTTCAGCCAGAACGAGCGCAGCCGTTCGTAGCGCTCGCTGTCGGTCCGAACTGCTTTCCACGTGAAATAGACGATAAACGGGGCAAGTCCGATCGAGAGAGCGGCAAAGAGGATGTGGACGCTGATCGTCCAGCCGAACTGGACGCGGCTGGCGAGCTCGGCCGGCAAGAACAGCGCCGTCCCGTCGAGTGCCGCCCCGGCCCCGAACGCGACATCGAGTACGTTAGTGGCTGATTCCATCCGTTGGGCCGCGTTCGAACTACCGAACCGATAAGCTGGCGGTATGCTCTCGCCCGATGAGAATTGGCGAAAATATTTTTATGTTTGAGTAAACTGTATTTCCATAACCGGCAAAATATGAGGGGAGCAGTCCGGTCTACTCGATTGCCATCGGAGACAGCCCACCACACCGACCGAGTGGGGCGTCCTGTGGGCTATGCGAAGAACGCGAGATCGTGAATCCGGTGATCGGCGGTCAATTCTGGATGGAAGGAGGTTCCGACGACCGGCCCATCCCGGACTGCAACGGGTCGGCCTTCCCAGGTAGCCAAGACCTCCGCGTCGCCGACTGCGCTGATGACCGGCGCGCGGATAAACACCGCATGAAACGGGTCGTCTAGGCCTTCGACGGAGAGCGGTGCCTCGAAGCTGTCTTTCTGGCGGCCAAAGGCGTTGCGCTCGACGGTGAGATCGAGTACGTCGAGAGTGTCGACGCGCTCGTCACCGGCGTCGCGGGCAGCGACGATCAGCCCGGCACAGGTCGCCAAAACGGGCTTGCCACTGTCGACGTGGGTGCGGATCTCCGACGCGATGCCTTCACGATGGAGCAGTCGAGAGATGGTTGTCGATTCACCCCCAGGTAGCAGAAGGACGTCACACGTCGGCACGAGGCCGGCCTCCCGGATCTCGACGACTTCGACGTCCTCACCGTGGGTCTCAGCAGCCGACCTGACGGCCTCGGCGTGTTCGCTGACGTCACCCTGGACGGCGACGACACCCGCGTGAAGCGTCATATCGATCGCTATCCGATCGAGCGACAAAACCCTCCCGTTACGCCCCGGGGTCCGAACCGAACCGCTCGGCGAGTTGGCGACCGGCCCGGAGCCCACTCGCCAGGGCAGCGTGAGCCTGCCCGACGCCGGCCACCCAGTCACCGGCGATAGCGAGGCCAAATTCGAGTGGCCGCTCGTAGAGCGCGGCGTCTACGCCGTCCGTCGGGACGCCCTGCCCCCATCGGTGGTGATCCCACCAGTCGGGTTCGCGGAGGCGATCGTCACCGACGAGTCTGGCGACGTAGTGGGCCGACTCGATCGCCGTCTCCCGGGCCGAAGCGTTCGCGTTGGCTGCAGACCACAGCGAGCCGAGTTGCAGCGTCAGGACGGACTCGCCGTCGGGGACGTGACCGCGTTTGCACTGCTCGCGACCCATCCAGACGACGTCACTTGCGCGTTCGATGCTGACGAGCCCGTAGTAATCAGCCCCGAAGGCAAACGGATAGTGGAGGGCCACGACGTCGATCGACCGGTGGGCACTGTCGTCGGCCGCTCTGGCGAGTTCTCTCCGAAGAGTCGCGTCCCAGTCGGCCCCCTCGAACAGCACGACTGCGGCGGCAGCCGGGACAGCGAGGACCGCCGCGTCGAAGGCGCGTCGGTGGCCCGCGGCGGTCACGACCCACTGTCCGCCTCGGCGATCCAGGGCCGTCACTGTCGCCCCTTCTTCGATGCGTGCGCCGCTGGTCTCGAACAGCGACTGAACGAGGGTGTCGATGCCGTCCCGGCCGGAAAAGCGCGGGAACTCCGCCGGTCGTTCGCTGATCGTCCCGTCCGCGTCGAACTGCTTGACGGGGCGATCGATCTCGACGAGGGAGTCACCGGCAGCGTCAGCGACCAGCTCCCGAAGGTCCCCATCAGCCAGCAGCACGTGGTCGGTCCCCACGTCGTAGATGCAGCCCTCACGACGACGGCTGGCGAGACGGCCACCGACTGCACGCGATTCGAAGACGGTCACGTCCAGGGCATCGGGAAGCGCGAGTGCTGCCCCTGCCCCGGCGATCCCGCCACCGATCACGCAGACCGACCGATCCATACGTCGGCTTCGGCCGCCAGCGTTTAAAATCGATGGGCGAGGGACCGTCCGCCCCACCGACTGGGGGCTGGATAAGCGGCGAGGAGACGTGTCTCGGTCGCGGGGTCGACCGCCGGCAGACACTTCCCGACGCCACGCCGAGCAACCAGCATGCCCAAGCGCGATCCGATCCAGCAGTCCCAGGACGGATCCATCGACCGCTACGACATCGTCGAGTGGCAGCCCCGCTCGTGGCTCGACCACCTCGCGATCGGCATCCATCGACGCCTGGCCGTCCTGGCTCGGTCAATCGTCATCGTCCTGGCGGTGGTGATTCTCGCGACGCAACTGCTACTTGGCGGCCTCGGGACCGTGACCGATCCCGTCGTCGGCACGCTGACCGCCCTCTCGGCCGTGCCCGCACTCCTGTTGGCAGTCTACGTCTGGCGGGCCGACGTGACGACCAACGAGCCCATCAGCCTGCTCGTCAGCACGTTCCTACTCGGGGTGCTGTTCGCGGGCTTTGCGGGAATTGTCAATTCGATCTTCGATCCGGTCTTTCTCGCAGTCGGTGCGTTGGTAGGCGATCCGTTCTTCGGCCTGGTGGCGATGTTCTACCTCGTGGTCGGCCCGGTCGAGGAAGGCGTCAAACTCCTGGCGGTCCGACTCGGCGCGTTCCGGGACGATCGCTTCGACGCCGTCGTCGACGGGGCCGTCTACGGCGCGGTCGCAGGCCTCGGTTTCGCGACCATCGAGAACGCGATCTACATCACCGGCCAGACGATGGGCGAGGGCGGGCTGGCCGTCCTCGCGACCGGTGGCTCGACCGCCACGGTTCGAGCGCTGGCTGGGCCGGGCCACGTCATCTACTCGGCGATCGCAGGCTATTATCTCGGCCTGGCGAAGTTCAATCCCGACGACGCGGGACCAATCGTCATCAAAGGACTCGTCGTGGCCACCCTGATGCATGCCACCTACAACGCGCTGGTTTCGGTCGTGCCCTTCGCCCTGGCCGAGGCCCTCCCGATCGGACCGCTGGCAGCGATCGTGATCTTCGTCCTCGCTTTCGACGGGCTGTTCGGGTACGTCCTCCTGGGGAAGCTACGAGCCTACCGACGGGCCTACGAGGCGACGAATGCCGACCAGCAGCCGGCCCTCGACTCCGAGCTGACCGAATTCGACCCGTGACGGCCACGGCGAGATGCTTTTGCCGACCGGGACGAAAGCAACCCCCATGGCTGCCGGACTCTTAGAGACGATCGGGCGCGTGGGAACGGCGGTAGTCGTCGCCCCGATCGCCGTCATCGCGGTCGATTTCCTCGCCAGCGGCCGGGTCGTCGGAGGACTCACCTTTCTTGGAATTATCGGCCTCATCATCGCTGTCGAACGGTACGTCGTCACGCCGGGAGATCTACTACAGCGTGGCCTCTCCGGGCTGGCCGGAACCATCGTCAAAACTGAATCGGCCGACGACGAGTGAGGACGAACGGACGTTCCGCGTAGTCGGTGATCAGTGATTCTCGTTGTAGGCGTCGACCAGATCCTGCATCGACTGCTTGGCGTCGCCAAAGAGCATGCTCGTGTTGTCCTTGGCGAACAGGGGGTTGGGGATCCCCGAGAAGCCGGGCGAGAGGCTACGCTTGTTGACGATCACCGACCGAGCGTCCCACACTTCGAGCACCGGCATCCCGGCGATCGGGCTATCCTCGTCCTCGTTGGCCGAGGGGTTGACCACGTCGTTGGCGCCGGTGATGATCACCACGTCCGTCTGGGAGAAGGTGGGGTTGACCGACTCCAGTTCCCGCATCTTCTCGTAGTCGACGTCCGCCTCGGCCAGCAGAGCGTTCATGTGGCCCGGCATCCGGCCAGCGACCGGGTGGATGCCGAACTCGACGTCGACGCCGGTCTCTTCGAGCAGGTCAGCCAGTTCGGCAACGGCGTGCTGGGCCTGGGCGACCGCCATCCCGTAGCCAGGCACGATCACGACACGCTCGGCGGCGTCGAGCATCATCTCGACTTCTTCGGGCGAGGTCTCGGTGATGTTGCCCTCGTAGATGTCGGCCATATCCTCGCCATCGCCGCCCTCGGCCATGCTGCCAAAGAGGACGTTCGTCAGCGACCGATTCATCGAATCACACATGATGAACGTCAAGATGAGTCCGGCCGCGCCGACGAGCGTCCCGGCGACGATCAGGGCCGTGTTGTCGAGGACAAACCCGGTGGTGGCGGCGGCCAGACCGGACATGGAGTTCAGGAGGGCAATCACGACCGGCATGTCTGCACCGCCGATCGGGTACACCAGCAGGATGCCGAAGATCGCCGCGGCGGCGACCAGGACCCAGTAGGCGGGCAGCCACTCGGCCAGGGGCGCCTCACCGAGCAGTCCGGACTGGACGATCAAGAAGAGTCCAGCCAGGACAGCACCGGCGAAAAAGAGCGCCTGCATGACCTGGTTGGTCCGGCCCGTGATCGGCGAATCCCCGACCAGGCCGTGGAGTTTGCCCGCGGCGACGAGACTGCCAAAGAACGTGACTGTCCCGACGATCCCCGCGATGGCCGCCGTGGTGGTCAACTCCAGCCCGAGCCCGCCACCGGTCGCGTCGACGAGTTCAGCACCCGCGACAAGCGTCGAGGCCCCCCCGCCGAAGCCGTTGAACAGCCCGACGAGCTGGGGCATCTCCGTCGTCTCGACGCTCACCGCGAGCCACGCGCCGATCACGCCACCGACCAGCAGCGAGGCCGCAAGCAGGATCGGGGAGAGAATCTTGAAATAGAGAACTGTCGCGAGGACAGCCAGGAACATCCCGCCCGAGGAAAGGAGGTTTCCGCGCGTGGCCGTCCGTGGATGGGTCATGTCCCGCAGGCCCTGGATGAAGAAGATCGCCGCGACCAGATAGGCGAGTTCCAGGGCCGAGGCCGGCAGATGGCCCAAAAGTCCGTCGGCCATTCAGCGCCCACCCCGGTTGAACTGCGAGAGCATAAAGTGACTCACGAGGTACCCGCCGACGACGTTGATCGTCGCCATGACGACCGCAAGTACGCCAAGCGCCGTCGCCAGCATCGTATCGCCCGAGCCAGCCACCAGTACCGACCCGATGAGCGTGATGCCCGAGATGGCGTTCGCCCCGGACATCAGCGGCGTATGGAGGTTCGTCGGGATCTTCGTGATGATCTCATAGCCCAGAAACGCCGCAAGCACGAACAGCGTGAGGTTAGTGACGAGGCTCACGTCCCATCACCTCCGTCGGCGTCCGCTTGGGCTGGGGCCGCGTCTTCGCCGTCTGACGGTTCGTCGTCAGAGCCGTCGTCTCTGTGTGGGTTCCGGACGGTCCCGTCGTGGGTGAGTAAGGTGGCGTCGACGATCTCGTCGTCGGTGTCGATCACCAGTTCGTCGTCTTCGAGCATGTTCTCTAGGAAGTTCACCAGATTGTTAGCGTACAGTTGACTCGCCGTCTGCGGGACCGTCGCCGGCAGATTCGTGGGGCCAAAGACGGTCACGCCCTCGTAGTCGACGCGCTCGTCGGGCACCGTCGGGTCGCAGTTGCCGCCGCCGCCCGCGGCCAGGTCGACGACGACCGAGCCGTCGTCCATCCCGGCGATCGCCTCGTCGGTGACGAGTCGCGGCGCATCGCCGCTCGCGACCGCTGCGGTCGTGATCAGCGCATCGGACTCGGCGACGACTTCGCCGAGTTGGGTGCGCTGTTTGCGGTAGAATTCCTCGTCTTGCTCGGTGGCGTGGCCCTCCTCGTCGGAGGCGTCCTCGGCATGGACGTCCAGTTCGACGAACTCCGCACCGACACTCGTGATCTCCTCGGCGGCTTCGGGCCGGATATCGTAGGCCTTCACCGAGGCACCGAGGCGGTTGGCCGTCGAAATGGCCTGCAAGCCGGCGACGCCAGCCCCGATGACGAACACCTCGGCGGGCTGGACGGTGCCGGCTGCAGTCATCTGCATCGGAACCATGCGATCGAGTTCGCCGGCGGCCTGGACAGCAGCCTTGTAGCCGGCGACGTTGGCCTGTGAGGAGTTTGCGTCCATGCTCTGGGCCCGACTGGTCCGGGGGACGAGTTCGAGCGCAAACGCGTCGACGCCCGTCTCGGCCATCTGTTGGACCTGCTGGTCGGCGACATCGAACGGTCCGAGCAACCCGATCACGGCCTGGTCGGCACGGTACTGCTCGGGGTTTGCCTCCTCGACGGCACCGAGTGCCGCGACTTCGAAGACCACGTCGGCGTCGGCGAGAATTTGCCCGCGATCGTCACTGATCTCACAGCCGACGTCCCGATAAGCGTCGTCGGCCCAGCCAGCGCCGTCACCGGCCCCACTCTCGACGTGGACCGCGTGGCCGGCGTCGATCAGGTCAGCCGCGACGGCAGGGACCATCCCAACGCGCGTTTCGTCGTCCGGGGCTGACGGGACCCCGACGATCATGATTTACCTCTCGATACGATCCCGTCGCTGTCGTGCGACTTCGACCGTCCGGTCCGACATGTAATGACGTAGTTCAACATGGACAGTCAGGTAGCGGAGTCACTAGCCTAGCAGTATTATGCCTTTCGTAAATACTGCACCAACCACAACGAGAAGACGACGTGCTCCAGCGACCGACAACACACCAGCCACGATCACGCGACGCGCTCGCCAGCGGCCAGATACTCTTCGAGCAGCGGCGGGAACGACCGCCCACGGAGATAGCGGAGGCCAAAATCCTCGGCCCAGTTGATGATCCCAGTATCTTCCGTGACGACCCCGGCATCGAGTTCCCGCGCCAACAGTAACAGGTCGAAGTCCTCCCGAGAGTCTAACACGCCCTGCCGGAGCGCACGACGGTACTCGTCGCGCAGCTCGGAGATGACCTGATCCACCTCGCTCATGTGCTCGTGATCTGGCTCCTCGTCACGGGACTGTTCGGCCTTCCGGACGGCCTTCTCGGAGACGCGCAATCCACGGTTGACGCGATCGCTCATCTCGTCGATGAACCCGTAGACGATCTCGGCAGGGATCATCACCTCGTACTGGGCCGGGCTCTTGGTGATGACCCAGGTGTCGAGTTTCTCGATCGTTCCCTCGCTGACGTCGCGGTCTTCGAGCATCGTCGTCAGTTCCTCGTTGATCGAGGGCGGCATGTAACAGGAGATGTTGTGTTCGAGTTTCACTTCGGCGACGAGATCCAACAGCCGCTGTACGGCCGCCTCCAGATCTTCGTTCCCGTCACGGATCTCCGGGGTGATGAACACCGACGTGTCGAGGACGAAGCGCTGTTTCAGCGGGTGCTCGGCCATAGTGGTACTTGACAGGCCTCGGACAAAGGTGCTCCGGCGGCAACGTCATGTGGTGTGGCACCACACCTATATCATCGGCCAACCTATAGGGACATATGGACGCCGATCGCGAACTCGCGGCGACGCTCGGCGTACCCGAGGCCGACCTCGACGCGCTGCTGGAGCAATTCCAACGGGACACGTTCGAGGGGCGGCCCTACCGCCACCTCCCTGACGCCCGCCACGGCATCGAACGCGGGACGGCGATCGTCGACGGCGTGGTCGTCCGCGGCTTCCCCTCGATCCCGCGAACGCTGGTCCTCGATCCGGGCATTGAACGGCACTTCGACGGTCGCCTCACAGTCGAGGAAAAACGCAACGGCTACAACGTCCGGATCGCCCGGATCGACGGCGACATCCTCGGATTCACCCGGAGTGGCTACTGCTGTCCGTACACCACGAGCAAAGTCCGTGACCTGCTCGCTCCCGGCGACTTCTTCGAGGACCATCCCGACTGCATGCTGTGTGGTGAGTTGATCGGCCCCGAGAACCCCTACACCCCACACGACTACCCCGAAGTGGACTCGGCAACCGTCGAGATCTTCGACGTCCGCCACCGGGAGTCCGGGACACCACTCGCGGTCGAGAGACGGCGAGATCTCTGTGAGACGTTCGCGCTAAAACAGGTCCCCGACTTCGGTGAGTTCGCGCCCACAGCGGCACCCGATGCCGTCCGGGAGATCATCGCCGACCTCGACCGAGAGGGCCGGGAAGGGGTCGTCATGCAATCTCTCGATGGGACCCGACAGCTGAAGTACACGACCTCGGCGACCCACCGGGCCGACCTCGAACACGCGTTCTCATTGCCGTTCGATTACGGGCGAGACTTCCTGGTTTCTCGGCTCATCCGGGAGGTGTTCCAGGCGGTAGAACTCGATCACTCGAAAGGCCAGTCTC
Source organism: Halorhabdus sp. CBA1104 (assembly GCF_009690625.1). Taxonomy (NCBI): domain Archaea; kingdom Methanobacteriati; phylum Methanobacteriota; class Halobacteria; order Halobacteriales; family Haloarculaceae; genus Halorhabdus; species Halorhabdus sp. CBA1104. The sequence continues at coordinate 109,471 of NZ_CP033878.1, read as the reverse complement.
GCCAGCGAGCCCGGGAACTTGGCGAAGCGATCCTCCTGCCCGCCATCGAGACCGTCCGGGCGGTCGAACGGGACGAAGCCGTCGGCGAGAGACACACGGTCCGTGGCGAGCCGGCCGTAATCGAGGCACTGCTCTCACATCTGCGCGATCAGGGCCTTCCCCTCGAAATCGAGCGGGATACACGCGAGGACGGGACACGCGTCGTCACGTTCGTCAAAGTTGCGGCCGCGACCCGTGACAACACCCGCGATTATCTCGACGGAAAATTGATCGACGAATAGTGGCGTCTGGCAGCGACATCCCGGTCCAAGACGATCGGGCGCCTACACGGCGTGAGAAGCCAGTCTCAGTGGACGACCGTGGCTTCCTCGCCGAGGATGTCACGCAGCATCTCGGCGGGGTCGGTGTCGGTCGGTTCGTCGTTGAGCAAGACGTCGATCGGCAACGTCGGCGCGCCGTCGACGAGGTTCTCCATGACGACCAGTCGTTCCCGTGCCCGGGACATACCCACGTAGAAAACCCGCCGTTCGTTGTCGGTCAGCGTCGGCACCGGGGTAGTGTGTTTGGTGAACTCCTCGTCGCCGGGGATGTCGATCCCTTCCTGTTCTGCGGTCGCGGCCATCTGCTCGACGACCTTCTCGGTCAGATCCGTCGCGACGAAAACGTGGTCGGCTTCGCGGCCCTTCGCGCTGTGGATCGTCCCGACCCGAACACGATCCGGGCTGACGTCCTGGTAATCGCCACGGAAGTACGCCTCGATAGTGCGTTCCTGAAAGCTCGTCACTTTTCGGACCATATCGGCCGCTGCGGCTGGTTCAGGGAGGAAGGGGGCGTGTTCTCGCACCAGGTCGGGTTCGAGGTCGATCTCGGCGAGATCGTCCGTGTCGGCGGCCTCGGAGCGCTCGTCGATCGCGTCGAAGAGATCGTCGCGCTCGCCCGTCCCGAAGGCGGTATCGGCGAGCATATCTGCCAGCCGGCGAGCCTCCAGAGCGGTCAGTGGCTCGTCGGTCGAGAGCGATTCGATCCCGCTGATGTAGTCGGTCAGTCGGTCGGTCCACATCCGCTGGTCGGTCATCACCGAGAACGGAATCCCGTCGCCGATGAACTCATCGATAAACTGGAACATCTGATAGCGCGCCCGGAAGAGGATCATCAACGTCCCGTCGTCTTCCTCGACAGTGTCCCGGACGTTGCGGACCAGATCGAGCATCGAGGGACGCTTTACCGCGGCGACTCGACCGCCCTCTTTACGTGGCGAGAGGTTCTTCTCCTGGCGCTGATCGATATGGCCGACCTCCTGTTGGACCACTTTCAGGATCTTCGACGGCAAGCGATAGGACGTATCGAGGATGACGTCTTCACCCTCTTCTTCGAGGAGGAGTCGCGGATCGGCACCTTGCCAGGCGTAGACGACCTGATCGTCGTCACCGCCGATCAACACGCCGTCCATGTGGGGTTTCCACTCCTCGTAAACGTCGTACTGCAAGGTCGTGATGTCCTGAAACTCGTCGATGGCCAGATAGTCGACATTGGGTAGCAGCGACCGCTGGGCGACACGTTCGAGCATATCCGCGAAGCCGACGATCCCCTCTTCGCCCTTGTAGGATCGCCAAGCGCGGATGACTTCGGGGACATCGATGCGATCGTCGTCTGAGGGCCAGGTCGGCGTGTACTTGTTACCCGTCTGGGCCGCATCGTCGATCTCAGGGGGGAGCCGGACCGTCTCGTCGTCCCACTTGAAGGGCACGTCGTACCAGTCGCCCACGTCACGGCGAGTTCGCTGGAGCCACTGGCTCGTGGCAATGATCTTGTTCCCGATCGTCGTCGACCGGGCCGATCGACGACGTGAGCCTTCGTACTCGTCCTCGTATTCGATGCCGAACTGTTCACAGAAGTCCTGCTTGTCGGACTCGCCGACGACATCACCACGCGAGAGATTCAAAAGCTCGTAGGCTTTCGCGTGCATCGTCGAGACGTTACCCTTCAGCGACCGCGGCGAGATGTCGAGGCGATCGGCGAGTCGTTCTCGGACTTCTGAGGCCGCGGCCCGGGTATACGAGACGACCAGAATGTCTCTGACGTCGACGTCTTCCTCCGTAAGCAACTGCTCGACCCGATCCAGCAGGGCTGTCGTCTTCCCGCTCCCTGGCCCGCCAAACAGCCGCGTCACCTGCTCATCGTCGTTCATTGCACAGTTACTAGAGCTACTCCCTCATAAGGGTCGTGACTTTTGCCAGGACCCGGAAATGCGACTCACCGATACAAAGAGAGGTACAGCATCGCGAATCCGATGATGAACGGAACGACCTGGGTGATGTTGAAGAACAATCGCGCCCCGGGGCCGGGATCGGTAGTGAACATCTGAGAGACGATATTGCTCACTGCCACGCCCATGCTGATAAAGGCGAATCCGATGAACGCAAACTGGAGGCGATCGCTCTTGCGTTGCTGGTAGGCCTGGAAGCTGATGACGGTGATCCCCAACGTCAACCCGAACAAAATGAGCCGCAACAACACCAGAAACGCCTGGCCGTACTGCACGAGACTAGAGACCATCTATGCACCACGGTGTTGACTACCCCCCTATATCAATGTGACTAAATGTCGGCAGAGCTGAAGCGAGACCGGACCACGCTGCCAGGCCGCCATGGGAATCGCAGGCTACCCGACACCCAGTAGAGCCTCACCGACGGGGACGAACACGCGAACGTCGAAGGCGACCACCAGCACGGCACCGACCACGTCGAAGACGAGATCGAGGGCGGTGTCGAGCCACCCGTAGTGGACTAACACCGGTTCGACGTCGAGCCGGTCACCGATGGCCCTGGCGAGGAGTTCGAGTCCCTCCCAGAGAACGCCAACCAGAAGCGTTGTGGTCACTGTAATCACTCTCGGCGACATCGTAGCCCCAGTCGTCTCGCCGAGCGCGACAACGGCCCCGCCGTAGACGAGCGCCGCGACGAGCGCCGCCGAGACGGTATGCGTGAGATGGTCCCACCACCACGTCGATTCGTAGACGCCGAGCATACCGATGGCGTGTAGCAGACTCGCGAGCGCGATCCAACTGGGCAACAACGGCCCGATGGCAGGCCGCTGAGAGCCGATTGCATCGAGCAGCGGGGCAGCAACGAACGGCGTCACGACCAGAAGTGCGCCGGCGAATGCGTTGGTCGCTACCGCGAGATCCCGGCGGCGGATCGCCCACACGAGAATAGCGACCACCGCCGCTTCCATTCCCAGCGCTGGGATCCAGCGCGGATCGACCATACGTGAGGCCCCTGTCTAGATCCGTCACTGCAAGCTGACAATATTCTTTGGGTCAGCGAGCACCGGACCGGCACGCAGCGGCTAGGCGTTTCCGTCAGTCGTCGCCTGTAGTTCGCCGTCGATGCCGTCCCGGTAGCGGTCCGGCAGTCGATCAACGACGGGGCCGGGCACTCGCTCCGCGAGATCGGTCAACACCACCAGCCCAATCGAAGGTAAGTGTCGTCGGACGGCAGTATAGACGACGGCAATCCCCAGCGAGGCGATCACGAGCACTTCGAGCCAGCCATCGGTGATGACGAGCAACGGTACCGCCGAAACGGCTGACAACGCCAGGTCGCTCGGTGACCCATCGTAGCCGATCCAGCGACGCGGCCCAATCCAGCGTCCCCGGTAGTGGTCGTACACCGCCCGGTCGGAGGTTCCTTCCCAGGGACGCAGTTCTAGCCCACCGCCGTAGACGTCGCTGCGACTGTGCAGCGCCGCCCCAGTCAGGCCCACGGCGAGCGCGATCGTCAGCGTGCTCGGAACGAAGATCCCGACCGCCACGGCGGGCACAGCAAGACCCGTGTAGACGACCGGGTAGTGGAGGGTCTTCCGGTGGCCCACGTACATATCGAGATCAGGGAACACGCCGCCGAGAAAGCCCGCAAGCAGCCCAATGCCGGCGTACTCCGGGGCGGTCCAGACGACCGGGAGCGCCAGAACCATGCCCCAGAGGGCATGGGTGGGAAGCATCATCGTCCTCCCGTAGCGCGCCGAACGAGTTTAGTATGTCGGTCTCGTGAGGTGTGTTCACAAGAGCCATTCGAACGCAACCCAACGAACAACGCTATTCGGCCGGCAGATCCGGTTTATCGATCACCGCGGGGTCCAACACACCGTCACATCGTCCGTCGTCGGTCGGTGTCACCTCGAATCCGAGAGCTTCGTAGAAGGGACACACACCAGGATCGAATCGGGCGAGCAGCCGCTCGCGCTCGCTGGCAGCGTCTCGAAGCAGTGCCGTCCCGATCCCCTGACTGCGCCGGCGTCGACGGACGGCGATCGAGACGATTTCCGGCCCATCCAGGACGCACGCGCCGATCACCCGTTCGCTATCTGTGCCTGCGACGGCGACGCGGACGTCGTCCGCTCGAAGGCGGGCGAGAATCCGCTCACGGTCGGTTTCCAGAGCAGCCCCATCGAGGACGTTCAGCACCGCAACCAACTCCTCGGGTGTCGCCACCCGGACGTAGACGCCCATCAGCCACCTTTGACGACCCGCAGGACTTCGACGCGATCGGCGCTGACCTCGCCGTCCTCGGGCACCGGGCGGCCATCGACCAGGACGGACGCCTCGTGGGGGCTGACGTCACACGCCGCCAGTAAGTCGGCGTAGGTCGCTCCCGACTCGACGTCAAGCTCGCGCGTCTCCTCACCGACGACTTCGACCGTGACGTGCATGTGCGGACGTTCGCCCGCGCGACCATGAGCCCTTCGGCGACGGCCGCCATCGTCCGATCGCGGAGCCGCTTTGCCGGACCGACTCGCGAGGTTTTTCCCCCGCCCCTCCACATCCGGACCATGAGTGAGGCCGAGCCAGCCCGGGCGGGCCGCCAGGAAGTCTGGATCGAGAAATACCGCCCACAGACTCTGGCGGACATCGCGGGCCACGAGGCGATCACCGAACGCCTCCAGAGCTACGTCGACAGCAACGACCTCAGCCACATGCTGTTCGCCGGGCCGGCCGGCACCGGCAAGACCACCGCCGCCATGGCCATCGCCAAGGAACTGTACGGCGAGGAGTGGGAAGAGAACTTCCTCGAACTCAACGCCTCCGACGAGCGCGGGATCGACGTGGTGCGAGATCGCGTGAAGTCCTTCGCGCGCACTTCTTTTGGCGGCCACGACTACCGAATTATATTCCTTGACGAGGCAGACGCACTCACGGGCGATGCTCAGTCAGCGCTTCGCCGGACGATGGAGCAGTTCTCGAACAACGTCCGGTTCATCATGTCGTGTAACTACTCCAGCCAGATCATCGACCCGATCCAGTCCCGGTGTGCCGTCTTCCGCTTCTCGCCACTGGCCGACGAGGCCGTCGCGGAGACGATCCACACGATCGCCGAGGAAGAAGCGATCGAGATCACCGAGGATGGCATGGACGCCTTAGTCTACGTCGCCGACGGCGACATGCGCAAGGCGATCAACGGCCTCCAGGCCGCCTCGATGTCCGGGGATCGGGTCGACGAAGAGGGGGTCTTCGAGATCACCTCGACGGCCCGCCCCGAGGAGATCCGCGAGATGGTCGAGCGCGCACTGGATGGGGATTTCACCGCCGCGCGATCGCAACTGGACACCTTACTGACCGAGGAGGGCATCGCCGGCGGCGACATCATCGACCAACTCCATCGCTCGGTCTGGGAGTTCGGGCTGGACGACGACGCCGCGGTGCGGATCCTCGATCGGGTCGGCGAGGCCGACTATCGCATTACTGCGGGTGCAAGCGAGCGGATCCAGCTCGAAGCGTTGCTTGCAGCACTGGCTCTCGAAGAGTAAGTAGTGGTCCCGGCGACTCAATCCATAACGGTATCGAGCCGGGTTTCGACACGTTCGAGATTGTCTTCGAGCGTGTCTATCTGGTGTGTTTGGGTGTCGGTTTCGGCTGCGATCGCTTCGACAGCCTCGGCGACCTCGTCGGCTCGATCGGCAACTGTATCGATCATGCTCGCGATCTGTTCGGCGCTTGCTGCCTGGTCGTCCGTCGCACTTGCGATCTCGGTGACGCCCTCGTCAGTCTCCTGAATGGCGGCCCGAATCGTCTCCTGATTCTCGATGATCGCCTCGATGTCCGCCTCGACAGCCTGGATGGAATCGTTGGTCTCCCTGACGCGCTCGGCCGTCTCGGTCGCCATGCCCCGGATCTCCTCGACGGTCGTTTCGATCTCGGTGGCGTGTTGTTTCGACTCGTCAGCTAGCTCTTTGATCTCGTCGGCGACGACGGCGAACCCGTCGTTGTTGCCCTCGCTGCGGGCCGCCTCGATGTTTGCGTTCAGCGCGAGCATGTTCGTCTGATCGGCGATGTCGTCGATCACGGCGACGAATTCCTGAATCTCGTCGATCCGTTGGCTGAGACGCTCGGTTTCGGTCGCGACGTCCGCCGCTTCGGTAGCGACGTCGCCGACTTGCTCACTCACATCCGTGGCAGTCTGGACGGAATCGGCAGCCAGTTCGGTAGCCTTGGAACTTTGATTGCTGACTTCCTCGGCACTGGAGGCGATCTCCTCGATGGTCGCACTGAATCCCGAAACTTCCGACTGGACGTCCGTCAAATCCGTCGCCTGCTCGGCAGCGAGGTCGCTGATCTGGCGTGACTGTTGGGCGACGTCACTTGTCGACTCACCGAGTTCGTCGACCGAGGACTGGACACTTTCCGAAAACTCGACCTGTAAGTCGTGTAGCGTCTCACGTTGTTCGACGACTTCACTCACGTCCAAGAGGATCTCGACGGCACCGTGGACTGACCCATCGGGTGCTCGAAGCGGAACCCCGATCGCACGCGCATGGGCCTGTTCCCCGTCTGCATCCCCGGCCGAGCGAAACTCTGACTCTCTGACCGCTTCACCGGTCCGAACGACTGTCTCGGCGAGTGTCTCGGAGTGGCCTTCGGTCCCGAAGATGTCGTAGGCATCCATCCCGATCGCTTCCGAGGCCGGGAGACCGATGAGTGACGCGACGGCGTCGTTCCAGTACGTAATCGTCCCCTCCGCGTCGATGGCGAACGCAGCTTCCGGGAGTCCATCGAGCAGCGATTCGAACATGGACCGCCAAACAGTCGAATCGTCGGTTGCGCCAGCGAGTGAGGGTGTGTTGTCGGTCGTCATTTGTGAGAGCAAGCCGATCGAGACGGATAAATACCCGTAATCGATTTCGGCATTTGTCAGCGTCATGGCGTCTCAAACGCTACTCTAGTCCTCGACGGCCCATCCCCGTCGACGAGCGTCGTGCTGGAAACGCCGTCCGAGAGATCCGTGCCAGCCGTTGGAAGGAAAACACCGACGAGACGGGCGTTATCGGGTGAATGTTCCAGAACGAGCCCTTCGGAACTGATTTACGCCAGGATGGGCCACAATACACCCAACGAATGAGCGACCTCGAGGAGGAATACCGGCTCGAGTATTTCGAGGAGCACGGATTCCGACGCACAGAGTGTTCAGAATGTGGGGACAACTTCTGGACGCTCGACCCCGACCGGGAAACTTGCGGTGAACCGCCCTGTGAGGAATACAGCTTCATCGACGACGCCGGCTTCGAGGCGGCATTCGAACTGGGAGAGATGCGCGAGGCGTTTCTCTCCTTTTTCGAGGCCCACGACCACGAGCGTATCGACCCGTATCCAGTCGCAGCCAATCGCTGGCGTGACGACGTATTGCTCACGCAAGCGTCGATCTACGACTTCCAGCCACTGGTCACGTCGGGGACGACCCCACCGCCAGCCAATCCCCTCACCGTCAGCCAGCCCTGCATCCGGATGCAGGACATCGACAACGTCGGCGTGACCGGCCGGCACACGATGGCCTTCGAGATGATGGCCCACCACGCGTTCAACGCGCGCGAAGACATCGACGACCCGGACCAGTACGCCTACGAGGGCGAGGTCTACTGGAAAGAAGAGACGGTTGCCTACTGCCTGGAACTGTTCGAGGAACTGGGTGCCGATCCCGCCGAGGTCACGCTGATCGAGGACCCCTGGGTCGGTGGCGGCAACGCCGGCCCGGCCTTCGAAGTGATCTACAAAGGGGCCGAACTGGCGACGCTGGTGTTCATGCAGTTCGAACAGGACCCTGACGGGGACTACGAGATGAAAGACGGCAACCGCTACAGCCCGATGGATACCTACATCGTCGATACGGGCTACGGACTAGAGCGGTGGGCCTGGGTCTCTCAGGGGACCCCGACGGTCTACGAGGCCGTCTACCCCGACACGATCGACTTCCTCACGGACAACGCAGGGATCGATCACACCGACGAAGAAGAGGAGATCGTCCACAAGGCCGCGAAACTCGCCGGCCGGATGGACATCGACGAGGCCGAGGACGTCGAGGCCGCCCGAGACGACATCGCCGCCGAAATCGGTGTCGAGACCGAGCGGCTGCGTGAACTCGTCGAACCGCTGGAGTCGATCTACGCGATCGCCGATCACTCGCGGACGCTCGCGTACATGCTCGGGGACGGAATCGTCCCGAGTAACGTCGGCACGGGCTATCTCGCGCGGATGGTTCTCCGGCGGACAAAGCGACTGGTCGACACTGTGGGCATCGATGCCCCGATGGACGAGCTCGTCGACATGCAGGCCGAGCGCCTGGGCTATTCGAATCGCGATACGATCCGCGATATCGTCCGGACGGAGGTCCAGAAGTACCGCGAAACCCTCGAACGCGGGTCCCGGCGCGTCGAATCGCTCGCCGACGAGTACGCCGAGACGGGCGATCCGATTCCGACCGAGGAACTCGTCGAGCTGTACGATAGCCACGGCATCCAGCCGGACATGGTCGAAGAGATCGCCGCCGAGCGCGGGGTCGACGTCGACGTCCCGGAGGATTTCTACTCGGTGGTAGCCCAGCGCCACGGGCAAGAAGACGCCGCCTCCGCGGCCGAGACGGCCGGCTACGAAGATCGGATCGCGGACCTGCCCGAGACCGAGCGACTCTACTACGAGGACCAGGATCGAGCCGAGTTCGAGGCCGTCGTACTGGATGTCTTCGAGCGTGATGACGGCGAGTACGACGTCGTGCTCGATCAGACGATGTTCTACCCCGAAGGCGGGGGCCAACCGGCAGACCACGGGACGCTCTCGACGGACGACGTCACCGCCGACGTGACCGACGTCCAGGTCTACGACGGCGTGATCGTCCACCGTGCGGACGAAGATCCCGGGACGGGTGATTTCGTGACCGGACAGGTCGAGTGGTCGCGCCGTCGCCGATTGATGCAACACCACACGGCGACCCACGTCGTCGGCCACGCTGCCCGGCAAGTGCTTGGCGAACACGTCCGCCAGGCCGGTGCCCAAAAGCGGGTCGACTCGGCACGCCTGGACATCCGTCACTACGAGCCGGTTACCCGCAAAGAGGTCAAAGAGATCGAACGCCTCGCCAACGACCTCGTCACCGACAACAGCCACGTGACCCAGGAGTGGCCCGACCGCCACGCGGCCGAAGCCGAACACGGCTTTGATCTCTACCAGGGTGGGATCCCCGAAGGCGAGCAGATACGGCTCATCACGGTCGGCGAAGACGTCCAGGCCTGCGGTGGCACCCACGTCTCCCGGACCGGCGATATCGGGACGATCAAGCTTCTCTCGACGGAGCGTATTCAAGACGGTGTCGTCAGATTGAGCTTCGCGGCGGGCGAGGCCGCCATCGACGCGACCCAGGAGACCGAAGACGCCCTCTACGAAGCAGGTGACGCCCTCGACGTGGACCCGATGGACGTCCCCGAGACGGCCGAGCGGTTCTTCGAGGCCTGGAAAGACCGGGGCAAGGAGATCGAGGAGCTACAGGAACAACTCGCAGCGGCCCGTGCCTCCGGTGCCAGTGACGGCAAAGAAGTCGAGCTCGACGGGACGAAAGCGGTCATCCAGCGAGTCGACGCCGAGATGGACGAGTTGCGGGCGACGGCCAACGCCATCGCCGAAGACGGTTCGGTCGCCGTCATCGGGTCAGGGGCCGACGGTGCACAGTTCGTCGTCGCCGCCCCGGAAGGGAGCGGCGTCGATGCCGGCGCAGTCGTGAGTGAACTCGCCGATCGGGTCGGTGGCGGCGGCGGCGGGCCGTCTGAGTTCGCACAGGGCGGTGGCCCCGATGTGGCGACTCTCGAAGATGCCCTCGCAGACGCCCCGGACGTGCTTCGGCAAGTGATGGACGCCTGAGCGGCCGATCAAGGTCGACAGTAGCCGGTCTATTGTTCGGGTAACAGAACTAGGGTTTGCCGTCCCGTGTCACGACCACGAGAGGGGATCCCTCGATGAGCGCGGCCGATTTGCCCGCCACCGACGAGGACACGTCGCGGGGTCGGGGTCGTGCCTGGGAGGTGTCACGGTCTGTCCGGTTCAGAGATCAGCTCGGCTGAAAAGCAGTTACTGCCCGTAGGTCGTTTCGAGGTGACCCAGGATTTCGTCGACTAACTGCGGCTCGAACGTCCAGTAGCCCCGGTACTCGTTGGAGTCGATCTCCTCGGCAACCAAGGCAGCCTTGCGGTCGTCGTTGCCGCCGCCGTCGTGGACGACGAACCACGAGGTCTGCAACTCCTTGGAGTCCCCAGCGTGGACAGTCAAATCGTCGGCAAACGACGGAGGCTCCCAGCCGCCGATACCGTAGACGTGCGTATCCACGTCCGACGCCGCCAGCGTCCGGTAAGTGGCCTCGGTCCCACGTTCGTCCCGGATCCGGGAGAGTTGCTGAAACGAGGAGTGGAGAGTGCCGTCGTCAGTTTCGAGGGCGAGCGATTCGATATGTCTGGAGATGTGGATCAACAGGAATTTCTGTTTGTCCTCGACGGTGAAGGTGACGTCAGAGAGATGGGCAACGACTTCCGGCGTCTCGACATCCTCGACGGGAACGGTCCCGGTCACGTACAGGTCCGAGTTGACCAACAACAGCGTGTCACTGACGTCGTTCATCCGTGAAACCGCAAGCGACCCCGTCTGTTCGTCCTGCAACAGGACGACGTCGCTCGGGGCATCGGGATCGTCGGACTCAGAGACAGTGACTGTCTCCGCGTCGAACATATCAGACAGCATTCGATAGAGCGGATCGACGGACTCCCGGTTGAGGACGGTCACCGTCTTTTCCCGGTCGTCGAACGCATCGATAAATGCCGAAATCCCCATTAGAAGCGTATAGGGACCCAGTACCTAAAGATTCAGTGGTCGGGACAACACGGGCGTCCGTCAGCGGCCTCGCCGCACAGAGTCGGACCCAATGTGCGACCGGCGACCATAAATCAGCCCCGATCTAACTAGAGCGTATGCCGACAGTACGGAACGGCGAGGTCTCCCTCAGGTATGCGACGGCCGGGGAGGGACCGACCGTCGTCTTCGTCAACGACGTCGGGCTCGGGGCGTGGTACTGGAGTTATCTACAGCCAGCCATCGCCGGCCCCTACGAGACGATCGTCTGGGACCTGCGCGGGACGGGTGACTCAGACGCGCCCGATGGCCCATACGCGATGACAACGCTCGTCGAGGATCTGGCGACGGTGGTCGCGGCCCTGGAAGCGCGTCGAATCCACGTGGTCGGGGCCGGACTCGGCGGGGCCATCGCCCTGGAGTACGCGCGAGGCAACGACAACGTGGCGTCGCTGGCTCTCCTGGGAGTCGCCGAAGGAGCGGCCGTCGACGCCGACAGGCTGGCGTCGCTGGCAGCGCCATTGGACGACCCCGACGCCTTGCGGGAATCGCTATCGGCCGGGTTCACACGGAGCGTCCCTGCCGAGTATCCGGACGAAATCGAGCGGATGGCCAACTGGCGAGCGACAGACGACGCCGACCCGGACGGTCACGCGGCCCAGCGGGCGGCGTGGCGCGAGGCCGATCTGCCCGATCGCTACGAGGTCACGACGCCCACGCTTCTCGTCAGTGGCGCTGCAGACCGGATCGTCGATCCGGCGGCGACGGCGAGACTGGCAGCCGATCTTCCCCGTGGCGAACACACCCGGATCGAAGGGGGCCATCTGTTTCCCGTCAGCGAGAGCCAGGTCGTTGGCGACGAACTGCGTGCGTGGCTGGACGAACAGACCGAAAGCCGCCTGGAGTAAAGCGGACCGTCGGCGAGCGGGGCGAATGCTGCCAGTACTGAGACGTTTTTACTCATTGGACCCCGACGACGGGCAATGGCACGGCCACGGCTCGCGTTACTCAACGCTGCCCACGACGGCACGGATACCCGGCGAAACTTCCGGCGCGAACTCGACGCCGATCTCGTCGAGTTCGACGCCACCGGGCGTGAGTTACCGGAGACGTTCGCGTTCGATGGCTTCGTGGTGACGGGTTCGCGGGCGTCGGTCTACTGGGCGGAGCCGTGGATCGCGGATCTGAAGGCGTGGGTCGAGGAAGCCATCGAGACAGGTCTTGGCGGCCTGGGCGTCTGTTTCGGCCACCAGCTCGTGGCTGCTGTCCTCGGTGGCGACGTCGAGGCGATGGACGACTACGAGATCGGCTATCGGGAGATCGAACGGACCGGCCCCTCGAGGCTGCTGTCGGGGATCGACCGCACGTTCACCGCGTTTACGACCCACTCCGATCGGGTCGCCACGCTGCCACCGGGCGCGACGCGTTTGGCCGAAAACGAGTACGGCATCCATGCCTTCCGGGCGGGGACCGTCTTCGGCGTCCAGTTCCACCCCGAATACGACCAGGCGACCGCACGCGCCGTTACCCGGAGCAAAGACGAACTCACAGACGAGCGCAAAGCCGCCGTCCTCGATGGCATCACGCGACCGAGCTATCTGGCTGCCTGTACAGCCAAACAGGTCTTCGAAAACGTCACACAGGAGTTGGGAGACAACGAGCACGGCGCTGGGAGCGGGACGGTCGCGGGCGACTGAACGGGCGAAAGTACACCTGAGAGAACAACCGTTGCTGGCTGACGCTTACGAGCGGTCGATATCGAGGTCGAGATCGTCCTCGACGCCCGCAATCCAGTCGCCGTCGGCGAGTTCCGACATCCGCTGATGGAAGTGCTCCTCACAGAGTCCCACCTTCAGGGCATCTTTCTCGACCGCGACCTCGGCCCCGCGGTCACAATAGTGACACTGCATACCTGATACCTGGACGGCAAGCACATTGAAGGCACCGCTGTTGTCTGACAGAAGGCAGACGGTTCGACAGGAGACAGACAGTCAATACGCCAGCCGAGCGCGAAATCGCTCGTGGGCCGGCCGATCGAGTCCAGCCGTCCCGAGCGTCGTCCCGTGGGCGTCGCTGCCGCCAGTCGCAAGCAGGTCGTCTTCGTCGATCGCGCGCTCGACTGGCGTCCGATCGACGCGCCCGTCGTACGGATAGGCCAGTTCGATTGCATCGAGATCACGAGCGTGTGCGAGCGCGGCGTCCGGATCGTCGTACCGCAACGGATGGGCGAGGCTGACGAGCGAACAGGCCGCGGTCAGCAATTCGTGCCCTCGCTCGAAAGACGGGATCTCGCGGGCAACGTAACACGGGCCGTCCTCGCCGATCAAGTGTTCGAAGGCACCCGCGACGTCGTAGGGGGCCTCGCTGTCGGCGATGGCCGCTGCGATGTGTGGCCGGCCCACGCCCGGCTCGAAAGAGACGTCGAGTTCGACGTCGAGACAGGCCTCGACCTGCGCGACGATCTCTCGGGCGCGCTCGATCCGGTTGGCCTGCAAGCGCTCGAGTTCCGTTCGTAACGCCACCGTCGGGGTGAGGCCGTAGCCGAGCAGATCGAGCAACTGGTCGTCGGCCCGGACCCGGAGTTCGATCCCGGCGATGACGGTCACACCCTGGCGCTCGACCCATCGTTCCGTAACCGGGGGCAGGCGATCGTGATCTGTGATCGCTACTGCATCCAGCGACGCCCGCCGTGCGGCCTCGGCGACCGATGTGGGCGATAGCTGCCCGTCCGAGCGCGTCGTATGGACGTGCAAGTCGGCGACGACCATGTGTGGCCTTCGAGCGGGCGCGCATTTTCCGGTTCCGGTTGTCCCACCTAACTGTGAGTGACACCCACCCGCAATAATTGTATGATTAATTGTGAAAGTTTATTAGCGTCCGTGACGTGCACAGTCGTATGCGAACGATCCAAGACGCGAGCGATCGACTCGGCATGCACCGGTATCCAACCACGAGAGACGAACTCCTAGCCGCTCACGGTGACATGGAAATCGAGTTTTCCGACGGGTCAGAGACCCTAGCCGAGATCCTCGGTCGCCTCGACAGCGAAACCTACGATAGTCACGAAGAAGCGACAGCTGCGATGTACTCGGCGGTCAGCAGCATGGCCATCGGGCGGAAGTACTACAGCGACAGGGACCCGTTCAGTCCGGGGACAGACGGACGCGACCAGACCTCGCTGTAACTCACTTTCTGAGGAACTCGGGTAGTCGTTCCCGTTCGAGTTCGTCATCGAGCGGCCGGTCCAGCAGGTCCAGATCGTCCAGTACGGACGGGAGGCCATCCCGCCCACCCGTGGGCACGTCGTCTTCGTCGACCGTCGTTTTCGGCCCGTCGTCCTCGACGAGTGACTCCCAGACGGTCTCCTCGTCATCGATGTCGTCACGCTGTCCGGAGGCCTTTCGCTTGCCCTCCTGGTAAGCGAGTTCGACGATACTACGGTCGTAGGAGTTTGCGACCGTTTCCAGAATCCGTTCGTATTCGTCAGGACGTGGCTCGCCCAGCACGGCCGCGACCCCGAGAGCAAAGGCCCGTTCGGTGGCTGCTGGCTTCTCGAGTGTCTCCCAGTCGGTACCGTAGCTGCGTTCGTACATGTCAGGTCTTGACTTTCCGGTCTGCGTGGACGTGGAGCCCGCCGTCCGAGAATTCGATCTCGCGAATGTCACAGTCGATGGCGGTCCCGCGCATCTTGATCACCTGAATACCCCGTTGCATCCCACCGGACTCTAAGAAGTTGTGGAAGAAGATAACACCGTGGGCCAGATAGTGCTCGTCGGAGTAGGCACTGGGGTCGGTCATCTCCGAGATGAGGATGATCGTCGCGTCAGTCTGTTTCAGCGCCGAGAGAAACCCCGTGATCTCGTCGTCGACGTCACTGAAAAAGTGCTGGAGTAGCATCGTCGAATCGATAACGACCCGATCGATCGCGTTTGACTCGATATACGCGACCAGCCGATTGGTCAGTCCGCCTTCCTTGCCGAACTGCGAGATGGCCCGTTTGCCGGGTTCGGTCACGAGGTTCAGAAACTGCACGGCATTGGACTGGATCGCCCGGTCGAAGCCGAATTCGAAGCCAGCCATGTCCTCGCGTAGTTCCGATTTCGTCTCGTGCATCGTCACGTACAAGCAGTTTTCGCCCGCCTTGGCGCCCTGCGTGATGAACATCGAAGAGAACGTCGTCTTGCCACTGCCCGGCGGCCCGCTGACAACGTAGAGGCGATCGGCCAACAATCCGCCATCGACGAGTTCGTCGAACCCAGGCACGCCACTGGCGACACGCATATCGGTACCGACGGGACCTCGCCACTAAGGTGTTTTCTTCGGCATTCTCAGCGCTGAAAGACCGATCTCTCAACGAAGTTGCCCCAGACACTCCCGGCAGTAAGTGTAGGGCGGTTCGCGCTCGTTGTCCGTCCCGCAGTGGCGACACTGGATCGTCTCCCCAGAATCGGTACCCGGTGGCGCACGCTCACCAGTCTCGGCCGCCGGCCGGACGGGTGAGTCCCGATCGATCGGACTCGAAGACGGGCCATCCAGAGACGCCCCGTCCCCCCGAAGATACCAGTAGATGAGCGCCTGAAAAAACAGGAATCCCAGGAGGGACACCAGGAGCCAGCCCCAGATGGATGGCATGTGGTAACTTATGTCGTCATCGTACTTGTGCGTTGCCCTCAGGCCAAAGCCGAAGTCGACACGAGAGACAGTTCACTCGGAGTGATCCTGGAGTTCCGTGAACATAGCCGGGAAGTCCGCGTCATCGACGGAGTGCAGCGTCTCGTCGAGTTGTGCCCGGAGAGTATCCCGGTGGTCGATGAGGTCCTGAAAGGCGTCGCTGCGCCGCAGTTCCGCCTCACTCTTGTTTGCCCGGAGCGTCGCCAGCTTCGTCGTGATGCGATAGAACTCCTGGAACTGCGCCTCGTAGGAGCGAAAGGTGAGCAATCGTTCGATGGTCTCGAACAGTTCCTCACGGGAGACTGGCTTCGTCACGTAGTCGTCGAAGGGCATCTCGATAACGTCGAAATCGGGGTCGACAGCAGTGACCATGGCCACGCGGGAGTCGAGGCCACGGTCGCGGACCGTCGAAAGCACCTCGTCTCCGGAGATTCCCGGCATGCGCCGGTCGAGCAAGACGACGTCGACGGTCTCGTCGACGGTCTCTAAAGCCTCTTGGCCGCTGTAGGCGGTCAACACCGTATACCGCTCTTCGAGTTGGGCCGCGTACGCGTCTGCGACGTCGCTCTCGTCGTCGACGACCAGCACAATCGGTGCGACACTGGCTGACATCTAACGATGAATACTGGCATGGCCCACCAGATAAGGTTTCTGGCGTGCCACCGGACAGCGCCGGGTCGAACGGGTTCTCGACAAGACGTGGGCCGGATGCTCGACTGATACCCCCCATCGTGTCACCGACGGCCGCGAACGCTCGCCGGTATCCCGTGGCTTAAGCCCGACTCGCCACCACGTGCGAGCATGACTGACGACGACGCCGAAGAGTGGTCCCTCCAACGGCTGCTGACCGAGGTCGTCGGCTCCGGCCACAAGTCGGCCGACGACATGACTCGGGAACAGGCCCGGCAAGCGATGGCGCGCATCCTCCGTCGTGACCCGGCCGAAACGACGCTCGGTGCCTTCTGGCTGGCCAACCGCTGGAAGCGCAATACGCCGACCGAACTCGCGGCCTTTCTCGACGTGCTCGAGGCAGAAACGGTCACGCGAGTCCGCCCGGACGTCGATCCCGTCGACTGCGGGGCCAACTACGACGGGAAAGGGTCGACGGCCCTGCTCGGGGTCGCTGCGGGGCTGGTCGCCGCCGCGGCCGGGACGCCCGTCGTCGTCCACAGCGGCGATCGCATCCCGACCCAAAAACAGCCGGCCTACAAACACGTACTCGACGAGCTCGGAGTCCGGACCGATCTCGACCCGGACGCGAGCGCCCGAATGGTCGAGGAAGTTGGCTTCGGGTTCTACTACCAGCCCCGGTTCGCACCAGCGGTGACCGCGTTGGCAACCCGGCGCGAAGAGATGGGCGTCAGAACGTTTCTGAACACCATCGAGACGCTTTCCAATCCCGCCGGGTCGTCCGTTCACCTGGGGAGTTTCTACCACCTCGCGTTCGCGAAGAAACTCGCCGGGACGCTCGACCGATCTCGTGAATCGACGTTCGAGCGTGCCCTGTTCATCCAGGGACTGGAAGGCTACGACGACGTTCGCCCAGGTTCGACGACGATCGCCGAGTGGGACGGCGGCGATGGCGTCGCGGACGCGACAATCGAGACCGCCGAGTACGGCTTGGGCGCGAGCGAGGACGCCCTCGAAGTGGCGGACGTGATTGGGGACTCGGCCGCGATCACCGAGGCGGTCCTGGCCGGCGATCGGACCGACGCCTTCGCCGACGCCGTTGCCCTCAACGCGGCACTTCGCATGTACGCCCGCGAGGACGTTCCCGACATCGCAGCCGGCGTCGACACTGCACGCGATATTCTCGACCGTGGTGAGGCGACGGCGAAGCTAGCGGCATTGCGGTCGTTTTGAGTCCCCAGCCAACGCCCGCGGATCTATAGTGGTCCGGACCGTTGTCTCGTGTATGGTCGAAGTTTCGTATTACTGCCCGTACTGTGGGGCGGTCACGAGCATCGAGCGAAGCCCGGAACTCCGGGACGGGTCGGTCCGGCCACAGCCGGACACCGACCGGGAGTACGCGGCGACGACCGGCGACCTCGCGGCCGCCGATGGCATCGAGTTTGTCTGCCTCGGGGACGTCGATGCGCCCGAACGGGCCGTCGAGGACGTTGCCACGTCGACGACCGGCCGGCCAGACGGCCCCATCCCTGGCAAGGACGGCTGTGGCCGGACGTTCTATCTCAATTACTACCGCTCGCCGACGTACGACGATCGACTGTCCTAAGCGGCGAGGACCCAGCCCCCACCCTGATGAAAGCATGGATCCGAAAACCCTGCCCGAACGAGTCGTGCCGGCGTGGTTCCAGGCGGGCCTAGTCGCCCTCGAAGCATTCCTCGAACCGCGGCCGCTGCCGGAATCGGATGCCGTCCTGTGGGCGGTCGTCCTCGTCGGTGCGGCGATCGACGTCGTGACCACGATGGTTGGGGTCGCTGCGGGCGTGCCCGAAGGGAACGCAGTTGCGCGCGCGTTCATGGAAACCTACGGGACGCCGGGCATCGGGGCGTTGAAACTCCTGGCCCTCGTGGTGCTCGTGTTGACCTGGCACTATCTGGATGGCCGGTCGGCACGCCTCGTCCTGTTTGGGTTCGGTATCGTGACGCTGGTGGTAGTCGCCCTCAATACGGTGACACTGGCGGGCCTGTAAACATCTGCCCGCCGCCGACCACCACGGTTATCCATCCCCCACTCGTCGACACAGCCATGAGCGATCTGACTGCGACCCTCGAAACGACACACGGCGATATCGAAGTCGAGCTGTACGACGAGCGTGCGCCCCGCACCGTCGAGAACTTCGTCAACCTCGCGACCCACGACCCGGCGGCAAACGCCGATCCCGCCCCCGACACGCCGACCTGGGAAGATCCCGAAACCGGCGAGACCCGCGGTGACGCCTTCTACGAAGACATCGAGATCCACCGCGTCATCGAGGACTTCATGCTCCAGATGGGCGACCCCACGGGCACCGGCCGGGGCGGCCCGGGCTACACCTTCGACGACGAGTTCCACGACGAATTGGGCCACGACGGCCCCGGCGTCCTCTCGATGGCCAACCGCGGCCCCGACACGAACGGCTCGCAGTTCTTCATCACGCTCGATGCCCAACCGCACCTCGACGGCGACCACCCCGTCTTCGGCGAAGTGATCGACGGGATGGACGTGGTGCGGGAGATCGGCAGCGTCGAGACCGGCCCCCAGGACAACCCGGTCGAAGACGTCCGGCTCGAATCGGTCACGATTCAGGACTGAAGTGGCCCTGCAGTTCGGGCGTGATTTGTGGCGACCGCTAGTGGCATACCGCCGGCGACTGATTGGGTTGATATGAGCGACGACGGGCCAAACGAGGGGGCGATCGATCCCGCCTCGGTCGGTGAGCGCGACGCGCCACCGATCGCGGAAAAACCCTACAAGATCATCTTCGAGGCCAACAAGTGTATCGGCGCGGGCAAGTGCGCTCAGGTGGCCGACAACTGGGACCTCGATCTGGAGACGGGCATCGCCCGGCCGAAGGGCTACTTCATCGACGAGACGGAGCTCGAAGAGAACGTCCGCGCCGCGGCGGTCTGTCCGGCCAAGAAAGACGACGGCGTGATCCACGTGATCGATCGCCGGACTGACGAGGAGATCGCCCCCGATCCTCACGGAGACGGAACCGTCTCGGTCGACTGGTAACGACGCCGGAAGTCACCTCACTCGACGTCGAGATCCCACTCGTCTGCGAGCAGGCCGTACCAGTGGACGTCCCGAAACCCGCCATCGGAGAAGACTGCCTCGCGGTGAACGCCTTCGTGCGTGAATCCGAGATTTTCGAGAACGGTTCGTGAAGGGCCGTTACCGTCGAATACCTTCGCTTCGATGCGGTGAAAGCCCAGGTCGCGAAAGCCGTACTCGACGAGCGTGCCGACGGCATCGGTCGCGTACCCGTTACCGTGATGCTCCGTCGCCACCCAATAGCCGAGTTCTCCACGCCAGGCGTCCGCTGAGACTTCGTGGAAGCTCACCATACCGACCGGCTCTTCGGCGACCGTGATCAGGAGGTGAATCGTCTCCTCGTCGGAGATGGTCTCCTCGTAGAACTCCTGGAGTTGCTCGCTGTTGGAAGGAAACGGCCACCCGAGTGTCCGCCAGACGCCCGGGGCCGAGCGCTCGCGTTGGATGAACCCGAGGTCTTCGTCCTCGATCGTCCGCAGCGTCACCGTCTCTCCGTCCAGAAAGACTGGTCCCGGCATGTCGGCGTCGTTCGACCGATCTGTGGTTAACTGTATCGGAACAACGACCGCTGCGTGTTGTTTCCTGCTAGAGAGAAATGTGAAGGCTTTTTCATCACAAGTGCAAGCGCGGATAGATGAACGAAATCGGTCCGGCTGGTGGGCGAGCATGCTGAGCGACGAGCGTCGCTACCAGTTGCTGTATCTGGTGTTGTACGCCGCTGGAAACGGCATCGCCGGGTATCGAAATATATTCTTCGAGGACATCGGGCTCTCGGAGTCCCAGATGGGACTCATCGGTGCGGTACTGGTCGGTGCAGGCATCGTCGCCCAGCCGATCTGGGGGATGGTGGCCGACGCGTATGGTCGGACGAAACTCGCGATGGCCATCGGCGCAGTGGTGTCGATACTCGGGGGACTCCTGTTCCCTCTCGGGATGGTTATCGAGTCGCCGTTCGTCCTGATGGTCGTCGCCGCCGGGATCTACTCGGCGTTCCGCTCGCCGATCGTCCCCCTGGCGAACTCGATGGTCCTGTCCAGTGGCATCGACTACGGCAATGTCCGGGCCTTTGGGAGCATCGCTTTCGGTGTCGGGATCCTCGCGCTTGGCCCGCTCGTCGAAACCTTCGGGACGGCGACGATCTTCGCGGTCTACGCGATCGGGATGGTCGTGTTCGTCATCTCGCTTCGCGGGCTCCCGAAGCCGTCGGCGAGCGAGTTGTCGCCGGACTTACGCGAGGACAGTTTACAGCTGTTGACCAAGCCTGCGTTCGTGTTGCTGTTGGCGGTCGGCCTGCTCATCGGCGCCTCAACCACGACGGCAAATTCGTTCTTCTCGGTGTACATCCGCGCGATCGAGGCCAGCGACGCGATGACGGGTGCAGCCTGGTTCGTCCGCACACTGGCCGAGGCGGCCGTGTTCGTCTGGATCGTGCGCCTGGGCTGGCGCCACCGGACGCAGTTGCTCGTGGGAGCGATCGTCCTTGCTCTCAGTTTCGTCCTGTACGTCGTCCCGGGAACGCTTCCCGCCGTCTTCCTGGCCCAAGTTCCACAGGGGCAGGGTTTGCCCTCTTCACGCTCGCGTCAGTATCACTCGCCCACGAGTACGCGCCCGACGCGATGAGCGCCTCGGCCCAAGCGCTGCTTGCAGCACTCGGCCTCGGAACGGGGCGGGTGTTCGGCCAGGTCGTGGGTGGCTGGATCGCCAACCTGGTCGGCGTCCAAGACATGTACATCTTCGTCGTACTCGGAACAGGACTGGCCGCCCTGTTGACCGTCGGGTTCTTCCATCGAGGCATTCGGGCCACCCAGTGATGCCATTCCAGCCTGCCAGTTGCTCTCCCGGGAGAAACAGCGGTGCCGAGCGGCCTGGCTCGGTCGTGGAGTCGGGCGATTCCGTTTCGAAACCTTCAATTGCATCTGCGAGAGAGACAGAAATGCATCGAACCGAACGGGTTGGTGGTCTAGGTTGGTTATGACACCTCCTTGACATGGAGGAGGTCGGCG
Source organism: Halorhabdus sp. CBA1104 (assembly GCF_009690625.1). Taxonomy (NCBI): domain Archaea; kingdom Methanobacteriati; phylum Methanobacteriota; class Halobacteria; order Halobacteriales; family Haloarculaceae; genus Halorhabdus; species Halorhabdus sp. CBA1104. The sequence continues at coordinate 87,921 of NZ_CP033878.1, read as the reverse complement.
GTTCAAATCCGCCCCAACCCACTTCTACGGGCGCTACGTCACCAGCAAAGCGAATGATCAGCGCCGGCTGTTGGCGCAAGCGGATTTGAAGCAGGGAGTGGAACGTGAGCGAGCGGTAGCGAGTGACGTTCAAGCGGTTCAAATCCACGCCCGTCGTTCTGTTCAGGCTGACGGCAGCGATGGAAGACGAAACCGGCAGCGTGGCAAGCAGATATGATCCAAAGAGGACAGACACAGAGGGTGAGTCGTAAGTGAAGCCAGCCCCGACAGAAGCCAGAGATTCGTCACTACCAGCAGTACCGAGCCACGCGGCCCGATAGCATGCTAAATAGAGACACGTTAGGAAGTCAGATTAAAGCGTGGCCGGGAGCCGCCAAAAGAGGAGGAATTATAATTATACTATAGAATAAATATGGCCAAATGCCCGGCACGCCGTCTCATCAACTCGAAATCAGATATAAATGTAGCCAGTACCAGTAAATATAAACGTTCGTCTTTGTTACGTGGTCACATCATGTCTGACGACAGTGAAATGAACCGACGGCGGTTCCTCAAAGCGACCGGCGCTGCAACGGTGAGTATCGGACTGGCCGGCTGTGGTGGCGGAGACACCGAAACCGAGAGCGGCGAGACGGCAACCGAGACCGAGACCGAAAGCGACGGTGGAGACACCGGAACCGAGGCCGAGAATGACGGATACGAGCCTCCAAGTTCCTACCCCTATGGCCTCAACGAGGCGAAAATCGGTGAAGCCAAGCGGGTGATGGAAGAGGCAGGCTACGGGCCAGACAACAACTACGATCTCGACTGGCTGCAGTACCAGAGCCCGGCGTGGAAGGAGATGGCGAACACGATCCGTGCACGCCTGGAAGCCGCTCACATCAACATGAACATCAGCGACTCGGACTTCGGGTCGCTGCTCGAAACCACCCAGAGCGGGAACCACGAGGCCTACACGCTCGGGTGGGTCGCCGACTACCCTGGCGCCCAGAACTTCCTCCAGCTCGTCGACCCGGAGAACACGATCTACGACGCCGAAAGCTACACACCGAACGGCGAGACGTTGTTCTGGTCCGAAGACACGAAGGGCGATGAGGAAATTCGCCAGTACGTCACCGAGCAGTTCGATCGGGTCCAGAACAACCCCGGTCTGGGTGACGAGGCCCAGAGCATCCGTGACGAGGCCACCATCAACATCGAGCGAGCGCTGTGGGACTCGGCGGCACTACTCCCGGTCTATCACACCGTCGACCAGCTGTTCTGGTACGATCGCGTCGACTACAACCCGCCGGGCGGGATGGGTCCCTCGCGAGCGAAAGACAGCATCTCTGTCAACAGCTTAGAAGGCGATGACGTCCTCAATGGGACCTCGAGCACGTTCAGCTCCCTGGACCCGGCCGCCTCTGGGAACACCCAGAGCGGGGACAAGGTGATGAACATGTTCGACGCGCCGATGAACTACGTCAACGGGACGACGGAAGTCGAATCCCTCATCGTCGAGGACTACACCGTCAGCGACGATCTCACCGAGTACGAGTTTACGCTCAAAGAGGGGGTTCAGTTCCACGGCGACTACGGCGAGGTGACCGCTGACGACGTCGTCTACTCGATGCGGCGACTCATCGAGTCGGACAATTCCACGAACACGTACTTCCCGCTGTCGGTGCTCCAGATCGAACACGAGACCGACGACGACGGTAACGTCGTCCCCGAGACGGCCGCCGTCGAAGCGACGGGCGAGTACACGTTCACGATTTCGCTCGCCGCGCCGTTCGGCTACGCGCTCGAAGTGCTCGCCTACTCGGCGTTCTCGGTCGTCCCCGAAGGAATCGTCGGTGACATCGAGGGCTACGATGGCGATATGGCCTGGGAAGAGTTCTCGACGAGTCCGGTCGGTTGTGGACCGTTCGTCTTCGAGCAGTGGCAAGAGGGCAACGGTGGCGAGTTCCGCGCGACAGCCTTCGAGGACTACCACGGCAAAGTCCCTGACTTCGACCTCCACGACGCGATCATCACCGATACCACCGCCCTTTACAGCTACTTCCAGAACGGGAACGCCGACGTCGCTGGGATCCCGACGGCCCAGTACAATCCCGAGCTGGCTACCGAAGAGTCGACCAACGAGCAGGGCCAGACGCTGGGGACGTACGGGCCGATGAGCGATGGGACGGAAGTGAACATGGTCTCGACACCCTCGATCAACACGTACTACATCGGCTTCAACATGGAGAAGGTGCCAAAGCCCGTCCGCGAGGCAATGGCCTACGTGCTCACCCGTGAGGACTTCGTCGAGAGCGTCTTCAAGGGCCGCGGTGAAGCGGCCTACCACTTGGTTCCCAAACAGGTCTTCCCCGGTGGAGCCGAAGGGTACGACTCGAATTACCAGGAATAGGCACGGACACAGCCGCGATACGAACCCGCTGCTGGACTCCAATCGATATTGTTAAACCGATATAGCCGATACCACGATCGGATAACTTAGTCATGCCCTCGATGGAGCCATCGTCGTGGCTGACGATACCGTCCCCTGAACGACAAGGTATCGTACTGTCGTCTCGATCGTCACCGGACCACCGGAAAGACACAGATAACGACGCTCTCCAGAGTGGCAGGACACACGACCGTCTCAGACAGACGCTGCGTGGAGGGACGAAATGAACCGTTTACTGTACCTGTTCAAACGGCTGTTGCTCGCTGTCCCCGTGTTCCTGTTCGGGATCACGATGAGTTTCATGGTCCTCTATCTGGGGCCGATCGACCCCGTATTGAACATCCTCGGACAGGACGCCACACCGGAAGACATCCGTCAACTGAAAGTTGCACTCGGACTCATCTACCAAGACGGCTCGACAGTCCCACTCTGGTCGCAGTATCTGAAGGTCCTCACCGACCTCCTCACGTTCGATTTCGGCCAGTCGTGGATCATCCAGCGTGGCACGCCAGTCGGTGACCTCATCCTGAACCGAATGCCTGTGACGCTGTGGCTCGGGTTCTGGTCAGTCGCCGTCGCATTGGTGGTCGGTATTCCCGGCGGGCTGTACGCCGGTCTCCGGGCCAACACCTGGCGAGACTACATCGCCTCGGGCGGAGGCATCATCTGGCGGGCGATGCCGAACTTCTGGCTCGCGGTGATGGTAGTCGGATTACTCTCTGCCGGCGGTCTCCTGTCGTTTTACCCCGATCTCTGGATTTCGACCGACGTGATCGGGACGTCCGACGCAGTGTCGAATATGTTCGGCAGCATACATCTATTTGCTGGCATTCCACTGCTAGAAGCGATCTGGATCCCCGTCCCGAAGTGGACAAACATCGCCACTGCAATCAAGTGGATCCTTCCGGCGGCACTCGTCTTGGGATCGTCCTCGATGGGTAACGAGATCCGAATCGGTCGCACAGCCGTCCTCGAGAGTATCAACTCGAAGTACGTCGAGACCGCAAAGGCAAAGGGCGTCTCCGGGCGGCGAATCGTGACCAAACACGTCGGCCGCAACGCCTTGATCCCACTCCTCCCGATCATCATGGGCGAGTTCTATCTGCTGATCGGAGGTTCCGTCCTCGTCGAGAAGGTCTTCTCGATCCGGGGACTTGGCAACATGTTCTTCCGGGGCGTCCTGGGGCCTGACATCCCGCTCGTGATGGCGCTTGTCTTCTTGTTCATCATCGTACAGGTGACCGTGAACATTGCCCAAGACATCCTGTATACGTTCATCGATCCGCGGATCACGTTGGAGGACACAGAGAGGTGACATCGATGTCGGATACTACAGCTACCACGACGCGCGAGGAGTTGACCGGGTTCGAACGCGTGCGGCTCCGAACGCGAATCGCCGAATCGCCACGGCCGTTCCTCCGGTGGCTCGCCGTGCTACTCGCCTTGATCGCCGTCGAGTTCGGCACGTACGCGGCACTCCTGTTCGCCACACTCGAACGGACGTTCGTCGGCGTGACGGCTCTCGTCGAGTTGCTCGTCGGGGCCGTCGCCGGGGGTGCAACGAGTACAGTCCTCGACGTTCAAGCAGCCGGCTCGACGTTTTTGACGGGTCTGGCGGAGTGGGCCGGCTCGCTCCCGACGCTGTTGGGCCGGGAAACGATCCCCAATCAGGGGTATATGGCCGGCCCGAACGGCCCGTGGAAAGGGACGTTCCTGGGACTGGAGCCTGCACTCGCGTGGGCACTGCGACTCACGCTGATCGTCGTCTACGCACTGCTCGTGAGCTACTGGCTGTACCGTGGCTGGAAGGTCTATCGCGATCACTACCGGCAGGCCGACTGGACACCGACCGACGACATGGTCAGACGGCTCCGGGGCCACCGCTGGGGACAGTTCGGCATTCTCGTCCTCTTGTTGTACCTGACGATGGCGATTTTCGGGCCGGCACTCGGGCCGACGACCGTCGAACAGAACATCCAGAGTTCCTACAGCCACGAGATCAAGTACTACGACGCAGAAGCCGAATCAGTCGAAACAGTCTTCGTCGGCGACGCCAACTTCAACTCGAAATCCAAGGGGAGCGGTGAGAACGTGGGGCCGATGACCTACGACAACTTCGACCGGTTCCATCCATTCGGGACACTGAGTAACGGGCGCGATCTGTTCACGTTCCTCATGGGTGGCGCCCGGATCACGATGATCGTCGCTGGGATGGCAATCGGGATTGCGACACTCATCGCGGCCGTACTGTCGATGGTCTCGGCGTACTACGGCGGTTCGATCGATCTGGGCATCCTCACCACTGCCGACGGGATCGTCTCAGTCCCACGGTTGATCCTGTTGATCATGGTGAGTGCGGTCTTCGCGAACCACTGGCTCGGGAACATCTTAGACGGCGGGTTCATCCTCGCGCTCGTGTTCGCGTTTACGACCTGGCCGCTTCTCTGGCGGGCTGTACGTGGGCCGGCCCTCCAGGTGGCCCAAGAGGAGTGGGTCGATGCCGCACGAAGCTTCGGGCAGCGCCCGCGCACGATCATGCGCAAACACATGCTCCCGTACATCGTGGGCTACCTGCTCGTGTACGCCTCGATGACGACCGGTGGTATCATCATCAGCCTCTCGGCGCTGTCGTTCCTCGGTAACGGGCTCGGGATCAGTGCGCCGACGCCGGCCTGGGGACGGGCTGTCTCGCTCGGCCAGAGCTACGTCGCGACGTCATCGTGGCACATCTCGCTGCTCTCTGGGCTGATCATCGTCGTGCTGGTGACCGGCCTCAACGCCTTCGGCGACGGCATTCGGGATGCGATCGATCCCGAGACCGAAAGCGCCGAAGCCGAAGAGGCGGCTGCAGGGGGTGGTGCCTGATGTCCCGTGAGGAAGCTGCCGAGAGCGCACGCGGGGAAGGTGAGCCGCTGCTTTCGGTCCGAGATCTCCAGACAGTCTTCCATACCGACCGGGAGACGATCCGGGCCGTCGACAGCGTGAACTTCGATGTCTATCCCGGCGAAACGGTCGGTATCGTCGGTGAATCGGGCTCGGGCAAGAGCGTCACCGCCCGCTCGATCATGGGCCTGGTCGACTCCCCGGGAGAGGTACTTCCGGAATCGTCGATCCGATTCAAGGGCCAAGAGTTGACGGCATTCTCCGATGCCGAGTATCGGCAAATCCGTGGAAGCGGGATCGGTATGGTCTTTCAGGACCCCCAGCAGTCGCTCAATCCCGTCTATACGATCGGCAATCAGATCCGGGAAGCCTTGGAGATCAATCGCGGGATCACAGGCGCACAAGCAACCAAAGAGGCGACAAAACTACTGGAATCAGTGGGTATCCCCGACGCGAAACGCCGTCTCGACGAGCACCCACACGAGTTTTCCGGAGGGATGCGCCAACGGGCAGTCATCGCGATGATGCTGGCCTGTGAACCAGACCTGCTGATCGCCGACGAGCCGACGACCGCACTCGACGTGACGATTCAAGCACAGATACTGGATCTGCTAAAGGACCTCCAGGCGGAGCGTGACCTTGCAATCCTGTTCATCACGCACGACATGGGAGTCATCGCCGATATCTCCGATCGCGTGAACGTGATGTACGCTGGACAGATCGTCGAGAAGGCGTCAGTCGAGAACCTCTTCGATCGACCAGAGCACCCATACACGCGTGCCCTCATCGAGTCGATACCGGGCGAACACTCCCGTGGAGAGGGCTCAACACCATCGAAGGCGAAGTGCCGACCCCGAACGCCCCGGCCGACCACTGTCGGTTTGCGCCTCGGTGTCCACAGGCGTTTGGCGCCTGCGACGAGATGGCACCCCAACACATCGACGTCGGCGAGACAGTCGAACACACCGCAGCATGTCTGCTCTATCCCGAAGACAAGACAGAAGACGAACGGCTCAAGCACCACAGAGCACTAGCAGACCGGGAAGATGTCGAAACAGAGGTGACTACAGATGAGTAGCGGGATCGAACAGCCCGAACAGGCGGCACAGTTGGGTGAGACGCTGATCGAGGTCGAGAATCTGAAAAAACACTACGGTGACGGCGGTATGTTCGCCAGTTCCTCCGTCAAAGCCGTCGACGGCGTGAGCTTCTCGATCAAACGCGGGGAGACACTGGGACTGGTCGGTGAGTCTGGCTGTGGGAAAAGCACGCTCGGGCGAACGCTCGTTCGCCTCGAAGAGGCGACCGAGGGGACCATTTCCTTCGACGGGACTGACATTACGACACTATCGGGCGAGGAGCTGAAAGACTGGCGTCGGAACGCCCAGATGGTCTTTCAGGACCCCCAGTCTAGCCTGAACGACCGGATGACAGTCGGAGAGATCATTCGCGAACCGCTCGACGCCCACGACTGGAAGACCAAAACGGAGCGCCAAGAGCGAGTGTTGGACCTGCTGACGTCGGTCGGGCTCCGGGAGGAACACTACTATCGGTATCCCCACCAGTTCTCGGGCGGCCAGCGCCAGCGAGTCGGCATCGCACGAGCGTTAGCCCTCGAGCCGGAGTTTCTGGTCCTCGACGAACCAGTCAGTGCACTCGACGTCTCCGTGCAAGCGAAGATCATCACGCTGCTCGAGGATCTCCAAGAAGAGTTCGATCTCACGTACCTGTTTATCGCCCACGACTTGGCGGTCGTGAGGCACATCTGTGATCGGGTCGCAGTCATGTACCTCGGGAAAATAATGGAGATAAGCGACACCGAGGCAGTCTATGCGGACGCGCACAATCCCTACACGCGGTCACTCCTCTCGGCGATCCCACATCCGGATCCGTCGGCATCTTCCCGTCGCATCACGCTACCGGGGACTCCACCAAGTCCCCGCGATCCGCCGACAGGCTGTCAGTTCTCGACGCGGTGTCCGGCCAAGATCCGGCCAGAGGGATACGAAGACGTCGACGAGGCGGTCTGGGACGCGATCGAACGCTTCCGGGAAGTCGTCCGTGAGCGGTCACGAATGAATCTCAGTGCCGTCAATCGCCTCAAACGTCAGCTCGGACGCTTCTCGGCGTACGACGACATCGACGAGACAGTCGCAGACTTCTTTGGCGACCTCGATGTCCCGGCAGACGTCGACGAACACATCGAAACGGCTGCCCAACTGGTAAAAGAGGGACGGCCGACAGATGCACGCGACCATCTGAACGACGCGTTCAACGGCGTCTGTGACCTCAAGCGGCCGGACTTTCACCCTGTCGGGGAAGCCGAGCACATGAGCTACTGCCACCGTCACGAATCTGACTACGAGGACGTAAAGCCGGTCATCGAGCGTCGTACCAGTGACTCTTAGCAGGTTGCGGTACGCCGAGTTCGCGCTGTGGGTCGGGTACGTCTCGGCAGTCGTGGTGCTTGTGCTGGCCATGCTATCGCTAGTGTTTGGCGATGGGCTGATAACACTCAAGTACGCGCTGTTCGTGGTCGGATTTCTGTTGTTCGGCGTTGGCACGTTCGGCATCCAGCCGACGCCACACGGACGTGGGCCGGTCTCCCGGCTGTTCGGGATGAGCGTCGAAGGGGACCAAGCCTTCGGGTTCGAACAACGGATCCACACGTTGCCGCCGCTTGCGGGCACGCACCTCCCACGCGAGGCTTGTGTGAGCCGCGACGTGAAGGTGTTCGTCACCAGCCTCGTCTTGCTGGGTGTTTCGATCCTGCTCGAAGTCGGACTCGGCGTTACCGCCGGGTAAGGGCCACGGCGATGGGCACTCCTTAATGGTGTGGGGCTGTATCAGTACCCATGGTCAGACTCGGCCCCGACGACGTGTCCTTAGACGACGGCGAACGATTGCTCGCGACCAGCGAACAGGCCCACAGTGGGTGGGAACAGACACTACAGGACGCCGAGGCGATGGCGAGAGACCGGGCCGCCAACGGCTTCGAGACGCTCGTACTCACATCCGACGATACGACGCCCAAACCCCCCGACTCGGGCGAGGACGAAGAGTGGGGACTAGTCTACATCGTCCCGAGCAACCAGGCTGGAGAGTTGGAGTCGTTCGCTGATCGAGCAACCTTCGAGGAAACGGTCGTCTACCAGGCGACGAGTAGCGGTCACGCCTTCGTCGTCACAGAATGTCTCGACCTCGACGAACAGCTGGCGCTGTTCGTTGCCGGGACCTACCGGATGCAACACGCCCCGCCACTGGTCCGGGCGGCCCTCGAACGCGAAAAGATGTTCACACACGTCAAACAGCTCGATGGCACGCCGGTGGGAACAATCGAGCACGACGATCCCGAGCAGTTTTTCCCCGATCCCGAGCAGTTCTACGCCTTCGAGATGTAGTCCACTCCAATTACAGGTGATGATATAGTCATTCACACGTAACAGATTTGGCGCTGGGTAGCGAACAGCCACTGTATGGAGTACACGACACTCGGTTCGACCGGAATGGAAGTCAGTGAGCTGTGCCTCGGGGCCATGAGCTTTGGCGACGAGGAGCCCTGGATGCTCGACGAGCAAGCAAGTCGGGAGATCATCGAACGTGCAATCGATCTTGGCGTCAACTTCTTCGATACCGCGAACGCGTATTCCGACGGCAAAAGCGAGGCGATTCTGGGCGATATTCTCGACGAATACGACCGTGACGAGCAAGTTGTCGCGACGAAGGTTCGCTTTCCCGTCGGCGAGGAGACGCCCAACGCCGCCGGGCTCTCACGCAAGACGATCCAACAGGAACTAGCGAACAGTCTCGATCGGTTGGGCATGGACACGATCGATCTCTACCAGACTCACCGAGTCGATCCGAACACGCCACCAGAGACGACGTTGCGGGCGCTGGACGACGCCGTCCGGCAGGGAAAAGTCCGGCACGTCGGGACCTCCTCGATGTGGGCCTATCAACTGGCCGAGCGCCTGCAGGTGAGCGAGCGCGAAGATCTCGTGAGCTACGAGACGATGCAAAACCACTACCACCTGGCTTACCGCGAAGAAGAGCGAGAAATGTTGCCCCTGACCGACGAGGAAGACATGGGTGTGATCCCGTGGGGGCCGCTCGGCCAGGGCTTCCTGACGCGCCCGTTCGAAGAGCTAGAGGCGACCGACCGCGGCGACCCCGAGAACTTCCACAATCCGACCGACCAGTACACCCGTGGCGGAGGCAGAGAGATCAACGAGCGTGTTCAGGAACTGGCCGACGAATACGGCGTGACGATGGCCCAGATCGCCCTGGCCTGGCAGTATCAAAACGAGTACGTTACGGCCCCGATCGTCGGGACGACCAGCGTCGAACACTTAGAGGACGCCGTCGAGGCCATGGAGATCGATCTCACCGAGTCGGACGTCGAGTATCTAGAAGAACCGTACGAGCCCCAACCGATCATCGGTCACGAGTGAGAGCAACTCGGAGGGTTCAAGAGGGCACCGACGAACGCTCAGACGTGGATCGACAGCGCCTGCACGCCCGGCTTGTCGAGCGGTTCGAGGCCGACCGAGACGTTGCTCGGATCGTGGCCCGAGAAGCAACCGACCTGGCGGACCGAGGGGTGTACGAGGCTGATTTCGACGAGTCACTGGGTGTCGAGATCGTCATCACGAATCTGGCCGACGCGCCCGACGGATCGACACTCGCCGAGCGCTGGAACTGGTGGCTCGGGGCATTGGAACTGTCTCACGGAGCCTATCAGCGCTTTCGGGTTCGTCCCGACGTGGTCTGAACTCGCAAACGCCGTGTGTTTCTCAGCGGCCGATACTGTCAGGACCAAAAGTGTAATTGAGGCCCTGTGAGACAATCACGACGAGAACCGATGGGTCCCACAGCAGTCCAGGTAGCCGGCCTGGAAAAACGATACGACGACGTACAGGCCCTCCAGGGCGTCTCCTTCAGCGTCGAGCCCGGCGAGATATTCGGACTGGTCGGCCCCAACGGCGCTGGCAAGACCACGACGTTACGGACACTCTCGACACTGTTGAACGTCGACAGCGGAACCGTGTCCGTGTTCGGCACTGACGTCCAGAGCGATCCCAACGCGGTACGTAAGCGTATCCGGTACCTGCCCGAAGACGCCGGGTCCTACGACAACCTCACCGGCCGGCAGTATCTGGAGTTCGTCGCGGACTTCTACAGCGACAGGCCCGAGGAACTCGTCGAGCGTGGCATCGAAATCGCCGACCTGGACGAACGCATCGAGAGCAAGACCAGCGAGTATTCGAAGGGAATGACCCGGAAGCTCCTGCTTGCGAGTACGATCATGACCGAACCGGACCTGGCGATCTTAGACGAGCCGACGTCGGGGTTAGACGTCGAAAACGCCCGGACGATCCGGAAAACTGTCAAGGAATTTCCCGGCCAGGATCGCAGCGTCCTGCTGTCGAGTCACAACATGCTCGAAGTCGAATACTTGTGTGACCGGATCGGGCTACTCAACGACGGCCAGATCGTCGCCGACGGTGCCCCACAGGACGTGATCGAAACGTACGACGCCGAAAATCTCGAAGAGGCCTTTCTGGAGGCGGTGGCATGAATCACTTCTGGCGACTACTCTGGAAGGAGACTCGCGAACTCCTCCGGCCACGGTACCTCCTCCCGATCCTACTGATTCCCGTGATATTCGTCGGGCTGGGTCAAGGAATCGGAGGCATCGACGATACCACAGCTGGTCAACCCGAGATCGGCATCCTCAACGAAGACGACGGCCAGTACGGCGAACTCGTCAACGCGACCATCGGTCAGAACGCCTCGGTCGTCTACTACGCCGAATCGGGCGACCCAGCCGCTGCTGTCGAGATGGTCGACGAACGGGGTGGTGAAGCATTGATCGTCATCCCCGACGGGTTCACCGAACGCATCCACCAGCGGAAGGCTGGCACCGTCGGCGTTCACTCGGTCGTCAGGTCGCTCAGCCTCTCGGGCATCTCGTCGTCGGCACAGGTCGATCAGCGCCTCCAAGCGACCGGTCGCGTCCTGACACTGAACGTCACCGGAACGACACCAGCGATGCTCGATCCGATCCGGCCGGCGTACACGACGTATCTGGAAGGCACGACGCTCGAAAATACCTCGCCCGGGACACTCTCGGGGTCGTTCGCCACGCAGTTCATCTTCATCCCCGTTGTCATCATGTTCGTGATCATCTTCTCCGGCCAGATGGTGATCAACTCGATGGGGGCCGAAAAAGAGAACAAAACGCTCGAAACCCTGTTGACGATGCCCGTCAAACGATCGACGATTGTCGCGGCGAAACTCGTCGGCAGCGCCTCGATCGGACTGCTCGGGGCGGCCCTCTATACAGTCTCGATTTACTACTATCAGTCGTCGTTCACCGACGGCACAGCGAGTGCAGCCCTCTCGCTGGGAATTGTCGACTACGCGATCGTCGGGATCTCGCTGTTCCTCTCGCTGGTCGGCGTCCTCGCGCTAGCACTCGTGTTGGGCATTTTCGCCGGCGACCGCCAGGGTGCACAGATGCTGCTGTTTCCCATCTCCATTCTGGCGATCGTGCCCATGTTCGCGACGATGTTCACCGACGTCGCCAAATTGTCGCTGCCGCTCCGGGCGATCCTGCTCGCGATTCCGTTCACCCACCCGGCGATCGCCCCCAAACGACTGCTGTTGAACGACACCACGATGGTTATCGGCGGGATCGTCTACGAAGCGATCTTCGCGATCGGGATGATCTGGCTCGCGATCCGGGTCTTCAACTCCGATCGGCTCGTGACGGGTAGTTCCGGCCGCGTCGGTCAGTGGTTGAGTCGCCTCCAACAGTAAGCGAGGGCGGCAGGATGCCGCGGGCATCCTATGGTGTTGAGTGAGACGCGCAATACCGTTAACTGTCCGGGGGCCGTATCGACGCGTGATGAGCACCGAAGATTACAGCCAGCGAATTCGCGAACAGCGTGGGGAAAAGGAGACGTATTTCGCCGATCATCCGCGATCCCCGATCCCGAATCACGCCGCGTTCCCCGGACTCGAGTACTACGAGGTAGACCCGGCCTATCGCTTCGAAGTCCCGCTGGAAGAACACGACGAGAAAGCGGAGCTCACGGTCGAAACGACCGCAGACGGCAAGCAACGGTACGTCCGGTACGGCACATTCACTGTCGAGATCGACGACGAATCCGTCACGTTACAGGCCTACCGGCCCGCATCGGGCGAGGATCGCTTCTGGGTGCCGTTCCGCGACGCGACGAACGACGGCGAAACGTACGGCGCTGGCCGGTATCTCGACCTCGAACCCGAAAGCCAGCAGACGGACGACGGCGAATGGATCCTTGACTTCAACCAGGCGTATAACCCAACCTGTGCGTACAATGGGGCCTACGAGTGTCCACTCGTTCCCACGGCAAACTGGCTCGATATCCGTATCGAGGCTGGCGAGAAAGACTATCCAGGCGAAACGGTCGGTCACGACGACTGAGCAGCCAGCCGTGACAGGCAACTCGCGGGCGATCGGGACCGACAGTTCCTTTGAGCCAGGTCCCGCGACGATACACCATGGACATCGACCGTTCAGAACTTGCGATATACGTCTACAACGTCGCACTCGTCATGTCCGGTGGGTTCCTCGTCGCGGAACTCGGGATCGAGGATCCGCTGGCGATGGGTGGAATGGCCGCCGTGGTCGGCCTCGTCTGGAGTGTCTACTACCATTTCAGTATGATGCCGCGGCTCGAAGCGATGCGACAGGGCGTGTTCATTCCCGAAGACGAGGAGTTCCTCGACGAGGACGACGGTGACGGGCCGGACGAAGACGAAGATCACGAAGGAGCACAGGCACCGTGGGAGGCCTAGTGGCCGGCAGCGTGTCACCACCTCGTGTGGCAACCACGAGTGCCAGCTGTGATCGGGTCGATATCGCGTCTCCAGCCACAAGGAGACAGGATTCTGCCGGGATGTTCACTGCTGTTTCCAGCACGTGGGAACGCGCGCCTGAACTAAACAGGCCGAGCAACAAGTCACAGTTGGAAGTGATACGATGGTAGAAGTTGATCAAAACCTCTGTACGGGCTGTGAGATCTGCGCGAGCGTCGCGCCGGAAACGTTCGAGATGGACGGCGGGCTAGCCAAAGCCGTCAGCGACGAAGTGACGCCGGAGGCCGAACAGGCCGAACAGCAGTGTCCGGTCGACGCGATCTCGCTGTAACGGCACTCGGTATTTTGCCGTCCAGAAATCACATCGAGCGGCAGGACTGGCCGACGACCAACCAATCGGCTCGGTAGGCACGCTTGGACTAGCGAGACTACCTCGGGATGGTGCGCCCATCCCGTTTGCCGTCCACGAGAGTTGTCCACTCGTGACAATACTTTAGCGCTGCCAGGTCGAACGGCCGATATGGGCGAGACACTCGTGGTGATCGGCGGCGACGCGGCCGGGATGAGCGCGGCGAGCAAGGCAAAGCGGGACGACCCTGGGCAGGAGGTTGTGGTCCTCGAACGTGGCGAGTGGGTTTCTTACGGTGCCTGTGGCCTCCCGTACTACGTCAAAGACGAGATCGAGCGGCTCGAAGATCTCGTGGCGATCCCGGCCGACCGATTCAGAGACGAACGAGACGTCGACCTGCGGACCGGTACAGAAGCGACAGCGATCGACCCCGACCAGCGGGAAGTGACGGTGACGACCGGAGATGAAACGTACCAGCAGTCCTACGACGACCTTCTGGTATCGACAGGTGCGAAAGCGATCGAGCCGCCCATCGAGGGACTCGATCGTGATGACGTCTTCACGTTACACACGATGGAGTCCGGTCGTGCGCTCAAAGCCTACGCCGACGAGGCGACCGGCCAAGAGACCGTCGCCATCGTCGGCGGTGGCTACGTCGGTATCGAGATGGCCGAAGCCTTCCGCGGCCGCGGTCTCGACGTCGAAATGTTCGAGATGCGCGAGCACGTACTTTCCCCGTTCGGCAGCACGGTCGGCGAAACCGTCGCCGAAACACTCGAGCGCAACGGCATCGGTGTCCACACCGGCACACAGGTCAACCGAATCGACGGCAGGAACGGGGTCGAGGCTATCGTCACCGACAAGGGCGAACAGGCGATCGACGCGGCGCTCGTCGCAGCCGGTGTTGCACCGAGGGTGACGGTCGCTGAGACAGCAGGTATCGAGCTGGGTGCGACGGGCGCGATCGCGACCGACGACTATGGGCGAACGAGCGCGGAAGACGTCTATGCTGCGGGCGATTGCGCCGAGATGACGCACGCGGTTACCGGCCAGCCAGCCCACGTTCCGCTGGCACTGACGGCAAACCGGGCCGGCCGCGCGGTCGGGGCGACGGTCGCCGGTGAGCCGACACCAGTCGGAGAGATCGCTGGCACAGCCACGCTCAAAGCCTTCGACCTGGAAGTCGCCCGGACCGGCTTGCTCGATGGCGAACGGCTACGCGCTGCCGGCTTCGACCCGGTGTCGACCTCGATTACCGCACCGTCCCGTGCCCACTACTACCCGGGGGGAGCCGATATCGAGATAACACTCGTCGGCGATGCCGACTCTGGTCGGGTCCTGGGTGCGAGTATGGTCGGCGAGGAGGGCGTCGCCAAGCGGATCGATACGGTCGCCACAGCGATCCAGAACGAAATGACGGTCACCGAACTCGAATACGTAGATCTCTCCTACGCGCCGCCGTTCGGGCCGACGTGGGACCCCATCCTCACGGCAGCGAAAGTGCTTGGAAGCGACCTGGGCAAGTGAACACGGCCGGCGACTCAGCGTTCCCGGGCGACGACGAACGTCGCCAGGTCTTGTAAGTACTGTAGTGCCTGCTGGTTTTCGGCCGCGAGCGCATCGAGTTGATCGAGGGCTGCCTGTGATTCCTCGCGAGCGCGTTCGTCGGCTTCGGCAGGTGACAGGTCGGTCACCTGCACGATCGAGGGCCGTTCCATCGCGGCGTCGTGACCGGTGGGCTTGCCCAACTGGTCTGCATCGGCCGTCGCATCGAGGACATCATCACGCATCTGAAAGGCGACGCCGACGCGTTCAGCGTACTGGCCGAAAGCTTCGACCGTATGAGCATCCGCGTCGGCAGCGATCGCGCCCAGTTCGGCCGCGGCCCGGAACAACGCTCCCGTCTTGCGCTGGGCGAGTTGGCGATAGCCCGCCTCCGAGTCAGGCCTGGCGACGAGCTCAGTCGCTTCGCCTTCGCCGAGATCGACCATCGCTTCCGAGACCGCTCGCATCGCGCGTTCGTCGGTCGAAAACAGTGCAAAGGCCTCACCGAGTAAGCCGTCGCTGGCGACGATCGCTGGCCCGTGACCGAACGCCGACCACGCGCTGGGGGCGTCGCGTCGCAGCTCGGAGTCGTCGATGATGTCGTCGACGACCAGCGAGGCGTTGTGGACGAGCTCGACGCCGACAGCATAATCGACCGCCTCTTCCGGTTTGCCACCCGCGGCCTCACAGACCAACAGGGTCACCGTCGGTCGGACTCGTTTGCCGCCTGAAAGCACGACGTGTTCGAGTTCCGTCGAAAGCGTCTCGGGATCGACCCGTGACAGCACTGCTTCGAGTCGGTCCTCGATGAGACCCCGTCGTCGCTCCAAATACTCCATTGGGGGCTGTAACGGGCTGGTTGACCAAGTACGTGACGAAGGCGTCTATCTTCCGGCACCGAGACGCACGACCCCAGGTCAGTTACTCTTCGTTTTCAAACTCCGGCAGTGAGATGAGGTTTTCGCGGCCGATCCGGAGTTTCTCGACGCGATCATCGTCGGCCATCGAGGAGAGCAACTGAGAGACCTTTGCGTTCGACCAGTCGGTCTCTGAGACGATAGCCGCTTGTTTCATCCGGCCGCCGTTGTGCTCGAGTAACGCCTCGACGTACTCTTCGTCGCTCAACAACTCACGGTCCGGAGGTGAGCCGGCGTCGGTGCCGTCGTCAGTGTCGTCAGCTGGTTGCTCGTCGGGGCCATCGGCCGGCGCATCTGTGGGTTCCTGGGCGGGTGCTTCGAGCGCCTGCTCGTCGTTGGTGGCCGACGACGAGTCAGCAGCCGTGTCGGATCCATCGGACGCCGGGAACTCGCCACGACGGAACACGTAGATTGAGCCGCCCCCCACGATCAACAGGAAGAGGACAATGGGCACTGGACCGATGCTCCCATCGCTGTCTACCGATCCAGCTGTCGTTTCGGTCACGGTCGGTGTGTTCGTCGTCGCATCGAAACGATACGTGATCGACAGGTACGACGGCTCGAATGCAGTCGGCCCGGCCCAGCGGATCGTCTTGTTGGTAAAGCCCTTGGGAGCGCTGGTAATCTCGAAGCTATCTGGCGCCTCGATCAGGAGTTGCTGGTTGGCAGCCAATCCGTCGAGCCACGTCCCGGTCGGCGATTCGAAAACATCGTCGACATAGAGGTACGTCCCTTCGGCGCGTCCGAAGTTCCGCCAGGTGAACGACAGCGCAAGCTGTCCGGTCCCGTTGTCGACGCTCGCCGTACGAGTAACGTTATCGAGAGCCATCTCTCGATCGGTCGCCTGGCTGGCCAGCGCCCCAAATTGCCGGAACGTCTCGATCGAGAGGACGTCACTGTCACCGGCTTCGAACGCTTTGCCCGTCTGTCTGAACGACTCGATTGCCATCGGGTCCTCCAGAGAGACAGACATTGTCACGTTCCAACGCGCATCGCCGTCGGCCTGGAGGGCGATCGTCATCGTCGTATTACCGTCAACAGCACCATCAGCGACAGCATAGCCATTAGTGCTAGATACAGGCGCACCCGCGGCGATCCCGACCTGAAGGACGATGACGACACCCAGCGCCAGGGCCGCCACGCGGAACAGCGGGGCCATGTACTGCCCACCTATCCTGCCTGGTGGAAAAACCCTTTCCATCTGTGAAACGTTAGCGGGCGGGATAAATCGTCTCGCGGCGTTAAACTGCGTCCCAAAGGCGGCCTTGGAATGCCAAAGCGGCGACTGAACGGACGGTGACGTCAGTGTAGCTGGGTTTTTGTATCCCGCCGCATAATCGAATGCTGATGCGACGACGCTCGGTCCTCGCGACGTGCGGCCTGGTTGCCCTCCTGCTGGTCGGCACTGTCGCTGCCGTCCCATCCCCCACGAGCACCGGGACGGCCGATTTCCAGACAGTCAGCGCCGAAAACGAGACGATCAACCGGCTGCAGCTCCAAAACGGCGCGACTGGCAGCCAACACACTGTCGATGCCGATCTCTCCAGCACGCTGGCGAGCGATCGTGAGCAGCTCCAGAGTCGTGTAGCTAGCGGAACGTTCCAGCGACAGTTTGCAACCGCCGAGAGTCGATCTGCTCAGATCGACACAGTTCGGAGAGCCATCGAGCAGTTGCGAACCCGGGGCCAAGGGTTACGAACTGCACGCATCGACGCGGTTCGGGCCTACAACCGGGGCGAGATGACTGCAACCAAACTGTTCGGTACCCTCACCCGGATCGAAGCGGCGGCCCACACCGTCAGAATGCGCGCAGATACCATCGATCGCGTCACGCAACGACACGATGTCTCGTTACCCCCGGCACTGGCCGTCAGTCTCGCCCGTATTGATGCCGAGATCGTCTCGTTGACCGGGCCGCTGATGGAAACCGTCGCCGGCGCGACACGGGGTAACCGGGATCCGGCCCGCGTCGTGACCAGCACGGCTGATGGTGGTATCGTCCTGGCAGGGATCGACGGCGGCACGTACGTCCGGGAAGCGACACGGTGGACAGCGCGTGCCGACAGTGGGACGAACGAGTTCGCGACGAACGGTTCGTCACCGTTGGTCAGCGCCCATCAACGCGCCCAAGCGGTCTATCCGTGGGCGTTCGACAACCTGGTGTCGAACCCGAGTATCAGCGGATTCGGTGACTCGGCGATCTATCCGGTCAGACTCAGCCACGCCCACGGTACTCTGGATGCCTACTTCGATGGACGAACGACGGCTGTCTTCCACGAAGTCCATCGCCTCCAGTTATCCCGGTTGCCGACGACCACCGTCGCCGCAAACGAAACCGAGACACTGGCGATCGAGATCAACCGAACGACGGCTGAGGGGCCCGCAAAGATCGTAGTCAGTACTCCCGAGAGAACCGAACCAGTGGCGGCGACCCTCTCGGTAGAGGACACAACCGTCGGGACGACTGGGGCTGACGGACAATTGTGGCTCGCTCGACTCGACGGCCAGACAGTCACGGCGTCGACGGCACGGGGCAACAGCATCTCGGTCACGATGGGGTGACTGACCGGCGACTTACAGCCACTCGAAGCTACCGTTGAAGTACCAGAGTGGGGCCACCCCTGCTAATGGCCCAGCGCGCCATATCGCCGGTTGTCGGGACAGTTCTCTTGGTGGCGATAACGATCGTGCTGGCGGGGACGGTCGGCGCAGTCGTCTTTACGCCAGACGTCGAGCCTTCGATACCGGCGACTCGGTTCAGCGCCACGGCGGACGCGAGTGCTGACAGTATCACGCTCACACACGAGGGCGGACAAGCGCTAGATCCGGACACCTTGGACGTCCGAATCACAGTCGACGGTCGATCGCTCGATCACCAGCCGCCGATCCCGTTCTTTGCCGCTACGGGATTCGAGAGCGGGCCGACCGGGCCGTTCAACAGCGCAACGCGCGGGAACTGGACCGCAGGCGAAACCGGGGTCCTCGAACTCGCGACTTCGAACGCACCGCTGGTAAGTGATGGTGCAAGCGTCGAGATAACGGTTCGTCGAGACGGGCGTGTCCTCACAGAGCTCGAAGTCATCGCCGAGTGACTGGCGGTGGGGCACAGTCGGCTCAGACCGCAGGGACCGGTCACTCGGGAACGCGGGCGACGGTCGTGATCGCGATTTCGGGGTTGTACGAGGGTCCCATCGTCACGTGATCGACCGACTGGAAGCCGGCTGCCTCGAACATTCGGTCTGCCTCTTGGGCGTCGTAAAACAGCATGATCGCGTCGGCGAGCTTCTGGAAGATCGTCGAGCCAGGGTAGTTCGGGCCAACGATGAGTACCTGCCCGCCCGGGCGGGCGACGCGACGACACTCTTCGAGCGCATCGACGGGATTGGGCCAGTATTCGATCGAACCCGACGACCAAACGACGTCGAAGGTATCCTCGGCGAAGGGCAGGCGCTCGGCGTCACCGAGAGAGAACTGGACTGGGCCGCGAGTCCCGAACTTCTCGAAGGCTTCCGCGAGCTGGTGTGGACTCTGATCGAGTCCGTAGACGTTCTCAGTGTGTTCGAGGAGGCCCTCTGTAGCGAAGCCAGTCCCACAACCGACATCGAGGACACGATCGTCGGCCTCGATCTCGAGGAGATCCAGCGCCTCGGTACGCATCGCCTCGTTCCAGATGAACGGATTGATTCGGTCGTACACCGTCGAGAGGTACTTGTAGAACAGCCGCGCGCGGTCCTTGTCTTCGAGCAGCCCCATTAGGGCTCGCTTGGGGCCACATCGGGTTAATTCCCCGGATCGAACCGAGCAACCCTTGCCGCCAATTTCCAGTGATCGGGACAGACACTTCGCAACACCCATATGGGCGCTCTGGCAAACGACGACTGATAGATGCCCAGGCCCGAGGTTCTCGACCGTATCAAGGAGGCCGAGCGGGAGGCAAAGGAGATCGTCGCTGACGCCGAAGACGAACGCGACCAGCGCCTCGAAGAAGCACGGAACGAAGGCGAGCAGATCCGCGAGCGGGCCCACGAGGAGGCCGAACAGATGGCCGACGAGCGCCTCGAAGCGGCCCGTGAAGAGATCGATGCCGAGCGCGAAGCACGGCTCGAAGAGGGGCAGAAAGCTCGCGAGCGGCTAGAAGCCCAGGCCGATGAACGCGTCGACGAGGTGGTAGAACACGTCATCGAATCCTTCGAGGAGGCGGTACATGCTCAGACCTGAGCGGATGAGCCGGGTCTCGGTGACCGGCTCCAAGGCCGTCATGGCCGACGTAATCGAGACTGTCCACGAACTCGACTTGCTCCACATCACCGAGTACGACGGCTCGTTCGACGGGTTCGAACCGGGAAACCCGACAGAAGGGGCCGACCAAGCGTCGGATAAGCTGGTCACCGTCCGTGCCCTGGAGTCGACGCTCGGAATCGAACCCGGGGATGCCGGGCCAACCCGGCTCGTCACCGACGAGGCCCTAGAAGAGGAACTCGAAGAGATCCGCCAGGAGGTCAACGAACTCGACGACAGACGCGAGGAACTCGAGCACGATCTGCGAGAGGTCGAAGACGGGATCGATCGTATGGAATTTTTCGTCCGGCTCGGGATCGACCTCGACCTCCTGAAGGGATACGAGTCACTGTCCGTTGCGGTCGGCGAGGGAGACCCGGACGGACTACGAAAAGCGCTTGCAGATGCCGACGCGATCGAGGCCTTCGAGGTGTTCGCCGAAGGGTCGACACTGGCGGCCTTCGCCTACCCAGCCGACGAGCAGGCGCTGGATGATGCCCTCGTCGGGGCCGAATTCACGGCTGTCGAACTCCCAGACGGAGAGGGCGATCCCGAAACCTACCTCGAAGAGATCCACCACCGCCGCCAGCAGTTGGAGTCCCAGCTATCGACCGTCGAGAACGAACTCGAAGAACTGAAACTCGACGTCGCAGGGTTCCTACTGGCAGCCGAAGAGAAGCTCACGATCGAGGTCCAAAAACGCGAGGCACCGCTGACCTTCGCGACGACCGACAACGCCTTCGTCGCGGAGGGGTGGATCCCGACCGACGAAGTTGCGGACTTCGAGGCCGCGCTCCGGGACACCGTCGGCGAGCACGTCGACATCGACGAGCTCGAACGGGCCGACTACGACGGCGACGGTCATCCGACCGAGAGTGAACCAGTCCCAGAGGCAACGCCCGACGCGGACGACGATGAAGCCGCCGAGGTAGCCGCCGACGGTGGCGAATCGACCGCAGCCACCGACGGGGGGACGAGCGGGATCCTGCCGATGAGTACCGGTATGCCACCGGTCGTCCAAGAGAACCCCGGCTCGGTCCGCCCGTTCGAATCGCTGGTCGAAGTCATCAACCGGCCGAAGTACACGGAGATCGACCCCACGGTCGCGCTGTTCCTGACGTTCCCGCTGTTCTTCGGGTTCATGATCGGCGATCTCGGGTACGGGATCCTGTACTTCCTGCTCGGATATGTGATCTACTCTCGTATGGAAAGCGACGTGCTTCGGAGTCTCGGAGGCGTCGGCATGTGGGCCGGCGGTTTCACCGCGCTCTTTGGCGTCCTCTATGGCGAATTCTTCGGACTCCACCAGCTCGGTGAGATCGTCTGGAACGGCCACCCGCCGATCCACAAAGGGCTCCAGCCACACTACATCGTCTTCGCCCAGGCGTGGCTGTTGGCTAGCATCGTCGCCGGCATCGTGCACCTGATCGGCGGCCGGGTGCTTGACTTTATCAACAACGTACATCACGGCGTCGGCGAGGCGTTCATCGAGAGTGGTTCGTGGATCATGCTCACCGCCGGGATCTGGCTGTGGGTATTCAGTACCGAAGCCCGTGGCCCCAAGCCGGACTTTATGTTCACGGTCTTCTCCAGCGGTGAGGCGGCGGCGCTGCCGCTTGGCTTTACCGGCTTCTCGCCGACGGTCGGGACAGCCGGACTGGTGATGACGGGAGTCGGCCTCGCCCTGGCGATCTACGCCGAAGGTGGGATCGCCCTGGTCGAGAGCATCACACAAGCGTTCGGTCACGTGGTGTCCTATACCCGGCTCGCGGCGGTGTTGCTGGCGAAGGCTGGCATGGCACTGGTCGTCAATCTGCTGGTCTTCGGCGCGACGCTGCATGGAGGGGAGTTCCACTTCATCTTCTTCATGGAAAGTGCGCCAAATCCCGAGTACGTGGTTTTCTCGGGACTGGTCAACGGGAGCGGACCCGTGATGCTCGTCCTTGGCTGGCTCGCCGGCATCATCGTCCTGGTACTCGGGCACCTCGTGGTTCTCCTGCTTGGCGTGTCCTCAGCCGGTCTCCAGGGCGTTCGCCTGGAGTACGTCGAGTTCTTCGGGAAGTTCTACGAGGGCGGCGGGACGGCCTACCGGCCGTTCGGACACGAACGCGAGTACACGGCTGGAGATTGAGCCGCCGGGGAAAGTAGTACGTTGCCGGGAGCGTTCGTTTGCGCTTGACCCCCATCAGCCGGCCGAATTCGACCAGACGGGTGCCTCTCGCCCCGACCGCTTTGAGAAGCTTTATGATGGTTGTGATCCGAAATCAGGATGCTCGAAACCAATGTTCCTGAACCGAACAGGAGCCAGTCGCAAACCTATGACTATGACACTACTTTCGACCGACGATAACGGCGTATCGCGTACCGAACGAGCTGGCCAGTTCTCGGAGGGGTACTGAACATGCCCCTTCTCGAACCGCTTGCGGCCGCGGCACTGGGCGTCGGTCTTGCCTCCCTGGCTGCTGGGTATGCCGAGCGAGGCATCGGATCGGCCGCCGTCGGCGCGCTCGCCGAGGACGACAGCCTGTTCGGACAGGTACTCATCCTGACCGTCCTCCCGGAGACGCTCGTCATTCTAGCACTGGTCGTCGTCTTCCTGACGCTGTAACCGAGGGTCTCGAGATTCATGAGCCTCGAAACGGTCGTCGAAGACATCCGAGAGGAAGCCCGCACGCGTGCCGAGGAGATCACGTCCGACGCTGACCAGCGGGCCGAGGAGATCATCAGCGAGGCCGAATCCGACGCCGAACAGATCGTCGCCGAGCGAGAACGCGAGATCGAACGCCAGATCGACCAGGAGCGTGAGCGGCGACTCTCGAGTGCGACCCTCGAAGCCAAACAGGAGCGACTCGCCGCCCGACGCGAGGTTCTCGGGACGGTTCGAGAACGCGTCGAATCGGCGCTTGCGTCCCTGGAGGGCGATCGGCGCGAGGAGCTGACCCGGACACTGCTCGAAAGCGGGCTCGAAGAGTTCGAGGACGGCGAGATCGAGGTCTACGGCAGATCGGAGGACGCCGCGATGCTCGAGTCGATCCTCGAGAGTTACGACGCAACGCTTGCGGGCGAGCAGGACTGCCTGGGCGGCGTCGTCATCGAGAGCAGTGCCTCCCGCGTCCGCGTCAAAAACACGTTCGATTCGGTCCTCAATGACGTCTGGGAATCGGAGATCCGCTCGATCAGCGATCGGCTCTTCGGAGACATCGACGACGATCTCGAGGACGTCACGAGCAACGCCGATTCGGACCAATGAGCGGGCGAAGGTCCTTTTCAGCCGACGGACAGACCAACTACGAATACGTCGTCGCCCGGGTTCGTTCCCGGCGAGCCGCGCTGTTCGACGAGAACGACTACCGGAAACTGGTACGGATGGGGGCCGGTGAGATCGCCCGGTTCATGGAAGAATCCGAGTACGAGCGCGAGATGAACGCCCTGGGGGCGCGTTACTCCGGGGTCGACCTCATCGAATACGCGCTCACCGAGAACATGGCCAGGCACTTCGAAGACCTGCTCCGGTGGGCCGACGGCGAAGTGTATAACTACGTCGCACGGTACCTCCGGCGGTTCGACGCCTGGAACGTCAAGACGGTGCTCCGTGGAATCTACTCGGGGGCCGACGCCGACGCGATCGATTCGGACCTCATCCGGGCCGGGGAACTCGACGCTGAGACGCTCGACCGGCTCGAAAACGCGGACACGATCGAGGCGGCGATCGAGGGCCTCGAGGGGACGATCTTTCAGGAGCCGTTGGTGTCGGCCTTCGATGACTTCGAAGCCCAAGAGTTGCTCGTCCCCTTAGAGAACGCGGTCGATCGGTCGTTCTACGAGCAACTGATCGAAGGGTTGCCAGACGAGAATCGAGCCGACCGCGCGACCCAGCTGTACCTCGAATTCCTCCAGGCGGAGATCGACTTCCGGAACCTTCGAAACGCGCTGCGGCTGGCCCGGAGCGGGGCGGACATGGACCCAGCCGAATACTACATCGACGGCGGGCAGCTCTTTGACGCCGGCGAAGTCCGGACACTCGTCGGAGACGTCGAGCGCCTGGTCGAACACGTCCGGGAGAGTACGTACGGTGAGGACCTCTCGACCGCACTGGACGATCTCGAATCCGCGGTGGATCTAATCGGGTTCGAACACGCCCTGGACGCTGCACTGTTAGAGTACGCCGATACGCTGTCCTATCGGTATCCGGTGTCGATCACCGCGGTGCTATCGTACATCCTCGCGAAGGAACGGGAGATCGACAACATTCGCGCGATCGCCCGCGGCCGTGAAAGCGGCCTCGAACCGGACGAGATCGAACGAGATCTGGTGATGCTATGAGCAAGGAGATCGCCGTCATCGGGAGTGCCGATTTCACGACCGGCTTCCGGTTGGCCGGCGTCCGCAAGTTCGCGAACGTGCCAGCCGAGCCGGACCGCGAGGAGATGGACGCGGCCGTCACGGAACTACTTGAGGACGAGGAAGTCGGGATCATCGTCATGCACGAGCCGGACCTCGAACACCTGTCGCGTGAAGTACGCGACCGCGTCGAGACGAGCGTCGATCCCGTCTTGGTGACGCTGGGCGGCGGCGCCGGCAGTGGCGGGTTGCGCGACCAGATCAAACGCGCCATCGGTATCGACCTGATGGACGAAGAGGAGCAAACATGAGTCAAGCTACACAATCCGACGTCCGTGAAGACGGCGTCATCGAGAGCGTGAGCGGTCCCGTCGTCACGGCGACGGGCCTTTCCGCCCGGATGAACGACGTGGTCTACGTCGGTTCAGAAGGGCTGATGGGCGAGATCATCGAGATCGAGGGCGACCTGACGACGATTCAGGTCTACGAGGAGACCTCCGACGTCGCCCCCGGCGAACCCGTCGAGAGTACGGGTGCGCCGCTGTCGGTCGACCTCGGGCCGGGGATTCTGGACAACATCTATGACGGTGTCCAGCGCCCCTCGAAGGGCTCGAAGAGAAGATGGACTCGGCGTTTCTCGACCGTGGGGTCGACGCCCCCGGCATCGACATCGAGAAGACCTGGGAGTTTACCCCCACCGTCGAGGAAGGCGACGAGGTCACCGCCGGTGACATCGTCGGGACCGTTCCCGAAACGGAGAGTATCGAGCACAAAGTGATGGTGCCGCCCGATTACGACGGCGGCGAGGTCATCGACGCCAAGAAGGGGAACTTCACCGTCGACGAGACGGTCGTCGAACTCGACAACGGCGAGGAGATCACCATGCACCAGGAGTGGCCGGTCCGCCAGGCTCGGCCGGCCGGTGACAAGGAGACCCCGACCGACCCGCTGGTGACCGGTCAGCGCATCCTCGATGGCCTGTTTCCCGTCGCGAAAGGTGGGACAGCCGCGATTCCGGGCCCGTTCGGGTCCGGGAAGACGGTCACCCAGCATCAACTCGCCAAGTGGGCCGACGCAGACATCGTCGTCTACGTCGGCTGTGGCGAGCGTGGCAACGAGATGACCGAGGTCATCGAGGACTTCCCCGAGCTGGAAGACCCCAAAACGGGAAAACCCCTCATGTCACGGACGAGTCTCATCGCCAACACGTCGAACATGCCCGTCGCGGCGCGTGAATCGTCGGTCTACACCGGCATCACGATCGCCGAGTACTATCGGGACATGGGCTACGACGTGGCGCTGATGGCCGATTCGACCTCGCGGTGGGCCGAGGCCCTGCGGGAGATTTCTTCGCGACTGGAAGAGATGCCCGGCGAAGAGGGGTATCCGGCGTATCTCGGGGCTCGCCTCAGTGAGTTCTACGAGCGGGCCGGCTACTACCAGAACGCAAACGGCACCGAGGGGTCAGTTACGGTCGTCGGCGCAGTGTCGCCGCCCGGCGGTGACTTCTCGGAACCGGTGACCCAGAACACCCTGCGGATCGTCAAGACCTTCTGGGCGCTTGACGCCGACCTCGCCGAACGGCGACACTTCCCGGCGATCAACTGGGACGAGTCCTACTCGTTGTACCGCGACCAGCTCGACCCGTGGTTCACCGACGAGGTGGCTGACGACTGGCCGGCGATTCGCCAGTGGGTAATCGACACCCTAGACGAGGAAAGCGAGTTACAGGAGATCGTCCAGCTGGTCGGCCAAGATGCGCTGCCGGCCGACCAGCAGTTGACCCTGGAGGTCGCCCGGTACATCCGAGAGGCCTACCTCCAGCAAAACGCGCTGCACGACGTCGACACCTACTGTGAGCCGGCAAAGACCTATCGGATGATGCAGGCCATCAAGACGTTCAACGACGAGGCCTTCGATGCGTTGGACGCGGGTGTCCCGGTCGACGAGATCACGGACCTCGACGCGACGCCGAGGCTCAACCGGATCGGGACGACCGAAGAGTACGAGGCCTTCATCGAGGAGATCGAAGCCGACATTGCAGAGGAGCTACGGGGGATGTACCAATGAAAGAGTATCAGACGATTACCGAAGTCTCGGGGCCACTGGTGTTCGTCGAGACGGACGAACCAGTCGGCTACGACGAAATCGTCGAGATCGAAACCGGCGACGGCGAGATCCGCCGGGGCCAGGTGCTGGAATCGACCAGCGACCACGTCGCCATTCAGGTCTTCGAGAGTACCCAGGGGATCGATCGGGAGTGTTCGGTCCGGTTCCTCGGCGAGACGATGAAAATGCCCGTCACCGAGGATCTCCTCGGTCGGGTACTGGACGGGACCGGTCAGCCGATCGACGACGGCCCAGACATCGTCCCCGATGAGCGCCAGGACATCGTCGGCAAGGCGATCAATCCCGTCTCCCGAGAGTATCCGCGGGAGTTCATCCAGACCGGCATTTCCGCTATCGACGGCATGAACACCCTCGTTCGGGGCCAGAAGCTCCCGCTGTTCTCCGGCTCGGGGTTGCCCCACAACGAACTCGCCCTCCAGATCGCCCGTCAGGCAGAGGTGCCAGAAGAGGAAGAAGAAGACGAGGAAAGCGAGTTCGCGGTCGTCTTCGCGGCGATGGGGATCACCGCCGAGGAGGCAAACGAGTTCATGGACGACTTCGAGCGTACGGGCGCACTCGAACGGTCGGTCGTGTTCATGAATCTCGCGGACGACCCCGCGGTCGAGCGGACGATCACGCCGCGGCTGGCGCTGACGACCGCCGAATACCTGGCCTTCGAGAAGGGGTATCACGTCCTGACGATCATGACGAACATGACCAACTACTGTGAGGCCCTGCGGGAGATCGGGGCCGCACGCGAGGAAGTCCCGGGTCGCCGGGGCTACCCCGGGTACATGTACACCGACCTGGCGGGCCTGTACGAACGGGCCGGTCGGATCGAGGGCGTCGAGGGGTCGATCACGCAGATCCCGATCTTGACGATGCCCAGCGACGACGACACCCACCCGATCCCGGACCTCACCGGATACATTACTGAGGGCCAGATCTACGTCAACCGCGACCTCAACAGCCAGGGCGTCCGGCCACCGATCAACGTCCTGCCATCGCTGTCCCGACTGATGGACGAGGGAATCGGTGAAGGGCTGACCCGCGAGGACCACGGCGACGTCTCCGACCAGTTGTTCGCTGCCTACGCCGAGGGTGAGGATCTGCGTGACCTGGTGAACATCGTCGGTCGCGAGGCCCTCTCGGAACGTGACAACAAGTATCTGGACTTCGCCGATCGCTTCGAGAGCGAGTTCGTCGATCAGGGCTACGACACCGACCGGACGATCGACGAGACACTCGATATCGCCTGGGATCTGCTGTCGATGCTGCCCAAAGAAGAGCTCAACCGCATCGACGAGGACTTCATCGCGGCCAACTACGTCGAGGAAGCGACCGAGACGTCGCCGGAAGCGACGGCCGACTGATCCCCAGCGGTAAGTACCCGCTGTGTGAACGTTTCGGTCATGGTCGAAGCCGACCCAGTTATGCGCGGGGCGCGAAACGGATTTCTCGTTACGGTCGTGGTTTTGGTCGCGATCGGTGGCTATCAGTTCGCCACGGAAGGGACCGTGACAGTGCCGATCGTCGTGACCTGGATCGTTGCCGTGCTCACCTATTACAGCTCACAGTATTACTATCGCTACAGCGAGGACTCGAGAGCCACCGAGCGCTGACCTGCCAGTCGCTCCCCCACCGCCGAAACCTTCCTGCCAGACGACCACCAATCGTGGGCTGTGTCTTCCGTTACCCGGATTTCGGCCGCGACTCGAACCGACGATCCACGTCGGCTGGCCAGCCTGCTCCAGTGGACCGGGTGGCTCCCGCTTGCCGGACTCGCAGTCGCCTATCCGCTGGCAGCGCCCGTGTCTGACCCGGTTCGATATCTGCCATTGCTGGCCAGCGCCGTGGTGTTCGGGATGCCACACGGCGCACTGGATTACGTAGCGCTACCCCGGGCGCTCGATGGGGGGGTCACCCGGCGAGGACTCGGAATCGTTGGTGTCCTCTATGCCGTTCTGGGGGTGGGCTATCTAGCGCTGTGGTGGCTGGTTCCGATCGTGGCTGCGACCGTGTTTATACTATTGACATGGTTTCACTGGGGGCAAGGCGAGCTGTACGTCCTCCGAGACGTCTTCGGAGCGTCCTACGTCGATCGAACCCAGCAAGTGCTGACGACGGGTGTCCGGGGCGGCCTGCCCATGTTAGTGCCGCTGATAGCCTTCCCGGACCGGTATAGCGCCGTCCTAGAGACGTTCGTCGCGCCGTTTGGTGGGGCAGTCGGGACGTGGCCGCTGTTCGAGCCGAACGCCAGGGTCGCGCTGGCAGCGGCTTTTGGCATGCTAACTATCGCCACGCTAGTGCGCGGTCGTCGTCGTTCGGGTAGCTCTCGGGCCTGGCGGCTCGATGCCACCGAGGTGGTGGTGCTGTGGGTCGTGTTCTTGCTTGTCGAGCCGATCCTGGCGATCGGGGTGTACTTCTGTCTGTGGCATTCGGTTCGACATCTCGCTCGGGTCGGGTGGCTCGATGGGCGCGTCCGAACGGCCGTCGAGGATGGCCAGTGGTGGCGGGCGATCGGCCGGGTCGGGCTAGAAGCCGCACCGCTTTCGATCGCCGCGCTCGCACTCATCGGTGGGCTCTTTACTCTGGTCCCGACCGGTAGCTCGATCGGCGGAGCTGTGGGGCTGTATCTCGTCGGGATTGCCGTCTTGACACTCCCACACACGGTCGTCGTCACGTGGATCGACCGTAAGCAAGGCTTCTGGCTCTGAAGCGTTCCCACTGTCAGAAACAGGGGGCTTGGCCGTTCGCGCGCGGACTGAAAAGGATTAACTGGATGGGTTGGGTAAGCCCGAGTAATGGCACAGGACGTCAAACCGACCCGGAAAAACCTCATGCAGATCGAGGACCGGATCGAACTCTCAGAACGGGGCCACGATACCCTAGAGAAGAAGCGAGATGGCCTCATCATGGAGTTTATGGATATCCTCGATCAGGCCCAGGACGTCCGGGCGGATCTAGAGGACACCTACGAAGACGCTCAAGAGCGCATCGACATGGCACGGGCGATGGACGGCGACGTCGCCGTCCGCGGGGCCGCTGCCGCGCTCAAGGAGCATCCCGAAATCTCCACCCAGTCGAAAAACATCATGGGCGTGGTCGTCCCGCAGATCGAGTCGACGAAAGTACGCAAGAGCCTAGACGAGCGGGGCTACGGCGTCCTCGGAACGAGCGCCCGGATCGACGAAGTCGCCGAATCCTACGAGAAACTCCTCGAACAGATCATCCTAGCCGCGGAAGTCGAGACCGCGATGAAAGAGCTGCTCGAAGAGATCGAGACGACCAAGCGTCGGGTCAACGCCCTGGAGTTTACGCTCTTGCCCCAGCTCAACGAGAACAAAGAGTACATCGAGCAGAAACTCGAAGAACAAGAGCGCGAGGAGATCTTCCGGATGAAAAAGATCAAGGCCAACAAGGAAGCCGCCGAGAAAGAAGAGCGAGAAGCAGCCCGCGAAGCCGAGCAAGCGGCGACCCAGTGAGCCGGCGACACGTCAATTGCGACGTAGTTTTTTGTCGTTCAGGCACCCAGGACTGGTATGGACTGTCCGGACTGTGATGCCGCGTTACTTGCCTTTCGAGTCCCGCCGGAGCAACGGGAGTACGTACCGGGCGAACAACCGGGTGCGGCGATCTGCTCGCAGTGTCTCCGACTCCGCCCTGTCGAGGACCCGCCAGCCGAGCCGCCCGATTTCCGGGCGATCGACGATTCCTTCCCCGGGGAAACCGAAGCGGCGATTCCGATGGCACTGGTGGTCGGCCTGTTGTCCTCGCTGGCCGTCTATCGTCAGGAGATCTCGGCACTACTCGAGGTCGTCGAACGCGCCGGCGTCGATCCGCTACTCGTCGTCGACCGCCTCGCTATCGCAGAGGGCATCGAGACATCGATCGATCTCGAAGGACGACGCCGTCAACTCGAGCAGTTGCTCTGAGGGGCACCCAACTGATTGGGCACCGTAGCTTTTCAGGAGGGATGAGAACAGATGGCGTGCAGTGGCCCAGCCACTGTAACTACACCGAGCGCCCGGACGAAATCCGGTGTCGACCCCCCATTCCCACTGGCGCTTCGATGGCGCGTCGCCGGGGTGTCCCGGCGACGATCGCTACGTTCACGCTCCGATAGGGGCCGCTGGCGGTTAGATGCCGGTCGAGTAACGGAGAATGCCCGCGATGCCGCCAAAGGCCGTCAATAGCTGTTCGCCCTTCTCGAAGTCAGTCGAGACAAAGACCGTCTCGGTGCCGCGCTGTTCAGCCAGTTCGATGAGGTGTTCGATGGCGTCTTGGCGTGCTTCGACATCCATCGACTCACCGCAGGTCGAACACGTCCGTTCTGGCGGTTGTTCGTCCGGGTCGACGAGTTCGTACTCGTCGTGGTCGTTCGGACAGGCATACGAGAGAGCTTCCTTCCGGAGGTCTTCGCTGATGAGGAGTTGCTCGACCGAGCCCATGTTGAGGTTCTGTCTGGTTTGCTCGAAGCCGTAGGTCGCTAAGTCACCGTCGTGCAGTTCCTTGAAGAACTGCTCCATGACCTGCTTGTCCTGGAGGATCTCGTGTTCGGCGAGCACGTCCTCGGCAGCATCTACCAGGTCATAGAGGCCAGACTCGTCAGTGTAGGAGACGTCGAATTTCCCCAGAACCATATCCTGGAGTTCGTGATGGAGATAATCGCCATCGAGGAACTCGTCTTTGGTCGGTGAGGGACCGCCGACGAGAATGCCGTCCAGATCGTGGCGCTCGGGGACGAACAGCTCGTTTGCCATCTCGGCGACCTCCTGATAGAAGTTGTCGATAGCCTCCAAACGCAGGCGGGCGAACCGCTGGGCGGACTGGCCCCCTTTGCGCTGTTTGCCCGGGACCAGCGAGGAGGCCGACTTGACTGGGTCGACACGTTTGCCCCGCAGCCAGCCGACGTTGGCTTCGCGGCGGTCGAGAACGACCAACCCGAACAGGCCTTTGTCGGTCAGCATCTCCGCGAGGGGTTCGGTCAGAAACTCCGAGTCGCAATGATACCGAAACGACTGGATCGGCTGGGGCGGATTTTCGAGAACGCGGGTGATCATGTCCGTCCGGCCGCCACCGGTGTCGACAGCACCCGAAAACAGCACCATTCCGTTTTCGGGTGGATACGTCTCGTAGTATCGCAGTCGGTCCTTGATGCTCTTGAGGGCGTCTTGGACGTTCGTTCGGGTGTCTTTGGACTTGATATTGCTGGCCTCACTGTGTTCCTGGGTAACGTGGGCCACTACTTCGCTCACCTGCGTATCGTCCGGGACGTAGATCGTCACGAGCTGGGTACCGGATCCCCGGTAGTCTTCCAGTTCCTCGATGACCTTCCGGAACTCGTATTTCTGCCGGTCGGTCTGGTCGCCTTCCTGTTCCTGGCTACTCATTACCCGTTCTAGCCGGATGCGGGGTAAGTATCCTTTGCCCTCCAGGTTTCGCCCAGGCCGGGGCCGATCGATGCGGTCACGACCGAGGGTGGCCAGGTCAAACACCGAAGGGGTTCCCGGAGACGACAGTGCAAACGCCCTCACGCAGAAGTCTGACGGACAAACGGCTTTATATGCATGCCACGTGAGTGTTCTGACAGTAGCGATGACGGGACACGTCTTTACGATCGCTGGCGGCAAGGGCGGGGTGGGGAAGACCACGACAGCCGTCAACGTCGGGGTCGCACTCCAAGAGGCAGGCCACGACGTCGCGGTCGTCGACGCGGACCTGGGGATGGCGAACCTGGCAGCCATGCTCGACGTGGAGTACGACCATAGTCTCCACGAAGTCCTCGCCGAGGACGCGACAGTCAGCGATACCCTGACGGAAGCACCGGGCGATATCACGGTCGTACCGGGCGAACAGAGTCTGGAGGCGTTCGCCGACGCCGACCCCGCAAAGCTCAACAAGGTGATACGGACGTTGATCAACGCCTACGACGCGGTGTTGATCGACACCGGGGCGGGCCTGAGCCACGAGGCGACGGTGCCACTCGGCCTGGCAGACAGTGTCGTGTTAGTGACGACCCCGGACAGCGTCGCGATCGGGGACGCAAACAAGACAGGCGACCTCGCAGCTCGGGTCGACGGTGAGGTGATCGGCTCGATCCTGACGCGGGCGACCGATCCAAAAGACATCGACGCTGTCGCCGCCGAGATCCAGCACGACCTGCTTGCGGTCATCCCGGACGATCCGGAAGCGACGAGACGGGAACCGCACGTGCTCAACGCGCCGGACAGTCCCGCCGCCACGGCCTACCGGCGACTGGCAGCCTCACTCGAAGGTGTCCTGAGAGGCGAAGCGGCCAAAGCAGTCGTAGCCGAAGAGACGGACTGGTTCCCCACAGAAGACGACGGAGACGAGGACACAGACGAAGAGGACGAATCAGGTGGCGTTTTCGGGATTTTCAACCGCTAAGCACGCAATTTTCGTGTCACCCGTTCTCAGCCCACTTGCCGTAGCAGCGTCGCCACAATGCTTACATCGAGTCCGGCGCGGCGACGCCGAGGACGTCGAGTGCGTTCGCGATCGTCGTCTGGGAAGCGGCAACTAACGCCAGTCGCGCCTCCCGGCGATCTTCCTCGGCCTCGAGCACCGGACACTCCCGGTAGAAGGCGTTGAACGCTTCCGCGAAGTCCCGCGTGTACGTCGCGACGACGTGTGGGCGCAGGTCCTCTGCCGCCTGTTCGATCACGGCTGGGAAGCGAGCGATCTCACGCAGGAGATCACGTTCCTCGGGGGCCGATAACAGGCCAGCGTCGACCGACGCAGGAACCGCGTGTCCGGCCCCACTCGCTTCCTCGAGGATACCACAGCAGCGAGCGTGGACGTACTGGACGTACGGGGCCGACTGGGCCTCGAAATCCAGCGCGCGATCCCACTCGAAGGTGATTCCCTTGGTCGGTTGTTTGGCGACGATATCGAAGCGAACGGCCCCGATGCCGACCTGGTGGGCGATCCGATCGAGGTCTTCCTCGGTGAGGTCGTCGTTCCGGAGACGGTCGTCGAGTCGGGATTCGACCTCCTCGCGAGCGCGGTCGATCGCCTCGTCGAGCAGGTCGTCGAGGTCGATCCCGGTCCCTTCACGGGTGCTCATCCCACCTTCAGGGAGGTTGACCCACGAGTAGAACACCTGATCGAGACAGTCAGTATCGTGATCGAGCAGATCGAGCGTCGCCGAGAGCTGGTCGGCCTGGAGCTTGTGATCTTCCCCGAGTACCGTCACGGCCCGATCGTAGTTGTCGAACTTCCACTCGTGGTGGGCCAGATCGCGGGTCGTGTACAACGAGGTACCGTCCGACCGCAGGAACACGAGGTTCTTCTCGAAGTCCGGAAGGTCGAGTTGCCAGGCATCGTCCTCGTAGACGGCACACTCCAGGTCCCGGAGACGCTCGACGACGTCGTCGGTCGAGTCGTCACGCATGAACCGAGTTTCCTTGACGAATCGGTCGAAGGCGGCTGGCAACCGCTGGAGCGTGTCGCGCATGCCGCTCAAGACCGTATCGACGACCTCGCTGACCCGTTCGTAGGTTTCCTCGTCGCCATCCTCCAAGCCCTGGAGGATCGCCTGGATCGCCTCCTCGGCGGCCTCACGGTCGGCCTCGTCGGCGTCTTCGAGGTAGGTGTTGCCTTTCCGGTAGTACCGGACCATCTCGTATTCGGGCGAGTTCCGTTCGGGTTCGGGCAACTCTGCTTCGTCGAACGTCTCGTAGGCCCAGGTGAACAACGCGAGCTGACGGCCAGCGTCGTTGACGTAGTAGTGGGTCTCGACATCGTTGCCGGCGTACTCAAGGACGCGGGCCAGTGCGTCGCCGACGATCGGGTTGCGCGCGCGCCCGACGTGGACCGGGCCAGTCGGATTAGCACTGGTGTGCTCGACGACGAGCGAGTCACCGGTCGCGGGCAAGCGCCCGTATTCGTCGTCCTGGGCGGCTTCGAGGGTTTCCTCGAAGTACGTCTCTGCGGGCAGGAAGTTGACGTACGGGCCTTGGGTCTCGATGCTACCCAGGTAGGCGTACTCCGTCGGGTCGATCGTTTGGGCGATGTCGGCAGCGATCTTTGGCGGGGGCGAACCGGCCGCCTCGGCCAGCCGGTAGGCGACGCTAGATGCGATCACCGCGGGGACATCCTCGGGCGGGCGTTCGATCCCGAGATCGTCAACGGGGAGATCCAGCGTCGCGAGCGCGTCTTCGAGCGCGTCGGCCGCCGACGCGCGGAACTCGCGGAACATACCTCTGTTTCCCCATCGGCGACTATAGGGATTACGAGATGGGTGAAAGAGTCCCGGATGTCCCAAACGCTCACGCCGACGGGTCCCAGACAGGTGCCACGCCGTTGTGGGTATCCGTATCCTTATCCGGATCGGCAGGCTATCGGGCGTCGATGAGCGATCAGGCCCGCCAAGTCTCCGATCCCGACTACCACAGCGAGGGCCACACTGCTGCCCAGACCTGCGGGTGGACCGACAACGCCCTCCAAGGTGAGGGCCAGTGCTATAAGTACGCCTTCTATGGCATTCGGTCCCACCGGTGTATCCAGATGACACCCGTCGTCCGGTGTAACGAGCGCTGTGTCTTTTGCTGGCGCGATCACGCCGGTCACACCTACGAACTCGACGACGTACAGTGGGACGACCCCGAAGCGGTCGTCGACGCCTCGATCGCCCTCCAGCGGAAACTCCTCTCGGGCTATGGCGGCAACAGCGAGGTTCCCAGAGAGCGCTTCGAGGAGGCGATGGAGCCACGCCACGTTGCGATTTCCCTGGACGGCGAGCCAACACTGTACCCCCACCTGCCGGAACTGATCGAGGCCTTTCACGACCGGGGCATTACGACGTTTCTCGTCTCGAACGGCACCGATCCCGAGATGCTGGCGAAGTGTGAGCCCACCCAACTGTACGTCTCCGTCGACGGGGCCGATCGGCGGACCTTCGACGATGTGGTCAAGCCCGTCGAGGACGAGGCCTGGGGGCGGTTGATCGAGACGCTGGACGTCCTCGCCGCGAAGGACGACACCCGGACGGTCCTCCGGACGACGCTGATCGACGGCTACAACATGCATCGACCGGCGTGGTACGCCGGCATGGCCGCACGCGCGGATGTCGACTTCTACGAGCTAAAGGCCTACATGCACGTCGGCCACTCCCGGGGCCGACTCGACCGATCGGCGATGCCCGACCACGCCGACGTGATCGATTTCACCGAGGCCGTGGGCGAGCATCTGCCCGAGCACGACGTCATCAAAGAGTCGGCCGATTCTCGGGTCGCGATGCTGGCCCGCAAAGAGGACACCTGGGTGGAGAAACTCGCACCCGAGAGTGACTTCTGGGAGCAGGAAGCGGCCGACTGGACGCCGAAAGGCGGGCGGCCCTGAGATCAATATAGCGGAAGTATCGACCAAGCAGATCACGGAGCCCTGAACGACGAAAATCGGCTACTGCATAGAGAAACTGCATCGGCATACCACTGATTCACGCGAAAATCCCAAACTATACTATCACAACGTCGGCACTATGGCGCATGCCCTCCCCCGATTCGCAGCCCAACTGGACGCGTCCGGAATACGTCGCAACTGTCGTCGGTGTCCTCGCTACGGGCGCTCTCGTGTTCTACAGTTCGCTCGCGCAAACTGGCCCGACCGTTGATGAGATTCTGTTTGTTGTATTAGGTATCACCGTTCCCATGACCATCGCTTACGAGGTGGCTCGTCGGTGGCCGTGACCGATACGCGCCCGATACCTTGCTGCTAGTTGACTGAACTCGGAAAATGAGTGAGCGAGTAGACGAATGCGACGGAACTCCCGAGAAAACCGTCCGTGAGAACGCCCGCCGCCCGATCCCGGTGTGCTTATCCGTCGCCCCGGCCAACCGTCTGGCGATGGTCGAACTCCCGGACGAGGACATCGGGTACGCCGAACTGGCGACGCTGAAGCTGTTGGCGCTGGCCGGGGCCGTCGACGGCGACGCCAAGATCTCCTGTGCCGGGCTGGCGTCGAAACTCGACGCCTCGAACCAGACTGCATCCCGCCGGTTGCAGCGGCTCGAAGATGGGGGCCTGCTGGCCCGGGAGATCGTCAGCGACGGCCAGTGGGTCCGGGTGACCGACGACGGCGAACGGCTCCTTCAAGAGGAGTACGCCGAGTATCAACGCATCTTCGAGCACGGCATCGGCGTAACGCTGTCGGGTAGCGTCTCCAGTGGCATGGGTGAGGGTCGACATTACGTCTCGCTATCGGGCTATCACGACCAGTTCGTCGAAAAACTGGGCTACGAACCCTATCCAGGGACGTTCAATCTGGATCTCGACGACCGCAGTGCGCGCGCCCGAGCGCGGATGAACGCGCTGGATCCGGTCGAGATCGAGGGCTGGGAAGACGGGGACCGGACGTACGGGCCGGCGTACTGTTACCCGATCACCCTAGAGAGCGAAAGTGCAACCTACGAGAACGCCCACGTCATCACGCCCGAACGCACCCACTACGACGACGCCGAACTGGAAATCATCGCCCCGGGCCAACTCCGGACCGTTCTCGACGTCGAAGACGACGACGTGGTGACAGTCCACGTCCACGAGCGGTAACGAGAGATTGCAGTAGGTAGTTCCGCCGCCAGCGAAGCGTGAAGACTCTTAACGGAGGGGTCCTAGGAGGGGCGTATGAGTTTCGACGACATGGACGTCGGGACGATCTGGATGGACGGGGAATTCGTCGACTGGGAAGACGCCCAGGTGCACGTCCTCACGCACGGTCTGCACTACGGAACCGGCGTCTTCGAAGGGGTCCGGTGTTACGACACCGAGAACGGGCCGGCAATCTTCCGGTGGGACGAGCACCTCGATCGGCTCTATCAGTCGGCAAAGCCCTACGACATGGAGATCCCGTTCGAAAAGGACGAACTCACCGAGGCCACGATCGAGTTGATCGACCGCGAGGATCTCCCGTCGTGTTACATTCGCCCGATCGCTTTCTACGGCTACGACATGCTCGGGCTGGATCCCGGCGACGCGCCGGTCAAGGTGTCGATCGCCGCCTGGCCGTGGGGGACGTATCTGGGTGAAGACGCCCTCGAAGAAGGCGTCGACGTGGCAGTCTCGTCCTGGCGAAAGTACGCCTCCAGCCAGATGCCGACCAACGCCAAGACCACGGGGACGTACGTCAACAGCGTGCTGGCGAGTCTGGAAGCCGACAGCAACGACTACACCGAGGCCATTCTGCTCAACAAGGACGGCCAGGTCGCCGAAGGACCGGGCGAGAACCTGTTTCTGGTCCGGGACGGCGAGATCTACACGCCCGGCCTCGCCGAATCGAACCTCGACGGCATTACACGCCGGACGGTGATCGAGTTGGCCAAAGAGCAGGGTTATACAGTCCACGACGACGCGACGATCTCGCGAGGTGAGCTGTACACAGCCGACGAGCTGTTCTTCTCTGGCACCGCAGCAGAAGTGACGCCGATCCGGAGCGTCGACGACGTCGAAATCGGGACCAAAGGTCCAGTCACCGACGATATCCAGCAGACGTTCTTCGATGTGGTCGAGTCGGGCGACCGCGAGGAGTGGTTCACGTACGTCTAAAGCGGTCTCGCTGCCTCGAAAACACCGATCAAGACGAGTCGCTTTCGGCTAGTTCTTCGACGTCGATCTGGGCCGCCTGTTCGTCACTCTCGCCGAATCCAGCCGAGAGGATCCGTGTGAGTGCTTCCTCGACGCGCTCGTCGGTCTTCGTATACTGCTCGGGTTCAACCTCGATGACGAAGCCAGTCGTGATGTTCGGGGCCGTCGGTAAGAACAGTACCTCACGCCCGTCTTCGGTCGTTTTCCCCGTCAAAAACGCGGTCATTCGCATCCCGTTCCACGGTTCGAGCTTCACCGGTGCCTGCAACTCGTCAGTCCCAGTCAAGGCAGTCTCGGCTGCCATCTTCGAGGCGTTGTAGACGACGCGAAGCCCCGGCAGTCGGTTCATCAGATCGTCGATCGCCGATTCGACGATCGCGCCGAAGGCCGTTCGCATCAGATAGCCAACGGCAAACACCAGCAAAACGAACACGACGATCGTCAAAAGCACGCCCAGGGGCTCCGGACTCAGATCGATCTCGGCACCGAAGATGAAAAACGGGTCAGGATCGATCCGGATTGGGACGGCCTTCAAGCGGTTGTACAGCCACACCAGGACGACGACCGTCACGAGCAAGGGAGCCAAGACGATCAAGCCGCTGGCGAAATCACGCTTCCACGTCGAAGCCATCGACTCATGTCTATAGGGGCATCGTAATCAGCCTTCCTGTTGGGCTCGTGACGGGCACGGACGAGTGGTCTCGATAGCGGCGACCGAAAACAGGAGTTACTCGCGCTGGTAGGCGTGGCCGACGTACAGCGTGAACACGTTCAGGGCCAGTAAGGCGAGAAACGCCGCGGCGGTCGAGGGCTGTTGCAGTCCGGAGACAAGCAGGGGCAACTGGACGAACGGGAGAGCAATCGCAGCCCAGAACGCCACGCCACGGACTGGTTCGAGCAACCAGCGTCGCGAGCGGGCGGATTGTCTCTCGGCAGGCGGTCCGCGGTCAGAGAGTGGAGGTGTTGAACCGGACATTGGGGACACCGTCTATCCAACCCATCGACCGGCATATCCTTATAGATGCCAGAGCCTTCGGGTACTTTCGGGCCGTTTTATCCTCACGAGGGCACGGAGGCAGTCATTTTATAACTGCTTCTGAGGCTCGAAGACATTTTATCGAGTGTTTTCACGCGGTTTCAGTGAGAGGGGCAGTAGCAGGCAACGTGGATACTGACGGGACCGCTCGATCGCCAGTCAGAACGCGACAGCGAATCGCTCACTGAGTAGAGATGGTCAGTTGTGGGCACTCGGAAGCCGCGCTCGCTTGGCAGTGCCGGTCACAGCCGTGGTCGACCAGCGACGCCAGGCGGTCGAGGCCTTCCACAGGGAGTTCGAAGCCGATGTGATAGGCACGGTCGACGTCGATATCGAGGCCGAGTTCGCCCTCGAAGAAGCGTTGCGTGACGCAACGACGCCACTGGAGATGGCGTGCCAAAGCCTCACCGTCCGCCGTCAGCGTCGCGCCCCGGTAGTGTTCGTGATCGACGAGCGTGCCGGCACCGAATTTCTCGATCATCTCGGTAACGCTTGCGCGACTGACGTCGAGACGTGTCGCGAGCGTGCCAGTAGCGACGCGATCGC
Source organism: Halorhabdus sp. CBA1104 (assembly GCF_009690625.1). Taxonomy (NCBI): domain Archaea; kingdom Methanobacteriati; phylum Methanobacteriota; class Halobacteria; order Halobacteriales; family Haloarculaceae; genus Halorhabdus; species Halorhabdus sp. CBA1104. The sequence continues at coordinate 48,016 of NZ_CP033878.1, read as the reverse complement.
GACCGGCCAGCGCACACCGAAACAGTCCACAGAGGTACTTGCCGCCGGTCCGCGTGATCGAGTGGTCCGAAAGCGTTACGCCGTCGTTGGTCTGTCGAGTGCTGGTCATGATGAGCCCCCCAGTCGGCTGTCACAGCGAGCCACGTCGAACTACCACGAACGGACCGATAATCTTTCGGACGATCCTCACGCGCGTAGAATGCACTCGGGGAGTCAGCCGAGCGCGAGGACGAGACTGGAGGCCCCCTCGACGATCGTCTCCCAAACGGAGACATCGACCGTGACGGCGAGAACGGTATCGGCGGCGAAGAACACGAAAATCGCCGCGCCGGCGAGGTGGGCTTTCCTGAGGTTTACCAAGTGGGCAAAGCGATGGAAGACGTAGGCGTTGAGCAGGCTGATGGGGATGATCGCCAGCATCTCGCCAACCCAGATGGCCGAGGTCGCACCGTACTGGGCTGCCAGATCGATCGTGATAAGCTGGGTCTTATCGCCGAACTCGCCGGCGGCCATCATGACGAAGATCGGCACCCAGCCGCCCAGGAGGGGCGGGACGCTGACGCCGAGGATCGACACGTCGAGATCACCCATCGCAGTGACCCCGCCATCGGTCGTGACTGACTCGGCGTCCGGTGCCGGCATCGAGCGGATCAACAGGACGGCAAACAACAGGAACAGGCCAACGGTGAACGCGTCGAGGTACAGTTCCGGGAGGGCAGTCTTGATCGCGTTCCCGAAGAGGATCTCTAATGCCGTCCAGCCGGCAAAGGCACTGCCGGCCGCCGAGACGACGACGAGCGGGTGATACCGCGTCGACAATCCGGCGATGATGAGCTGTACCTTCTCGCCGGGCAGCACCGACAGCTGGAAGGCAAAGGCGACGACGAGAATTTCGAGGTACTCGCTCACAGCCTCGGCACCTCCTCGCCGAGAGCGTCCTCGCCGGCGCCAGCCGAACGCACGTAGATCCGCTCGGCCGTCGATTCCGGAAGCTGGCGGCTGTCACACGCACATTCGAGGATATAGGTCCCGACGGGCGTGATATCGGCGATCGTCAATTCTCGGCCGGGCACGATCCCCTCCGCTTCGAGATAGCGAAGAGTCTCGGCGTCGCGTTCCCGGACACTCGCGACGACGACAGTGTCGCCTTCCCGACAGGCCGAAAGGGGGTCGACATCGGTCTCGGCGGGTGCCTCCAGATCCGCGTTCGGGATCGGCTCGCCGTGTGGGTCGACCGGCGGGTGGTCGAGTTCCTGGGCGATGCGTTCCTCGAAATCCTCGCTGATGTGGTGTTCGAGCCGCTCGGCCTCGTCGTGGACTTCCTCCCACTCGTAATCGAGGTGCTCGACGAGATAGGCCTCCAGCAACCGGTGATGGCGGATCGTCTCGATGGCGATCGCCCGCCCGTGGTCAGTCAACTCGACGCCGCTGTATTTCTCCCGCTCGATCAGGTCCTCCTCGGCCAATTTCTCCAACATTCGCGTCGCCGTCGGCGCCGTCACGGAGAGTACATCCGCGATTGCCGAGGTTCCCACCGGCGGCCCGTCCTCGCGTTCGCACTCGTAGATCGTCTTGAGATAGTCTTCCATGACAGCCGTATCCATGTTGGCCGAAGTTAGATACGTCTAACTCTTAAGCCTGCCGGATGCAAAGATAGAGTTACAGACCGAAGAACTCAGCGCCGGCCGGGAATACCGGCGCGGTCGAGGAACGGCTGGGCGTCGAGATCGAACCGCAACGCCGGCTTTCGTGTCAGCGCCACCGGATCGGCGTCGGGATCGACCAGATTCCACTCCTCGGCGATCCGATCGATGAGATAGTAGCCCGCCCGTTCGTTGCCCGGTTTGACGTACTTCTCGCTCAGACGAATGGGATCGCGTTCGAACAGTCCGCCGGGTTCCCGACCCGCGACGATGACGACGTATTTGCCCTCGGCACCGTGTCGGTCATGATAGAGAACGCCGTCCACAGCCCGTTTCGCGTGAGCGTTCTCGGCGTGTTCGGCGAGCAGTCGTCGCTGTTCGTCGCGGTCGAGACCCTCGGTACTGACGACCGACTCGACGGTGAAATAGCCGATCAGGTAGCGGTGTGGATCACCACCATCGGCAGGTGCCAGCCCGGCGTAGAACCCGACGATATCGCCCGGATCCAGGGCCTCCAGTAGCGGGACGTAGCGCTGTCTGCGGTCGACACTACCGCGGTGCTCGCCGTAGGTCATCGCCTCGAAGTTCGGGTCCCGGTGGAGCGGCCAGTCGGCGATCCGGTCGCGGTCAGTGATCCAGGACTCGTCGCGGCCGGGCGCAGGTCTGATCTTCGAAAAGAGATCGGCGGCGACACCGCCCTCGCGCAGTTCCCAGGCCCCGACCGTGTCGCGCTCGTCGGTCGCGTCCGTCTTCTCGGGGATGGGAATGTACTCGAACGTGCCGTCGTCGTACAGCGGGAGATTACGGCCGACGTTGGACTGATCGGCCCCGACGCCGGCGAGAACGACTGTCATGGGGGGAGGACGACGGCCACGCGCAAAGTTCCCGCGGCCTCAGAACTCGCCGAGCAAGTCGGCCATCTCGATGGCACTCTCGGCGGCCTCGCTGCCCTTGTTGCCCTGCTTGACGCCCGCCCGATCGATCGCCTGCTCGGTCGTGTCCGTCGTGAGCACGCCGAACGTGATCGGGACGTCTGTGTCCAGGGTCGCCTTGGCGACGCCCTTGGTAGCTTCGTTAGAGACGTATTCGAAGTGTGGCGTCTCCCCGCGGATGACCGCGCCCAGGGCTATCACGGCGTCGTACTCGCCGCTTTCGGCCATCTGCTTGGCCATCAACGGGATTTCCCACGAGCCCGGGACACGGGCCACGTCGATGGCGGCCTCGTCGGCCCCGTGACGCGTCAGCGTATCCAGGGCGCCATCGAGCAGCTTGCCCGTAATGAGGTCGTTGAAGCGGCTGACCACGATACCGAATTCGCGGCCGCTCGCGTCCAGTTCGCCTTCCAGTTCCGTCACGTCGTAGTCTGTCATGGTTAGTCGGTGTTGAAGACGTCGAGTTGATGGCCGAGCTTTTCGGCCTTGGTTGCGAGATACGATTCGTTTTCCGGATTGGGCTCGATCTCCAGCGAGTCGGTCTCGACGTCGAAGCCAAACCGCTGTAAGGCCGTGATTTTTCGGGGGTTGTTCGTCAACAGACGCACCCGGTCGAGGCCGATATCGTGGAGCATCTGAGCAGCGGCATCGAAACGCCGTTCGTCGGGTTCGAACCCGAGTTCACGGTTGGCCTCGACAGTATCGTAGCCCTCTTCCTGGAGTTGGTAGGCTTTGAGCTTGTTCAGCAAGCCGATACCCCGGCCCTCCTGGTCGAGATACAGCAAGACGCCACCCTCCTCGCTGATGCGGGCCATCGTCTCCTCGAGTTGGAAGCCACAGTCACACTTCAGCGAGTGCAACGCATCACCCGTCAGGCACTTCGAGTGGATGCGAACGAGTGGGCGGTCAGTCGCCGGATCGATATCCGCGAGGTTGGCTAAGGCGACGTGGGTTTCACCACGATACTCGTAGCCGTAGAGATCGAACTCGCCAAACTCCGTGGGGAGTCGGGTCTCGACCTCGCGGGAAACCAACGTCTCGTTCAAGTAGCGGTACTCGACGACGTCCGCGACAGTCACGATCGGCAGATCGTGTTCCTCGGCGAATGCGAGGAGACGGTCCTCGCGGGCCATCGTGCCATCGTCGTCGACGACCTCACAGATCACGCCCGCAGGCCGATAGCCGGCGATCCGGGCTAAATCGACCGCCGCTTCGGTGTGGCCGGCCCGGTCGAGAACGCCGTCGGCTCGGGCTTCCAGGGGGAACACGTGGCCCGGCTTCTCGAAGTCGGACGGGTCGCTCTCGGGATCGGCCAGCGCCTGGACCGTCTCTGCGCGGTCGTACGCCGAGATGCCAGTGCCCGTCGAGCCGGCATCGACCGAGACGGTGAAGGCGGTACCCATCTCCTCGGTGTTCTGCGAGCGGGGCACCATCTGTTCGAGCCCGAGGTCGGCAGTCAGCTCCGGGGCCATCGGCGCACAGACCAGCCCGCGTCCGTCCGTGAGCATGAAGTTGAGCTGTTCGGCGGTGGCCGCCTCGGCCGGGACATAGAGGTCACCCTCGTTTTCCCGGCCCGCCTCGTCGACGATCAAGACCATCTCGCCGGCTTCGAGTGCGGCGATCACGTCATCGATGTCGTCGTAGCGGGATCGATCGCGGTCGGAATCGACGATACTCACTGTCTGCCCTCCATTGATGCTAATTTCTCCATGAGATCACCAGAGCCGGTCTCGCCGCTGCCGGCCAGTCGTTCGAGATACCGGGCGATGACGTCGACTTCGATGTTGACCGCATCGCCGACGCTGGTCTCCCGGAGGAGCGTCTCTTCTTCGGTGAAGTCCGTGATCGAGACCCGAAAGGTTCGATCGACGTCGACGACGGTCAAACTGACGCCGTCGATAGCGACCGACCCTTTCGGGGCCAGGTACGGCAGTACGTCTGCTGGGGGCCGGATCGAATAGATCCGGGCTTTCTCTTCGCGGCGGAGATCCGTTACGACGCCAGTGCCGTCGACGTGGCCCGTCACGAGGTGGCCGCCAAGTTCGTCCGACAGCGCCAAGGCTGATTCGAGATTGACTGGGCTATCCGGGCCGAGTCCCTCCAGTGTCGTCCGCCGGTAAGTCTCGGGTGTCACTTCGACGGTGAACGTCTGGGCCGCCCGGTCGACCTCGACGACGGTCAGGCACGGACCGTTAACGGCCACGCTGTCGCCGAGTTCGGGTGCGATCTCCTCGCTGTGAATCGTCACCACTAACGCTTCTGCCCGTCGATCGATCGCCTCGACGGTGCCGACATCTTCGATTATACCCGTGAACATCGCTTGCCCCCATGACTGGATGAGTCAGTCTGCGGACGGTCCCTCCGACCGACCGTCGCCGGTCGCCGTCCGTCAGGTCGCTTCATTCCGTTCGTGCTTCGTCACACACCCCTATAAAATAATTGGAATCGATCCCAATTGTGAAGGTAGCCAGTATCGCTCGTGATTGTTGAGGGTGGGCAGCCGATAGCTGTCAGAACAGGCCGTTTCTACTACCGTCGTGCGCAGAGTGGCAACGGCAAGCCCATCCCAGGGTGGGTGGACTTGGGCGCACGTACCGTCGGCCGTCACGCGACCCACACGCTGAGACGTGCCGACAACTCCGGCTACCGACCCACACGAGGTCGCGAAATCACCGCGCTCTCACGGCCCGTTTATGTCGATCACTCTTTGGAGAAGCAGGTTCGAACCCCACGCCGTCTTTGGATTCTTGTTCCCAGATTGTGAGGACAAGCGGTGCGTATTAGACTGCATCTCCGCTACACGAAACCGATGAGACCGACACAGACTCGACGGCAGTTTCTCACAGCGGGTGGTAGCGCCGTAGCACTCGGCGTTGCCGGGTGCCTGGGATCGCCAAGCGGGGACGACACAGTGAGAGCCGACGATCGGGCCAGCGAGACACCACTGTCGGTGAGTGGCGTCAAGCAGTACAATTCACCCGGTTGTAGCTGCTGTGAACAGTACGCATCGTACCTCCGTAAGAACATCACCGGTGACGTCACCGATACGGTGCCCGCAGACATCGCCGCGATCAAGCGTGACCACGGTGTACCCGCGGAGGTCGAAAGCTGCCATACGACTCTCCTCGGAGACTACGCCGTGGAGGGACACGTCCCTGTACCAGCCATCGCGACGCTTCTCGAAGAGTCGCCGGCGATCGACGGAATCGCACTCCCAGGGATGCCACCGGGGTCGCCCGGGATGGGCGGGACAAAATCCGAACCGTTCGTCGTCGAGAAATTCGTCGACGGAGAGACAAGCGGACGCATGGGGACATTCTAACTGCGATCGCGTTCCCCCTCGCCGACCGGTCGTCGAACGACGATACTCACGACGACCGGCTCGTGTAGATCACGGATCGCAACTCGAAACCCTGGACTGGCGTAGCCCCTCGATGCCCGCTTAGTCGCTGGCCGGCACCCACGCTACTTCAGGCGGACTTTTCGTTCGCTGTATCTGTTACGTTGCCGACTGCGATCACGAACGCGAGACGCTACCGTAGCGGGTGTGAGGTATCAAAAGGGCCGCAGACACAGGGTGTCTGTTGTGGACTATGGGTGGACAACCTGTAGCTCGCGGCCACGAAATCGTTATTTACCCCAGTACATGAAAGTTTCGAAATATTTCCGAGACAAGTTAGCACACGTACGCCGACCAGACAGTCACGTTCTGAATAAGATGGCCCAACCGGGAGGATCACTAGCGCCGCCGTGAGAGAGTCTGTTCAGCCTCTCGTCGCTGCAATCGATGGCTTCGCGTACAGGGGGGCGGCCGACATCGGGTCACTGACCGGCGTTGTCGGGTTCGGACTTGTGATCGCTGGAACGGTCTCTATTCTCTCAAGGAGCCGAAGTACGTGGCCCTCGCTGGTCGTTCTCACTCTCGTTGTGCGATGGCTATCGATAGCGTGGTGTCCGCGAAGCGGCGTGAGTCTGGGAACAATCTCGAAACGCTGACCATCCCTTCTTCGTGGATAGACGAGGTTACAGAAGAGTGCCCGGGGAGGGCTACCGAACGACGAGAACCCGAATATGTCTCTCCCTCAGAGGATTCTCCGCCCGCCACAACGCATTCTCAGAGCAGTGGCTCGCCGACGCGAGCCACGGATAAAGTATGCCCGGGGAGGGCTCCATACCCGACCTTTACATACCCGACGGCCGTTCGGTTGTCGATATGACCGACGACCCCGCGGCCTCGATCGAGACGATGCGGTCTCGACTCCAGGCCCGCGAGTACGATATCAGCGAGGCCGACCGGACGCTGTTGCTCGATCTCTCCGATCAAATCCGTCTGATGGGTGCGAGTAAGTTCTCTGAGCATCGCCACGAGTTCCTCCTGATGCGCGGCCTCAACATCGCGAAATCCGTCGGCGGGCTCGCCGACGCCATGGACGATCGCGAGGCCGCCGAGGCGATCGTCCGCTGGATCAACGCCGAACAGACTGGCAGTCCCGAGACCAACAAGGACTACCGGGTCACGCTCCGCACGATCGGCCGGATCCTCACCGACGGCGACGACTATCCCGACAGCGTCGCCTGGGTGCCCGGTGGCTACCCGAGCAACTACGATCCCGCCCCGGATCCGACCGAGATGCTCGGCTGGGACGAGGACATCCAGCCGATGCTCGATGCCTGCCTCAACTCCCGCGATCGCGCCCTCGTCGCCCTCGCGTGGGACCTGGGCCCGCGCCCGGGGGAGTTGTTCGACCTGAAACCGGGGGCGATCACGGACCACGACTACGGTCTCCAGGTCACCCTGGACGGCAAGAACGGCCGGCGCTCGCCCGTGTTGGTCCCGTCGGTCCCCTACGTCCGCCGCTGGCTCGACGATCATCCCGGCGACGACGACGATCCGCTGTGGTGCAAACTCACGTCGCCGGAGGCGATCTCGAACAACCGCGTCCGCGATGCATTGAAAGACGTCGCCGATCGGGCTGGCGTCACAAAGCCGGTCACGCCCACCAACTTCCGCAAGTCCTCGGCGAGTTTCCTGGCCAGCCAGGGCGTCAGTCAGGCCCACCTCGAAGAACACCACGGCTGGACGCGTGGCAGCGACGTCGCCGCCCGGTATATCTCGGTCTTCGACGACGCCAACGAGCGCGAGATTGCCCGCGCCCACGGCCTCGACGTCGACCGCGACGAGCCCGATCCCGTCGGTCCGGTGGTCTGTCCGCGCTGTGAGCAAAAGACGCCCCGGGAGAAAGACGGCTGTGTGTGGTGTGGGCAAGCCCTCTCCCAGGCCGCCGTCGAGAAAGCCGAGACCCAGCGCCGGGAGGCCATGGAGGCCGTTCGCGACGTCGACGCGGAGCTGGCCGACGCGATCATGACGATCGAATCCCGGCTGGGCGACGACGTCTCGATCCGGAGCGAGTTGATCGACTGACTCAGACATCGTAGCCGGCCTCTCGCAGGCGTTCGAGCCCGTTTTCGGCGTACTTCGCGTACGCGACGTCCGCTTCGGCGACGAGCTTGAGTTCCTCACGTAGGTCGTACAGTTCTTCGAGGGCGGCTTCCTCGGCGTCGGGAATGTCGGCCTCTGTGGAGCCGGCCTGGCTCATGGGCGACCACCCCCCGCATGCGGGTTGGGGGTTGCGGTGTCGATCACGCGTGCCCACCTCCACACTCGCTGTACCCACAGTCGGGGCAGAACGCACAGCCGGCTTCCGGGCGAATGCGGGTGCTACCGCAGTTGGGACAGGTCATGCGACGGCCCCCTCCTCCACGTCGGCGACGTCCTCGAAGTGCCGTTTCTCGAAGCGGTGGCGCTCCGCCGACAGCGGGACCACTTCGGGGATGCCGTGCCGATCGGCGGCCACGCGGACGTCTGTCTCTTCGAGGCGGCGGGCGTAGACGAGCCCGCTCGACAGTAATCGTAGCTCCCCGTCGACGTCGGCGACACAACTCCGGTTTTCGTCCTCGAACAGCAACACGCGCGGGTCGTCCTGGTCCCACGTGTCGGCGATCTTGTCGAGGAGTTCCGCGACGGCGTCACCCATCGACGTCACCCCCAAGCGAGCGCGCACACACGGGACAGACCGGGGCCTCCCGCATGGCGTCGTACCCGGCTGCCTGGCGACCGCAGGCACAGCGACCCGGCGCGATCGCGATCTCTCCGCGCTGGAGTGCGCGCTGGCTCATGCCGATCCCTCCTCAAGCGTCGCTTGGTCCTCGGGCACCCGTCGCGCATCGGCGGGCTGAATCTGCCGGAAATCGACGGCCCAGTCTTCGATCTTCCGGCGCATGTCGGCAACCTTCGAGTCGAGTTCGTCGATCGTCTCCGCGCTCACCGACGCTTTGAACGTGTCGCGGTCGTCGGTCCCGTTCCCGCGCTGGATCTTCGCCTCGAACTCGAACGCCGGATCGTCGTCGCTCATACGCTCGGCACCTCCTCGCGCGTGAACGACGACACGGGACACTCGGCATCGCAGACGAACATCGGCCCGGCGGCGTCTCGCGCGGGCTCGTGACACCACGGGCAAGCCAGATCAGTCATCGGCGACCACCTTCCGATCGAGATCGCCGTCGTAGGGACCGATCCCGTCGACCAGCCGGACTTCGATGCGCTCTAACTCCTGATCGGTCTTGCGGTCGTGTAGCGCGTGAAAGGTCGCCTCCTGGCCGCGCTGGCGGGCACACGAGGCACACCAAAAGTGGTGATTCGTCGGCTCCCACTGCCGATGCCCGTTCGGGCATGTGTAGCGCCAGCGGTCGGTCTCGTCGTTCAAATCGATCGTCCGTCGTCCATCCTCACTGTCGTCGGGCACCTGACTCGACATTGACGGCCGAGACTGACGATGGGGGACGTAAAGGCCGTAGTTCTTGGGCGGACTGAAAGTGAAACTGATCGCCGACCACCCCCGCATGCGGGTGGGGGGTCGGCCGGTCGTCGTCGGGCGGAAGTGGTTGCGCGATCGATGCGACCTGTCTTTTACCGCGTCCGTGTCGGGTGTCATAGTGGGTCGTGCGGAGCGACCACCCCCGGCCTGGGCGGCCGGGTCCTCGTTTTCCAACTTGGGCGTCAGCCAGGCGGGGGTAAGCCGTTCCTAACTAGCGCACCTTTGCGCAACTACTAAAAAGTTTGCAACGTATGGTGTAACTATGGAACGGACAGAGCGGGAATGCACTGAACTTACCAAACCTGTACGCTCCGGGACAAATTTACAGTTGGCCACCGATGGAGGTAATATGGGCAAAGAGGAGCGGAAACGCATGGTCCTCGGACTCCTCGTTGAGTCGGGTCTGGACCTCCCGCCCGCTGTTATCTTCCACAATCTAAAACAGCGGGGAGCGACGTTTGAGCGCCGGAGCGTGGATAATTACCTATCCGAGTTACGTGGGGAGGGGCACGTTACGAAAACAGACGGAACGAAGGGTTACTACTCGGCTACGGAGAAAGGTCGGAACTTCTATCACGGCTAAACTCAATTGCACTTTTGCAGTATATGGCGCAAACACTAAGTACTCCCAGCTATGACTATCTGGTAGGAACACCGGCCTCTCGGGGCGATTCGTGACGTAGGATCGCCCGCCTGCTGGAACAGGCGGGCCGGGTTCCAAGAACCAACCAAGAACCCATGTCGACAACGAACTTCCACCGGCAAAAGTCTTCGAGTCGTAGAGGCACCGATCCGCGCGACAATTACATCCCGCTGGGCACTGACGCCGACGGCCGCTCACACGTCTACCGCACGCTCGACGAGACGATTCACGTGATCGACGGCGACGAGCGCACCCATCGTGAGGCGATCGCCACCCGTTCCGTCGACGAGTGGATGGCCTTCGTCGAGGGGCGTGTCGGGTGGGAGCGCCGCCGGTACGGCAAGGGCATCATCGGCTTGATCCGCGAGGCCTTCCCCGACGAGGAGCTGACCGATCGATGAGTTGCACCGTCGAGCAGCGCGAGCGCGTCCAGGCGGCCGCCGACGCGATCGAGGCCCACCCGCGATGCGCGGGTGTGGACGCACTCGCGCCCGGTGTAGGCCCGCACGACGCCTGGACGCTCGAATGCACGCTCGCGACGAGCACGTGCCCGCCCGACGTATTATACGCGCTTGTGATCGCGCGGTTGCGCCTACGGGAAGCGCGGCCGCGCGGCACGGGCTATCACGTGGTCGCGGGCGTGTGAACAGCTTGACTGCATTCTTCACCCATCGAGACTGTTCAGAGTTATTCTGCCGAAGAGAGATTCGGAACGTCGTGGTGAATCAAGGAAACCCATTCGACATAATCTGCGATAGAAGATTTTAGTTGGCTCCAATATCTCCTAAAATATCGATCCCTCTCTCTAACGCAAGCATAGCCATTTTCATGCCTAATTGTGTGCTATAACTCTTAGCGGTCTCTATCAAATCGCGAATCTCCACGGTATCAGGATTTTCACTATTGAGCTGATCTTCTAATTCTTCAACCAACTCCCGAAGTTGCTCTATCTCATCTTCCGGGCCCATCCGACTATCTAAGTCATCGTACAACTGCTCAATAGTGACTCTCTGCTGTTGAGCTTGCTGCTGACTCTGATTCTGCTCTACGCTCTGTTGAAGTTGGATAATTGGGATTGTCTCTGTGTCGGCAACCCTTTCGAAGTCCTCAAGTTCCAACTCAAGTGCATCCGCAATTGCGGCCGACCTGAATTTCACGTCTTGTAGATCATTCGCTCGGGCTCTGGGAGGGCCCCCTCCAAAAGTTGCTCCGGTACGTTGGACTGCTTCAAGTTCCTGTATTCGCCGATTATCAGAATACTCTTCTTGAATTTCGTCTAAAATCTCATTATATCTATCAATGATCGCACCACCAACTGCCCTGGCATTGTTTTCATCAATGGCTCGCGAGCAATCATCGTACAGTCGCTTGAGAGAACTGACAAGATAATCCGGCATGATCCAGTATTTTGGCGGTAATTATAAAAGTCGTTCCGCTGCATAGATTCGAAGAAGAGGATACTGATTTTCCGGGATCATGAAAATCTTGAAGAACGATAAACGACCAATGAACCATCCTCGATTTGGTGGGCAATCTTGGCAGAATCTGAATTCGCTATGTCGGTAAGCACCATCCAAATATCATCACTGGACATTGCTGTATTAAATACCAGCATTGCCGTTGCGATATAGTTAACAAGCGGTGCGATCTCTGCGATCACTAGTGCAGATGCAATAACGTTCACAATAAGGAGCGGAGATAGTAGGATTATGTTGTACTCTTTAGCATCAATCCAGTTCCCTGGAATGAAGTTGTAAGGCTCATTCAATTTTTGAAGTGGTTTCCAATTCACTTGAGCAGGATATCCCAACGAACTTGCCACGAATTTATGAGAATACTCGTGTGGTATTACGGTTAATACTGCCATTACAGACCCGCCAAGAATAACCTCAAGCGGATTTGATACGACCGCCTTCAACAACGTTATTTGATCAGCCAGAAGGATATTTCTGATCGGTGGGGAGTAGATTACGACTGAAATAGAGAAAAAGCAAATGACTAAGATGGCTCGTTTCCAAAGACTGGTTTGATACGCAACTGGTTGCTCGTGGCCTTTAGGTGGAGATGGAACATCTGTATTTGAAGTCATATATTCTATTACTTCTGGCTGTATTGTGATTATGATTGTTGTTTTGATGGATCGTTTCCCTTTGGCGAATGTTAGAGTGTGATGAGAAAATCTATTCGTCCCGAGACTAATTGGATTCATTCATCTGATTGTCCGGCCCCGAATTTTTATTGGCTACCTGAATCTACAACTGTCATTCACACAATCCATGTCAACTGGAGTTGCCTATATCTACCAGAAAGAATTCGTTCCGCTGGCTGAGGCTTTACTTGATTCGTCCGAGCCAGCCACACTCTTTGACGATTTTCGAGAGAAACAGTGGGCCATCAACAGACAACACGAAATCAATCCGCTTCGAGAAATTCTCATTGATGCTATTGGTGAATGTTTGAACCATGAGGAGTACAAAATCGGTGCTAATGCAGCAGTAGTTCTCCGCCAAAATATCATTCTTTGCAGGAGGGCCTGTGATTTGAATGACGTCGTCTCGGCCCTCTCCCAACAAGTCAACGAAAACCGCGTTCACCCTGCAAAAGAAGCCGCTCTCTCGTTGGCGTATTTTCTAAGTGCAAGGCCCAATGACCGAAAACTACCCCAATGGGGTGGGGTAGATCCAATGCCTTCTTCCAGTATGGAAGAGGACCTTGATCAACATCGATTTGTCACCGCCCCAGTTGGACCTGGATACCTCCATGAAGTTTCTCCTGAGATTGCTGAAACTGCGATTGACATTCTAATTCAAAATTTGGACCGGAAAGAGTACAAAAGAAGTACCGATTGGGAGGTGGCCAAAGAATGTGCAAAAGCACTCGGGACGATCGGCTATCAACGTCCTGCCCTTGTCGCAAATTCGGTGCCAAAGATTCAGAAGTTGCTTGAAGAGCAAGATGATCGTCAAGCCTGGCTTGTATATGCCTTAACGTCAATCGGATATTCACGCCCCGATCTCATCGGAGACGATGTCGATGTTCGATTAAAAGAGTTCTCTGAACAAGCAGGTTTAGATGCTAGCTGGCAACTCAAAGCTGTTGCTGATGTAGGATATCGGAAAATCGGACATGCACCGATCTATTTAGAAAAGGAAGGTTGTGATCCAGATTCGGATCTTTCAGAAATTGTCGATAAGCTTTCCAAATTTATGTTAGGTCGATACCCCTCGTCACCGGAGGGATGGAGACAGGCTTTTGTGGAGATCTACCGTTCCCGTCCAGAGGAGTTAGCGACCATCCTCAATGATGAGTTAGACCAGATTTTGGAGGACGAATCTCGGGGAATGAATTACCCGGAGAATTTCGCACTTCTGTTAAGTGATCTGGCCAGTGTTGACGCAAAACACCTCCAGCCCTTGATCGACCGGTCAAAGGATTTCTACCGAGACCACTCAGAATCGCATAATTGGTACGAAGAGGTTCTAGATTTCCATTATCATGTCGCGTCTGAAGATGAACAACTACTCCCTGACGACATTGATGATGTTGTAATTGAGTTTCTTGAATCTGAAAGTCGCCACAGTATCCTAACCCATGGCCGATCCTTCCTACAGGAAATCAATCAGTGGGATGATGAACTTATGTCGACCAAGGATGTGAATGATATGGATTTGGAGTTTATTGAGGATCTTGAAGACGACGAAGACATGAGTCTTGTAGAACTTCTTGAGGAGAATGATCAAGAAGTGTAGATTACAGGATGGATCTTCTTTATATCCGGTTGCGGCCGCGATCTCGCCAACCGTCAGCTCGTGCTCCTTGTAGTACTCGATCAGTCGCTTGCGGGTCAAATCCGTCTTCTCGTCCTCGCCGGAGTGGTCCGCCGATCCTCTACGCCGGGCAACCAGCGCCGAGCGCAAAAAGCCTGCCGACGCCCGCGCTGTGCAGGCGTGGACGGGCTCGCGCTCGGCGCGGGCCCACTCGACACATGGGCCCTCAAAGCCACACTCACAATGTGGACGGTGCAGCCCGGAGTACTACGCGCGATCGCCACCGCCCGCCTGTACCAGCGCGAGGGGGGCCGCGTGGCACAGGCTATCACGTGGTCGCGGGCGTCTAATTCCCACCACTAATTTCTCGAAGTACTTCTGCCAAGTAGTTGAATCCACTCGCAACTACAGCTCCGAAGCCGCCAATTACCATGATCCCGCCGTACAGGTAGAAGTCTGCAGCCTGCTCGTATTGCGACTCAGCAACGGCTTGGCTGATGATCCCACCGGCTTCAACCATTCGCATGGTCGTGTCTCCGTCCAGGAACAGATATGCACCGATCCCCATTAGAAACATTCCGGCGAGCATTCCGAGATAATTCTCCCATTTGTCGGTATTGACCATGGATCGGCGTGTCTCACGCCTCTCCGTTAAACCCACCGACAGGAACGACCTTGTGTAAATCTGCGCAGTGCGGACCCTGGCGTGCTCGCTCCCGCAATTGGCCCACACGATGCCTGGACGCTCGAATGTACACTCACGACGCGCTCGTGCCCGCCCGACGTATTATACGCGCTTGTACTCGCGCGTCTGCGGCTACGGGAAGCACGGCCACGCGGGGCCGGGTACCACGTGGTCGCGGGCGTGTGAGATAAGAAATGCGATTTCTTTTCAGAGACTACAGACGTCTCACTAATCGGGTTGCCGGCAGAGAAAGGGGGTGTGGGGAATTCGAGCTTTCGCCCGACTAACGACCTTTTCTCCCCACTCGGCCGCTGTTGATTTGATGCTGTACTTCTGTTCCAGTTTCGACGCAATTTTGTTCATTACTTGTTTCGTGATGTATACGGATACCTCCTCAACACTCCCCGTGATCGCCACATTGCACAAGTTCAGTAGTGCCTTCTCTGCCTGCTGGGCGTTGAGCCCATCCCCTTCGGGGATTTGAACCCCTCTACTTCCCTTGGGTGAGGCGGACACGGGCGAGTGTGGAATATTTGTTTGATTTTCACTCTCTTTGATGTTCTGATCAGTTCTCAAGGGCCTAACAGAGTGATTCAATATGGACGTAGTGAAATAATACGACCCATCGATCTGATTCATCCTCTATATTCAGAAGACTCCAACTTACAGATTCACGCTATATCAGCTCGGCATGTAGCGAAGATTCGGTCCACCATGGAGGCCGGGCTTCCAATACCTTACACCGTCGATGCTTGCGAATGAGGCCTTACCCGTGGTGTGTGGGCGTAGACGTGCTTGATCCTACAGCGCCCGTACGACGCTCAAACGTATACTCAAGGCGCGAAAGAATGCACCGGCAGTACTGTCTGTACTCGCGATCGCGGGATGTGAGCGCCAGAGGTTGACGAAAAGACTAGAATGAATGTAAAATTATATACCATAAGCTTTCGGTGGAGAATAATGCGACGCCAGAAGGGTTATACTCACCCGCGATACCGGACAGACAAAGATGTGATCAACGGAAGTCCTGAGGAACTGATATTCTATTTCACCTCAGCTAGGATGAAGGACTATACCGATTCTGAGCCGTACTCCCCCAAAGTCCGGTTTGCCTCCACTCGACGTCGCACTTCCATCCGCTCGTCGTAGTCCGAGTAGTCGATACCGTTCTCGTCTTCGTACAAACGCAACCAGGCGCGGAGAATGTGGTGAAAGTACGGTGCCGGGATCGTGTTCTTGGCCAAGTGCTGTTTCGGATAGTCGCCGGGCAGGTATCCCTTGACGGAGGCCCACCATTTCCGAGAGCGCTCGGTGAAGAAGAACGACGACGTCTCAGCGGTCTCACTCTCGTCTTCCCCGCGACCCCAGAAACGCTTGTACTGTGGTGGCTGCGGGACGTGAAAGTTCGTCTCGAAGGCTCGCTCGTACTCGATTGGAAGACCGAACATCTTTCCATTGAGGACGACCGGATCCCGCAGTGGTGCTTTGGGGACATTCTCGATCACGTAGTGATCGGTGTATTTGTCGGCGAGATAGCGGGCCGACGGGATCATATTCACGTGATCGTCAGGATCTCCCGATATACTCGTTGTCGCAGCCCACTTCGAACAGACGGGATGGAACACACCTAGATCGAATATGACGTCGTCTTTGATCGGGAGGCCCCTGTCCTCATCCTCATCCTCATCTTCGTTATCGTCTTCTTTGAGGACGTGTGCGTCGGCGGTGATCGGCTCGCTATCGTTGAGATCTCTCGCATCGATACCGATCCTGACGACGTCACCGTACCAGGAGAGAATCTCGCTTTCGGTACCGTAGTCAGCGAACACGTGCAGAATCTTCGGGACGTCCTCGCTTCCCTCGAGTTCACTCGACATGCACGATCACCTCAGAACGAGTAGAGCGTCTCCCTCGGAACTGTCCAGCCGTCCTCCTCGTGGCAGGAGAATTCGTCACGGCACGAACGAGGGGCGAGTTTCTCATCTGGGTTAGACTGACTTCCCGGGGAGATAAATTCTCGTCGCCTCTCTCCTCTGTCCTACGAATCACTGTACGGCATCCATCAATCGAGAAGTCCAGTCACCTTGAACACAACAGGCGACTATCGTCTCGGCGGGAGTTTGATGTGTATTCCAGGCCAGGTTCCTGTGTGACGAACCCTCCGATCGAGATGGCGGATCGGTTTCGCCAGAACTTACTCTCGTGGTTCGACGACAACAGTCGCGAGTATCCGTGGCGCGACGAAGATCGCTCGCTGTACGAGGTGTTCGTCGCCGAGTTCTTCCTCACACAGACGCCCGCCGACAACGTCGCCGATGTCTATCCGACGTTCTTGGATCGGTTTCCGACACTGGATAGCTTGGACGACGCCGATCCCGAACGGATCGAGTCGACGATCGAACCGCTCGGGTTCCAGCGGATGCGCACGGAGGCGCTGGTCGAGATTGCCGAGCGGTACGAGTCATTACCAGAGGAACGAGACGAGCTGACGTCGCTCCCGCGTGTCGGCCCGTACGTCGCGGACGCGACACTCTGTTTCGCGTGTGAGCGCCCACACCCGATCGTCGACCGCAACGTCGTCCGCGTCTACGACCGGATCTTCGGAAGTGCGTTTCCGGACGGCCAGACGGAACGCCGGGCGTTCGCAGACGAGTTACTCTCGACGAACGGTTCGGAGGCACGCCGCTACAACTTGGCTCTCCTCGATTTCGGTGCGATACGCTGCCAGAAGCGGGATCCGGGATGCACAGATTGCTTCGCCGCCGAGTACTGTGACTACTACCGATCTACAGACAGTGAATGATTCGCTGCCGTGTGGTGTTATCGGACGTCGTCGACGATCTGACGGACTAACTCTCGGGCCTCTACTTCAGAGACTCCTTCGAGTTGAATGTTGGTGAGTGCGTGGTTGAACCGGCGGGTCGTCTCGTCGATAACCCACGATGGCTCGTCGGAGAGTTCGTCACAGATCGCGACGACGGCGGGTTGGTACCGGGCGAACCAGCGATCGAACACCTTGTTCACCATCGTCTGGTTGTCGAAGACGGTTCGCGTAAGCGAGTAGTCGTCTCCGTCGTGCGTCAGTTCGGCGATCCACCAGAGGCGGTGTAACGCGTTCGAGTAGAGGTCCGAACCGGCACCGAGGAACTTCTCGCGCATCGCCGCCTCGGACGTGAACTTCCACCGGTGACGCACGAACTCGGGGTACTTCACGACGGCAAGCCAGTGCCAGAGTCCGGGATCGCCAGCCACACGTCGAGTCACGTCCAGGGACCGGTGTACCTCTTCGGCGAGTTCGCCGTCCATGTCCGTTTCGTACCGCTCGTGCGACGAGACGACGTCGGCGACTGCTCGATCAAGGCGCTCTAAGTCTCCCGTCGGTTCGTTCGGGAGGGGTGAAACGAACTCGGCCACTTCGTCTGGATCTAACTCGACGTCACCCCTGAGGAACGATTCGCCGACGAGCCGCCGTCCCGCCTCGTCCAGCCTTTTGAGTGTGTCTTCTCGGGTCATCTCAGATCCGTAGTCCCTCCTCCATGAGGTTGATGAGTTGTGATCGCGGCTCAATGAACTCCTGTAGTTCCGTGTCGATCTGTGAGGCGAGGTGGCCCAACTCTTCGGGGTCCCGAACGTCTTCACGGAGCAGTTGCTTCGCGTCTTCGATGTCGTCCACGTCGTACAAGTCGAGTGCGAAGGCTTCCAGGACTGTCTCTTGCCACTCGTACTCGACATCGCCACTCCGGGTGATCGCACCGGCCGCTCTGAGGATCAACTGCGACCAGACGCCGTAACTAATCTGATCCAGCACGACGTCACGCAATCGGGGTTCCGCGCCGACCGATCCCTCGCTCCGTAACACGTCGGCGATACGTGGGTGGTCGGCGTTGATCCACAGTTTCGGACGTGTCTCGTCTCGGAAGTCGAGGTAGTACAACTTCTCCCCTTCGGGGAGGTGATCACTCTTCGAGAACCGCGCCTCTTCACCGTCTATCATCGGCGGACTGTCGTCGACCCATCGATCGACGACGACTTCGTACCGGTCCCCACTCGCGACTTTGGTGTTTCGTGTGCTCGCGTATTGATCGTCTCCAGTCCGGTCGGTCGTTCGGACCAAGTACGGACGGAGTTCGACACGACCCCGGAAGTCGTCCCAGTCGAGTCGAATCGTCACCTCGTACTCGCCGGGTTCGGTCAGTGGGTCTTCAATGATTTCACTGTCTCGGTAGATCGTGTCGTGGCAGCGGATCGCGACGTAGAGCTTCGCCGGCGGCGCATCCTGTTCGTCGGGTGGGAACAGATAATCAAGGACGTCTCCGGAGACTTCGACAGACCCGAAGACAGTGACCCTCTCCCAAGGTTCGTCGGCGAGACTCGTCTTCGACGGTGACTCTGGATCGACGTCAATCGTATTCTGGCCAGCTGGCAGATCCAACGCTTCGACACCCCCACCGTTCATGCTGTAGTGTTCGACGTCGAACTGTAGGCCCTCGTCTCGATACCGGAACGGGTAGATCGTACTCCGGTGGCGCTGTGTCTCTCGTGGCATTCGTCAGCTCCCTCCCGTCTCGAGTTCTGCTCGAATTTCGAGTTGTGTCTCACCGATCTCGCCACTCCGCACACCGCCTTCTACGAACCGTTCGGACTCACCGTCGAACCTGACGGCGTCGGCGTCCGGCCCGGCGACGATCCTGGCGACCCCATCTTCACAGTCGGTCGTCACGTCTGGGTGTTCGGAACGGACACTCGCGATCGGGACGTCGTCGTATCGGGCACCGTCTTCTCCGACACCGGTGAGAGAGATTTCCGCCGTCCAGCCTTCGAACTCGTCTTCGACTGGTTCGACGTGCCCGGAGAAGCGCCAGCGATCTCCGTCGAACGCCGAGTCGCTAGACATATCGAAGACTGTCGACGGCGAAGGGGCCGGCCGCGATCGTGCTCTCCCTCCGTGGATGGGGAATCGATCCCGTACTCGTTCAGTGAGATTCCTCGTTTGTCCGCCCGTCTTCGCGACGAGGTGTCTGAGTCCGTCACGGACGGTGTCGAACATCTCGTCGAGAGCCTTCCGATATCCACGTTGGTACTGTTCACGCAGATTTTCTGTCGATTGCCAGTCATCGTGTTCGGGGGGCTCGGCGTACCGGAGGAACCGTTCGACTTCTCGATCACCAGGCGTCGACCCGTGATCAGTCTTGGCTTCACCACAGGCCAAGATTGCGTGGAAGTTACGGTCTCCATAGGCCACGCGCGATTGGTCGAGGTACTTCACGACCATTCCCGCACCTCTGAACAGTGCGACCCGGTTGAGGAGTGTATCGTCGTCGGCGGGCGAGGCACGTCGAGCTGCCAGTCGGACCTCTCCGTCTGGTGTCTCTTCACCGTCCCACCGAGGTGGAACAGACAGTGGAACATCCAACCCTGCGACGTCTCCTGGTGCATCTAACGTCGTATCGTCCGCGTCCCGTGACTCGAAACACTCGAGGAACGGCCGAATCGATGGAACATCACGTACGTCCGCTACCCGTTCTTCACCGTTCATCTTGACGTCGACTTCGAGGTCGCCGCGGTGGATCGCGGGCCAGAAGTACTTCACCGCGGCTTCGACGAACTCGTCGGCCAACTCTTCCAACTCGCGACGCTCGTCGCGAGTCGGATCTCGATAGTCGACGACCATGATGCTCGTTCCGGGCGTATTCGGCCGGTCGAGTAGGAGGCGCTCCGCGAGACGAGCTGCACGATCGTCCCAGATTGCTTCGGGGCGCGTGCCGTTATCTCCCTCCGTCGGCCGACACAACCAACCTGCACCCTGATAGCTCGAGTTCTCGTCGTCGAGACGGTGGGTCGGGAGCTTCGTCCTGCCGATCAACCGTCGTCTAGCACCCGTTTCGTGTTCTGCCTCTGCCAGTCGCGAGTTGAACACGACGGTAGAAGCACCGGAGAACGTCCACAAGACGGACTTACCGAGACCGTACGAGCCGCCAGCTCGGTCGTCGCGTTTACTGCTGTAGAGTTCGTCTCTGACGAGTGCCGCGAAGTTCGAGTCTTCGTCCCACTGCCCCGTCAACCCGGTCGTGTTCTCGTCTTCGACGACCAGCAGTCGGAGTTCCGACTCGGGATCGTCGAGACGCTTCGAGAGATCCTCGTAGCTGCGACCGTTGTCGGAGCTCGCGACAGCTTGGATGTGGTCCCCGAGACCGTCGTTCCACTGAAGGGCGTCGAGGAACGCCGCTTTGTCGGCACCAGAGAGCGTGAGGAGGTCGAACGTCACCTTCACCGGGTCGTCGTCGAGTGCCTGGTCGTTCGCGTTCTGGAGGACTTCCCGAACGAAGGTTTCGGTATCGTGATCGACGGCGTGCTTCGTGGGATCGCCCCCGTATCTGGGGGCACCGGGGCCACCGCTGAAGAAGAACCACCCGGCATCGTCGACATCGTGAACTCCTCGCTCCATCATGGTCGTGTCTCTTCTCGGGCAGCCGGCGAGCGATCTGTTCGTCCGCCGTTGAGAGGTGTAGACGACTCGGGAGAGGGGGAAGAGACGTCTTCTATCCGGAGAGTACGGAACCTGTCGCACATACCAACGTACGAACGATGGGCGGCCCTTAGAATTGCCGATTACCTCGCACCGGGTCACGTCTGTCGACGAGCCTCGCTGGAAAAGTTTTACACAGAGACTCCCGATGATGCTGTCATGGAAGCCTACGCGGTCGATATGTTCAGCGGTGCCGGTGGGCTGACGTACGGCCTCGAGCAAGCCGGCATCGACGTCGTACGCGGTCTCGATATCGACCAACACAGTGCGTATCCCTACAACACGAACACGGACTCTACCTTCCGATTGACGGACGTCGAGCCGTTGGCGCAAAATCCCGAGCCCATCCATCGAATGTACCCGTGGGACGCCGACCTGACGATATTGGCGGCCTGTGCACCGTGCCAGCCGTACTCGACGATGAACCACGCGGAACAAGACGGTGCATCGGACCACGGGAAGTGGGGATTACTCACCAAGTTCAAGAGGATCGTAGAGGACGTCGAACCGGACGTCGTCGTCACGGAGAACGTCCTGCAAGTCCGTAACGACGACACTTATCAGGCGTTCGAAGAGTCGATCGAAGAGATGGGGTACTTCCTCAACGATCCCAAGAACCGGAAGGTGTACGCTCCGGAGTATGGGATTCCACAGAAGCGCAAACGATGGGTCCTCCTCGCGTCCCGTGAAGGTCCAATTCGCCTCCCGGATCCACCCTACACGGACGAGTCCGAGTATCCCACCGTCAAGGAGGCAATCGATCACCTTCCACCGGTCGAAGCGGGAGAGACTCATCCGGAGAACGATCTCCACCGGGCACGGAGCCTCTCCGACCTGAATCTCGAACGGATCCGGAACATGGTCCCTGGCGGGGATTGGACTCGCTGGGAAGAGAAAGGATTAGACCACCTACTCGCCGACTGTCACACGCGCGACAGCGGACGGTCGTACAAGGCACCGTACAGTCGCATGCGACCTGACGAGCCGGCACCGACGATCACGACCCAATTCTACAACTACGGGAGTGGTCGCTTCGGCCACTACGATACGGATCAGGATCGTGCGCTCTCGCTTCTCGAGGGGGCACTCTTGCAGACTTTCCCACCGGACTACGAGTTCTACGACGATTTCGACGACGTGGGCGTGAAGAACGTCGGGCGGTTGATTGGGAACGCCGTTCCGCCACGGCTGGCAGAGTACATCGGCAAAGCGATCTTCGACCACGTTGATGCCGAGTCGTCTCCGGTCGGGGCTACGGTGAAGAACGACTGATTCTTGGATTGGTACTGAAGTTTTCACCCACCTCTGTCGAGAGTCAAGAAACGACGACAACTGTTAATTGTCGAGCCCTGCCAGGGTGGAGCAATGACGAACGCGTGGAAGTTCCACTGTGACGGGCAGACGCGACAGGAGTGCTTACGTAGACAGTTGGTAGGAGGGGGAGATCGGATGGGGGATCACGACGTACAAAGTGGAGATTCGCTCTTTCTCCACGATTTCGAGGCTGGCGTCATCTTCGGACCCTTCGAAGCCCAGACGGACGGTCTCCAAACCCTGGTTCCCGGGGCATTGGAGGGTCACCAGTACGACTTCCCCAATCAAGCCCGGTTCGAATTCGAGGATCCAGTGTATCGTATCGATACCGGCGAGCTAGAGGGTCTCGACCGCCTCTCTAACGACGATATCTATTACGATCTGAGTGACGACGATGCGGCGAAACTATCGCGACAACTGGAGGAGCGGGGCACCCGAATTCTAATCGAAGACGACGGAACGGCCCGTGAAGTTCAACCCGATACTGCAGACGTGATGGAAGCATTGGGAGACCGTGATCTCTGGCAGATCACACCAGGTGAGGGAGCAGACCTCTGGGAGGTTTGGAGCGACCGTTCGATCGCATCGCTCGGTCACTCACTAGTCGAAAGTGTAGGATACGAGTCTCGAGAAGAGCGGATCGAAGAGGTCTCTCGATACGACGAGTCGAGTCACCAATATGGCGAGTATCAAGCGTATCTCTTTCAAGAGGAATTGAGGAAAGACGACATCGTCGTAGCTAAACACCGCTACGGTGGTGAATCGCGGGTGTACGGAATCGGACGTGTAGTCGCTCCTTACAACGCTAAGCACCCATCGAAGATCCGTGAAGAGAACGATGCCCACGAACACCAGGTCTCGGTCGTCTGGCTCCCCGTGAGCGAAGAGTGGACGACCGTCGATGTGAGCGACGGGATCGCTGGTCACGCCTTCGCCCGATTGGACGGGAACACGTTCGAGGATGTGGTTCGAGAGTTACTGTATACTGGTTCGCTGACTGAGTCGGAACTGAAGGATCACCTCGGATCGGCGGACGAGACGACTCGAGAACGACCGTCTCCCGAAATTCCAGCCGCAGTCGACGAAGTCGACTTGGACAACATCGTGTTCCCGGATACGGAGACTCTCGTCGGACGGGTTCTCTCCGCCCTTCGGACGGGAAAACACGTCATATTCACGGGCCCTCCGGGCACTGGGAAGACAGAACTGGCGGAGGCAGTCGCTTCGGCGAGTTGCCCTGGAGGACACCGGACAGTCACAGCAACCGCAGACTGGTCCACGTTCGACACGATCGGCGGATATCGACCCGGCGCGAGTGGCGAGTTAGAGTTCACACCAGGTATCTTCGTAGAGACGTTCGAAGGTGGGGACACTTCGGCGTCGAGTCAGTGGCTGGTCATCGACGAGATCAACCGCTGCGACATCGACAAGGCGTTCGGATCTCTCTTCACGGCGTTGACTGGAGGAACGGTGACACTCCCGTT
Organism: Halorhabdus sp. CBA1104; assembly: GCF_009690625.1. Taxonomy (NCBI): domain Archaea; kingdom Methanobacteriati; phylum Methanobacteriota; class Halobacteria; order Halobacteriales; family Haloarculaceae; genus Halorhabdus; species Halorhabdus sp. CBA1104. The sequence goes on along the minus strand of NZ_CP033878.1, from coordinate 24,147 downwards.
CGAACACGAGAACGAATCGCGTGTCGTCGTCGACGGTTCGACGGGTGCGTCGACCGCGGATGCGACCGAGAATAGGTACGTCATTCCGGACGATTGGAGGTTACTCGCGACGATGAATACGTACGACAAGACGTCACTCTACGATCTCAGTTTCGCGTTCATGCGTCGCTTCGCGTTCGTGACAGTCCCGGCACCCGATCCGAGCGAGATCGATATCGGCCTCGTCCAGCGCTACGTTGATGCCTGGGACGAGATCGAAGATTCGGGCAGCTACTACCGTGATGTCGCGAAGCTGTGGAGACGTGTGAACGAGGGCGATTCCCGAGACATCGGACCTGCGATCGCCAAAGACGTCCTGCAGTTCGTTCAGGCGACCGACGGGGATTTCACAGGTGCCGTCACCATGTACGTACTTCCGCAGTTCGAAGGACTCCCGACTCGGGATCAAGTCGCACTCTTAGAGGAGTTGATCGAGCTTGAGGATCCGGATCTCGACAGATCAGAGCTGTTGGAGTTCGGGCGGGAGTACTTCGACTTGACGAGCAACGACTTCGATCGGTTCGGAGCGTGATCGATGTCGACCGAATCCGAGGGGAACGGGCTTGAAAAGACCGATAGAGAGACTCTCGTCCGCGACGTCGCAGAATTGTTCAACACGTACGTCGCGGAGGGGATACGTGTCGACTCGTTCGTGGAGAAGGCCACCCCCTCGTTGAAAATCGAAGACCTCGACGAGTTGCTCGATCTGTACTTCGTCCTCACTCAAGGGAAGATCGAGACCGACACCGGGAGAGAGGTGAATGGTGTTCTCCCCTTCGTCGAAGAACTTCCCGATCGGATCCGTCGACTCAAGACGACGATGGGCCGCCCGATCGAGATTACGGAAGATTTGATCCGAGGCCCGGTAGACTGGAGAGAAACTATTGCCGCGAGAGGGAAACGACCGGGTAACGCCGAACGTGTCTTCGCGTACGGTGAACCCACGAAACGGTTCGATCTACCCGAGAACCGCGTTCTGAAACGGTTACTGTACGTCATCGACGAGATCGTCGAACAGCGGATCCGGGGTATCGTCGACTCTGACACGGACTACGCGTGGGCTGCTCCGTGGACAGACCAAGAGCAGTACCCGCATCACCTCAGAGAGACGTTGGACGAAAATCCGTACCTGAATCAGATAGACGAACCAGACGAACGACTTCCGTTCGAAGATATCGACAATGTGTCCAGGGCTCGATCGGAGTTGTACAGGGAAGCGGCCACGTTACTCCAGTACTACCGCCGACTCCAAAGACACGATCTCTATCCAAGTGAGGCTCGGCGGCTTCTCAAACAGTTCTTCTTGACTCCGGGACCAGAGAGTTCCTCGATCGACTCCGACGGCACCGAGGTACTCTTCGAGTTCTACTGGGCGTTCAAGCTTCTGGAATCGGTACCATCACCGCGACTCGAACTCGTTCGCCAATCGGCACAGAGTGGAGTGGTTGCGAAATGGAGCACCTCGGATGACGAGTACACGTTGTTCCACGACTCCCACAACCCGGCAGGACTTCGATTCCAGACCTCCGATCGTGATTCGAGACCTCCCGAAACGGACGAAACTAACGCCGACTTCTTCTCACAGAAGCGACGATTCGTTCGAACGTTCGCGCCGTTCTACGACGAGATATCGAGAGCGAGAACAGCCGATACGGTCAACCGTCGTCCGGATATCGTAGTCGTTCGGAGAGACCTCGAGTCGAGAGAACTCGACAAAGTGATGCTGGGCGAAGTGAAGTACTCCAAAAGTCAAAAGACTGTTCGCGAAGGAGTCGAACAAATACTCGAGACGGTATCTGGACTGCACGTCCACGAGAGCGGGGGCAAAGAGTTCTTCGCGAGTTCCGGAGAACTGTTAGAGGACGACCGAATCGAGGCCGCTCTCTTCGTGGACGAATCTCCGTACGACTTCGATACGTACCCGGACGAGTTGACAGTTTACGAGTACGGAGATAGCCCAAAGATCCCCTTCTGATAACTCTTCGTCCGTCTAGTCGCGATAGACGATCTCGTCGCGAATGGTCTCCACGCGGTCCTGGATCTCTGTCTGAGACATCGCTTCGAGAGAGACAGCCGAGAATCCGTGGTTGATACGGTAGGTGACCTGTTCGATGACGTCGTTGGACTCTCCCGCGAGAGCCTCTACACAGGCTTGGACGACCTCGGGTGAACGGTGGAAGTCGCGGTCGAAGATGGTGTTTGCCAACCGCTGAGTTTCCAGCGCTTCGACGGTACGGCGGTACTCGTCGTCTAAGTTCGAGTTGTGGGTCAGCTCGGCAATCCACCAGAGCCGGTGGAAAGCATTCGAGTAGACGTCTCGGTGCCGACCGAGAAACTTCTCTTTCATCGATTGCCTGGTTCGTTGTGTTGCGTCGGGTGGCCACCGATGGCGGACGAATTCTGGAAATTCGACGACGGCGAGGTAGTGCCAGATCCCCTCTCGGGCGGCCTCGCGTGGGGTGATGTTGATCGCGTCGTGAATCGTCGGCGCTACGAACTGGTCTATCTTCTCGATGCCTTCTGTCTCCTCGTCCTCGGGATCGTACTTGTCCATCGCCTCTTCGAGCTTCTCTTCGACGCGATCCAAGTCGGCACGTAGTTCTGTCTCTTTCCGGTGTCTCCTTGCCCACTCTTCGTCGTAGTCTTCCCCTCCGAAGAGGAACGACTCGTCGTCGACGTCCTTTCGTCCATTCACTGTGAGTTCGTACAGTCGTGCCATCGTTCAACTCCCCTCCAAGAAGTAGTCGGTCGCTTGGTTCTCGATGAACTCCTCCAACGGGGGTGTCACTCTGACCTGGTCTTGAACGACTTTGTTGACCACGTTGACGAGATAGTGGGCCTCGTCTCCACCCTCCGCCAACTGCTCGTGTAGTTCTTCGGGCTCTTCTGCGTCCATGGCCTCGTAGATATCGGGGCCGTACTTCTCTAGTAGAGGCTCTTGCCAGTCCGCGTCGAACTCTCCGTCCTCGGCACAGAGAATCGCCCACAGCACCAGTTCGGAGACGACGTTGTTCGCGATCCAAGGGGCGAGACCGGACTGCATGTCCGCAGCCCACCCAGTGTGTGCATCGTGGTCCAGGACTCGGGTGATGAGTTCGTAGTCTTCGTTGACCCACACCCGGGGGCTACTGACGTCGGTCCTATCGAGGTAGTAGAGGTTGTGGTCGGGGACGACTTCCCTCTTCTCGAAACTCTCGAACCGTACGTCCATGAGATTCGACCCTTCGGTCTCCACGTCGTCGAACGAGACGATTGCTTCCGGGCCGTCGGCAATCCGCATGTACGGATACTGAGCGTACTTCTCCTCGTCACAGGGCTCGGTACGGACCAAGATCGGGCGCAGCTCTACGTCACCGTAGGCGTAGTCCCGAGATAGAGTCTCCTCGAACGTGTAGGTCGTGGCCTCGATATCACTGTCCTCGATTGTGGTCCCGAATCGATAGTGGGTGTCTAGGCAGTCGATCGCGAGGAGAAGTTCACCAGGTGGATCCGCCCGCTCGTCGTTGGGGAACAACTCGAGTGTACTCGCTGGGAGAGTAATCTCTCCAGACAGGGTAATCTCGGTCCAACCGGAGTCGGTATACTGTTTCAGTGACGGCCGACGAGGAGAATCGAATTCACCCAATCCAGAGTTGTCGAATTCGTACTCTGTCAGTTCCAAGTCGATCTCACCAAACGCCTCTTCGTAGAGGACGGGCATCAGTCGTCACCTCCCGGGTCGGAACGAGTGAGTCCGAGGGTCGTCTCGCCGCCGTGGCCCGAGAACGGGTCCAAGGACTCGAGTCGCTCGGACTGACACTCGAATTCGAATCCGTCGACATCGGCTTCGGCTCGCACGATCCCGACCCGATCCGATCGCCCGTCTCTGGGGGATTCCTGCTGAGTCACGATTGTTCCGCCAGTGGTGGAGCTCACGTCTGCGACGTTCTCGTATCCGGTCGTTGCACCGTCTTCGCCCTTCTTCGGGATCGAGATCTCGACACCCCACTCACCCTCTGGTTCGTCCGTCGGTTCGACCCACCCGGAGAAGATCCACTTGTTGTCGTCGAACTCCCACTGCCAGTCTACCTCTAGTGTCGACGATGTCTCGTCGTCATCATCGTCCTCTGACTCCCCTTCCTCGGGAATATTTGTCGAGACTTGATCGAAGTCCGGGAGGTGCTGGGCGACAGACGACACGAAGCGGCCACCCATATCGCGCTCGTTCTGGACGAGTTCTATCAGCTTCCGATTCAACGCCTCTCCCTGGAGCGAACGTGCCGTCTTCGCGTACCCCAATTTGTACTTCTTGCGCAGCATGGGAGTGGAGTCCCAGCGATCGTGCGATGCGGGTTCTGCCGCGGTCAAGAACTCGTCGACTGCAGACTCGGTATCTGGGTCCGGGTCGATACCGTCGGTATCCCCCACAGGCGGGCTTCTCCAGCGATGAGGACTCCATGGTAGTCGTCCCCGTATACTGCCGGTTCGGACTTTGATTCGTAATCCACTATCATCCCCGCTCCGCGGAAGAGGGCGGTGTGGTTCGTGAGATCGTGTTCTGGATCGGCGTCGTCACTCGGGTCTTTCTTCCGGGCGCAGAGGGTCGCCTCTCCGGAGATTTCCGAGTCCTGATCTTTCGGAGTGAACTCGATCGGTATCGTAGTGACACCGACGTCCCCAGGATCGGATATCTCGTCGACTGGATCCTCTCGTCCCTCGTAGCACGCGATAAATGGCGCGACTTCGGGGACCTGATCGAGCGACTCGTTCGTAATCTCGTACTCGTCCCCACCCGCCCGCCGCACTTCGACCTCTAGCTGTTCACGGTAGATCGCCGGCCAGAAGTTCCGGGCCGCAGCGCGGACGAACTCCGGGATGACGTTTTCTACTGCAGGACGGATGTTGCCCGTTGGACTACAGAAACCGGGAATGAGGATCGACGTCCCGGGGACCTCGTCTGGTCGATCCATATCGAGACGACTCGCCAGTTCCTCCGCTTCCGATCCCCACACAGAAGTCGGACGACTAACGTCGTTGTCGGACGACTCTCTCCCGATCCACGACTTGCCGTGGTGATGGTGGTCGGTGGCGTCGTTGTCCAAATAGTGATCTGGAAGTATCGACCGACCGATTAGACGTGGGGATGTTCGATCCCCGGAGGGGTCGGCGGGTCTCGAGTTGAACAGAGCTGTCGAGACGCCCGACGACGCCCACAGCACGCTCTTCCCGACACCGTGGCTCCCACCGGAACTGGTTCCTTCTTTGTACGTCACTTGCCAATCCCGTACGAGTGATGTATAGGGAGTCTTTCCGGACCGCGCGTCTTCGTCTCCTACGAGACCGATCGTGTTGTAGTCGTCAATCCGGAGGACGAGCATCTCGCCAGTGTCTTCGAGTGTATCGAGATACTCGTCGAGCCGAAGGATGTGGTCTTCACCGATGAGGGCACGGAAGTGTCTCTCCAGTTCGTCCCAATCTATCGTCTCCTTGAAGTCGTCCAGTTCATCACCCGAGAGAACCTCGAAGGTGAATCGTACGCGGACTGGGTCGTCGTTGTCCAATCCCGCGTCGTTAGCGTTCTGGAGTACCTCTCGGACGAACGTCTCGTAATAGTTGTCGTAGTTCTCTTCGAAGATGTGCTTCGTCGGGACGTCACCGTTGAACTCTGCACCAGAGTCTTGCTTCTCGAAATCTACGTCGAGTGGTTCTCCGCTCATCTTTTCCGATGGCTAAACCGTGTTTGGTCCAGCAAAGGGAGTGCCATCGAGGGACGACGAATCTGAGCAGGGCATAGTCTTTTTCGACCCATGTCCCCGACCTGTGGTAGGCGTGGCGTATAACCTTTTACTCGAATTGTCTATCTCTGATAACAGGACGGGGCACCCGCGGTTCATCCCCCAACCACTCACGCCCGATAGTCACTCGCCGATCGCCTCGCCACCGAGCAGGGCCTCCCCCACGACGCCCTCGACACCCAGCTCGATCCGACCTGGAACGGCCCGACCGACACCCACGAGCGGTAACCACACGACACGTCGCCAAAGCACAACCAACTTTTTCGATCCTCAGGGAACAGGATGCCATGTCCCACGCCCTCCCCACGCTGCAAGTCGTCACCGGGATCGTCTTTGCACTGCTGACGTACCACGGCGCGACGACGGCCACCTACCTCGACGAGTTCCTGGTCTTCGGCACGCTCTTCGTGCTGGGGCTGATCCTGGCAGTCTACGGCCTGTTTCGGGGCATCGAGGGCGCGGTCGCCACTGCCACGGCACCCGACGAGGACGAGTCCGAAGCCGAGTGAGATCAAGGGCTCCACCCCACGCGCGCCCGCAGTACCGCACGCGCTCGACGACAAGCACCCGTCTGGTCGCGAAGCACAGCCGACCGCGTGATACTGGCTGGCTACTCCGAGCGAGCGAGATCCTTGATCGTCTCACCGACCCAGCCGAAGCCCCCAATGAGGATGAACGCGAATCCACTGAGCGCTGCAACGAGGCCAAGCTTGAATTGCGTCTGTGCGCTGCTGTACTCCTCGATCGAGATCGCCTGCGCCAGTGTCCCGCCGGCTTCGATCGCCTGCATGGTGGTGAATCCTTCCATGAGTCCAACGCCGCCACCGATGACGGCCACAAGTCCGAACACCATCAGACCGCCGGCGACCAATCGGTCTCCCCTCGTCATGTCAGGCGATGCATTCGGTGAGTCAATAAAAGGTGCCGAGAGAAGACTGGCGTCGGGACGCCATTCACAAAGATCCAATCTCGCTACCGCCGGGAACACACTTACTAGTCCGGCCCGATAACGCTCAGCTATGGCAACGAGCGAGAAACACTCCCTTCCGGTCATCATTGCGCAGGCGATGGGAGAGGTGTCTCTATACGCCACACGCGGGTCAGTCGTATACGGATTCCTTTCGCTTCCGGTGGTCCTTCTGGCGTTTCTCGTCGCTCCACACGCCGCCGGCTACGTTCTCCTGGCCCTGGTGGGCGAAATTGTCCTGTCGGCTATCTTCATAGCGAACCACTCAACTCTCCAGGAGCAAGCATCTCAGGCATTCGAACAGGGATTCGCCGAGAACGATGGACTGACGTTCGCCGTCGCGGTTGGGATCGTGCTGACGATCGCCCAAACCTGGCTGCTCGGTTTCGCCGCACTCGCCGCAGTCTGGATCGAACCAATCGTGCCTGAGGCCGCGATTGCGGCGGCAATTTGGCTTCCTGCACTGGATAACGAACTCAATCGCCGCGCACCGAATTTCTCGCCGAGTGTCTGGGTACGTCGCGGTACAATCGCAGTCCTCCAGTTCGTGGATGTGTTCCATGTTCTCCCTGCCGACGTCCTCGACGAACTCGTTTCACCGCCGACAGCGTTTTTGAATTATGGCTCGTCGGACGTGTAACACCAAAACAGCGGGAATCCAGGGGTTACAAAGCCGACCCAGAGCGCTTGCCAACCTGTCGGCACCCCCTCAGGTGAAAACTGAATAAGATCGAGGAGCCATGTCACGAACAGTGCGACGACCAAGAGGAAGAACCCGACAATAAACCCCTCAACTGCGAACTTCCCCAGGACCGCCGCCGTCCGGCGCGGGATTGAGTCCGCATAGCGGTTCTCTTGAATATACTCCTGGACCGTCATCACGTACCCGATCCTCTGGGCGCACGTATTTCAAGCCCGGTGAAAAGGTAACAGTGCTACACGACTGTTACCCACCACCCACCGATTGGCCGTGATCAAGCCGGGGGTGACCTGTCTTTTGTTACCTCGGTCGGACAGTCTCGGCGTGGATGTTACATGAGTTGGATACGCGAACCGCTCGATGACGACGAACTCGATCGCCTGCTCGACGCCGCAGCCGGGATGGACCTCGCTCACGAGTTTACCGTGCGAACGCTCGCCCACACGGGCCTGCGGGCTGACGAATTCGCGCACCTGACGAGCGACTGGCTCGACTGGCAGAACGAACAGGTCCGCGTCCCTGGCGAGCAAGGCGACTGGACGCCGAAAACCGTCCACGCTGCCCGGACGATTCCCGTTCGCGATCCCGACACCCTCCGAGTACTCCGGGAGTTCTTCAAACGGAACGACGACGTGGGCGTCACTCGCAAGGCGGTCTACGAGCGCGTCGTGCGCGTCGCCGACGAGACCACGATCCGCAAGAAGGTGACGCCACACGTCCTCCGACACACCTACGGGACGCTGATCGCCCGGAACGGGGCGACGGCCCAGTACATCCGCCAGACGATGGGCCACGCCGATCTGTCCAGCGCGAACGCCTACATCGAGTACACTGGCCGACAGCTGGCCGACGAGGCCGACGACGTCTGGGGGTGAGTAAATGGGGATTAGTGCTTCATCTGTGGCGAAACGAACTCAGTATGATCCAAAAACACCACGTTGTCCCGCGACGGTACTCTCAGCTATTCTCGGAAAAAACGGAAACTGGATATCTTGTGCAGAAGATCATACCTCAACATATAGTATAGATTTAACAAAGATATCTTCCTCTTCTTCTCGATCGAATATTCGTTCCCATCGATTTTGATTGAACGTCTTCTCTTAGAGGCCACTTGCCAAGAACCATCATTTGGAACAAGTTCGTATATCTCACCTGTCTGCTGTACTTCCAAACGGATTTTTTCTGCATCTAGTGGGATAACATACGGCGGCAACGGTTGGTTTTCCTTTTTTGGCCCTTCATTGATGATTTCTTGATAGTCTTCTCGAAGTTGTTCTATCTCGTCAGAATGCACCTGCATGGGATTCTCTGATGAACCAAAATGGACTTCAGTAAGACCGTTCTCTGTAGTCTCTGATTTTCTAAGTGTAGTAGCCCGTTGCACGGTTTCGAGATTAGCTCAGACTTATCGCACAGCGGTCACTAACGATAGAAATAGTCACTTTAACTAGATAGGAAGTCGGATTCAAGGTATGTCCACTACCGAATCCGACACTGGACAGAACACGGTTGATTCTCATAAGGCTGCCGTTCGTGAGTACCTCCGAACCCGCGGTGAAGTCGCATCTAAGGACGAACTCCGCGCCGGCACCGACGTGCCGGCGTGGTACATCACCCAAATCGCCGCTCAAGACACCTTCTACACCTCTCTGAACCACAACAGCGAATACGTCGCCAGCAAGCACGTTGTCGGCCGCCGCTCTACCCACGACGGCTTCTGGCGGCCAGAGGTGGATGACGGCGAAGCCGTCTTCCACCGCCAAGAAACCACCAAAGCCACCCTCAAACACCTCGCGTTCCGCCGTCCCTCTGGACTCACTGCTCCCGAAGCAAACGACTTGCTTGGTCGCCGTTGTTACCGGCCACTCCAGAAACTCGCCGAACAAGGCGAGATTCACGCCGCTGACTGGCAAGATACTACCGTCTATGTCCACAGGTGGCCGTCCCGACGGGACGACCAGCTGACCCAGCGCGAAACAGACCAGCCCACCGATGTCACGCCAGACGATCCGGCTGAAGACGGCTACCTCTACCGAGACGAACTCGTTGCGACCTTCCTCTCAGTAGCAGTCTCACAGATCCAGTCTATCGCGCCGGAACGGGCTGCTGCACTCGTGTTGCGGCAGTTCGAGGGCGACTCGTTTGACGCCCTCGAACGCCGCCTTCGTCGCAATCACTCCTTCCGCGAAGCATTGGAGTACACCGAGCCAGAGGGATGTCCCCGACGGGACATCCCTCTGGCGGGCCTTCGACGAACTCCAACCCGAGGAACTTCGTGACTGTCTCCAGTCGATGTGTGGCGAGTTGCTCGCCGATCACGATCATGCTGGCGAGTTCGTCGTGATCGACGGCACGCACATCGCCGCTTGGGCAAATACACGCGAGGAGATCGAAAACGGGGACGTTGAAGGTGCAAGCTGGGGCAAACACGAGGGCTCGTTCTACGGGTATAAGGTGTTTCTTGTCGTCGATGCCGCAAGTGAATTGCCGGTCGCCATCACGATGGAGACCGGCAAGCGAAACGACACTGTGGCGTTTGAACCGCTCATCGAGGAATTCGATGAGCGGTACGACACCGAGAATCTTCAGGCAGCACTGGCTGATGCAGGTTTCGACAGTCAGGGCAACCGCGAGTTCTGCCAGGAGAAGCTAGACTGTCCGCTGTTGACGGCAATCAATCCACGCCGCTCGTCGTCTCTGAAGAAGATCAGAGACGACATCAAGCAACTGTTCGAGGAACGCGATGACGGGTTTGACAGTCCATACGAAGCACTGGAAGAGCTCCCACAGCAACTTCTCCAAGACTACGGTGTTGAGGCCGGGAGCGTCGAGGAGACGTACATTTTCCAAGCGATCAAAGAGCGGATGCATCGACACCTGCGAGCAGGTGTCGAGCGGGTGTTCTCTCGACTGAAGTCGTTCACTGGACTTGATCGCGTCCGCGCACGCAAGGAGAACAACGTCGAGACCCACGTCGTTCTCTCAGCGGTCGCGCTGGTTGCAGCGTCACTGACCGCACACCGCCACGACAAACCGGGACTGATACGATCTCCAGGGCGACTCATCTGACCGGTTTGGACACTCACGCGGATGCTGCCGCCTGAGAGGCATCGCTCTCAGGCGGCTCGCATTCGTGACTAAATCCTGACTGATCGGGATAGAATACTGGCTTTTTCAGTCATATATATCAGACTGTACGTAACAATTAGGTCCGGCTCATCACTGCTGGGTCAGATTCAGGTCCGACCGCGTCGTCTGGTGAATTGATTTTGAACGTGCAATAGGGTATGTAGTGGCGGACCAGATAGTAACATGTGGTGGGAGCGTTCGAAAGCGTGTAAAATCAAGCGGGCCAACTTCCACACGGTAAGCGATCGCGGGCAATCTGGATGTTCCTGACCGTGAGGGATATAGATAGTCCACAGGTGACCGATTTGGATCCAAAGAAAATTCACTCATATCTCTTGGATTATTATCACCTGGCAACCACACCCGCAGTTTTATTCTTAAAACAACATGAGAAGTATGAGACGAATTTTGAATCAAAAAATCAGTAGAGTGTTCCGCATTTTTAGCATCCAAAATCTTTGTAGAAAGGCGCTGAGTCCGGTAGGCAAAATACGATACAAAAGTATTAGACTAATCAAGAGTAAGTTTAAGATTGATATCGGGTCTATCGAAGGGAGATTATCGAATAAGAGGGGTTGAATTGGCATCATCAGTAGGGATTTATGCGAGATTCTAGTAGTAGGAAAATCAACGTTTGGAATTAACACATGAGTTTTGGTAGTTCACTGCGCGATGTGACAGATAACGCATAGGTACTACTCTGTGAACAAGAAGAACGCATAATTAGATCTAATTCAGGCCAGTCGTTTCGGACGACACTCCCAAGCAGAACCCCGACGCCGACCTCACTTTTACCGGACCAGTCAGCACGCCCGAACATGCAGTGTAACAACTGCGACACCCGACTGAACCGGTTCAAGGTCGTGGTGTTCGGCACGGAGTACTGTTCCACCTGCGCACCAATCTCGGCAGCCACGAGCGGGGTGGTCGCATGATCACCGACGACAAGCCGTTGATCCAGCTCCTTGCGGTGCTGCTGGCTGGCGTCGGCTCGCTCAACTGGGGCCTCGTCGAGTTCGCCGATCTCGATCTCCTCGTCGAGGTCGGGCTGACTGGCGACATGCTCGGGTACGCCTACCTCCTGGTCGGCATCGCCGGCGCGATCGTCCTCATCGACATGGCCGACCTCGTCCAGGACGGCGGCATCGAGGGCGCCGAACCCCTGGAGGACTAACCCATGACCCAGGGGATGGATGTCGACTGGGAGATGCTGCTGATCGTCGTGTTCTCCTGGGGCACGGCGACGTCGCTCGGAATCGTCGAATCCACCGTGATCCCGATAATCGACGCCGGCGACGTGATTTGGGAGCTGGGAAACGCGAGCATCACGCTCGGTCGCCTCGCGTCGATCGGCTCGCTACTGGCGGTGTTCCTGCACCGGGACGCGCCATTGAGTGATACCAAGGGTATCGACCTGTGGATCGTCTACGCGACGATCGGGTTGGTTCTGGCCCCACCGTTGTTCCCAGCGTTCGCGGACACGCTAGCCCAGATGCCAGCCGCCCTCATCGCGTTCACGGTCCAGAGTACGGGCTTCCTGCTCGTGAGCTACATCAACTGAGTAATCCATGAAACTCAATCACGCATACGGCAGGCGGTTGCGGTACGGTATCGGACTCGCGGCCGTCATGCTGGCGGTCCTCGTCGGGGTCATGATGATCACGATGGGTGCCTCGGCGGCCGGCGTCGCGACTCACAACGTCAGCCTCGACGATCCCGCGAACGAATCGATCGAAGTCTCGCTACACTTCACCGCCAGTACCGAGGCGACGGTCGAACTTACGGATGGGTCAGTCGTCTACGACTCGACCACCGTCTCGGGGAACACCTCGATCAGTCCGGTCACGGCGTCGCTGAACCCTGGCGCTGCTGACGGGGATACGGACCTCTCGATTGCGATCGACTCGCCCGACGCGGCGAATGTCGCGGTCAACTCGACGGCGATCGTCAAGACGGTACCCGTCACCGTCGACGATGCTGCCAACGAGACACTCGCCGTCGACGTAGAGTTCGGTGGCAATGAGAACGCGACCACGACGATCGACGTGACGGACTCCACTGGGTCGGAACTGCTCAACGACTCCGTCTCGTACACGGCCAACGCGTCCGACGAGACACTCCAGACCCGCGAGTTTACTGCCAGCGACGGCCTCGTCGAGGGCGAGTTGACCGTCACCGTCGCGACCAGCCCGAGCAGCGCGTACGAAGCGGTGTACATCCAGGCTGGTGACGGCAGCACGTCAGGTGGGGGCCTGATCGGCGGCGACATCGCTGGCCAGAATCCCAAGGTTGCAATCGTCGGCGTGCTGGTTCTCGTTGGCGGGGGCTACTACGCCCGCGAGGAGGGGTGGGTCTAACCATGGCGGCCGATCAGTCCACGACCCCGCCCCCGGATGCGGGTGGCCCTGTTCTCACTCGCCGATCGCTGCTCAAAACAGGCGCTGGCGCGGCGGCTGGCGCTGCTGTCGTCTCGGGCGCTGAGGTCGGCCCACTCGATCTCGATACCGTCTCACCGACCGGGGAGGCAGCGGCGAACCCGCTGGTCGTCCTCGGCGGAATGATGGCTGGCGCGTGGGCACTCGACGAGATCGGCATCCTTGGAGCCGACGATCCGCCGGATGGAGTCTCGGCTGATCTACTCCGAACGGATATCAAGCACACGCTCGCGAAGCGCAAGAGCGTCAATCAGTCCACCATTGTCGACAATCAAAACATTATACAGTACATCCCTGAAGCGTCACTCAGCGAAGCCAAACTCGCGGCGCTCGATGCGATCAAGTCGGGCGCGACGAAAGACGAGGCGATCTCGGCCGGCAAACAAGCCGCGAACTCACACTTTACCACGGTCGAGAAAAACCTGCTTAAGTCGTGGAATGAGTCGGTACGGGAGTTTGAAAACATCCTGTCGAAGCTCGACAATCACGATAGTCTCTCTCACAGTAACATCTTCAATTGGGACTCGATCGAAAGCTCTGGTGACAGGTTCGTTTCTGGGTCTCCGTCCACGGGTACGAACTCCACAACGCTCCGGTCGGGTGAGTCATTTGATATCAAGACCATCCACATTGGTCTTGAGGTCGAAGATGACAACAATGAGCATCATAACACTAGTGGATGGTGGGGCGTGACAAACGCCGAAAAATACGATTTGGGAAATCCACGCATCCCCCATAATGAGGTCCAATATCTGCGCTACAACGATTGGCACTCTATTTGGACCTCGATGCAATCGACGTTCGATGACGTGATCGACAACATCACCCTGTGGCTCGACAAAACCTACGACGGTATCCAGACCGGCGAACTCTCGCCGGACGAGTACCTGAGTGCGACGGATATGGCCAACATGATCGGCCAGAACTCGTCGCGGGCGCAGGCGATCGGCAACCTCGTCGCGCTCAACATCCCCGGCGATTACGACCGCGAGGCCACCGTCCGACTGTCTGACGGCACGACGATGAAAGGCTTCGTAGCGACGACTGACACCACTAATGTCTCGGAACTCTCGGCGGGCACACAGATCGACCCGAACGCCACCGACGACCAGGGGAACGCGCTGTACGAGACATGGTACATGGCGTTCCGCCCGGAAACCTACATCGAGCCGTACGACGCCTACGATAGCGAGTACGGCATCCAGGGCGGCGAGGTTCGCTTCACTCAAGACCCAAAGACGACAGACGAGCATCTCGACATCAAGTCACAGTACGATTACGTTATCGAGACAGCAGCGGGCGAGAGCGCGACGATCAACGCCTCCGAGATCACCGAGGAGACCGACGACTCGGGGGACACCTATTGGGCAGCGGATCTCTCAGGCCAACTCGACTCGCTGATTACGGATGTCAACCGCATCCGTCGGGTCTACGCTGGCGACAACCCCGACACCTATCAGACGAAGACCATCGATCAACCCTTCGAGATCGTCGAGATCGAGGGCAGCGGCGAGGTCGAGATCCAGCAGAACCGCGAGCCTCAGTCTGACGACAATTACATCAAGCCCGAGGAGTGGGACAAGATGTCCGAACAGCAGCAGGAGATCATCGACCGGATCGAGGAACTTGAGGAGGCAGCGAGCGGGGGCGGGATCAACATCCCCGGCCTGCCGTCGATCCCGACGCTCCCCGGTATGGGCATCGTGGGGTCGGCCGTCGTCGTGATTCTCGGCCTGTTTGGCCTGAACGCCGCGACGTCGTAACACCACGCCGACCTGTCTTTTACCCGCAGACGGTCGATCCTCGGCTGTGACTCACGACACCCACAAGACACTGGTATTGCTCCTGGCCGTCCTCGCGAGCGCGGTACTGTGCGCGGGTGCGGCGACAGCCCAAGAACTCCCTGGTGAGCGCGACAATGCAACCGAACAGAACACCGACCTTACGAACCAACTCGGCGACCTTGCTGTCCACGACTATTCCTATGACAACGGCGAGATGACAGTCACGGCGACCTGGCGGGGCTCGACGCCCACCACGGTCACGATGACAGAGATGATCGAACTCGACTCAGCCGGCTCAACAAAAATCTCGTTCAAGACTATCCGGTTGGTACCAGGATCGAAAACCGAGATCGACATCGCTGCCGAGCAAAACAGAGGTACTGCGGCGGTCCAGCTAACGACTCCGGAATCCCTCGAAAACAACGACGCACTCGTCCTTCAGGCGGGCGATCCGGGCACACGCGCTCCGATCCCGTTCGGGACGGCGAGCATCCTGATCGGCGCGGCAGCGATCGCGGGCGCGGGCCTCGCGTTCGCGTTCACCGCTCGCGAGCACGAGGATGGCGGCGACGCCGAACGGAGGGAGCGCCTCGCATGACCGACGACGACAGCGACGACTCCCGCGTCCCGCGCTGGATCCTCCAGCCGGCCGCCACCGCTCGCGAGATCGCGGGCAACAACCGCAAGGGCCTCTACCTGTTGCTCGGCATCGGCGCGTTCCTCGCGGCGACTGGCAACCTCCCGGACGTCGACGTGCCGAACTACTGGCCGGCCGCGGCGATCGTCGTCGTCGCGGCAGGGATCGCCGGCCGCTACGCCGCCCGGAAGATCCTCGAACTCATTCCCGATCCCGAGGGCATCCTGCTGGTCGAGTTCCAGGCCCATGACGCGGGCGGGGGCGCGATCTACGAACTGAGTGAGGAAGCGTTCGGCCAGATGCGCGTCGTCGGTAGCCTGTACCAGTGGGACCGCTCACCGCGCCGCGTCTACGAAGTCCGCGAGTACGACCCCGAACACAACGTCGCCGTGGGCAACTGGCGCGAGACCGTGCCCGCGTCGGAACTCGCCGAGCCGCCGACCGTCGACGACGCACTGGCCGCGATCCGCGAGCTACGCGAGGACCTCGAACCGGACGTCGCCAAGGCGCGAGAGACGCGCCGACGCCTGCGCGGGATCGTCCGCCAGCTGGACAAGGATCGGGCCGAGGCCCAGCAGGCACTCCTGGACGATCACGTTGCGCCGGACCTGGGCGACTCCCGCCCGATCTCCGAGGTCGTCGACGAGGCGATCCCCGACGAACTCCACCCCGAGCGGGTCAGCGTCGAGGAGGCGATCGAGACCGTCGACGAGGACGACCAGCGCCACGACAACGGCGACAGTCCCGACGAACGGGAGTCGCCGCCGAACATGGCCGACATGGACTTCCTCGCGGAGGTCGCCAATGAGTGACGTGTCGGCCTACGCGGCCGCGGAACTCGGGACCACGCTTCGCGGCGAGGAGCCAGGCGACCACGTCCGGGACTTTGCCGGTCTGGTCGATGACCCTGACCTGCTGGCACTCTTGAATCACTACGACTCAATCCTTGACGAGCCGGTTGAGGAAACGGCCATCGGCCAGCAACTCCTGGCGAACGCCGCGACCGAAGCGATCGACGAGGCTGTCCGGGCGGGCAACGTCAGCCAGATGAAACAGGTTACGGGCCTCACGAACCAGAAGGAGCGGAAAGAACAGTTCTTCGTCGAACTCGCCGACAGACTCTCCTACGAGGGGACGATCGGCTTGGTGTTCGGAACTCCGGGCAGCGGGAAAACCGCGCTGATGCTCGACACGGCGAACGTCTGGAAAGCGGTCACTGGCGGCCACGTCATCGCCAACATCGACTGGGCGGGCGCTGACGACACCTTCCACTCTGACCAGGAGATGCTGGAAGCGATGGCGTCCTGTCAGGGGCCAGTCCTCGCGATCATCGACGAGGTGGCACAGGACCTCTCCGGGTTCGGGACGGGATCGAAAAAGGCCGAATCATTCTCGAACTCGTGTCTGATGGTGCGAAAACGCCAGCAGGAACACGGCCCATATGCCAAGAAGGGCAGCGTCATGATGGTCGCCCACACGCGGACGAAGACGGCCAAGGAGTTCCGTCGTCTCGCGAACTTCGCGGTCGAGAAACCCGACAAAACGCAGAAACACCGAGTCCGCATCCTCGAAAGCGAAGGCGGCAAAGACACGTGGGAGGAACTGAGCGAACACCAGGGACTCACCGACACCGCCGAATCATACGACGAATACGACTCCTCTGAGTTCCGTGTGACCGAGGAGTACGACGATGATGACGATGACGACGGGGGGAGTACCCACCGTGACGAACAGTGGCGAGACAAAGTCAGTCGCGCCCTGGATCTGCACCTCAACGATGGCTGGACACAGGCGGAGGCGGGAAAGGCAGTCGGCTACTCCGAAGGGTGGGTGGCAAACCGGGCCAAAGAGTTCCGCGAAGGGGATCTCGAAGTGAGTCTACCGGGCAACGAAACTGACCGACTGCAAGCCGACGCGTAGACTCACTCACTCACTGCCCCCGGCGCATACATCTTTAACACGTGTGCGTGAAGCCATGATTGACTACTGCTAACGGGGGTGGTTTTAGAAGTGTTGTTCAGTATGAATGAAGGGGTGCCAACGCGCGCGCGAGCGCGAGGCTGCTGACGGGGGCTGTATTTGGATGCCAGGGGTAAGGGGAGTGTCGGCCAGATTGGCGTTCCAGGGCGGTGGCGGTCGCGGAAGTATTGCGGTGCTGTCGGTGCGGGCTGAACCCCTGAGCGCCAGCGAAGGGGTGAGGGTATTTTGAATACGTGCCCTTAGGCACACCCCCTAAGGGGTGCTGCCCGCGGCGCGACAACGACCGGCCAGCCGACGGCCGCGAACCCAGGGCTGGCCGCTGCGAAAGCACAAACGAATTTGTGAAACGCGCCGCTAAGAACAACTTAAGTTGTGGAAACTGCCGAAAGAAAGGGTACGGGACGGTGTTGCCACTACCCAGTCGGGCGTCAGCCGAGGGTCCGGAACGCGCCTCGACCGAGGACGTCGCCGCCGACGACGATCCGACGGCCGGGGTGACTTTCGCCGTCGAGATCCGTCCAAGAGATCAGCGCGCTCTCGAAGCGCTCAGTCAGCAGCCCGGACGCCTCGGCGGCGTCGAGGCCGGCCCGGAGGATCTGGCGGATTTTGACGTCACTCACGGACCGGTCAAGCTCGAACTCAAGCTCTGGATGCTCACTCACGAGCCGGATCCCGTGGCGGTCCATCCACTCCTGGAGCGGCCCGTCGTCGGCGCTGAGGATGTCGTGCTCCTGGGCGACCTGCCGAATCGACTCCCGCGCCCAGTCGGCCGTCTCGCGGACCTGATCGACGATCCCCTGGACGTGCCGGCGCGTCACGTCGTCGGCAAAGTCGAGCAGCCCGCCGTCACTCTCGATCAGCGACGGGAGCTTATCGACGAGCCGGTAGACCGTCGACGTCCCAACGCCGGCCTCCTCGGCGACGGTCTCGTAGTGCTGTTGGCCGCCGTCGGCCAGCACGGTGAAAACCTCTTCTTGAGCGTCGCTCATCTCAGTGCGGATCAACTCGCTCTCGACGTGCTTCTCGGTTTGCTCCCGAAGATCGGGCAACGGGTTCGACGCGATCTCGATGTTGCGATCGAGGGCGTCGACGTCGAAGTATGGATCTTCGGCGACCCACACCCCCGCATCCGGCCCCAGGGGGACGCCAGCCCACGACAGCACGTTCAGCATGCTCTCGTCGAGTTCGGCCTGGAGATCTCCGAGGTCACTCCAGGACACCGACCCGTCGGGATCGTACTCGTTGCTCAACGAGATCTCGACCTTCGGGTGCGCGAGCGGATCACTCCCGCTCGTATCGCCGCGAGGGTTCGCCGGGTGGTAGTTCTTGAGCGCTTTCCCGTGCTGATCCTCGTCGGGCAACAACATCCCCCAGGTATCGGCGTCACTCGCGACCGAGAGGTAGTGGCCGACGATCTCCTCGTTGTCCCACTTATACTCCCCGCGCCCGGACTGATCGCTCGCGAAGTCCGCCAGCCGGTCGATAATCCCACCGGAGCCGACGATGTGGTCCTCCGAGACCGGCCGCGCCAGCCGGACGTACCGTTCGTACTGGTAGACCTGACTCCACTCGTGCGGATCGTCGGCGAAGTAATCGGGGTTGAGGCCGACGTGCTCGGCGAAGGCCAACAGGACGCGCAACGCCTCGGTCGCGGTGACGTTCGTCGACATGATCTGAACGCGGATCCCGCGCGGGAGGTCGTCGGGAATGCCCTGCATGGGCTCGCCGCTGTGGACGTTCTCAGCGTTCGGAAACGCCGGCCGGAACTGCAGGACGACATCCTTGTCCCCGACAGCATCCTCGGCTTCGACGGTGTAACTGTACTCGTACAGGCCGCCGTCGATCCCCTCGGCGTCCTCGGGCGGGGCGATCTGGCCTTCCCAGTGGTTCGACGCGACGACATCCCAGGTCTCGCCGATCGCCTCGAAAGGATCGAGGTCCGCGTCGTGGTCGGGCTCGTGGACGGAGACGACGCCCCAGTACGGACTGAGCCCGTGGTCGGCCCACAGGAGTTTCGCGCCGAGACCGTGGGTCTCGGGAGCGACGAGATCACTCACGTCGACGCACCCCCGGATCCGGTGGATTCAATAGGTAGCGCCCGCAACGAAGCAATAGCGAGCGTCACGGCGTACCACCTCGGCCGGATGAATTCCAGTCGAAGGGGACACGCTCAGATCGCTCGACGTTGTAGAGTTCGGATGCGCGGACGAAGGTAGGGCTTCGTTCACTGTCGCCGCGGCCGGGGTTCCGGCCGCTCACTGTCGTTCACCTCCTGAGCGACGCAACCGCTCAGCAACCTCAGCCCACGTTTCACCTTCGCCAACGGGTACGCCGACGTCGTCGAGGTCGACGTCGTAGTGGCTCACCGCTCGTCACCTCCGTGAACCCACGGGCGAAGTAAAACGCCGATCTCGTCGAGGATCATACCCCACACGACGCCGGCGATGAACCACCACATCGGATCGCTCGTCAGCGAGGAGACGACGGCCAGGATGACGAACAGGGTAATCACGAGAGGGATCGTGGCCACTGCCACTCGCGCCCACACACCAACGAGATCGCGGACAAATCGGTCACTCATCGGAACCACCCCCGCGTGCGGGTGGGGGTCACGCACCCGGCTCAAAAGCCGGTAGAACGGGCCACGGACACCCTCGGCCCGACACTCACCGGTCGAGCACCGCACGACGTCGAGCACAATTCCTTCTTCGACGTCCATCTCGTCGCACTCACAGGTTGGCGGCGGGGCTTCGAAGTCGAGATAGCCGCTCACCGCTCCTCACCCCTTTCCTGGCGCTCATTGAGTGTGCGAGCGTGGTAGGGTGAGATCCCGACCGGCCACTCCTCGGGGTCGGCTACGTCGTATGGGTTCGATGTCTCGATATAGTCACGGACCGCTTCGGCACACTCGCCACAGAGCTTCGTCGTCGAGCCCGCGATGACCAGCCCTGCCTCCTTGTCACCCTCGCTCGGCTGGACGTACTTGCCACAGCGGGCACAGGGATACATCACACCGGGCCGATCGAACGACGGCGTCGGCCAGTCGATCCCCTCGCGCACCTCGAAGGGCACGGACTCAACGTACCGATACACTGGCACGCCGCCGTCGGCGGCCGGGACGTCGGGATCGACGACCAGCTCG
Source organism: Halorhabdus sp. CBA1104 (assembly GCF_009690625.1). Classification (NCBI taxonomy): domain Archaea; kingdom Methanobacteriati; phylum Methanobacteriota; class Halobacteria; order Halobacteriales; family Haloarculaceae; genus Halorhabdus; species Halorhabdus sp. CBA1104. The sequence goes on along the minus strand of NZ_CP033878.1, from coordinate 3,560 downwards.
ACGACGATCTCGTGCGTGCCGTCGTCGGCGGCGTCGAAGGTGCCGGCCGGTGCGATCACTTCAGGCGTCGGGGCAGGCTCCCACGGTTCCGGGGTGAATGTGAACACGATGTTCGCCAGCGCCCACCCGACGACGGGGATCGATTCCAGGCGACGAATCGGGTGGTCGGCCCGACCATCCGGAATAATCTTCGCGACCTCCTCGCCGTCGTGGATATGGTGCCGGACGGCGTCGGGAAGGACGTACCGCCCGACCTCCTCGCGGGCAATCACGTCGCTGACGGTCCCGCGGATGACGATCTCGCTCACCACCACTCACCTCCGAAACAGGCCGGGTTCCGGCAGAGTGACCGGTGTGGGCGTTGTGACGCCAGCGAGACCTCTCGCCACTCTCGTCGCTTATCTGCACCGGCTTGCGCACACGCCGGCCGGGGATCGTCGGTTCCCGTATCGGGCCGGTGAACGGTGTCGGCGTACTGGCTACGGGAGACGACGACCTGCTCGACGTCGGGCTCTTGGACGGCGGCAGCCCGACTCAAACCCCCGCACCTCCCACGACCTCGACATGACGAAACGCACCGCTTACTGGTGGTTCTTCGTGGGTATGTAAAGTTTCAGAGGAGTGCCCGGGGAGGGCTCCGAACCCTCGATCTCCGCATAACCCAGGTCCGAGGGGACGACCCTCGAGGGCATGCAGACGCACACACGTGGAAAGACCCTATGAGTGCGGCGCTATGTCCAGCTAAGCCACCCGGGCGCGTTTCTGGATTGCGCAAGGGGAGTCTTTAAGCTTCTCATCTTCGAGTCGCCGGAGGGGGCGCCGACCGGAACCGGGCCAGTGGCTGCAAGGACCAGCCCCTCGACAGCCCGACTGGAAGTGCCGGCCAACGCCGTCTACCCGCGGATTTAAGCCGCCGGACTGGCACACCTTGAGCATGGAGATTCCAGACCTCGTCCGGGAGGAACTCGGTGACGAGGAACTTCGGGCAGGCGTGCCGATCGGCGACGAGGACGTGGTCTGTGCGACCCCTTCACGGACGCTCGTCTACAACGCCGAGGGACTGTTGAGCGACGAACGCGTCGATGCGTTCCCCCACGACGCCGACCGCCTCGAACTCACCGAGGGACGGCGCAAGACGACGTTCGAGTTTACCTACGTCGACGGGACGCGTTCGTTTTCTGTGCCCGGCGATCACACGCGGGACGTCCTGACGCTCCTGCTCGAAGGGATCCTCAAGACACACGGCGTCATCGCTGCTGGAGAGTCGGTCGTCGGGGCCTTCCGGTTTAGTGAATTGACACTGGTAATCGCCGAAGACCGCCTCATCAGGCACATCGGCGCGACTGTCTGGGACGACGACTTCCAGACCTACGCCTACGAGGATCTCACGGGCCTGGCTTTCGAAGAGGGGAGCGTCGCCACCGAGCTCGTCGTCTGGATCGACGGCCGGCCCCAACGCATCAAGACGCCACGTGACGACGCACGCCTCGTCGAGGAGACACTCAAGACGGCCGTCTTCGAGTACTACGACGTGGCGACGCTTGCCGAACTCGATCGTATCGTCGGTGTCGACGACGATCCCGAAACCACTCCAGACGGGAACGACCTCGGACTCGGCTCGGACATCGATCCCCTCGTCGCCGAGGGCGACGCCACGGAGTCCCCGGCAGAGCCAGCGACCGAGACGGACGCCGGGACAGACGTCGAAGCGACACCCCCCACAAGCAACCCCGACCAGACAGAACCACAGCAGACGGAGCAATCGGCGGCCGAGACGAGCCAAAGCGTGGCCGACGACAGCCCCATCGACACCGATATCGGCGACGGCGAGCGTGGCAGCCCGGACCGCAACGACGAGTCGCTTGAGGTATCTGCCGAGCCAGATCCCGCGGTTGCGACCGCCAAAGAAGTCGAAGAGCTCCGAGAACAGATGGACGAACTCTCGACGGCGGTCGACCGACAGAACCAGCTGCTGAAAAAACAGCACAACGCCATCAAGGAACTGGTCGAGCAGTTGCGCAACCAGTGATCGCTCGTCGAAGGGCCATCACTCCCGACCAGTCACCTTCCGGATGCACGACGAGCCAAAGGGACCGAGTTCGCCTGCATCGAAGTTGACAAAGTGACCCGTCGAGATCTCGGCTCCGCATCGTTGGCAGGTAAACTCCCCGTCTCGGACGATTATCTGGCGCTCGAAGTTGACGTAGTTGCCACCGACAGGTTCGATCGTCGTCTCCTCGCGTTCGATGATCCCGTCTGCCTCGGCCGTCTCTAAGATTTCGCGAGTGACGCGGGGATCGGTCGTGATCGTCTCTAGGCGATCGACCGCCTCGGCGACCGACAACGCCGGATCCTCACAATGGGCCAGCAACGCCACCCCGAGTTCGACCGGATCTGGGTCCCCGGGATCTGGCCCGCCAGACTCGGCCGGCATCCCCGGGTTAGCGGGGCCAGCGGTACGGCGATCGACTGGTTCGTCCGGGTCGGCTTCACGCTTGTCGGTCACGGTCGACGATTCGGGCGCGAGCGCCAAGAATCATCGGGCAGCGACCACAAGAGGTTTGCCGGGCTCACCCCCACTACCCAGTGATGCACCCGGCGGTCCGACGACAGGCGGTGGCAATCGGGGTGGTCCTCGTGGTCGCTGCGCTCGCGACCGTGACGAGTTCGCCCACAGACGTACTCGCCGCCGTCGAAGCTGTCACGGACTCGCCACTCGCGTTCATCGGCGTCCTCACTGTCTGCTATGCCGTCCGGCCGCTGGTTCTCTGGCCGATCTCGCTTCTCTCGATTCTCGCCGGCTACGGACTGGGCGCGGCCATCGGTGTCCCCGTCGCACTGGTTGGGGCGGTACTCACCTGTCTGCCACCCTACGTCCTGGCCAGGCGTGCTCCCCGAGAGACAGGCCTGTTCGGTCGCCTCCACCGGCGAAGCCGCGAGGCCGTCACAGCGGTGGGTGAGCGCCGTGGAGTCGTCGCCGCCCGCCTGTTACCCGTGCCCGCCGATGTGATCTCGTACGGTGCCGGACTCTCGACGGTATCGACCCGCGCGTTCGTCACCGGCACCTTCCTCGGCGAGATTCCGTGGGTCGCCGCGGGCGTCCTGACTGGCTCGTCGATGCGGACGCTCACGCTTGCGGGAGCCAGCGAGAGCTTGCCGCTACTGCTCGGTGCAGGTGGACTGGGGATCCTCGTCCTGGCTGGCCCGACGATCCGCCATCTCCAGCGCCGGGATCGACTCCCGACGCTGGACTCGCTGAGTTCCTGAGCCAGCAGCCGAACGGAGTCAATAGAACGTGTCCGCACAGTCGTAGACGACGCCGTGGGCCGGACAGACGTACTTGCAGTGGCGCGAAAAGAGGGGGCGACCACAGCGGGAACAGGGACGGCCACCGGTCTCGCTCATACGGTGATGTCGACAGCCGGGGCGCTTGACAGTTCGGAAAGCGGAAAAACCGGGCGGCCGGGACCGCTACCGTCTACGGTCGCTACTCAGCACTCAGACCAGCCACAGGACTCGCAGGTCTTGCAACCCTCAGAGTAGTACAGCGACATCGAGCC